>JBBQPZ010000001.1:0-456721 GCA_038216655.1 Fimbriimonadales bacterium
ATGCTCGCCCCCGCATCGATCTCCTGCAGAACCTTCACGATCTGCTCCTCCGAATATCGTTTCCTTGCTGCCATGTTCGTCTCCTATTTTGGAGCCGAATTCTATGATCTGAGGGTGGAAACTTTAAGGGGAACCGGTCAACCCGTCGGGTGAAAATTCATGAGCAGGAAGGCTACTCTGCCGTTAATTGTCTTGTGCTCAAGGGTTGTAACATCTGCGTCGGTGGATCCATGCACCAGCCCATCTGTGGCACTGACTCCGAGCAAATTAAGTGATCGTCTCATCAAGCGACCTTGCTCATCGCATTCCCCTGAATAAGTTCCGTCGAGCATGGCCCATTCCTGACCTAGTGGGGCAATTGGCGGATTGCCGGGCACACTCCAGGGTGGAACAAGTGGGAAGGGGCCGGCGCTCAGCTTTTGCCAAATTCCATCAGCAACATGCTCCTCAGAATCAGCTTGGTCCGCAGCTTGCCAGGACCACCCCACCCGCTTTAAAGTAGGAGTTTCACCATTTAGCGGAAGACCCCAGCTGACGAAGACCTTCCCAGTGCCAGTATAGATGGGAGATGGCGAGGTATACGGCGTGTTAATCGAAGCGTTCCAAAGGATGTTCCAGTCGAAGGAGTAGATCTTCGACTGCAAAATGTTGGCGGAGGCAATCGAGACAGTGTCCTCTCCACCGGACGGAGCCGTCACGGCTTTCGCGAAGGAGTTGCCAGTCAAGGTTCCCAGAAGGTCAAAGGGAAGGTTGGGATATGTGAAGCTGTAGGTAGCGTCTACTCCCATATTCACGCCCTTAGGGTAGATGAAGGCACCCGCTACCCCTTGCGTACCGTTCGACGAGATCCAAGGATCCGATGAAGTTCCTGATGATCCAGCGAAATTGGTGTTCCACGGATCTAGGTTCACACCTGCGGGAAAGTGAAGACGCTTCATTCCAAAAGCCGGCTGAGGAGTAGTCGAGGCGAGGACGACGTCTAGCTTTGCAAAAGTATCAGTTGACGGGGAGTAGACGTCTGCGGAGGCCTCAAGATTCATACTCAACACTCCATTTCCCTGGCTGTCAAGAGGAATCCGCACGGTTTTCGACTCCTCAGCTATGAGGGAGGCCCTCATATCCGGCATCGAGGACTCGTTATGGACATAGGACGATCCAAGGCCATTGCTGAACGTGTGCACGGTTATCGGCGTTGGAATTTCAAATCCAACCCAGGTCGCACTGGCGGTCAATTGTGCAGTCGAGGTGAGCCTGACGTAAATTCCGGACGGTGGGTTTGCACCCTTGAAGTGGATTCTCACCTCAATGACCCGCGTAAATGAATACACGGTCGGTCCTTCGATGGCGTAGCTATTCTGTACGTGCGGGCCATTCGGCGAGAGCCAGGTCGTTCCGATGACGGGGCAGGGAATTGAAGTGTTGGTAACAGGATCGTGGGCCCAGCCCATACAGTTGTAATTTGAACTTACGGTCCAAACTCCACCGTCACATGACGTCGTGTCGAATGGCAGACCTTGTCCGAAGCAAGTCGCCCCCGTAGCGCAGGCAAAAAGGGCAAAGGCCGAACGAGCTGAGTAACGGATGAATTTCGCAAAGCTAAACACTTCCACGTTCTGGGATTACATCCTCGTGTAGTCATTACTATCAATTTTGCCAAATATCCAAGGATAGGAGCCAAAGCTATGTCCGCTTTCCAATAGGCTGGAATCCTTACCATAATGTACGCAATCGGTCTATCCAATGGTTGCGGGGACGCCGGGGTATTGCCGACCAGTGATCAGAAAGTTTGATGCACAAGGACTCTCAAGTCGTTCCGCAATGAAACTACAGCTGAAGCTGTGCCGAGGAGATGGCGGCGGTCGCCTTCTCGAGAAGGTCGTGACCGTTGTCCGGATCGTAGCCGAGTTCAAGCATTGCCCAAGCGGGCAATGAATCGGCGTCCATCTTGCCGCCGGTGACCGTCGAGGCGATCGCGGAAGATAACGCGGTGCAGGCGCGCTGAGCGCGGAATTCGGCGTCCGGTTCTTTCGGCTCGGTGTAATCCAGCGCGGCAGCCAAGCTGGCGGGGAAGCCCCACTTCTGGGCGGCAGCGGCGGCGACCTCGATATGGTCGTAGCCGTAAAGTCGGTGCTCGGCCTTGACGTCCGGCACGCCCTTCTCCTCAAGCTCGACGATCGGGTGGTAGTCCTTCCCGCCGTAGCGGTCCATAAGGGTCTTGCCGATCAGGTGAAGCAAGGCGGTGGTATAGCAGTCGTCGCCGGAGAGCTTGTTGTTCTTGCTCGCGATCCAGCGGGCGCAGATCGCGGCATCGACCGAGCGTCGCCACCACTGGCGGCGGCGGAGGGACTCGCGGTCGGTCTTGCCGACGAAAAGGTCGAACACTCCGACGGTCATCGCAAGGTTGCGGACCGTCTTGAAGCCAAGGAACATCAGGGCTTCTCGGATCGAGGTGACGCGGCGGGGAAGCCCGAAGTAAGCCGAGTTCGCCATCACCAGCACTTTCGAGCTGAAGCCGGGGTCGATCGTGATCGCCCGCTCCATCTCGTGCAGGGGGGACTCAAGGCTGTCGGTCAGTTCGAGGACCTTAAAGACGACGTGGGGAAGTACAGCAAGGCCATCAACCTTGTCCATTAAGGCGGCAAGTGGATCTTGTGCGGGGGTGATCGGTAGCGCCGACATCGATAATCTTCCTCAAAGCGTGCTATTTACTTATCGGAAGGCTGAGCGATTACTTCACCTTTTTCGAGTGAGTTTGAGCGCAATACTGCCGGAATGAGCAAAAGCGCGTACCCGTACCAGGGACCGTTGATGTGCGTCGCGGACGGCGGCAGTACGGTGTCGCACCCCAGACGCGGCGATATCCACGATTGCGCGCGCGCTTAGCGTGCGGATCGGCGACGCCAAGGCGTGGGCGGCGGAGTTCGCGATCATCAGCAACTCAGGCATAGATCACCCGCAGGACTTCGTCCACCGTGGTCACGCCGAGCAGGATCTTGGCGACCGAGTCCATCTGGAGCGTTCGCATTCCTTGCTCGACCGCGATGTTGCGCAGAATATGGCTCGGGGAGTGCTCTAGTGTCTTGTCGCGAATCTCGTCGGACATCACCAGCAGTTCGTGTACGCCGGTTCGACCCTTGTAGCCTGTTCCCTTACAGTGGTCGCAACCCTTGCCCCTGAAGAGGGTGATCTCGCCGTGGGTGTCACAGCCGAGCTCTTCGGGAAGGGGGAAGCCGTAGCGGACCAGGGTCTCTCGGGTCGCGCTGTAGCTCTCCTTGCAGTGGGAGCAGATCTGGCGTACCAGTCGCTGGGCGAGGATTCCGATAACCGAGCTGGAGATCAGGAACGGCTCGACACCCATCTCGATCAAGCGGGTAACCGCGCCGGGCGCGTCGTTGGTGTGAAGGGTGCTCAAGACAAGGTGACCGGTCAAGGCGGCTTCCATTGCGATGGTGGCGGTTTCCTTGTCGCGCATTTCACCGACCATGATCATGTCGGGGTCTTGCCGAAGCATGGCGCGCAGACCCGCGGCAAAGGTCATTCCGGCCTTCACGTTCACGCCGCACTGGTTGATGCCGGGCAGCTCGTACTCGACGGGGTCCTCGATCGTGATGATGTTGGTGTCGCCAGTGTTGAGCTTGTTCAGAATCGAGTAAAGCGTGGTCGACTTACCGGAACCCGTGGGCCCCGTGACGAGGATGATGCCATAGGTCTTCGAGCAGATATCCTCGATGATCTTCATGTTGTGGGGCAGGAAGCCCAGCTTCGACAGGCCGACGTTGATGCCGCCCTTATCGAGGATTCGCATAACGATCTTCTCGCCGTGCTGCACGGGGAGGGTCGAAACGCGGAAGTCGAATTCTTTCCCGCCGATGGTCGCGGAGATGCGGTTGTCTTGGGGGGCGCGCTTCTCGGCGATGTCCATGTCGGACATGATCTTCATACGCGAGGTGAGCGGCGCCACGATCTTGCGTGGCAGCTTCATCCCTTCCATCATCACGCCGTCTACCCGGTAGCGAATCCGCATACCGTTTTTTTGAGGCTCCATGTGGATGTCGCTGGCCTTGTCAGCGATGCCTTGGCTGATGATGAGATTGGCGAGACGGATGACGGGCGCGTCTTCGCCCAACTCCCGAAGTTCTGCTTCACTGAGGTCTTCTCCCTCGTCAAGGCGAGTGACTTCGATATCGCCATCGAAGTCCTTCATTACGCCGGCCAGAGCGTCGTTGACGTTGGAGTCGATCTTGTAGTAGGTCGACAGCGCGTGGATGATGTCGTCTTCGACCGCGATGACCGGTTCGATCTCGAGGCCGGTGGTGAGCCGCAACTCGTCGATGACGAACACGTCGAGCGGGTTCACCATCGCCACGACAAGGCGGTTGTCCTCACGTTCGAGCGGGACGCACTTGAATCGCTTTGCGATCTGCGGAGTGATCAGCAGCAGGGCATCGTGCTGAGGGACGACGTCGGCGATATCTACGTGGGCAATGCCCCAGACCTTGCCCAGGCAGCGAACGCGATCGCGTTCGGTAACGAGGCCGAGGCTGACCAACACACGGGCAATCGGATCAGTGCCACCCATCTCCCGCTGCTTGCCCAGCGCGAGTTCCAACTGATCACTGCTGATCAGTCCTTCCTGTACAAAGTGCTCCCCAGTAAGCATAACGTCTGTGATTCCTACAAGGACTCAGACTCCTCGCCACGGTAGAACTTCCATGAGAATGCGGGGTCCTCTCCCGGTAATGATATGGAGCCTTTCGATAACCGGAGTTCCTACTAGCCAGGTTCAATACTGGCTGGTAACGATAGCGGCAATGACACTATCCTGGTGAGGGTAGCAGGGGGAGAGGCGTTAGGCGTTTGGGCGTTGGGCAATGCAGAGGTGTTAGGTGTTTGGTGTTAGGCCGGACGGAAATTTGATCAGAGCCTTGCAATCAACCTTGCTTTCTGGCAGTTCCGCTCCTCCCTAACACCTAATACCCAACACTTCCCTCCGCCCCAACGCTATTTGTTCTATTCTGAGAGGGAGTCATGACCGAAGAGACGACAGTTCCCACTCCGGCCGTCCCGGCTCGTTTCAATCCCTGGCTGTTCATCCCCCTGCTCTACTTCATGCAGGCGATTCCGGTCACGATCGTCCAGGAAGTCTCCTCCGTTTTCTACAAGGACCTCGGGGTCGCGAATAACGCGATCACCCAGTGGACGTCCCTGATCGCGCTGCCGTGGTCGCTCCAATTCCTCCTCGGCCCGATGGTGGACCTGAACGGACGTAAGCGGGACTGGATCTTTGGAGGACAGCTCCTGATCGCGATCGGCCTGAGCCTTGCCGCGCTGATGCTCAAGCTGCCCCACGCCTTCGAGTTCACCCTCGTGGTGTTCGGCGCGACCGCCTTGATCTCCGCCCTCTGCAATATCGCGACCGACGGGTTCTACATCCTCTCGATGACGCGCGAGCAACAGGCCGCGTACGTCGGCGTTCAGACCACGTTCTATCGCCTTGGGCGGCTCTTCTGTGCCGGGTTGCTCGTATTCTGCGTCGGCAAGCTCACCGCTTTGCCGCGAATCGAGGTAAAGGCACCCGGGGGCGGCTACCTCCGCTTCCTCGATGGCAAGAAGGAAATCGTCCTCCCCTCGGCCATGCTTGGCGTGAACAACTCGGCCGGTGGGGATTTGACCGACGACAAGGGACGAATCCTCCAACCTCCGGTGACGATCCCGCCCGGAACCCAGCGTTTCACGATCACACCGGGAGGACAGGTTCTCTCCGGAGAGAAGCCGATTGGCCAGATTCAGCGCCTGGTGGGAACCCCTCCCGGTAATACCGACCTCATGCAGCTCGACGGTGGACCCAATTCGGTCACCTCGCAAGCGATCCTCCCCGTCGAGATTGGCTGGATGGTTGTCCTCTTGGGTTGCGGAATTCTGTACGGACTGGGCTTCCTGGTCGCCCGACGAACCACGCCGACCCTCGACAGCGACGCCGCCCTAGCCGAGCCCGTACCGGGCGAGAGGCGTAAGAACGTTCAACGCACACTCGCGATCGTCGGCCTGGGGTTAGGAACGTACTTTGCCGGAAACGCGGTCGTTCGCCTGGGAGCCCATGCCCTCTGGGCAATGCTCGGCGCCGATCCGGGAGGACGCTGGAAGGGATGGATGCTGCCCGCCCACGACACCCTGATCGGCTTCGACCTCGGGATGGGACCTTTCTCCACGGAGCTACTCCAACTGATGATTTGTGGAGGACTGGCCGGCTTTGCGTTCTTCTATGCGCGTCGCACGATCAAAGGAACCACGATGGGCGACGCCTTCGGGTCGTTCGTCGCCCAGAGCGGATTCTGGGCAATCTTCGGGTTCATCCTCACCTACCGGTTCGGCGAGGCGATGGTCTCGAAGATGTCACCCCTCTTCCTCAAGGACGCAATCGAGAAGGGCGGCCTTGCCGTCGCCAACGACCGCCTCGGCTTGATCAAGGGCGTGGCAGGCGTGATTGGGATCGTCCTGGGGGGAATCGTTGGGGGCTACTACGTCTCCAAGATCGGGCTCAAGAGGGCCTTTCTACCAATGGCGGTGCTCATGCATCTCCCCAACCTGCTCTACCTCTGGGCCTCTCTTGGGCGACCCGCCCCAAACTCGCCGGTGCTCTTCGGGGTCGACTTCGTCGACCAGTTTGGATACGGATTCGGCTATGCGGGTTACTCGATCTATCTGATGTGGGTCGCGCAGCGGGGACAGTACAAGACCGCCCACTATGCCATCGGGACGGGAATGGGCGCGCTCTGCATCGCACTGGCCGGCATTCTGAGCGGCATCATCCAGTCCAACTTCGGATATCCCGCGTTCTTCGGCGCGGTAATCGTGCTAACGATCCCTGGAATGGTGATGCTTTTCCTGATCCCGCTGGAAGAGCCTCGGTAGGCTGTCAACCTTCTGGTTTGAACCGCGGTGCCACGGCTTGTCCAGGGTCGAAGATGCCTAGGAAGCCGGAAGTGCTTCCTGGCCAACCGTGCTCCCATGCGACGCTGGTTATTGCAGCGCACGGTTTGCCGGGAAACCGTTGAAAGCCCTCGGGCAATTCCAATCCCGGCCAAACCGTGGCACCGCAGCCTAATGGCGATTGACGGCCTACTCAGGGTGTGACGAGCGCCTGACGCAGCGTGCGGATCGGCATGTCGGCGGCAGATGCAATCTCCAAGATCTCCTGAATGTGGGTGAGCTTGGCGTCGAACTTGGCCAATACCTGCGGACGAATCGCCACCGTGACCGCCTTGCGCCGACTCGCGTGATCACGCACCAGCGCCTTGGTCGTATCGGTCCAGCTTCGGGCGGTGAGGCCAGCGCGAGCCGCGTCGCGCGAGGTGCGGGCCTCGACCACGAAGTGCTTGATCCCATCCGGCACGGGTCCCGCCGCGGCCGAGATGAACCGGAACTCCTCAAGGGTCACGTGAACGTCCTCCACAGCGGGCCATGACCCGCGGGCGCACAGCCCGACCGGGGTGTGCCCGAGCCTCTCAAAGAGCTCCAACGCCTCCGCCTTTCGCCCGCCTTCCTCAAGAGGGTGCTTGCAGAACCAATCCAAGTCATGCCCCTCGTTAAGCACCGCTTCAGCCGAAGCCGGG
The DNA here is from genome assembly GCA_038216655.1 of Fimbriimonadales bacterium. Taxonomy (GTDB): domain Bacteria; phylum Armatimonadota; class Fimbriimonadia; order Fimbriimonadales; family Fimbriimonadaceae; genus JAFDWR01. The sequence continues at coordinate 7,614 of JBBQPZ010000001.1, forward strand.
AAGGCGCGCAGCACGCGATTGGAGGCGAAGAAGTGGAATCGATAGCCGCCCGATCGGGCGAGATCGAGCAACCGCAGCAGCAACGCCGGCTCGCCATGTCCAAACGCCTCAGCGTCCGGGGTATCCCACGGAACGTAGTCGAGGTCGATGCGCAGGCAGAGGAACATTTGTGAAGTATTGAGTATTGAGTATTGGACGGCTAGGAGTCTGAGCCTTCCGATCTCGATCGCCCGGCATCCGGCTCTGAATGCTCCGAACCTCCAATACTTCACTCTTAGGCCTTGTCTTGAAGCGCCTCGATGCCCGGGAGCGGCTTGCCCTCCAGGAATTCAAGGCTGGCTCCGCCTCCAGTGCTGACGTGGGTGATCCGGTCGGCGACGCCGAACTTCTCGACGGCGGCCGCGCTATCTCCGCCACCGACGATCGTGACGCCCTTGGATTCCGCCATCGCGTCCGCGACCGCCCGGGTCCCGGCTTCGAATGGCTTCATCTCAAACACGCCCATCGGACCGTTCCAAAGCACCGTCCCTGCACCGCGGATGATCTCCGCGAAGTGTGCCGAAGACGCCGGGCCGATGTCCGCGCCGAGCTGGTCGCTGGGAATGCCGTCGACGCCGACCACCGTGGTAGCGGCGGTCTCGGTGAGTTCGTGGGTGACGACGATGTCGGTGGGAAGCACGAGCTTGTCGCCGCTGGAGTTCAGTAGCCGCATCGCATACTCCAAACTCCCCTCGTCAAGGAGTGACTTGCCGATCTCCTTGCCCTGCGACTTGTAGAACGTGAACACCATGCCGCCGCCGATGAGGAGATGATCGACCTTGGGCAGCAGGTTCTCGATTACGCCGATCTTGTCCTTCACCTTGGATCCTCCGAGGATCGCGACGAACGGTCGCTTTGGCGCTTCGAGCGCTTCGCCGAGGTACTTGATCTCCTTCTGAATCAGGTAGCCGGCGACGCCCGGCAGGATATGCGCGACGCCCTCCGTCGAAGCGTGGGCCCGATGCGCGGTTCCGAAAGCATCATTGACGTAAAGGTCGGCCAACAAGGCCAGATCCCGCGCGAACCCAGGGTCATTCGCCTCCTCTTCCTTATGGAACCGCACGTTCTCGAGCAGCAGTACGTCGCCCGGCTTGGCATCGTCGATCACGTCTTTCACCGCATCACCGACGCAGTCGGGAAGCAGCGGCACGTCTTGGCCGAGCAACTCGGTCAGCCGCTTGGCGACGGGGGCGAGGCTGAATTCGGGCGTGACGCCTTTGGGACGTCCGAGATGGCTCGCGAGGATCACGATCGCGTGCCGGTCTCGCAGCGCCTTGATCGTGGGGAGGGCCTCGGTGATGCGCCGATCGTCAGTGATCTCCCCGCCATCGATGGGGACGTTGAAGTCGCAGCGAACCAACACCCGCTTGCCATTCACTTCGATGTCGTCGATCGTCTTCTTGTTCAGCGCCATAACGGGAGTTTACCGACCGCTAGACCGTCGAACGTTAGGCGAAGCACCACGTTGACCGAATCGCCGACACCTTTCGCGAAACTCTTCTAAGATTGCGCTGACGAGGCTTAAGATGGCGGGGAAGACTGAGGAAGAGCCATGAGTACCGACACGACGACCCCGATCAAACGTTCCTTTGAAACCCTCGCGTTGCATGCGGGCCAAAACGTCGACCCGACCACCAAGTCGCGCGCGGTCCCGATCTATCAGACGACCAGCTACGTCTTCGACGACACCGCGCATGCGGCCCGGCTGTTCGGACTCCAAGAGTTCGGTAACGTCTACACGCGCCTCATGAACCCGACCACCGATGTGCTTGAGCAGCGCATCGCCGCGCTCGAAGGTGGCACCGCGGCGGTCGCGGCGGCGAGCGGCCAGGCGGCGGAGACGCTCGCGATCACGAACATCGTCGAAGCCGGCGGGCACATTGTTTCGGCGAACTCGCTGTACGGCGGCACTTACAACCTGTTCCACTACACCCTGCCCAAGATGGGGATCGAGGTTTCGTTTGTCGATCCTAGCGACCCCGAGAACTTCCGCCGAGCGGTGAAGCCCAACACGAAGCTGTTCTACGGCGAGTCCGTCGGGAACCCCAAGCTCGATACGTTCCCGATCGCGGAGGTCGCGGCGATCGGTAAAGAACTCGGGATTCCGCTCGCCATCGACAACACCCTGCCTTCGCCCTACCTGATCAACCCGATCAAGCACGGCGCGAACATCGTGATCCACTCGCTCACCAAGTTCATTGGTGGCCACGGAACGTCGATCGGCGGCATGGTCGTGGACGGTGGCAACTTCGATTGGGGCAACGGTCGCTTCCCGAATTTCACCGAACCCGACCCCAGTTATCACGGGCTTAAGTTCTGGGAGGTCTTCGGTAATTTCCCCGGCCTCGGCAACGTAGCGTTTGGGCTCAAAGCCCGGGTGCAAGGTCTGCGCGACCAGGGCGCGGCAATCTCGCCGTTCAACTCGTTCCTGCTGCTGCAGGGCGTTGAGACACTGCACGTGCGGATGGAACGCCACTGCAGCAATACCCAGCGCATTGCTGAGTTCCTTGAGGCGCACGACAAGGTGACCTGGGTGAACTACCCCGGCCTCCCCTCGCAGAAGGACCACGCCCGGGCGAAGCAGTACCACGAGCGCGGCCTCTACGGAGCCATTCTTGGCTTCGGGATCAAGGGCGGCTACGACGCAGCGCTCAAGTTCATCGACCGCCTGGAGATCTTCTCCCTCCTCGCGAATGTCGGCGACGCCAAGTCGCTCGTGATCCACCCGGCCTCGACGACCCACTCGCAGCTCAATCCGGACGAGCAAATCTCGACCGGCGTGACCCCGGACTTCATCCGCCTCAGCATCGGTCTGGAAAACGTCGACGACCTGATCGCGGACCTGGATCGGGCACTTGGGGGATGATGGTGGATGTCATCCCGAAGGAGCCCTAGCGACATTGAGGGACCTGACAGTAATCGCCGATTGTTGGTACAAGCAATGGGTGCGTCCTGTCAGGTCCCTCGGCACAAACATCCTTCGGGATGACAGGGGTCCACTACCACTACCACTACCACTACCACTCAAGAACTGCCATCCTATTCCCGTGGATAGAGATCGCTTCGCCCGCGCTGCTACCGAACTCGGGCTGAACCTGACCGACGCACAGCTGACCGCGTTCGAGACCTACGAGGCGAATCTCTATGAGACCAACGAAGTCACTAACCTTACGCGGGTGGCTCGTGAGGAATGCTGGACGCGGCACTTTGTTGACAGCCTTCTTTTTCAAGAGCTGATTTCCGAAGGGGCGAGCGTGTTGGATATCGGGACCGGACCCGGCCTCCCGGCCTGGCCGCTAGCCGCCGCCCGACCCGACATTCAGGTCACCGCTCTGGATTCAAATCGGAAGATGCTCGGGTTCCTGCGTGAGAACCCGCTACCAAACCTCACCGTGGTCGAGGCTAGAGCCGAGGAATGGGGACATCGTGAGGAGTTCGACGTGGTCACCGGGCGGGCTCTGGCACCCCTGGCACTCCAGCTCGAACTGTCCGCGGCGGCCTGCAAAGTCGGTGGCGTGATCCTCCCCCTGCGAACTCCCAACGACTTCGGCGCGATCGAGCTCTTTCGCGGCCAAGCCCTGGGGATTCGGTTGGAGAAGAAGGTCGAACGGTCGCTGCCGGAGGTCGGTGCCGAGCGGCTGTGCCCCGTCTATCGAAAGCTCTATTCCACCCCGGCCAAATATCCGAGACCGTGGCCGGAAATGAAGCGCGCGCCGATCGGTTAGCCCTTCAGGTTGCCAATGTACTTCAACAACGCCATGCTCGCCGGATGCCCGGGGGCAAGGGTGAGCGCTTGGGTGCAATCTTCCTCGGCCTCCTGAAGTTTGTGAAGCTGCACGCGGGCTTGGGCGCGGGCCCAATGGTAGTCGGCGATCGCATCCAGCGTGATCGCCTCCGTCGCTTCCTTCTCGGCTTCCTCGGGTTTATTGCGATTCGTGAGGGTGCGTGCGAGCAGGTAGTGATTTCGCGCGATGATTTTCTTATCCGCGTCGGTCGGGTTCGTCGGCTGAACGGCGAGGCCGATTTTGAGTCGATCCTCCGCCTTGTCCCACTGGTCGAGCAGCATATAGCTGTTGCCCGCGATCATGGCCGCCTGGGTCGAGTCGGGACGTAGTTTGAGCATCTCCTCGCCATCGGCGGCGGACTTGATCACTTGCTCCTTGTCAAAGGGCATGAGCGGCTCGTTGTCCTCGAACTTCTGGAACGGCTCCTTCGCCCGGTCGGTCGCGTCGGCGAGTAGTGTCAGGTAGCGGGCGTCCTTGTTCGGGCTCCGGAAGACCTGGCTGAACGACAGGACGGCAACCGCGATCACCGCGATCACGATCCAGATCGGCACCTTCGGTTTCGACGACTTTTCAACTGACGACAAAGTTCACCAATTTCCCCGGCACGACGATGACCTTGCGGATCGTCTTGCCCTCCAAATGCGCCTGCACCTTGGCCGACGCCTTGGCCAGGTCTTCTAGGGCCTGATTGTCCGCACCCGCCGGGGCAATGACGGTGTCGCGCAACTTGCCGTTCACCTGAACCGCGATCGGTACGGTGTCTTCTTTGGCCAACTCAGCGTCGAACTTGGGCCACCAGGCCGAGTAGGTAAATCCTTCCCGACCCATCATCTCCCACAGCTCGTCGGCGGAGTGAGGCGCGAACGGCGCGAGCAACAGCACTAGGCTCTGGGCGGCTTCATTAAGGGCCAACCTGACTTCGGTTGTTCTCACGGCGGCGGCAGTCTGACCCTGCAGAGACTGCGCCATGATCGGGGCAAGCTCGTTGACGAATACCATCATCGCGGAGATCGCGGTGTTGAACGAGAATCGCTCGATATCGCTGGTGACCTTGGCGATCGTCTGATGGGTCTTGCGTCGGATCTTCTTGGTGAGCTCCTGGTTGAACTCGGCCTGCTCAGGCGACTCTGCTTCGTCCAGCGTCTTGATCCGCTCGATCTCCGTGATCAGCGCGAAGATGCGCGACAGGAAGCGCACCGCGCCCTGCATCCCCTCGTTGGACCAGTTGACGTCGGCGTTGAAGGGCGCGACGAACATCAGGTAGATGCGCAGCGCATCCGCCCCGTACTGTTCCTTCGCCTCGTCCGGCGTGACGACGTTTCCCTTGGACTTGCTCATCCGCGCCCAGCGCCAGATGATCTCGTCATCAGGCAGCGTGGCCGCTTCCTCAAAGCTCACGAGGATTCCATCCTCGCCGAGGCCGACGGACTCGCCTTCTCGCGGTTTGCGGTAAGGGGTGTTGGCCAGAACCTGGCCCTGGTTCTCCAGACGTGCGAACGGCTCCGCCGTTGGCACTAGGCCGGCGTCGTACAGCACCTTGGTCCAGAACCGGGCGTAGAGCAGGTGCATGACCGCATGCTCTGCACCGCCGACGTAGGCGTCGACCGGCATCCAGTAGTTGACTCGGCTCTGGTCCCACGCTTTCTCTTCGTTATGCGGGTCGCAGAAGCGCAGGAAGTACCAGCTTGAGCAGGCGAATCCGCCCATCGTGTCGGTTTCGCGCTTGCCGAGACGACCGTCGAGGTCGGTGACGTTGACGAACTCGTCAATTCCCGCAAGCGGGGAAGTCCCATCGCCGCTCGGCTCGTAGTTATCGACATCGGGCAGGTAGACCGGCAGGTCCTTCTCTGGGACGAGCTGGATGTCGCCTTCCTTGCTGTGGATGACCGGGATCGGGCATCCCCAATAGCGCTGGCGCGAGATCAGCCAGTCGCGCAGCCGGTACTGGATCTTCCGCTCGCCGATGCCGTGCGCCTCGATCCAGCGTCCGAGACCTAGCTGAGCCTCCGCGACGTTCATGCCGTCGTACTCGCCCGAGTTGACGAGAACGCCGTCTTTGGCTTCGAACGGCAGTTCGATTCCGGTCCCCTCCCCCGCCCCGGGGGGAGGGTTAGGGAGGGGGTCTGTTCCGCCCGTGGCGCCGGGCGCTATCACCTGAACAACAGGAATCCCGAACTTTGTCGCGAACTCGAAGTCGCGCGAATCGTGACCGGGCACGGCCATGATCGCGCCGGTGCCGTAGGTGGCGAGCACGTAGTCGGCCAGCCAGATCGGGACTTGTTTGCCATTGGCCGGATTGATCGCGTAGGCACCGGTGAACACGCCGGTCTTCCCACGGTTCGTGGCGGTACGGTCGGTATCGCTGAGGCCAGCGGCTCCCTCGCGGCATGCGTCGATCGCGGATTGGTGCTCGGGATCAACTTGCTTTTTGATCTGATCCACGAGCGGGTGCTCGGGAGCGAGCACGCAGAACGTCATCCCGAAAATCGTGTCGATCCGGGTGGTGAAAACCTCGAAGCTGAGGGCGTTGGGCGTTGGGCGTTGGGCGTTGGGGTCGGCGTCTAGGTCGTAGCGTGATGTCGCGAGGGAACTGCTGGGGCTCTCTACCCCAACGCCTAACGCCCAACGCCCAACGCCCTCCTCCGCAACCTTGAGCGTGAACTGAACTCCCTCGCTGCGGCCGATCCAGTTGCGTTGCTGTGCTTTGATGCCGTCGGGCCAGTCGAGGGTCTCAAGGTCGTCGATCAGCCGCTGAGCGTACTGGGTGATCTTGAACAACCACTGGGGGATCCACTTCTTCTCGACTAGCGCGCCGGAGCGCTCGGCGCGGCCGCCGACGATCTCCTCGTCCGCCAAAACGGTCTTGTCAACCGGATCCCAGTTGACCGCCATCTGCTTGCGATAGGCAAGCCCCTGCTTGTACAGCAGCTCGAATATCCACTGCGTCCACTTGTAGTAGCTCGGATCGGACGACTTGAACGACCGCGACCAGTCGTAGCTGATCCCGACCAGGTCCATCTGGCGCTTGTAGTTCTCCGCGTACCGCTCGATCATCGGCGCAGGATGGCTATGGCGCTTCAGTGCCTCGTTCTCCGCGGGCAAGCCGAAGGCGTCGAACCCCATGGGGTGGAGGACGTTGAAGCCCTGCATGTACTTCATACGGCAGAGCACGTCGGTAGGCACATAGTTGCGGCAGTGCCCGACGCTAAGGCCAGCCCCGGAAGGGTAAGGGAAGAAGTCGAGCCCATAGAATTTCGGCCGTCCCTCTTCTTCCCGAGTGCGGAAGAGCTCGTGCTCCTCCCAACGCTGTTGCCACTTCGACTCGAACGCCGACGGCTCGTACCGGTCTGCCATTGCGGTGGAGTTTACCGGGCGGGTCTTTGATGGAACTGACTGTCCTGATGGAACTGATGGAATTGACTCTTGATGGTGGCGCAATGCGTGGTGGAGGAATGCTCCCCTGATCCGCTCAATTCCATCAGCTCCATCAGGACAGTCAGTTCCATCAAGAAAAGGGCCGCCCCTCAAGCAAGGAGCGGCCCTTGAATCCCGGTCAAGCTACGAAGGCTTGCCGCCGAGTTGGCCGGTAATCCGCATGCCGCAATAGATGGCCTGCGCGACCCCCACGACGACGCTGATGATGTTGAAGTGAAGGAGGCCAATGATCGCCCCGATCAATCCAAAAGCACCGACGACCATGAACCCCCATCGGGCGGCCTTCAGCATGCCGACGGCACCAATGATCGACCCTACTGAGCAGACGAGGCCGAGGATGCTGTAGAGCATGATCAGACCGCCCGCACCCGCGACGACGCCGCTACCCGCACCGGCTCCAGCGGCACTAACAGCGCCACCTAGCAGGCCAGTGAAAAGCATCAGCAGGGCACCGAGGCCCCCAAAAATGATGATGATGATCGCAATCGGCATGTCTGCCGGGTGCGTGTTCGTCATCTGCCCGTACGGATTGCTCATGTATTGCTTAGCGTAAGGGTTGTTGGCGAACGACGGCCCGCCGGCAGGAGGTGTCGGTTCCGACTGAGGCGGAGGGGTTGGGTTTTCGGGAGGTGTATCCATTTTTTTGCTGATCCTTCGGAACGATTCAAGCGTGAGGACGATTGAGAGTCGCGTATTGCTCCTGCATAAATGAAGATGGTTCCTTTTCTTACGAAGCTGAGCCAGCTCGGGCGAATCCATAGATGGTGTACAGCAGCGAGAACGCCGCGAAGACGATCGTCATGACGACGCCCGGGTTTGATGCGCCCAACTGGACGCCAGCCGCCGCGATCAAGGTGTAAACGAAATACCCTGCGGCGATGAGTCCCTGAATTGCCGTCACGATCATCGCCCACTTTCTGAATCGGAAAATGCCGATCGCGGAGATCAGCATAATCAGCGACCAGACGAGGAGAATCGCCCCGAAGATGTAGAAGTAATTCGCCCCCAGCGCGGCGACCTGACGACCCAATTCGGGGCGATCGTTCGCGGCGCTGTTCACGATGGCCGGGGTGGCTAAGAAGATGCCGCCAAACAGCAACCCGCCCAAGGACAGGAGAATAAGCATAACGCCCATGAAGATGTCAAAGCCGCCGGCGGTGGCGGCACCGTAGCCCCGTCCAGGGCGCTGCTCGTAGCCTCGCTGGTACGGATTCTGGCCGTACGGCTGCTGATACTGCTGCGGCTGCTGGTACGGCGGCTGCGGTTGCTGAGGCTGCTCATAGGGAGGCTGATTGGGGCCCTGCGGAGGCTGCATGCCGCTATCTTACGGCGTTATGCATTTTTCGACAAGCTTATCGAAGCTCCAGCAAGTGGCGGACATAGAGAAACGCGTATAGCCCCGCCGCCACCCAGGTGCCGAATTCCGCCGTCTTGGGCTTCACCGTCCGCGCATATTCGAGGATCAGCAGGGGCACGATCAGGAATACCAGTTTGCCCATCACGACCGCGAGGGAGCCGTGGGAGGCCAGCCACGCGAACAGTGGATTCCCCTCCCCCATCCCCTGATTCAGCCACACCAAGGTCGTCACGAGATCGAACATCGCGACCGTAATGAGGGCCAACGTGCTGAGGTGAACCTTCTTTCCGATCATGGCGTGGCGTAAAGGCGGTCCCCGAAATCGCCGAGGCCGGGAACGATGTACTTGCGCTCATTAAGTCCCTCGTCAAGGGCGGCCGTGAATATCTCAATTCCCGGATGATCCCCGGAAAGTTTGGCAACTCCCTCCGGGGCGGCCACGACGCAAACCATTACCACGGACTCGGCCCCGTGCTGCTTGATCAAACTGATCGCCTGGCTCGCCGACCCGCCCGTCGCGAGCATCGGGTCCACGCATAGCGTGTACATGCCGGTCAGATCGGGCAGCTTGCAGTAATAGCTCCGCGCGATCGCGGTGTCCTCATGCCGCTCCAGACCGATGTAGCCCACGGCGACCTCGGGGAACAAGTCCACCACCGGCTGCAGCATCCCCAGCCCCGCCCGGAGCACCGGTACCACGGCGAGGCTCTGGTCCAGAACGTCATGGGTGGTCGCCCTCAACGGCGTCTCGATCGTCCGTTTGCAGGTCCGAAGACCGCGCGTTGCCTCCAGCACCAGCAAGGTCGTGAGCTTGGTGCTCAACTCACGGAATTGGTGTGGCGGGGTCGTTTTATCTCGAAGCCCAGCCAGGAGGTGAGACGCGAGCGGATGATCGAGGATATAAAGGGGCATAGGAAATCAGTGAATCGTCGCCGTTGCCGGACCGGTTTTGTGGATGATCTTCGCTCCCACCGCCGTCTTGTCGTCCTTCCGGGCGACCGCCATCATAATCATGTCCCCATTAGGAGACTCGCCCATCAAGGTGACGTTATCGCCGGTACCCCCAGGTGAGAGTTTGAGCCTAGCCTCATAAAACTTCGAGACCTCGGCAACTGAAACGCCGACGATCTGGCTGATCTCGTAGCGGTGCTCACCCTTGCCGTAGTCGCGCACCAGGGCCAGCGCCGGCTTGGCCGGATTCGGCAAGAGAGGGAAGTTGATTTCCTTCGAGACTTCGGCCGCGTCGGCGGGCTTCGCCTCGGGAGCGGCGGCGGCTGCCGGCCCAGGCCCCTTGACGACGACTGGCTTGGAACCCGCCACGTCCTTTTCAGGAGCGTTGTTGCAGCCGATCAGGCATACGGCGAGGGCAGGGGCAATGATAAGAACACTTCTCACTGCCCAAGCTTATCCGACTAGAGGGGCAAGGGAGGCGGAACCGCCCCGCCGCCGTTGCCAAATCCGCGCGCCATGCTCTTGCGGAGCACGTCGAGTTGATCCGTGATCTGCTTCTTCGTGTTCGCGGGAAGCGCATCGAGTTGACCGAAAACGCCGATTCCGAGCGCGGTGTCTTGCAGCGTCTGTTGCCGACCGTAGTTGGGAGCGAGCATGATCCTCAACTGATAGTTGACCTGAGTGGCGGGACGGTATCCGGTGACCGTCGGACGCTCCATATTCCCGAACCGCGAAGCGAACTCCGGATGCTCGCTCTGGTAGCGATCCATCGCAACCTGACCGACGGAACTGTTGCGCACGTTGCCGTTCGCATCGGTCGTCTGCAGCGATGGCTGAGTCGAGGAGGACATCTGGACGAAGGCGTTCGCGGGGATTCCGTTGCCGAGCACAAAGGTGCGCTCGCGGGTGACGTCCTCTCCGCCAATCATGAATCTCATGCCGGGTGCACTAGGCGCACCGGGGCCCCCAACGTTGCTTGGACCTTCCATCGACTGAAAGATCGCGTCGTTCAGGATGTCCATCTGGGTCGAGTTGAACGTCCTAACCGGGACGGATTGCCGATTCAACATCGCCGAGCGCTGACCGCCCGACAAAGAACCGTACAGGCGCACAAACTCCCACGAGCCGGGGCTGGATTGGGGGATGAGCGTTTCGGATGCGACGGCTGAGTTCAGGACGAGCGCGTAGGCGAGATCGAAATCCCGCTGCGAAGGAGACTTCTTTTGGGCCAGCGAGTAGCTGCTCATATCATCGAGTCGGATCGCGTTGTTCGCCAGCATCGAACGAAGCAACTGACCAAGCGGGCCGCGGGCGACCCGCTGATTCCGAGCTGAGTACTGATACACGGGCTGAACCGTCGTCCACTGACCGTCATCCGCGATGCTCAGGCGAAGGTTGTTCTTGGCAAACTTCTCGAAGGCCGTTGGCGCGGTGTCAGACCGGGCGAAGAACCGGGCGACCGGCATGACAAGATTGTCAGGCAGGTAAGCGCACAGGAACTTGCCGTGGGCCTGGGCGACTGCCTGAAAGCCCTCGGCGGCGGAGAACCCGAGTGGTTCGCGCGACTCCGGGTGCTTGAATATCTCCAAGAGTTCTGGGGTCAACTTCACCTTCTGGCTGTTTCCGCTGTCGGTCGAGAAGGTTACGGCAGCCGGAGCGGCTGCGGCGCCGGAGACGCCGCCGTCGCTGGCAATCGAAATCGCCATCATTCGAACGGAACCACCTGCTCCGCCCGAAGCGGCAAGTAGAGCCTGATCATAAGCCTTGGACAAATCGGAAAGCCCGATGGGCTTCTGCTTTTCGATGGGTGCCTTCTCGTCCATGGAGTCTTCCGTCATGTCGAGGTTCATGCCACCGGAGCAGATCGTCGCGCCCTGACCGTCGGCGATCGTAAGGTCTAGTTGCACGGAAGTGTTGCTGAAGAAGGCAGGGTTCGCCACCACCATCGCTGTCGTGATGTTGTTCGGATTACCCGCGCCCATCCTCGAGTCCGAAGATCCGTTGAACACGAAGACGCGCGTGTTCGGATCGGCGGGAGGCGGCGTCGCCGCGACGACACTGCGCTGGTTGCGGATGAACTGAAGGGTGACGTCCGACCAGTTCCCCGGGAGCGGAAGCTGCATCCGCGTCGGGCGGTTCGAGAATACAACTCGCTTGCCAGAGATAAGTGCACCAAGCTCGCCGTCGCTCATCCGCGAAAGGAGGGCGATCATGGCGCGCGTCCCTGGTGATCGCTCGGCGGCCGACTGGAATCGCTTGGCGTCAATGCTGCCATGGTCGTTGACGACGATAGGGTTCTGGTCGTCGGCAACCTTCTTGGCCAAAGCGGCGTCGAATTCGCCGAAGCCTTTGACCTTCTGGACGAGGGCGGCGATCTTCTTTCGGGCGATGGCGACTTTCGTCGCCTTCTCCGCTCGCTCGTCCGCGGAGACGAGGTTAGGATCCCGGCTGAGTACCAGGGATGAGCCGGCCTTGACCCATTGGGCGTGCAAGACCGAGGCGATCTTCGCCATCACATCGGCCGAAGGCGCGTCCTTGCAGTCGAGCGCGACGACGTCGTCACGCACATTGGCCGAAGCTTCCAAGGTCTGATTGGTCTGCCGACCGATCTCGGCCAGAAGACGTCCCACGGGCTCGGTACGCGTGCAAGTTACGCTTCCGGAATCGCCCTGGCCTAGCGAAAAAGCGGCGAGGCTCGCCATTGAGAGAAGTGCAAAGAGTTTCATATGACCGCTTGTTGACCAATATTACGTCTGACGACAATTGTCAGTTCCGGATAAACTACCACAATGCTGCTCACCGCGGACCGTCGAGAGCGGCTGGATCGATTTCTAGCCCGAATGCTCCCGGAACATAGCCGGACCAAGCTTGTGAAGATCATCGACACCGGGGAAGTCCTCGTCGATGGCGAGACTCAGAAGTCTTCCTTCATGCTGGATATCGATGCCCAGGTCACGCTGGATGAGCCGGGCGAATCTGCCCCCCACGACCTGACTCCCGCCGACATCGAACTCGATGTCCGCTACGAAGACGAGTATCTGCTCGTCGTAAACAAGCCTCGCGGCCTCGCCACTCACCCGGCCCTCTCCTTGAAGGAGCCTTCTTTGGTAAACGCGCTCCTCGCGCGACCCCATGCGCTGAGTTCCACCGGCGAATCCTTCCGCCCCGGGATCGTGCATCGGCTCGACAAAGAAACCACTGGGCTCATCATCATCGCCAAGACCGACGCGGCGCACGTGTCACTGGCCAAGCAGATTGAAGAGAAGACCGCCGAGCGGCGCTACTTCGCCGTGGTCGGTGGGGAAGTCGAGCGCGACAAGTTCACGATTGACGCCCCGATCGGACGCGACCCTCGAAACCGTCAGAAGATGGCGGTCGAGCAGCGTGGTAAGCACGCGGTCACCCACGTTCTGAAAGTCGCCCGAGTGGATGCCGGAACCCTGCTCGCCGTCCGCCTTGAGACGGGGCGAACGCACCAGATCCGCGTGCATCTACGCGCGATCGGAAACCCGGTGGTCGGCGACGCGGTCTATGCAACCAAGGCGCTTTCCACCGGTCCCCTTCAGTTGCACGCCGCGTACCTGCGGTTCACCCATCCGGTGAGCGGCAAGTCGATCGAGGTCTTCGCTCCGGCTCCCGCTGATTTCATGAGCGGGGAATTTGCGACGCTCGAACAGATCAAACGGATGGACGCTCCTTCGGAATAGGATTTACCCATGGCAGGACAACGAATTGATCTTCCCAACGGCGACGCCGCCACCGTCGGCTACCTCGCGGTCCCATCATCGCGGAGCGGCCCCGGCATTATCGTGCTCCAAGAGTGGTGGGGACTGGTCCCGCACATCGAGGACATCTGCGACCGATTTGCCGCCGAAGGCTTCGTGGCCCTGGCACCTGATCTCTACCAGGGCGAGTCCACCAAAGACCCGTCGGACGCGGCGACTTTGATGCAGGCGCTGAACATCAGCACGACGGAAAAGATCCTCCGCAAGACCTGCCTGACCCTCCTCGCGCACGAGGCGGTCACGTCCGAGAAGCTCGGCGTGGTCGGGTTCTGCATGGGCGGCCAACTCGCGATGCTCGCGGCAACCACCAATCCGGTGATCGGCGCGGCGGTGAACTTCTACGGCATCCACCCGGCGGTCCAGCCCGTCTTCCGCGATCTGCAGTGTCCTTTGCGTGGATTCTTCGCCGAGCGCGACGGCAGCGCCTCTCCGTCCGTGGTGGCCGCATTGGACGAGGAACTGACGTTGCTCGGCAAGCCACACGTCTTCAAGACCTACCCCGACACCGACCACGCCTTCTTCAACGACACCCGTCCGACGGTCTACAACGCCGCCGCCGCCGCGGATGCTTGGGGCGAGATGTTGGAGTTCTTCCGGGCGAACCTTTAGGCTGCAGAAGAGTATCTGGGTGCCACGGTTTGGCCAGGAGCGTAAATGCCTGAACGCCTGGAACGGCTTCCTGGCAAACCGTGCTCCTACGCACTGGCGGTAATTACGACGCACGGTTTGCCGGGAGATAGTTCCGGTCCTCGGGTAATTCCAAACCCGGACAAACCGTTGCACCGCAGAATTGAAGACTTGCAGATCCCCACTTTGCTCTGAATGACGGCGAAGGCTATTCGGCGGAGGGCTTCAACTTGATGCTCACCGAATTGATGCAGTACCGCAAGCCGGTCGGCTTCGGGCCGTCCGGGAAGACGTGTCCCAAGTGCCCAGCGCAGGCCCGGCACGTCACCTCGACCCGTCGCATCCCGTGCGTCGTATCCTCGTGCTCCTCGACCTTATCCTTGTCAAGCGCCTCGTAGAAGCTAGGCCAACCGCAATGAGCATCGAACTTCGCCGCGCTCTTGAACAGCTCCGCCCCGCACGCGGCGCAGACGTAGGTGCCGACCTCGTTGGAGTTCCAATACTCGCCGGTGAACGGCCGCTCCGTCCCCTTCTGTCGCAGAACCCGATACTCCTCCGGAGTCAATTCCGCCCGCCACTGCTCGTCGGTCTTCTCAATGCGATCCTCAGCCATGCGCACTTCTACGTAACGACTCTCCCCTTCCTCTTGCCGGATGATTGTGCCGGGAAGAGGAAGGGGCCGGGGGATGGAGCTTCCGGAACTTGGAAATTCCAAGAGCTCGAACTGATTGCCGGATGATTGTGCCGGGCTCCGGAATTCGAATGCCTCAGGGTCGCTAGCCAATTGCTTTAACACCGAGATAGAGTCGGACCCTGAGGCTTAAAGCAGAAGACATGGTCCAACGGAACGGTCCTCAGCAGTGGGATCGAGCTTACAGTGCAAGCTCATACCGCAGCAAAATGCTTCCGTTCCCAAACGCTCGACTCTCGGTCAGCTTCAAATCCACCCGACCGCCACCCAAGACCTGCAAGGCAAGCGGCCAAATAGTAGCGTAGGTTTTCCAACCTGTGCCTCCGAAGACGTTGGTTGACTTCCCAGCGTCCTAAGAACAAGTAAAGACAAGACAACAACGGGACGCAGTGAGCCACCCACGAAGTGATGACGACGCGGATCCTAAGTGGGAGTCCATCATTGGCAGCTCCAAAGCCTCAGCGATCAAAGAATCGCGAAGACTCAAACTCAGACTGAGACTCAGCCTCAGAGACTCAGACTTTGCCGGATTGCCAACGTGGGTAAGCAGTGTGAGTGAGCAGAAACGGGAATCCCTCCCAACGACTTCGACGCACGACAGGTTGACACCAGATTCAAAATCGCCCGATTGCTACTCGCATGACAATGCCGAAACCCGCGTGACAACGGATGACAAACCCATCACTGCGTGCGCAGCCGAAACACCGCGTGCGCGTCGAAGAACAGATAATCGCCGCGGTACGGATCGGGCGGTCGGAACGACGCCGAGAACGCTGAGGTGCCAATCCAGGTAGGGCGACCCACCGCGTCTACCGCGACCACGCCGTCCCGACGCGAAAACATGACGGTGGCCTTATCGACCACCGGTCCCGAGGCGCTGAAATCTTGGTCGCGGCTGAACTCGAATCGCCACAGGTATCCGCCATTCAGCGCGTTGACCGACAGAATGAACCCGCCCGAGCTGACCACGACGACCCGCCCGTCCTGAAGCACCGGTGCCCCCGCAATCGCGTTACCGACGTCGTAGTGCCACACCACCGTGCCCGTGCGGCGACCGATCGCATAGATGAACCCGCGCCCGTCGCAGGAGTAAACCCGTTCATCGTCAGCGACGATCCCTTGAACAGGGCTGTCGCTCGGCGTCACCCGCCAGCGCACCGTGCCGTCGGCGGGATCTAGGCAAAGGATGCTGCCGCCCCGGCTACCCACAAAGAGATCCGGGCCGACGCGAACTGGACGGATCGCGACTTGGGCATCGGTCTTGAGGCCCTCCTCGATGTCGGCCGACCAACGTGCCTTGTGGGTCAAGAGGTCGAAGGCGGAGAGGTGATTGGGCGTTGCTTCGGCGTAAACCGCACCGTCGGCAAGGAGCAGCGGACTCGCGTATCCCTTGTGAGGAATCGACCACTTGGGCTTGCCGCTGGCGGCGTCGGCCACCAAGAGGGGACCGTCGCCGATCGAGACTGCCGTGACCTTGCCGTCGGTCGTCACGCGCACGCCAAGCTGGCCATCCTTGAGGGACGTGCTCCACTGCCGCGTCCCTTTGTCCAGCGAAAGCTGACCGTAGCTCTGGTAGGTGCCGAACGCCAAGGAGTCACCTGACCGATCGAAATCCGTGAATTCGGATTCGACTCGGTTGACCCAGACTTGGGCGAAGGCGACGTTGGCGAGCAGAGCGAGCATCTAGTTCTCTATGACGTCTGAATGATCGGCTTGGTATTCGGTGGCCAAAAGGGCGAACTCCATGGTGTCGCACCAGCGCCCTTTGAGAAACAGGTTTTCGCGCTTGTGCGCTTCCAACCGAAACCCGCACTTCTCAAGCACACGGATGGAGCCCAGGTTCGCAGGGTCGGTATCGGCGATGATCCGGCGCATCATCAGCTCGCGGAACCCGAATTTCAGCATCCGATGCGCCGCCTCGGTCATGTACCCCTTGCCCCAGCAATCGCGGCGGATTAGATACCAGATCGTCCCCTCTTGCAGCTCGGGCTTGGTGTGGGAGATGCCGATGCGTCCCACGAGTTCTCCGGTGGACTTGAGGGTGATCGCAAGATCGTAGATGCGTCGGAACTCCGCGTTCCTCTCTTCGAGGTCGCGGGCGATGTACTGGCGACTCTGCTCGGGATTCATGACGTCGAACGACTGGTAACGCACAACCTCGGGATCGGATTCGTAGAGCTGCGCGGCGCTCCAATCCTCCATCACAAACTCGCGCAATATCAGCCGGGACGTCTCAAGCCGCACAGCCGAAAGTTTGGCGCATCTGGGGCAGGGAAGTCTCCCAATTTCACGGGCGGCCAGTCACAAGGAGGCGGGCAATGACGAATCCAAGCCAAGCCCCAAAGACCGTGATGAGGGCCGACCCTTCAATGTAGAGGAGAGCGCGTGTATATTCGCGCTCGGCGAGAAGCCTCATCCCCTCGTACGCGAAGGTGGAGTAGGTGGTGTATCCACCCAGGATTCCGACCGCACCGAACAGCCGCCAATTGGGATTCCAATTCAGTCCTTCGATCAGTCCCATGAAGAGCCCAATGATCACCGATCCCGACACGTTGATGATCATGGTCGGCCAGGGAAAGCTTCCATCCAGGCGCCCCTGCATCCAACCGCCGAGCCAATAACGGAGGTTGGCGCCGAGGAACCCTCCGCCGCCTACGAGAAAGAACTTGGACAGGGTATCCATGACTCGAGTGTGGGGCGAACACAAATCGAACTCTCGATTGGAACGCCACCGGAACCTTACCTCCGGCTCTCTTCCGTTAATAATCTTCAGTTCAAATGCCGTCGTGAGAGCGGCATTTCCACCGGGAATGTGTTGTGGTTTTGTTAAGGGGTGTTGGCCTTTAGCTATATCTTAACAATTGGTCGTCACTCTGCCTGCATGCGACGCCAAGCCTTCACCCTTATCGAGCTTCTGGTCGTGATCGCGATTATCGCGATTCTCGCCGCCATCCTCTTTCCCGTGTTCGCTCAGGCTAAGGAGGCCGCGAAGAAGACCAGCTGTTTGAGCAATGACAAGCAGATGGCCACCTCGCTGTTCCTTTACGCCGGCGACAACGACGACACCCTCTGCAACACCAGTTGGGAGCAGGGTCCCCTGACTCCGAACCCTGCGAACCCGGGCGGCACGTACCAGATCCACTGGACGTTCCTGCTTCAGCCGTACATCAAGAACTATCAGATGTTCGTCTGCCCGTCGGATGGTAAGCCCGTCACCCCGGATAGCGGTGTCTGTCCCAACGGAGTCGCCGACCTCGGCAAACTGAACGCTTCCGGTCAGATGTACTGCGATTGGCAGGCCCCGGCTTACAGTTACATTCCGAACTACAACGCGATCCCGGCCCACGACTGGATTTGTCCGTCGCTCACGAACTTCGAGAGTCCGTCGGACACGATCCTCATCACCGAGCGACGCGACGACCTGACGCCCGCCGATAACCACAAGGGCACCAGCGCCTTCTATCCGTCGCAGCCTTGTCCGGGCTGGACGGTCGCCCCGTTCTCGGAATCCCAGCCCGCGGGCACTTATTCCTACTTCCCGTCGGCGGTGGCCAAGCAGCACTTGATCGATGCCGGCAACACCGGGGCAACGATGAAGCCGTACTTCAAGAAGTACGACATCCTCCGCGTCAAGTGGGATCGCCACAGCGGCGGTCAGAACGCCAACTACAGCTACGCGGACGGCCACGCCAAGAACCGCTCGCTGGAGCAGACGCTCAATCCGAAGAAGTACGAGTACGGCGAGAAGTGGTATCCGAACTCAGCCCCTTGGAACTCGAACCCCTGCAACTAGTAGGTTGCAAGTAAAGGTCGGGTGAAATTAAGAACTCCGCTCCGACAAAGACCCGGCTCCCTTTGGGGAGCCGGGTCTTTTCTTTACGAGCCGCGAGTGCCCGGCTTGGTGACGGGAATCTGGGCAAGCCAGTCGGGGACTTCGTCCGGCGCGTAGGAGACCGCTCCGACTTTGTGGGCGGAGTAAGTGGGGCAACCAAAGTCGACTGGCTCGGAGGCTCGATCAATGAGCATCCCGACCCCAGCCGCGTGTCCTCCCGCCGATTCAATCACCGCGATGACCTCGCGCACGGATCGGCCCGTCGTGAGCACATCGTCGACGATTAGGACCCGGGCCTCAGGAGGCACGCTGGCACCGCGGCGGAGCGTCTTGACGCCCCCCTCCGATTCGACATAGAGCGCGGGGATACCCATCTGCCGGGCGACTTCGAAGGCGATGATGATGCCACCAGTGGTCGGCCCGGCGACGATATCGACTTGTCCGTGAAAGTGGTGCGCGATCTCCCGACAAAGCGCGCTGAGGACCTGAGGCTGCTCCAGAACGCGGAATTTCTCGAAGTAGGTATCCGAATGGCGACCGGAAGTGAGTAGAAAGTGACCCTTTAGAATCGCGCCCGAGTTCTCGAGCAGGTCGGCGAGAAGGGAAGAACCATCGGAATCGCTAGTCATCCTAACGATTCTGACGCCTTTCAGGGTTCGAACGCCCTACTCCCGGGGCAGGAAAACTAGTTCAGCTTGAAGAACGTGACTCGAGGGTCCTGGGGAGAAACCGCACCCTCGACTCCGCTGACAAGAGCGAGGTAGACGCCCCCGGCATCGAGGTTCGGAGTCGTCGAGGCGTAAACCTGTTGCGTGCCGTTGCGGCGCACATCGAATGTCAACGAGTTGCCTGAGTCCACCGTGATGGACTGCTGCCCCCCAAAGGTGATGTTGGCGAGCGCGTACTGCGGGTTGTCGCCGGGGTTCTGAAAATCGATGGCCGGCGTATCGAAGCCCACGCCGCGATTGAACGCATGGAACACGATGAGCTTGGCCTTGTTGCCAACCGGCGAGGTGAGATCGACCACGAACTCCGCGGTTCGGAGGCGTTTGATCGTCTCCGTCCCGTAATTTTCGAGCCCGTACGTGACGACCAGATACTTCTTATCGTTGGCGACGGTGGTGGTCTCGGACCACAGCGAGTCGGAGGTCACACTGTCGAATACCGCAACGTCGTAGGTGTCGGCCTTCTTTTCGTGGAAGACGCTAGAAGTGTCCAGGTACGCCAGACCCGCTTCCAGATCGACGGTAGTGAACTGGACTTCGACCGGATTGGAATCGGGAGATGCATTGATGACGCGGATCTTGGGCTTCGAAGTCGCGGTGCCCGAGCCACCGCTTCCTCCACAGCCGACGACGGCGAGAGCGAAAGACGCTCCCAGGAATGCCTGAACGATCCACTGCAGACTTCGCATTAATCTTGTACCTTAAACAGTTGTTCGGGCCGTCAGCCCGAACTCCGACGCCATCAAATCGGCGAACACCTCATAGCATAGAGGACAGCCGACTAAAGCCGTGGACTCTAATTGTAGCCGCTGAGTTCCGCAATGTGGGCACCTATCGCGTTGAGGTACGGAATGTCGCATCCCCGCCGCAAGCGTTGCCAATTCTACGCCATCAAAGCTCCGGTTGAGGCAAGCGTCGCAAAGGGGCTTCTCAACCCCTTTGGACAGAACCACCCAACCCGAAGGCCGGCCGCATTTTCCGCAGAGCAAACTCAAAAGGAAGTGCCGGTCTTGACCGCTTCTCGGTAGCGCCCGATGAGGTCGCGAGTGACCTCACCCGGAGTCCCGCAACCAATGGGTCGAGAGTCGAGTGAGACCATAGGAATGATTTCCGCCGCCGTGCCCGTTAGGAACGCTTCATCCGCCGAGTATGCGTCGTACGGAGTCAACAGGCACTCCTCAACCTTATAGCCCGCTTCGCGGGCCAGGTCGATCGCGGTGTCCCGCGTGATGCCCTGCAAGATGCCGCAGCTCGGAAGCGGGGTGCGGACCGTCTTGCCGGAGATGAGGAAGATGTTGTCGCCCGTGCACTCGGCCAGATAGCCCTGATGGTTGAGCATCAGCGCTTCGCCGGCGCCGACGCGGTTGCCTTCCTGCTTGGCGAGAATGTTTGCCGCGTAGCGACCAATGCACTTCAGGCGCGGATCAAGGCTGTCCGGCGGGATCACCCGGATCGAACTGGTCACGACGTTCAGGCCAACCTCGTACGCCTCAGGCGCATAGAGCGCGAGGGTCGAAACCATGATCATCACGTTCGGTCGACGATCAATTCCCTTGGGATCGAGCCCAAGGCCGGAGCCGCGGGTCACATTCAGCCGAATATATCCTTCGTTGATCTCCGCTTGACGACAAACATCGAGGATTTGCGCCTTAAGGTCGCCCTGTGTCATCGACATTTCGAATCCGAGGAACCGCATACCGTGATACAGCCGCTCCAGATGCTCGTCCAGCTTAAAGATCTTTCCGTCGTAAATACGGATGCCTTCAAAGAGGCCGTCGCCGTACAAGTGAGCATGATCGGCCACACTCGTAACCGCCTGCTCGAGGGGGGTTACGACACCATTGAGCCAAACAAGCTTGGGCATGTGCGCATTTTACTCGGCAGCGCGGACCAAGATGCGAGACATCTGTCGGCGGAAATCGTAGCTTATAGGGAACTACGCACGTCATAATTAGTAATTGTTTCGTCTGTTATGTATCAGTCTCGGAAGCTCAAGGATGAAGAAATTTCTTATTGGAACTCTAATCGCGATTGCTGCGATTGCGGTGGGAGTCACCGTAGTCGCGGCAAAGTATCAACCCACCATACGTCCGAATACGGTCGTGGGGCAGGTCCCCGTGGGTGGACTCACCAAGGAGGAGGCGGCAAAACGCGTCCGAATATGGTGGGAAGCGGAAAAGACTAAGGAACTGACGCTTACCTGCGAGCAGTTCAAGGCGAAGATTCCGCCAATGACCCCGAGTCAGCTCGGGATCACCGTGGACGACGAAGCCTCCGTTGCCCCCTGCGAAGTCAACGATTTCTGGGATGCCGCTTCGCAGAAGATCTCCGGTGAGCCGACGCGCGTCTCGTTCCCGATCAAATACAAACCGAACGGCGCGAAAGTCGATACGCTCAAGAAGCTAATCAAGTCTTCGATCGGACCGCTCCACCCGGCCAAGGTCACCTACGCGGGGGGGATCATCACGCGAACTCCCGAAGTCACCAGCTTCCAACTTGATGAGGCGAAGATTTATGACGCGGTAACCGCCGGCCTCTCGGGGAATGGCGAGGTCGAAGTCCCGATCACCGAGGCTCCCAAGCACCTGAGCGACGAGGACCTCAACAAGATCAAGGAAGTCGTCAGCGAGTACTCAACCCACTTCCCGGCCTATCAGACGAGCCGCAACACCAACATCCGCCTCGCAACAGAGAAGCTGAACGGCCACATCCTCATGCCGGGCGAGCAAATGAGCTTCAACCATACGGTGGGTCAGCGGACGGTGCAGGATGGCTTCCGGACGGCCCCAGTTTTGAAGAACGGCAAGCACGACGTCGGCATCGGCGGCGGGATTTGCCAAGTTAGCACAACGCTTTACAACGCGACCCTTCTGAGCAATCTGAAGATCGTCATGCGGCACAACCATTCGACCCCCAGCGTCTACGTTCCGGTCGGTCGGGATGCCACTGTCGACTGGCCGGATCTCGACCTCGTGATCGAGAATTCGATGCCCACGCCGGTCGCGATCTCCTCGACTTTCGAGTCAGGCCAGATCACCTTCCGTATCCTCGGCTCCAAAGACCCGGGGGTGAGCGTGAAGATTCTTACCTCCGGCTTCCGAAGCTGGGGCGGTAGCGAGCAGGTCATTCGCGATGGTTCCTTGCCACCTGGCAAGACCCAGGTGCTGGAGCGAGGTTCATCGGCGCGTTCGATTCAGGTCTACCGAGTCGTCTACAAGGACGGGCAGGAAGTCAAGCGCGAGTCACTCGGCACGAGCATCTATCCCGGCCTGAAGCGAGTCGTCGCGGTCAGCACCCAGAAGGCGGGTCCCAAGCCTGCCGCCCCGGGAACGGCGGTGACTCCGAACCCTCCAGGCGGCGAACCCGCACCCGATAACGCGCCTCCCCCCACCACGGGCAGGGACGGCGACGGCGGTCGGCTGTAAGGCAGCAGCCCAATTCAAATGGGTCCTATTCGGCGTATTGGACCTATCTTTAGAGGTCCCTTGCAGTATCCGATCGCAAACTCCTTAATCGCTAACTGGGACCGCCGACACTGCTGTCGGCCACGGCATTGGAACCATCACCAAGTCCTAGGGAGAGGAACCAATTCAGTCCTAAGCCGAATCTCCGGCTCCTCCCCCGCCCCGGGGGGAGGTTGGGAGGGGGCCAACCGCCACCCGTTCTTAGTAGCGCAGGTTTTCCAACCTGTGTCTCCAAAGAAAGTTGGTTGACTTCCCAGCCTCCTGAGAACAAGTAAGGACAAGACCAGCGAACTGCGGGACGCAGTGAGCAAATCGACGAAGTGATGACGACGCGGATACTAAGGGGGAGTCCATCATCATCTTCAGCTCGAAGCCCTAGAAATCAAAGAACTGCAGACGTGCAAATGACAGAATGACAACGGATTCAAAACCGGTCATTTTGCCCCGAATGACAATGCACGAAAACCGAATGACAAACTGGAGCAGTGCTCAAGATCGTGTCCAGGAATTGCCCTACCGGCTGACCTCGATCAGCCTAAACTGCGGCCCGTCGATCCGCACAGTGCCATAGCTCCGAAGATCGGCCAGCGGTAGTTCGGGAAAGGCCTCCGGCACCGGGGCGATGATGAAGTCCGCTTGGGTCTCCTTCAGCGCCTCCGTCCGGTCCTCGTCCGTCAACCGAGCGTCGAAGACGCGCGAGGCGACCGAGCGACGCTTCGCGTAATCCGGTGTCTCGCTCCAATGCCCGGCATACGTGTATGCCCCGGCAAGACCCGTCATGAACGGATTCAGGTCGGGTATGTACGGCGTCTGCCACTGGTCAGGCTCGGTCTTCACCTCGCCGTCCACGATCACACTCGCCGGATTAGGCACGCCAGGCCGGGCCAGGACGACCACGCGACGAGGCTGCAATCCGTCCAGGTAAGCGACGATGTCTCGCACGTTCGGGCTCAGGAACACGGAGTGGACCGTCGTGTTGCTGACGTTGGCACTGATAAGCGACTTCTCTCGCGAGAGAATCCAGTAGATCGAGGTGCCCGACAGCACGATGATGCCGAGCACGGTGATCAGATTGCGCGCCTGACGCTCAAAACTCCGACCCAACCCGGCTAACCCAATCGCCGCGAGGATCGCCCAGGGGATGCTCAGACCCATCGTGAGCTTTCGCTGGAACAGAGCGGGGAAGTAGGGGATCAGTAGACCCAGCACCGCCCAACTGATCATCAGGTTCCAGACCGGTTCCTCGCGCGA
The DNA here is from genome assembly GCA_038216655.1 of Fimbriimonadales bacterium. Lineage (GTDB taxonomy): Bacteria > Armatimonadota > Fimbriimonadia > Fimbriimonadales > Fimbriimonadaceae > JAFDWR01. Next base: position 31,556 of record JBBQPZ010000001.1, read on the forward strand.
AAGCGCGGCGATCACCCCAAGCCCGGCCAGCATCACAACACCCCAAGTGGCGTAGCTCAAAAAGTAGCCTTCATAGGGCTGGGTGCCCAGCGCGAACATGCCCACCACTAGTATCGAAAAGCCCGCGAGACCAATGGCGGTGCGACGCCCCAAACGCTCGCGGGCGATTCCCCAAATTGCCAGCACGACCATCACAAAGTAGCCGAACAGAAGCTGGCGGAAGTTCGGGGAATACGTCTCGGTGGCCGCTCGAGCTTGAAAGACCGGATCGTTTTTCAGGACATGAAGGAACCAAAGCGCTGCCGGAACCGCCCCCGCTCCAATACAGGCGGCGCGCCCCACCCACGCGCCGGTAATCCCCTTCTGGACCGCCGTCGCGACCAGGAAACCCACGAGCACCAGCGCGATCAGCAGCGCGTCGTAGCTGTGGATGTTCATCAGCACGCCGAAGGCGATCGCCCCAGGCAGAACCGGCCGCCAGGAGTCGCGACTGTCCAGAACACACCGGAACACGTACACGATCAGACACAAGCTCGCCACGAACAGCGAGTTCGTCAGCATGGAAGGGAAGGTGAATCCCTCAGGCTGCCAGACGTCGGTCGGAAGCTGGCCCCCGAGAAGCGGAGAGATAACCGCACCTAATGGCGTTGCGCGAGTGAATGCCTGGCCGAAGTTGTGCCAAACCAAAAACCCGATCCCGCCGGCGACGACCGCGAGTGTCAGGGCGAGCTTGGTCGTGTAGACGTCCTTAGTCAAGCGGCGAATCAACCCGTAAAGCAGATTGACGAGCAAGACGCTGAGGCCGATCCGGGCGATGTGAGCGGCGGCGGCGATTCCCGTCAACCGCGCAAGTTGACCAAGGGCGAAGAAATACAGATTGATCGTCAGACCGGGCTGGGTTTCGACGGCGAAGCGGTTGTCCATCATCAGATGACCGCTCATCGCTTGCCGCATCCAACTCGCGTAGACCATGTGGTCGTCGGCGTTGTATTCGAATCCGGAATAAGCGGCGCGGGCGGGTGCGACAATCTGGGCGTAAACCCAGGGGAAGCTTAGGACGACGGCGAGGCAAATCGAGAAGATAAGGACGTAACGCCGCTCCAACTGAACCCGTAGCTCCGCCGGAACGGGGGGCACGGTCTAACCCTTCTTCCTTTCGTTCATGCTCTGGTAAACCGCCTCGATCTGATCCTTGGCTGTGCGGGCGTCTTTATTGCTCGGATCGACCTTCAGTGCTTCCTTGAATAGCCTGAGAGCCTCGGGATACTTCTGCTTCGGCGGCAGCACGACCGCGTACATCGTGTGCATTCCGAGCTTGACCGTCGCAAACACGTACTGTTTTTTCAGCTTCGTGTTCTGGGGCTGCTTATGCCAGGCCTTTTCGGCACGATCGCGATCCTGCTTGATCACGGCGAGATCGTGCTTTTCCTTCGCCTCCGCGGCCGGTGAACTGACCTGGACGGACCCGGCGAACGCGGCGATCGCCAAGCAGAGAGAGAGGAGCGCGACCTTGGGCCAACTCATGCGAAGCAGTGTATCGCGGTGAACCCACTCAACGCAATGAAATCGAGGGACGGACGTCATGTCCCGCACGGTTGCCGAGGTAAAGGTCAACCTCATCTTCAAGCCGTTTGATCAAAATCCGGGCGTCCTTCGGTTTGGTACGGCCGGAGGAGGCGGTTGCGGCGGCAGAAAGAAGGCGGCTCAGGTTGTCGGGTAGGCGCTGGTGGAGGTCCTTGAGCGTTGCGTCGGAGGGGAGCCGCATCGCCTTCCGGAGCCGGGCTTCGGTGCTTCGCACGGTGGTTTGCAGAGCGACGCTCGTCATCCGTCCTCTGCGGAAGGTATCGGCGACCGCGTCCAGCAGCGCGCGTGTGCCGAGTTGAGTCGCCCGAGGGTCCTGCGGAAGGCCAAAGCGCTTGCCAAGGGTGTAGACAATCACCACGAAGAGAAAAATGAGTTGGAACCACATCGCCTCGGCCCACGGGCCGATCGTCTCCAGCATGCCGGGCTCGACCGGGGTCCCAAATCCGGCTTCGTCGAACACGAGGTTCGCACCGTCGGGAGCCAGCGACCGCACCAGGCGCATCGCAACCTCCGCGTTCTGGTTCTTGTCGATGAATCGGTTCGTGGCGAACACGCCGTCGCGGACGGCGACGATTCGCCCCGGCCCGACGGCGAAAGCCTCCGAGAAGTGGGTACCAAGCGCGTCGATCCAGAGGGAAGCCATCGGTCCGTCCGCCAGATCGACATAAGACACGACCGAGGAGCGGGGATCGACCCCCGTGCTGGTGCTTACGATCAGCGGAGTCGCGTTCTGCTGCGTCGCCGGGTGAATCGCGGTATGCGAGTTCTGAGCGGCGCGGGTGGCGACCCGGAAGTCCTTTTCGATCGGCAGAAGCAGCACATGCCCGCCCGCTTTCAAGTGACGTTCGATCCCTTCCTTGGCATCCGGGACTCGCCGCGTCAGAACACGCTGAAATGTGTCCTCGGGGTTCACGGCGTAGTCGAAGACCACCAGCAAGTCTCGCGGCGAGAGCCGTGGCCGAACCGACGACGTCACGCTTACGTGGTAGCCGTTCTGCTCAAGCAGAGAGCGGAAGGCAAGCGAGCCGCTTGGGTTGTAGGAGTTCGTGGAGGGCTTGGACTGAGTCTCCCGCCGGCCCAGCAGCACCAACCCGGCGGTGATTCCGAGCAGCCCGAGCAGGATGAACACCACGACAACCAGTGGACGCGACTTCATCGGACCACCTCCAGCGCTTGTTGGATTTCCTCATACCAAAACCGGAACCGTTTGAAATCGAGGAGCCCCTCATCGCGTTGGCCGTACCAGACGCGATCGAACGCCTGCGTCGCGGGGTCGAAGTCAAGACCTGGCGGCAATTTTTCGGACTTGCGAATCCGGGCTAAGTGCTCCCAGTTTGTGTCGGCCCTGACGAAGCGCGCTACGCGGTGCTCGTCGAACTTTAGGAGGCATGAGAGGTAGAGAGCCCGGATCGCCTCACGGTACCTGCCCTGCTTGGCGAGTTCGTCGGCCTGCGCCAGCCATTCATCAAGCGTTCGGTCGGGCTCGTCCTCTTCCAGCACGGCCTTTCTCTTGCGCGAGGCGAGCTTGGCGAAGTTCACGTTGCGCAGGGCGAAGTACAGGAAGGCCCCAATGGCCCCCGCGAGCAACACCCAGATGAGGGGGGTGACCCAGCCGATTGAGCCCCCTCCCATCGAGGGCAAGCGGACTGGGCGACTCTCCGAATCGTCCTTCTTTCGTTGGAACAAGTTGCTCAGACGCTCAAGCGCGGAGCCGAGCCAGTTCGCGCTGTCCTTCTCGCCCGGATCGCGAAAGAGCGGACTCGTCTTGATCGTCTGCGCGCGCCGGGTCGCGTCGCTCGGGGGAGCCTCGTTGACTTCGGCCATCGCGCGCTTGGCGACGAGCCAACGCAGATCGTCGACCTGTTGAGCCGTGGGCGTCGCCCCCGCCTCTTCAATCGCGGCGTGAAGCTCGTCGTCCACTTGGGTGGCGACACTACCGAGCAACTCGGCGACCTGCGCCGGTTGGGTCCGCTCCTGCAGTTGGGCGTCGAGCTGGCGATAGTCAATCGCGCAGACGACGGCAACGAGCAAGAGAAGGAGGCTACAGCTCGAAACGAGCTTGGTGATCGGTGCGCCAAACTTCCGCCGCCAATGCATCAATATCGTAACCCTCCAGCCTTACGCGTCGCTCGAAATACAGGATCGTCAGGGCTGCGGCCCAGAAAGGGATGATGGTCCAAATCGCGAGGAATGCTGGCAGTCTCTGGACCGCTTCGATCAGGAACGCACCTCCTGGGACCGAGCCCAGCAAGTTGTCGAAGAACCGAGTCACGCCCAACGTGCTCAGCGTCGTCCCAATCCCCGCGCTGATCAGCAGGAACACGAACCCGGACATGAACGCCAGTCCCCAGACCGCGCCGCCGCCGGATGGGTGGCCGCCCATGGCTTTCTGAAGTTCGGTACTTCGCCGGATCGCGAGTTTGACGGTCGCTCCCTCGAGGACGGCGATCGCGGGAGCGAGCGCGTAGCGGGTGACAGACATCAGGAAGAAGATCACCGCGACGATCATCGCGAGAATTCCGACCAACGACACGACGCCCGCGATCGCCGAATCGGACGCGGTTATCCGGGTCAAGACCCCGCTCGCTACGAGCAACCCGACCGAAATCACGAACCCGATCGAGCCGATGCCGAGCTGGTAGAGGTTGACGCCAATCACCCGACCGATCGCCCGCCACCCCGAGGCGACCGCCGAAGTCGCGCTCGGCACGTTCCCGAGAACCGTGTCGGCGACGAGCTGGCACACGACTGAGCTACTCCACGAGAGCCCGATCAGAAAAAGCGGCCCGCCCACAAAGAGCGCCAACGCAACGGAGATCACCGCCTCGGAGAGCTGAACGTTCAAGTTGCCGGCGTCGCGGGTCACGAACAGCGCCGGAAGAGCGATGACGGTGACAAAAAGGTAGGAAGCGAGGCACAAAAGCGCCGATAAAACCGTTAGACGGAGATAGGTCCAGCCCAAACGTTGATAGCAGCGCAGGGCAAGATCCAGCATCTCGCCGGTCCCCATAGGTCTTAGGAACGAGTGGCGATCGGAAAATGACGTCCTACGGGACAGGTAACGGGCGATCGGGTCGTTCGTCACGTATGAAAGAAGTGTAGTTCAAATCGCGGCACGCGTCGCGATCCGACGAGGGATAAACTTAAACCAATGACCACCATTTTGATTTCTGCGCTGCTTGCGCTGACGGGCTCTGCCGAGAGCACGAACATCATGTCGTACGTTCAGAGCGATTTCAAAGATGCAACGTTCACCGCGAGAGTCCAGTCGGGCAACCAGAAGGAACTGGCGAAGATCAACAAGGACTTCGGCCTCTCCTACCGGTTCAGCTACTCGAACATCAGCGTGAAGGAGCCATTCTGCTTCCGCGCCGAGTCGACGGTCGAGGACAGCAAGCTAACGGTCATCCAGAACGGCATGACCCAGAAGTTCAATACCCCGATCTACCACGCGACCCAGAACCTGTCGAAATCGCCTGGCCGCGTCCGCTCGATGCTGGAGTTCGGCATCCTGACCCCGGCGCTGTTCGACGACTACTTTGATTCCAAGTTCATCCGCTTCGACCGCTCCACCGGAGACGCCGTGTTCGACATCACCTACGTGACCCGGCTCGACGACACGTCCCGCTTCCGAGTCTGGGTGGACCCTTCGAAGAAGTACACGACCAAGCGAGAGTGGTACGGCCAGGGCAGAGGAATCCTGAAGGCGACGTTCTTTTACGACCAGCCCAAGGACATCGACGGGATCTGGGTGCCGACGCACTCGTACGTGAAGAACTCCGACAACGTGGTCGCTGGCGCTTTGACCTACGACGGGTTGAAGGTGAACCGGGGCTTGTCGGATTCGCTGTTCAAGATCAAGTAGGTTGCGGTAATGGTCGTACGCCGGTGGAGGAGTTGACGGATTTGTCTCACTCACACTTACTTACCCACGTTGGCAATCCGGCAACTCTTTCGAAGGGTTGGCCCCTGGCCAGAGTTCTGATTTCTCCTCGTCACGTTTGTACGTCCGTGGGATTGAGTTTTGTCAACTATCGTGGGCAGTCCCCTCAAACGCTGCGAGTGGTCTTAGCCTCGGCACGTGGATTCTCGGCGGTTGGGATGTTTCGCGGCAGGAGCGTGCCGAGGCATGCAAAAAAATGGCAAATATCGCGCATTTCGACTTGCACATTATTATGGGAGGATACTCATTCGTGTTGAAAGGCTGAGTCAGCTTCGGGTCTGGAACGCGGATCCGGCGGTGCCACGGTTTGGCCAGGCTCGTAGATGCTTAAGGCACTGGAAGTGCTTCCTGGCAAACCGTGTAACTACGCACTGGCGGCAACTACGACGCACGGTTTGCCGGGAAGCGACTGCACTTCGGAGGCAATTCCAATCCCGGCCAAACCGTGGCACCGCGAACGGACCGTGGTGTGGATTTGCGAGTACATGGTCGGTCGAGCGACGTTGTCTCAGGCCCATCCAAGGCAGCAGCGCCCGAACAGACCGTAGCACCGCGAACGGAGGGAAGTTACTCCGCGGCGTCGGCGGCTTCTTGCTCGATGCCCGTCATCTCGTGCTCGGGCTCCGGCTCGATGACGGCTACCGCCTTGGCCTTGACCGCCCGCTTCTTCGGCGTTCCGGTTCCCATCTCGATCCCGACCGCGCCTTCGGTGAAGCTGGCCTTGATCTTGATGCGGCGGCTGATCTCGCTGCCCGCGATGGTATTCCAGTTCGCTCGGTCGAGGGCCCACTGCCAACCCAAATCCGTTCCTGAGTAAACGTACTCGACGCCGCTCTGCAGGATGTCGCTCATCAGCGTCTTGAGGTCGTCGCGACCTTCGAGGAAGCGCTCGCCCGCGGTCATGTTCGGGGCAAGGCCGACGGTGACGATAACCGGCTCCTCCTCGGGAGCGTTCTTCACGACCTTTTTGGTCGTCTCGATGCCTTCGTTGACCAGTTCGAGCTGGGCGACCATCGCCTTGGTGAGCTCCTCATACTGGTCCGGCCAGGTGTAGTGGGTGCCATCGTAGATGGCCTGGGCATGACGCCCGGCGAGCGTGAGTCCGGATGCGATCAGGGCGGCATCGGCGGGCTTCAGCTTCGGATAAGATTTTCGAATCTGGTCGAGGGCGGTCTCAAGCTTCGTGAGTTGAATCGTAATCAAGCAAAACTCCTGGAGGTCGGGGAAGGCCGCGACGCGAGGCGTCAGTCGGCCATAATGCGCTAGTTTACCCTTCCGGAGGAGATGACGCTTTTGATGATTAAGATATTTGGCTTGGCGGCCCTGGCCGCACTCGTACTTGCAGGGTGTTCGGGCAGCCCCTCGGCCAAGGGTGACGGTAAGGGCATCAAGGTCGGAATCGTGTTCGATTCCGGCGGACTTGGCGACGGCTCCTTCAACGATAGTGCAAACCGCGGCGCGGAGAAGGCGATCAAGGAACTCGGTGCCTCCGTGCAGCATGTCGATAGCAAGTCCACCAAGGACTTCGAGCCTAACCTGACCTCGCTTGCGCAGCACGGCTTTGACGTCGTGTTCGCCATCGGTTTGAATCAGGAGACCGCCCTCAAAACCGTCGCGGCAAAGTATCCCAATATCAAATTCGCGATCGTCGACGGATCCGTCGACGCACCGAATGTACGTTGCCTCAAGTTCAACGAAGAGCAGGGGAGTTTTCTTGCCGGCTACCTCGCGGCGATGACCTCCAAGACTGGGAAGATCGGTTTTGTCGGCGGGATGGAGATCGCCCTGATCAAGAAATTCTTTGCAGGCTACGCAGCCGGAGCAAAGACGGCTAACCCCGCCATCGAAGTCTTCGATGCTAAGTACATCGGAAGTTGGGATAACGTCGATGCGGGCAAGAGCAACGCGGCAATCCTCTTCGGCCAGGGTGCGGACATCGTCTACCACGCGGCGGGCCGGGCAGGCTTGGGCGTCATTGCTTCGGCCAAGGAGCAGAACAAGCTCGCGATTGGCGTGGACAGCGATCAGGATGGCTTGGCTCCCGGCTTCGTCCTCACCAGCATGATTAAGAGGGTGGATGAGAGCGTGTTCAGCACGATCCAAGACGTCAAGGACGGCAAATTCAGCGGCGGCACGAAGATCTACGACCTGAAGTCGAACGGCGTCGGGCTCTCGGAGATGAAGTACACCCAGGACAAGCTTCCAAAGGACGCCAAGGCCAAACTCGATGAGATGAAGGCCAAGATCATCTCGGGCGAGATCAAGGTCCCGGCCAATGAGGAAGAGTTGAAGGCGTACCTGGCTACGCTGAAGAAGCCTCGTGCGTAGGAGCACGGCTTGCCGGGAAGCATTTTCGATTAGGTGTCAATGACGGTCCCGGACAAACCGTGGCACCCGGCACAGCTTCGAAGAAATCGGTGCACAACCTGCTCCAAACTCTATTTGCTGTCAGAGTCGGTGGAAGTAGGCGCGGTCGCTGGAGCCGGCGTTGGTGCAGTGGCAGCCGTAGGAGTTTCCGGTGCCGAAGCAGGCGGCGTCACGGGAGCAGATGAGGAATTTTCAGCCTCCGAAGGCTTGGCGTTGTAGTCGTTGATGTGGAATCCGGACCCCTTAAACATCACCCCCACGGGCTGAATGACGCGCTTGATCGTCCCCTTTGCTTCGCAGCGCAGGCAGTCGGTGAGCGAGTTCTCGGTGATCCGCTGTTCGACTTCATACTGGGAGTCGCAGGCGCGGCAGGCATAGACGTAAGTGGGCATCGGTTTCTTTAGGGACCTTAAGTTATCGGGGAAGGGGATTATGGCAGAATGCCCCTTCGGTTGAGTTCCTTCGTCTAACACGCACATGTTTGGGCAAACGTTTCAAATCTCTGACCTCGCGGGCGTCGGTGCGCTGGTTGTGCTGGAAGCGCTTTTGTCCGCCGACAACGCCCTCGTGCTGGCGATCATGGTCCGGCACTTGCCCAAGAAGGACCAGAAGCACGCTCTCTTCTATGGGCTGGCGGGCGCGTTCGTCTTCCGGCTGTTTGCGATCCTGTTCGCCGCCGTCGTGCTGAAGCAATGGTGGCTCCAAGGGATCGGCGCGGGCTATCTGCTGGGCATGCCGATCAAGCACTTCATCCAACGATCTCGAGCTGACGGCGGGCCAAACGTCAAGCCGGTCGGGGCGTCGTTTTGGAAGACCGTCATTGCCGTGGAACTCACCGACTTCGCGTTCGCGGTGGACTCCGTTCTGGCGGGAGTCACGTTCGTGGACAACAAGACGGCCAAGCTCTGGGTCGTCTACTTCGGCGCGGTCATCGGCATTATCCTCTTGCGTTTTGCGGCCTCGATCTTCATCCGGATGCTCGTCAAATATCCGGCGCTCGGAGACGTGGCGTATCTTCTGGTCGCGTGGGTCGGGGTAAAGCTTGCGTTCCTGACCGGCCATAGCTTCCAAATCCACAACCCGACCGCGCTTGCGTTCACGATTCCTGAGATGCCGACGCCCGTCTTCTGGATTGTCCTGCTCTCGATCGGCGTAATCGGCTCCATGATCGCCGTGCGTAAACCGGACGCCCCCCCGGAGAATCCCGAGGCAAATCCCTAGGCGTTCGGTATCCTCCGGTCACTCATGACCAAGAAGCTGAAGATCGGGATTATCGGGAGCGGCGGGATCGCCCGCGGCTGCCATATGAAGGGTTACGCGAGCGTGCCTGACGCTTGCGAGATGGTCGCGGTTTGCGATGTCAATCCGGAAACCGCCAAGCTGGCCGCCGACGAATTCGGGATCAAGCAGACCTACACCGACTACCGTGACCTGCTCGCCGATCCGGAGATCGACGCGGTCACCGTGGCGACCCCGAACGCGTACCACGTCGGCCCAACCGTCGACGCCCTCAAGGCAGGGAAGCATGTCATCTGCGAAAAGCCGCTCGGCATGAACGCCGCCGAGTGCCGGGACATGTGCCGCGCCGCCAAGGAGAGCGGGAAGATTTTGCAGGTGGCTTTGCAAAGCCGATTCAGCGGTCCGGCCCGGTTCGTGAAGGAGTACATTGACGCGGGCAAAATGGGCGATATCTACTACGCTCGGGCGCAGGCGCTCCGCCGCCGCGGCGTCCCCGCGTGGGGGGTGTTCATCGACAAAGAGAAGCAGGGCGGCGGTCCACTGATCGACATCGGCGTGCACATCCTGGACCTGACTCTGTTTTTCATGGGCTATCCCAAGCCGGTCAGCGCGACGGGGAAGACCTGGAATACGCTCGGCACGAACCCTGCACTGTTCAACAACTGGGGCGACTACGATCGCAACAAATTCACCGTTGAGGACTTCGCCGTCGGCATGATCAAGTTCGACAACGGCGCGGTGGTGACGCTGGAGAGCTCGTTCATGGGGAACATGGACGGCGATCCCTACAACACGCAGCTCTACGGAACCAAGGCGGGCGCAGTGGTGAAGCCGTATGCGTCGGAGAAGCCGGTGGAGTTCTACACCGAGGAGAATCGGCAGCTCTTCAATTTATCGCCCATCAACATTCCGAAGGTGGACTCTGCCCATGTCGCGGAGATTCAGGCCTTCGTGAAGGCGATCCAGGAGAAGGCGAGTTCGCCGGTTCCTGGTGAGAACGGGTTGATCCTGAATGCGATCTTCGACGCGATCTACAAGAGTAGCGTGACGGGGAAGGAAGAGGCGGTTGACGTCAGCTTCTAACCGTGTCCGTCATCCAGAGCGGAGCCGCCGAGGCTCGGCGAGGTGGCGTAGTCGAAGGATCACTGGTAGAGATTCCGATGTGTAATTTGAGATTGGAGGCTGTTCTAGTGATCCTTCGCCTGCGCTGGCTTTGCCTAGGCTCAGCGCTCCCTTCTGGATGACGGATATGGTTGGACAGTGGAAGTCAAATGTGCCATCCTATTTCGTCGTCTAGATACCGAACTCGGAACTCTATGAAAAACGCCAAGCCGCTGATCCTTGTATTGCTCGCGCTCCCGCTGACCGGCTGCTACTACATGCCGCGGTCGCTGGACAGCTACCATTCGACGTTTCGACCCGTCGCTCCGGAGCCCAATCGGGCCGATCCGTACAGCTTCGGCGGAATCTCCGAGGGATCGGGCGGCACCCAGACGCGAACCAGCTATGCCACCGACTCAAAGTCGACCGACCCGCGCTCGGCGACCGAGACGGGCAAGAAGTCGATGTTCGACGACGACCGCGTCTCGCAGCCGGCCACGATTCCGAATGTTCGGGTGACGTCGCAGCCCGCTACAACGAACTCGAACGATCCTACACTGACCATTCGAGTCTACAAGGGTGCAAACATGGATCCCCAGAAGGGATCGCCCCTGACGGCTCCTCCGGCGCGCTGATGCGAATCGGATTGATGGGTTGCGGTGCGGTGGCCGACTTCGGCCATCTTCCGAACATCGTCAATACTCCGGGCCTCGAACTCGTTGCACTGTTCGACCCTAACGAGGAGCGACTCAACGCCACTGCCGCCAAGTTTGGCCATCCGGCGACGTACGACGATTCAGAGAGCTTCTTCAACCACGGCCTCGATGCCGTCGTGGTCACCTCTCCCGCCTGGGCCCACCGGCAAAACGTGCTCGACGCCGCTCGGCACGGCCTTCACGTCCTCTGCGAGAAGCCGATCGCGATGACGGATGAGGAGGGCGAGGAGATGATCGCAGCGATGGAGAAGGCGGGGAAGATGCTGCTGGTCGGCTTCGTCTACCGCTTCAGCCGCGTCGCTGTCCAGTTCAAGCGGTGGATCCAGGAGAAGGTCGTCGGCGAGACCCGGTCTCTTCGCCTCATTTACATTTGGGATCTGCATGGTCAGTACGAGCAAATGCCCGACGGCACCTGGGGGCTGAATGATCGCTTTCACGGCCGGATGATCGAGGGCGGCCCGCTCGTCGATTGCGGGGTCCACCAGATCGACCTCGCCCGCTACTGGCTGGGCAAAGAGGTCACCCGCGCCCAGGCGAGTGGCGCATGGGTGCTCGATGGCTATGAAGCTCCCGACCAGGTCTTTCTCCAAATGGAGCACGAGGGTGGCGCCCACACTGCGATCGAGGTGAGCTTCAGCTACGGCCACACCGCCCGCGAGCCGCACGCGCAGTTCAGCTACGACGCGATCGGCACCGGGGGCGTGCTCCGCTACGACCGGAACGGCTACATCCTCGAAGCCCGAACCGGGGAGCAGACCATCCGGATTCCCGGCGCGAGCGAGAAGAACTTCCAGGGGATGTACATCGCTTTCGCCGAGGCCCTCCGCACCGGTGAGATCGGTGACTTCCCGACGGCCCGGGACGGGCTCATCGCCACCCGCATCGCCCGGACGGCGACGGACCAGGCAATTGCCTCAAGACTCCAGGTGACGGTCCCGGTCAGTCACTAGGTCCAATCGACATTTCAATCTCAAATCGCGTATAACTGACTAGTTCATGAAACGAGTCAGTCCAATCGCCGAGACAAAGTCCGCCGAATGCAGCACCCGTGAGATGATGCTGGATGCCGCCAACGCCCTCCTGAAGGAGAGCGGCTACAAGCGCATGACCATGGACGAAGTCGCGACGCGCGCGAACCTAGGGAAAGGCACGCTCTACCTGTACTTTGACAGCAAGGAGGATCTCGCCCTCTCCTGTATCGACCGCACCAACCGACGCCTGCAAGAGAGTCTGAAGACGATTGCACGAGGATCCAAGAGCCCCACAGAGAAGCTGGAGCAGATGCTGATCGAGCGCGTTTTGTACCGTTTTCGGGCAGTACAAGGGCACAAGGCGGGGATAGACGACGTGCTGTCTTGCCTTCGGCACGAGCTGTTCGAGCGCCGCGATCGATGGCACGCGGCGGAAGCTCAGTTGCTCGCGGAGGTTCTGGTGGAAGGACGCACCAAAGGCGAGTTCGACGTTGACGAGCCGTACGAAGTCGCGTCGGCCCTCGTGACCGCCACCAACGCGCTGCTCCCTTACAGCCTCAGCCCAAGAGAACTTGTCGAGCGCGTAGACGTCGAAAAGAGAATTCAGCGCATCTCGAAGATCCTTGTGAAGGGATTGTTGTCCGCGCCTTGCTAACGATTCATGTCAGATCGACCTAGAAAATCTTAGTGACTGAATTACTGATTGAGTCAGTTGGGAAATCCAAACATGGCATCCATTCCTAAAGAGAGAGAAAGTGCAGACGAGCGCGAGAAGCCGGTCTTGACCGCTGAGCAATCTGCACCTGAGAAACCGAAGCGCAAGCCCCTGGTGGTCATTTTGCCGCTCGCACTCGTGGCCCTCGGTTTGTTCTATGGGATCAAGGTTTTCGTTTGGGCCAAGAACCACGTCAGCACCGACGACGCCACCATCGCATCCGACGTGATCAGCGTGGCGCCGCAGGTCAGTGGGACGGTACTCAAGGTAGACGTGAAGGAGAACGAGGTGGTCAAGAAGGGCCAACTGCTCGTCGAACTCGATGATGCTTCGTTCAAGACCGCCGTCGCGCAAGCTCAAGCGAACTACAATCTTGCCGTTGCCCAATCTAAGGGTGCGGTCGCCCAGACTGGTTTGACCGGAAGAATCGGCGCCGCCCAGATTGTCCAGGCGCAAGGGCAGGTTGAGCAGAGCGAAAGCGCCGCCGTCGGCTCCACCGCCGATGTTCAGCGTTCCCGCTCCGCGGTCGCAGTGGCCAAGGCTCAGTCCTCAAGCGCAACCGCCGGAACCCGCGGGGCGGAGGCGGCCCTGAAAGCCGCGATATCGAACCACCAAAAAGCCCTCGATTCGGTCAAGGGTGCCCAATCCGTGGTCGCCAGTTCCGAGTCGGCGGTTAAGACGGCTCAAGCTAACGCTGCCGCCGCCCACGCCTCCCTGGACCGTGCCCGCAGCGATTCCCAACGCGCCCAAACCCTGCTCGCCCAAGGTGCGATTTCTGCTCAGGAAGCCGAGCAGCTCGCCTCTACGAGCCGCGTTGCCCAGGCCCAAGCCGACGCGGCCGACCAACAAGTGACCTCCGCTCAGACGGCGGTGGAACAGCATCGCTCCGAAGTCGCGACTGCTCAAAGTCAGGTCGGAGCCGCCGAAGCTGCAATCACGCAGGCCCGCGCTCAGATTCAGGCAAGTAAGGATCAGGAGACAGCCTCCCGTGAACTGATAAGCCAGGCAGAGTCGCAGACAAAGATCGCCCAGTCGAACGTGCTCCAAAACCAAGCTAAGATTCGCCAGATGCGAGGCACGTTGCTTCAGGCGAACACCGCGCCGGTCCAGGTAGAGATCACTCGAAGCGGGCAGAACCAGGCCGAGGCAAAAGTCGAGCAGGCCGCCGCCGCGCTCAAGGAAGCGGAGATCCAGCTTTCGCGAACAAAGATCTATGCCCCCTCGGACGGACGCGTGAGCAAGAAGACCGTCGAGGTGGGGGCTCTCGTTACCACCGGGACGCCGCTTATGGCCATCCTCCCGAGCGAACTCGTCTGGGTCACCGCCAACTTCAAGGAAACCCAGTTGGCGAAGATGAAGGCGGGCGACAAGGTCGAGATTGTCGTCGACGGCCTTCCAGGTCATGAGTTCTCGGCGAAGATCAACAGCATCTCCGGCGGCACGGGAGCGACCTTCGCCCTCCTGCCGACTGACAATGCGACGGGCAACTTCACGAAGGTCGTCCAGCGCGTTCCGGTCAAGATCGACATCGATCCCGGTCAGCCCGACATGGATCGGTTGCGGACGGGAATGAGCGTTGACGCGACAGTTACCACCGACTGACCGATCCTTTCGTCCCCCTGCATCGTCTTTATGCGTGAGGTGCTTGGATGATGCGTTTGAAATCGTTGGGCTTGTTGGTAGTTTTCGGACTTGCGTCGGCGGCGATGGGCCAGCTTGGCGTCGGCCCGGTGTCGGGAGTGCGCGCGGGGCTATTCTTTCCCACCCAGTCAGGTTCCAGCGGAACGTGGTTCGCCTTCGGCGCGGATACGCGCTTCGCCGGACTTAAAGTCCCGGGGCTGCCTCTGGGGGCCGCCGTTGAGGGTTCCATCGACTACTACTCCAAGGGCGGGAGCCGCAACATTCCCGTACTGCTCAACTTCCGGGCGAGCTTCGGGAAGAACTCGGTCGCCCTTGGCGTGGGGCCAGGATTCAGCCGCGTCTCCGGCGGCGAAAGCGTCGGTCTTGACTTTGCATTAAGTGCTCGAACCTCGCTCAGCACCGGACCTCTGCCCCTGTTTATTGAGGGCCGCTATTACATGGCCTCAAGAGCCGCCGTGAGGGGATTTGCCGTCATGCTGGGGATTAGGTTCTAGCAGACGGGAACTTGCATGCGGTATATGTCATCTTTGATGGGAATCGACCCAGAGGTTCAAAACACATGAAACTTTCAGCTAGAGGATTTGTAACGACGCTCATGGTGAGCGCAGTGGCGATGGGTATGGCCCAGAGCAATGGACCCAAGGACTTCTCGCTCCGTTTGGGCGCGCAGTTCCCCCGAGCGGGTGGCGACACCAACTTGGCCGTCGGCGTGGACTTCAAGCTCCGCGGCGCTAACGCCGCTTGAATTCTGTTGAATTGAGCATGGCGGACCCTTCAACCCGAAAGCGCTGGATTAAGAGAATCGCGCTCCTGACCGCGGCCGCGGCCCTCATTTGCGGCGGCGTCTGGGCAACGCGCGTGGCGCGCAGCTTCACGGGCAAAGGAGACTCGATCCTCGACGTCTGGAAGGGGATTAGCAACCCGCGCTCGCTCTTTCCGAACAAGGATCGGATCGTCATCCTGATTGCCGGGAAGGACTACGACCATGACATCCACGACATGCCGTCCAGCGCGAAGGCGCGCTCCGACTCCATCATGCTCGTCTGCGCGGACCTGGTCAACAAGAAGCTGACCGCGGTCAGCATCCCCCGCGATACCCAAGTCACCGGCCCGGATGGTCTCAAGCATAAGATCAATGCGATGCTCCAGATGGGCAAGATCGAATTGCTTGAGCAGACGATCCGCAAGGAGTTCGGCGTGGTTCCCGATTACCACGTCCTGTTGAAGGACCTCGCCGTGAAGGCGCTTGTCGACGCGGTCGGCGGGATCGAAGTGGACGTTCTCGACGACATGTTCTATCAGGACTCCTGGGGCTCCCTCTCGATCGACCTCCACAAGGGCCACCAGCAGCTCAACGGCGACCAGGCGATCGGCTACGTCCGCTTCCGCAAGATGGGCGACCATAAGATCGTCGCTGGAAAGATTGTTCCCATTCCGGTCCACCCATCGCTGGAAGAAGGCGATATCCGGCGAACCGAGCGCCAACAGATACTTCTTCACGCCCTCCTCAGCCAGGCGATGAGCCCGTCCAACCTCTTGCATGCGGATTCAATCGTCGAAACAGGTTTCAAGCAGATGGAGATGAGCCTCTCCCGCCCGCAGGTCCTCGCCCTCGCGACGATCTTTAAGGGCCAGGACCTGGGCCACAATCCAAGCGCCACGATCCCCGGCACGGACGGCAAGGACGACGGCGTGTACTACTACATGGCCGACATCCCGCGCACCAGACTCACGATGCACTGGCTGATGGACGGCGACGAAGCGGCGGGCCGCAAGCTGGTCCGCGCGGTGGTCTACAACGCCAGCGGAGCAAAGGGACTGAACGGGCAAGCCACGGATTCAATCAACGAACTCGGCTTCTCCGGCATCAACGGGGGCGTTTCCCACGCCACATCTCCCGCGTCGACTGTCACGTACCGGAAGGCGGTTCACGAGGCCTATGCCCGTGAAATAGCCACCAAGCTCGGGATCACGAACGTCACCAAGGACACCGGCGACCCCCGCGCCGATTGGCGCCCCGAGGTCAAGGTGACCCTCGGCCAGGACCTGGCCGCAACCAAGAAGCCTGCGAACCCGACGCCGTAAGCCTCTTTGGATTGCGCCGACCCGGGTCGGCGCAATCCAAAAGGCGCTAGATGCAGCAAAAAGCCCCTCCGAGAAATCTCGGAGGGACTTGAGTCGGGTCCGCTCTAATAGTCGGAGTAGAGGAAGAACTCGTACGGGTGCGGGCGAAGATCGACCGCGTCGCACTCGTTCAGGAGCTTGTACTCGATGTACGTCTCAATGAGGTCCTTGGTGAAGACGTCGCCCTTCAGGAGGAACTCGTGGTCCTTGGCGAGCGCGTGCAGCGTCTCGCGTAGGGAGCCCGGGGTGGTGGCGATCCCGACACGCTCGATCGCGGGCAGCTCGTACAGGTCCTTGTCGAGCGGCGTCGGCGGCTCGATGCGGTTCTGAATGCCGTCGATGCCGGCCATCAGGAGCGCGGAGAAGGCGAGGTACGGATTCGCCATCGGGTCCGGCGCGCGGAACTCCACGCGCTTGGCCTTGGGCGACTTGCTGACCATCGGGATGCGAACGCAGGCGGAGCGGTTTCGCTGCGAATACATCAGGTTGATCGGTGCTTCGTAGCCCGGCACCAAACGTCGGTAGGAGTTGGTGGTCGGAGCGCAGAAGGCCAACAGCGCGGGCGCGTGCTTGAGGAGGCCCCCGATGTACCAGCGAGCGGTGTCACTGAGCCCGGCGTAGCCAGCCTCGTCGTACATCATCGTCTCGCCGTTCTTCCAGATCGATTGGTGGACGTGCATCCCGCTGCCGTTGTCGCCAAAGAGAGGCTTGGGCATGAAGGTCGCGATCATTCCAGACTCGTACGCCTCGTTCTTGACGACGTACTTGTATTTCATGATCTTGTCGGCAACCTTCTTCAGGGTGTCGAACTTCATGTCGATTTCGCACTGGCCGACCGCGACCTCGTGGTGGTGCATCTCGATCTCGATGCCGATTGCATCCATCTGAGCGCACATGCGGGATCGAAGATCGCTGAGCTTGTCGGCGGGGGCACAGGGGTAGTAGCCGCCCTTCGCCTTGAGGGTGAAGCCGGAGTTGTCCTGCTTGCCCGAGTTCCACCAGGCTTCATCGATGTCGAGCTTGTAGCCGCAACTGTTCGGCGTGTTCTCGAAGGACATCTGATCGAAGACGAAGAACTCGGCTTCGGGGCCGAAGAAAGCGGTATCGCCGATGCCTGTCGACTTCAAGTACTGCTCGCACTTGTCGGCGACGTAGCGCGGATCGCGGCTGTAAGGCTGGCGCGTGAGCGGATCCTCGACCTGGCAGATGACGACGATCGTTTTCTGCTCGCTGTAGGGGTCGATGAATAGCGACTCCGTGTCCGGAATCAGCAGCATGTCCGATTCATTGATCGTTTGGAAGCCGCGGATGCTCGATCCGTCGAAGGGAAGGCCATCTTCGAACGCGTCCACGGTGAAGTGGCCGACTGGCATGGTGAAGTGCTGCCAGGTGCCGAGAAGGTCGGTAAACCGAATGTCGACGAATACTGCTTCGCTTTCTTTTATCTGCGCAATGGCTTGCTTTGGTGTCATTTATTCTCCCGAGTCGTGATAGGGCGGAATCGCGCAATCGTTGCGCGCTGCGCTCGCCTCGGGCCCCAAAGGACCCTCTCCGTCCAGCGCTCCTGGTCGGCGTCGTTGCCGCATTCGAGATGACAGATTATCTCTTCATAAAGGGGCAATGATAGGGGTAGACAGTCGTTGCAGATAGTTCCGCAAAGGCACGAGCATCGGATGCCTTCGATCGTTCGTCTTTGCTCTAAGCGTTCGAGCCCATGCTTGGCGGAATTGTCATCCCGAGGGAGCCCTAGCGACATCGAGGGATCTGACAGTAGTTGTATCGTGCGCGCTTTGCGTTGACAACCTTGTCCGGCGGGATGAACAGGAAGCAATTACCGTCAGGTTCCTCCACCTGGGCGATGCTCTCACACTCAGACTCAGAATGTCTGCCCTCGAATCTAGCCCTTTGTGCTTTCCTCTTGAACTCGGGAACCCTGGCCTTGATTCTCTCTGTAAGCTCTGTCAAGTCTGAAGATGGCGGGGGCTGCCTTGGCTGGTCGCCGCCGGTTCAGCTTTAGCGAAGGCATTCGGAACATTTATTGTCCGGAGCCGAAACCGTGCATGATCGGGACAAGGCATGGCTGCCGCGGTTATCAGAGGCCCGGCAGCCCCTTTTTTGCCTGGTACCCTGATGCATATGAAATGGCTCGGTAGCGTCCTCCTTGCATACGGCGTGATCATGATCGCCCTCGGCCTGTACGCATTCATGAAGGACAAGAGCGTGATGTCCCTTGTCGGCGGGGGTGCCATCGGAGTCCTCGTAATCGTCGGTGCCGCCGTCGCCCAGACCTGGCCGTCGATCGGCTACGGCATCGCCGCTGTCGCAACGATTGCTGCGATGCTAAGATTCGCCAAACCGCTGTTCGCCGACCACAAGTGGTATCCAGCCGGAGTGATCTTCGCTCTCTCCGCGATCACCCTCATCTGCCTAGCGATCGGCCACCTTCAGAACCGCACATCGACGGTCGATGTGCCATCAGATGAGAAACAGGAGAAGGAGTGAAGGTATCAGGGTATTAGGGAATACCTCCCTGTCAATACTCAATCCGCAGAATCGGCATCACTCGAACCTCGGCCTCTTCGGGCCCTCGTGAAGTCAGGACGGTGACGACCTCGCCGTCGCCGCTTGCCTCGTTCCTCACAATCGCCGCGCCAATGTGGCCGTAGTCGGGCGAGAAGGCGATGCTGGTCACCACCCCCGCTTCGGCACGACGGGCGTGAGAAATGACCGCCCCAATCTCGAGCGGATGCTCCGCCATCAGGCCGACCCAAGTCTTGTTGGCATGGCCGCGACTATGCATCCGCATCAATATCTCCTGCCCCATATAGCAGCCCTTTGAGTAGCTAATGTGGCGGGCTTCGAAAGCAGAGCCTAGTTCAGCGGGAAGAGTCTTGGCGGTGACATCGCTTCCGAATCGGGGAACGCCTGCCTCGACGCGTGCCGCCTCCGCCGCAGAGGCGTGAATCTTGGGGATACCCTTTGCGATGGTCTCCATGAGGGCAGTCTTGTCAGCGGGGACAAGGACATCCCATCCGCCCATGCCCGTCCGGTTCGAGCGCAACATCCAAACCTCGACTCCGTCTACCTCCGCCATGCCCGCATCGAGCGTCGGGAGCGTCAGGCGCTCGCCCAATACGGCCGATGCGGTCGGGCCTTGCACCGATAGCAAGTGATAGGCGGCCGTGACGTCGGTGGCGACGACGTCTTCAAGGATCACCATCGTCTCCGCGCGCTGTAGCACCGCTTCCGCGCACTCCCGTGCGGTCGTCAGGAAGAACCGGTCGGCCCCCGCCCAAACGTCACAGATCGCCACGATCTGCCCTGTCGCCTGGCACAGGCAAAACGCACTCGCAGTGCCCGGAGTAAAGGAGCGGAGGTCGTTGGTGGCTTGGCCCTGCAGCCAACCCTTGCGATCTTCACCCGTTAAGATGAGCACGGACAAGTGATCCGTGGGAATAATCCCACATTCTCCGCGAAGGAGATCGTAGGACTCGGTAGCGGCGGGGCTCAGGGCGTTGGAGACGGTCTCGGGCATGTCGAAGATGGTCGAATAAGGATCGGGGAATAGACTAATCTCGCGCGATTAGTTGCTTCATTATGATTTACGCATACATACGACCCTCCGTGGGCACAAGTTGATCCTATTTGCACTAGGTTTAATCGGCGTCTTCCTCGGACTCGGGGGAGCCTCGGAGGTTCGTCGGGCGGAGCGCCACGCCGCCAGCACGTTCTCCGCACTTCTGGGGCCAAAGTCGGAGGTCAAGGTCCGAATTGGCCTCAGTGGGATCGCAAGCATTCACGGCGACCTTGCCAGCATGGATGTTCGGGCACGGAACTTCTCGATCGATCGTTTACCCCTATATGTTGATCCCACCCTGCCGCGAACCGGGCGCATCAAGCGGTTGCACCTGTATCTCGAATCCGGAACCGCGAAGGAATTCGCCGTCGATCTGCTGGAAGTGACCCTGACCGAATGTCGGTTCGATTTCAAGGCGGCGCGAAAGGGAACGGGAGTGGACCTGAGCGCCTGCGACGAAGGAACGTTTCGCCTTGAGGCAACCGAGGCCAGTATGGCCAGCGCCGCCATGCGCCGGATGCCCTCGCTTGAGGACGCCAAGGTGACAATCGATCCCGAAGGGGTCCACCTTGACGCCAACTCGAAATCGATCCTAGGGATCACCCATATCCGGGTCGGTGGTAGCCTCCAGATTCGGGACGGCCATGTGCTCGCGCTGAAGAATCCGCAGCTTTGGCTGAATGGGAAACCGGTTGGCGCGGATTCTGCTGCTTCCGCGCTGAGCGGGTTCGATCCGCTGATGGATTTCGACAAGGACTTCGCCCTCCCCGGCACTCTCAAACTGGAACAAGTGATTCTTCTACCCGGACGACTCGCCCTCACCGGCCGAATTCGCATCCCAATCAAACCGACTGGCGAGTATCCTGCCAAGCGATGAGCGAATCCCCTCGGCCTGACGTCACCGTCCTGGTGCCGGCGCTCAACGAGCAAGCCACGATCTCGGAAGTGATCGACCGCCTTCTCGCGCTCCCGCTCAAGCTGCAGATCATTGTGATCAACGACGGCTCCACCGACGGCACCGCTGCCGCTTTGGCCGCTTACGGGGACAAGATTCAGGTTCTTACCAACCCTCAGAAGAGCGGGAAGGGAACTGCGATCCGCCAGGCTCTGCCCTTTGCGACGGGAGTCGCTACGATCGTCCAAGACGCTGACCTCGAGTACTTCCCCGAAGAAATCCCGCTTTTGGTCGCACCCATCCTGAAGGGCGAAGCGACCGTGGTCTACGGTTCTCGATTCAAACACGGCCTGCCGAAGGCGATGGCGCTGCCCAACAAGATCGTGAACCGCATGCTTGCCTTCTCCGTCGGCCTCTTGTTCTGGCGACACATCACCGACGAGGCGACCTGCTACAAGGCCTTCCGCACCGACATCCTTCAGGCGATGGGCCTGGTCTGCCGCCGCTTCGAGTTTTGCCCGGAAGTCACCGCCAAGGCGATCCGGATGGGCCACAAGATCGTCGAGGTCCCGATCCGCTACGAACCCAGAAACAAGGCGGCGGGGAAGAAGATTCGCTGGACCGACGCCCCCGACGCCTTCTGGACGCTTCTCCGCCACCGGTTCAGCCGGATACGTAAAGACTGAACATTTCTCAAGGGATGATCGACGTCGCTTCTTTAGATTCTGAATTTTCTGAATTTTCTCGGCGAGTCTCCCATTTTGATGAGATTCTTCATCAGTTTGAATCTGACCCGTGGCCGATTCTCAAAAGTTTCCCGCTAGATTCCTTAGATTCTGAGCTGCTTGTCAAGCTGAAGGGATGCGTGGGGTTGGGGAATTGTGGTGGTTTCACTCCCTGTAGGGTCTGGGAAGTGATTTAGTCAACTGATCGAGTGGTATTTCCGAGGCTTTGCCGCCAGGGGCACCGGGGCGGGGAAGCCCCAGCCACGTCTCCGCATGGGCCACGTCGCGGCGGATAGATCGGCTACGTGCTTGACAAATGCTTTGGAGCGCTCCGAGAAACTATCGCTTTAAAGGAACTGGGCTGGTGACCACGGGAACTGATTCGGTCGGTCCTACATTCCCGCCTTACGCCGAGCGGCTCGCGCTCGTTCGATGGCGGCCTCGTCAACGGCCTTCTCGAAAGACCGGAAACCCGCTAACTCAAACCCGTGCTTCTCGGCAAGCGCCGAGATCAGATCCACTTGCTCAACGGTCACATCCTTCCCGAGCGTGAAGTTCTCCAGCCGATTGTCCAGGGCCAAGATCATCGTCTCGCTCATGCAGGCATAGGCCGTCTTGTCAGGGAAGCCGAAGTTGAAGTTGAACTCCACGTCCCCTGGCACCTTCACCACGCCCCCCTCAATCACCAGCACATCCGGCCGTTCCTTGCTCACCCGTACGCTCACGTCGCGAGGACGCGCCACGTCACAGACCACCGCGCCGGGTTTGAGGTGCTCGGGCAGGATCAATTCCTTACCTGCCGAGCTCACGGTGATGATCGCATCGGCATGCCGAACATCCGAGACGTCAACCGATGCTGTCGCATTGGGGAGATCGTCGGCCAAAGCCTGCGTTCGCTCAAGGTCGCGGCCAATCACGATCGTCCGTCCGAACGACCGACTCAGAACTTTCGCGCAGGTCCGACCAATCGAACCCGTAGCTCCAACGACGGCGAGGGTCGCGTTGGGAAGATCGATCTCCAGCAGCTTGCAGGCCCGCAAGGTCCCGTCGATCGCGGTAGCGACGGTGTAGGAGTTGCCCGTGGTCACCGCCTTAATTTTCGAGCGCTGCGCGACCGTGATGCCGCCGTCACCAACCACACTGGTAAACGCCCCAAGGCCAAGAATATCCGCACCCAGATCGGCCGCCATGTCACCGCACTTCGCGATCTTGTCGTACACCTCGTCGATAGGTAACCCACCCGTCATCTGGCTTGGCGTGTAGGGAAGTCCGATGAACCAACCCTCGGTCTCCGCACCGGTGATCGAGCGGATTCCCGTGATCTTGCTCATCACGACCGGGCTCTTGCGCCGCCCAAACGCCTCAATCCAACTGTCCGGGAAGAACTTGGCAATCGGATATTTCCGCGCCATGTGTTTGGCGTTGAGTGGATGGATGATAAAGCCGAAGCGGGTCATAGTCTGAAAGGGACGCTAGATCTGCAAGATACCTTGGGTTCTACGAGTTGCCTGGGGCCTTAGTCGTTCAGCTTGATCACGTTCGGCTTCCAGTCGAGTTGCTTGAGCGTGTCAAGGTAATCCGCCTCGGTCATATCCTCGGGCCGCTTCCCTTTGAGCGTCACGATCACGCCCTCCATGACGTTCGTGGCGAAGGTCTCGCCGCCCATCATCGGCGTCGTCGTGATCACGCGCCGAGCCCCCGCCTTCTTCAGCCACTCCAAATCGGCCTTGCGAACGGTCTGGGTGAGGATCGTCTTGCCCTTGAGGTCGTCCGAGGCGTACCGCTTGATAAACAACGTGTCGCCCGCGATTACTGTAGCTTTGGCCCAGACCTTGAGGAACTTCGGCTTGCGCTCGTCCTGCTTCTCACCGGTCGGATAGAACCACTTGAAGGGGAGCTTGGTGATGATCGGCAACACCGCCGCGCCAACGCGCTTGACCGCCTTGTAGGTCGCCAGTTCGATCGGCAGCCCGATCCCAAACAGCAAGTCGCCATAAATGACCTTGCCGCCGATGCTGTCGAGCGCCTGGGCCATCCCGAAACGGTCGACTGCCGAGACGAGCAACACCGTCTCTTTCTTGAAGTCCACGATCCCCTCGCGCTGGAGAGTCTCGACCGTCTCGCGCTCGAGCGTGTGCTTCAGGCCGCTCCCGTCCACCACCGGCGTCTTGGTCGCACCCTTCACCAGCTTCAGAATCTGGCTGAACGCGTACCGTTTCTTCCCGACCACGACGTAGATGTCGGCCCCTCCGACTCCGAGGGCGTCAACCTTGCCGTCCAGGTCCGTGAACATCTGCCCGAACTTCTTCAGGTCGCCGTCCGTCCCGATCCGCTCGATGTGGAACGGCTGGCCAAGGATCTCGACGTCCTGCGTCTTGTTCCGTTTAGAACTGCCGAGAGATACGGAAACGACGCGCTTGGGTTCTGACATGGTTAGTACACCGCGATTGCTTCGATCTCGACGTCCACACCCTTGGGCAGGCCGGCCACGGCGACCGTCGAGCGAGCGGGAGGATCGGACTCGAAATACCGTCCGTAAATCTCATTGACCTTCACGAAGTGCTCCATTGAAGACAAGAAGATCGTCGTTTTCACCACGTTGGCGAAGCCCAACCCTGCGGACTCGAGCACGCCCTTCAGGTTTTTCATCGCTTGCTCGGTCTGCAACTGAACATCCCCGGTCACGAGTTCGCCGCCCGGGGTCAAGGGGATCTGGCCGGAGCAGAAGAGGAAGTTGCCAGATGCCCGGATCGCCTGGGAGTAAGGCCCGATCGCGCCGGGGGCTTCGTTGGTCGAGTGAACTTCGCGAGTCATGTACGGACGATACCTTCGAAGCTACTTGCCAATTACGCCATTCAATGCCTCGTAAAGGCGCGTCGCGCCGCCCTCCGAGGCGGACAGCAGCCTGGCACACTCGACTTCGATCCGCGCCCGAAGCTCGCGGTCGGTTGTCATCTGAGTCCACGCCTCGTCCAGGGACTGCGCGTCCGGACAAACCACCGCGACTCCAGAATCGATGAGTGGCTGCACGACGTTGGCCTGCTGGGCGTAACTTGGCCCTAGCGTGATCGGCACGCGCCAGGCCAGAGCCTCGACTGGGGTGTGCCCGCCCCGAAAGTGATCCATCGTCCCGCCGACGTACGCCACGTCGGCGATCCCGTACACCTCGCGAAGCTCGCCGTACTTGTCAAGCAGCAGGACACGAGCCCCCTCCAGAGGTTTCTTCGCGCTTCGCAAGACGTAATCCAGCTTGAGCGTGCTGACCCTTTCTCGCACCTGCTCGAGCCGCATCAATTCCCGAGGAGCCAGGATGAGGATTGAATCCGGATGCTCGCTCCGGAAGCGCATCCAGGCGTCCAACACCGCGTCCTCGTCCTCATCCCAAGTACTGGCCGCTACCACGAGCGGGCCGTCCCCCGCGTCCAATCCGAGTTCGGCTCGCCAACAATCGCGGATCGACTCGGCCCCCGGAGGCGCGTCGACGTACATCCCGATCGGACCGAATTGCTCGACTTGGTCCGAGGGTACGCCGATCCGCCGTAGCCGCTCCGCGGTTGCGTCGTCCCGAGCCAAGTACGCCCCCGCCAGTCGCCACCGCCATCGGTCGTCGTGTTTCGCGAGCACCCGCTCGGTCTCGCGCTCGGTGATCGGGACGTTGAAAACGATCAAGGGGACGCCCCGCGCCATTGCCCAATACTTCAGATGGGTGAAGTCGCAGAACTCAACCACCAGAATCGCCGAGGGACGATATCGGCGGAAGAAGAGCCAAACCGAGAAAGGGTTGTTGAAGGGAATCGCCCCGGTCTCAGCTTGACCGGCACCGGACCCTTCGAGCCGCGTCTTGGTGAGAATCGAGACTTCGCCGCCGAACTCCCTAGCCACCTCGAAGGCGACACGTGCCTCGCCGAGTCCTCCCGCAAGGATTACGATGCCACCCGGCTCTCCAACGCGTTTACCACCAAATAGTCGCGCCCAAACCATCCCGCCGTAGCGCCGACGCTTTGCCCGCATCAACCCGAGCAGACCGAGTACCGGGGACGCAATGACATGATACAGAAGGTGGACAGAGTAGGGAACCAGGCATGGTCGTAGCCGCCGCGCCCGCTCTTCGCGAGGCAGTCGTAAGAAGGCTAACGTTAAGCCATCGGCGTCCTTGGTCTCCACTCTCTCCCAGTGTATAAACAGAACCCCCGCCGAAGGACGGGGGAGCTTGATTTTCAGACGTCGCTAGAGCGTGCCGCGGACGGCTTGCTCGCGCTCGATCGCTTCGAAGAGCGCCTTGAAGTTGCCCTTTCCGAAGCTCTGCGCGCCCTTGCGGTGGATGATTTCGTAAAACAGCGTCGGACGATCCGTCACCGGCTTCGAGAAGATCTGGAGCAGATACCCCTCGTCGTCCCGGTCGACGAGAATCCCGAGCTCGGCGAGCTCGCTGACGTCTTCGTCGATCTTGCCCACCCGCTCCGGCACCAGGTCGTAATACGACTGCGGCACCTTCAGAAACTCCAGGCCGCGCGCCTGGAGGCGTGAGACGGTGTGGATGATGTCGTCGGTCCGCATCGCCACGTGCTGGCACCCCGCGCCGCCGAAAAACTCCAGGAACTCGTCGATCTGGCTCTTCTTCTTGCCCGCGGCCGGCTCGTTGATCGGGAACTTGACCCGACCGTTCGCCATCACTTTCGACATCAGCGACGTGAACTCGGTGGAGATGTCCTTGTCGTCAAAGGTGAGCATGTTGGTAAAGCCGAGGACGTCCTCGTACCACTTCACCCAGACGTTCATCTTGCCAAGCTCGACGTTGCCCACGCAGTGGTCGACCTCGATCAGACCCAGCGGATCGCCCGGCTGGTTCTCCTTGCGCATCCCGGGCCAGAAGTGCCCTTTATAATTGTCCCGGTTGATGAACGTGTGCCACGTATCGCCGAAGGTGTGGATGCTGGCCAGGCGAACCTCGCCGTTCTCGTCCGACATCGTAAACGGCTCGCGGGCCGACTCGGCACCGCGCGAGACGGCGGTGTTGTACGACCAGTCAACGTCGTCAACCTCGAACGCGATGTCCTGAACGAAGTCGCCGTGGGTGGAGATCTTATCCGCCATCGTATGCCCCGGCCGCATCGGCGCGGAGAACACGAGCTTGATGTCGTTCTGGGTCAGCAGCCAGTCGGTCTGGTCCTTCAGGCCGGTCTCAAGACCGCCGTAGCCGGTGATGCTGAAGCCAAAGACGTGTTGATAGTAGTAGGCGGATTGCCGGGCGTTGTTCACGTAGTGGCGAACGTGATCGACGCGGCGGATGGGAAAAGTGTCCTGCATTGGGGCTCCTTTCGGATGGATTTATTGAGACCAGTATAGATCAGGGGGTGCAGGTCACCTCGGTGCGTTTTCCTGATTCCTGATTTGCTCGGGGCGAATTTGAATCTATTTCCTGATTTCCTGATTCCTGATCCACTGCAAGCCGGGATGTAAGTACTGCTTTCGCCGCGTGTCTGGGCGGTCCTTACGCCTTACTGTGCTTGGGAATCTCAGAAGTCAACCAGGTTTGGCGCTGGTTTCGCATCTCTTGGCATGCGGCAGGCGGGGGGGGGGAGCATCCGGACCATGATCGTGAGAATGAGCAAGAAACACCCCGGCACTGGCACGCCACTTGCCTTAAGCTAGAACATGTTTGGCAAAGGATGGCTGATCACTGGTTTGGCTTCACTCGCGACCCTCGGGTCTGCGACGGTGAGCGTCACCCGAACCTATGCGAGCGATGCGAACGGCAACCCGTTCCAGCCGCAGCTCGGCGTTGACTTCTACACTACGGTCGACCTAGCTTCTGATTCCACCGCCAGCGACCCCGTCAGCATCAGCTTCACCGCCCTCTCCGGCAACCGCGCCACCCATGTATTCGACATCCTCGGCACCGGCCGCGCCGTCTGGGGCCCCTTTCGGCTCCTGATGGATGCCCCGATGACCATCACCGTCAAGCTCAACGAGACGGGCGCAACTTCCTCCTTTACCGTCAGCCCCGTCGAGCCTCTCTCCATCGTCGAGGCGTTCAGCCCCCAGGATCACACCGCGACCTACTCGGCCAGCTGGGACAATAGCACTGCCGCGAGCAACCTCCGCTGGTGGATCCCCGTCGCGTCGACCACCGCGTTCCAACAGATCGCCGATTTCAATGCCCCCGGCCTCAAGACCCCCGCGGCGAGCGGCGGCCAGGTCGTCTCCGTCTTCGCCACCAGCCTGACCGAAGTCGACGCCAACGTGAAATTCTCCGCCTCGGCCGTCCGGTCCAACTTCAACCTCCTGAACGCGGTGAGCTTCCGCACTCTCGACCTCAGCGCCAAGGCGATGAAGCCGTGGCTCTCGTCAGAGACTCTGATGCCGACCACGAACCGCGAGATCACGAACTTCGTATCGCTCGCCCTCGGCAAGAACTACCGCGCGACGATGACACCGGCGACCGCCGCCCGTAAGCTCTACCTCGCCACGATCGCCCGCCTCGCCTACGTCCCCAAGGCGTACGTTCCAGACGCGATTCAGGCGCTCCACCGCGGCAACGGCGACTGCGGCTCCTTCTCCTCGGTCTTCGTCACCGCCTGCCGCAACGCGGGCATCCCGGCCCGCCCCGCTTGCGGCTTCGTCCTCGGTGACGACCAGTGGCATATCTGGGCCGAGTTCTGGCTCCCCGGCGCCGGCTGGGTCCCCGTCGATCCCACCTACGCCGACGGCCTCCGCCCCACCGGAGACACCGCCCTCTACTTCGGCGTCATCCCCGATCTGAACCAGAGGCTCGTCACCAGCTACGGTTTCGACCGGATGGTCGGCAAGGATAAGATCGCCGAACTTCAGTCCCCCGCGGCGTTCCTGACCAACTTCAAAGCAGGCGGCAAGGTCACCGATCACTGCTCCCTTCACTAGTCCGGGTTGCACCAGAGCCCCTCTCCCGGGTTAAATAGACCTTCGTTTGCCGATGTAGCTCAGGGGTAGAGCAGCTGTTTCGTAAACAGCAGGTCGTGTGTTCGAATCACATCATCGGCTCCAGTTCTTAGATTCAATTGCCGTGACCGCGATTGAGAAAGATTGGAGAGACGCTGTAGAGAGCGCTAAGGGCCACAATCAACCGACTTGGGCAGACCGCTGGACTCGACGTTCTTGGTGATCCAATACTTGCTGGCCTTTGACGGTACAAGTCTTGACGTTCTGTCTCGTGTCCGCAATCGTGCGGCTGGAACCCGGTCTCGGGGAATGGCTCAAGGCAGCCCTCCTTTGGCCCGGAATCACCCCACACTTAGACGGCCCGGGCCCATGGGAGGCGCGAGCCGTCTGGCGGATCTCAACCAACTGAATTCTTACTTGCTCTTTCGCCGACGAATGAGCGCGAGGCAGGCGATCCCAAGCCCGACTAGGGTGGCCGGCTCAGGAACTGATTCTGCGGAAGCAAGGACGTAACCCGTAATGCTGGCCGACTGTCCCGGCGTGAGGGCGACGTTGTTCAGGTTGAGAGTGAAGGTGCCAACGGTTGTTTCATTGGCGAACGTATAGGTGTGCGTCGAGTTTGCGCCGAAGTTGACGTTCACGCCGCCCGCAGCAATGCTTACGACTTGTCCAATCACTACGGCTTGGAAGCTCGTGGCACCTCCGCCCACGATTCCGAGGGGGTCGGTGATCGTCAGCAGCAACGTGAAGGTGTTTCCCGCATAAGTGTTGATGGCACCGGTGAGCGTGAACGAACCGAAGTTATCAACGTTCGCGCCGGGGTTGGGGTTACCTCCGAAGGCGGCAAACCCGCTTGCGGTGCCCTGCGAGAACGTCGATCCGTTGTAGGTCAGCCCCAACAAAGTATTGACGTTGGCCGCACTCTGGGCGTTAAACCCTCCCGTTGCCGTCCCCGCAATATTGATCTCAACTGCGGATGCGACGGACACCAGAGCCAATGCGGTCAAACTCAAAGCGATAGTTTTCAAAGACATAAGACTCTCCTCAAAACAAGAAATGTAGTCTCCCGATGTCGGAGCAATCCGGCACCGGTCGATACAACGGAGTGTCTCTCTTGCGCTGCCTTATCGCAAGTCGGTTCTTCTTGGTTCGTAAAAGTTTGTCCGTTGATGCATAGACATGCCGAGTCGCCCTGCGCCCTTAGGCGCAAGGTGCTCTGCATGGCGACGCTTTCGACGATCGGAAGGCCCTTGATGGTGGCGACCGGATGCCACGGGCGACAAAGGGCTATCGCCGCGACCGCCATGCGCCTTCTCGAGGACAGCTCAAACACCACCGCCGTCAATCCATGACGGTTGCCTGACCGGCGTTGGTGATGGTTATCACCCCGCCCCAGGTGCACGTGCAGGTCGAAGGGTTGTTAAGGGCGGGGGCGGGGCCGATGAGGACGGTCGGGTTGCCGGTCACCCACGGCGAGGTCACAACGGGGATGCAGGGGACCGGCGTGAGGACCCCTTGGGCCGCCGCAGTAGCCGAAGCGACGGCTGGATTTGACGGGGTTATGCACATGCCAAACGGCATGATGTTCTTCATCGGCACGAAATCCATGATGTTCCCCGCCGGCGCAGCCCCCGAGAGGCACGCCACGCGCTTTTCCGGCGTGATCATCAGAACGCCTGGAGATGCTCCGAAGGTGCAAGCGGTGGCGGCGAGGTTTACGACTTGGATGGGCATGGAGATCAACCTGCGAAGACGGTTACACCTATCTTAGGATGGATTCTGCTCCAAAAGATAGGAAAAGCGCACGGCGAAGATTCCTTGGAGTGCGCGGACCTGGCCGCGCCTTGACTCGAGCAAGCCGGCGAGGGGAACAGGTTGTCCTCAATGGGTCCGGGAGTAGGTCGCTCGAACTTGCCAGGGATGGTTGACATTTGTGGCTGGGAAGGCTATTCCAGTGATGGGCAAACTTCACATGCACGAGCCTGTTCTTGGTCACGAAGATCGGCGGTCAAAAAGTGAGTTCGTGAGTTTAGCGGCCCAATTTGGGGTCCGGAAAGAAGCCATCAGGTTCAAATGGTAGTACTATAGCACCCCGCCCGCGGGAATGATCGTGAGTTCGTGAGTTGGTAGTTTGAGAGGCTCGCTGGTAGGCTTCGCCCGGACGCCATGCTCTTCTTTCTACCCGCTCTCCTGACCCTGACCGCCCGCCATCATATCCCGGCCCGGTTGATCAAAGTTAATCCAATCTGGGTTGAGAAGGGAGTTGCCGACGATGCCGATGCCCACGTTGCCTTGCGCGGCCAGTTCGTAAGCGGGGAAGGCGATTGCACGCTCCGCATCACGGGCTACTCCGAGTACCTCGTCTGGCTCGATGGCAAGCTGATCGACAATGGACCGTCTCGCTTCCCGCGGGCGTTCCCCGAATACCAGACGCTGACCCTGCACGTCGGCTCAGGCCGCCACGTGCTGGCCGTCCACGTCCATAACGAGGGGATTTCGACCTCCACCCTAAGCCAGATTCCGCCTTTCCTTTGGTGTCGGCTTGAACAGCGAGGGATCGACCTTCCGATCGGCTGGCGCGGCGCACGCATCCCCGGCTACCGGGCAAGGACCAAGCGGATCAGCGGAGAACTCGGCTGGATCGAGTGGCTCGACACCGCCCAGGTCTGGGCAAACTGGCAGGAGCCCGACTTCGATGACTCCGCCTGGCCTTGGGCGGTCTCGAAGGATCCCGGCATCGGCCCGCTCGTCGCGGCCAAGACCAAGCCGGTCCGCCTCAATGTTTTGCCGATCAAGCCGATCGCACAAGGGAAGCTGACCGAGAACTTCGGCTACGAACAAGACCCCACAACGCGGTTCTTCCTGCGCGACCTCGATCCGCGCGACCTGCCCGCCCAGGGAGTTTGGCGACGTTACGACCTCGGCCGCGTCCGCCTCGGACGTCCGAAGATCACTTTGGATCTCCTCAAGGGCGCGACCGTCGAGTTTGCGACTTGCGAGCAGCTTCGCCACGGCCGCGTCCACGCCTGGATCACGCTGTCCAACGGCATGACCTGCAACCTCGACCACTACACGGCGACCGGCGGTCCGCAGGAGTTCATGCCCATGACGCCGAAGGGAGGCCGGTTCCTGGAGGTGCACATCCTCACCCCCGGAAAAGTCAGCTTCCTGAAGGAGGAGTTCCTTGAGCGAACCTACTACGGCGATCCGGAAGGGAGCTTCGAGTGCGACGACGCGCTCCTCAACAAGATTTGGCGCGTCGGCGTGGACACCGTCCGTGCCTGCTCGGAGGACTCGCTCGTCGACTGCCCGAGCCGCGAGCGCGCCGAGTGGACCGGCGACGTGGCCTCCGTCGCAACCGATATCTGCGGTGTCGCTTGGTCCGACCTTAGCCTGTCAAGAAGAGGGCTGGTTCAGCCGACTCAAGTCGCCCGAGGCGACGGCCTCGTCGCCGGGGTCGGGCCGGGAAGTGCGGGTTACCTCTCGACCTACGCCGCCCAATGGGCCACCGCGTGCGTCCACTACTGGGAGATGACCGGCGATAAATCGCTGCTGGAAGAGCTATGGCCCGCCGCCGAGCGGAACATCGCGGCATTCCGGGCAAAGATGACGCCGCAAGGCCTCAGCGACGACCTCGGCTGGGCTTTTGTGGACTGGGGCTATGTCCGCAACGAGGGACCGAGCGACATGGCGCTCAACCTGCACTATCTGATGGCGCTACGCTCAATGGTCCGCTGGCAGCAGGCGGTTGGGCAACCAAGCGCGACCGACTACCAAGCCCTCGCCAACGAAGTTGAGCGAATCGTCCGTGCCTGGCTTAGGGAGAGGCTGAGCCTTCCAGGAGGCTGGAAGAACGTCGGGTTCCACCACGCTGCGCTCGCTCTCCTGACCGGGCTCGTCGACAAGGCGGAAGAGCGCAATTGCATCCAGCGGATCGAGACGCATCTGATGGGCTGCTTCCCGAACAACCCAAACGGCCCGCGCCTCGCCGATCCTGGCTTCTCTGATCCGCAGGTGATGACGCCCTACTTCGGGCACTTCGCCCTCGCCGCGCTCCTGGAGCACGGAGAGACCAACTTCGTGCTTGGCCAGTACCGCAAGTGCTGGGGCTGGGCGCTAGGTGACGGTCGCACGACCTGGCTCGAAGTATTCGACCCGCGCTGGTCGCACTGCCACGAATGGTCCGGCTGCCCGACCTGGCAGCTCTCGCGCTACATCCTGGGCATACGCCCCCGGTTCGATGTGGGGGATGGAGTCTTCGACGTCCAGATTCAGTCGGGAAGCAAGCTGAAACGCGCGAGCGGGACGATCCCTGTGCCCGGCGGTGGGCTGATCAGGGTGAGTTGGACGGCGGAGAGGGAAGGCTATCGTTTGTTGGTAGAGAGCGATCGGGTTCTCCATCTGAGGATTGCTGGCAAGTTGGTGGAGGTGAATCGGAAACTGGAGACGTTTCTTCCGAGGAAGTGATTGGGTCACCTTTGTCAAGTTCACGGTTCGCTTGGCGGACAGCGATCAGGTAGATGATGAAGACGAAGAGTGAGCTGAATATGAGAAAGAACCCGAGATCCGCCCTCGTAATGATTGGGCCGCGCCAGGTGCCTTGATAGCTTGCATGCAGCCAATTGAAGGTGCAGGCGAACACGTTTCCTGCTAGGAAATACAGGAAGCAACGAATCGCGATCCTATCGGGCGCGTTCTTCGTGTTCCAAGCAGCACGGGCCAACCTTCTCACTTGCAGAATACGGAGAATCTGCCCCAGGTTCTCCCGGCAGCCCAGAAGACCCCCTGGTCGCACTCTCGATCCATGAACTCAATAGGGCCGGCCAAGGGTCATTAGTTGGTGTGCCTCTCGTAAAGTTGTTGCGCTTGACCGTCGCCGTACTGGTGACATTCGGGTGCGCTCCGCGTGGAGTGCTGTTGAGTCAGCCTAGCCAGGTCAAAAGCGATGACTCAGTTCGCCAACAGCTCTACCGTTGGTTCGACTCCCTCGGCTACCACGAGTTCGCAGATGGAACGTTTGGAGAGATTCGCCACTCGGACTCCGAAGGGAAGCACGAGTACAGGTATTCGGAATATGGATTCCTGGAATCCAGGAAAGGGAAGTCCCTTACGGTTCTGCTCCTCGACCTACGCCACGAGGAATATCCGGACGGAAAGGTAAGTGGCCGCTTCGGGGATCAATGCGAATTCCGCGCGCTTGACGTGCCGGCCTGGCTTGATCATCAGGCGACCCTGCAAAAGAATCCATCGCCCTACTTCGATGGCGATCTCGAAAGTGAGTATCCGTACCGCGGCAGCCTTCATGGCAAGGGCCTCAATTTCATCATGGCCCGCTTTGCCGACCTGCGAGAGCGACCAAGGCTCGCGGACTGGTTCTTCGGGCGGTCTGAGGTGGTCATGGACTACGGCGAGAGGAAGGACCTGAGCTATACGCAACATGTCCAAGACGACATAACGAGCGGCCTTGTGACGCAGGCGAAGGAGCAATTCGACGACCTTTCGACTCCCCGAAGCAAGCTCCTCGAAGCGTTCAACGATATCGTGGCTCGATTCCCCGAGTGCCCATCGCGAACGGACGCTAAGTCCTATGCCGCAATCCTCACGAAGATGGTCGCCGAGGAGTCCGCCCGCAAGCCGCTCACGAACGCCGAGGTCACCCATCTCAATTCCACCGAGCAAGCGCGGGAGTGGATTTGGCAACTACGGGATCAGAACGGGCACCAAATGATGGAGCCCGGTTACACGGACATCTTCGCGTCGAACGGGGCCTGGGGCGAGTCTCCGGCGGACAAGTTGCTGAAGCTCGGCATTGCCGCCGTACCCTCCCTAATCGAAGCGCTAGACAACAAGGAATTGACGCGAACAGTGGCAGGAGGCTGGCGCCGGATGGACCACCGGGTCCTCAGGATTTGCGATGCCGCCGTCCAGATTCTCACGAAGATCGCCAATCGGAGTTTCACCGAAAACCCGGAGGGGATGTCGAAGGGAGGCGACGCGGAGGCCAATCTGCGCCGCCGTCTCAACGCTTGGTGGTCCGATGTTCAGACCAGGGGTGAAGAAGCGGTTCTCGTCGCGGCTGTTGCCAGTGGGAATTGGGAGAAGTCCGGAGGGGTTTATCGGCTGGTCGAAATCTATCCCCGATCGGCTCTTGCGGCGATCAAACTCGGGGTGGCCCTAGCGAAAGATAGCTATACCCGCGACATGCTCGTCGGCTCTCTTGGCCCGTTGGATACGCCAGCAGTCCGACAGTTTGTTCGGGATCAGTTGGCGAATTCACCTGACGGTGATACTCGCTTTTCCGCGGCCAAGATCGTTTATAAGTTCGACCCGCGAACTGCGACTGAAGCGATGATTCGCGAGTTCACGATCCCGCCGACGAATGGCCTTGGTCGCTGGGGAAATTCTGAACTCGTGAGCTTCCTCACCATGACGGAGACGACCGCGGCGTTGAATGCGTTAACGCGAAACTTCCGGAAACAATCGGTCAGCGATCGGATCGAGGTTATTGACTCGCTCGGAGGATTTCTGCCTGAAAAGGGAAGGAGCGCGGCGTCGATTCGCGAGAGCCGAAAATTCGCTCGGATGGCGGAAAGTGTCCTTGCGAATGAGTTAACCGATCGCGAGGAGGAAGTGGGAATGCTCATGAACGTGGGTGACCTCTCGTTCGATGACCCTCGAGCGTGCGATTTGGCCGCGTACGAGCTCTCCAGCGCGTGGCCGCACAAGTACCACTTCACGAACTTTCCCAGCGAGCGCGCACGTGACCGGCAGTGCCTTCGGAGCCTAAACGCATGGCGTAAGGGTCAAGGTCTCCCCGCCATGCCCAATCCGCCGGTACCGCACGTTCCTGAGCTCGACGCGAGAGCGCTGCGACCGCTGTTCGATCGCCTCGCCGCAGGCAAGGCGACGCCCGGGGAGGTCGCCCGGAAGGGACTCGGTGGCTTGCCCGCGCTCATGAGATTCGAGCGTGGTCTTATGGGAGACCGGGCCGCCCGAGTCAGAACGGCGCGGGAGAACCTTTCAAATGTTGTACGGGTAGTCAAAATCGAGCGCGACTCGCCGCGCGGTAAGGATCTCGAGAATTACATCCGCTCGTTGAAGGGCAAACCGCTTACGGTTGAGGCCCTCGTGGGGGTGGTTGACCGGATGGTCAAGACGAGAATCGGACCAACGACCGGTTGTCGCGTCGTCGCCAAGCGTGAGGACGTGACGGGCTTCGTTTTGACCCTAGATCTGGGATTTCCGATGACCCCTCAGGGGCCAACTCAAACCGATTACAGCGCCCGCGCCGGGATCGTCGGCCAACGGGGATATGCGGTCTCGGGAGGCGGATCGCCAGGCTATATTGTCGATGGGTCGATGACGGGGGGCTTCAAGAAGGCGCTTGCCGCCGCGCCCGACGCCCCGGTCCTCATTGCGGTTTCTGTGCATCGGGGTGACTAACGCGTCGAGCCAGTAGAATCGCATCATGATTGCAGCCCTCGTTTTGCTCATCGCGCCGGGCAAGCCGCTGGATGTCGGTGACGGGAAGGCGTACGCGCGGATCGAGGCGGCGCTTGTTGCCGCTCAGCCGGGCACCACGATCCGCGTTTGGCCCTCGAAGGTCGGCTACGCGAAGACAGCGCTTCTAGTCTCTCGGGCGGGAATTCACATCGAGTCTGTCGGAGACAAGCCGATCGTGCTCGACGGAACGGGGTTCGATTACTCTGGCGTCGGATCGGTGCCTCGCGCAATCATCCAGTTCGAACCCACCGCCAAGGGGAGCACGGTGAAGGGGTTCCTCCTCAAGGGAGCGCGTAACCAGTCCCATAACGGTGCGGGGGTTCGGATCAATGGAGCGTCCGATGTCATCGTCCGAGATTGCGAGATCAAGTTCAATGACATGGGGATCATGTCGGCCTTGCCGACCGCGACGAACCAGTTCATCGATCACTGCCACATCCATCACAACGGCAGCAGCGAGGACCCGGGCTACAACCATAACCTGTACCTCGGTGGCATGAGCGTCACGGTTCGTCGCTGCGAGATCGACCACGCCACCACCGGGCACGACCTGAAGAGCCGCGCTCATTACACTGTGGTGCAGGAGTGCTTTCTTCATGACTCGGCGAATCGGGAGATTGATCTGGTCGAGGCTGGGGAGACTGCGGTCCCCAACTCGAACGCCCTTCTCCGTGGCAACCTGATCCTCAAGACTGCGGGAGTGGGGAATGGGAACACGATCCATTTCGGGCGAGAGAAAGGCACGCGTAACGGGACCCTGTACTTGATCTCGAACACGATCGTCACCGACTCGATGGCCCCGGTGATCCTCCTTTCCGATTCCGACGCCACCGCGAATCTTCAGGCGAACGTGATCGTGTCGAAGGGCCAGTCGAGCCCGACCCTCTTGGGCGTTGCCAACGGAGCGAAGATGGTTCTGACGGGCATGTCCAACTGGATCAGCCCGAAGTACACCGGCGATGAGTGCCGAACGCTGAGACTTTCGGTTATCGAGCCCCTTCCCGATTCGTTCTCGACTTACTACACCCTGTCGAGCCACCCGATGACGGCGGTCTACACGGACGGGGGTGGCGCATCACGCGAGACGGAAGCACTCCTCGGCTATTCGGGCTCCGAGCCCTGGAAGTAGGGGCGTTCCTCGGACGAGCCCGGGCAACCGTACCTCTTCCTCGAACGAGGACCGACTGAAGCTGACATGTGGAGACTAGTGTTCTGATCGACGAGGAGGGCCCACCGCCGGAGCACAGCGATAGTAGTGAGTTAGTCTGCCTCAGCAATAATCGTGGCCTATTCGCGAAAATACTAGTAAATGTCCTTGTCCCAAAGTGGGCAAAATCCCACTAGAGGACTGCTCTGCTCCGCGACGGGGCGGACATTTGTGTAGGGGAGGACTTGATGAATTATCGACGATATGCGATCACTGGTTTGATTGCTACTCTTGGGTTGGCGACGATGGCGAATGCCGTCGTGCTCAATCACACGGCGACGAACACGATTACTGCGGGAAACAGTGTTTCGTGCAACAATGGAACTCAGACCGACGACAATAACTATTATTGGGCGATCGACTTGACGGCCTACGGTCTCGGCGCGGGCTTCAATGTCACCGGCGGTTCCTTCGGTGTGGAGGGAGCAACGGCTCCGACCCCGGCGACCACGCAAACGGTCACGGTCAACCTCTATGACGGTTGGTCGACTTCTGGCGCTGTATTGACGCCTGGGGCGGCGTTCGCGACCGCAAATGTAACCGTTGCAAACGGCGCTCTATTCATTCAGAACTTCAACATCACGGGAACGGCAACTTCGTCCAAGATCGTGATGGAGGTCTTCTCGCCGCTCGTGACGAACAATCTGTTCTTCATCGGCTCCAAC
This sequence comes from Fimbriimonadales bacterium, assembly GCA_038216655.1. Classification (GTDB taxonomy): domain Bacteria; phylum Armatimonadota; class Fimbriimonadia; order Fimbriimonadales; family Fimbriimonadaceae; genus JAFDWR01. Next base: position 69,447 of record JBBQPZ010000001.1, read on the forward strand.
ACGGATGTCGAGAATGGACTGGACTATATCCAGGCACCGGCATGTGGAATCACGACTCCGACGAGCCTCAGCTCGATCGGTTTCGGCGGAATGCACATGGTTATGTCCCTTACCGGAACGCCTTCAACCACGCCTGAGCCTGCCAGCATGGTAGCCATGGGTCTTGGTTTGATGGCTATGGCCCGACGACGACGCAAGGCGTAGGATTTCCGAGTTTCTTCAGGATGGGAGGCGGCCGGCAACGGACGCCTCCTCTTTCTTTGCTTATCCAATAGATGCGAATTCTCAGAGCCTTTTCAGGTGCGGTCGAGTGGAGCCTGTGCTTCGCCGAATGCCGCTCTTGGCTTACTGAGGCTATTCTGGGCTGAACTTTGCTTGAGGTGTGGAGGTCAGATCATGGAACTCTTGATCCCCGAAGTGAAGAAAGAAGACCTTGGGCGTAGACTGTAAGTTCCGCGAGATTCTCGATGCTTGACCCAGCTTCTTTTTCCGCGCCTTGCGTTCTGGAGACGGGCGTATGCTGATCCGCCTGGGTTACGAACTCGCGTTCGACATCCCCGAGCGCGTGTCGGTGCTCACCATGCTCCACGTTCACCCGTCGCGCCATAACGATCTCCACGAGCCAGATGAGATGGTCGTCGAGCCGCATGTAGAAATTGAGGAATACGTCGACGGGTTTGGCAATAGGGTGTCCCGCTTCGTCGCCCCGAAGGGATCGTTGCGCCTCATTGGCACGACGCTGATCAATGATCCGGGTACCCCGGACCCAGTCAACCTTGCCGCGCGGGAACACCCGGTCGAGGAGTTGCCCCATGAGGTGCTCCAGTTCCTGATCAACAGCCGCTACTGCGAGGTCGATCGGCTCTCCGCGACCGCGATGGAGCTGTTCGGTTGGATGGAGCCAGGATGGGGACGCGTGCAGGCGATCTGCGACTGGGTTCACCACAAGGTCATCTTCGGCTATCACCACGCCCGCCAGACCAAGACCGCGCTCGACGTCTACACTGAACGCGTCGGCGTGTGCCGCGATTTCCAGCATCTGGCGATCACCTTCTGCCGCGCCCTCAATATCCCGGCACGCTATGCCACTGGCTACCTTGGGGACATCGGCGTTCCTGAGCGGCCGCCCGGAGACTTCAGCGCCTGGTTCGAGGCATACCTTGAGGAGCAATGGTGGGCGTTCGATGCTCGAAACAACATCCCGCGTATCGGGAGAGTGTTGATGGCAGTGGGCCGGGATGCGTCCGACGTCGCGATGACGACCTCATTTGGCATCGCCAACCTGGTCGAGTTCAGTGTGGTGACCCGAGTGGAGTCAGCGGCCGAGCCACTGGCACGGTGACTTCACTCGAGTCTGAGTCTCGACGCTAGGCCGATCCGTGAGAGAACGACAACTTGTCGCGCAGGATGAGGACCGAGCAAGGGGCCTCTGTCGCGGTTTCGTACGCGCAGCTCCCCACGATGAACCTCTCCAGGGCCCCGTGACGATTTGCCCCCATCACAACTAGATCAACATGCTTCTCCGCGGCGACTCGACAGATCTCCGTGGCAGGACGGCCGTAGGCGGTCAGGTGCTCGACGCGATTTGCGCATGCGGCGATGGTTACCGAGGCATTCTTGGCGATGCTCTCCGTGTCGAGAGCGGCTGCGAGGTCGCTGGAGACCAGGTGAGGGTAGTTAATCGGGGTGGCGGACATCGACGGCTGGACGGTGAGGACGAACGCCGTGCCGAAGGTCTGGCGCATCTGCGAAAGGAAATCAAGAGCGAGCTTCGAGCCGATGGTGTCATCCACGGCAACGAGAACATCGAGGTGCTGCTTCTGTGCGAGCACATCAAGGCTTTCCTCAGGCGTTTTGTCCGCATAGTGCCGCCCAATCAGCACGGAAGCCTCCGAGTACAAGACGAGTTTGCGGGAAATGCTACCGAGGAAGAACGCCTCCACGTTGCTGTTTACGCCGCATCCGGCCGCCACAAGGTCGGCATGCTCGTCGCCAATGAGCCCCAGCAGCCGTTCTGCGGTATCTCCTTCGAGCACTACTCCGTCGGCACAAACCCCACTCTTATGAAGGGATTCGACGATTCGGTCGGTAATTTCCCGAGCTTGTCGGTGCTCGACCTCCCAATAGTCCGCGGCAATTCGTTCGCCAGCAGTGATGGTAGTGGGGACCAGTCCCATCGCTGCCATGACGGGAAGGTGCGTTGCCATGGCGACCGTGTAGTCGGTGGAGTCTGGGAAAGAAAGTCGCTCCAGCGTCGCGCGCGCGATCTCAGCGCCAGGGGAGCCGTCCGTCGCGATGATCACTTTCATTTGTCTTCTCCGCCCTTCAGTTTGTGATATCAAGGTTCGAGCAACCAGTCAGTATTTCCGTGGAGTTGGAAAGGATGACACCGAGTCTTGGGTTAGCCCAGAAGAAAGAGGGGCCCGCAACGGCAACCCTGCCGTTACGGGCCCGAGCTACTAGACCCCCTTGATGGGAACCTTTAGCGCCGGACGGGTCGGCTCCTTCGGAACGACCACGGCTAGTAGTCCGTTCTTGAAGTTTGCCTTGATCAAGTCCACCTTGACCTCGGTGTTCAAGGTGAATGAGCGCACGAAGCTACCATAAGCGCGTTCAACGCGTAGGTACTCATCCTTGCTCTCGTCCTTCTCAAACGCCCGTTGGCCGCGGATCGTCAGGATGTCGCCGTTGAGTTCAACCTCCACATCCTTGAGTTCCATGCCAGGAAGCTCGGCGATGAAGGTGAGCTGAGTGGGAGTCTCCTTGATGTCCACCAGAGGAGTCCATGCTTCTCCATTTGCGCCAAAAACATCCTCCATCATCTTGCCGAAGCGCTCAAACGAATTGAGTCTCTCTGCAGGCCATCGAGTAATCATTCTTGATCTCTCCTTGTTCCTAGATTTGTCTCTGACGTCTAGAAGATTAGCCTCGTAAGGACCCAGCCGCAAGTCGGAACTATCGCGTCTAGAGATGTGATGACATCCAATCGAACCACATCAAGGCGCCGGACCTAGAGAAGCGTGGCTCCGGCAGAACGTCGCTCCAACCCGACGGTTGAGGGAGAACTTTCATCAGGATCGACCAAGGGTTCAGGGTGGCCCATGAGTTCGGCGTGGGACCGCAAGGGCTCAAGGAAGATGCTGGTGAGGATGTGGCCGTGGTGCTCGTACCGAACGATTGTGGAAGCCACGGGGATTTCGTCCCCCGAAGCGTGAAGCATCAGAGAGTGCGAGTGCAGCTTAGCGGGGACGGAGTGCTGATCGTTGGGACTGGCGCTGGTAAGCCGACCTCGCTGAAATCCGCGGAGCCGTTGGGGAAAAAGGCCGAGAAGGGCTCTGCCCTGGAGCGATGGAAACTCGAATCCCATGAGGAGGTGGGCAGCCGGATTCGCGAGGAGAATTTGTTCGCGATCGTCCACGAGCAGAATTCCGAAGCTTGACTCGTTGACGATGTCTTGGTAGTCCGTCGCTTCCTCGGTTCTCTTGTGCAGTTGCTCGGCAAGGCGATCGCGTTCGATGCCGATCAGCGTTATCTGCGACTGCATCTTGTCCCGAATCCAAAGAGCAATCAACTCAGGCCGCGATCGCGAGCCCAACTTAGCGCGAATCCGCCCCCAGTAGGTGTTTACGGTGCCCTTACTGATCGAGAGCTTATTGGCGATTCCGCAGTCGGTGTAGCCGTCGCATGACAACTCCAGAATCTCTCTCTCTCGTTCCGACAAAGAATGCCGTGTATGCAAGCCTCACCCCCCTCCCCCCAGACTCTCCTTAGGATAGTCCGCCCAGCATGACGGACTGTAGTACAGATTTCTACGTCCGTGAATATAACCACGCTCTTGGAGTTGATTACCACCCATGATGCTACCCAGGTACTCACTAGTAGGGAGGAGTTTCAACTTTAAGCCTCAGCAGATTCTCTAGGGAAACTGATTCCACCCGGCACGACATGAAACATTGCAATGGCCCAGACTTGAAATTAATCACCCGATACTAGGTTTATGGCGTTCCCTCTAAGGGAATCGACCTATTGCGCCAGGAGGCCACCATGAACACAAACGGAATTTCCGCTGCCCGCGCCAACGCGGCCTATGCTCTTCAATCCACCAAGCCCGTCGCCAAGGACGGTGACAACGACGGATCCAAATCCGCCAAGCCATCGGCCAGCTTCGGACCCGCAGTGGTCCTCAGCTTGACCAACACCATGGCCACGAAGGCTCCCGATGCCGCTCAGGGCGATCCCGACAACGACGGCAAGTAAGCACCCTTGTCTTGACGTCTTTGCTCGAATCCAAAGACGTCAGACCCAAACTTGAATCAATCTAGCTACCCAAGCTGTCGACCAAAGGAACTCCTACGTTTCCCGTGGGCGACTCGATGCCGAGCAGCCGACAGAGCGTCGGAGCAATATCGGAAGTGTGCACCCGCTTCAGGTACACGCCTGGCTTGACTCCTCGGGCTCGCAGCAGAATTGGGACGTGGGCGTCGTAGTCCCAGACCGCCCCGTGGCCCGTGCCGGTGCCACCCTCGGCATAGTTTCCTGGACCCTCCAGCACCATCACGTCGCCGCCCATCTGGACGTTGAAGCCGTTGACCAGTCGGTCCCGCCAGGCATAACTCGGGACGCCGTTCGCCTGGATCTGGGTCCGGGTGAACGCCCCGAAAACCCCCGGTGCCGACGCGGCAGCATCCGCGGCAATCTGCTCGACGTCCGCCATGCGCAATCCCTTCTCGGCAACCAACTTGCGGTTTAGGTACAGATTCTGCTCGTACAGTCCGTCGCCAAGAATCCAATCTCCCGGACCAAACTTGGCCACCAAAGCCGACTTCGCGGCCGCGATCGCCCCTTCGGCAACGTTCCGAATTACCCCCGTCTTGTAAACGCCCGCGGATTCTTCGGGCACCGGCACGACGCCATGGTCGCCAGTTACGACCATGGCGACGTTGTCCATGCCGCCGGGAACGGCGGACTGGAGCTTGTTCATGAATTCGCTGAGAAGCCGATCGGTTCGGACGGTGATGTCCATCACTTCAGGTGAGTTCGGCCCGTAGCGGTGGCCAACGTAGTCGTTGGTCGATAGGTTGAGGACGAGCACGTCTGGGACGTCGTGCTGCCCCAATTTCTCGGCATCGACGGCTCGCTCGGCGGCTTGGAAGGTGAACTCGTTGCCGAACCGGCTAGTGATCATTCCGTTGAACAGCGTCTTGCCCGGCGCGACATCCATCGGATGCGAGAACGCCTTGCCATTGGCGGCCGGCTTTTCCGCCGGAGCGCGGCGAGTGATCGCGTAGGCATCGTCCGACAAGAGAGGCTCCCAGGTTTGACCCGCGAACTTGTCGACGTTTCGTTCCGCATTCAAATCACGAACCCAGCCGGGCAGGGTCTTCGAGGGGGCATACCAGCTGCTGGTGATCCAATTGCCCGCCCCGTAGTCGTACCAAATAACGGTGTCGGCGGCGTGCCCGGCCATGAGGATTGAAGCCCGATCTTTGATCGCGACGCCCACGACCTTCGAGCGGCCGTTGGTCGCCATCTTCAGTTCGTCGCCCACCGTCGTGACGAGTAGATTTCGGGGACTCATCGGGTTGGTCGTCCCTCCGACGGTCTCCACCGACGGATCGTCCACGCAGTAGATCGTCTTGCCGGTCGTGCGATTGAACCAGTCGTTACTCACAATGCCGTCGAACGCTGGCTCCGAGCCGCTCATCAGCGTGGCATGCCCCGGTCCCGTCGCCGTGGGGATGTGGTTGTGCATGGCGTTGCGGAAGTGCGCGCCGGTCTCCATCAGGTACCGGAAACCACCCAGTTTGCCGCCGGAGCGAGCGGGAAGGAAGTAGGAGTTGAACCGCTCCACATAGTCGCCGCGGAACTGGTCGATTGAGATCAGCACCACAAGCTTGGGAGGATTGATCCCGATGCGGGAACCTGAGGTCGGAGGATCGAGACGGGTGGTCCACGCCAAGGTCGAGAGCGCGAGGGCGGCAAGCATGGCTCAGGATACCGAGCCACCGGTTCCAGGTTCAAAACCCTTCCACGTCTCTTAACATTTTTGTACTGCGGCCCTTAGCAGCGCGGATTTTCCAACCCGTGCATTCGGATTGTATCCGCACCTGAGTTGGAGATCGGAGGCTCGCGGGGTCCCGCGAGCCTCGCCCATGGCCGACTTGGACTTAATGCAGGCTGACCCGAAGCAACTCGGAGCAGCGCGGTCGAACCGAGAAACTCAGCAACCCAGAAGCGTTCGCCAGCGTCTTGCGGGTCCAAAGATCCCGAACCACACAAGCTCCCGCGAACCCGAGATCGGAAAGCGATACCTCGATCATGGTTGCATCCCCGGCATCGTGGGTATTGAAAAGCGCCAAATACAGATCCTTCGAGCGCGGCACATCGGCCACCCAAGCAATCAGTCCGTCGCGGTTGAAGAGCTGATGCCCTCCTGTCGAGTGTTGATTCACCGCGATCACATCCGGGTTGGTGATCAGGGCGAGAGTCTGGTCGTCAAGCGACCGTAGGTCGCACCCAAGCATGAGAGGCGAGCGGAACATTGCCCACAAGGTCATCATCGTCTGTTGCTCAGTGGGCGTGAAGTGGGTCTGCTCGCCGAACCGAACGTGGCCAAGCGGAAGCATATCGGCATCCGGGAAGCGGCCGGGACCGGTCACCGGCGCCCACTTGCGACATCGCTCGAACTGCTCTTTGAGCGCTGGCCAGCTATCCCAGAAGTCATCGCTGATCCGCCACATGTTCGCCTCGCGGGCTACGCTGTCCTGGGCGGTCAGCGGAGTCTCGCCGGGCGAGAGGCTCAGCACGATCGGCCGTCCGCTCTTGTCGATCGCCTTCCGAATCGCCTCGACTTCGGACTGATGATAAGGGCGCGAGATGTCGTCGACCTTCACGAAGTCGATCCCCCAGTCTGCGGCTTGAGCGAAGACCGAGTCGTAGTAGAGCTGGGCGTCGGGCTTGGTCATGTCCACGCCGTACATGTCGCCGTTCCAGGGGCAGGTTGAGCTTGTGTCGGCGATGTCCGCGCAGGTCAGCTTGCTTCCCTTGAGCGGGCACTTCTGGTTTACCGCCTGCCGAGGCACCCCGCGGAGCATGTGAATCCCAAACTTGAGGCCCTTGGAGTGGATGTACTCGCCCAACTTCTTGAATCCGGAAGGGAACCGGTTGGGGGCGGGGAGGAGGCGACCGTTCTCGTCCATCGTCAGGACGGCGTCCTTCCGGTAGTCGAACCCCTTCGCGTTCGGTTCGAACCACTGAATATCGACAACGACGTATTCCCATCCGAACTTCTTGAGCTTGGCCGCCATCACGTCGGCATGCGCCTTCGTGACCTCCTCAGTCACCGTCGTGCCAAAGCAGTCCCAACTATTCCATCCCATCGGCGGAGTCTTGGCCCAGTCGTGGTAGGGAAGGTGGGGAGTCTGGTTCATGGCAAGCGTTAGCGCGGCAAGGGTGGCCAGCATGTCTCATTCTATCCAGCCCACGTGCAGGCCACTCTCTCGGATCGAATCATGGCGAGGAAGCTGAAGTCGGAACTCACTCGCTCAGATTCAACTCTCACTTTCTCACACTCACTCTCTCACACGATTTGTTTCTTAGGGTCCTCGATGGTTCTGTCTTGATCGCGTCTATAGATGGATTCTTTGAAATCGGGATTCGTCAACCTCATTGGACACTCTTCTTTCGGATGTGGAGGCTCGCGCACGGCTTGCCGGGAGGCAATTTCAGTTCGTCAGGTACTTCCAATCCCGGCCAAGCCGTGGCACCGCAAACGAATCTGGGCGCGACGATTCAACGCGGAAGCAGCGCGGGTGGCTCCAGAAATCGCGAAGTTGCTGCCTCCGAAGTCAAACACGCACCGAGCTCCGTCGGTAGAATAGAGAACGATGCCAAAGCGCGTAGAGACCGTGGTCTTGCACGACAGTTCCACTCCGATCATCGGAGACACCCAGAAGGGTGGGAATGTTGTGATCACCACCCTGGACACTTTACTGAATCAGGCCCGGGCGAACTCGCTCTGGCCGCTGACCTTCGGGTTGGCCTGCTGCGCGATCGAGATGATGTCGACCGCTGGCTCTCGATTTGATCTTGCCCGCTTTGGCTCGGAGGCGTTCCGCGCCACTCCGCGTCAGGCTGACGTGATGATCATCGCCGGTCGGCTCAGCAAGAAGATGGCCCCGGTGCTTCGCCAGATCTACGATCAGATGCCGGAACCCAAGTGGGTGATTTCAATGGGCGCATGCGCGTCGTCTGGCGGCGTCTACAACAACTACGCGATCGTGCAGGGTGCCGATCAGGTGGTCCCCGTCGACGTCTATGTCCCCGGCTGTCCGCCCTCTCCGGATGCCCTGATCTATGCGGTGCTCAAGCTGCAGGAGAAGATCAAACGCGGTCATGCGAAGAACCTGACCGACCTCCGGTTGGTCGAAGGTCTCACCGGACCTCGCACGCTGGAAAAGGTGGAAGCATGAGCGTCGAAGTTCTGAAGAGCGTCGTCAAGCCGATCCTCGCCGGGTTTGGCATCACCGCGAAGCGTCTGAAGCACAAGAAGGTCACGATCATGTATCCGGAGCAGATCCGGGAACAGTATCCCCGCACCCGTTGGCGACACTTCCTTACCCGCTACGACAGCGGCCTTGAGAAGTGCATCGGCTGTTCGCTGTGCGCCGGTGCCTGCCCCGCTCGCTGTATCTACGTCGAAGCGGCGGAAAACACTGACGAAGCACGTTTCTCGCCTGGCGAGCGTTACGCCAAGCGGTATGAGATCAATATGATCCGCTGCATTTTCTGCGGCTACTGCCAGGACGCCTGCCCCACCGGCGCGATCGTGCTTCGCAAGAATTTCGAACTCGCCGACTACAAGCGGGAAGACTTCATCTACACGAAGGAGCGCCTGCTCGAAGAGTATCCCGGCCAGAACGAAGAGCCGTTCAAGGGCAAGTACGCGAAGGAACCAGCCCCGGTTTATCGGGGCTAATTTAGATAAGCCTCCCTCAAGGAGGGCTTAGCGAGTCGCCGGCTTCCTGAAGCAAGCCACGAGCTTCTCTCGATCGGCTGCCGTCATCTTGGCTGCGGCGCTCTTGAGTAGGTTGTCAAAAGCGACGAGTTCTTCGGGGCTCATCGGGCAGCCCATATTGTTCTTGCCCGGCTGCATGTACGAGTTGCCGAGCACGGTTCCGTCGGGGCGAAGAATCGCAAAGAAGGGGATGCCCGCATTATCTCCTCCTAGCTTGGTCCGAAGTTCATTGCCGCCGGGCGTGTCGAGCTTGACCTTATCGCCGTTCTCGTCGACGATCACCGAGGCCGTGACGAAGTACTTGTCCCAGATCGGCTGCGCCGGGCCGTGCTCAAGGGTTGCGTGGAGGGTCCGACAAGGACCGCACCACGAGGCACTGAAGACCACGAACACGAGTTTGTTTTCGGCTTTAGCCTGAGCCGCTGGCTTGACCAGGATCGGGGACGCGACCTTATCGACGGCCGCCGACGCGAGCGCGGAGACGAGGAGCAGAACGATGAAAGCGAACTTTCTCATGTCTGCATTGTAACGCGGGAAGCAAAAGAAAGCCCCGATCACCGAGACGTCATCGGGGCCACTGACGAAGATCAAGCCTTCGACTTGAGGAGGTCACGGATTTCGGTTAGGAGCACTTCTTCGTTGCTCGGACCAGCGGGAGCCGTCGGTGCCTCGGCCTTCTTGAACTTGTTTGCCGCCTTGACGACAAGGAAGATCGTGAACGCCACGATGATGAAGTTGATAACGCCATTGAGGAACAGGCCGTAGTTCATCGTCACGGCACCTGCCTTCTGGGCGGCCTCCACCGTGGTGAACGTATTCGTCCCATCTGTGGCGGGCTTCAACACGATAAACATATTCTCGAAGTTCGCCTTTCCGAAGATGCCGAGAAGGGGCGTCAGGATGTCCTTGACGAACGATGCCACGATCGCACCGAACGCCGCACCGATCAGAACGCCAACGGCAAGATCGAGGACGTTTCCCTTCGAAATGAACTCACGAAACTCTTTAAGCATGAGGACCCTCTTCCTTAACCACCTCGGGTGGCGAATCCAGATTAGCGGATGTTGGGTTAAATCGACCGGTGCCAACTCAATTTTCTCGCAAATTCGAGAGTTCTGCTTCGAGGGCGGCGATCTTCTGATCCCGGGTCAATCGCTCCGTCATGTCTTTGAGGATCTTCGCGAAGCCATGGATGACGCCGTCTTCGCTTCGCAGCGCAACCATGATGCCGTTCGCAAAGAATCGGGTGCCGTCTTTCCGGACGAGCCACGTATTGTCGTCGGCACGACCCGTCTTCCGGGATATCTCCATCTCTCGCTCGGGAACGCCGGATTCGCGGTCCTCGGGGGTGAAGATCTCGTCAGCATGCAGTCTCAACCACTCCGGTTCCGAATAACCGAAGAACCGCTCAACCCCGGGGTTCCAACTGCTGATGCGCCGCTCAAGGTCGATGCTGAAGATCGCGAAATCGCGGACGTTGTCGATGATCAGCTTGGATCGTTCCGACTCCGTCTGTCGTTGTCGTTCGCTGTCCTGATATAGCTGTTTTAGAAGCATCGCCGCCGCTTGAGCGCGGTTGGACGCGCCTAACTTTGGACGCAGCCGCTCCCAATAAGTCCGCACCGTCCCCGCGGTAATTCCTAGGCGCTTGGCAATCTCCTTGTCGGCCAGACCTTCAGCCGCGAGCAGCACGATCTCTCTTTCTCGCTCAGATAAGGCTAAGTGATCGGTATCCATGTCGCCGTCCTGGGCTTCGTCCGATTCAATGGAACCCGGATGAGGCCCTCATTTGCCGAGAGTTCCTTTGGCCACCCAGAGGGGAATCACGGCGTATTTGACTTTGCCCGATTTGATCGAAGCATCGGATTCAAGGGCGGACTTGACCTTCGATTCAGAAGCAGTGCCAGCAAAGAGACGTACTTCCTTAATCTCCCCAGGGCCCTTGAAGGTTCCTCCGATCGACCCACCTTCATGGCGGGCCACGTTGGGCCACTTGCCCTTGGTGGGCCACGAGTCTCCCTTGAAGAGAAGGACGATGCGGTTTTCTTCGATTGAGGTCAGGTCGATGGAATGAAGATGTATCCGCTTTCGGTCCGCATTCCAGCGATAGACTTCAAGGTGCATCACGCCTGCCTGAACATAGGGGTCGGTGTTGAAGCACTGGCGCACCGCTTCCAGGGAGGGAACGGTTAGGATGACGATGCCGCGTCGGAAGTTGCTGGGGTCCTGGAGCGGCCCCGCCGCGACGAGCTTGTGCTCGAGAAAAAGCCTCTTGAAGTTGCCGATGTGGGCGTCCTGCATCGACTGGGCCTTGTCGGCGTCCGGTTGGTGATCGCCCTTCACGAGGAAGACGAACCAAAGAGGGGTGCTTTTTGCGAGGGCTACGCCCCAAACGCCAAGGAACAGGAAAACCGTCACGAACAGCCTCATAGAGGCTATTTTAGGCGCTTTCCTTTGGCAGGTTGTTACTCCATGCATCAAAAGGTGGATGAAGCCCGGAGCGAGGTTGCCATGATTGTGAGGAATGGGTTGAATCCTCCGTTGGTGGGGTGAACCGAACCGTCGCAAACCAGTAGATTCTCGTGGCCGTGGACCCGTTGCTTGGCATCAACGACCGACGTCGCGGGATCAAAACCCATCCGGCACGTCCCCGCCTGATGCTGGCCCGCGCTGAGATGCAAATCGACGGGTGATTCCCACACTTCGGTGGCACCCGCATGCCGCAACCAATCGCCCGCGCGCTGGGCCATGAACTGCGCCGTCTCGACGGTGGCGGAATGCGTTGTTCCTTGTAGCCTCGCCACGAGCATTCCGTTTCGATCGAGCCGGTCCGGGCTGAGCGTGACCCGAGACTCGGGCGAGGGGATCTCCTGCACCGGACCGGTGATCCGAAAGGCCCGGAGGTAGCCATGCCGGACCCACTCCTTCAGACGCAATCCGACGGCTGGCACCTGCGGAGGGCGTGTGCCCGCGGCGAAAATTGCCGGCAAGGGTAGGAAGTCATCGGCAAGCATGCCGCCTCCGACGATCCCCGGATTTCCGTGGTTGAACTCAGTCACCGCGACGGTCGGACCGGGGCCGCGCATTTCGTTGATCGGATCGGTGAACAAACCGAGGGCACCGGGATAGTAGTGTCCTTGAAGGTGCCTCCCGACCTGGTCGTGGTTGTTGCCGACGCCGTTCGGCTCCCGAGCGCTTCGAGACGCAAGTAGCAGTCGTGCCGATTCGATTGCTCCCGCGGCGAGGATGACAATATCTGCGCTCAGCTCAACCACCGTAAGGTCCTTCATGGCCCGAACTCCAGTGACGCGCCCTGACGGGTCGGTCAGGAGGGAGGTCACCTGAGTTCCAGTCCAGATCTCGCACCGTCCAGAAGCGACGGCCATGGGAAGTACGGTGTTGTGGGTGTCGCCCCGAGCCTCGACCGGGCAAGGGAAGCCGACGCAGTGTTGGCACTCGATACAGGCAGCGCGTCCATTCCTCTCGACGGTGTTGACCATTAGCGGAACTCTCTGGCTATCCCATCCTAGTTTCCCCGCAGCGGATTGAAGCATCGTTCCGCGCTTGGAAATCAAGGGGGCGTCCATCGGATACGGGCGGCGAGAGGGCAAATTTAGCGCGGGGTTTGAACCGGCGACACCGAGCGTCCATTCGATCTCCTCATAGAATGGGGCGAGGTCTTCGTAGGAGATTGGCCAGTCGGCCAGTGAACTCTCGACGGGCACTCCGTAGGTGGTCGCCATCCGGAAGTCGAGCGGGTGAAATCGCCACGCCTGGGCGCCGTAAACCCGCGTGCCGCCGCCGAGCGCCATGGCGTTGTTGTTGTATCCCGGCTCGTGCGGGCGCACTATCTTGAGGACTCCTGAATCCACGAACTCTCGGGGATTGCCTTCCCGCGCGGGGCCGGTGTTTTGCCCGTACTTTGCGTACCGGTGGTTGCGGAGGTGATCCCGGCCGGGAACGGGGTCGCCGCCGCGTTCGAGCATGAGCACTCGGTAGCCCCGCTCGGTGAATCGCCAGGCGGCTACGCCGCCACCGGCCCCTGAGCCGATGACGATCACGTCGTAGTCGCTCAACCTGACACCTTGAAACCGATGTCAGCCCACGCACCGGTATTGGTGTGGGCGTAGTAGACGTCGCGGACGTGCTCGACGAGAAGCGAGCCGAGAGGATGGGTCCGGTCGAGCAGATCCTCCGCGCTAAGAGCGGCAAGGTGCTGGAAGTAGAGAGTCCCCACATCCTCGCGCTCGATCAGGTCGAGGAGGTGAGCCAGCGTCTCTGGCGTCCCGGCACCGGAACTCCTATCGGGTGGGATCACCCAATTCATGGCCTGCAGCAGCTTAACGGTGTCGAGGGGCTGCACGCCCCATTATGGGGCGATTGTCACTTGTTGGTTGATGCCCAGACGTTCAGCTTGACCGCACACTTGATCGTGGTGAAGCCCGAGCCGGGGTTCAGCGACGGATCGGGCGAGATCGACCAGATATGCGCAGTCATAGAGATGCTTGCAAGGGTGGAGCCATCTTTGTCGAGGTAGCTGATCATTCCGCTGCGGGCTTCCGGACCATCCTTGCCCTCGTTGAACCACTCAAGGAAAGGCCCGACGTCACCAGTGGGGATCGTAAAGATTAGATCGGAATTTGTGCACTCCGGCCAGAGGTCGTGGTCAAGATCGTCGGCAGTTCTCTGCTTGACCACGATCGCCTCGATCTTGTTGACTCGGCTGCAGGGGAGGTCGCCGAGCTGGAGCCGGAAGTTGCTGCAAAGCCACGCTTTCTGCTTGCCTCGAACGGGGTACTTCGTCTGTCCGGCAGAAATGTTGCTCGCGGCGCACTGAATATCCATGGCACCGGCGGCCGACCGGTTCGCGTTGCACTCGGGTGAAGCCCACCGGATGGGAATCGTGCCGGTGCACTTGAAGCTCGTGGTCTGGCGAGGTCCGTGGTTGAATACCCATACCTCTCGTTCCTCCGGGTGGCCCGCCAGGAGTTGGTTGATCCACTCCGTAACGTCGGGTGCGGTGTCGGGGCCGGTTTGGAAGGTGAGGTTGCCATAGACCGGTCGCATCGGTCGGGCACGAGCGAAGTTGCCTTGGGCTTGCCCTTCCAACTTGTGGATTCGACTCATACCGAAGTCGGAGATTCCGGCCACAGCGGCGGGGGCACCTGCCGCCCCAGCAAGTCCAAACATGAGTTGAGCCTGGGCCGATACGGCAAGGCACGCCAGGCACGCGAGAGCGAGTGAGCGAGTGTTCATGATCCTTCCTCGGGCAATTCAAGTGCCATTGAATGGCATCTGACGCAAGTGGACGAGGTTTTTCCGATCCGCGCCTAAATGGGAGGGGCCTTGGGCCCTTGGGGAAGTTGGAGCTGGAGGCTCAGTCGCGATAGGCCTTACAAGACCGATAGGCCTTATGGAGCGACTCCAACTCAGACTCAAACATTCCTTACGGAAAAGGCTTGATTTACCTTGCCGCGAAAGGTATTCTTTAAGTTCGCGTCTTTCCCCCAAATTGCCGGTACGGCGTCTGGTGTTTGAGGTTGAGTGTCTTGAGCAATGCGGCTCAGGACGGCTCCGATCTCCATCATACAACGGATTTTCCGACTCTGAAGGGAAGACCGATGAAGAACCTATTATGCCAGATGTCAGTCTTTTCGACAAAATTCGCATTGGTATCGCCAGCGGAGAAGACGTTCTCGGCTGGTCTCACGGTGAGATCAAAAAGCCGGAAACCATCAACTACCGGACATTCAAGCCCGAACGAGACGGTCTGTTCTGCGAGCGCATCTTTGGTCCGGTAAAGGACTGGGAGTGCGCGTGCGGACGCTACAAGAAGATTAAGTACAAGGGGATCGTGTGCGAGCGCTGTGGCGTGGAAGTCACTCGATCGAAGGTTCGTCGCGAGCGAATGGGCCACGTTGAGTTGGCCGCACCGGTCTGCCACATTTGGTACCTCAAGGGCGTTCCCTCGCCGCTGTCCCTGATCCTGGACATCTCGCCGCGTTTGCTCGAGAAGGTCATCTACTTCGCCAGCTTCATCATCATCGACATTGAAGCGGAGAAGATTCAGGAAGCCCTTCCCGACGTTCGCGTCGCCGTCGAGTTTGAGAAGGCGGCTCTGCAGATGCAGATGCGCGAACTGGAAGAGGAATCATTCCAGCGCTTCTCCGTCGACCTGATGGAGAACGCGGACACGTACAACTACGACGAGTCCAGCGCCCGCGACCGATCCAAGGCGATCAATGATCGAATCAAGGCTGAGTACCGCGACGCCGACGATCGGCTCAAGGACCTCGATCTTGCGGTTGAGATTCTCGGCAAGCTCGAGAAGAACCAGCTGATCGACGAGGACAAGTACCGCGCCGTTTCCAAGCTTCTGCACAGCGTCGGCTCGCGCATCAACCGCGACCTGACTTCGCTGCTTCGCGCCAACATCGGCGCGGACGCGATGAAGGAGCTCCTGAATCGCGTCGATCTTGAGAAGCTCGCCCGCGAGCTTCGTCAAGAGATCATCATGACTCAGAGCCAGCGTCGAGCCCGTGCGATCAAGCGGCTCGAAGTCGTGGAAGCGCTCATCTCCTCGCGTTCACGGCCCGAGTGGATGATTCTGGACGTGGTGCCGGTCATCTCGCCCGAGCTTCGCCCGATGGTTCAGCTAGACGGTGGTCGATTTGCCACCTCGGACTTGAACGACCTTTACCGACGCATCATCAACCGCAACAACCGGTTGAAGAAGATCATTGAGATCCACGCGCCGGAATCGATCATCAACCACGAAAAGCGCCTACTTCAGGAAGCCGTGGACGCACTTATCGACAACGGCCGCCGCGCCCGCCCGGTCGTTGGCTCTAACGCCCGCCCGCTGAAGTCCCTGAGCGACATGCTCAAGGGTAAGGAAGGTCGTTTCCGAAAGAACCTGCTCGGTAAGCGCGTCGACTACTCCGGTCGATCGGTTATCGTCGTCGGCCCGCACCTTAAGCTTCACCAAGCCGGTCTCCCGAAGGAGATGGCGCTCGAACTGTTCAAGCCGTTCGTGATGAAGACGCTGGTCGAAAAGAAGATCACGCAGAACATCAAGACCGCGAAGCGGATGATCGACCGGATGCACCCGGCAGTGTGGGATGGCCTCGAAGAGGTCATTAAGGAGCATCCGATTCTCCTGAACCGCGCTCCGACGCTCCACCGACTCGGTATCCAGGCGTTCGAGCCGATCCTCGTGGATGGTAAGGCGATCCAGGTTCACCCGCTCGTTTGTCACGCTTACAACGCGGACTTTGACGGTGACCAGATGGCCGTTCACGTTCCGCTGAGCACGATGGCGCAGGCTGAGGCCCGCGTCTTGATGCTCTCGACGCAGAACCTGTTCTCCCCGGCGGACGGTCGCCCGACCTGCGCCCCGGTGCAGGACATCATCCTTGGTAACTACGCGCTAACGTTCGTCTCGAACGTGGGCCGTGAGGACATGGAGAAGGCGGAAGCCGCCCACAAGGCGAACCCCGAGAAGAACCCCGCGCCGTTCGTTTACAACGGACCGGACGACGTGATGTCTTGGCTCGAGACTCCGGTCAAAGAACAGCGCATCCTGGTCAACACCCCGATCAAGGTTCGTCTCAAGCGACCGCTGTTCCGAGACGATGCCGAAGTGAATTTCCGCGACCCGGTTACGGGAGTGGAGTACCACAAGGTCACCACGAAGGACGAGAACGACGAGGACCTCGCTGAACTCGTTCCTTTCGAGCAGGAGTTCGAGCACGTCATCGTGACGTGCACTCCGGGCCAGCTCGCCTTTAATGCGATCCTGCCGTATCCGCTCAAGTATTCGGAAGAGTACCTTTATGTGGAGCTCGGCAAGAAGGCGCTGTCCGAAATGATCCTCGTCTGCCATCGCCGTGCCGGAATGGGCGCGACGATCAAGCTGCTCGACGACATGAAGGACATGGGCTTCAAGTGGGCGACGCGCTACGGTCTATCCGTCGCGATCACCGACATGGACCCGCCTGCGCGACGTGAGGAGATGATCACCTCGGCCGACGATCGGTCGACCAAGATCACCCAGCAGTTCCGACGCGGCATGCTCACCTATAACGAGATGACGCAGAGTCTGGTCAAGCTCTGGACGGACACGTACGACGAAATCGGTAAGGAAATCGTCAACGGTCTGACCCAGTTCAACCCGCTCTCGATCACCACGGTCTCCGGTGCTCGTGGTTCGGTCAAGCAGCTCGCGCAGCTTGCTGGCATGCGCGGCCTCATGTTCAACCAGTTCAACGAAGTTATCTATGAGCTTCCGGTCAAGAGTTCCTTCCATAAGGGTCTGACCATGCTCGAGTACTTCGTGACGACCCACGGAGCCCGTAAGGGTTTGGCCGACACCGCACTTCGAACTGCGGACGCCGGCTACCTCACGCGACGTCTCTGCGACGTCGCCCAGGACGTGATCGTCAAGTCCAAGGATTGCGGCACGACGGAAGGCGTCCTCGTTCACCGATTGGTGGATGAAGGCGAGACGATCGAGCAGCTAGCCGATCGCGTCGAAGGACGCGTCTCGCTGAGCACGATCGTCGATCCGGAGACCGGCGAGACCCTTGCCCAGTACGACGAGATCACGAGCCGTGAGAACGCCAAGCTGGTTCAGGCGCTTGAGCAGCGCCACGTGAACGAAGTCGCCGCCGCCAAGACGGACGATGAAGTCACGAAGATCAACAACAAGTACGCGGACATGGGCTACGTCATTGACGAGCACGGTCACGCTTGTGTGGTGCTTCGGAGCCCGCTTACCTGCGACCTCGTGCAAGGCATCTGCGCCAAGTGTTACGGTGTCGACCTCTCCAGCCAGCGGCTGGTCGAAGTCGGCGTCGCGGTTGGCATCATCGCCGCCCAGTCGATCGGTGAACCCGGAACGCAGCTCACGATGCGAACGTTCCACACCGGAGGCGTTGCGGGATCGGCCACGGTTGCTCGCACGAATCAGTACAAGACAGGTCGATTTATCCGCCAGTTCATGGAGGACTTCGCGTCCGCCACGGATACCGACCTGAAGGCTTTCGACCCGACCAAGCTACTGGAAAGCCAGGAGCATGCGGTCAAGGGCGTCTTCACCAAGGAGAAGCCTCTCACTACCAACCAGGAGCCAATTGTGGTTTCGACCGCCGCCTTGAGCGTCGCGGACGAAGCCAAGGCTAAGCGCAAGTCTGACCGTCTCACGAAGGCCGCTCAGAAGGCGGCCGACAAGGCCGACACCGAGTCGAAGAAGCTGTGGGAGCGATCCCGCAAGACGTTCTTCTACTCCTGGACAGGTGAGTCCTCAGGTATCGTCCGCGTCGAAGAAATCTTCGAAGCGCGACGCCAGCCGCGGGGTAAGGCGATCATCTGCCCGGTCACCGGCGTCGTTCGCGACGTTCGGGAGTCGAGCTTCGGTCGCTGGGTCATCGTCGAGGCGACTGTGCCGGTTGCCACCCCGATCAAGGATGCCTACATCGGCGACATGCAGTCTTGGCCGACCGTTGATACCGGCGACTACGACAACGGTCTCCAGAAGACGATTGGTCAGAAGCTGACGACCGCGGTGCTTGCCGTCCTGAAGAAGGGCGAGGCTTCGCAGGTCACGATCTTCTATCCGATCCTGGTCCCGCCGCTCGGTAAGTTGCCGGTCAAGGTCGGTAGCCGCGTCATCAAGGGCGACCCCCTTACGGAAGGTCCCCGCGATCCGCATGAGGTGCTCGAACTTGCCGGTTCGAACGCCGTCTACGACTACTTCATCGAGAACCTCCAGAGCGTTTACAAAGCCCAAGGCGTCGACATCAACGATAAGCACGTTGAAGTCATCGTTCGCCAGATGCTGCGAAAGCGACAGGTCAAGGAGCCGGGCGACACCCCGTTCCTCCCGGGCCAGATCGTCGACCGGTTCACGTACCAGATTGCCAACGAGCAGGTTCGCGCCTTGACGAACACGGGCAAGAAGATCAAGTACGTCGATCCGATCACGCAGGAGAACATCGAGCGCGATCCCAAGGAAGCTTCGGCGACCTGGATCCTTCTCGGTATCACCGAGGCGTCGCTCGCGACGGACTCGTTCCTTTCGGCGGCTTCGTTCCAGAAGACCACGCGCGTCCTTACGGAAGCCGCGGTCCGGGGAAAGAAGGACCAGTTGGTCGGACTCAAGGAGAACGTCATCATCGGTCGACTCATTCCGGCAGGAACCGGCGTCAAGCAGTACCGCGACATCGCGGTCGATGTGCAGCGCGGTCCGAGCTGGGCCGAGCAGTCGCTCACCGCGCTTGTCGAGGCGGATGGCGAAGAGGGCGGCTACGGCGCGCTCAGCTTCCCGTCGCTTGCCGACATGGCGGCGGAAGAGGACGACTTCGGCGCCGAGTTGTAGAGCTCTCTTAGGAGCAAGTCTGAGGGGGAAGCTGGAAACAGCTTCCCCCTTTTGTTTCTTGCGACACCCGGCCAGGCATTGACGTAGCTTGATTTGATGCAGAGCCGCCCCTGCCGCAGCAAGAAATTTGGATTCACCCTCATCGAAGGGATAGTGGTGGTGGGTCTCCTTGGCGCTTATGGAGTTTCATTTGCCTATCGAGCCCCTCGAGCACCTACTTACGTTGCGTGCCAGAGTGGTCTCTGCACGCTCGGTCTAAACTACCCTCACCCCACGTCTAAGGCCCCGGGAGCAGGGAATGCCGGGAAATACTTCACTCACCTTAAGCAATAGGCGAACAAAATAGGTCTGTCTTGCAGTCGTAGCCGTAGACAACACCGCGTTGTCTCTTTGATTGCCAGTGAGGCCCGAAAAATATGGAGAACGAAAAGACAACCTCAGCGCCCCCGAGTTGGCTGGAAGAGGTGCTTCGTACGCTTGGACTTGAGTGGGACGCTCGCGAGGGTGCCCTCGACGACTTGCCGCTTGGATTTATCTAGGTTGATGCAACCTTGAGCAAGATTCCGTTGCCTCAAGTATAGGATTTGACCCTATTCATGCGACAGAATCGGACTATGGGCTCGGTCCGAGAAAAATTCATCGCAGCGCTCCGCTCCGCGCAGGAGATGGCGAAGGCAGTCTCGGTTTACGTCGCGTCCGAGAGTGAAGGCAGCAAGTTCGAAGTGGGGTTCGTTTCCGCGATCAGCGAGCACGATCTGACGCTGGCCTGTTTGAACGCTCGCGGGGAATTGGACGGCAGTCTGGTTATTCGAATCGAGGATATCGACGTCGTCGAGCTCGATGACCCGTACACCCGCAAGGTGCAGCTTCTTCACGAATACGTGGGCTCCGTCTACAAGGCGGCCGAGACGTTCACGCCAGGTGAGTCTTTCGAGGGGCAGCTCAAGCGCGCGATTGACGAGCACTTGGTCGTCACCGCCGAAGATGATCGGGGGCATCGGTTCACTGGTTTCGTGTGCGAGCATGGGGAGGAATTCTTCGTTCTCGAGCTTCTCAATGCGTACGGGGCACCGGATGGCCGGGCAATTGTGCAGAAGGCCTGTGTGATCAAGCTTGAGGTCGACCGTCGCGACGAGCAGGCTCGGGCCTTCCTCTACCGCTATCACTACGAGCTCAAGCGCCTGCTTGAGCCCTAGGAGAACCGCCCTTCCGGCGGGACGTGTCCTTTTTGGCTGCCGTAGGTGTGGGCGTAGGCCCAAACGACTTCCGCGCCAAACAAGAGAATTTGAGCCGAGTAATAGATCCAGAGGAGGATCACCACGAGCGCGCCGGCTGGTCCGTACGCTGACTGGACGTCGGTGTAGGTGAAGTACAGGCTCAGTCCGAACTTTGCCAGGCTGAAACCGAGCGCGGTCACTAGAGAGGCCACCCATACGTCGCGCCACTGCACTCGCTTTGCGGGCAATCCGCGAAACGTCAGCGCGAACACGGCGGTAAGAAAGGCCGTGCTGATGAGAAAGGAGATGAATGGCCAGCCACTGAACGCGCCCGCTGCTTTCGCCGCGGCTCCCACCACGGAGTCCAGGACGATCCACGCCAACACGAAGATCGCGAAGATCAGCAGCATGAGCACGGACACTGCCTTTCCCACCACGAACGCATGGATGACGCTCCCCTTCTTGGCGATCCCCCAGATTGAGTCGATCGAGTCCGACAATTGGCTGAACATGCTGCTCGCCCCGAAGAACGCGACCACGAGCGAAAGAATGCCCGCGATCGTGCTGATTCCGCTGCGGTGGGCATTGTCGAGAAGAGTTCTCAGGAAATCCACGGAGCCGGGACCGATGTTTTCGCGGGCGACGTGGAGTAGCCGTTCTCGTGCGAGGCCGTTGGAACCGTAAATCTGCCCAACCACCACTACGCCCACAACCAGGAGCGGAGCCAGGGAGAGAATGGCGAAGAACGCAAATGCCGCGGCCAGGCTCGAAGCCTTGTCGCGGCTCCAGTTCTGCGCCGACTTGACGAGCAGGGTCTTGAGGGAAAAGGGAGGCATGCGCAGATCAACCGAAGAAGCGCGTTAACGATTCGCTGAGGGCGCGAGCCGTATAGTTCACGAGAGGGATGCTGCGGTCGTATTGCATACGTGTCGGACCGATGATCGCGATCACCCCTGCCTCGCGATCGCCGACGTAGAACGTGTTCTTGACCATCGAAAACTGGTGGAGTCGCTGATTTCGATTCTCTTTGCCGATGGTCACCACGTTCGCCTGATTCTCTCCCGAGGGAGCCAATGCATCGTAGATCTCCGAACCGGCGAGAAAGTTCTCGAACAAGCTCGAAATTGCCGAAACGTCGCGCTGGAACTCCGGCTTGGCGAAGATGTACTCTTCACCCTCGACGACCAAACGTCCGCGCGTCAGGTCTCGGGCCATCGCTCGGAGGACACCCGAGATGGTGGATTGGAACCGCTCAAGAGGGCTGGTCGGGTTGGCGGTTGGCTTGAGCTTGCTGAGCCCCCGGAGATTGGATCCGGTGACCGACTTAGCTAAAGCCTCGTTGGCGGTGCCGATGTCGTGGAGCGTCAAGCCGGCGGGAACCTCGACTACACGGTTCTCGACGTGACCGTTGCCGAGAACCAAGACAACGAGTGCCTGGGTGGGTCCGAGCGCGCTGACGAGCGCGCTCCGAACCGTGATTCCCTCGTTTCTAATGGTTGCGGCGACGGTCAGGAGCTGGCTGCATCGAGAAAGGACGCGCGCGGTATCGCTGAGCAGCGACTGAAGGGCGTCTCCTTCTTGGGTGACCGACCGGACCTTTTGCTGAGCCTGGGTATCCACCGAACGCTCCAATAACAGGCGGTCGACGTAATAGCGGTAACCACGGTCGCTCGGGATTCGCCCTGCGCTGGTGTGGGGTTGCTCCAGGAAACCGAGATCGGACATCTCGGCGAGTTCATTCCGCACGGTGGCGGCCTTCACGCCGAGCTGATACTTGTGGACGAGCAACTCGCTCCCCACCGGCTCGGCACCTTCGACGTATTCAAGCACGACGGCTTGAAGAATCGATTGCTTGCGTGGGTCGAGTTCGTGCATGCTCCGCTCTCTCTATACGTTCTACCGCATCGCGCGGATTCACTTATGACGGGGCTTTTGGCGTCCGGATGAATCCATGGGGGCCCGTCAAACGTAAACTCCCTGTAGCGCCTTGTCCGCTCGTGATGGAATTGTATGTCCTGATGGAGTTGATGGCATTGAAGCAGGCATGACCCTCTCGATCCCATCGGTTCCGTTTGGCCGACAATTCCTCACTTCGAAAACCAAACCAAATGAAACTTAAGCACCTAATCCTCACCACACTTCTGGGCGTGGCCGCCATGGCCATGGGCCAAGGCTCCGTCACTCTCGCTCCCAATTACAAGGTAGGCGATACCGACCGCTACAAGATGACAATGGAGATCAAGGGTCAGATGGCCATGACCATGACGATGACCATCGTCGAAAAGGTCGCCAAGGTCTATCCGAATGGCGACGCCGACCTCGTTGCGACCCCCTCGGGCGGAACGATGATGATGAATGGCCAAAGCCATGCAATCCCGCAGACTCCTGCCCAGACTGTGCGCGTGAATAAGTTCGGTCAACCCGTGAAGGGGAAGGCTGCAAATGCGATGGGCGGAATGGGCTTCGACCCAATGTCGATGAACTCGATGCTCCCGCATCGCCCGCTCAAGGCGGGAGAGACGTTCCCCATCCATCAGGACGGTAAGAACGGCACGAAGGTCGATGGTTCGATGAAGGTGCTTGCGGTCGCCGGTGGCGTCGCCAAGCTCCAAATGAACACTACGATGACGAGCGCCCAAACGGGTTCGATGAAGATGGCGATGGTCGTGTTGATGCGTACCTCAGACTCGAAAATGAACAAGATGGACGGCACGATTTCCGGGATGATGGGTCAACCCGGTATGACGGCTCATATCACGATGGTCCGCGAGTAATTCGCATTCCCTTAACTTGACGTTCCATTCTCGGCAAAATCGCCGTTAGAATGGAGCGTCTGAGAGCAATACGATCATGAAACTCAAGCTATTTCTCGCCACCCTGGCCATGGGGACTCTAGCCCTCGCCGCCAACCAAGTTTCCCTTGAAAGGAAGTACGTCGTCGGAGAGACCGACACCTACGCGATCACGATGAAGATGTCGGGGGCGATGTCGATGGATATCAGCATGACCAACTTGCAAACCGTGAAGAAGGTCTACGACAACGGGGATGCAGACATCGAGAACGTCACGTCTGACATGAAGATGAGCATGGCGGGAACAACGTTCCCGAGCCCCAAGAACCCTCCATCTACGATGATGCGGATGACCAAGTTCGGCGCTCCCGTCAACCCGCCTAAGAGCGCGACAGGTGCCCGACGCGGCATGAATATGAACTTCATGAAGTACACCCAGATGATGGCCGGGGGACTCGAAGTCGGTAAGTCGATTACGATCAACGAGACTGATCCGGATGACCCTAAGAGCACCGTCAAAGGGACGGTAACCCTCGTGGGAACCAAGGATGGGATCTCGGAACTGAAGTCCAGCCTTGACGTCACGACCGCCGAAACGGGGGACAAGCCGATGCACGTCGATTCTTCGAGTTGGGTCGGGGCGGGAGGCAAGATTAACAAGACGGTGGCCAAGATCACCAACCTTGGACCCAGCGTCGGTGGCGGCCAGATCAACGCGATCGACATGACGATGGAACGCAAGAGCTGATCAGATTGACGATTGACCGTCATCTAGAGCGAAGTGTCGAGCCCCAGCGAAGGCAGCGAACTCGAAGGAATCTTTGTCCAGTCTCCGACCCTCTCTGCAAACGCGCCGGTTCTCTAAGTCGGAGGCTCTGTCAGTGATCCTTCGACTGCGTCGACTCGCCTCGGCTCATCGACTTCGCTCTGGATGACGGATCGAAAAGTAAAATAAGTGAAGATTGACAAGCTTCTCCGGATGACGGTCGTTACTAACAATCCATGCATGAAGAGCCCGAATTCTCCGGCAGCGTAAGGCTCGGCGTCGCCGCGGCCTTGAGCCGCGGGTACGCCGAGGACGCCCGTGCGTTCCTCTTGTTCCTGGCTCAGCTCTTGGAGGACTCCCTCCCCGAGGACACGGAGATTCTCCGCCAGGGGGTCTTCAAGAAAGAAGTCGTGGGTTTGGCGATCACTTTGGGTGCTGACCGATACCGGTTCGAACATGTGGGGAAGGGTGGCGTCTGCGCTTCACGCGCCCACATCGTCCGGGGGATTTCCCTCAAGACCGAGGAGATTCCTGTCGAGCAGGCACTCACCGAGTTAGCGGACGCTTTGGAGACTCGAGTCGCATCCAACGCTCGCGCCCGCACTGCACTGGCGGGCCTGTTAGGTTTAGACTAGTTTCAGTCCGATTCGAGGAAGATTTCTTATGAGTGGAACCCCGTACACCCCCGGCTCCGAAGCCGGTTTGCCGCAAGACGCCGTGCGCCGCCTTCGTGAAATGCGAGGCACCGGCGATAAGCCCAAGCTATTCACCAGCGACCTGTCGGTGAACGAGTTTCTCCTCGTCCGCCAGGCAGGATTCGAGCCGCTCGGACTAGTTATGGGCAGCTCGATTTACCACATCGGTATCCAGATTCCCGGGCAATTCCAGAGTCAGGAACTCAGCGTCCTCACCCAGGCGATGTACCACGCCCGGGAACTCGCGATGGACCGGATGGAGGAGGAGGCCGACATCCTCGGCGCTGACGGCGTTGTCGGAGTCCGTCTGATCGTCAACCGCCAAGAGTGGGGCGAAGGGCTTGCTGAGTTCATGGCGATCGGCACCGCGATCCGTCATACAGGCGGCGGCAACTACAAGACCCACGATGGCCGTCCCTTCACGTCGGACCTGAACGGTCAAGACTTCTGGACATTGCTCCAGGCCGGGTACCGGCCGTCCTCGCTGGTCATGGGCACCTGTGTGTACCATGTCGCCCACCAGGGCTTCATGCAGGCGCTCAAGCGCATCGGACGCAATGTCGAGATGGAAAACTACACTCAGGCCCTGTACGAGGCCCGCGAACTCGCGCTCTCCCGGATGCAGGCGGAAGCCGAACAAGACGGTGCAAACGGGATCGTAGGGGCACGCGTGGTGGAAACCAGCCACGGGTGGGGAAGTCACGTGATCGAATACTTCGCGGTCGGCACCGCGGTCAAGGAAGTCTCGGCCACGCCCACCACGCCACCGCAAATGGTAATCCCGCTAACGTAGCTTGGTCTTCGCCGGTCGTTTGTGCTGGAGAAGCCAGTTGTAGATGTCATCTCCGGCATAGATCTGGGTCCAGACATCGTGCCCGCCGTTCTCGACGATGGTGAATTTCACCTCGCCGCCCTGCTTGGAGAGGGCGTCAATGATCGGCTGCTCCATCCGTAACGGCACGATCGGGTCCTTGTCTCCGTGGAATGCCCAGATTGGGATTCCCTTGAGTAGCGGTGCGATGCGGACGCTGGCACCCCCGCAGATCGGGGCGATTGCGGCAAAGCGTTGGGGTGTCAACGCGGCCATAGTGTAGGTGCCGAACCCACCCATGCTGAGGCCGGTCAGGTACTCGCGGTCGCGATCGACGTGGTACTTCGCCTCGATCTCGTTGAGCAGGGCGGTCAGGACATAGGGGTCCCATCCGTTCTCGACCGGGCTCTGAGGCGCGACGAGGATAAACGGGAAGTTACGACCGTTGATGACCTCTTTGGTCGGGCCGTGCTTCTTGACGTCGTCAAGGTTTTCGCCGCTCTCGCCACTTCCGTGGAGGAAGAGCACGACTGGCCAGCGGTCGTGGCCCGGCTTTCCGTAGTCGACGGGAAGGTAGAGAAAATAGGAACCATTAAAGGTTCGAGTGACTCGGCGACGAAAGGTCATCGGGGCGAGTTCGCCCGGCTTGACAGAGGTATTTGGCGGCGCCAGGAACACCGACGCCACCAAAAGGCTCATCATCGCCTGATCATCTCCGGTTACGAGACTAGTGCGTGAAGATGATCTTTAGACCCTGAGCGTTGTCAGGAGCCATGGTCATCGTCTTGCCGTTCGCGGAAAGGGTCATCTTTTCCGTCTTGTTCTTGCCGGTGACCGAGATAGTGTTGCCCGACTGAGTCCACTTGCCCGTCTCCGACTTCGGGGTCTTCTGCATGCCGCCGGAGGTGGTGACGACGTAGGTGTGGTCGCCCTTCAGATTCAGGGTGATCTTCATCGAACCCATCATCTGCTTCATCATGTTCATCTGCTTATCGGCATCAGCACCGTGGCTATTGGGCATCTTCATGCCCGTAAGATCGATCTTTCCGTTCCAAGTTCCGACGGCGGAAGCGGCGAAAGCGGCGGTGACGGAGACGAGAGCGAAAGCGGTACAGGCAAGGCGGCCAAGTTTGAGCATTCCGGGCTTATACCCGATATTCGTAGATTTGCGGTGAGGACGTGGGCCGTAAGGCACAATGAGGCGGTGAAAGCAGGCTTCATGGTCGCATGCGAATTCGCGGGTCAACTGGACGGTGGCGCGCCATTGCTGGTGGGGATATTCAGGCAGATTCACGTTCCCGCGTTTCCCGCGCCGATGCTGCCGTTCTTTCTGGCCATCGAATTGGAGGCCGACCAGAACGAAGTTGGCGAGCATGTGCTCGAACTCCGGCTCGTCGACCAGGATGGGGGCGTCCTCTTTGCCGCCGGCCTTTCGTGTCATTTCCGACCCCACCCGAACATGGGACCCAGCTACAGCTACTTCGCCGAGCGGGTTCAGATCCACGAATATCTACCGAAGGCGGGCACCTACCGCTTTGACCTGATCTACCGCGACGAACCCATCGGGCAGCTCAGGCTTGAGGCGGTGGGGCCAGGGTGAGAGGGCGATAGGCGTAAGGCGTTGGGTATTGAGTGGCCCCGGGCCGTGGGTCTCTAACCTCCGATAACACGGATTCCGCTATGGGGTCGGAATTTTCACGATCATGGAAACGGTGGTCTCGTCTCCCATGCGGCTGTAGGTCACTTCGTAGTGTTTGCCGGAGAAGTCGTTCTGGATTGAAAGGATTCCCGAGCCCATCGGCATTGACTTCGCTTTCAGCCTTGGCTCGTAGAACGCGGCAACCTTCTCGGCGGAGTCGGGGGTACTCAGATCAAGCTGAGAGATGTGAAAGCCATCTTCGTCGTGCTGCTTTCGCGACACCCCCATCGCACCCGGATAGGCTTCAAGGTCACCGAGGGGGGCGACGGTCTTCGCCGCCTTCGGACTCGGGTTACGGGAGTCCACCACGTCTTGGGGAGGCTTGTTGCACCCGAGAGCGAGCGCGGCGGCGAAGACCAGCAACAGCGATTTCATGCCTCTACTTTAGCGGCTTGCGTCTGATCGCGGGATATTGATCCTCAAATTGCTCTTGCTTGCAACCTTTTGGCGACTTCATCGGTTGGTCTAAGCTGTAGAAGGGAGATTGCCATGGATCCATCCGATCTTCGGGAGCTTCGGCGACAGCTTGAGAACTTGTCGGGACGTCTGAGCGCGATCGAGGCGCGCCTGGGAATGGGGATCGCCCATCCGACACCCCCCCAGCCACCGCCCGTTCTGCATTCTCCAATGGTTGAGCAGCCTCCGCCCGAGCCGGTCACCAAACCGGTACCGCCGCATCCGCGCGAGCTCTGGCCCACTCCGCCAAGACCTCTGATCCCGGTCAAGCCGGTGATTCCCCCCAAACCCGCGATTGACCTTGAGTACCTGCTCGGGGCAAAGGCGTTGCCCTGGGCGGCGGCGCTCCTTCTGCTGATCGGGATCGGGACCCTCGTGAGCCTCGGGTTCTCGCGCGGCTGGATTACTCCGTGGATGCTTTGGTGGGGCGGAGTTAGCCTTTCGGCGGGGTTCATTGGCGTCGGGCAATGGAAGCGGGAGGAGAAAGAGCAATTCGGCCAAATTCTCACCGGCATCGGTTCGTGCGGCCTCTATCTCACCTTTGGCGCCGGGCACGTTGCCCAACACCTTTACTCGGGTGAGACGCTCGTTCTCCAATTCGTCACGCTCAGCTTGGTCAACCTCGGCTATGCGCTGTGGCGAGGCAGCATGGCGTTTCTCATCATCGGGGTGATCGGTGGCTTTGCCGGCGCGCTGATGCCGCTTCAGGAGGGCAAGGCCGAGCTGAATGTCGGGCTGCACATGCTGATCCTGAGCGCGAGCGTGGTGATCGCCGCACGGCATAAGTGGTGGTCGATCTTGTCGGTCCTGGCCGCATCGAGTTTTCTCCTCCTGGCACCGATGATTGACCTGCGGGGACATCTAGAACTCAAGATCGGGGCGCTCTACGTGAATGGGTTGGTCATCCTGCTCGGGCTCTCGCGGCGCGACGCGTCGACTGGGTGGGATGAGCACGAAGTTTTTACTCCGCTCATGGCGATGGTCCCTGCCTTTTGGGCGTTCGCGATTCTGAACACGTCGATAGGTGCGCTTCATGTCGGCGTTTGGTCCGTCGCGGTGATTGGGGTTGGCCTGACGGCCAAGCTGCGGCTTCTGCGAAGCCGCCTAATTCAATCCGGAGTCGTGCTTGCGACCTGTCTGGCACCGTTCGCGTTCGGGCTTTCGGTGGCGAGCGCGATCGAAGGATCTTTGGCGGTCTTGGCCTGCCTCGTCGCGCTTGCGCGGAAAGAGGCGGTCTTCCAGTCTCTTGCGCTCCTGCTGAACGCGTTGGCGATCGGTGCCTATCTGACCCAGGTCCAGACTCCGAGTGGGTTGGTCTGGACAAATGAGATCGGCATCCTTGCCATCCTCGGCACCGCCACGCTCACTAATCTGATCACTCGGTGGCGATTGGCTGGCCGCAACGACGAAGTCCTCGTCGGCGCCTCACTCATTCTCCTCCCGCTGTTTGTCCGCGCATGGGAGCGCGCGCTTACCCAACCAGGGGTTGGTGCGCACCTTTGGTTCGCCCTCGGCACGGGGCTCGTGATCCCTTCGTGCGTGATGACGGCCGCGCTTCGCCGTCTCCGGAGCTTCGGCCTTGAGGTTGTGAACTGGTTCGTGGTCGGCGGGTTCTCCTTCCTGTATTTCGCGTTCGCTCTGGAGGGACCGAAGTTGGGATTGGAGGCAATCTTTGCCGCCGGGTGCATCGTGGCGACGCTCGGGCTGGCCGTCTCGTCGCTCGTGCTGGAGCAATCGGACGAGGCTCGGAGCGCGTTCCAGATGGCCGTCACGTGGCTTGCCGGTGCCTTCGCGGTTCGGATTCTGTTTCGGGTGCTCTCGGAAGGCAGTTTGTCTCTCGGTCAGATGCCGGCGTTGATTATTGCGCTTGCCTCAATTGGGTTCTTTGCCTTCCTTATCGGGCGCGCTCCGTCGCGGATTGGTCTGGGCTACGCGAGCTTTGGTTATCTCGCGATAGCAATTGTCACGTATCTGTCTTGGATCAGTTCGATCGGCGCAAACCTGCGCCCGCTTGAGACCACGCTAAACCTGGTCCTGGAACTTTGGACGATTGGGTTGATTGGGTGGGTTAGCCGCTTTGCCTTGCGGCCCAGTGTGTCATTCGCCATTGGCGGATGGATTCTCTGGCTCCTCCTGCCGCGTCTCGCCGTGATGTATCTTTCCCGGGCCCCGATTGGGATTCCCGTTACGGCCGCGTTCGGTCTGGGCACGATGGCCTTGATTCCTGCGGCGCTCCTTCTGAGCCGCCGAGAAGGTTGGCATGACCTCCGAGTTTCGGCGTTTGTCTGGCTGTTATTTGCGGGCGGATGCTATGCCGATACCGCGAGTAACGTGCCCTTTCAAGTCTGGGCGGAGTTGCCGATGAACCTTGCGCTCGGTGGGTTGCTCTATTGGATGGCCGCGGAATTTGCGCGGGCAACTTCCGATCGCTCGACCATTTGGACGTTGGCCTGTATTGCCGGCTGGGCGCTCTCCTCCCGGTTTGGCTTGGTCGCCCTCACCTCGCAAGCGATCGGGATGGAAGTGAATCCGGCGGTGAGCATCACTTGGACGATCTACGCGCTTACCTTGTTGACGATCGGCTTTATGAGGCACATCGGGCCCGTGCGGTTCTTCGGGCTGTTCGTGTTCGCCGCCACGACGACCCAAGTGATTGCAGTTGATCTCGACAATGTTGAGCCCGCTCTGCGGGTCGTTGTGTCTATGGCGCTGGGATTCGCGATGCTGGGCGTCGGCTACTGGTACATCCGTCGCAGCCGCAGCGGCTTGACCCCGAGCGTCAGTTCCGGTCCCGAATAGCGAATCGCGAATCGTGGAGACCTTTGCAAAATTCCAGAGACCTCCGTTATTCGCTTTACGGGCGGATTGGGTTGGTTGTGCTTATGATCATTGCTGTAACTGATTTTCCTGTCAAGTGGGAATTCCCGCATATATTGGGTCGCTTACTAGGACCTTAGGTACTGTTATCGGCTCTGGACGGTCGCCTGGATTGGTGGTTTGTCATTCGGTATTCGTGCATTGTCGTTCGGGGCAAGTTAACCGCTTTTGAATCTGAACTCATTCTGTCATTCGTCATTTGCGGGTCCGCGATTCTTTGGTTTCTAGGGTTTAGAGCGGCTGATGATGGACTCCTTCTTAGGGTTCGCACCGTCATCACTTGTCGCTTGGCTCACTGCGGCCCGCAGTTCGCGATTCTTGTCTTTACTGTTCTTAGGAGGCAGGGAAGTCAACCAGCTTTCTTGGAGACACAGGTTGGAAAACCTGCGCTACTATCGGGCGGGGTAGGAGCCGGAGATCCGGCTTGGGAGTGTGTTCGTTCCTTCTTCCTGGAACCTGATGGTGGTTCCAGAGTCGTTGCCGACAGGAGTGTCGGCGCTCCCAGTTAGGGTTTGAGGAATTTCGTCGTCGAATTTTGCAAAGACCCCAGTTCTTCGTTATTCGTTGAGGTCTTTGCAAAATTCAAAGCTTCGCAGTGCCCCCTCACCCTAACCCTCTCCCGTCCGACAGACTGTATGACGATGGCGAGAGCCGTGCGGGGGAGAGGGAACCGAACTCCGTGCGGATCGACGTGATAAGCCGTTCAGAAGCTGCCTGGCGGGCAGAATTTTCAGTTATCACTCACTCAACCTGCTTACCCACGTTGGTAATCCGGCAAGGTCTGAGTCTGAGTTGGAGTTGGAGGTCTTGTTGATACTCACGTCTCTACATGCTTGGGATCGAGTTTTGTCAACCAGTTGGGACGGCGTTGGTGATTTCGTGATTTGTCAGTCCGGCCTGAATTTTGCCAAGACCTCTGCGAATACCGATTAACGAAAAAGCCCCACCGCCGAATGGCAGTGGGGCTTTCTACGGCACTGCCTACTTGTCGGAGGTGACTTTCACTCGATCCTGCAGCGCGGCTTGAGCCGCGGCGAGGCGAGCGATGGGGACTCGGAACGGTGAGCAGCTCACGTAGTTCAGGCCAAGCTTGTGGCAGAAGTAGATCGACTCGGGGTCGCCGCCGTGCTCGCCGCAGATACCGCACTTCAGGTCGCCGCGGGTTGCGCGGCCTTCCTTCACGGCGATGTCCATCAGGCGTCCGACACCAGCCTGGTCGATGGTCTCGAACGGGTTGCTCGGCAAGATCTTCATGTCCGCGTACTTGCCAAGGAACTTGCCCTCGGCGTCGTCGCGGCTGAAGCCGAACGTGGTCTGCGTGAGGTCGTTCGTGCCGAACGAGAAGAACTGCGCGTACTCCGCAATCTCAGCGGCGGTGAGGGCCGCGCGGGGAAGTTCGATCATCGTGCCGAACATGTACGGGATCTCGACTCCCTGCTCGGCGACGATCTTCTTGGCCTCGCCTTCCAGTTGACCCTGAACCACGCGAAGCTCGTTCACGGTGGAAACGAGCGGGATCATGATCTCCGGATAGACGCGCTTGCCCTTCTTGATAAGCACCGCAGCGGCTTGGAGGATCGCCCGGGTCTGCATGATGACCAGACCCGGAAGGATGATCGAGAGCCGGACGCCGCGCAGGCCGAGCATCGGATTCGATTCCTTCATCTGCTCGACCGAATGAAGCATTTTCCGCTTCTCGGCGATCTTGGCTTCAAGGGCAGCCTTGTCGCCGGCGGCGTTGAACTTCAACTCGGTTTCAAGCGCGGTGACTTCCTCGACGAGCGAGTCGAACGACGGCAAAAACTCATGAAGGGGCGGGTCGATAAGGCGAACCGTGACCGGCTTGCCCTCCATCGCCTCGAAGATCCCTTCGAAGTCGGCCTGCTGGACGATTTGGAGTTTGTCGAGCATCGCCTGCTGCTCGACCGGGTCCTTGGAAAGGATCAGCGTCTGCACGAGCGGGAGTCGCTCCGGCTCGAAGAACATGTGCTCGGTGCGGCAGAGGCCGATGCCCTCGGCACCAAACTCAATGGCTTGCTGCGCATCGCGGGGGTTATCCGCGTTGGCGCGAACGCCAAGCGTGCGAGCCGCGTCGGCCCACTCCATAAGCTGGCCGAACGAGCCGCTGACTTCAGGGTCGATCAGGGGGAGCGCGCCGAGATAGACGCATCCTGAGGAGCCGTCCATCGTGATCGTCTCGCCTTCCTTGACGGTGACGCCACCTACAATGAATTGCTTGGCGTGCGCCTGCACGTCAAGCGCTTCAGCACCGGCAACGCAAGGGATACCGAATCCGCGAGCGACGACCGCCGCGTGGGAGGTCTTGCCGCCGCGTGCGGTGAGGACGCCTTGAGCGGCCATCATGCCGTGCACGTCGTCGGGATTGGTCTCGTCGCGAACGAGGAGGACCTTGTGGCCCAGACCGCCATGCTTGCCGAGTTCGGCGGCCTTATCGGCGGTGAACACGACTTCGCCCACCGCGGCGCCCGGCGAGGCGGCGAGGCCCTTGGCCAGCAACTTCGCGCCTTCGAGCGATTCGGGGTCGATACGGGGGTGGAGAAGCTGGTCGAGGTGCGCGCCGGTGACCCGGAGGATCGCGGTTTCCTTATCGATCAAGCCTTCCTTGACCATTTCGACGGCGATGCGGACGGCGGCGGGACCGGTGCGCTTGCCCGAGCGGCACTGCAGCATGAACAGCTTGCCGTGCTCGATCGTGAACTCGATGTCCTGCATGTCCTTGTAGTGAGCCTCAAGGATGTCGCAAGTATGGATGAACTCGTCGTAGACCGCCTTGTTCTGCTTCTGGAGCTCGGAGATGGGCACGGGGGTGCGGACGCCGGCGACGACGTCCTCGCCCTGGGCATTCATCAGGTACTCGCCGAAGACTTCATTCTCGCCGGTGGACGGATCGCGGGTGAAGGCGACGCCGGTTCCGCAATCGTCGCCGGCATTGCCGTAGACCATCGACTGGATGTTGACGGCGGTGCCGATCTCGTCGGGGATCTTCTCGGTGCGGCGGTAAAAGATCGCGCGGTCGTTGTTCCAGGACTTGAACACGGCTTCGATCGAAATCTCGAGCTGCTCGTAAGGATCGTTCGGGAACTCTCGGCCCGCGTGCTCACGGACGTGAGCGAGGAACAGATCGCAGATCTCGTGAAGATGCTCGGCGGTGAGGTCGAGGTCGGTCTTCGCGCCAACCTTAGCCTTGTACGTGGCAAAGATCTGCTCGTCAAACTCGTGCTTGCTGATGCCAAACGCGACGTCCGAGAGCATCATGATCAGGCGGCGATAGGAGTCGTAGACAAACCGGGCATTGCCAGTTTCGGCGATCATCGCGGCGACCGTCGTTGGGTTCAGACCGAGGTTGAGGACGGTGTCCATCATGCCCGGCATAGAGAACTTCGCGCCGGATCGGACGGAGACCAGAAGGGGCTTGGTCGACCCGCCGAGGGTCCGATTCATGATCTTCTCGACGTCGGCCACGGCGGCTCTCACGTCTCCCATCAGCTCCGCGGGGAGCTTGCGACCGACCTCGTAGTACTCGTTACAGACGTCGGTGGTGATGGTGAATCCCGGGGGGACGGGCAGGCCGATCTTCGACATTTCGGCAAGGTTCGAGCCCTTTCCACCGAGTAGATCCCGCATGCTCTTGTCGCCCTCGCGGAAGAGGTAGACGCGCTTATTGCTCATAAAACTAGATACTCCTGGAGACGTAAGGTTGGGCACTCGGCAACGATGGCGAGACGCTCTGGATAACCGTCAGTTTACCTGCGCGGGAAAGAGACCTGATCGGTCGCGCTGTAGCGGTTTGCCATGACACGCCCCTACGGCGGTGTATGAAACTGGAGTCGCAGGAACTGCCCGGGCTCGACATCAGACCACCGTTGAAAGAGCTCGGCGCGGAGATTCCTAACTGCATCTAACTCGGTCGGAGTGAGGGGGCGCGGGGCAAAGGCATTGAACTGGTCAAGCGTCATGGGAACGCCTGTGCCACGCTCGGTGTCGAGGAGGCCGACTAACCCTTCCACCTCGATCGTCTCCGCTGGGAGCGGTCCGCGGGCGCCCTTGCCGTCTACATCTTCGAACTCCCACCCTGATTCCAGAAGCACAAAGAACCCCTGACGGTAGCCGAGCACCGTCTCGGCGGCATAGTGGGTGAGATCATGAAGGGCAAAGAATTCGGCGTGGCGGACTTCCCTCTGCCAAGCTACCGACATGTCCGCCCGGATGCACCGCATCACCCCGCTCCCATCCCGACTCTTCTGGATCTCGATCTTCAGCATGTACACTGCATTTTAGACTTCGATGTCCGTAGCCGACTTTGGAAGTGATCGAGCTTGATCGCGCTTTGAATGACATGAGATTTGAGATACACTCCAAGCACACGAGGTCGGCTGCATCCCTGATCCTGATCGCTTTGGTAGGGTCAGGTCGCGCAACTATAGTGGCGTTTGTGCCTGGGAAGAAGCGCCCATTTGTCGCCCAATTCATCCGCTCGGGAAAGGACCCCCTACTCATCCGGGCGGCTAGCATCTCCGATCCACAGATGGTTAACGCCATCGCCTCGGGAGCCAATATCCGCTTAATCCGAATTCTCGTTGAGCACAACAGTCCAGGTCTATTGGCTTTGGCCCAGAGACGCCAATACAACCTCGAAATCCGCGTGCTGCCGAGGCAAGCCCAGGAAGGATCGAGGGGAGAATCACCGGTGATGACACGCTCCAAAGACGGGTTTATCGCCATTTACTCTGAGCCCAACTGGGCACCTTCGAGCTTTAAGGGCAAAATTGAGATGACCATAGAGGGTGGCGCTTCCTGGGAGGGTTCGCCCCGGGTCTTCTACAACTTCAATCGGGCCTTCGATCGCGCGACACCGATCGAATGGACAGGGTGAACTCAAAAGTATAGGTCTTCCGAAACTAAACTCCGAGGGCGGCCAACTCCAGGCTTCGCATCACCTCATCAAGCGAAGGTCATCTCCATCACTCCCATCAGCTCAACCACGAGCGGGCGCTTGAATCCAGACCCCAAACCGTGCCATACTCTACGCTCAAACCAAGGTTTAGCAATGAAAGAAGCAATCCACCCGAAGGTCTATCCTGTGCTTTTCGTTGACGGCGAGCATCAGTGGACCGGCATCTCCACCGCGAAGACGAACACGACCCGCAGCATCGACGGCGTCGATCACTACGTTGTCAATGTCGAAATCTCCGCTTTCACTCATCCGTTCTATACGGGTCAGAAGCGACTGGTCGACACCGCCGGTCGCGTCGAGAAGTTCATGCGCCGTTACGGCAACCAGATGAACAAGGGCAAGTAAGGGAACCTTTCCCTTCTGCCGATGTTATTCTTGACAGGAGCCATCCGGCTCCTGTCGTGATGTTTGACCGGTGCTGTTGCCACGAACCTGTGGCAACATGAACTGAGCCGACTCGAAGATATCCACCTATGGGGAAGCTGACAAGAAAGTTGATCATTGCTGGGAGCGTCGTGCTCCTTGCCGGAGGCGGACTCTACTGGGCCCGCGAGCATTTCGGTGGCTTCAGGCATCTTTTCGGCAATATCGAAGACAAGCTTGCCGGGAAAGATATGTACGACGCGAAGGAGTCGATCTTCAAGCGCGGCAACCGTGACTATCCAGACCTTCTTTTGACCATTGACGACGGCCCTCATCCTGAGTCTCTTCCGCGCATCCTGGACACGCTCAAGCAGTATCACGTTCACGCCACCTTCTTCCTCGTGGGGAAGATGGTCAAAAAGCACCCGGACCTCGTCCGGCGCATCATCGCCGAGGGTCACGAGATCGGTAACCACACGCAGGATCACATCCGCCTCGATACTCTCAATGAGAAACAGATCCGTGCCGAACTCATCAATTGTGAGCTCAACATTGCTCAGGCTTGCGGTCGGTCTACCCACCTGATGCGTCCGCCCGGAATGCGCTTCAACCCGACCGTGCTGAAGGTCGTCCACGAGATGGGTTACACCTGCGTGGACTGGAATATTGCGGCCAAAGATTTCGTCCCGCCGACGGACAGCAAGGAAGCGGGCACCGCCGGTCGAGCAACCTTTAATATGGACCCCCAGCTCGTGGTCGACCGCGTAGTCGAACGGGTCAAGAACGGCGAGATCATCCTGCTTCACGACATCCCAGTCACTGCGGATGCCTTGCCGATGATCCTCGAACAGCTTCAAACCAAGGGTTACACGTTCAAGTCCACGGCTCAGATGCTTGCGGAGTTGCCGACGCCGGTCACCCTCGTCGCGAACCCTCAGGCGAAGAACGTGGTTTTGACTGCTCAGAAGAATCCGCACACCATAAATCCGACGACCCCTAAGCGCGCCGTCGGCGTCCGTTAAATCGGTTTGCCCATAATGGGGGCATGTCGTCCGTTCACTCGCACCGCGTTCCGCTCGCCCAAGCCGACCCGACGATCTCAGACCTAATCAAAAGGGAAGAGGAGCGGCAGGAGCACAACCTCGAGTTGATTGCCAGCGAGAACATCGCGAGCCTGGCAGTGCGCGAAGCGATGATGTCGGTGCTCACCGACAAGTACGCCGAAGGCTATCCCGGCAATCGGTATTACGGAGGCTGCGAGGTCGTCGACGAGGTCGAGAACGTCGCCCGAGATCGCGTGAAGGAGCTCTTTGGTGCCGAGTACGCGAACGTCCAGCCCCACAGCGGTAGCAGCGCCAACATGGCGGTGTACTTCACCTTCATCAAGCCGGGCGACACGGTGATGGGGATGGATCTTTCGCACGGCGGGCATTTGACCCACGGTTCGCCGGTGAACTTCAGCGGACAACTCTACAACTTCGTCCCCTACGGGATCGACCCGACGACCGAGATGCTGGACTACAACGTGATCGCGGACAAGGTTAAGGAAGTGCGGCCGAAGATGATCACCGTCGGCGCTTCGGCCTACTCGCGAGCCATCGACTTCAAGGCGTTCCGGGTGATCGCGGATTCGGTGGGTGCATTTCTGTTTGCCGACATCGCCCATCCGGCCGGGCTGATCGCCAAGGGCCATCTTCCCTCGCCGATTCCTTATGCCCATGTCGTCACCTCGACAACTCACAAGACGCTGCGCGGTCCGCGCGGCGGCATCATCCTGCTCGGCAAGGACTTCGACAACCCGTTCGGTATCGTCGCTCCAAAGAGCGGACGCACGAAGCGGATGTCCGAGTTGCTCGACAGCATGGTTATTCCGGGCATCCAGGGCGGACCGCTGATGCATGTGATCGCCGCTAAGGCGGTCGGCTTCGGGGAGAACCTTGAACCGAGCTTCGGTGAATACACCGCTCAGATCATCCGCAATGCGAAGGCGCTTGCCGCCGCGCTGATGGCGGATGGCTTTAAGATCGTCAGCAACGGCACCGACAACCATCTGATGCTGCTCGACCTCCGGAACAAGAACCTGACCGGCAAGGCCGCTCAGCTCGCCTTGGACCTCGCGAGCATCACGTGTAACAAGAACGCCGTTCCGTTCGACGACAAGTCGCCGCTCATCACCTCCGGCATTCGCCTCGGCACGCCGGCGCTGACCACACGCGGGATGAAAGAGCCCGAGATGGCCGAGGTCGCCTCCCTGATTTCGAGGCTCCTGAGCAACATCGACGATGAAGCAAACATCGCCGCGGTGCGGGCGGATGTACACGCCCTCTGCGCCCGGTTCTCGATTCACTAGGGCTGGTCGAGAGATCGGCAGACACGCGAGGAAGCGATCGAACACATCCGCGAGGCCATCGGACTTTGGATTGAATCCGCCCGTGAAGACGGGGAGCCCATTCCTCCGCCCGGTGGATCGCTAGAGTACGTCCAAGTTGCTAGCTAATTGCGGGTAACGTCCCAACATGAGCGACTGGCCCGTTCTGAGGACGTTCGACGCTGACCACCTCCGCGATATCGCCATGCCCATTGGCGGAATCGGGAC
The DNA here is from genome assembly GCA_038216655.1 of Fimbriimonadales bacterium. Lineage (GTDB taxonomy): Bacteria > Armatimonadota > Fimbriimonadia > Fimbriimonadales > Fimbriimonadaceae > JAFDWR01. The sequence continues at coordinate 108,088 of JBBQPZ010000001.1, forward strand.
TGGCTTCTTTTGCCTGGGAGGAGGCGCCCAGCTGATTGACTGGCAACTGATGAGCCGCCCCAACCGTGGGTGGAAGCCGATGTACGCCCATTTCGTGGCGTGGTCCAAGGCAGGGGGGGAGGCCCCCAAGATCCGCATTCTGGAAGATCAGATCCGAACGAACCTCTCGACCGACTTCGGTGAGCCCGCCACGCTGTCCGGCCTGCCTCGCATGCGTGCGGAGAAGTTCGAAGGAAGCTTCCCGTTTGGCCGAGTCACCCTCACCGATCCTGATTTCCCGCTCCACATCGAGGTCGAGGGCTTCAGCCCGCTAATCCCTCGCAACGCGGCGGACTCGAGCTTGCCTTTCGGTGTGCTTACTGTCACTTTTAAGAACGCCTCCAACAAGCCGCAAGAGACCTCGCTGACCTACCTCGCGACCAACTTCATCGGTTGCGATGGGCATGTTTACGAGCTCAAGGACAACGTCACCGAGGAGATTGCCTCCGGCGGCTGGAAGGGGATGAATTGGACCAAGGCCACTACCGCGCGAACCGCTCAGAACGGCTCGATGGCCTTGCTCTTCGATCAGTCGGAGGTTCACGTCGCCCGGCGCTGGGTATTCCGGGATCGTGCCTGGAACGGCGAGACTCTCGGCATCATGGATGAACTGCTGGAGAAGGGGTTCATCAACGATGACACGCCCGGCGAACCCTGCCCACCCAGCCCGAAGGATACGTGGGATAGCTCGATCTCCGCGATGGTCAAGTTGGCTCCTGGCGAATCGAAGTCGGTCCGAATGCTTGTCGCGTGGCATTTCCCGCTTCGGAACCTGTCCGAGGAGGGTTGGTGGAGCGGTCCGAAGGGCAGCGATCCTGCAGTTGGCAATCACTACGTTCTGCCGTTCAAAGACGCCGCCGAAGTAGCGACGCGGGTCATCCCGCGTCTGGACGACCTTCGTGCCAAGACGGTCAGTTTTGTCAAGAAGGTCATCGCCCACCCGGCTCCTGAGCCGCTGCGTGAGGCAGCGCTGTTCAACCTGTCCGTGCTGAAGAGCCACACGTGCTTCCGCCTCGCTGACGGCACCTTCGCCGCCTACGAGGGCTGCGGCGGTGGCAACGGCTGCTGCACGGGCAGTTGCACCCACGTCTGGAACTATGAAGCCGCCACGGTGGATCTATTCCCCGAGCTGCATCGCAGCATGCTTGACTCCCATTTTGGTTTCTCGATGACTCCGGAAGGTGGCCAGCGCTTCCGACTCTCGCTCCCGGTCGCCAACCCGACGTGGGGCGGGGCTGCCGCCGACGGTCAGATGGGGATGATCATCCGCTGCTATCACCAGTACACCATCGATCAGGATAAGGCGTGGCTTACGGGAATCTGGCCCAAGGTCAAGTCGGCGATCGCCTTCGCGTGGCAACCCGGCGGGTGGGACGGCGATCAGGACGGCGTGATGGAGGGCGTCCAGCACAACACCTACGATGTCGAGTTCTTCGGCCCGAACGCGATGATGACCGGCTGGTACTGCGCCGCTCTTGCCGCGGGTGCGAAGATGGCCACGATCGTCGGGGACAAGGAGTTTGCCGCGAAATGTGATGACCTGCGCCACAAGGGCGGCGAGTGGGTTGATAGGCACCTCTACAACGGGCAGTTCTACATCCAGCACGTAGGGAAGGCACCGGCGACCCCCGCTCCAATGACCGCGCTGAGCGATGAGTACAAGAGCGAGCACCCTCGCTTCCAGATGGGTGCGGCGTGCCATTCCGATATGCTCCTGGGGCAATACAAGGGTGGCCGTTGCGGGTTGGGAGACGTATTCGATCGGTATCACATGATCGAGGCGGCGAAGTCCATCTATAAGTTCAACTTCAAGGAGAACTTTCACGCCCACTACAACAACATGCGATCGTATGCCTTGGGCGACGACCAAGGCACGCTGATTTGCAGCTATCCCGAGGGCCAGCGCCCGGCATTTCCTTTCCCCTACTGGTCCGAGTGTTGGACCGGAATCGAATACGCGCTGGCGGCGGTCATGATCGATCTAGGCCTCCGGAAGGAGGGGGTCAAAGTCGCCTCCGCGGCAAAGGCGCGGCACGACGGGAAGAAGCGCAATCCGTTCAACGAGCCGGAATGCGGAAGCTACTACGCTCGCTCGATGTCGAGTTGGTCGCTCTTGCACGCCTGGGCTCCGGACGCGCCACGGTTTTAGCGTATGCGATGGTTGCCGGTGGTTGCCATAGGGATTTGCATGGGCTGTGCGTCCCAGCCCAAGCAACCTCTCCCCGACTGGGCAAAGCACGACTTGGTCGCAAAGGACGTCATGCTAGAGTTCAGGACGCCGAAGCCAAAGGATGAACAACTTTCGGAACAGGAGGTAGATCAAGCATGGATTGACAGGTTCCAGGCCGAATATCGGCGGTCCATCGAGAACGGCCATGATTCCATTCCCGCGTGCATTCTGCATTTGGATGTGATCCTCCACGTCAAGTCGGTGCCGCCTGCGGATGTGGGCTTCTGCTTTACTTGCAGCGTCATGGAGGTCCGTTTGCCTGGACGCGAGACCTTCCTTGCAGTCTTCGGATCCGAGGATGCGAAGAGGCTTAAGGCGTTGCTTGGGGAACTTGCTCCCAAGGACTCGCGCTTTCGAACTCAATAACGCCAGCGCGAGGCTAGCTCTTTTCCAGGGTCTTGGCGAGATCCTTCACGAAACCGGCCTGGACCCCCTGCGCGAGGGAAGCCAAGGATACGTACTTCGGGATTTCATCGCTCAGGCCCGCGACCAGCAGACTTGCTCCGGTTGTGGCGTAGTCGCCCGTCGCATTTCCGGTGTTCGCCGCTACGAACTTCTCGCCCTGGTCAAGTCCTAACGCCACCTGCCCCTCGCGGTGCATCCACTCCTTGTACTGACTCTTCGTCGAGACCAAGATCGCGTCGAGAGACTTCTGGCTGGAGGCGAGCGCCGCCAGCTTGCATCGGACTTCCGCCATGTCGGCCGGACTGAGTTTCGGGAGAATCTTCGTCAATCCGTGAAGCGCAATCCTCTGCAGGATGGCGCTCGTCTGCACCGTGTTGAAGTCGGAGTACTTTCCAACTTCGCAGAGCTGGATCGAGAGAACCAGGTCCCGCGCCGCCAGTTTCGGCGCCTCGCGCACGATGGGGCTGTAGGCGTAGTGGGCGAGTCGTCGGCTTAAGATGAGCTTTGAGGTGAATATCGAGTCCTTTGCTCCCTCGGTCGAGACATCATCGAAGGCGATGGGGAAGACCGGTTTCAGGCCGCCGCCATGGTCGGCATCGATCCAGTGCCTTGCCGTCTCGCGCCATAGGTCGGGGTCTGGTTGACGAGCCGCTTCGGAGGCTTCCCTCACGTATGGGATGTACGCATCTATCCGAGCGTTCTGCTCCGCGGTCATGGCGACCGGCAAATATTCATCCTCGAAGGTTCGCGATTGGACGGCGATTCCACTGACAAGCACTGCAGGAGCGCAGACCATCATTCGGTAGAAGGCGATTCGATCGAACATCCTATTTGGAATCCTCGGAGAATTGCGGGCGACTCATGATGGTTGACGTCCGTTTCATCTTCATGTTCTTGCGTCTGGGTTTCAACGGATTCAGACACGGGACTATGGGCCTACGATTGGTCCAAGAGGGTGAATGTTCGGTCCGGTCCATCTAAAATGTGGATGTCAGAGGTGTATGCCAAGACAAAAATGAATAACCGTCGCATCTCCAGCTGGGAGGGACATTTAATCCAGCAAGCGGCACTCGGCGAGACTATCGCCTTCGAACTCCTTTCAGACCGGTATCGAGACTGTTTACGCAGTATTGCCATGCGAATACTCCGCAACGCCGACGATGCCAACGACGCGGTTCAAGAGACATTCCTTCGCGCCTTCCGGGCGATTAAGGACGTCGACCCGGAGCGACCGATCAAACCGTGGCTGACTCGGATTTGCTCGAACTGCTGCGTCGACGCGGTTCGCGCTCGCCGTCACTCGACAGAGTCGATCGACCTGCACGAGCACCATCTGTTCGCCCCGGATTGCGACGCGGATGATCACGCGGAAGAGTCGTTCCTGCGAGATCAGATTCAGGCGGCGCTTTCGAACCTGCCTGAGAACTACCGGCGGATCGTAATGATGCGGCACTTCCAGCACAAGGACGTCAACGAGATCGCCAACGAGCTCGACAAGCCCGAAGGAACGATTAAGAGCTGGCTGTTTCGAGCCCGAGCGATGCTGAGGAAGGACCTGGGGGCTTCGCCCATTTAGAGGAGCATGGTGGCAGTGCAGGCGACGGATTCGGATACGTCCTATACGCCATATAGGACTTATCCTCAGTGGCCGTGAACTACCACTTCCACCGCCGGCAGAACGTGTCATCCTGAAGTAGTGAGAGTCCTCCTCCTAAAGCTTTGTGAGTACGCGTCGAAGCAAGAGAACGGCCGCCAGACGATGGTCGGGATCTTCGACGACGTGCGCGTCCCCGAACTGCCCATCGATCATCCGCCGTTCTATCTCTGCTGCCAGCTTGAGATCCTGAACAAGGAGACCGGCCAAAAGCATAAGCTCGAATTCCGGATGCTGGACCCCAGTGGCGAAGTGGGCATGCAAATCGAGGCACCGATCGAGATTCCGAAGGAAGAGGGCAACGTCGATCCGAAGCTGTTCCTGGTCGTCTCCATCGGTGGTATCCGGCTTCACAAGGCTGGCTCCTACCAGATCCAGGCGCTGGTGGATGGTGAAATCCTTGGGACCGAGCCGCTGCCGATTCACGTCGTCAAGCCCCGGTAACCCCCGGGTACCCTGTCGGTAATGTCCGTCACCGAATCCGAGGTTCTCGAAGCACTCAAAGCCGTCGTCGATCCCGACCTCCATCGGGATATCGTCAGCCTCGGATTCGTCAAGTCCGTCGAGATCGACGGCACTCACGTCAAGTTCATCGTCGAGCTCACGACGCCAGCTTGCCCGGTCAAGGAGATCCTCGAACAGCAGGCTCATGACGTGGTTGCCGCGCTCCCCGGCGTCGACAAAGTTGAGGTCGAGATGACGGCCGTCGTCCGCAAACGCCCTGGCGTCGACGACAACCTTCTCCCCGGTGTTCGACACACGATCGCCATCGCCTCAGGCAAAGGCGGGGTAGGGAAGAGCACGGTCACCGTGAACCTAGCCGTCGCCCTCGCCCAGACCGGTGCTCGGGTCGGTCTCCTCGATGCCGACGTGTACGGTCCCAGTATCCCGCTGATGATGGGCGTCGCCGACGAGAAGCCACTCACTCAGGACGGGAAGATTGTGCCGATCGAGCGCTTCGGGGTCAAGATGATGTCCCTCGGCTTCCTGCTCGAGGACGGGCAGGCGGTCATGTGGCGCGGACCCATGGTCGCCGGCACGGTCAAACAGCTTCTCGCCGACGTGGATTGGGGCGAACTCGACTACCTCTTGGTGGATCTTCCCCCGGGCACCGGCGACGCGCCCATGTCCCTCGCGCAGCTTGTACCGCTCACCGGCGTCGTGATCGTCGCCACGCCGCACAATGTTGCCGCGAACATTGCGGGCAAGTCAGTTCAGCTCTTCCGCCGCCTAAACACCGCGGTGATCGGGGTGGTTGAGAACATGGCCGCCTACACCGATCCGGTGACCGGGCACGAGATGCGCATCTTCTTTGGGATCAGCGGGGAAGACCTGGCTAAAGAAATCGGGGTCCCATATCTTGGTTCGATCCCGCTCGATCCGTCGATCAGCAAGTCGGGCGACGAGGGCGTGCCGAGCATCATCGCCTACGCTGGGCTGGAGCAGGCACAGTCCTTCCGAGATATCGCGGGCAAGCTTGCCCAGCAGGCCTCGATCATCAGCATCTCGCGCCAACCCGAAACCGCCCCGTCCTAGGGTCGGGCGACTTTGCTGACGAACCGAGCGGCGAGGGGATTCTCCAGCCAACCTTTCAAAGGCGCTGCCTCGCCATCGCGGAAGACGTCGAAGAGCGGCTCGTCGTCGAGCAGATAGCGATGAATCTGGTGCAAGACGCCTGGAATCAGAGCCTTCTCGATCCGCGGTGGCCACCCGTCAACCTGGAAGACCCCGATCGGGTACTCCAGCGGCTCGCATTGGAGCGAGAGGACCCGTGCCTCCAGCGGCACCGCGGCGAGTAGCTCTCCGATCGTGAACTGCACCGGATCATCAATGGTCCGATGTTTCGGTCCATTCTGCTTGACGAAGGCCCGTGCCGAGCGACTACTTATCTGTAGGACCACGCGGCTCGCGTCCTCCAGCGCCTCGGTCGGATCCTCGTTCGCGAGGAGTTGATGGGTGCTTCGCGTGACCTTGAACGCGAGCCGGGCCAGGCGATCGTAAAGGTCCAGAAGCTCCGGATCAGGGTCGTACAATCGAAGCTCTAATGGCCGTTCGCCGAAGTAGGTCGCGAGGGCTCCAATGACCGGTAATCCACATTCGGGATGCCCGATTCCTAAGACGGCTATGCGCATCGTCTCCATATCTGTTAGATTACGTCCTGTTCCCCCGGGATTTCGTTGCCCCGCAATTTTCTGGGCGAACAATGAGGTTTCTGGCGAATCATAGGAACTGTACTTTCCGTTTGTTGGAGGAGAATCACTGTGAAGAGAGAGTCAATCTGCCTTGGCCTGTTTGTGATGTCTGGATTGGCTTCGGCCCAAACGCTCAAAGGGGTAGTCGTGTCGAGTGGACTATCGACTCCTGTTCAGGTGATGCAGGACCCATCCCACGCGGACACTCAATACGTCCTTCAGAAAGGCGGGATCATCCGCACTTTGATCAATGGCGTTCTCTCCAGCGATGCGTTAGACCTGACCGGGACGATCGCCACGGCCAGCGAGCGGGGCCTCCTCGGGATGGCTTTCAACCCGAACAACGCGAATCAGGCGTTCCTCTATTACAACGATCCCGACGGAGCCGTCCGGGTCTCGCACTGGGACCGCACCTCCGACGGAGCACGCACCTTCAATGCGGCAAGCCGAGTTGGCGTCTTCCGGTTCGATCACAGCGGCGCCTCGAACCACAACGGAGGGACGATCAACTTCGGACCCGACGGATTCCTCTATCTAGGCACCGGCGACGGTGGTGGTGGGAATGACACCTTCCAGAACGCCCAGAACCCGAACTCGCTTCTGGGCAAGATGCTCCGCATCGATCCGTTTGGCACTGACGTCGCCCCCGGCGACCCGGAGAACAACTACGCAAATCCGACCAGCAACCCGTTTTTCGGCACCAGCGGCCCCATCCAGGCTCGTGACGAGATCTGGGCTTTTGGCATGCGTAACCCGTTCCGCTGGGGTTTCGATTCCGTGACCGGCGGCATGTTCATCGGCGATGTCGGGCAGGGAAGTAGCCCTGCGGCCCACGAAGAGGTCGACTACATCCGACCCGGTGAGGGCGGCCTCAATATGGGCTGGCCGCGCTGGGAAGGCACACTCGAGCATACGAGTCAGCCTGGGCTGGCGTACGGACCGATGACGCCACCGGTGTACGAGTACACCGCCACCGCCCAGGGCTCGGCGATCACCGGTGGGCTCCGCTACCGCAGCAACCGGCTGGGCGCTTTCTTCAACGGACGCTACTTCTTTGCAGATTACATTGAGCAGAAGCTCTGGTCACTCGGCGTGACGGACAACGGAGATGGGTCTGTTTCGATGTCCGACCTTCGCGACCACACCAGCGAGGTCTTCGCCGCGATCGGAAACGCCAACATCGTGTCGTTCAACGTAGACGCCAACGGGGCTATGCTGCTTACTGACATCAACGGACGGATCATTCGAATCGACGCGGTGCCGGAGCCGGCTACCTTCGTAGCGCTCGGTTTGGGTATGGCCCTGGTGCTTCGAAAGCGTCGGCGTCGCGGCGCGAAAGGAGCCGCACCCGGTACGCTCTAGTCATGGACTTCAGCCTCAGCGCCGAGCACGAACTCATCCGCGAATCCTCCTACAAGTTTGGCCAGAACGAGATTCTGCCGGGCCTGCGTGAGCGCGACCGTGCCGCTCAGTCCGACCGGACGATGCTTGACAAGATGGCCGCCGGCGGCATCCTGGGAATCGGCCTGCCGGAGAAGTATAACGGCAGCGGCACTGACTATATCTCGCTCGGAATCGCTTGCGAGGAGCTTGAGCGAGCGGATACGAGCGCTCGCGTCGTGATGTCCGTCCACCTCGGCCTCCATTGCATGACCTTGCTCCAATGGGGCACGGAGGAGCAGAAGCAGCGCTGGTTGCCCAAGCTCGCCAGCGGCGAGCGTGTTGGCGCGTTCGCCCTCACCGAACCGAATGCGGGATCGGATGCGATCAATATCACCACGACCGCCCGCCGGGACGGCGATGGTTATGTGCTGAACGGCCAAAAGACGTGGATTTCCCTCGCCGATTACGCGGACCAATTCCTCGTCATCGCCCGCTTGGGCGGGGAAGCGGGGAAGACCCGGCATGCCGCGTTCATCGTGGACCGAAACACCTCCGGCTTCTCTTCCCGCCCGCTCCACGGCAAGCTCGGCGTCCGGGCAGGGAACACCGGTGAGATTTTCTTCGAGAACCTGAAGCTCAGCAAGGACGATATGATCGGTGAGGAAGGCGATGGCTTCAAAGTGGCGATGTCAGCGCTTGATCATGGGCGCTACACCGTCGCCTCCGGCTCGGTCGGGATCATCACCGCGTGTCTGGACGCGTGCACCAAGTACGCCAACGAGCGCTCGGTCGGAGGCGAAGTCATCGGCAAGAAGCAGCTCGTCCAGCAGATGATCGCGTCGATGGTCCAGGGCCGGGAGATCGGTCGGCTGCTTTACTACAAGGTCGGCTGGATGAAGAACACCGGCCAGCGCCACACACGGGAAGTCTCCCTCGCGAAGTGGACCAACTGCGCGGCGGCCTTTGATGCGGCCAACAAGGCAGTCGAGATCCATGGTGCCTACGGCTACTCGGACGAGTTCCCGGTGGAGCGCTACTTCCGCAACTCACGCGGGGCGATGATCTACGAGGGCACTCACGAGATTCACACGCTGGTGCAGGCCGAGTACGAGCTTGGGTACCGGTCGGATAAGCCTCTGGCTCACAATTTGCCGGCATGGCCGGTTTCGTAGGATCGTTACTGGTTATTCTCGATTCGTTATTCGGAGCAAATGCGGGCTTTCCGATTCGTGAGCCCAGCGTCGATTACAATTGTGCGCAAATGGATCCGAACGATCTTGAATCGATGGATAACCGCATGAAGCGCGGCGACATCGACTTTGACTTCCTGCTAAAAAGCTTCGAGATGATGAAGAAGCTCGGCTCGATCAAGCGGATCATTCGCATGATCTCGGGTCTCGCTGCGCAGCTTCCCGAGGGGGCGCTGGACAACATTGACGAGCGTAAGATTTGGCGAACTAAGGCAATCATTGTCAGCATGACCCCGATGGAGCGAAGGCTGCCCGAGATTCTCGACGTGAGCCGCCGTCAGCGCATCGCCATAGGCTCCGGAACGCACCTTAACGAGGTCTCAGCCCTCATCGCTCAGCTATTTGAGATGCGGCGGAATGCCGCGACGGATATGGGAGAAGGTAGCAGTTCTACTCCTCTCCATCATCTGCGCTTGCCGAACTTGCTCATCTTCTTCTTCATCTGATCCATCTGCTTCATGTTTCGGCGCATCCCGGCCAGCTGCTTGATCAGCCCATTGACTTCCTCCGCGCTGGTTCCCGATCCTGCCGCGATTCGCTTCCTTCGCGATCCGTTAAGTAGGTCAGGGTTACGGCGTTCTTTGGGCGTCATGCTTAGGATCATCGCCCTAGTCCGCTCGATTTTGCTCTCATCGATGTTATCGAGCTCTTCCTGAGAAATCTGGGACGACAAGCCTGGGATCATGCCCATGATCTTTTTCATCGAGCCGAACTTCTTCATCATGCTGAAACTCTGCAGCAGGAAGTCGAAGTCGATGTCGCCGCGCTTCATGCGGCTGTCCATCGATTCCATCTCCGACGGGTCCATCTGGGCTTGCGCTTCTTCGACGGTGCGGATCAAACCGAGAACGTCGCCGAATCCGAGGATGCGCTCGGCCATGCGGCTCGGATCGAAGTCATCGAGGGCATCCACTTGCTCGCCGGTGCCGATGAACCGGACGGGGACTCCGGTCGCGGCGCGGACGCTGAGGATCGCGCCGCCTCGGGTGTCGCCGTCGAGCTTGGTGAAGATCGCGCCGGTGACGGAAACGTGCTCGTGGAACGCCTGGGCCACGTTTACCGCTTCCTGACCTGTCGTGGAGTCCAAGACGAGGAACGACTCGTTGGGGCTGACCGCCTTGGACACGCGCTTGAGCTGATCCATGAGGTCATCGTCGACGGTGGTTCGGCCCGCGGTGTCGACGATCAGGACGTCGTTCATCAGATACTTGCAGCGGGCAAGGGCGTCTTTGGCGGTCTTGACCGGGTCTCCGTTCGGCTCACCGGCGAAGACGGGGACGTCGATCTGTTCGCCGAGGACCTGAAGCTGCTTGATCGCGGCGGGGCGCTGGAGGTCGCAGGCAGCGAGCATCGGCTTCTTGCCTTGCTTGACCAGCCACTTGGCGAGCTTGGCCGTCGTGGTCGTCTTTCCCGAACCCTGGAGGCCGCACATCAGGATGACGGTGGGCGGTTGGGAGCCGTAGTTGAACTTGGACGGCTCGCCTCCGAGCATCTCGGTAAGGTTATCGCGGACAATTTTGACGACCATCTCGTCGGCTTTGAGGCTGCTGAACAGCTCTTCGCCAACCGCTTCCTCTTTGATCTTAGCGATCAGCGCCTTGGCGACGGTAAAGTTGACGTCGGCCTCGAGGAGGGCGACGCGGACTTCGCGAAGCATGTCGTTGACATCGGCCTCATTCAGCCGCCCCTTCTTGCGCAGGCCCGAGAAAATGCCTGATAAACGGCGGGTGAGGTTGTCCAACATCGGCGGCAAGTGTACCTTTGGGCTTATTTGTGCAAGATTCCCGATCTGGGGCTGAGATTTTCTCGTCTACGGATCACAAATACAATAAGGATTGTTGAAACTGATATGACACGAGAAGCAACGAAGCACTCGGCCGTCCCGATCGCGATGATCGTCACCGGCGCCGCCCTTGGCGCCTTTCTGGTTCTGCGAAAGCGCCAGGAGATCAAGGCGATTGCGACACCCGAGCGTCTGGCCGACAAATGCATGCGATCGCTCGCCACGCTCGAGCAGCGCATCACCCGCATCGCCAGCTAGTTTTGCCTCTAGGAGGCGATTTGCGCGATGTCTGGCCGGAAATCCGGCTCGGACGGAGCCTCGCCCTCCGGAAATGGCCGTTTCTTGGCCCTTGACCCGCAGGGACCCGTAACGTTAGAGCCGTCCCAGTTCCGAAAGGCGGCACAAAGTGTGCAATTCGGCACGCGCATTTAGGTTCGAATCTGCACAATTTGGCACGGATTCCGTGCAGAAATCCGGCGATTTTGAACCTGAAATCGAGGTTGCACTGAATTCATTCGTTTCATCGCGCGTTGTTGGGGCTTTTGGGCCGACGGCGATACCGAAATCGTATGTCTCGGGTCAACTCGCCGGAGCCTTCGATCCCCCAATAACCAAGACCTTGAGGCTCACGGAAAACCACAGCCCTGAGAGGCCTTGTCTTCTAAGTGCAAGGGAAGGGGATTTGTCAACCAAGTTAACGCATCCGCCAACGACCCCTTCTCTGGCCCGAAAATGTGCTTCTGATAATATGTATTATGAAGTCGCGACTAGCCTGTTCTCACAGCAGAGGGTCAAGAAAGCGACTGTCATAATACAGTCTCGTTATCTGAAGCGCACGAACCATCGCATCCGATAACGATTCGCGTTATCTCAAAGCTTGGCGCAAGTTGATGCAAAGCCCGTGGAGAGATTCGCCACTGCGTTGATGATTCTGCGTGACAGTACTACGGAGCCCCGGGCAAACAGCGCGGCGACTTCGTCGTTTTCGCGATAATCAGCAGATTCACGGCGGGACTTCAAGCTAAAGCCAAGGTTACCGATCAGAGTTATTGCGGGGTCAGTCGAACTAACGAGCGCACTCCACACCTGGTCGTGCTTACGCAAGGAGTGGCCCTCGGACTGAAGCTTCAGCCGTGCCAAGTGATAAGCAGCATAATAGGCACGACTCACTGCCGTGCGCCGCTCGGACTCCTTTGCAGAAGTGCAGGTAGAGTCACCAATCGCAAGAAACTCGGACCAATCAAATGGAGGTTCAGACCGCATTGATGTCAAGAACTATGAGCCCAGGCGCCAGGCTCCGAAAGAAAGGACCGGCGTCAGCATAAAGTCGCTCTAATACATCGAGGCCCTTCTCAACGTCTCCTCTGAAATCTCGCTTCGCATACAAACTCTTAGTGCCCTCATCGGGGTCCTCCAAGACGGCCAGGGTTACAGGGCCTTCCCCTTCGGCTTGCTGAAATAGTGTCTGAAGATTCACCATTCCCATGTGCGCTTCGGGGTGTTCAGCAAGGAATTTGTTGACTGCGTCCACGTCATCCGTGACAAACGCTCCACTCTCCCAAACTCCCGCAGTCACTTTGTGACCGCCCGCGCCGACGCTCCCTGATTTCCGCCCAAACGAGGAGTAGTCTCCCGGCTGAGAGTCCGCGCTCTCCAAACACACCCATATCCCGCCCACGACGACAATCGCGCACGCAGCGTACGCGGAAGCCTTCTGCCGCCTAATGCCCACTGTTCGCCCCTGCAGTTTCGACCACGTAGACGACTGGCCCCCCTAAATCGTGGCCCAGCAACTCCACTTTGGACGAGTATGTTCCTGATTGCTCCGCAATCAGCCCCGGGCACTGCAAGACAATTTGTTGGCTCCAGGGGATGCCCGGACCCATGGCTTTCGCCTCCATTGAGGATTCCGCTTCCATTCCAAAGACAACCTTTCCAGCGGGGGAGGAGAGGCTGAACACAAATTTGCCGGGACCCGTCGGGACCTCCTCGCCTTCTTCCGCCTGAATGAAAAGGTACACCCAAAATGGTTGTACGAACGCCGGCATGGGCGACCCGAGTTGGAACGTCTGGAAGATTCCAAAAAGGTTGGCCTTCCCGTCTCCGGTTACCTGAGCGAAGTCGCAGAAAAGGGCTGTCTTGAGGACCATCATCCCTCAGTATCGGCCATTTCGACCGGTTTACGCTAGGTGGACACACGGGGTACGGTAACCCGCACCTCTCGTTCCAGTCTTTTCCATCCAAACCTCTGCCCCCAGTCGCGACTTCATAATCGACGTTATCGGCAAGGGCTTCGCCAAGAGTCTCTTCCGCCGCTAAGGAAGGGACAGGTTCATTCACCTGGCTCCCTCTCTTCAACGATAACGCAGTATTATGAAGTCGCATCAACTAGTAGCGATGACAAGGGTGTAGCAGAGAAACGGCCCTGATTTCTAGCCGTGACTCTAGGTAAGGGGTCAGAGAGTCTCGATTCGCCGAGCCGGCTCGTCGAACCGAACTTGGTTGGTGGGGCCTGGGGTCCTTCGACTCTGCTGCCTTCGCCAAGGCTCGGCGCTTCGCTCTGGACGACGGTCAAGGCAGATAAATGAAGATTGACACTCTACTCAGTAGGCTGGCACAGTTCATTTGTCTTGTTTCTTGCGGTGCCACGGCTTGGCCAGGACCGTAGATGCCTGAGAAACCGGAAACCGCTTCCTGGCAAGCCGTGCTTCTACGCACTCGTGGTAATGACAACGCACGGTTGGCCGGGAAGCGACTTCCAGTTCGACGGTCAATTCCAATCCCGGCCAAACCGTGGCACCGCAGACAAAGGAGTGGCAAATGAAGCTTGACAGGCTACTCAGGATGACGGAAGAGCGATTGGGGCTGCTTAGATCGCGAGCGTTCGGTCGAGGCCTTCTTTCTCGGCGGAGTAATCCTGGCCCGGGGTCACCCGCGCGAGGGCTCGTTCGGTTTCGTTGAGCAGATTGACCTTCTCCCGGATCTCGGATCGGCGTTGATCGTATTCCTCAAACGTCATCTTGTCCGGGCTCAGTCCCTTGAGCAGGCCCAACTGTTCAGCCCGTTTCTTTTGGATGTAATTCAGCCACTGGTCTCGGGTCACGTGTACATCATGACCTATTGGGGAGTCTGAGTCTTAGTTGGAGTTCGACCTGGGAACGATGATGATTCTTGCGTGTTCGTCGTATCCTACTGACTGAGGCGTTCTATGAAGTGGATTTCTGATCGATCGAAGATTGTCGTGGCCGGTTTGATGCTGGCCCTATGCTCCGCGGCGGGAGCGCAGGGGGCACCGGCGGCTCCCCGTTTCAACCTGCTGGCCAATGGGACGGAGGCACCGGACTTTACTGCGTTCACTTTGGAAGGAAAGGCCGTCAAGCTCCAAGACTTGCGCGGCAAGGTCGTCATCTTGGACTTTTGGGCGAGCTGGTGCGGGCCGTGCCAGGTCTCGATGCCGGGTCTCGAAAAGGTGTATCAGCAGGTCAAGAAGAAGGGCGTGGTGGTGCTGAGCCTGAATACTTGGGATCAGAAGCCAGATTTCGAAAAGTGGATGGGGGCGAACTCGGGCATCAAGTACCACTTCAACTTCGTCCGCGACCCGGCCGAAGGGGATCACGACGGGATTCGGAAGGGGAGCATCGCCAAGCGACTGTACAACGTGCCGGGCATCCCGACGATGTATGTGATCGACAAGGATGGCAAGATTCTGGGTTCGTTCGTCGGTTCGGGGAACGAGAAGTCGCTGGTCGAGATTCTTGGGAAGCTGGGGATCGAGGCGAAGGTTTCGGATTCGGGGAAGTAGGTCTTCCCTGCTCCGGTGCACTCTCTGGCTCGCGGCAAACAAAGCACGGCCAGGGCCGTACACTTGTATGCTTTCAGTCGGATGGGACGAAGGGGCTCGGTTAGTTTTGGGAGATCCAGACGGCGTTGCCGTTCTTGACCTCGACGGTGAACCCGCGGGTCTTGAGGGAGTCGCCGGCGGCTTCGGAGACGCTCAGGCCGTCGAAGTTCCAGGAGACGCCTACGGAAAAGTCGTGACCGGACATGATCACCGGGACGCGGTAGGTCTCCGCGAGCGCCTTGGCGAGGTCTTCGACGGAGCCATTACCCGTCTTCGGATGGGAGCTCGTAAGACCGGGGACCGCAATTTCCATCCGGTCGACATCGCGGGAAACCGTGATATCGAAGATGGCCGCGTGCGGCTGGGTGTTGGTCAGGGTGGTTTCCCATGCCTGATTCGCCGCCAGTCGATCCGATCGCATGGACTCTCCCGAGCTCAGGACGGCGACCGTCGTGGGGGCTCCGGCGATGTAATTGATCCGAACGCCGCCATCAACGGGCTTGGCGGTGAGCTGGTTCGTGGAGACGTTGAATCCAGGGCCTGCAGTGCTCGGTCCCGAGCCGTGGGACATGATCGAGAAGCCCGCGCCGATAACGGCAGCGGCACCAACGCCAGCGAACGCCAGATTGCGCAACCAGCCGGTCCAGCCGGGCGAAGCGGTTCGCTTCTGTTCCCAGGCGATCAGATCGAGGCGAGCGGCAATCTTATCGTGGAGGTCGAACGGAACCGGGGCCGAGACGAATCGCAAGGCATCGAGATGCTCGACGGTCTCGTTGAAGGCGACGAATTCCCCTTTCAGCGCGACGTCGGATGCCAGTCTCTGCTCCAGCGACGTTCGCAGGCCGACATCCAAGGTGCCTTCGGCGTAAGAGGAAAAGAATTCTCGTGCTTTCTCGCGATTCATAAGTTTCGGGCCCTGCTCGGGGCAAATCATCAGTCGGACGTTTAGTTTTCGCTATGCGGTTGCCTAGCGAACAAGCGCTCTCCCTGCCTTGCTCTTCGGACAGAAGCCCGCTTATGGCGAGTCTCCAGAACTTTGGACCCTCTCATACGCGGAAAAGTTCCTCGTGCTTGAGCAATATCTCTCTAAGCAGCAGCCGCGCACGGTTCAAACGGCTCTTGACCGTCCCGACCGGAAGGTCCAGCGCGGCGGCAATTTCGTCGTAGGACAGGTTTTCGGCGTGATACATCACGATCATTGCGCGCTGGTACTCCGGGAGCGAGTTGATCGCGCTTTCTATTTGAGTTTGACGCTCGGATTTCTCGGTTTCCTCAATAGGCCCAGGACCTTGGTCGGCGACTTCGCGGGTCACTTCCCCATCGCCGGTCGCCGTTTGGTCGAGCGAGGTCATGAACTTCGACTTGTCTTTCTTCTTGAGATCGAGGAAGCAGTTCGTGAGGATGCGATACATCCAGGTTGGGAACGAGCTGTTCCCTTTGAAATTCTTGAGCGCGTTGAAGATACGGACAAACGCTTCGGCGACGACGTCAGAGGCCTCTTCCTGGTTGCGGGTGAGGCGGAAGGCGTAGTGGTAGGCCCGCACTTCGTGCTTGACGATCAGCGCATTGAAAGCCGCACGGTCTCCCTGCTGCGACTTCTCGATCAAAATGGCGTCGTCTAACCCGCTGTCGGTCATGCTTGGAGATTCCTAGGGAGAGAGCAGGGACTTGGGCCCGGCCTCTCTCGCCTCTTTGATCGCGCGCTGTTCTTCCTGAGACAAATTACGTTCCGAACGGCCCCGAACGAGCGGCTTAGCGTAAACCCGGCAATCGTTTCGGCCCACCACACTGGTGACGATCACGCCGTCGCCATGGTCATCGTAGACCGCGAGGGCAAAGCTCTGGCCGCCGCCGACTTCCTCAAAGGCATCATATCGGACGAGGCCGACGTGGCGTTTGGCGGTCCGCATATCGAGGTCGAGTTCCTTGACGATTCGGTCGATCGATTCGAGTCGTGCTTCGATTTCCATCCGGTCGCGGAGGTGGGTGAGGAGCATCCTTTCGACGTTGTCGGCCTTCGATCCTTCGAACATGATTCGCCACCGACCCTGCAGGCGCTTTAGCCTTCTTGCCAAGATCGCCGCAACGGCAGCAATAACGACCACGGCGAGGATCAGCGCGAGCAGAAGCTCGGAGGTGTGTTGGGCTATGCTGTCGAGAAGAAACTTCATTGGGAAGTGCCGATACAATATTGGCGGTTCGCCTAGAGTATAGCGGACCCTTTCCTGACAGTCAGACGAGTCATGAGCGGAGATATGGTCAAATCCAAGAAGCGAGCATTTACCAGTTTCGGCGTCTCGCTCCTTTTGATCCTGGGCTTCGTGATCTTCTTCAAGGAAAATTTCAACTCGGTGATCGTGTCGGGGCCTTCGATGCTCCCGACTCTGAAGAGCGGTGAGCGCGTCTGGGCGAGCCACGCCTACTGGCTGGTCGGTCCCATCCGGCACAAAGACATCGTGGTCATCCGGGCAGCGGACGCTTCGACCGGATACATCATCAAGCGGGTCGCCTTCATGCCCGGCGAGACGGTGGATTGGTACAACTCCCCCAAGTCCTGGAAGTTGACCGACGGACCTTATGTGGTTCCCAAAGACTGCATCTACGTGTTGGGTGACAATCGCGAGGTCTCGGAGGACAGCCGCATCTTCGGTCCGATCGAGGAGAAGAGCGTGCTCGGCAAGGTCGTGGTTCGACCGTGAAGCGCTTCCCTAGCGGGGTATACGGTCGGCAGCGGCTCCAGTTCTTTCCGGCTCCCTTTCGCGCGCCTCTTCGAGCGTTTGCCGGGCTGGTGTTTCCGTGGCTTGATGATAAGGTCGTGATCTGCGACATTATTGGCCGCGGCTGGTGCATTCCCAGCGGCCGGGTGGAGCCGGAGGAGACGAGCGCGGAGGCGGTGGTGCGGGAGGCTCAGGAGGAGGCGGGAGCGATCCTGACCGACTTGCAGTACATCGGGTGCTATCACATCTCCGAGCGCCGAGAGGTTCGGTGGGCGGACTGCTACGTGGCCCACGTCAAGGAGCTTGTTGAAATTGGTATGGCCGAGGAGTCGCGCGGGCGTCAGTTGGTGACTCCGGATGAACTTCCCGGTATCTACCACAACTGGAGTTCGTTGACCGACATGGTCTTTCAGCACTCCCTCGAGGTGCTTCGCCGCACCGACGCGCGCCGCGCGGTCTAGGTGGGAGTCGGGGTGCCGGTCGAGTCCGGCATCGGCGTTTGGGTTGGTGCCGGTTTCGGGGGCAGGTTCTTGCCCGTCTTATCGAAGAAGTCGGACATTGTTCGGTTGGCCACGTCCTTGTCTTCGTTTGCCGCGGTGGGGGACATCCGGAGGACGTCCATGACGTTCTTGGCTCCTAGCACGGAGGTTACGGACCAGCTTCCTTCGGGCGAACGGAATCCGCAGATCATCAGACGCTGGGTGTCGGTCTCCCAGAAGACGTAGTGGACGAAGCGGTCACGAATTTCGGTGGCGGTCACCCTGTTCTCGTCGCGGTGCTTTTGGAGGAGCGCCTCGAAGTTCTCGTCAGTCATCTTCTCGACCTGGTGCAGGGCGAGACAGAGATGGTCGTCGTACAGGATCGTGCCGAACCCCATGCCGCCGACTTGCCAAGACTCCGCGCTGTAGTTCGCCTGGCCGTGAAGGGCCTTCGGGAGGTCGGAGATTGTGCTTGCGATTTCGGGCTTGGGGAACTGCTTCAACGCGTCGGTGCGGGTGCCACCCAGGTGGAGTTTGCCCTCCGCGGAAAGCAGGGTCAGGGGGTCCTTGGCGTCCAGCTCGGGAGCTTCAGCGAGGGCGGATGCCTTGGCGGTAGCGGCGCTGCTCGGTTCTGCGGCGGACTCCTCCGAACCACATCCCATGAGGAGTAGCGGAGCGACGAGCAGGGGCAGCCAGAGCTTCATGATCACTCCACCGCGAGGACGATGTACGACTGGGTCCCGCCGGGGGCTACGACAGAGATCTGGTCGTTGGGTCCCTTGCCGAGGAGGGCGTCGCCGAGGGGCGAGGAGATCGAAATGAGATCGTTCGACGGGTCGGCCTCGAAAGCGCCGACGAGTTCGACGGTTAGTTCCTCGTCGAATTCTAGGTCCTTCAGCTTGATTCGGCTGCCGAGTTGGGCACCGCCGGAATCGCTGCGCTGGACGATCTTGGCCGTTTGAACCGCCTTTTCGAGTTCAGCGATGCGCGCCTCCAGACGAGTCTGGTTGAGTTTGGCCTCGTGATAGGCGGCGTTCTCGCGCAAGTCGCCGTGTGACTTTGCTTCGCGGATGGCATCGGCGATGCTCATTCGTCGAGGCCCTTTGAGATCTTCAAGTTCCGCCTTGAGCTTCGCCAAACCTTCGGGCGTGACCAGAATTTCGTTCGCCATGGGAGCCAACATTGTAGCATGGGTCCGGTGAATGCGAACTTGAACGTCAGCGTGGTGGTGGTCAGCTACAACACGCGGGACGCTTTGCGCCGGTGCTTGGGCTGCATTGAGGCGGAACACGAGGTGATCGTGGTCGATAACGCGTCGGCGGACGGGTCGGTCGAGATGCTGCGGAACGAGTTCCCCGCGGTTCGATTGGTCGCGAACTCGGAGAACGTCGGATTCGGAGCGGGGAACAACCAGGGGATGGCGTTGGCGCGGCGCTCGTTGGTGCTGTTCCTGAACAGCGATTGCTACGCCTCCCCCGGAGCGATCTCCGCGCTGGCTACCGCAATGGAGGATTCTACGGTTGTCGCCGCTGGTGGGCGGTTAAACAACCCCGATGGGAGCCTCCAGGAGAGCGTGGCAGGGCCGTTGACCCTCGGTGCCGTGTTCCTGGAGCAAACGTTCTTGGACCGCCTGCTACGGGGCCGTGGCTATTGGCGCACGTCCCGGGTCGATCAGACGGAGGGGACGATCGAGGTGAATCAGGTGATGGGGGCGTGTCTGATGATTCGGCCGCTAGAGAAATTCGACGAACGCTTCTTCCTTTATGTCGAGGACACCGACCTATGCGAGCGATTGCGGTCACACGGGAAGATTCTCTATGTGCCCGGGGCGGTGTTCACTCACGACTTGGGCGGGAGCAGCGTCGGGATCAACCGCTGGCGGAGTGTGGTGCGCTACAACCGGGGCAAGGAGCTGTTCTTCGCTCTTCACCACGGGCACTTTGCCTGCGGGCTATGTTGGGTGATGGATCGCCTGGGAGCTTTGCTCAGGCTGCTGATCTGGGGCGTGCCGACGATTCTGACCCTTGGATTGGTGCCGCGGTTGAGAAATCAGGCGGGGCTGTTTATTCGTGTGCTGACGGCTCCACTCCGTGGGCCGCATCGCCCGACTCGTAGCGGGGGATGATCTCGTCGGGGCTCCCGACGGCACGGATGTTTCCGTTTTGGAGCCAGATGCATCGATCGGCGACGCGGTGCACCGCGTCCATCTGGTGGGAGACGAAGAGGATGGTGCCGCCGGATTTGCGGAACTCGTCGATCTTCGCGTAACACTTGCGCTCGAATTCGAAGTCGCCGACGGCCAAGACCTCGTCCACCAGCAGGACCTCGGCATCGACGTTGACGGCGACGGAGAATCCTAGCCGGGCGAGCATTCCGCTGGAGTAGGTGCGGACCGGGGCGTCGATATGGCGCTCTAGTTCGGCGAACTCGACGATCCGGTCGAGGCGGGCGCGCATCTCCTTGCGGGTGAGGCCGAGGATGACGCCGTTGAAGAAGACGTTTTCGCGTCCGGTGAGGTCGGGATGGAAGCCGGCACCGAGTTCGAGGAGCGGGGCTAGGCGACCGTGCACGAGCGCTTCACCGCTGGTGGGCTTGTAAACACGTGCGAGGAGCGAGAGGAGGGTGCTCTTCCCTGCCCCGTTTCGGCCGACGACAGCCACGCACTCGCCCTTGCCGACCACGAAATCGATGCCCTTCAGCACCTCAAGGTGCTCCATCTGGCGCTTCTTCCACCAGAGCAGCATGGTCTTGAGGGATGATGCTCCGGAGGCGTTGATAACGAACTCCTTGCGGAGCGCCCTGATCTCGATCGCGTTCATGGCCGCTCCACGAACTTCCACTTCAGGCGGTTGAAAGTGGCATATCCGCCGACGAGAACGAGGAACGAGATGACGAAGGCGACGCCGAGTAGCACCCAGTCGAGTGAGAGGGGCTGATAGGTATTGCTTCCGTCGATGACCGGCTGCGGGGCGACGAGGAGCTTTCGGTAGGCCGTGCACATCATCGCCACGGGATTGAGGTGGTAGATGCGATACAGCAGTGGGCTCCCATGGTTCATCGAGATTTGGTAGACCTTCTCGCTGAAGTACATGATCGGGCAGACAAAGAAGAGGAGATACAGGAGGACACTGACGATGTACTTGACGTCCTCGTAAAACGTGTTCAGCGCGCTGATGAACAAGCTCAGTCCGGTCACGAGCATCAGATTCATTAGGAGCAACAGAGGCAAATACAGAATCGTGATCTGGAACGGCGAGATCTTCGGGTTTGCGATGTAGATGTAGAGCAGGTAGGCGAAGAAGACGCACAGCGCGAGCAGGAAGTGGATGAAGTTGCTGAGCACCGAGGCCAGAGGCAGAATCTCACGCGGGAAATAGATCTTCCGGATGATGACGATGTTCGACAGGATCGTCTGCGAGGAGTCCATCAGGCAGAGCTGGAAGAACATGTACGGCAAGTACGCCGCGAGAATGTAGGCACTCAGGTTTTGAGTTCCGTTGCTCATGAAGTTCTTGAACACGACCGTCATCACGAGCACCGTGAGGAGGGGGTTCAGGAGCGACCAGAAGAATCCGAGGACGGAATTCTTGTAGCGGATCTTCAGATCGCGCTGGATCATGCTGATCAAGAGCTCCCGGAACTTCCAGAGCTCCTTGAGTTCAGCCAGCATGCCGGGGATTCTACCTCTGCGCCGCGCTAGAGACTCGGAGCACGCGAACGGTGAGCATCATCGGTCCTTCGGCGGGAAGCACGCGGTTCGTCGGCCAGTCGAGGTAGCCGGATTCGAACGTCGAGAACATGACGCTGACTCCGCCCGGTCCCATCCCGCGAACGGCGCGATCGAGCAGGGGGTCGTTGTCTAAGTCACCGAGCCGAAAGGCCAGCGGAAGGCCCCGAGCCTCGGAATCGGATCGGACACGCCCGCTCTGATCTTCGAGTCGAGCGTTGACCGTCACGATGTCGCCGGGCTTGGCGGTGCCATCGCCGAAAAGGAGACGCACTTCTTGAGTCGTTCCGACGGGGCCCGAGATGTCGACGTCCGGCATCCAGCCGAGTTGGACGGGGAAAAGAAGACGGAGGATCGCAAACATCTCAAGAGGAGAGACGAAGGCGTCGAATGGAATGCACCTGGAATCGAGTGTTGGGTGTTTGGTGTTGGGCCCGAGGAGATCTTGGCTCTTTGCTCCGACTGACCTTACAGATTCTTGCGTGCGACCGAGAGGGGCTCGAGGCGGCCGGTGACCATGAAATGCACGCGCTCGGCGATGTTGACGGCGTGGTCGGCGATGCGCTCTAGATGGTGGATCGCGAGGATCAGCCAGGAGGCGGAGACTACGTCGTCCGGGCTGGAGCGCATGTGGTCGTGAATCTGTCGGCGGAGCTGGCGGTAGTTTTCGTCCACCTCATCGTCCTTGTCGCAGACCTCAGTGACCATCGTCTCGTCGCGCTTGACGTAGGCTTCGAGGGCCTCCCGCAACATCACGCGGGCGAGGTTGGCCATATGGCGAAGGTCGATGTAGTCGCTGGTGCCGAGTTCGGCTTCGATCTTTAGGGTGATCTTGGCGATGTCGACACTCAGGTCGCCGACTCGCTCGAGGTCGGTGATCATGCGCATCGCGGTGCCAACGGTACGCAGATCACTCGCCATCGGGTGCTGCAGGGCGAGGAGCCGAATGCATTCGCTCTCGATCGAGAACTGCATGGAGTCGATGTCGTCGTCATGCTCGATGACCGCCATCGCCAGCTTGGTATCGAGCTTAACGAGCGATTCGACCGCTTGATCTACCGCCGATTCGGCGCGACTGCCCATTTCGAGCAGGTCGTGTTCGAGGCTCTTCAGTGCCTCGTCGAACCCGTGACGCGTGTGACCAAATGACTCCATCGAGAAAGCCTTCTAGGTAGTGACGTTCCTACGCTTCATTCCGCCCCGCGTTGACGGGATAAAAGCAGAAATAGCGACGCGAGCCCTCATCAGTTTGTTCCGGGTCTTTTTCCGTGCAAGTGCGTTGGACGTTCGGACATCGACCTGCGAACCGACAGCCCTGGAACCGCTGTCGCGGGTCGGGCATTTCGCCGGCCGGCGCGTCGGGGAGGGTCATCAACTTTTCGATGCTCGGGGCGGAGTCCAGGAGCAGTTGGGTGTACGGGTGGC
This sequence comes from Fimbriimonadales bacterium, assembly GCA_038216655.1. Lineage (GTDB taxonomy): Bacteria > Armatimonadota > Fimbriimonadia > Fimbriimonadales > Fimbriimonadaceae > JAFDWR01. Next base: position 131,213 of record JBBQPZ010000001.1, read on the forward strand.
GCGGCGAAGTGAAGATGTCTTCGGTCGGGCCCTCTTCAACGATGCGGCCGAGATACATCACCGCGACCCGGTCGGCCAGGAAGCGTACGGTGGTGAGGTCGTGCGAGATGTAGAGGAAGGAGCACTTCTCGGTGTCCTGGATGCGCCTTAGCAGGTTCAGAATCTGGGCGCGGATGCTCAAATCGAGCGCCGCTGTGGGTTCGTCGCAGATGACGAGCGGCGGCTTGAGGGCGAGTGCACGTCCGATCGCAACGCGCTGGCGCTGACCGCCGGAGAGCTGGTGGGGATAGCGGGAGGCAAGTTGAGGGTCGAGGCCGACCTCTTCGAACAAGGCGTCGGGGGAACCCTTCTTCCCTACCAGCGCCATTGGCTCCATCGCCGAGCGCCCTACTTTCCACTTAGGATCGAGACTCGCGTAGGGGTCCTGCCAGACCATCCCGACCTTTTCGACCAAGCCGCGCGGAGTTCCAAGAACAGGCTCGCCCTGCAGGGTCAGCTTGCCTCGGGTCAGCTTTTGGAGCCCAAGTACGGCTCGGGCTAAGGTCGTCTTTCCGCATCCGGATTCACCAACCAGGGCGACGGTCTCGCCCTCGGTCACGGTGAGGGAAACGCCGTCCAGCGCACGGACCGTTCCTCCTGGTGACGCGAACTCCACCACCGCACCTTCGACTCGCAAAATCTCGTTCATTCTCTTCCTAGCGGCAGGCCTTGATGCCAGAACAATCGTTCGCCGAGCTTGATCAAGAAGTCGTCGCGGTCCACACACACGAGCTTGGTGACGCGTGGAGAGCGGCAGACCACGATCTCGTCGCCGGTGAGCAGGTGTAGCCTCGTCATTCCGTCGGCGGAAAGAACCGCCTCGCCCTCTACCGAGACCCCGACCCGCACCGTCGAGTTCGCGCCCAACACGAGTGGGCGTGCGCTCAGGGTGTGGGGGGCGATCGCGGTGACGATCAGGGCGGAAAGCCGTGGGTCGGCAATCGGGCCGCCGGCGGACAGATTGTAGGCGGTCGAACCGGTGGGGGTCGAGACGATGACACCGTCGGCGGGATAGGTGGTTAAGTGGTGCCCGTCTACGCTTACTCGGAAGGTGAGCATCGGCACGGTCACCGCCCGCTGGAGCACCGTTTCGTTTAGCGCGTGAATGGTCGCCACAACGGCCTCGTGCCGGATCAGATCAACCTGGAGCATCATCCGTTCTTCGAGGCGATACTTGCCGTCGACGAAATCGCTGAGGCAAGCGCCAAGCTCGTGGCCGTCGCACTGGGTCACGAAGCCAAAGCGGCCGTAGTAGACGCCGAGGATCGGGGTGCCCCGGCTGGAGCATAGGTGGGCGGCGCGGATGAGGGTGCCGTCTCCGCCGAACGAGACCACTAGATCGCAGTCGCCGAAGAGATCGGAGTCGATGATAGGGACGTTGAGCTTGGGACCGCTTTCACGGTCGGCACCGGCTTCGTGGCCACGCTCGGTAATCCAACGAACGGCAGACGCGGCCGCTTCGACCGCGTCTGCCCGATGGATATTCACCAGTAGGTGGATCCGCACGCGCCTAGTTTAGCTGGCGGACTTCATTCGGCGCAGATTATCCTTCACCTCAGCCGCTTTGCCGTCGATCTTGAGTGCTCGCTCAAGGAGGCTGATGGCTTCGGGTCGCTTGTTGAGCTTCTCCAGCGTCACTGCAAAGTTGTTGTAGGCCGAGACGAAGTTGCCATCTCCGGCGATCGCCGCACGGAAGGAAACGGCAGCGCCCTTCAGATCGTTCTGCTTCAGCTTCCAGAGGCCGACGCCGTTGAGGGCGGCCGGGTTGTTCGAGTCGGTGTGGAGGACCATCAGGTAGTTCTCGTGAGCCGCATCGAACTCTCCGCGCTTCCACTGGGCGTTCGCTAGGTTCATGCGGAGACCGACGTCGTTCGGGCTATCGGCAAGGATCTGCTTCCAAAGGCCGGAAGCTCGCTCCAAGTCGCCACCCATCGCGCAAGCCGAGGCAAGGTCGCGCTTCGCGGCCATGCTGTTCGGCGAGAGCCCGGCGAGTTTGTCGAAGCAGTCGCGAGCTCCGGCGTAGTCACCCTTTCGGTACAGAAGCGTGCCGAGGTTGGAAAGCGTGTCCAGGTCGCTGTCATTCATCTCAAGCGACTTGCGATAGGCCTCTTCGGCACCCACTCGGTCTCCGCCCTTGGATCGGAGAACGCCAAGGTTGTAATAGAACGTCGCGTCGTTACTCTTGTTGTCCTTGAGCTTCTCGTAGAGTTCACGGGCTTCATCCTGCTTGCCGGTGCGGAGCTTCGATTCAGCCATCAGGAGGAGAACCTTCTGGTCGGCCTGATCGATGGAATGGGCGCGGGTCAGCATTCGATCCGCTTCCTTCCAACGGTCGTTGGCCCGAGCGCAGGCCATTCCCGCGTTTCGAGCGAACGTGAGGTTGTCGGGCCGCAGGTCAGAAGCCTTGGTAAAGGCATCCGCCGCCTGACCTGCGTGACCCTGTGAATCCTCTGCCACACCCAGGTTGTTGTAGGCATAAGGATCGTCTTGGCTTTGGGCGATCGCTTTGCGCAGCTCATCCGCTGCGGGGCCGTATTGCTTTAGCCGGATATAAGTCGTTCCGAGGTTGTAGTGGGCGGCGGCCTTGTCCGGGGTGGCGACCGCAATGGCCTCGAACACCTTGGCGGCGCTCGCGTCGTCGCCCGTCAGGACGTACGCGTTCCCGAGGTTCGTCATGATCTCGACGTCCTTGGGTCGCGCTTCACTTGCCGCTTTGAGGAGCGGGAGAGCGTCTGGTCCACGCTTCTTCTGGAGGTAGATGAATCCGAGCCAGGAATCGACGTCGACGTCGTTGGGGCGCGTTTGATGCAGGGCCTCGAACTTGGATTGAGCCTCGTCGATATTGCCGACCTTATAGACCTTGATGGCATCCTGGATGCTCTTGGCGAAGTCGTAATCAGCTTGGGACGCGGTTTGCGTGCCCTGCTGCTGGGTCTTCGGCATCGCGGCGTGCGGCGCATTCGCTTCCTGAGCATAGGCTCCGCAAACGGCGGTGAGCGCGACCGCAATCAGGAGCGGACGGGTGCGCAGGTGTCGTAGCGCGGACTTGAGCGAGTTGTCGACGGTGTTCATTGCTTGATCTCTCAACGTGCCATGGAATGGCAACGTCTCCTTTCTTAATAATTCAACGATTTTTCAATGCTGAGGTTATAGGCTTCCCTAAGTTCAGCCATGTTCCACGTTAGGCCTTCAGTGCCGACTCGGATCGCCAGCCCGTCTCCGGGTCCATACGAGCCAATTATCGACAGCCTTAAACCTAGACGCTTCGCATCGGCTGCAATTTCAGTACCGACGGCCTCAGAATCGGGACGATCCGGCAATCCTACGAGGACCCGGCCGGGGAGTTCGCCGAAGAGGGCGCTGTCGATGCGTGAGGCTTCTGGAAGCGCTGCCTCAATTTTCACCCCTGCGATGGCGAGCTCCGCCAGTGCGACGGCGAGCCCTCCTTCACTGCTGTCATGGGCGGAAACGATCTTCCCGTTCGACGCAAGGTCGGCGAGGAAATGTCCGAGGGCTCGCTCCTTCTCCATGTCGGGAGCCGTCGGACGTCCATCTTCCACATCGTGGACGTAGGCGAGGTAGGCGCTGGCTCCGAGGCCGTGACTTTTGGGGAGAGGGATGTCGAGCAGAGCGAGGTGACCGATGCTGGTCGGTGCGCTCGGAATGCGATTGGCCGCATTTTCCAAGATTCCGAGCATCCCGATCAGCGGAGTTGGAGGGACTTCGCCGAGTTCGCTCTGGTTGTAGAAGCTCACGTTGCCGCTGATGACCGGCGTGCCCATGGTTTCGGCGGCATCCGCGATGCCTTGCACCGCTTCCTTGAACTGCCAGTAGACGTGGGGCTGTTCGGGGTTCCCGAAGTTAAGACCGTCGGTAACGGCGGCGGGGCGAGCGCCGGTGCAGGCCACGTTCCGGGCGGCTTCTGCGACCGCGAGTTGACCTCCGACATACGGGTCGAGGTAGGTCTGCCGGGAGTTGCCGTCGATCTTGAGCGCGATGCCCTTTTTCGTGCCACGCGGCGCGATCACCGCGGCATCGGATGCGCCCGGCAGCAGGGTGGTTTGCGTTTGAACCTGCTGGTCGTATTGGGTGTAGACCCAGCGTTTGCTGGCGATTTCGGGGGCGGCGAGCAGGGTGAGCAGGGACTTGTGCGGATCGGCGATTGCGACCCTCGAGAGGTCGAATTGACTTGCCCGCCGGAAATACTCCGGCTCGGTTGACGCCATCTGGTAGGTCGGACAGAAATCAGTGAGCAGTTTCGGATCAACCTTGGCTTCGATCTCGCCAAGGCGAGTGACGGTCACGAGGTTGTCGTCGGTCACGTAGCCGATGACGACGGCTTTGAGTCCCCACTTGTGGAAGACGTCGAGGACTTCTTTCTCGCGGCCCTGGTGGGCGACGGCGAGCATCCGCTCTTGGCTTTCGCTGAGCATCAGCTCGTACCCGGACATATCGTTCTCGCGCATCGGGACGAGGTCGAGGTCGACGCTCATGCCGACGCTTCCCTTGCTCGCCATTTCGATCGTGCTGCAAGTGAGGCCGGCGGCTCCCATGTCCTGGATGGCCACCACCGCGCCGGTGGCGAGAGCTTCGAGGGTGGCCTCGATGAGGAGCTTTTCGGCGAACGGATCGCCGATTTGGACGTTCGGACGCTTGGCGTCGCTCTCATCGTCTAGAGCTTCGGAAGCGAAGGTCGCGCCGTGGATGCCGTCCCGACCGGTGGCGGAGCCGAGATAGATGACCGGATTGCCGATTCCTGCCGCGGAGGCTGTGGTGACTTCGTCGAGACGCAGCATGCCGACGCACATCGCGTTGACAAGCGGGTTGCCGGAATAGCGGGGGTGGAACCCGACTTCCCCACCTACCGTCGGGACGCCGACGCAGTTGCCATATCCGGCGATGCCAGACACGACGTGTTCGAACAGGTAGCGGTTGCGGTCGACGACTTCGGCGGAGGCTTCACCGTCGCGGATCGGGCCAAAGCGGAGGGAGTTGAGTCCCGCGATCGGGCGTGCGCCCATCGTGAGGATGTCGCGGATGATGCCGCCGACTCCGGTGGCGGCACCCTGGTAGGGCTCGACTGCTGACGGATGGTTGTGGGACTCGACCTTCATCGTGATCCCGAGGCCGTCCCCGATATCGACGATGCCGGCGTTCTCGAGGCCATCGCCTTCCATCGCCTCTTTGTATTTCTTGAAGGCGGCGAGGACGGGGCGGCTGTACTTGTAGCCGCAATGTTCGCTCCACATCACCGCGAACATTCCGAGTTCGGTGTAGGAGGGTTCGCGACCAAGGAGGCGAAGGATGAGTTCGTACTCGGAGGTCAGCAATCCCATGGACGAGTAGACTTCGGCAGGAGCACCAACCATGTTTGAAAGTATATCTGTCGGGAAGCACGTAAGACTCGGCGTCGGACTGATCGTCTTCGCGATGGCGTTGGTGTCCGGAGCCGGTTGCGGTAAGCCCTTTCCCTGGGAAGGCACTTGGCAGGGATCCCGGAATCTCGGGGCAGATCCGGGGCCAAGTGGTATTGGGGTCACCGCGAGCCGAGTCAAGGTGATCATCCGGACGGATGGGACGTTCGATGCGGAGGATGGCGGAATTCCGATCGCGGGAATGACTTCCCAAGGTGGCGACGATCTCACCCTGAAGCCGTTGAATGTGTTGGGGGTTTCGGCGGACAAGGCTGGCCCGCCCTTGAACTCGCCGATCAAGCTGCACGCTAACCCAGATGGAACGGTGACCATGAGTCGCGATGGGGATTCCGAGCGGATTGTGCTGAAGTCCTCAGGGACGCAACCCACGCCGTAGTTGGGCCGTAGGGAGATTAGAGATTCAAAGGAGGTGGGCCGTGTGGTTTGGCTGCTGATACTCGCTGGTATCGGCCTTTTGCTCGCCCCGGCGGGCGTCGCCCTTTATCGCCATCTCACCGCGATGCGCCTTGACGCGCGCAGTGCCCTTGCGCAGATCGAAGAACAGATGCACCGGCGGCATGGCCTACTGGCCAGACTGATCGAGGAAGCGCCCTCTGAGCATTCGGAGGAGCTAAAGTCCGCCCAATTGTCGCCGGAGGATGCCAAGACGGTGCGTGAGAAGGCGGAGGCAGAGCGGTTGGCGCGGGCGCGGCTGGCGAATATGCTCAACCGGCTAGAAGGGATTGAACATTCGCTGCTGGATGATTTGGAGCGAACGCGTCTGAAGATTGACTTTGCCGCGACCTACTACAACCTTGTGGTCGATCGATACAACCGGAACCTCTCCCACGGGCCGTTCCGCTGGTTGTCGCGGCTATTCGGGTTCCGACCGCGCGACCCGTTCGATATCGACGATCCGGCGGAACACGGTTCGCACTAGGCCGCTCTGCGCGTTTCGAATTCTTCGTTGGACGCGTTGAGGCGATGAATCGGGAATTCGATCACTTCGCACTCCTCCTTTTGAATGGGATGCGTGGCAATGTCAAACGACATTGCGGGCGCCCGTCGCACACTTGCGGCGAACAAAGCGACGGCGCCCAGCGCGTAGGAGGAGAGTACACAGAGGAGCAACATCCGATGCTCTTCTGCCGCCTTCTGGGAAGGTCGATCCCGGCACGGTTGCCGGAACCGACTCAATGCCGGTTCGAATGCCGGGCTAGGCCCAGTTTTCTTGACCGGCGGGATGTCCCAGGTCGAGGTACGCCTCGGCGATCTGCACCGCGTCGAGCGCTGCGCCTTTGAGGAGCTGGTCGCCGCAGAGGAACAGCGAGATCGCGTTCGGGTTGCTCACATCCTGGCGAATTCGGCCAACCAGCACGTCGTCCTGACCGCTCGCGTCGAGCGGGGTTGGGAAGCGGTTTGCCGCCCGGTCGTCAATGACCCTGACGCCGCGGGCATGTTCGAGGACGCGCCGGACATTTTCAACCGAAGGTGCCTTGCCGCTGAACTCGACGGTGACGGATTCGCTGTGAGCGCGGAGGACGGGGACTCGGATGCAGGTTACGTTGATCTTGAGTTCGGGATCGTTGAGGATCTTGCGGCACTCCTGGATCACCTTGGCTTCTTCCTCGTTGTAGCCGTCCTCGCCGATGGCGGTGTTGTGGCTGAAGAGGTTGAAGGCGTAGGGCGGGATTGCGGAATCCGGCTGGCGGAAGTCTTTGCCACCAGTGGCGAGACTGCGCTGGGTCTCTTCGAGGAGCTGACGCATCATCGCGGCACCTCCGCCGCTGGCGCTTTGGTAGGTGCTGACGATCAGTCGTTCGATCTTGCCGAGTTCGCGGAGCGGGGCGATCGCCATCAGCAGCAGGATCGCGGTGCAATTCGGGACGGCATAAAGTCGCCGATCCGGGGCGATTTGGTCTCCGTTGACTTCCGGGACGACGAGGGGGACCTCGGGGTCCATCCGGAACGCGCTGGAGTTGTCCACCACGATCGCTCCAGCTTCGAGAGCGGCGGGTACGAGCGAGCGTGAGCGCGAGGCGCCGGCGCTGAAGAAGGCGATGTCGACGCCCTTGAACGCCCCCGGGGTGGCTTCTTCGATCGTGTAGGTGGCCCCACCGAAATCAGACTTCTTTCCGACGGATCGGGAACTTGCGAGGAGCTTTAGGCCTCCGACAGGAAAAGAGCGGGCTTCGAACAAACGGAGAAACTCTTGGCCGACGGCGCCGGTTGCGCCGACAATGGCAACGGAAAACTTACGGGACACTTCTAAGGGATACCCGATTCGCGAAACGGTCCTGTTTAATCGCCGCAGGCTTTCCTTGGAATTTGGGAAGCTGGCGAAAGAGGAGAATCCATGCGTATGGGAGAGACAGAGATCCACGTTGATCTAACATTCGAGTGCGGGATACAACCTGTCAAGCGTCAGGACTTGCCTGGCTTTCAGCACATGCGGTTAGAGCAGGTCACGACTTCCGTGGCAAAAACGGTCACCGGGGTCGTGCAGGTACCTCCCTCCCTTAACGCCCTTGTCGTGAACTACAAGGGTGCGATTATCGCTCGTACCGCGGCACAAGGGAAGCTAATTCTCGTTGCGCCGCGCAGCGTCACCTTTGTGCGAGGCGGCACCCGTTTGATCGTAACTGCGGCTCGCGGCGATCACTCGGTGCAAATTTTGACTTGGCCGGGGCAGATGACTCCGTTGCTTGAGCACTACGTCGCCAATAGCGGGCGCGGGTCGAATGCGGGCCGTTCGGTTGCGTGCAAGCCGATCGACCCGCAGTTCCGCGACGCGCTTGATCGGTACGAGCACTCGAAGAACGGGCACGTTGATTATTCCGAGCCGCTGATGCTCTCCGTGGTTTACGAAATCGTCGCTCGGCTGGTGACCGGTGGAGACGAAGTTCAGCTCGCGGCGCTTCCGGCTGATTTGCCCGAGACGATTCGGGAGCTGACCTTGAAGGTTCGCGCCAAGCCGTCGGACGGCTGGCCTTTGAAGGACGCGGTCGATATGGCGGGCTATTCGCCTTTCCATTTTTCGCGCATGTTCAAAGCTTTGGTTGGCTACGGGTTCCACGAATACGTGGATCGTTGCCGGACGGAGGCGGCGGTCGAGCTTTTGGTTACCACCGATATGGCGGTGGACCTGGTGGCTTCGAACTGCGGGTTCGGGACGACGCAGGGTTTGCGGGAATCGATCCGCGAGTATCTCGGGCTGGTCCCGAGCGAGCTTCGGGCGGTGCCTGAGGCCTACGATGCTCGGTAGGTTGGTGCCCGATTCCGCACGGTTGCAGGGTGAACTCACGTTCTCACGACGTTCTAAGGTAACCCAGGGTGGGAATGTGGGAATTCCTCTGGGTGTTGAGACTTGGCCCCCGGGCCCAGGATTCATTGTCGTCACGTAGATGGGTGCGTGGGACAGCTTTTCGTCAACCAGTTTTTGTTTGGGGGTTCGGGTTGGTCCGGGGTGTGGTGGCTCACCAGCGTCCCCCCTCGTCCCCCGGTACCGCACACCCGCAGAAGCCCTAGGAACTCATCTTAAAAGGGCTTCACAGCTTGCCGAGGTGAGCAAGTGTCAGGCGACTATTTCTTCGTCAGTTAAGTGAAATATCAACCCTTCTTCTACTGCGACAGCCGTACTTCCTCAGGCCCGATGACTTGCGGCGGAAACGCTTCTCGCGGGAATTGTAGCCAGGTGGGCCAAGTATAGCCTCCGCCGATTCCCAACCAATCCTCGTCGTGCTCAACGACGGCTGAGGCTTGAATTCTCTCGACGCTTCCTCCGTGACGCAGCGCAAGATAAATGCCCTTCGGATGGCCGTCGTTATGTTCCATGTGGTTGGGATCGTATGCGATCACCGTCTCAGCGTCTGGAATCACCCGCCAATTCAAGATCTTCTTATGGTCCGGTGGCTGCGCTATCTGCGAGAACCTCAACTGGTAGGCAGCACCTTTTGCACTAGAGAACATGTCGTGGGGTCGGTCCGCGCAAGTGTATAGGTCTTCGGTGGTGCCATAAGGTGCCAGCAGATCCTTGCCATGAGTGTTGCGATTTGGATCCACCCACCCGTTGAACGCAAAGTACGGCATTTGATCGTCGTAGTCATGCTCGTACAAGCTAACGGCCAAATCGATCTGTCGCAGATTTGAAGTGCAGGTGGCCTTATGGGCGGAGGCTTTCGCTGGGGAGAGCACCGCGAACAGCAAGCCAGATAGAATCGCGATGAACGCCACGCACACCAGCACCTCGATAAGGGTGAAGGCCTTCACCGTCGGTCGTGGAAAACTGGTCCGCGGCGGGTTGTTTGCTTTGCTCATGTCTTCTTCCTCCGAAGGTTGCGCGCGACCGCCACGATTCCGACTCCGCATCCCACGATGGAGGCCGCGATCGCTAGCCGTGCCGCGGTCGGGTCGTTTTGTTTTGGCGCTGAGCCGCCCGATCCGATCCATTGACTCTCTAGGTCACCTTTCGCTGGATCGTACGTCGCGGTGCGGCCGAAGGTGTCGCCACGTCGGTCGATAACTTGCGCTCCCTTGGCGAAAACGTGCGCGTCGTCCAGCGGATCCCCTGGAACCGTGGTCACACTCAGGAGCTTCCACCGGATGCGGTCATCCTCAGGGATGTTCAGCCCAGACGCCTTAAAGCGCGCCCGCTGGATCGTGCCAGGGATGCGCCAGTTCTCGACCTTCTAGTAGTCGTCGTAGCGCCACTCCTCCTCGGTTCGGCCCTTGTACTCCACGGTGATCCGCGCAACGTCGCCGTCCGCGTCGAACTCGACGGCAGCGGGTTCGAAAAGATTCGTTGTAACTCTATCGAAAGAACGGTTTGCCGCTCCGAGCCCGTCCCGGGAGCGAGGTTTCTGATGGTGCGGTGACCCCGGGGTCGCCGGAGCGACCACCGGGCTATTATCCGTGACCCCTTCGGGGTCGGGGGGGGGGTGGATTGCTCGCTTATACCTAGAGGCGATTCGATGGGTAGGCATCTAATTTGAGCAGAGTCGGAATTTGCAATTGCTAGCGAGGGGCGGAGCACGGCTTGCCGGGAGGCAGTTCTAGTCCCCAGGTATTGACAAGTCCGGACAAACCATGGCACCTCAGCAGGGTGAATTTTTGAAAAGACATCCACGATTCAGAGAGTGAGTGGCCCTTCGGATGTGCCGCCTTGTACTGGCGACGCCGCCGGTTGCACGGTTAGCTAGGACTGAGACGGTTTACAACCGCCATGTCGGGACAAGTGCGCGATCCCGCTTAGACGGGATCGCGGAATTTGATGGTGCCGAGGTCCCGGGGTCGCCGGAGCGACCACCGGGCTATTATCCGTGACCCCTTCGGGGTCGGGGGCTGGATTACTCGCTTATACTTAGAGGCGATTCGAGGGGCAGAGGCATGGCCATTTTCAGAATGTGACGCAGTTGGTCACCCTCCAACCTCCCTCAAGGGAGGGCTTTTCATTCCTCCGTAATTCGAGCCACATCGCTCTAGGGGGTGAGGTTCCGGCTTCACTTCAGAATTGGAGGCAGTTGATCACCCTCCCACCCCTCCCTCAAGGGAGGACTATTCGGAAGGCGTCTGCTTATCGAATCGTTAGCTAGCCTTTTGGCTTCAGGAGGAAGTAGTCGAGGCCGAACATGTTTCCTGGTCGTGCGCCTTGGCGGTGGCCGATGCACTCGACTTCGATCTTGACCTTCCCGGCCGGGAAGTCGAAGACGCCCAGAGAGTCCAGCTTCCAGGTCACGCCTTCTGGCTGGAAAAAGTCTCGTGGAGGGAGGGCGATGCCGTTGACCCAGATTTGGTGGATGCCGTAGTCCATCGCGTGGCAGAAGTTGCCGACCAGCTCGTACTTCCCTGCCGTGGCGACCGGGAGTTCGAGGGTGAGGCGGTCGTGGGGGTTGGGGTAGGTCCACCAGAGTTGGGCTCCGCCGGAGGTTTCGTCGAAGCCGGTTTGGTTCTCGAGCTTGCCGCCGGTGGCGGAGTTTTTGAGGTTTTCGCCTTCGAAGGCGCCTTTGACGGGCGCGGGGGGTAGGAGGGCTTCGGGGAGTCTTATCGCCATGGGGATCGGGTGGTTGCCGGTGCTGCCGGGTTTGGCGTACCAGTAGGCAGTCCAATCGTAGGTGGCGACACAGTCCGCCCAGTGCCACATCTCAAGGTCGAACTTGATCCCTTTCTGGAAGGGGATGTTGTCCAAGATGTGCCAGCGGTGGATCGCGGAGTGGCCGAAATTGGTCTTGCCGTCGGAAATTGGCTGGCCGTGGTAGGGGCGGTCGAAGAGATCGGGAGAGGACCAGGCGTAGCCGAAGTAGTCCTCGGTGCCGGTTCCGAAGGTGCTGGGGAAGGTCTCCCCGTCGACGTAGACCTTCTCATCGCCCTCGCCCCACCATCCTTTGACGGGGTTGCCGACGTGGAGGCTAATGCCCACCAGTTTGCCCTCGCCTTGGACGTCGAGGAGGTGCATGTCGCGCATCGGTCGGGTGCGGGAGTGAGTGCCGTCCCACTGGGCGTGGAAGTGGTAGGTGTTCGGGGGCAGTATCTGTTGCTTGAAGTCCCAGTCCACGGAGACAGGAACCTCGACTTTGCCGACGTTCTTGAGGTGGATCCGAAACGACTTGGTGACGGGCATCGGGAAGCGGCATGTGAATACGCCGTCCTTGCTTACGCTCATCGGATAACTCGTGTAGGGAGCAACGCCTGGGTTGTCGGCGAAGAAGGCACCGAGAGGGGCGCGGACGGTGGTTTCGCCGTCGAACTCCATCTCCAGGATCAGGTTTTGGAGGACGTTGTGGGGTTGGAAGGCGTCGGTCCAGTCCATCGCGCGGAAGGTCTGGACGAGCGGGAGCGGGATACGGAATCGGAGGCCGGTGATCATCCCGGTGCCCTTCACTTCCCCGCTGCTGAATTCGGATTGAGGTTTGACCTTAGTGAAGCGGACGGGTTTCTCGGGCATCGGCGGCGGGCCGGCCTCGAGGAGTTTGCCAACCCGTCCGGCTGATTCTCCTAATTGGTTATATGCTTCGTGCATCCGCCCCATCGTGAGGGCAAGGGCGCTGAAACTTTCAACCCGAGGGGCACCTTCGAATGTGCGGTAATCCACATGATAGTAGAGGCTTTGCGGGTCCTCCGCCGTGATTTTGAGAGACTTCGCGTAAGGGAATGGGTAGTAAATGTTCCACCCGTGGGATGCCACGTAAGAGAGAGGGTCAGAAAAGGGCCAGACCTTTCCCGATAGGAGGTCCTGCATTGGGGCGGAGAGTCTAGGAACCGCCTCGCCGTCGAAGTAGAAGTGAATCGTGCCGCGAGGATTGGCGGACCAGATGCGCGTGACCGAACCCGGGCCTTTGAGGTCGGCCATCACGAACTCCTTTCGTCCGTCGTTGGTCTCCGAGCGGATGAATTGCCCGGCGTCCCCGTTGGCGAACCAGCTTTCAGTCCCGGGCTTCACAGAAGCCCGGTCGTAGCTGCTGGCTTGCGCAGCAGTGTATCGATCGTGGCTGCGGTGGGTCAGGAACGAGAGATCTGTCATTTCCTGAACAAGGGTCGAATCGCTAATCTGCTGCGCCGAGGCCAGAGAAACCACGGCGCCGATGAAGACCGGCAGTAGGAGTTTCGCAATTTGTTTTCGGCTACCGTATCGCCCGGGTCGGGGCAAGGGAGCAAAATGGCTTTGATGTCCCAGGAAATTCGATTCGGCGTCATTGGCTGCGGCGTTATCCACGGCACGCATTGTAATGCTTTGCAGAAGATTGACGGGGCGAAATTGGCCGCCGTTTACGATATTGAGCCGGATCGCTCCTCGGCGACGTCCGAGAAATTTGGCGTTCCCGCCGCTGCTTCGCTTGAAGACCTTTGGGGTCATGTCGACGCGGTGTGCGTTTGCGTCCCGAGCGGCCTGCACTCAGAGATCGGCGTGCAAGCCGCGCGGGCAGGCAAGCATGTCGTGGTCGAAAAGCCGATCGACGTTTCCTTGGCGGAGGCTTTAGGCCTCGTGGAGACTTGCGAGAAGGCGGGCGTCAAGCTGGCGACGATTTCGCAGCACCGGTTTGCGCCGGACATTCGGCAGTTGCGCGATGCCGCGCAGGCAGGGGATCTCGGCAAGCTGATCGCGGGTGACGCCTACACGAAATGGTATCGGACCCAGGCCTATTACGATTCCGGTTCCTGGCGAGGGACTTGGAAGCTTGATGGCGGTGGCTGCCTGATGAACCAGGGCGTGCACTATGTCGACATGATCCAGTGGGTGATGGGCGGGGTGAAAGCCGTTCGGGCGATGACTCGGACGGCTTCCCACACGATCGAGGTGGAGGACGTGTCGAACGCATTGGTCGAGTACGAGAATGGCGCGATTGGGGTGCTGCAGAACTCGACGAGCTTTTACCCCGGGATGTCGGAAAGGCTCGAGGTTCACGGGGCTTATGGGACGGCAATCATCGAGGGTGACCGGCTGAAGGTTTGGGAAGTCGACGCGGCAGCGGCGGCAGATGGGCTCTACGGTCGGGGCGTGCAGTCTCAGCCGACCCCGAATTTGCGGACCACGGGAACCTCCGAGGTGACGGGCGCGGCCGATCCGTCCGCGATCTGGCAGGAGCAGCATCGGCTACAGCTTGAGGATTTCACTCGGGCGGTGTTGGACGACCGCGATCCGTATGTAACGGGCCGGATGGCTTTGGAGCCGTTGCGGGTGATCGTTGGGGTGTACGAGAGCGCGCGGCTCGGTGGCGAGCGTGTCGAGCTGGCGAAGCTTTAACTCCCTTCCTCTTGCCGAGATGGTTCGTGCTCGAGAGGAGGAAGGGGTTGGGGGATGGAGGTTCGGCTCGGATTTCCGTTCTCGGCACGGCAAGCAATTGCGAGGTCCGGAATCTCCACCCCCTAGCCCCCTCCTCGTCCACACAATCATCGCTGCAAAAGGAGGGGGAACTCCGGACCTGCACTCTAGATGGCTTCTAGTTCGACTTCGACGCTAAGCTGTCTTGGACTCACTGCAAGCGCGACATCGGAACCAGCCTTGCCTATTAAAGCCCCGGTCGCTCCTGTGACGGTTGAGATGCCGACAAGGCGGACCGTCCAGTTCTCCAAGACCGCCGAAGTAGAAATTCGGATGAGGGAACCCGACCGTCTGGCTTCAATCGAGGCCTTGTGAATGCCTCGCGAGTCCACGATTAAACACGAGGCCGTCGCTCCGTCTTCGAGCTCGTACAGGGACACGGTAAGGCTGGTCGTTAGATCGTAATCCGGACGGTCATCCTGGGAACCCGTCACCAGTAGCGTGTTGGGACGGACCATCAGGGGAACGGAAAGGAAGCCGTGCGACTCCGTATGCCATGCCGGCCCTTCGAGGACGTGGGCATCGATCAGCGAGGTCCATCGCCCTTTGGGGACGTAGAACTGGACCTCGTCCCCGTAGGAGAACACCGGAGCCACGAGCAGCGAGTCACCGAGCATGTACTGGCGATCGAGCGTGTCGCAAGTGGGATCGTCGGGGAATTCGACGAGCATGGGGTGCATCATTGCGAGTCCGTTCTCGTGGGCATCGACGGCCTTGCTGAACAGGTACGGCATGAGGCGGCACTTGAGCTTGGTGAAATACCGCAGGGTGTCGCAGGCCTCGTCGTCGTAGAGCCAGGGCACGCGGTAGGAGCCACTGCCGTGGAGGCGGCTGTGCGACGAGAGCAGGCCGAACGCGACCCAGCGCTTGTATAGCGCGGCGGGGGGCAGGCCCTCGAAGCCGCCGATGTCGTGGCTCCAGAAGCCGAAGCCGCTGAGGCCGAGTGAGAGACCGCCGCGTAGGCTCTCGGCCATCGCCTCGAAGTCGGACCAGCAGTCGCCACCCCAATGGACGGGATACTTTTGCCCGCCGACGGTCGCGGGTCGGGCAAAAGAGCACGGCCTCGCCGACGCCACGCTTACGCTCAAGCAGCTCGAAGACACATTGGTTGTAGAGATGGGTGTAGTAGTTGTGCATCCCGACGGGATCGGAGCCATCGTGGTAGATCGCGTCGGTGGGAATACGCTCCCCGAAGTCGGTCTTGAGGGCGTCGACGCCGGCGTCGAGCAGCTCTTCGAGGCGAGACTGGAACCAGGCGCAGGCGGCGGGATTGGTGAAGTCGACAAGGGCCATGCCGGGCTGCCATTTGTCCCATTGCCAGACATCCCCGTTGGGCCGTTTGACCAGGAAGCCACCGTCCATTCCCTCTTGGAACAGGCGCGATTCTTGGGCGATGTAGGGGTTGATCCAGGCGCAGATTTTCAGGCCACGATCTTTCAGGCGCTTTAGCATCGCGGGCGGATCGGGAAATACCTCGGGGTCCCAGACCAGATCGGTCCAGTGGAAGGCGCGCATCCAGAAGCAGTCGAAGTGGAAGACGTGGAGCGGAAGGTCTCGGTCCTCCATGCCCTGGATGAACGAGGTGACGGTCTCTTCGTCGTAGTTGGTGGTGAAGCTGGTGGATAGCCAGAGGCCGAATGACCAGGCGGGGGGCAACGCAGGCCGACCGGTGAGGGCGGTGTACTTTCGAAGGATCTCCTTTGGGGTCGGGCCATAGATGACGAAGTATTCGAGGGATTCGCCGGGGACCGAAAATCCGACTCGAGACGAGCGCTCGGAGGCGACTTCGAAGCTGACCTTTCCAGGGTTGTTGACAAATACGCCGTAGCCGCAGTTGGTCAAATAGAACGGAACGTTCTTGTAGGCCTGCTCGCTGTTGGTGCCGCCGTCCTCGTTCCAGATGTCGACTACTTGGCCATTCTTCACAAACGCGGTGAACCGCTCGCCGAGACCGTAGACGTTTTCTCCCACTCCGAGCATGAGTTGCTCGTGAATGAAGTTCCCCTTCCCTTCTACTTCCATGAGAGCGAGGGCTCTGGCCGGGCTGCGGGTGATGGTTTTGCCATCGGCGACGAATGCCATCTCCCAGTTCATGCGGTCGACTTCGATGCAAAGGGAGCCGGAGGTCAAACTCGCGGTCGCATCGTCGTGGGCTACTTTGACGGAAGGATGAGAGTCTTCAATCTCGAAATGCGGCCCTTTGTCGAGGACGCCCTCGAAGTGAGATACCCGTACCCGAATTACATCCGCCGCAGGCGAACTTAGCCTGACGGTCAGAGCCGGGCCTTGCAACGTGTCGCCACGATGACGTATCTGGGTCGTCGTTGCGAGGATCTTTAGGCTGTCCGGCCCAGGCGTGACTTGATACGCTTCAGAGGCCCAGAAGGGGCGGACGCCGGGGCGCAACTGCCAGTTGCCATCGGTGAATTTCACGCTTTAGCGGTCTCCCTTCAGGTGGGCTTTCGCGTCGACGACCAGGTTCGCAGATTTGAGGCCGCGCGCACTGACCGTGAGGTTGATCGTTCCCGGCTGGCTTGCTCGACCGATCAGGACCATGCAACGTCCGTTGAAAGCGCGCCGCGAGGTGGCGACATCGGGTTCATGGCTGCTTGGATCGCCGTTGCCTACTCCCACGACGTTTCCGACGCCGGTGGTTGAGAAGGAGACCAGGTTTGAGGCGTCCTGCACGACGTTGCCGGCGGCATCGACGACGGCGACCTCGACGAGCGAGAACTCTTCTCCGTCGGCGGGAATTACCGGTTGCGTTGAGGTGACCCGAAGCGCGGCGGGTGCTCCGGTCGTGACGACTTTATCCGTGACGATTAGCTTGCCGTTGCGGTACGCCTTCGCGAGAAGCGTTCCGGGCGAGTACGGGACCTGCCAGGCGACGTGCTCGTGGGCTGGCATCTTCTGTCGACCGAGTGAGCTGCCGTTCAGGATGAGTTCGATCTCGTCTCCGTTGCTGTACGCCCAAACCGGAATGGCGACTCCCTTCTTGGCTGGCCAGTTCCAGTGCGGGAGCAGGTGCACCATTGGTTTGCTTCCCCACCAGGCTTGGTAGTAGAAGAAGTTGTCCTTCGGGAAGCCACAGATATCGATGATGCCGAAGTGGGAATTGATGCAGGGCCAGCCGTAGGGGGTGGGTTCACCCTTGTAGTCGAACCCGGTCCAGACGAAGCCTCCGGCCATCCAGGGGCGGTCGGCCAGCGCCTTCCAGCCTTCTTCCGCGGTGGCCCCCCAGTCAGGTTTGTTGACATCGTAGGCGCTGACGTAGCCGGCCTTCGTGTCGTTGGCGTAGATGCCGCGCGTGCTCACCGTGCTGGCGGTCTCGCTGCCGAACATCGGGAGGTTCGGGAATGCGTTGTGGATACGGTCGTACGCACCGATTCCGTAGTTCATTCCCTGCATGTCCTCGACGAAGGTGATGCCTTCGCCGTAGCCCCAGTTGGTGGCACCGGTGCAGGGGCGGCTCGGGTCGAGAGACTTGACGAACTTGGCCTCCTTTTCGAAGATCGCGGCTCCTTCCTTGGTTGCCTGTAGCCCTTCTTCGTTGAAGAGAGACCACATGATCACGCTGGGATGGTTTCGGTCGCGGAGGATGAGCGACTGCAGTTCAGCCTTGTCGTCGAATTTGGTGCCGGACGGGGACTTCGAAAGGCTGGTGCTGCCCAAGTGGCGGGTTTCATCCATGACGACCATCCCGAGGCGATCGCAGGCGTCGAGGAGTTCCGCGGCGGGCGGGTTGTGCGAGCACCGGTACGCGTTCGAACCCATTTCCTTGAGTTTCTTGATGCGCCAATCGATCAGGCCATCGGTAAGGGCGATGCCGACCCCGGCGTGATCTTGGTGATTGCAGGTGCCCTGGAGCTTGACCGACTTGCCGTTCAGGAAGAACCCGAAGTTCGGGTCGAACCGGAGGGTCCGGATTCCGAAGTGGGTCTCCGTAGAGTCGAGGATCGCGCCACGTCGGCGAATCGTTGTAATGACGCGATAGAGTCGGGGGGTCTCGATCGACCATAGCTGCGACTTGGTTATGACGGCCGACTGCATCAGCATCCGGGAGGCGTGGGGCGGCACGTCGATCGTTGTCGTTGTTAAGGCACGGGGGCTACCGGCGGGGTCGATGACCGTTGACGTGATGTTACAGGACTCGCTCGTTGGCAGATCATTGGCGACCTGGGTGCTGATCGACACTTCCGCGGCGGGAGAGGTTTGGCTCTCCGGACCCTTGACGGTGGCCATCGCGTAGACGCCCCAGGGTGCGACGTGAACCTTGTCGGCAGCATTCAGCCAAACGTGGCGGTAGATGCCCGCACCCTCGTACCACCAGCCCTCTCCGTGGGTGGGATCGACCCGGACCGCGAGAAGGTTTGGCCTGCCGACCTTAGCGATACCGGTGATGTCGTAGCGGAAACTGGCGTAGCCGCTAGGCCAACGACCTAGTTTCCGACCATTCAGATAGATCGTCGCGTCACGGTAGACGCCGTCGAAGTCGATCCAGACCGACTTGCCGGCATAGGCCTTGGTGAGCGTGAAGTGCTTTCGGTACCAGGCGGTTGGGATCGGTAACGAACCGTGGGAGGTGTCCGCCTTCGGGTCGAACTTGCCTTCGATTCCGTAGTCATGGGGGAGATGGACGGTGCGCCAGGTCGCGTCGTTGTAGCCCGGTACTGACTCCAATGGCGCGACGTCCGGTCGCCGGACGTCCAGCCAGACCGGTCCGTTAAGACCGCCGGCCGCGGCGGTGTTCTGGACGAGCATGTAGACGATGTTGGGGCCGTCCGGATTCCAGACTTCACCGACATGGGCTTCGAATGGTTCGTTCCAGCCTTCGTGAACGATGAGTCGTCGGCCGTTCATGAAAACCGCGGCGCTATCGTCGACGCCTTCGAAGTGGAGATAGAGGTTCTTGGGTTGACTTCCCTTGCCAAGGTCGGTGCGGAACCAGGCATAGCCGTTGCGCTTCAGGAAGACGTCCTGCTGATCGCGTGCGGGCCGCCAGATGTTGGGCAGGCCGACGGGAACGGTCGCGGTTTTCAATTCAACCGACGTTGCCGGCTGCCATTGCCAAGCGATCGACGCGCCGACGTGTTTGACCACGGGGTCCGTCCGAAACTGCCAATTGGCGTCGAAGCGCTCGCGAATCCTGATCGCGGGGGCGGCGACGGTTGAAGAGCTTCCGGCAAGTATCACCGTAAGGCAGAAAAGCAAGGGGCACGGCGCGAGTGTTCGAATCAACTTCATCTTTTGGTTCCAGGGGCGTGGCTCGGATTTTAGCCCGAGCCGTCTACACACGGCTGAAGAATTGGGAGATGACGGGCCGCATCCGGCTCCTTTCCGCCGAGGGAGAATGCCGACCGACAAGCACCTGAACCTCCCTAGCAATGGCACGGGATTATTCGGCCCACTATCTCCAGTTTTTTGAAATGTCGCAAAAAAGCTGTGTGCAGAAATCTAATATAACGATATAGTAGAGCAAGATTCACGTAGACGAACATGAAAAAGAACATTGGCGTTCTTGATAAATGCGGAATGGACCGCGCATCAACCCCCACTTTGACGGGGGATGTGCGCCGGATTTTGGGCATGGATTTCGGATCGGAGGTCGTGTGCCGATAACGGTCCGAGATGTTGCGGCCCGAGCTGGGGTCTCCCCGGTGGTCGTTTCCCGAGTCCTTCACAACAAGGCTCAGAGCATCCGAGTTAGCGAGGCCACGGCAGAACGCGTTCGCCAAGCCGCTTCCGACCTTGGTTACCGGTTGAACGTCTTTGCCCGTAACTTCCGCGAGCAGCAGACGATGACGATCGGATTGCTTCACGGCACGGGAGTTACTCGTCCGCAACTGGATGAAGGTTCGCGCTACTTCGCTTGCCTACTCGACGGGATCATCGAGGGTGCGTTCAAGCGTGGCTATTCTTTGACCCTTTGTCCGAAGTTGATGGGAGCCTCTCCGGAAGACGCTTTGAGCGATGGTCGGTTCGACGGGCTGGTCTGGTACAGCTCGGTATCGACCGACGAGAATCTGGAAACGGTCGCACGGTCGTCCGTCCCGGTCGCGATCATTCATGCGCATGCCGATCGTTTCGATAACCGGCATCCCGCCGTCCTTTGCGACAACGATCAGGGAATCGGCTTAGCCGTGGACCACCTCGTTGAGTTGGGCCATCGCCGAATCGCCTTTGCCCTGGATGACAGCCCGTGCAACCTTGAGTCAATCGAAAGATTGGATGCCCATCGGAGGCATATCAAACTTCGGGGACTTGAATTTAGTGAAGAGGACATCATCCGAGTGGGCTGGCACCGCGTCGAGGTCAGCGAATACCTCCGCCAGCCGCTTCGCCATACCGCCGTCATCGCGCACAACGACGGCCTTGCCGCCGAATTTCTAAGCCAGGCCGTCGTCCACGGTGTGAGCGTGCCCGACGACCTTTCCGTGATCGGGTTCGACTCCACCGACTACTGCCTGGAGTTGCGCCCGACCTTGACCTCGATCTATCAGCCCCTGAAAGCCATGGGCGAGAAGGCGATCGATCTCTTGGTCAAGGCGATCAAGCGAGAACTGACTGACGAAAAAGAGGTCCTGTTCCCCTGCAGAATTGACATCCGCGCCTCGACATCTCTACCAACGAAGGTGAAATCATGGAACGAAAGGGCTTTACCCTTATCGAGCTCCTCGTCGTCATCGCGATTATCGCGATTCTGGCTGCCATTCTGTTCCCGGTTTTCGCTTAGGCGAAGGCCGCGGCGAAGAATACGTCAGACCTTTCCAACGTCAAGAACCTGAGCCTCGCGTCGATCATCTATTGTAACGACGCCGATGACGCGTTCCCCTACGGCCTCGACGCCGCCTGGCAGAATAGCTGGGCGATCATCATTCAGCCGTACACGAAGAACTACGGCATCCTTCGCAGTCCATTCGAGACGAGCGACAAGCTGCTGAGCTGGGTTAACCCCTGGGGTGGCGTCCCGATCAGCTATGGCGTGAACGGCTTCTATCACACCAAGGGCAATCCTGCCGGCACGAACTGTGGCTGCGGCGCTCCGTGCGCGTTTGTCGGTGTAATGTCGCCGATGGCTCAGCCCGGCGTCTGCGGCGATGGTAGCGACTGGATGGATAGTTGGTCACGTTCACAGACCGCAATCTCTAAGCCGGCTGAGACCATTCTCATGACGGACAAGTTCAACGGCGATGGCAACAAAATCGGCGACCTAGGCAACCCTAGCGCTTTCTTTGGTGGCACGTTCGCGGTCATGGACAACAGCAACTGGGATTGGGCCTCTCCGGTCGAGATTCCTGATGGCCGTCTCGCGGTAGCCAATCCGTTCCCCACGGGACCCAACGGTGCCGTGAGCTTGACCAATGCCCTTCGAGCGAACTTTGCGTTCGCCGACGGTCACGTCAAGAGCATGGTCCCTGCCGCCACCAATCCGAGTCCGATTCTTCAACCGGACAAGGATATGTGGGACTCCCTGCGCTAAGGGAGCACACTCGACGTTTCGGCCCGGAAGCATTAGATTCCGGGCCGAGCGCTCGCCTTAAAGGATTTGAAAACGACCCCATGAAGTCTTCGAGAACTAGTTCGACGTTACTCTTTGTTCTGATTGCCGCCGGCATCCTGGTATCCGGTTGCAGCGGGGGCGTCTCAGAAATGACGCCCGGGGACAAGGCCGCTCTGAGGGGATCTGGAAGGCCCGCCGATTGGGCTAAGACCATGGCACAGCAGCAAGCGGATTTCAACAAGAACCATCCGGTCAAGAACTTCGGTCCGTCTGCGGATGCGACTCCTCCACCTTCGACGACGAACGGCAAGTAAGTCTTTGAACGTGATTGGGTAAGAGAGAGGCCGACCGGCATGCCGCGTCGGCCTCCTTCTGTATCTTTCCATCTCGCAATTGCTTTGCTTTAGTGGAGTGGGTGGATCCCCGCAAGTGATCTCGCCACTGGCCTCGTTACAGGCTTGCCGCGGCAGAGGCGAATATCCTCGTTCGCCGCGGATATGGCACGGAATCCCGACAAGCCGGTAAGCGGATCGACGAGCGCGAAGGCGTCGACTTCGTCCCAGATCATCAGATCGTGAACGAATCCCTCAACCCGGACGATCAGGTCCTCTCCCGGCACCAAAGTCAGGCGGGGATTCCCGAATCGAGTCGCTTTCGGCTCGGCAAGAAGCCTCCAAGTCGTTGAACCCTCGATCGCCGTCAAACTTGCTTTAAGTACAGTTTCCTCGGCGACATATTCGCCGACCGGGATATCAAGGATGGACTCGCGACGATTTGGTTCGAGGCAAACTTCGGAGGTCCAATTCCTGCGCGTGGTGCCGTCGATCGTTGAAATTGCGGACACGACGAGCGTCGTTTGCAACTCGCGCGGACGATCGTTTACAACGTGAACGCTTGCTTTGCCCTCTTCGAGGTGGATTGACAGCATTTCGGGGGCATAGATGCGGGCGAGTTCGTACGCCGCGGCCTTGTGCAGCCTGGCGTAGTCCTGAACCGCCCAGCTTTGGACCGGCCAACAATCGTTGAACTGCCAAATGAGGGCACCCCGACAGAACTCAGATCGACGGTAATGCTCGATGCCGCAGCGGAGCGCGTCGCGCTGGTTCAATTGCGAATAGTAGATCCACTCGTCAAGGTTTGCCCATTGCGGATAGTGGAGGAGCACGTAACCCTCGAACGTGTCGACGGGCTTGTTGGTCTTATCGTGCCACCGCACCGCTGTCGATCTTTCCTCCCAATCCTGTGGCTCCAGCACGGCCCGCCAACAGTCCGGGCTACAAGATGAAGCGAATCCAAATTCTGAAGAGAACCGTGTCTTTGACTCTTCGTAGAATTTCCAATCGCCGCGTCCGTGCCAGACATCCCAGTAGTGAGCGTCGGAGAGGGTCTCGTCGAGCGGATGAAGAGGACTCGACGGGATGTAATCTCGCCCCGGGTCCAGCTCTCCGAGAATCTTGGGCAGCGTGTCGTTGTAGATGTTCTCGCCGAAATAGCGAGCGGGAAGATTCTCCTTCCCGCCCCAGGCACCTTCATACATCGCGGAGTTCTCGTTGTTGCCGCACCAGAGAGCAAGACACGTTCGGTCGCGTAGGCGCCGAATCTGGTAACCCGCTTCTTTCCGCATGACCGCCTGCTCGCAGGGTCCGTCGGGATAGTAGCTGCAGGCGAATGGGAAGTCCTGCCAAACGAGGACTCCCTCCCGATCGCATGCGTCGTAGAAGTCCTCGCTTTCGTAGAATCCGCCACCCCAGACACGCAGCATGTTCATTCCGAGCATGCGGCAGGCGTTTATTTGACTGGAAATCTCACCTTCTGTGCTGCGGCCCACGAAGGAATCGTTGGGAATCCAATTGGCTCCGCGGCTCCAGATTGATCGACCATTGACCTCGAATCCGAACGATTTGCCGAGCGCGTCCGTTTCTCTAACCAAACGGATCGTACGAAGACCGAGCTTTTTGCGAACCTCTTGGCCATCGGAGAGGAAGATGCGGACGTCGTACAGGTGCGCATCACCCTCACCGTTCGGCCACCAGAGCTTGGGCGAGTCGACCAAGAACTCAAGGGTTTCACCCGGCTGCCGCACTTCACCGTTAAACTCAGCGCCGACCCCCGCTTTCCCTTCCACTTCGACTTCAATCCAAACCCGGAATTGTCCGCTTTCCAGTCGCTCCTGATGGACCGAAGTCTGGGAGATCCGCGATTCGTACTCCAAGAGATCGACGGGCCGCCAAATTCCTGCGGAAACGAGCCGTGGCCCCCAATCCCATCCGGACATGTAGGCGGCTTTCCGCACAAAAGCGCGTTCGTCGAACAGCGGCATGTCGGTGCGAATGCCCTCAGATTCAAAATACTGAGCACGCCTTTCCTGGCCCATGACGACGGCGGATTCGAAGATGACTTGGAGACGGTTCTCGCCCAACTTGAGGAGGTCGGTAACGTTGACCTCAAGGGGCGTGAACATGTTGTCGTGACGAGCGATCTCCGAGTCGTTGAGGAAGACTGTGCAAACCGTGTCCAGCCCCGCGAACCTTAGGACTCTCGTTGGGGCGTCGCCTCTGGCGGTCCACTCGAAGGTGGTTCGATACTCCCATCTGGCTTGATCGACCCAAGCTAGACCCGCCTCGTAGCTACGACCAAACGGATCGGGGATGACTCCCGCCCTTGCAAGGTCAAGGTGGACTGAGCCTGGGACCTGAGCGGGTTGCCAATCAAACTTCCCAATCTGGGATTGGGGATAGCCAAGGGGGTTCTCGATCTGACGAAACTCCCAACGATCTAGAGGGGTTCTAACAAGCATACAAGCGCCAAATTCTTTCTGAGTCCAGACTTGCCGGACATCAGGTTTTGAATCCCAATCTGCCCAAATCTGCATTTGAGCGATGGCATTCCCGTCACGATTCTTCCAAGTTTAAGAAGGACAAGGACAGCACCTTTTTCATGAGGAGCTGCCCTTGAAGTTCTTCACCTAGGGTACCGCCGGGTGAAGCCGCACCCACCGAAAATCGACCGAATTTCGGGCGACTGCGGGGATGAGATTCCAACCTACGGAGGACCCGCGTGACCGGTCGGCGGTCCGAATCCAGGAGGCGGCGGTCGCTTCGAGAAGTCTTGCTTCGTGTAGCCCTTCTCAGGAGCACTCGAAGAGGAACATCCCGACGCGACCAGGATTGAAATGAGGAGGACGATGAGTCCGGAGGTGACTTTGCGCATCTTCATCAATCTCGAAGCGCATCCCACATGTTGTTGTAGCGCTTCTGCAAGCAACCACCCGCGTTACCGTCAAGTCGGCCGCCGCCAATGTCGACCGTCTTCTCCGGAGTCATCGCCTTCGCATGGGAGTCCGCGAAGACGACTGGCGAGACGCCCGAATAGGTGCGGTCGAGATAGCCAAGGTACGTCGGGTCGGGAGAGCTGAATAGTCCGGTCTTCTGACCCGGTAGCGTTCCGTTTCCGCCGCCGCCACCCGCGGTGTCGACGCTGCTTGCCCCGTTGTAAACCGAATTCCACGGGCTGAAGGCACCTTCCATGAGATTCGCGTCAGGGTCTTTGGCACTTCCCTTCGGGGTGCGGGATCGGGTGGCAAAGAGCACGGTGTCGGAAACGTGGCTGATCTGCGTCTGAGAGCGGATTCCGTTCTCGTACCAGTTGGTCGAGCCGCTGTTGTCCGGGCCATTGTTGTTGATGATGCCGCGGAACTTCCAGCCTCCCCATGAAGCGCTGCAGTCGCCTTCGACCACGCCGTTGGCAACGTAGCTAAACTTGGGTCCTGAATCATAGTTCGTAGTGGTTCGGATGCTGTCGACCGGGTCCTTCACGATGTCGTAGGACTTCATGTACGGCAGGGTGAGCATGATCCACGATCCTTGCCATCCCCATCCGTTGTTCGGGTCGACGAACTGGGCGACGAAGTAGTCGTCGGAATCACCGGCATAGATCAGGCACGCCGTGCTGAGCTGTTTTATATTCGACAGCGATTGGGTCTTCTTGGCCGCAAGCTTGGCCTGGGCGAAGACCGGGAAGAGGATCGCTGCCAGGATGGCAATGATCGCAATGACGACAAGAAGCTCAATGAGCGTGAAGGCCTTTTTCATGATTGCTAACCTCAACTGTGAGAGTTCGGGCCGTCGTCTTGGACGGACCATCGGGACGAGTACTTGTAGCGAGAGCGGGCAAAGACGGGTTCGCCAGCGAACGAGCGGAGACGGTCCGATTCGGGGGTTCGTTCGGCGGGTTGGGCGCCGCATAGGCCTCGGACGGTGAGGCGGTGCGGGATGATCACGGTGCGGAAGGGCAGATCGGGATTCTCAATCCGCTCGGTGAGAAGGCGTAGGGCTTCGAAGGCCATCGACTCCCAATCGAAGGTCACCGCGGTCATCCCCGCGCCGTCGACGTCGACTTCGATGTCATCGCCTACCGTGACGATCTTCAGGTCGTGCGGGAGTCGGAGGCCGCATCGTAGGGCTGCTTCGATGGTCGCGGGGACAAATTCATCCTGCAGGACAATTAGGCCATCGGGACGATCGGCGGCGCGGAGGCGAGTCTCTAGAGGATACGGATCGGCATCGTAGATTCCGCTAGTGACGGTGAAAACGAAGTCACGCGGTTCGGGCTGAAGACCATGGGCAAACATCGCCCGAAGGTATCCACGGAATCGCAAGTGCGAAACCTCCAACATGTCCAGCATGCCGGTCACACCGATCCTCCGGCAACCTTGGCGAATGAGCTGATCGGTGGCGGCCATCGCTGCGGCCTCGTGGTCAAACGTCACCAGGTCGGTCTCTCCACCGCCGGCGCGGTGGTCCAACGCGACAAGGGGCATCCTTGGGTTGGCGCGGGTCAAGAACTCCACATCGGGAAAGCCCTTGTAGGACCAGACAATGGCGCCGGCAAAATCATTGTCTACCGCACGCTGGAGGGCGTACTCCATCGGGTATTCGGGACTACCACCCATGTGCACGGGATCGTAGCCGCGGTCGCTTAGCATCTTGCCGAGACGAACGGTGAGCACACGCATCACGTACGAGCCGCCGTCGATCAGAGCGATGTTCTTGGTCTTGACCGGCCGTGAGCCACGAGCGACGATCACGCCTCGGTTCGGGATGCTTTGACCGTAACCGCACTCCACCAAGTGCGCCAGCGCCTTGCGGACGGTGCTTCGGCTGGCACCAAAGGTGTCCTGCAGCTCGCGCTCGGTGGGCAGGTATTGACCCACGGGGATCTCCCCGCTGTCGATGCTGAGCTGCAGATTGTCAGCGATGTCGCGAAATCCCTTTCTTGCCGTTCCAGTTGACCGCGCCATGCGACAGATCATACAACAGAAAACTCGAAGTGTTTGCAAAATGTTTGTTTTATGAAAACAAGATGTATACGCATTCTGTCTCACTCGCGGTCAAGAGCTGTACAGAAATGGCTAGAGTTACGGATAGTTGGCCAATCTTCGGACTGAATCAACCAAGAACCCTGGCAGTGGCTGAATGATTTGTTTGAAACTGACATACAATCTTTCTCGTGCTATTGCTGTCAATCCTCGCTGCCGCTTCGTTCGTGGGACCCACGCCGACGTCCCAAATTTGGTATGGTCCCGAGACGATCGCCTTCGCCTCACCGGTGACCGGAAATCCCTACGATCCGGCGGTCAATGATGCTTGGGTCGACTTCAAGGGGCCGGGCGGAGTTTCTGAGCGGCGGCTGGCCTATGCCGATCACAACCAGTGGAAGACGATCTTGGTGGCCACGCACCGCGGCCACTACGTTGCGACGCTGTGGATTAATGGGAAGGTCGTAGGTGGATCCAAACCGGTAGACCTGGCTAAGTCGCTGGGTGACGGGTTTGTGCGAAAGGGCGGCGAGTGGGGCTTTCAGATGGATTCCGGAAAGCTGTTCTGGCCGATGGGGCATAACCTCGGGTGGCAGTCCGCGGGATTGCCCGACATCCCCAAGTTCCTTCAGACGATGGGAGCGAACGGGATGAACTGGTCTCGAATCTGGTCTTGCACCTGGGACGGAAAGAACCCGTGGTGGCCAAGCGATAAGAGCGATCTGCCGATCGGTCAGCTTTGGCCTAAGGCCCTGGACCGATGGGACGAGATCGTCTCCGCCGCCCAAGGTGCTGGGATCCACTTCCAATTCGTGCTCTTTCATCACGGGCAATGGAGTTCCACGACCGACCCGAATTGGCCGGACAATCCTTGGAATGTCAAGAACGGGGGTTTCCTCGCGAACCCCGCTGACTTCTTCTCAAATCCGCAGGCGAAAGATCTCTCCAAGCGGTGGATCCGGTACGCGATTGCGCGCTGGGGATACTCCCCGTCGGTCATGGCTTGGGAACTGTTCAATGAGGTGCAGTGGGTTGACGCGGTGAAACAGCGGCGACAAGTCGAGGTGGGAGCGTGGCACGACGAGATGGCGCGGTACGTGCGCTCGCTTGATCCCTACCATCATTTGGTGACGAGCAGCTCGGAGATGTCGCTCCCTATCTGGAAGGAGCTCGACTACTATCAGCCGCACGGATACCCCGCTCGGATCGAGCCGATGGTGCTGAACCAGAGGTCCCCCGATTCGAAACCACTCTTCTACGGTGAGGTGGGGCCTGGGCAGTTGGATGGTTCTAAGCCGGTGCAGATCCAGGCGGTCCGCGACGGCATTTGGAGCGGCCTCTTCGCCCATCACGCGGGGGCGGCCGAATACTGGACTTGGGATCTGACCTTACGCGACGACCTGATTCGTGAATACGCGCTGGCTCGGAAGATCCTGACCGCGAGTGGAATCTTGCACGAGGTTGGACTGCGCCCCCTCCAACTCGATCTCAGAGTGCCGATGGGGGGCGACCTCAAGTTCGCTCCAGGGGCGGGCTGGGAGGCCACGCGCCAGTTTGAGTTCGACCTACCTCAGGATGCTGCCCTTGGAATGGGGCGGCTCTCCGCGTTCTTCCAAGGAAAGGGGCATCCCGAACTTCGTCGACAACCGGTGAAGTTCCGCTTTACCGCACCCCGGGCGGGAACGATGCAGATTACGGTGACGGGGGTTTCCGGGACGGGTGGAGAGTTAGAGGCCTCGCTGAACGGGGCTAGAGTGCAGCAGCGGACTTGGTTGGGTGGTGCGAAGCTTGGCCGAGGGGACGTCATTGAGGTTCCTTTTGGGGCAGGACCGAACCTGGTCGAGCTCGATAATAAGGGACCGGACTGGATTCAACTCGGGCCGATTGCTATTCCGGGGATCGCGCCCATCGCATCGGCGCTGGGAATCGGAAATTCGAGGGTGGCCATTCTGCGGGTCGAGCGACCGGCGGGAGCGCCATCGGCATTGGTGAAGCTTGGGAATATCACTCTTGCGGATGGTACGTACCGCGGAGTCCTGGTGGATTTGGCGACGGGCGCAGAGAAGGGCGTCGCGTTGAAGGTTTCGAGCGGCAGAGCGACTACTGGCATAGAGGTCGCCAGTTTGGATTCGATCCTTTGGCTGAGGCGTTCTCGGCAGGAGGGCGGATAGTTGGAGCCCGGCATGTGTCGGGCTCCGTCATCCCTACCAAGGAAGGAGACGCCTCTTACGAGAACGGCTCACCTTGACTATACTTCCCCGCTGGACCGTTCGACCTTGCTAAGGACTAACGACGCAGACATTCTCTCCCACATGCATACGACTTGTATTAATGAATTCCTCCCTTTGCGACGACTCGTGGTCGGTTCATTCGAAAATCGATTGGGAGATCATCTCCAAAGAACTCGATTTCGGGGCAGAATATAACGATATATCCAGCAGGCCGCCTTGCTCATGCGAACTCGAAGTTGAGGTCCTATGCTAATCCCCGCCTTTGCCATCCTTAGTCTCCATTTCTCGACCTTCCCATCTCCCGCCGGTGAGACCCTCTTCACCATTGATGCGCGGGCGACGCATTCGATTTCCCGTTACATTTACGGAACCAACTTCCCTGACTGGAAGAAGATGCCCGGAGTTACGTTCGCGAGAATGGGCGGAAACCGCCTCACCGCTTACAACTGGGAGACTAACGCGAGCAACGCGGGCAACGATTACCACTATCAAAACGACGGCTACATGGGCGCGACAGATGAGGCAGGCTGGAGCGAAGGCTCCTTTCTGAAGGAGAATCAGTCCCACGGTGCCGCGGTACTCCTGACGATCCCCACCGCCGGTTGGGTCTCCGCTGACAAGAAGGGAGATGGTGACCTCACCCAAGCACCCGGCTACCTTGAAAAGCGGTTCTTCCGCTCCTATGCCAAGAAGCCGGGAGGTAACTACACCTATCCACCGGACACCACCGACCGCGCGGTGTACCAGGATGAGTTTGTGGCTTGGCTAGAGAAGACCAAGAGTCCGGGAGCCAACCTCTGGTACAGCCTTGACAATGAGCCGGATCTTTGGGCGAGCACTCACAAGGAAATCGTCGCCAAGCCGGTGACTTATGCGGGAATCATCGCGAACAACGTCGAATTCGGCAGTGCGATCAAGTCCGTCGCTCCGAAGGCGCTCGTATTCGGTCCCGCCAACTACGGTTGGCAGGGGTTCCGCACTTTCCAGAACGCCCCGGACGCAAACGGACGCGACTTCCTGGATGCCTACCTCGACGGGATGAGAGCGGCCGAGAAGACGACGGGCAAGCGCATTCTTGATGTCCTTGATATCCACTGGTATCCGGAAGCCCAGGGAGACGGAGTCCGAATCGCCTTCGCAGGGGACAAACCGGGCGCCAACGCTGCGCGCATCCAGGCGCCTCGCTCGCTTTGGGATCCGACATATGTGGAGCAGAGTTGGATCGCCGACACATTGGGCAAGGAGCCGATCGTGCTCCTACCAGGCATCTTGAAGCAGATCGAGACCCACTATCCGGGGACGAAGTTCGCCATCACTGAATACAACTACGGCGGCGGCAAGGTGATCTCCGGAGCGATTGCGGAAGCTGACGTGCTGGGACAGTTTGGGAAATACGGTCTCTTTGCGGCGAGCGTTTTCGGGATGAACAGCGATGACTCGGCCCAGATCGCCGGCCTTCGGGCATTTACGGACTTCGACGGTAAAGGTGGGCGCTTCGGTGATCTTGGGTTGGACGTCATGGGCGGCCATGCAGATTCCGATTCGGTCTACGCGGCACTGGACACCAAGGACAAGGCGCGCCTGACCCTCGTGGTGATCAACAAGACGGGGATCGCCAGTCCGGTGAACCTGTCCGTGCGGGGGTTCTCCGCCACGTCTGCCAAGGTCTACACCGTGAGCGAAACTTCACTTCCAAAGCACGTTCCTGGCGAGGCGATGGTCCGGGATGGAAGCATCCATTTTGTATCGCCTGCCTACAGCGTGACCACGATTGAGGCCCGCCGATGAAGTCCTGTGCCATGCTCCACCAGGTTCAATTGAAAGGAATTAATCGATTAATTTAATCTTGAGATGTTGTTAGAATAGGTCTACTTCGATGGGGAACGATTTGATCCACGCACTGAAGGGTTTTGCCGGGCGAGTTTGTCGCCCGGCCTTTATTTGTCTTCTGGCGATCCTTGCCGCCACTGCTGCCGCCGAGCCGATCACGCTCCGAATGGTGGTGTGGGACGGCGACGAATCTCTCCCGATTCTCAAACGGGCCGCCCACGAGTTCGAAGCTGCGCACCCCGGGATTAAGGTCGACCTCCAGGGCGTCTCCTACAACGACTACTTCACCAAGCTTCTCGCCCAATACGCCGCCGACGTCGCCCCCGACGTCGCGATGATGGATCCGAACAACTATCAGAAGTTCGCTCGACGCGGGGCATTCCTTCCTCTCGAACCCCTTTACGACACCGTCCCTGGGTTCAACATCAAGGACTATTACGACCCGATCGTCAAGGCGCACATGTACCAAGGGAAGCTCTACGTGCTCCCCCGCGACATCGCGCCGATGGGGCTGTTCTATTACAACAAGAAGGCGTTCGACGAGGCGGGTGTTCCCTATCCGAATGGCAGTTGGACCTGGGATTTCAAAGAGCGTCCCGAACTCAAGGAGAAGGACTTCCTGTGGGTTCTGGACAAGCTCACCAAGAAGGACGCGAAGGGCAAGCCCACCCGCTACGCGATCGCAACGTTCGACCCTTCCGCCTTCCTGAACCTGTTCATCTACAGTCAAGGCGGGGACTATGTTGACGATTCCGAGAACCCAACAAAGGTCTTGTTTGACGATCCCAAGGTCGTGGCTTCTCACCAGCTTCTTGTCGACCTGTACCTGAAGTATCGGTTCACGCCATCTCCCAGTGAGATGAGTTCGGTGGTTCAGTCGACTGCGGACCAACTGTTCACCTCGCAGAAGTCGGCGATGTACGTCTGCGGCATTTGGGACTCGGTGAAGATCCGGCGCGTCCTCAAGCCCGGAACGCCGACCTACTTCGATTGGGATATCGCGATGGGTCCGGCGTATGCGCATGGAACTCGGGCTTTCCCGACGGGCGGCTCGGGGTATTCGCTTCTGAGTTCGACGAAGCACCCTCGGGAGGCATTCATGCTCGCCGCCTGGATGGCGGGTCCGGTGGGTATGAAAGCGATGGCCAAGGCCGGCATTGCGCAACCTGCAATCCGGAAGCTCGCTTTGAGCGACGTCTGGATTCCGAACAAGAACACTCCGCGCGAAGAGCAGGATCCGATGAATCGGATTATCACTGATACCGAGGTGGCTTCGGTCCACTTCGCCCCATCCTCCGCGGACTGGCCCGAGCTCAGCGACTTTCTGAAGGCGAAGGAAGACTCGATGTGGAACGGGCAGCTATCGGTTAAGGATGGCATCGCCCAGGCTCAGAAGCTTGCGACCAACCGACTTCGGGACCTACGAAACAAGGCTCTGCTTCCCAACTTCAATTGGACGGCCGCCGGGCTCGTCGTATTGGGCCTGATCGCCGCGGTGATCGGCTGGGTGTATCTCCCCGAGCGGCAAAAGCGCCTTACTTCTCGCGAGAAGGCGGAGAGCCGCATCGGCTACGCGTTCCTGTCGCCGTGGTTGATAGGGACGCTCGTGTTCACCCTCGGTCCAATGCTCGTCGCCCTTGTCATGAGTCTTGCGGACTGGGACATCATCACCCCCGCCAAGTGGCTCGGTGGGGCGAACTACTCCGAAGCGTTCCACAGCGATCCGCGGTTCTGGAAATCGTTGTTGGTGACCGGAACCTACACCCTCTTTTCCGTCCCTCTCGGCATCCTTGTCTCCTTGGGACTGGCTTTGCTGCTCAACACCAAGGTGAAGGGGATCGGGTTGTACCGAACCTGCTTCTACCTCCCGGCGCTTGGGTCGGTGGTGGCCTCGTCGCTGGTCATGCAGAAGTTGTTCCAGCAAGAAGGTGGTCTCGTGAACAACGTGATCTACGGGTCGGACGGCACGGGGAACTTCTTGGGATTGGGGCACCTGCTGTCGACGGTTGGGCAAAGCAAGGAGCCAGCGAACTGGCTCGCTAATGAGCATCTGTCGCTCGGAACCTTCGTGCTGATCTCCCTCTGGAGTGTCGGCGGGAGCATGATCATCCTGCTGGCCGGTCTACAAGGCATCCCCGACTTCTACTATGAAGCCGCGAAGTTGGACGGGGCATCCGCCTGGAAGCGGTTCAGAACCATTACGTTCCCGATGCTCTCCCCTTCCCTGTTCTTCGTCCTGATCACCGGCGTGATCGGCTCGTTCCAAGTCTTCACTCAGATATTCGTGATCACAGTGGGGGCAGGCTCACCGAACGACTCGACCCGAGTCTTCATGCTGCACCTGTACGACAACGCTTTCAAATACCTGCGGATGGGCTACTCCTCCGCCCTCGGTTGGATTCTTTTCGTGGTGATCCTCATGTTCACGCTGCTGCAGTTCCAACTTAACCGGAAGGTCTATTACGAGGCGGAAACGAGATGATTAAGTCAAACACTTCTTCCGAAGCTCGTGGCTTCCGCAGTGCCGCCCTCGCCGAGAGGATTGCCAAGGCGATCGCCGTCATTCTGTTGATTACGGGTTCCGTGATCTTCATGGTGCCGTTCCTGACCGCGATGAACATGTCGCTCAAGACGGAAGCGGAGCTTAAGACGACTGCCACTTGGGCCATTCCTAAGCATGCGACGCTGGATAACTTCAAGGAAGTCCTGGCGAACACGAACGTCAATTTCGTTCAGTGCTTCTTCAACACCCTTATCATCGCCTCGGCGGTGACAATGGGCGTTCTGCTTAGTTCGAGCATGGTCGCCTATGCTTTCGCTCGCCTGAAGTTCCGAGGTCGGGATCGGCTGTTTGTGATCATGCTGAGCACGATGATGGTCCCGCCGATCATCACGCTGATTCCAAGCTATCTGCTGTTTTCGAAGATTCACTGGGTCAACTCGTTCCTGCCCCTGACCGTTCCGGCCTGGTTCGGCGGCGGTGCTTTCAACATCTTCTTGCTTCGCCAGTTCTTCATGTCGATCCCGCGTGAGCTCGACGAAGCTGCCCTGCTCGATGGCGCGGGGCACTTCGTAATTTGGAGCCGGATCATCCTCCCGCTGTCCAAAGCGGCCCTTGCTACGGTTGGAGTCTTCGCGTTCATCTACGCTTGGCGCGACTTCTTCGGCCCCCTCATTTTCCTGAACGACACGAGCAAGCAGACCCTGGAGCTCGGCCTCCAGACCTTCAACGCGGCTCAGCAGCAGAAGTATCACTTGCTGATGGCGGGAAGCGTGATGGTTATGATCCCGTTGATTCTCATCTTCTTCCTTGGTCAGAAGTACGTGGTCAAGGGCATCGTGATGAGCGGCATCAAATAGAGTCTTGCGGCTTGGGTGAAGGCGAGTCTGGATGGGCCGGATCGGTCGCCAGATTCTCCTCCAACTCCGACATCAACCGGATTGGGTCGGTCTCTTCGCCCAATGCGGCGGAGCGTGAATCGCCCGGCTCCACGATGCCAAAGTGGTTCATCATCTGGCGCATCATCGTGAGCATGTGGCTGCTCTCCTGCTCGGCGAGCAAGTTGATCTGAAGGTCGAGGTGGTTACGGCGATCGGCACCGCGTTGCTGGCGATTCTGGCTGATCAGGATGAAGGTTGATAGGAAGATGGCTTCCAGCGAGACGACCAGGGTCAGGCTCGGAAAGGGGGGCGGGTCAAAGCGGACTGACTTGGAGGCCCCTGGGAGGACGTTCAGGAGCAACCATCCACCGAACCAAATGACGTGGACCCAAACGAAAGCCATGCTTCCGCAGAAGCCTGCAATTCTATCCGCGATCACATCGGCGCGACTTCGGTTTTCGTGCGACGCCTGTTCGATCTGATTGATGGTCTCGATGTTCTTGTGGATGAGCGCGTCGAGGTCGGCGGATGGATTGGGAAATGCCTGATCTTTGGCCATAACGGTGGGACGACTCAGGGGCCAAATTTGCTCGACCGGTCCCAGGAATCGGACAAGCCCGGCGCGTCGTCTATTCTTAGTTGCCGATGAGACTCGACTTTAACGAAGATCCCCACCGTCGCCTGAACCCGCTCACGGGAGAATGGGTGCTCGTCTCTCCCCACCGTACGAAGCGACCGTGGCAAGGACAGCAGGAGAAGCCCGCTTCGAAGATCCTGCTTGCACATGATCCCGCATGCTATCTTTGCCCCGGTAACGAGAGGGCGGGCGGCGTCCGCAACCCGGATTACCCTTCGACCTTTGTCTTCCAAAACGACTTCTCTGCCTTGCTTCCGAATTCGCCAAACGCCGACGGGTCGCAGGGTGAGCTGTTCCAAGCGAAGGGGGTTGGGGGCGAATGTCGCGTCATCTGTTTATCTCCGCGCCACGACCTGATGCTGAGCAAGATGGAGGTCCCGGCGCTTGAGTCGGTGGTCGGCATGTGGGTGGACCAATTCACGGAGCTATCCGAGAAATACCGCTGGGTCCAGATCTTCGAGAATCGCGGCGAGGCGATGGGTGCCTCGAATCCGCACCCTCACGGGCAGATTTGGGCGAGCGACTTTGTACCAACGCTCGCTATCCGAGAAGACGCCGGTCAGCTTGAGTATTTTGAACGCCATGGTCGTAGCCTCCTTGTGGACGTTGCAGCCGAGGAATCAAAGCGGGGCGAGCGAGTCGTCGTCGAGAACGCGCACTGGGTCTTGGTGGTTCCGTTCTGGGCAGTCTGGCCGTTCGAGTACCTGTTGCTGCCTCGCCGTTCGGTCCGCAACCTGCCTGAGCTCACCGCCGCCGAGCGGAAGGACCTTGCCGCGATCCTGAAGGAGGGTCTCCGGCGCTACGACGGCTTGTTCGACGTCAGCTTCCCCTACTCGATGGGCTGGCATGGGGCACCATCAGACGGGCATGCAAACGAGCATTGGCAGCTTCACGCCCACTTCTTCCCTCCCCTCCTGCGCTCGGCGACGGTGAGGAAGTTCATGGTGGGCTACGAGATGCTTGCCGAATCCCAGCGCGACCTCTCGCCCGAGTCCGCGGCGGCAAGACTTCGCGAGATCCGTCTCTGAAAGAGGAGGCAAAGGGCCTAGGCTGGCCTTGCGAGGGCTTACAATCTTCTCATGTTCCTTGCACTTGCCGCACTCACCGTTATGGTCAAGACCTCGGCTGATCCCGTCGCCCTGACCCACCAGTACAAAGAAGGTCAGACCTTGTCGTTCAAGATTTCCGTCGACGTCGACGCCGGCGGGCAGACGCTGTCCCTGGGTGGCACGATCAATGAGAAGGTCAAGAAGCTCTTGGAGAAAGGGGAAGCCGACGTCGAAGTGACGGTGACCGATGTTAAGGCGCCGGACGGCTTCGGAGGGGGCACCGCTCCCGCCGCCCAAACGATGAAGGCCGACAGCCATGGCATGTTCGTAGGGGCTAAGTTCAAGGAAATGGAAGCGATGATCGCGATCGTGGGCGTGGCTTCTTACGTGCCGGTCAAGCCCGTCGCGGTCGGCGAGTCTTTCCCGATCGAATGGAAGTCAACCGACTACGCTTCTTCGGGCAAGGGCACGATCAAGGAGATCAAGGAAGTGGACGGCAAGAAGATCGCTGTCGTGACCACGAAGGTGGACGTCACGCCCACCGACGATTCTCCCGCTACCCTCGAGTTCACCTCAGAGTTCGATTTGGCGACGGGAGTGCTGTTGAAGGCGGAAGGCACGGCGAAGTCCGACCAATTCAATGCCAGTGTAAAGATAACGCCCGCAAAGGCAGCCTAGGCTTTCTCGAAACTCGCCCCGCTTCGTGCGGGGCTTTTTTGTGCCTGCCTGGTACCATTTGTCACCATGCGCA
This sequence comes from Fimbriimonadales bacterium, assembly GCA_038216655.1. Classification (GTDB taxonomy): domain Bacteria; phylum Armatimonadota; class Fimbriimonadia; order Fimbriimonadales; family Fimbriimonadaceae; genus JAFDWR01. The sequence continues at coordinate 168,178 of JBBQPZ010000001.1, forward strand.
TCGCCGAGTGGGCGCGACGTCTCTCCCAACGGCCGGAGTTATCCGGCATCCTCACGCCTCTAGATGCCTCCGCCGAATGGCGAACGGTTGCCTATGAGGCCCGTCCCGTGCTGCTTGCCGCCGCCTTCCAGGCCAATCCGCGCAAGATGCTCGTGGTCACTGCGACTTATGAACGCGCGCTTGCTTGGCAGGCAAAGCTGGAGCTGTGCGGGATCAACCGCGAGCTTATTTGTCAACTTCCGACCGGGCAGTCTTCCTTGTTTGAGGACGCCCCTCCCGAGCATGTGGCGCTCAGTGACCGTTTGGGCGCGCTTAGGGCGTTGGTCGAAGATACTTCCAGGATCATCATTACGACCGCGCAGGGAGCCTTAGAGCGCACTTTGCCGCGCGATGTCTTGCTGGATGCCTTCCTGGAAATCAAGCAGGGCGACGAATTGGACTCGGACATGGTGATCGCTCAGCTCGTCAACCTTGGATACGAGCCCCAGGAGCCGGTGCGACTTCCAGGTCAGTACAGCCGTCGCGGCGGAATCCTCGATATCTATGCGACCGGTCGCGACTTACCCGTGCGTATCGAGCTATTTGGAGACGAGGTCGAGAGCATTCGGATGTTCGACCCGAACAGCCAGCGCTCGGTCGGCCAGATTCCGATGCTCTCGCTGTCGCCGAGCCGCGAGACCCTCTATACGAGCAGCGACCAGGGGATCCGAGATTTGATTCTGGACGCGATGGAACGCGAGGCTGCTGCGCTGGGCGAAACCGAGGCGAAGGTCTTGGAAGAATTAATCAGCGGTGATGCCGATGCGCTCAGCCAGCACGTGTACTTCGACCGCCTTGATCTTTACCGTCCGCTTCTGCACCCGGACTCCGGGTGCGCGCTGGACTTGCTGCACGAGGGCGAGCTGTTAGTCTTAGACGAGCCGTTGGAGCTTGAATCCCTCATTTCCCGTTCGGAAGAGGAGCTCGGTCAGGCGCTGGAGAACCGTACCAAGCGCGGCGAGATGCTGCGCTCGACGGTAGGCGACTTTATCTTCCCGCCCGAGCACCTCGCCAGCCACGAGCTCGTGCTCTCGATGAGCGCGATGAACGCGCTTCCGAACTGGCTTAAGCTCCCAAAAATTGAGGACCTCGATGCAATGTCGCTCGAGCCTTACCGGGGCCGTGCAGAGGCGCTGACACAAACCCTGAAGAATTACCTCGCCGAAGGGTTCGAGGTGGTGTTCAGCACCGACCAGCCGAACCGCGCGAAGGCGGTGTTGAGCGGAGCGGAGATCTTTACTCGTGATTCCGTGAGTGATGGAACTGAGGGTCCTGATGGAGTTGATGGAATTGAAAGAGGGCCAAAACCTGCTGCGGCAGCATCCTCTGCCTCAATTCCATCAATTCCATCAGGAAAGTCAGGTCCATCACTACTAGCCCAAGGCAACCTGGGCGGCGGATTCGTCCTTCCCCACCTGAAGATCGCCGTCGTGACCGACGCCGAGTTGTTTGGCGTTGCCCGCCTCAAGCTTCCTCAGAAGAAGTTCAAGGAGGGCGCGCCGATTGCTACGCTCTTGGACCTTAAGCCGGGGGACTACGTTGTCCATATCAACTTCGGCATCGGTATCTTCCGTGGACTCATCAAGCGCCTGGAGCATGGCATTGAAAAGGAGTTCCTGTTCGTCGAGTACCAGGCGCCGGACAAGCTCTTTGTCCCCGCCGACCAGCTCGATCGAATCCAGAAATATCTGAATCCCGGCGACACCCAGCCCAAGCTCAACAAACTAACTGGTGGGGAGTGGCAACGCACCCTGGGAAAAGCGCGGGAGGAGGCGAAGGAGTTCGCCCGGGACCTGGTCAAGCTGTACGCACAGCGCAAACGGGTCCAAAGGCGACCTTTTCCTCCCGATACGCCATTCCAGCAAGAGATGGAATCGACCTTCCAATGGGTGGAGACGCCGAGCCAGATGCAGGCGATCACCCACGCGAAGAAGGATCTTGAACTTGACTTCCCGATGGACCGCCTCATCTGCGGCGACGTCGGCTTCGGCAAGACCGAGGTCGCGATTCGTGCCGCGTTCAAGGTAGCTCAGGACGGCCGCCAGGTCGCGGTGCTCTGCCCGACCACGATTCTGAGCGAACAGCACTTCCGAAACTTCTCCGAGCGGCTTGAGGCGTTCGGGGTTCGAATCGACCTTCTCAACCGCTACACCCACGCCGACCACAAGAAGATTATCCTTGCCAAGCTCAAGAACGGCGAGATCGATATTGTCCTGGGCACCCACTCGCTCCTTGGCACGGGTATCGAGTTCAAGCACCTCGGGATGGTGGTCATCGACGAAGAGCAGAAGTTCGGCGTGAAGCAGAAGGAGATGCTCAAGCATCTCCGTACCGAAGTGGACGTCTTGACCCTCTCGGCCACGCCGATTCCGCGAACGTTGAGCATGGCGCTGATGGACATCCGCCAAATGTCCCTGATCAATGACCCGCCACCCGGACGACTCCCTATCCGGACGTTCGTGCGCCCGTTCTCGGGTGAGGTCGTGCGCGAGTCGATTCTCCGCGAGCTTGCCCGCGGAGGGCAGGTGTTCTATGTCTACAACCGGGTCGAGTCGATAAGCCACGTCGCCGAGCGGCTGCGCCGGATGATGCCCCACGCGCGCATCGGTGTCGGCCATGGCCAGATGACGGAGAAGGAACTCGAACCGATCATGATCGGGTTCATCAAGGGCGAGATTGACATTCTGCTCTCCACGACGATCATCGAGAATGGCATCGACATCTCCAACGCGAACACGCTGATCGTCGAGAACGCGGACAAACTGGGCTTGTCTCAGCTCTATCAGCTCCGGGGCCGGGTTGGGCGGTCCGATCGCCAGGCGTACGCGTATCTGCTCTACGGTTCTGGCAAAGACTTGAGCGAGGGCGCAATGGCTCGGCTACAGGCGCTGCAGGAGTTCTCGACGCTCGGTTCGGGCTATTCTCTCGCGTTCCGCGACTTGCAGATCCGCGGCGCGGGTGAACTGCTCGGCGCGAAGCAGAGTGGCACGATGGCGAACGTCGGGTACGAGCTTTACACACAGCTCATCAACGAGGCGGTTGCGATGCTCAAGAACGCGGTCGACGAAGACGGCGCGTCAGTTCAGGTCCCGGGCGATGAAGACGTCATCTCCATGGCCGACCTCACGCCGTTGCCTCAGTTCGAGGTCTCGATCGTCGCTCTACTGCCCGAGGGATATATCCGAGATCAGGCTCAACGGCTCTACTACTACCAACGGATGATGTCTTCCCGAACAGCCAAGGCGCTAGGAGAAGTTCAGGCGGAGGTAGAGGATCGCTACGGGCATCCGACCGAGGAAGTGAGCAACGCGTTCTCGATCATGGGACTGCGAATGCGGGCGAAGACACTGGGCATCGAAAAGGTTGAGGCGAGCCAAGGGAGGCTGAATGTCCAATTCAAGGATCTAACTCAGGTTCCGCCCCGAATGTTCTCTCTGCTCAGCCGGAAGAACCGCGATGCCTTCGTCGCGCGAGAATCCTACATCTGGCCCTATCACGGCAACGTCATCCTCGCCATCGACCGGATGTTGACCGAGATGGATGCAGCGATCAAGCAGATCGCAACCGACCGCGAGAGCTTAAGCATTTAGGTTCAAACTCTAGTTAAAATTGACGCCCGTGCGGAATAACGAAGGGTTAGTCGGAGATTCCGATTCGCGTTCCTCTTAGAAGTCTTACAATGCATCACGGTGACAGAACAGGTGGCAGATGAAGGGGCGAGGCGGATGGGGCAGCGGATGAGGCTTCAGCGGAGTCACGCTGGGCTCGGAGGCGGAAATGTCAAGAGTGGGACCATCAGGGAATGGTGTCGACTAAATAGGTCGTGCCTATCGGACTTGCTTGGGATTCCAGCGACCGATCTAACCACGCTTTCAAAGTGCGAAGCATATTTCCGTAGTCATCGCGAACAAGCTACCAGGTTAGCTGCCGCTGACTTGGGATGCAACGGATTTGCAGCGTATAGGTATAGTGGGGGCGTTGGCGGCAATGGAGGCCTATGGCCTTCACTGTTTAGGTTATACTCAGATTGCATGGATGCTGTAGTCCCCGTTCTTGATGTTATTGGCACAGTGAGACTGGACTGCAAAAGGCAGCATATTCCAGTTCCTCATTTTTCTAAGTTTCTTGATTGCGGTCTTTGTCTTGGCCCTCTCAGATCCTATCAGCACATCTTAAATAGGACGAACTCATGAATGCCGCAACAATTGCCCTTCTCGTTCTAGGCCGCGGCTCAGAGTTCCGTTTACTAAATGCGTCTTCGCCGTTTGATATTCCAACACTACCTATCTCGGCAGCAGTATCGCGTTTGTCCGATGGACTCACACGCTTCTTTGTGGTCGGCGCCGATCAACGAGTTTACGAGTTTTCTCGACCGGCGGGCCTTCGACGGTTGAAGTTCGAAAACTGCACCCAAGTTACTGCCTTTGAAAATCACTACCTGATCCTCGCCGCGCACGCTGCGTTCCTTGACGGTTCTCGAAGAGAAGTTCCTCTGGGTGGGGTTACGGCTACAAACGATGCAAGATCCGGCCGCATCGTTGCCCTTGGTACGAAATATGCGTATCGTATCTTAGGGAAGCGATTTCTCGAAAGCTGGAGGCTTCCAAAGGCTGCTGACATTACTGGGCTATTCTGCGCTTCCTTAAATGGGTCGAAGATTCTCTATACTGCGTTGGATGGTTCCCTCGTTCTGTTGGAGTCAGGTCATCAAACCTGGTCCCTCCCAAGGGACCGTGCTGAAGACGTCAACGCAGTGGACATGGATGAACGAGGGCGGTTAGCACTGCTCATGGTAGATGGCGATATTTACAAGCTTACATCAAATACGCTTTTCTTTACGGGAAGCGTGCCGGGCGCTTCGATGTTGATCCGAGTTAACGATCACTTCTTAATTGGAAGAGCAGATCGGGTCGATGTTTATACTCCGAATCACATAGTCAGTGAAGGGTCGCCATATGGAACAAATGTCGTTGGGCTTCGGCGCATGCTTGGTGGAAAGTTCTGGCTTTGTTCAACTTTGGGAGGGGGCATTTACCTGTTAGGACCCAATAGCCGCTAATGCATTCAGTCTTACCTTGGACCCAGCCAGGCTGCTGGGTACTTGATAAGCGGCGGGTGGCCTAGTCGGGTGAAGGGGTGGCGTGGCATGGTTCGGCTGGGTGGGCCGGACGACTCTGCCGAGTGGCATGTGCGCAGCACGTGAGCCGCGCTCCGATCCGCTAGATGTTGCGATGAGCGCGGAAGGCCAGGGCGACCTTGGGAAGGCGTGGCTACAAGAAGCCTTTCGGTGGCATGAGGAGCAGCTCGTCGACATTGCGATCCATGGGCATGGTGACCAGATCACCAATCGCATCGGCCACTGCCGAGACGGGGAGCATCGCGGCCCGGTCAGGCACGAACGACTTGTCGTTCCAAAGCGGAGTGTCGACCGCGCCCGGCAGGATCGCGGTGACTCGAATTCCCTGTTTCCGGTAGTCGGCCGCAATCACCTTGCCGAGCATAAGGAGCCCGGCCTTAGCCGCGGAGTACACCGAGGTTCCGGAGAAGGTCTGGCCCGCCGTCACGCTCAGGACATTGATGATTTGGCCGCCCCCCGAGCGTAACATCCACGGCAGGACGGCATGGCATAACAGGGTTGGGGCGCGGAGATTGACTTGTAGCTGGTCAAGCACCTCTTCCGCGGTCAAGTCGGCAAGCGGTCCGAAATGAGCTACGCCCGCCGCGTTGATGAGGATCGGATATCGTCCACTCCCGACCTCCTCCGCGATGCGAATAAGGTCGCGGCACCCATCCACAGAGGATAGATCAGTGGGCACAATCCGGACGCTGCCGATTGCAAGAGAAGCGGCAAGTTCCTCCATCGGCCCAGCCCGCCGAGAAGCGAGCACCAACTCACAGTCCAGCGTTGCCAATCGACGGGCGACGGCATGTCCGATCCCGCTACTTGCTCCGGTGACAATCGCGAGGCGCTTCACGCGTCGAGTCCGACGGTGAAGATATTCCGGGCCGTCTCGTACAGTCGAATTCGATGCAGCTGAGCCGGGACCTTGCCTTCGAGGCGGGCGAAAATCTCCGTGGCGATGTACTCGCTGCTCGCGGGTTGAGTCTTGAATTCGGGCACGTCCACGTTCAGGTGCTTATGGTCGTACCGATCCACGACCTCCCGATTCACGACCTCGTCGAGTTTGTCCAAGTCGACGAGCATCCCCGTCTTAGGGTCCGGTACCCCGCTGACGGTCACCTCCAAAACGTAGTTGTGCCCATGACCAGCGAGGTTGTTGCACTTTCCGAACAACTCAACATTCTCGTCGGCGGATAGTGCGTCGGAGTGCAACCGATGCGCAGCGGCAAATTCGTAGATGCGGGTGAGGGTCATGGTTCCGTTGGCGAGATTCAGCTCGCCGTAGAGGGTGGAAGTTTCTTCGAGTTTCAGGTGAGTGAGCGCGCATTCGGAAGGCATTGCGCTGGCCAGTTCGGACTCGCAGAAGATGAGGATGTTCTCGACCGACGGCGCGCGATCGGCGAAGTAGGGCACCTCGTCGTTCAGGCTCTTGCCGTCACAGAGGGAGAGGATGCGATCGCGCACGATGTCGTCGATTCGCTTGATGTTGACGACCATCCCGGTTCTTGGGTCCACCGCACCCTTCACGGTAACTTCGAGCGCGTAGTTGTGTCCGTGGTTGAATGGCGAGGCCCACGGGCCGAACACGGCCTGATTCTCTTCGGTGGACAACTTGGCAAGCCAGTAGCGGTGGCCGCTGGAAAACACCACGCGCCGGGTCATGCTCACCAAGGGAGTCGTCATCGCTCTCTCTTATACGCGATCCCAAGCGCCCCCGGCGCAACCGTTCCCTTTCCGACGACGATCAGAACGGCTAGAGCAACGACGTAAGGGAGGGCGAGCCAAAGCTGTGAGGGGACCGCGACGGTCTTTGGCAAGTTCAGGAGGGCACTCACCGCCAAGCCACCGAACACGAGAATCCACGCTGCATTTCGATAGTGAACCCGGCGGGCGAGGACCACACCCAGTACCGCGATCGCGGACAGGATCAGAAGAGCCACGATCACAAAGGCGGGAACCCCACTCTCCTGAAGGCTGAACTTGAGCGACTGACAGTAGCCGATCAGGAGAGCCGCGAGCGTAACATAGAGCGGACGCCAGCGACCAAAGGTGACCAGCGCGATTGCAACGAACCCACGCCCCGCGGTCATCCCTTCCGCAAATGAGTTTGCCACTCCTAGAGACAGGTACGCACCCGCCAAGCCGGCGAAGACGCCGCCGATCACGACCGCCTGCATTCGAATTCGGCTGACGGAATATCCCGCCGCTTCCGCCGCTTTCGGGTAGTCGCCCGCCGCCCGAAGCACCAATCCCCAGTTGGTGCGATAGATCGCGAACCCAATGATCGGGATCAGCAAGAGCATCAGGACAACCATGCCGTCGATTCCCCAGAACTTGGTCATCGCCGCGACATCGAGCAGTTGGCCGCTGGTGCCGTAGATCGAGCGGTACGCCAGCCCTGTCGCTCCAAGGGCGAGGAAGTTGATCGCGGTTCCCACGACTACCTGATCGGCCCCGAGTCGCACCGTGAAGAACCCCGAGACTAAACCTAATGCCGCACCCGCAATCGCGGGAACCAGAAAGGCGAGCGGAATCGAACCGGTCGACTTCGCCACGTAGACCCCGAGAAACGCGGCGATCAGCATCATCCCCTCAAGCCCGATGTTGATGACGCCGCTCCGCTGTCCCACGAGCTCTCCCATTGCGGCGAGTGCGAGCGGGGTCGAGAACACAAGCAGTAGCGCAAGGTCCACGCTATGTTGCCTCCGTTTGGATAACCCGGCGTGAGGTGTATGCACGGATCGCGACCAGACCCAGCACCGCGGCGGCCTGTATCACGTAGATCAGCACCGTGCCGTCGCTCACGAATCCCGCCATCGTCTTGGAGCCCGCGAGAATCGCGGCAAAGTAGATCGCGCTTGGAATCAGCCAGATAGGGTTTAGGGCAGCGAGCAGGGCGACGGGAATCGCGAGGAAGCCCCACTGCTGGGAGAAGCTACTGCCAAGCTGTCCGGCGACTCCGGCGTACTCCACGCCCCCCGCAAGTCCACATAACCCTCCCGATAAAGCCATCGACAGTAGGCGCACTTGACCGGAGTTGATCCGATTCGCCCGTGCAACCCGCGCGTTCTCTCCGACCAACCTCAAACAGAAGCCAGCCTTTGTTTTGTAGAGGACGATGTAGACCGCCACGACGGTCAACAGGGCCAGGAATATCCCAACATGGAGATCGGTCTGGGAATTGAATTTGGGAAGCATCATTCCGGAAGACAGCCGGTCGGTCAATGGAAGTTGATGCTTGGATTCCTGCAACGGGCCGGACGCGAGATAGACCAGGAGTTGAAGTGCGATGAAATTCAAGAGGATTGTGGAGATCACCACCTCGACGCCTCGTTTTACGTAGAGCCAACCGGCTAAAGCCCCCCAAGCCGCACCACCGCCAATGCTCGCTGCCCCGGCTAGGAGAAAAACGACCCACCAGGCGGGAGGCTGTGCCATCGCGAAGAGCGGCTTCACCGCCGCTGCGGCTGCAATGCCCCCTGCAACGAACTGTCCTTCTCCGCCGATGTTGTACATCCCCGCCCGCCAGGCCACTATCACCCCCAGCCCGCACAAGACAAGAGGGATTGCGCGGACGAGGGTCCGGTGAACCCCGGCCTCACTCCCGAAGGCACCTTGATAGAGCAACGTGAGCGAGTCGCCTACCGGTAGGCGCAGGACCAGCAGCGTGAGAATCAGGATTGCGAACAATCCGACCACGGTGACAAGTCCGTCGCCAAACCGCCTCAAGCCTGTCCCCCAACCATCGACGAAGCTCCAGCCGCCTCAGTGAGACGGCCGGCAGAAAGAAAATAGGTTCGGTCGGCGAGTCCCGCGAGTTCATCGAGATCAGTTGAGATCAACACCACGGCGGTTCCGGCGGAGGCGGCATCGAGAATCTGCTGGTGGACGAACGCGGATGCCTGAAGATCGAGCCCGCGAGTCGGGTTCACCGCGACCAACAGTTCGGGGCGAAGGTCCATCACTCGGCTCACCACGACCTTCTGTTGGTTGCCGCCACTCAGGCTTCCGGCAAGATCACTCACACTTTGGGCGCGGATGTCGAATCGGGAGAGCAGTCCTTTGGACCACTCGCGAAGCGGTCCGGAGCGAAGAAAGGCACCCCTGGTAAGCTCGGTCCGAGTTCGCCCTTCGATAGCCAAGTTGTCTTCGATGGACATCCCAAGAGCGAGACCATCTGACTGTCGATCCTGAGGGATGTAGCCGGTATGCACGGTCTCATCGAGAGGCTTTCCATCCCAGTTCACGACTCCCCCGGACAGTCTTCGGACTCCCGCAAGCACCTCGGCGAGCTCGACCTGCCCGTTGCCATCCACTCCGCCGATCCCCGCGATTTCGCCTCGCCCAACTTCCAGGTCTAGCCCGCGTATCGCAGCCTCCCCTCTATCGCCCAGTACGCTCAGTCCCCGTAAGTACAGGGCGGAAGGATACTGATCGGCGGAACCATGAGTCAGCGCGGAAGGGAGATCTCCCACCATCCACTGCGCCAACTTCTCTTCGTTGACGTCACCAATCGGTGCAGTGGCGATGAATTTGCCATGACGCAGGATAGTGACCCGGTCGGCGACGGCCAATACCTCGGCGAGCTTGTGGGCGATCAAGATGACGGCTTTGCCTTCATGCTTGAGCCTGCGCAAGACCCGGAACAGGTCCTGGATTTCGTCAGGCGACAGCACCGCCGTCGGTTCATCGAAGATGACTGTATGTGCATTGTCGGCGAGGTTCTTCAGAATCTCGACGCGCTGCTGTGCGCCGACCGGGAGCGACCCGGTTGGGGCGGTGGGATCGATCTGCCAGCCTAGCTGCCGAGCCATCTCTAACGCAGGTTGCGCGAGCCGACTGACGCTTAGTGGCTTGGCCAATCCATCGAGCCGTGCGAGGGCTAAGTTCTCCCCGACGGTGAACTGCGGCACCAACGTGAAGTGTTGGTGGATCATTGCTATGCCAAGGCGACGGCATGCGAAAGGCTGACCCAGCGGGATCGCGATGCCGTTAAGGCTTACCTGCCCCGAGTCCGGGCGGGCAAATCCCGCGAGGATCGCCATGAGCGTCGACTTCCCCGCTCCGTTTTCACCCAAGACGGCGTGAATCTCGCCATCGGCAAACGTGGCGGAGACGTCAGAAATCGCGCGGACGGCTCCGTAGGATTTGGAGAGACCATCCGCACACAACATGGTTTGACTACGAGGCCGAAGCTAGAACTCGTCCTTGGGAATCACGAGCTTGCCGGACTTGATGTCCGCTTTGGCCGTCTCGATCGCCTTCATGACGTCAGGCGGTATCTTGCTGGCAAGAGCCGGATTGACTACGAAGTCAATCGCGCCTTGCTGCATTCCGACGAGGTTGATGTCACCCTTGTACGTGCCTGCCTGAACCTGCTTGGCGAGGTCGACGAACGCTGGACGCGCGATGATAATCGCGCTGGCAAGCACCACGCCGCTCTCGTTTGAGTTCTGATCCAGGTTCGCTCCAAAGGCATAGACGCCCTTTTCCTGGGCAGCGTTGAATACGCCCTGTGCGCCATTGTTGGCCTGGTGGATCAGGAAGTCAGCCCCGCGACCGATCGCGGAGAGCGCGGCCTGCTTGGCGGCGGCTACGTCCTTGCCGTCGCCGGTGAAGGTCTCGATTACATTGATGTTGGGCTTGACCGCCTTGGCCCCGGCGCGGAAGGCTTTGAAGGTCGAGCGGATCGCGGGGACGTCGTCGCCGCCGATCATCGCGATCGTGCCGGTCTTGGTCATCGAAGCAGCCATCATCCCTGCCAGATAGAAGCCCTGCTCGAGATAGAAGCGGAACGCGCCGACGTTCACGGCCGTCCCGGCACCCGAACTGGTCACGAACGTGACCTTCGGGAAGTCCTTCGCAACCTCCATGGCCGGAGCGTTGAACTCGAATCCGTGCCCAATGATCAGGCTGTAGCCGTCCTGAGCGTAGGTTCGCATCGCTTCGTTAATCTGCGCGCCCGAGGCTTCCTGGTTCTTGACCTCGGCGTGCAGCTCCGTCTCGATCGCCTTCAGCCCATCGTAGGCCATCGAATTCCAACCCGAGTCACTCACGGGGCCGGGAGTGATGAGGGCGACTTTGAATTTGCCACCCTTGGGGGCGTTGGAATTGTCACCAGAGGCGGCGTCTTTGGACCCGCACCCGATCGCGAGGAGGGCTGCGACGATCAGGGGCAGCACGAGAGAGGATTTCATCGCCTTCGTTATACGCGATATCGGCGATTCCAGTCAGCGTTTGTGGCTATTCGTGCAAAAGCGTCATTCTGAGGAGGCTGTCAAGCTTCCATTGTCAACTTTGAACCGCGGTGCCACGGTTTGGCCGGGATTGGAAGTGCCTCTCGAATTGAAGTCGTTTCCCGGCAAACCGTGGGTTGTCATAACCACCGGTGCGTTGGAGCACGGCTTGCCAGGAAGCAGTTCCGGTTTCTAAGGCACCTACGGCCTGGACAAGCTGTGGCACCGCAGATCAAAAACGACCAACCAATCGCGACAAGCTAGTCAGGAAGGCCGACCTCGCTTACGAAACCATGCCGCGAGCGACTTCGGCGACGTGCTCGGGCGTGAAGCCGAATTCCTTCATCACCTGATCGCCGGGTGCCGATAAGCCGAATCGGTCGATGCCGATCTGCTTGTCCGAGTAGCGCGGCCAGGCAAGGGTCGAACCTGCCTCTACCGACAGCTTCTTCACGCCCTCCGGCAACACCGATGCCTGGTACTCCGCCGACTGCTTGTTGAACAAGAACCAGCTCGGCATCGAGACGACGCGCGTCGGGATTCCTTCCGCTTCGAGAGCCTCATGGGCGGCGACGCAGTGCTGGACTTCGCTGCCAGTCCCGATCAGGATTAGCTTTGCTGCGGAGGATGCCTCCCTAAGCACGTAGGCACCCTTCTCCGCCGGGTGGTTGCCCACGGTGGCGGAGGTCAGCGGTGCGAGTCCCTGGCGGCTGAGCGCCAGGAGGGTCGGTGTCTTCTTCGACTGCAGGGCGATCTTCCAACCGGCTGCCGTCTCGTTGCCGTCTGCCGGACGGAACAGGTTGAAATTCGGCGTAGCGCGCAGCATCGTCAAGTGCTCGATCGGCTCGTGGGTCGGGCCGTCTTCGCCTACTCCGATCGAGTCGTGGGTGAACACGAAGATCGAGGGGCATTCCATCAATGCCGCCAACCTCAAAGAGGGCCTGCAATAGTCGGTGAAGGTGAAGAACGATGCCCCGTAGGCTCTAGTCGCGCCGTGAAGGGTGATCCCGTTGACGGCGGCGATCATCGCGTGCTCGCGCACGCCGAAATCGATGTTCTTCCCGGAATAGGAACCCGGCTGAAATTCCCCTTTCCCCTTTTGGGCAGTGAGGTTACTCTCAGCGAGGTCAGCGGATCCGCCGATGAGCGTCGGTAGGTTTGTCGCCAACTCCTGAATGATTGTCTCGCTGGCCTTGCGGCTCGCGATCTTCTCCGAGGTAACCGGCAACGCCTCGATCCAAGCGCGACCCATCTCCCCGTTAATCGCGGCCTGCAGTTCCTTCGCCTCCGCCGGGTAAGCGCCCAAGTAGGCTTTGAATGCGACGTCCCAGTCTCCGTGCTTGGCACCGCCGTTCGCGCCGAACGACTCGTAGTTTGCCTTTACGTCCTCGTCGATATTGAAGGTTGGCTCGAGTGGGATGCCAAGGGCTTCCTTGGTCACCTTCAGTTCGTCGGGACCGAAGGGGTTGCTGTGAGCCTTGTTGGTGCCAGCGAGCTTGGGGCTGCCGTAGCCGATGATCGTCTTGCACATGATCAGGCTCGGGCGACCGGTTTCGGCTTGCGACTCCCGAATCGCCTGGTCCACCGCCTCGGGGTCCATCCCATCCACCCGGACCACATGCCAATCGAAGGCTTCAAAGCGCTTGCCAACGTTCTCGGTGAAGGCGATTGAGGTCGGACCGTCGATCGAGATCCCGTTGTCGTCGTAGAGCCAAATCAGCTTGCCCAGCTTCAAGTGCCCGGCGAGCGAGGCGGCTTCGCTCGAGATACCTTCCATCAGGTCTCCGTCGGAGCAGATCACGTAGGTGTGGTGATCGACCACCGTGTGGCCCGGCTTGTTGTAGGTCGCGGCAAGGAACTGTTCAGCGATTGCAAAGCCAACAGAGTGGGCGACGCCCTGACCGAGCGGCCCCGTAGCCATCTCGACGCCCACCGTCTCGACGTTCTCCGGGTGACCTGGGCACTTGGAGTGCAATTGTCTGAAGCGCTTCAGTTCGGCAAGGGGAAGGTCGTATCCGGTGAGGTGCAAGAGCGCGTACTGCAGCATGCAGCCATGTCCAGCGGAAAGAATGAACCGATCGCGATCGAACCAGTGCGGGTCTTTGGGATCGAACTTCAGGTGCTTCGACCAAAGCGCATATGCTGCGGCGGCCATCCCCAGCGGGAGCCCCGCATGGCCACTCTTGGCGGCTTCGACGGCGTCGAGGGCAAGGCCGCGGATGGTGTTGATCGATCGGGTTTCGAGGGTTGCGCTCACCCTGAAAGGTTACCTCTCGGCATATTGCTTGGAACCGGAGTTTGGAGCTCGGCAATACAGAATCCGCGCCACTTCGTCTTGTTTCGAAAGGATCGCAAGAATGCGCTTTCTGCCTCCGGATCGAACGAAGAAGCCCCCTCGGGTAGTCTCCCCTTCGTGCGAAAGACCCTACTTGGCGTCCTCCTTGCCTGCAGCGCGTTTGGTTTTGGCCAATCCTCGGGAACCTACACTTCACCCGGCGGCACTCCACAATCCTGGTCGGTGAGCGCGGGCCACGCCCTGACTTGGGACGGCAAGGCTTACATGCCTGTCGGCCTTCGGATCGAAGGAATTCCTGCCACCATCGGAGAAGCCCAAAAACTCGGCGCGACGGACTTCGTCGTCGACCTCCCAGCGAGTGGGATGGGCTGGAAGGAAGCGTTCGCCACCCTTGAGGCCTCACATTCGCGATATCTCTTGAGCCTTAGTTCCTTGGCGCCGATGGCGAAGGGATTTGCCGTCGAACCGGAAGCCTATCGGATCACGAACCTCAAGGAAGCCCGCACCCTCGACATTCCGATGCCGGGCTGTGAATCGGTGCTCGTCGTCCTGATCACCAAGCGTGATAGCGACATTCAGAAACTGGAGCGGGTGCCCGTCACCAACGGAGTGTTCCACTATGAGGCCAAGCCGCTCAACGACCTGGACCACACGCTCTTTCTCTATCCGCAGACGTCCAGCCTCGAGACGCCCGATTGCTGGGAAGGTCTGGACGCTCACCGGGACCACCTCCTCGCCGCCCTGAAGCAGATGCCCCCCGGGCCGGGCCTCCGCGGAATCGTCAATCCTGCCGGTCAGATGGTTCCCCTGCACGCTAACGACCTTCGGTTTGTTCCGAGCACCCCGTACTTCCAGGTCGAGTTCCGCGCGTTCCTCGAAGCCAAATACCACAGTGTGGACACCCTTCAGCGAACCTGGGGCATGCGCGCCTCAGGCATTGAAGACTTTGAAACGATGTCCCGTCTCGTCCCACTCTGGTCGGCCGCTGGTGCGGGGATCGGGTTCCTCTGGGACCCGAAGAACGACCACACCTATCAGGTCGATCAGAAGCGCTCTCGAATTTGGGGCGACTTGCGTGAGATTGTCGCCGCCTCGATCACCAAGCGGTTTGGCAGGCTGGTCAATGCGGTTAAATCGGTCGCCAACGTTCCCGTCATCCAGGAGTGGGCAGGCTGGTCCACGCTGACCGAAGGAACTGTCCCTCTCGACGGGATCGGGATGCAGGCCTCGGGTTCGACTCCTTCCCAACTTGCGAACACCGCAAGTCGTGCCACCAGCAGCATCCTGCGATGGGATCGCCCAGGCTGGCTTGTCGCCACTCGCATTCGAACCGACGCGAAGGACGGCCTCGCCAACACCTACGACGATCTGACTTCGCTGGGTGCCCGCGGGTGCTTCTTCGATTTCGCGGACGCGGCTTCGCGGAAGGTCGCCCTCGCGTTACCGCCCATGGATCTCACGCTGATGGACACGAGTCCCACTGCGCTCTTCTTCCCCGAGAACGCAGCCAACCCGGCGGTTGCCCAGCGGCTTCCCTTTGGACGCTGGTGGCTCCCATCGCCGGCCAGCGGAAATCGTATCGATCTCGGCACCCGCTTCTTTGGCTATCGAATGGACGACGGCCCACGCTCGGGTACGGTCCTCTGGACGAGCCTCCCTCCGGGGCGCTACAAGCTACATTTGACCGATCCCAGCAAAGCCTCGTTTGTGAGCTTGGACGGAAGTGATGTCAAGCCTAAGGTCGTCAAGGACACGGTCGAGATCACTATGACTAACTACCCGGTTGAGATCATCGGCACCGACGAGATTCCCATTCCTGACATCTCCCTCAACGAAACAAACGTTCGCTACAACGCGATGCTCTCGATCATAGAGGGCGGGAGAACCCCTGCGCAGGAAGAGCGCTATCTGTTCGCGGAACCGCTTGCCGCCTTCGACCGGAATCCAGGTGGAAGTTTCGCCGCCATGCGGTACCAGTATCAGAAGGTCGCAACCAAGATAGCAAACTACACTTGGATTGAGGGCGAGTCGACCAAAGACCATAACTTCAGCGGCAACATGGCGCTCCCGGAGTGCAGCAACGGCGGCGCGTTGATTCTGCGAAACAGGGTCGATGACCCTGGCCAACACTACATTGCCAACTACACGATTCCCGCCAAGACGGGTGTTGAACAGGAAGTCTGGGTTGCGGCCAAGATCCCCGCTGGTGGCAAGGCGGGCCTTCAGGTCGTGGTTGCCGGTCAGCTCATGAATCTGGAGGGTCCGGCTCTAAGCCCTTATGGTTCGGGATTTGCCTGGTATAAGCTCGGCACTACCCGTCTGAGTTCGGGAACGATCCGGATCAATGTGATCGCGCTTCCCGACACGGAGTCCGAAATCGCGATCGACGCGATCCTGCTGTATCCCGGTTCGTTCAACCCCAGCGGGGTGGTCATCCCAGACCCGGTAGATTTCGAGACCTTGCTCGCGCCCAAAAAGAAAAAAGGTCACTAAAGGGCCCGCGTAACCCGGTAGCTTTTGTGGCGCAGCCTGTCGCTTGACGCGGAAAGGTTGCAGCATGAAACTGTTCAACTTCATCGCGTTCTTCGCCCTCGTCGGAAGCGCCGTCGCGGCCGGTCGCGGCGGATCGGCCCAAGCATATGCCGGTACATGGAGACTGGACCTTTCTCCCGAGCTCCGCTCGGCAGCCCAGAAGCTGGGCGTCCCGGAGCCGAGTGCTGAATTGGTGCTCCGCGAAGACCAGACCTTCAGCCACACGTCCTCAAACGCGACCGGCGTCTATGGCTGTCGAGGCAAGTTCGACGTCAACGAGGGCTACCTCGTCCTCAATGCCAACGATCAGTTCCCCCTCCAGAAGCAGAAGTCGCTCCGAGCGGATGTCGCCTCGACGAATTCCCTCCTGATCGACGGCATGCGCTACGTTCGGGCGGGCAACTACTCGGTTGAGGGAACGTGGACTCTGCACCGTGGCGATCGTGAGGATGGCTCCATCCGATTCGTATTCCACAAGGACGGTAGGTTCGTCTTTTCCGGCCCAGGCTACGGATCTGCCGGTCACTACGAGAGCAACGGCAGTTCGATCACGCTGATCTGGTCGGAAGTCGACGGCGAGAAAGTCGAGGAAGGCACGATGCGCAAGACGCTTTTCCTGAACGCCGACGGATTCGCGATCGATACCTACCATTACGCGAAACGAGGATAGACTTCCTGGCTCGAGCAACCCTCCCAAGGCCCTCGTCCGCAGATAGGACGGGGGCTCTTCTATTTTGGGTTTCGCATTTGCCGCGGTGCAGATACACTGAAAACGAAATGAGGATTGTGATGCTGTCTTGGGAATACCCGCCGCGGATCGTCGGCGGCATCTCGCCTCACGTCTACGAGCTTTCGCAGAAACTCTCCGCCAAAGGGATCGAAGTTCACGTCGTCACGAAGGCAACGCCCAACGCTCCTGACGAAGAGACCGAACCTTCTGGCGTCCAGGTCCACCGCGTACACATCGCCGACAAGCCAAACGACTTCCTCCACGAGATTCAGCTCCTGAATCAGGCCACCGACCGTCGGGTTCGGCTCCTCCTGGAGGATTGGCGCTCCGGTGGACAGCCCACCATCTTCCACGCCCACGATTGGCTCTCACTCGATTCCGCCCGCGAGCTCAAGTACGAATACAAACTCCCCATTCTCGCGACCATTCACGCGGTGGAGGCAGGACGGCACGGTGGCATCTTCACCGACGTCAGCAAGTACATCCACGAGCAGGAGTATTGGCTCACCTACGAGGCCTGGCGCGTCGTGGTCTGCTCGGACTTTATGAAAGGCGAAGTTCAGCGCCTGTTCGACTGCCCGGCGGACAAGGTCGACGTGATCTATAACGGCGTTGACCCGGCTAAGTTCGACTTCGAGTGGAGCGACGAAGACCGCGCCGCCCACCGCGCCAAGCTCGCCCTCCCGACCGAGCGAATCGTCATGTACGTCGGCCGCTTCGTCCACGAGAAGGGGATTCACGTGCTCCTCAATGCTGCGAACGCGGTCCTCGCCCAGGAGCCGAACACTAAGTTCCTGATCGTCGGCGGCGGACAGCGCGACCGGTTCGAGAAGTTCGTCCGCTGGGCAGGGCTCGCCGACAAGGTCCTCTTCACCGGCTTCATGGCCAACCGTTCGCTGCACCAGCTCTACCGGGTCGCGGACGTCGCGGTGTTCCCTTCCCTTTACGAGCCCTTCGGGATCGTGGTCTTGGAGGCGATGGCAGCCGGGGCGCCGGTCGTCGCAAGCGACGCGGGCGGCCTGCGCGAGGTCGTGCGCCACGATCTGACCGGCACTCTCAGCTTTGCCAGCGACTCGGACTCCCTGGCCTGGGCAATCCTGAAGGTGGTTGGTGATCCCAAGCGAGCCAAGAGCCTCGCCGAAAACGCGAAACTCCGCCTCAAGCTCGAGTTCGATTGGGGCCTCCTCGCCGACAAGACGATCAAGGTTTATCAGCGCATCTGGGACGAATTTGTACACTCCTACTGGGCGGACGAAACCCTGTGGCCAGTCACTCCCGGAGCCGACGAGCGCGCCGAGAAACTACAGGTGCGAGACAAGGCAATCGTGGGCGCGTATCCCTCGAGGCCAAGGCCGCAAGGGGCCACGCTGCTGCCGACGCCGGACGAGTTCCTCGACGACGAAGAGATGTCGGACGAGTCACAGAATATCAAGCTGTGATGGACCTGGAGGTACTGAACGCCGAAATCGTGAGTTGCCGCGCCTGTCCACGGCTGGTGGAATGGCGCGAACGCATTGGCCTTGAGAAGCGCAAGTCGTACGCGGACGACACCTATTGGGCACGACCCGTGCCGACCTTTGGCGATCCTGACGCGACACGCCTTATTGTTGGCCTTGCGCCTGCCGCTCACGGGGCCAATCGAACCGGACGGATGTTCCATGGCGACCGCAGCGGCGACTGGCTCTTCCGGGCCCTGCATAAGGTGGGGGTCGCCAGGATCGCGAAGGCCGACCGTATCGAGGACGGCCAAGAACTGATCGGAGCGATGATCACCGCAACCGCCCACTGTGCTCCTCCGGACAACAAGCCGCTGCCCGAGGAGGTCGACAACTGCAGCCGGTTCTTACGAGCTGTCATGCAGAGTCGTGAGTGGGAATCGATCCTCTGTCTGGGCTCCATCGCGTGGAATCAGGTCTTCCGGCAGCTAGGGATGAAGCGCATCCCGTTCACCCACGGAGTGGTCACCCACACACCGAGCGGGACCAAGTTGGTCGCGAGCTTCCACCCGAGTCAACAGAACACCTTCACCGGCCGACTGACCGAGCAGATGCTGGACAACGCGATTCACGATTGGCTCGACGCAAGCATCACTCATTGACGAGTTGCTTGCGGACAATCTCCTGACGATTCAAAATTCCGCCGTGGCTCGTAACGATGACCACTTTGGAGTCTACCGGCCCTTCAAGCATCTTTCGAAGGACGTCGAATCGGCTCGTTCCGGTGTCCACGCCCCCCACCGTCAGAAGAAAATCGTCATCCTTGATCCCGGCCTTCTCGGCGGGGCTATCCGGCGCGACGCGGAATATACGCACGCGCTTCGCCTGATCGTCGTAGGCGGCGGAGATCCCGAGGTCGCCGGGAGCATCTTCGGCCACCTTGCCGGTGAAATTCTCGAACCAGACCCGGCGACGATCGTAGTCGAACGTGATATTGAAGTTCTGTAGGAACCCGTAGCCGACGGTTCCGTCACCCTCAGCCGAACCCGACGGAGCATCAATGACGTCCCAGTAGCTCTCCTTGACGGGCACGCCAAAGATCGTGACGTCCTTCATCCGAAATGACCAACTCGCGGTAGCGCCGGAGGCCACGCCGGACATCCTCTGAAACTTCGGCGACTTGCCCGACTCCCAGAGTCCGACCCGTTCGAGCACGTCCTTATGGGTGGTCGCATAGAACGCGTTGCCCGTGTCCAGCGCTAAGGTCATCTTCTTGCCCGTGCTCGCCAGCGTCGTCATCTCGATCGAGCTCTCGCCGGTCATGAGCATCTTCGCCAGAAACGTGCGCTTGTTGTCGGGAGTGCGCGCGCTGAGGTCGGTCGTCTTCGGATAGAAGATGAACTTGTTCTTCTCGAAATTGATCTCGGTGACGTAGTCCTTGATGACCGCCAGTCCCATCAGGCCGTCGCAGTGGACGCCATAGCCGCTCGAAATGTGCCCGAGAGGCTGCTGGATGACTTCCTTGCCGACAATGTCGATCGACTTGCTCCCCAAAAGAAGTGACTTGATCTTCACCGTCTTGGCTTCAAATTCGCCGACAAAGTCACGCATCCGAATGGACCCGGAGGCCTTACCGATATCGAGGCTATCGTTGAGCACGACGGTGCCGGAAAAGCCCGTATCGAACACCAGCGACACGCTCCGACCATTGACCGTGGCATCCACCACGATCGCATTCTCTGCGCGGCGGAACGGAACCTCGACGATCCCCTCAGAGCGGCTCAGTGTCAAAGCAAGGAGCGTGGACAAAACGATCATCTCTTCACCATAACGAAAATGGAGGGCAAGACGTTTCGTCCGATGCTATTTTCGCCCGCCGGTCATGTAAAGGGGGAGCCCGATCCAGCCGAGGCACATCAGGGGGAACAGGACGAGGATGATCAGCCACATACCGTTACCGCGGCGATCAACAATATCTACGACGCCGTACAGGACCGTGGCAAAGATCCCAACGAGATAGAACCCCTTTAGCATTGGGTACACAGAAGCCGCTCCGAAGGCTTGGACAGGATCGGTGCTGGCCAACGCCTGGATTCCGGCGTAGGACGCGAAGCCCACTGTAATCACGGAAAGGCAAACGAGGAACCACCCAATGCCCGTCCATAGCCGGACAATCTTGCCCAAAGCCGGGATTGTGTGCACTTGCTCAACTTCATAGCCCGGCCGATAGGCGTAACTCGCGGGTGCAATCGGCGAGCGCGAGCCTTGAGCACTTTGGATCCCCAGGTCACCCTCGATTCGACGAACGAGTTCGTGGCACGACGGGCTGTCCGGACGGACCTCTGCCGATCGGCGGGCGTACGTCAGGGCTTCTTCCTTGCGTCCGTAGCTATACAGATGAACGGCGAAGTTCATGAGGAGCTTCCCGTCCTCGGGAGTAATGGCAAGCGCGGCATTAAACGCATCGGTTGCCGTGGCGGGTTGGTTCACCCGAGAAAGCGCGATCCCCTGGAGCATGAGCGTCGTTGCGTCGGTGGGAGAAATCTCCCTCGCCTCGGTTAGCAACCGCAACGCATCACCAGGTTGGTCGCCTTGTAGCGATCGGCGCGCATGCTCTTGGAACTCCTTGATCTGGCTCTCGACCGTCACCTAATCTCCCTTCGCATCTTCTACCCAAGCTCGGAGGATCTCCGCCGTGCTCCAGGCCTGATACGGGCAGCCGCCAGGTCCCTGCGGTTCGTCACCGTCGTAGCACTCGGCTACGCCTCCCAGGCCATATTGGTGCAGCATTTCTCGGGCTTCACGAAGGACCCGCTTGGCCTCCTTTCGATCACCCGTGAGTTTGACCAGTGCGGAAACATAGGGACCCAGCAACCACGGCCAAACCGTGCCCTGATGGTAGGCCGCGTCGAGATCCGGGAGGGGCCCCTGGAATCGACCCCGATATTCGGGCTCATTCGGGGCGAGGGTCCTCACGCCCACCGGCGTCAGCAATTCGCGCGTTACAGCATCGAGCGCACGCCTCGCCTTCTCGCCCTTGGCAGGCGCAAATGGGAGGGACATCGCGATCAGTTGATTCGGACGAAGCGAGGCATCTGCCGGATCCACAGTGTCCAGGTAGTGGCCCCGTACTTCGTGCCAGAACTTAGACTCGAAATTGGCCTCGGCATGTTCGGCGGCGTTTCGGAACGGCGCATCATCGAGTCCGATACGTTCCGCCATGAGTTCCAGGATTCGGCACGCGTTGATCCAAAGCCCGTTGATCTCGACCGGCTTCCCATGCCGAGGGGTGACCACCCAGTCCCCGATCTTCGCGTCCATCCAAGTGAGCTGAACCCCGGGCTCGCCCTGAGTGAGGAGTCCGTCTTCCGGGTCCACGTGAATGCCAAAGTGTGTCCCCGTCATGTGCTTGTCGAAGATGTTCTGCAGGATCGGAAACATCTCGCGCGCAAAATTCTCGTCCCACTCGACTTCGAGTGTCTTATGGATGGCGTTGACAAACCAAAGCGTGGCGTCGACGGTGTTGTAATCTGGCGTCGAGTTATCTTCGACGAAGCGATTGGGGATCAGGCCATCTTTCGCCTGACCGGCATAATCGCGGAGAATTTGTTTGGCCTCCTCGACCCGTCCGGTATGAAGGCAAAGCCCGGGAATCGAGATCATCGTGTCTCGACCCCAGTCGGTGAACCACGGATATCCCGCGATAATGGAGGATCGGGCGCTCGTGCGGACGAAGAACTTGTCCGCGGCCTCCCGAAGCGAATCGGCAAGCTTGGTGTGGTTCTCGCCTGCCTCGTCCACCGGAGGGGCCTTGGCCTTGACGGCCTCGATACTCGCAACCAGCACCGCCTCCTCGCCAGGAAGCAGCTCGTAACGGAGTTCGCAAGGGCAGAAAAGATCGTCGCGCGAGCTCAGGCCGCGCTCGGTTTCACGAGCATGTTCGAACCGGTAGTACCATCCCTGGATCGGCACCCGCTGGGCTTTGGGGTGGAAGAGCCGCAGATTCACTCCGCCCTGGGTCACGATGGATTGGTCCTTGGGGAAAGTCATCGCCTCCGGATAACCAGCGCTCTCCAGGAAGTTCTCGTGATAAGGCTTATGCGACACCAGCGGTCTCAGGGAGAGCAGGACCGCGTTTTCGCCGAGGTTTCGGTAGCGGATCGTGCACGCGTTCTCGCCTGGGTGCATATAGAGCCGCTTCTCAATGTCCATCCCGGTTGGCCGGAAATTCCAAACCGCCTCATGATCGACCGAAAACGAGCGCAGGTAGTGATAGCCCTCCGGGTAGATCGCACCCGGATACTGGTTCGCGCTGACTCCGATCGGGTTGCCTTCCCCTTGGACGAACGCATCGACGGCCGCTAGGAGCACCATTCGCTTGGCAGGAGGCTCAACCGCCGCGACAAGGAGTCCGTGATAGCGACGCGTGTTGATCCCGCTTGCCGTCCCCATGGCGTACCCGCCGATCCCATTAGGAAGCAGCCACTCCCGGCGCGTACTGAAATCTAGGTTCCGACACTGTTGCTCGTCGAGCGTGAACTTCATGGGTCTCCCGGCAAATTGTAGTGTATTCGGGACGGACCGACGCTCCCTCACAACCTGGGGCTAATGTTCGAAACATTTTCTTCCAACACATCTGATGGGATTGCTGCAATTGTGGAACAACTAGAGTTGAGGGGTGGGATGACAATACAAGACGCGAGACAGCTAGTTGGCCAAACGGTAATCCTTCATTGGACCGACCGGAAAGGGGCTCACATTCAGGAATACACGCCCATATACAGAGCAGACTTTGTCCCGATGTACGGACCGTGTCTTTTCACGGACTTCGGTGAAATCACGCTCGACAAGGTGCTTTCAGCCGAACACTACGCACTGCAGAAGGGCGCCTAAGGCGTCTTAGCCCCACTCTTGGGGACCCTTGATGCCGTACGTTCCTTCAAACGATCGAAAAGATTGGAGGGATTGAACGTAAATGCCAAGGCGTACTGGCTTGGGAAGCGGCGGTAGGTCAGCGAGACCTCAAATGATCCGATCGTCTGGGAAACCGCATACTCCCGATCGTAGATCGAACCTGTCCTCCGATCATATTTCAGCAGGTAAGCCGCTCTTGTTCGACCAAAATCCAGTCCGGCCCGAAGGTTAAAACCTTCCTTCGAAGTCAGGGGGTCGATCGTGAAATCGGGCGTGCCGACATCCACGGAACTGTAATAGACGCCGCCCAGAGAAACTACGCGATTGGGTTGATAGAGCAAGCCGGCCTGCCCACGCGCCCAAGAGTAGAATCCCGAGTCGCCTAAGAAACTGCTTCCGTCGAACCGCGAGACCGCGAAGAGCCCGGGCATAAGCTTAAGTCTCGGCGGAGAGACCGCCACCTGACCATTCAGTCTCGTGTGCGAGGCTCTGCGCACTTCGCCGAGGCTCACTGCCCGGGCATCCGCGAGCACGCCCCAACCCTTGGCCGCAAACGTGCGCTCGACGGTCAGTTCTAGAGGGACATCGAAGATCTGCGGGTTGTGGCGGGCGCTGGGCGTAACGTGCAAATAGGTCGACGCGCCGATCGCGTACCGTGGATCACGGGTGACCTCCTCTTCGCTCGAAAATTCCGGAGTCCGAATGTTGTCGAAGAATCCCTGACGGAAGCGCTCGCCAAACTCTGAAGCCGGAAGAATAGACCTCTTGTCCACGCCCGCCGGAAGAAAGGTATGAGCGACGGAAATTCGTCCCGCCGGATAAGCACCTTGAAAGGCTCCCGCCCGAAAATCGACCAGAGTGGCTTCATTCAAGAGAGAACTGCCGCTCCATCCGATGCCTACGCGTCCGTCGCGATTCAAACTCGGCATGGGTACACCGATTCCTTGCTGGCCTTTATCGAGATTGAACCTCTCCGTGGGCAGGCTGACGATGTGATGGTTGAATAACGAGACTTGAGGATTGAAAAGCGTCGCGTGCCGACCCGGCTCAACCACCACCTGCTTCGACCGGACGGAGAACGGGATGATCTGATTCCTACCGCTATAGCCTTCCGCGTCAATCAGCACCCAACGCCCGGGAGTGACCACCTCGCGCAGGCTCCCGTCCTTCTGAGGGACCATCTCCTTTCGATCAGGATAAATCTTCACCTGCTTGGCCCGGAGGTGAAGACCGCTGGCATTGATCGATACCTGGTTGGCTTCGCCCGTCTTCAATTTCCACTGAACTCGCAGATGGTTCGCGGTCATGGTGCCGTCGAGATCGGTCAAAACAACATGCCCGGTTGCCTCGCCGTACTCGTCCCCAGGAGCTCCATGCAACTCGAAATGATCGGTCGACACGATCGTCGGTCCGAAGGTGACGATAACCCCGTCGGTGTAGGTGATGACCTGCCTATCCACATCGATCGAAACGTGCTTTGCCGTTACGCGGACTCCGTCCGGCAAAACTGGCGCCGGAGGGGCGCTTAGCGCGGCGATCGACAAGAGCGCCGGCGGAATCCAGATAACCGGCATGGTTGCAAAGTTTACCGAAACGAACGCCTTGGGTCTTTCGGCCCGTCGTGTATAGTAGATGAGCATCGTCGCCGGAACCATGTTTGAAGCGCAAGGCTTTTCATCGGCCGTTGACTACGCTGCGCAGGAGCGCCAGTGGGTTGCCCGTTGTCGCCAGGGGGACGAAGTTGCCCTTGGTGCACTCGTCGCCCGCCACCGGGCGCGAATGATTCGCACCGCTAGCAACCTTCTCCGAGATCGCCACGAAGCTGAGGATGTGGCTCAGGAAGCATTCCTCAAAGGCTTCCGAGAGCTCGCAAAACTCCGAGAAGATCGTGCGTTCGCCGGTTACCTCTATCGAATCTGCGTTCGCCTCTGCATGGATCGACTGCGCCTCAAGAGAGCGGAGATCGCCGAACTTGACGCCGTCCAAGCCCACGAGGGTGGAAATGTTGAGAATCGCGTCGTGGTCGAGAAGCTTTTGGCCCAGTTGCCCGCCGAATTACGGACGACGCTCGTCCTAAGAGAGATGGAGCAATTGAGCTACGATGAGGTCGCCGAAGTGATGGGAGTACCCGTTGGTACCGTCCGATCACGTCTACATACCGCGCGGGAGCGTTTTCGCCGCCTCTGGGTGGAGGCGATGGCAGGATGATGGGTCGGGGACAGTGCCGTCGTTTTTCGCGCCTGCTTAGCGAAGAGCGCGATCGATCTTTGACGCAATCCGAAGCCGACTTTATGATTGGTCATCGGTTGAGTTGCGCGGAATGCGGAGAAGCGCTCCGCCTCAACGATTTGGCCTTCGACGATCTCCGTGGCGCGGCGCTGAATCCCGAGCCCTCCGAGAATTTTGACGACCGCATTCTCATCGCCGCCCGGGAAGGAAGAACGAGTTTAGGATTTGGTTACTGGTCCCCCGCGCTGATCGGTGCCGCGATTGCGGGAATTGCCATCTTGTCGGCGCTCACGATCCTCACTCGCTCAGCCGCCAGCCCAGTTCGCCGCTCTCCATTTGGCGAAGCGAAGTTAATGCGCGGGACCGACCAGTTTCCTGCCTTGAATCTTGATTCGACCCCGCTACGGCCCCGGTGACCGGTCTGGGCCGGGCGCTCTATGGCGCGGCAATTGGTTCGCTGCTGACCCTAATCGCCCATCCCGCTTCTCGGCCTGTAATTCTCTCGCTCTGGCTCCAGCCCGCGACCGTCATCGGCCCCGCGACCCGCGCCTACGCGCAGTCTGAACTTCCCAGCCTCCCTACGCCCCACTCCCTTGATGATGCCAGCCTGTGGGTGCAGAGCGGAGCTGATCGGGGAAGGAACGGCATTCGAACCACACCCGCCGAAATCAACAGCCTTCTCAAGGTCGTTCGCGCGGCATCCGAGGTGGATCAGGAAAACGCGTACTGGCTGCAAATGGCCGCTGTGTATCTGCACGAGCTGGGCCGGTCCGACGAAGCGCGAAAGTCGTGGATGCTCGCCGCCCGGTGTCGGACTTGGAACGATTACCAGTCAACCCGTCTCGTTGAGCTCAGACGCGGGCTCGAAAAGAGTTGCGGGACCAAGATGAGTTGGCAGTCCGTGATGACTTTCTACCAGCGCTCAGTCGACCCGGCCAACGCGATCGACACTTTTGCGCGGTGGTTGCTTCAAGGGAAGGGACTTTCGAAATCGGGTGATTTACAAGTGCGGTTGGCAACGATTGAGAATGCGAGTCTCATGGTTGACGGCTCCCGATCCATCGCTGTGGGAATGAGGGGCAGTTTGATTTTCGATCAGGGGTGCGGCGTCGGAGGTGCCAACTCGGTTACCCGGGCTGCTCGATACCGCGCCCGCTATGCATTCAAGGCGGCAATTCAGAAGAACTTGGGGACGATTGAGGCAGAGCGGGCAGAGGTCCTCCTGCGTCATATCGAGGCTTGGAACGCCCTGACCTCGACGGACCCGGCAGTTGAGAATCCAAGGGAAGTCTTGCTCGGTTCCGCGCTCACCGGGTCCGTCCCCGGGATGTTTTTCGGGCTCGGGCTCTTAGGCCTTGCCCTCTACCTCGTAGGTTGGCTCGCCGGCTACTGGCCCCGCTCTCCCATCGTGCGACTTGCGGTTCTCCTTAGCGCCGCGTTGCTGCTTGGAGGTCTCGCCTACCTGAAGATGGGTTTGCCCATCATCGGCCTATTGGTCGTGATCAGCATCTCTTTTCAAGCCTTTACGCCGGTCGAGGGTGATCGGCGTCAGCTCAAGAGACTCGGGAGCCTTTTCGAAATCGCGGTTACGGTATTCGCCATTGTCCTCACCTCCGTTGTGGGCCTCCTCTTGGTCGGCGAAATTGCTGCTGGTGCATCGACGCTCTTGTACCTCGGAGTTCCAAATGAGTACCTGTTTGGGTCGACCACACTGGAAGGGATTGCGGTCATCATCCTTTGCCTGCTTCTCGTGATCCCCCCGGCATGGGCGGTCTCGCACCGCGTGAGTACGGCTCAGGTCATCCGGCTGATGTTCAAGCGACTCGGGACGATCCTGGCTGCGGGATCGCTCTGCCTCGCAATCGTGTTGACGCCCATCAGCCTGATGCTCGATCGCGGTCTCTCCGAGAAGATGGACAAGCTCTTGGAGAACGAGCCCCTGTATTATGTTCAACCATGAACGTCGCGTTGCCGCCGCAAATTGAGGCTCTCACCTCGCAACGCACGGATCTTATCGCCAGCCTCAGGACGCGGCCCCGCGGCCTTAGCTGGTGTGCGGAGAACACCGCGATCGTGGATGCGGTGGTGGCAGCCGTGGCGAGTTCGGTCTGCGACGGAGAACTTCCCTTCTGCGTGGTCGCCGTGGGCGGCTACGGGCGCAACGAGTTGAGCCCTTACTCCGATGTCGATCTCGCCGTCGTCCCGGCCCAAGAAGACCCCGCCCTTCTGGATCCCGCCGTACGCGCCTTCTTCCGGACCATGGGGGAGGCCGCACGGGTTCTCCAACTTGATTTGGGCTACTCCTTCCTCCTGATTTCGGACATCCCCGGCCTCGATGGCAAGAGTCGAACCGGTTTGCTTGACAGCCGTCTGGTTGCAGGGCCGGCGGAGACGTACGGCGTCTTGTCGGATGCCCTCGCCGAGACGATGCCGCCCGGTGAGTTCATTCTGGAGAAAATCCGGGAACGTGAAGAAGCCTTCCGCCGGTACCACGACACCCCCCTTGTCGTCGAGCCGCACCTGAAAGAAGGCGCGGGTGGGCTGCGGTGTTTCCAGACCGCGAGTTGGCTCGGGATGGCGATCGGGCAGCAAGCTCTCCGCAAGACGCGATCTTACTCGTACGTCACCCGAGTACGGAACCTGCTCCACGCCCATGTCGAGCGGAAGAACGACCACCTAACCCGAGTTCGGCGAGATGAGCTTGCCGAAGCCTACGGGCTTGATCCCTACGAACTGTCCTCGACTCTGTGTAAGGCGAGTCTCGAACTGCATCGAGCGTATGGCCGGGCGAAGGACTCGATCCAGGAAGCGCGGTTCGTGCTTGCCAAGGGCGTCTACGCCGCTCGTGGCGAGGTTCGCATCCAGCGTGACGCGGATGCAGGAGAAGCGGCGGCTGGCATTGCGATCGCGACCGACCTCGGGCTCCGAGTTGAAGATCTGCAGACCAGCGCCGGGGACACCCTGTCCGGAAGCGCGGCGGCCTTCTCGCTGTCCCATGGCGAGGCGACCGTAAGGAACCTTGATCGAGCCGGGCTGCTGGAGCGCTTGGTGCCTGAACTGACCGCCTGCCGGACGCTCGTCTCGCGCGACAACGTCCACGTCTACACGGTTTTCGAGCACAGCTTGCGGGTGATTCGGGCGCTCGATTCGCTCCAGCCCGGAACTTCGCTCGGTAACTTGATGGACTCCATCACGAGCCTTCAGCCCCTCTACATCGCGGCACTGCTCCACGATGTCGGAAAGATCGATCCGGATCGCTCGCATTCCGAAGTCGGCGCGGAGATGGCACGGTGTGCGTGCATCCGCTGGGGCCTAGGAGGAGAGTTCGTCTCCCTTGTGGAGTGGCTGGTGAAGGAGCACCTGACCATGGCAAGGTTCATCCGCCTGCGTGATATCGAGAACCCGGAGACGGTTCGAGAGTTCGCCGCCATCGTCCAGACTCCCGAGCGGCTCGATCTCCTCACGCTGCTGACCTGGGCAGACGTCAACGCAGTGTCTGCCTCCGCGTGGACACAGGCGCAGGAGACGTTCCTTCGGACGCTACACGAAGCCACGACGGCGGTGCTACACGAAGGTTCGCCCCCTGAGGCGGACGCCCCGACCTATCGCCAGCGAATTGCGCGTCAGTTCCGAGGTGCCGACGTCGACGAGGCAAAGGTCCAGGAGTTCATCGACAGCCTGCCTGCGCACTATCTCTCAAGCACCTCGCCCGCGTTGGCCCGTCTGCACTACCATCTCGCCGAGAAGGCGAAGGGCGGGGAGACAATCGTGGATGTCCATGCCCTGCCCGAGCTGGGAGCTACCGAGTTCACGATCTGTTGCCAGGACGCCCCTGCCCTTCTAAGCCGGCTGCTAGGCGTTTTGTACGCGTACGACCTCACCCTGCTTGGCGTGAGAGCCTCGACCACCCAGAGCGAGCCTCCGGTCGCTCTGGACGTACTGACCGCCAGCTTCGGCGGACGCGTCGTCCCCTCGGCCACGGCCGCCCAGGTCGCCAACGCCTTGACCGCGGTGATCGAGGCGCGTCAGGATCCCCGTGAGATCCTCGTCGCGAGGGGCAAGAACCCGGACCGCATTCAGCGTGCCTTCAGCTACACGTTCGTTAAGGGGACACCGGCGGTCGTCGAGATCCGCGCTCCCCGGGGGCGCGGCATGCCGTACCGCTTCTCCCACCGATTCTCGGAGCTGGGATGGAACATCCTCGCCGCGCGGGTTGGGCAGTGGGCGGATAGCGCCGCCGCCGCCTTCTATCTCGTTGGGCCCGAGGGCCGTGCGCTGACCGAAGAGGAAGTCGCCCAGTGTCTGAAGGATCCGGTGGCTGGTTGATCCTGCGGAAGCAGCGGGCGCTCTTTACGATCTACCTCAAGGAGTGCGTGGCCTATCCTGCCGCCAGCTTCATTTGGGTTCTCGCCGACGCCCAATCCGCGCTCATCCTCCCCGCGGTATGGCTTGCCGCCGCTCCGAACGGAGTTGCCGGCTTGGACCGCGGGCAATTGGTCAGCTATTACCTCGTCTCGATGGTGCTAGCCCAGTTCATCACCTGCCACTTGATGTGGGACATCGCCTTTGATATTCGCGAGGGTGACTTCAGCGCGCAGCTCATCCGACCGATCAGTTTCTTCCGCCTCAACTTGGCTCGGAATCTGAGCTGGCGGGTCGCCAAGCTGTTTCTCTTTCTCCCCCTTGGCTTGCTCGCTTTCGGGCTGTATGCCTACAAGGGCGCGACCGCACCGGTCTTCTTCTCGTGGGAAGCCGTCGCCGCCATTCTCCTCGCCCAAGTCTTGAGCTTCTTCGCCGCATGCTGCGTGGCTCTTGTGACGCTCTGGACCACCGAGTTTGTCAGCATCCTGCGGCTCTACTACATCCCCGAGCAGTTCCTAAGTGGCCGACTCTTGCCGTTGGCGACGCTCCCCTTCTGGGCACAGGGCGTGGCGCGATGGTCGCATTTCCGTCTGACCAACGCGTTCCCGGCGGAGATACTCTTGGGCCGGGTTTCGAGTTTCGAGACTCGCCTTGGTCTGATTGCTCAGCTTGTCTGGATTCTGTTCTTCTGGGCGCTCGCGGGGCTGATGCTCCGACGGGGGCTACGACGCTATACCGGCGTGGGGATGTAACTCAGAATTCCTGGCAAGTGGGAATTCCCGCATACATCGGCGGATCTCAAGTGGTCTGGCATACTCATCCTCTCCTTAGCCTTCCGGCTTGCGAGCTGATGATGATGAACTCCCCTTAGGGTTCGTGTCGTCATCACCTGTTTTTGCGCCCGCTGTCGGTGTCAATTGAGGGCATGGACTTGGGAGACAAGCGGGAGTCGGTGACGGTCAGGTTCCTCCACTGCGCCGCATTCGAAGTTTGTTCCCGACTACGAGCGGGTGGGCGGCTTCGGTCGGAATGACAGTCCAGTATTCTATGTTTCTAGGGAGGGACGGAAGTCAACTGGGATGCGGCAAATTGCTCGGAATCGCCGGTGGGAAAACCTGCGTTACTCGAGTTAGCCCTTCCCGTCAATGTGCAGGGTCTTCTCGTGGGTGTAGATCGCCGTTCCCTTTGGCGCACCCTTTGGCTTCCGGACGTAGCGACGGAGCGTGTAGTCCACCGGCACGTACCCACCGTGTTTGCTAGGGCTGTTCTGCACCGCGATTCTGGCCGCATACTCAAGCGTCTCGCGCTGAACCTTCTCTGGATTCCCGCGGGTGAGGATCACCACGTGAGCCGAAGTCTGACCCCGGACGTGGAGCCACCAATCGCTTGGCTTGGCCACGCGAAGATATAGATACTCGTTTGCCTCGGCGTTCTCTCCGTAGAGGATGGTCCAGTTCCCTGGCCCAAGCGTCTCGCGAACCCGATGTCCCTCGAACGGTCGTTCTTCTTTCTTCTTGGTGGGGAGAAGCTGCTGGTGGAGCCACTTTCTCTCCCGCGCCTGGGCTTGCAGTTCTCGGAGTTTGTCGAGACGAGGCTCCTCCTCGATCTTCGCCCTTAGCACGATCAGCATCTCTCGGTCGTCCGAGAGTCGCGTCACCTGCTCGCGAACCACGCCGAGACGACCCTTGGCCCGCTTGGCTCGGTCGAAGTACGTGTTCGAATTCGCCCGCCAATCCAGTTCGGGATTGAGCTTGATGACGATTTCGGAACCGTCGTAGTCCACTGCCGTCAGCAAGGAAGCGCCCTCGGCCAGAATTGCGCCGTAGGCGAGAATCAGCTCGCCGTACCGCTGCCAGACCGGTGCCTTACCTCCTGCCTCTTCTGCCTCGTGAAGGTCGCGTAGAGCGACGTCTCGGGCCAGGATCACCCGATCGAGCTGGCTGAGCAGCGAACCGCGTAGCGCGTCTGCCTCGGCGGCGGGGATCGCTTGGATGTAGTGCTGTTCGAGCGCGATCGAGATCGACTCCCGTTCGAACTCCTTCACCCCCAAATCGGCGACGGACAAGGGATACGCTCCGTTGCCCGGGGAGATGTACGCCCCGAACTGACCCGTCTCCAGGGCTTGCTCCGCTTCCTGCCGAGCCGAAGGGCGGGCCACGATCAGCTTCTTCAGAAAGGGCGAGTCGTATAACGCCACAGGATCGCCGCTATGGGTGGGAGGAAGCTCGTAGGGATGTCCGGCCATCAGCGTACGCTGGGACTTGGCCCTACCTACGTGCTTGGCCGAGGAGATTACCAGCCCGGTTTCGTCCACAAGGATCAAATTCGAGTGCTTCCCCATGATCTCGGCGATCACGCGGTGCTCGCCGCTAGGATGGAGCACAACAATCTCCAGGATGCGATCTCCGGCGATTTGGACGACGCTGGCAATTCGGCCCCCTTCGATCCGCGCGCGGAGCGCTTCGAGGAAGCCAGGGGGTTTGGTGAGGGTCCCGGGGCGACGGGTCACGAAGTGTGCCCGAGCAAAAACCGCATGACAGGAAAGCAGGAGAAAGCCCTCCCTACCGTTCGCATAAATGCTCAGCCCGACGGTGTTCTCGTCGGGCTGAACGATGCGCTGGACCTTCCCGTCCACGAACTCCTGCGCTTCGGCCACAACCGCGGCGAGGGTGAGCGCGTCGAACGGGATCTTTACCGACATTAGCCGGAAGTTTCCCACGAAACGAGCGGAAGCTCGCTCGGGACACTGATGTGATCGTGCCACGGCACGATTCGCACGGTGTAACCCTGGTGACCCGGTCGTAAAGCGGCGATCTCACCGGCAAAGGTGTACTTCCCGTCGGCTTGCTTCACGAAGGCCAGATCGTGACTCTCGGTGTTGATCAGCTCACGGTTCGGACCGATCTTGCCGACAATGGCCTGGACCCGCACATCCTCAGGAGTTAGCGCCCCGAGATGCACTTCGGTGTTCACATGGATCCGTTGACCGAGAGCGCTGGTTCGGCCGGCGTCATCCCAAACGTGGGCGACCCGCACGTCCCGCCAAGCGCCCTGGATCTTCTCGCGCCAACTGAGCGCCTGGCGTGCCTCGTGAAGGTCGTCCTTCTTGAGAACGGAGTAGGCGTGCGAAGCGGGCATGTAGCACTCCTCGGTGTACTGGCGAACCATGCGGTGGGTCGAGAAGAACGGCGCGAGCCGTGCGATCGACTGCTTCATCATCGCGATCCACTGGGTCGGCAAACCGTTGTCCACGCGGTGGTAGAACTTCGGCGCGATCTCGCGCTCGAGCAGGTTGTACAGTGACCGGCTATCGAGCCAGTCCTGCTGTCCGATGTCGGCCAATTCACTTCGGTCGCCGATGGCAAATCCGAGGTTGGAGTCGTAAGCCTCGTCCCACCAGCCATCGAGGATCGAGCAGTTGAGTCCGCCGTTAGGCACTACCTTCATGCCGCTCGTTCCGCTGGCTTCCATCGGACGGCGTGGGTTGTTCAGCCACAGATCGACGCCCTGCACGAGGTGGCGGGCTACTTCCATGTCGTAGTCCTCAAGAAACACCATCCGCATGCGCCCACCCTCTTGGTTGATGAAGTGCACCAGCTCCTTGATGAGTTGCTTGCCTCCATCGTCGCGGGGATGGCTCTTGCCGGAGATCACGATCTGGATTGGCCTTTCCGAGTGATTGAGGAGCGCGAGAAGGCGTTCCTTCTCCATGAGCATCAGCGATGCCCGCTTGTAGGTGGCGAAGCGACGGGCGAACCCGATCGTCAGGATGCGTGGGTCGAGGATATTGCCGATAAGGCCAAACTCAGGCCGACCCATGTTGCGCCGCTCGAGATCGTTCTGGAGTCTCGCTCGGATAAATCGAACCAGGGTGCCGCGAGAGTCCTCGCGGGCCAGCCAAAGCTCACGATCGGGAATATTGTGGACCCCCTTCCAGCTCTCGGGAAGGCCAGGGTTCTTTCGCCACTCTTCGCCGAGATGCTCGTCGAACAGCTTTGTGAACCGGCGACCGATCCACGTCATGGTGTGGACGCCGTTGGTGACCGCGCTGATCGGCACTTCGTCCTCCGGGAATCCTTCCCATCGGCTCGCAAACATGCCTCGGGTGACCGCCGCGTGCAGCATCGCCACGCCGTTGACGTGGTTCGCATTTTCCATCGCGAGAACCGCCATGTTGAAAGGGTCCTGCGAGTTGTCGGGATCCATGCGCCCTAGGCGGAGGAAGTCAGGGAACGCGAGTCCGGTCGCCATGACCGCCTTGCCGACGTACTTCTGAAGCAGCTCCTGAGAGAAGATATCGAACCCGGCGGGAACTGGCGTGTGGGTCGTGAATACATTGCCGTTGACGACGACCTGGCGGGCGGTGCGGAAATCGCAACCCTCGTCGAGCATGAACTGGCGAATGCGCTCCAGGGAAAGGAACGCGGCGTGTCCTTCGTTCATGTGGCAGACGGTCGGCTTGATTCCTAGGGCGCGGAGCGCTCGCATCCCTCCGATGCCCAGAATCATTTCCTGCCGAATCCGCATCTCTTCGTCGCCGCCGTAGAGCGTATCGGTGATCGTCTGGTCACCCGGGGCGTTTTCGAGGACGTTCGAGTCGAGTAGGTAGAGCGCGACACGGCCGATATCGGCGCGCCAAATTTGGCAGTTGACGGTGCGGTCGGGCAACTCCACTTCGACACGTAGGGGCTGGTCGTCCTCGCCGCGCGTCAGGGTCAGCGGCATCTCGTAAAAGTCGTATTGCGGATAGACCTCTTCCTGCCACCCGTCCATCGATAGGCGTTGGCGGAAGTAACCCCGGTTATAAAGGAGGCCGACGGCAACGAGCGGCACGCCGAGGTCGCTGGCGGCTTTGAGGTGGTCTCCGGCGAGGATCCCGAGGCCACCCGAATAGATGGGCAATCCTTCGTTGATGCCGAACTCCGCGCAGAAATAGGCGATCTTCGTTGTCTCGGACTCTCCAGGGAAAGCCTCTTGGAACCAGGTCTTGCCGTCGAGATAGGCTTGAAGTTCGGTCGCGAGCTTGGTGGATCGCGCGACGAATCCCTCGTCCCCTTCAAGCTTGTCCAGCTTTTCCTTCGAGAGACTGTGAAGGAATGCCACGGGGTTGTGGCCGCTGCCATCCCACAACTCGCGATCGATGGATCGAAAAAGGTCCCGCGTCGGCGCATGCCAGCTCCAATGAAAATTGCGCGCCAGCTTAACGAGGGGCTGCAGGCGCTCCGGCAAAGCGGAAACGACTTCGAAGGCATGCGAAAACTTGGGATGCTTCATAGGGAACCTGGTAAGAATTGTAGGCCATTGAAGCCGTCAGCCGCAGGACGACATCGGGTAAACAGCCTCCCAATGCTCACCACTAACGGTATCGACGTCTATTACGGAGCCATCCAGGCCCTTGAGGGGGTGAGTATTCAGGTCGAACAGGGGGAAATCGTCGCGATCA
This sequence comes from Fimbriimonadales bacterium, assembly GCA_038216655.1. Lineage (GTDB taxonomy): Bacteria > Armatimonadota > Fimbriimonadia > Fimbriimonadales > Fimbriimonadaceae > JAFDWR01. The sequence goes on from JBBQPZ010000001.1 coordinate 203,517, forward strand.
TCGGCTCAAATGGCGCGGGCAAGAGCACGCTTCTCCGCACAATTAGTGGTTTACTCCGCCCCCGCCAAGGCACGATCTCCTTCAAGGGAGAGGAAATTCAGGACTGCCCTGCTCACGAGATCGTAATGCGCGGGATCAGCCAATCCCCCGAAGGACGGCGGATCTTCACCAACATGTCAGTGTACGAGAACCTGCTTCTCGGTGCTTACATCCGGAAGGACGCGGAGATCGACGGCGACTTGGAGAAGGTGATGGTCCGCTTCCCTCGTCTCAAGGAGCGCATCAGGCAGAGTGCAGGGACGCTTAGCGGCGGCGAGCAACAGATGCTCGCGATCGGCCGCGCGCTCATGTCCCGCCCTCAGTTGCTTCTCCTCGACGAGCCGAGTCTCGGCCTCGCGCCGAACCTGGTGCAGGAGATCTTCCGCATCGTGACGGAATTGAACGACGACGGCTGCACGATCCTAATCGTCGAGCAGAACGCGAATCGCGCCCTCGAAATCGCGAATCGTGCGTACGTGTTGGAGACGGGCAACATTGTGCTTACCGACACGGGCAAGAACCTCTTGTCGAATCCGAAGGTCAAGGAAGCCTATTTGGGCGGATGAAGACGCTGCGCCTCGAGCGACTTACGGAATCCCACCTTCCGGCGGTTCTCGAGATCGAGCACGCCTCGAACACCGCACCTTGGTCCGAGAAGAGCTTTCGCAACGAGCTGGACCACCCACACGGGATCTTCCTTGTGGCGATCGGGGACGGCGAAGTGGTGGGATACGGCGGAATTTGGCTCGTGGTGGACGAGGCGCACGTCACGAATGTCGCGGTAAAGCCGGAAGTGCGTCGGCAGGGGGTGGCTCGCAAGCTGATGATCGAGTTGCTGTCGCAGGCAAAGGACCGCGGAATGACGTGCTCGACCCTTGAGGTGCGTGCGGGTAACGAGGCGGCGGTGAACCTATATGAGAACCTCGGATACATCAAGACGGCGGTTCGGAAGGGATACTATCCCGACAACCGCGAAGATGCCGCGGTCATGTGGATGTATCACCTCGAAGACTGGAGCCCGAAAGATCACTAGATTCTCCCCCTCCGCGAAACGGGACCGAGCCGAGGCATCCAACCGGATCGCCCTGCAACCAACGACCATTCCCCACCCCGGAGGGGTGAAAGAAGGTAGCCCGGTGGTCGCTCCGGCGACCCCGGGAAAGGGATTGCCCCCAACATCCGACCCCGAAGGCGGTCGCAGAATCTATCGGCCGAGGCGTCCTTTGCAAGCAAAGGACGCCAAGCGGAGCCACGCGTGACTTTCTTCGACAAGCCCCTCCTGGCCATCGAGACGAGTTGCGACGAGACGAGCGCAGCCGTCCTGGTTGGGCGCGAGATTCGATCCAACGTGATCGCAAGCCAGATCGAGATGCACCGGAAGTGGGGCGGCGTGGTTCCCGAGGCGGCGGCCCGTGCGCATGTTGAGGCGATCGTCCCGGTGATCGAGCAGGCGTTGAGTGATGCTTCGGTGACTCTCAATGAAATTGGCGGGATCGCAGTAACCAACCGGCCCGGACTGGTGGGGGCTTTGAGCGTGGGAGTGACGGCTGCTAAGGCGCTTTCCTTCTCGCTAGGAATCCCCTTGCTAGGAGTCCACCACCTGGAAGGCCATCTCTGCAGCCCTCTCGCACTTGGCTCGGATATCCCATTCCCCCATGTGTGTTTGATCGCCAGTGGTGGACACACCGAGCTTGTCTCCGTAACGGCACCGGGTGAGTACCGGCTCCTCGGCCAGACCCGCGACGATGCCGCCGGGGAGGCCTTCGACAAGGGAGCCCGGCTTCTGGGTCTTGGTTATCCAGGTGGGCTGGGAATCCAAAACGCCGCGATGGCCGGCGATCCGAAGCGGTACCCCCTTCCCAAGGGCCTCTCGGGCGAGACGATCGACTTTAGCTTCAGTGGTCTTAAGACCGCGGTTCTGAGGCTGGTTGAGAAGGAGGGCGACCAGATCTCGGTTCCCGACGCTGCCGCCAGTCTCCAGGCCACCATCGTGAAGGTCCTGACCGAGCGCGCCCTCCGTGCGGTGGAGCAGGTGGGAGCAAATGCCCTCACCCTCGTTGGTGGAGTCGCTGCGAATCTCGCTCTGCGCGAGAAGCTCTCGACCGAGGCGGCGAGGCGCGGGATCGGGTTCTGGACTCCGCCGGTGGCGATGTGTACCGACAATGCCGCGATGATCGGCCTGGCCGGCTCGCTCAGGCTCGCCCGAGGTGAACATGACGACCTCGATCTCGACGTCTTCCCCAACGCCCCGTTGCCCGGCCATGAGTGAAGATCGCCCGGTCAAGATGTGCGTTTGTTTTGACGTCACGTTCCAGAAGCTCTGGGACAGCGGCATTCGAACCGCGGCGGAGGCCACCGAGAAGTTCGGATGCGGCACCAAGTGCGGTTCCTGCCTCCCTTATCTCCGGCTCATGGAGAAGACAGGCGAGACAGAGTTTGAAGTATTGAGAATCAAGTATTGAGTGAGGTCTTTGCAAAATTCAAAGCTTCGCAATGCCCCCTAACCCTAACCCTCTCCCGCCCGACAGATTTTGTGGCGATGGCAAGAGCCGTGCGGGGGAGAGGGAACCGAACTCTGTCGGGTTGACGTGATTGACCGTTCAGAAGCTGCCGGGCGGGGGGGATTTCCCGATTTTCACTCCCTCACACTGCTTACCCACGTTGGCAATCCGGCAAGATTTCGGAGGGGTGGCGCTTGGGCCGACTTTTCTCGTCATGCCTCTATGTGCTTGGGATCGACTTTGGTCAACCAGTTGCCACTGCGTTAGTGACTTCATGATTCGTCAGCCCAGTTCAAATTTGCGAGACCTCGAGTATTGAGAGTTGAGACAGAGCCGGAAGGAGGAGCGTACCGAGGGAAGCTCACGGGAGCCTCTGATGAAGTCTCGCTCTACTTCACGTCCGCTCTGTCTCAATACCCAATACCCGATACTATCCCCCTGCCTTCCGAACCTTGACCGGGAAGGGCGGCGGCGTGGGCCTCACGTAGGGGTGCGCCTTGAGCCAATCCATAAGGATCGCGATCGCCTTGTCGAGTTGCGGGTCCTTGCCCTGCATGATGAGCGCCGGGTCTTGCTCGATCACGACGTCGGGCGTGACGCCGGTGCCTTCGACAATCCACTTGCCGTCGGCGGTCCAGCAACCGTAATTCGGAATCCAGACCTGCCCACCGTCCACCAGTTCATAGCCACCGCCGGAGCCGACTTCTCCGCCGCCCGTTCGGGTTCCGACCAACGTGCCTACCTTCATCCGCTTGAACATCTCGGCGAAGTACTCGCCATCGGAGAACGCCCACTCATTGGTGAGGCCAACCACCTTGCCAAACGGCGCCCAGCCCTCTCGGACCCATGAGATGCCATACCGTGGTTTGAAGAAGCCGAGCGGCTTGGCGCTGAGCTGGCTGAGCACATTCGCCGCGACAAAGCCGCCTCCGTTGAAGCGGTCGTCGAAGATCAGCCCCGCCTTCTCGGTCGCCGCGAAGTACCCCTTCGCGTAGCCGGTGTATCCAGTTGTGCCCATGTCGGACATGTGCGCGTAACCGATCTGGCCATTGGAGGCTTTACGAACATATTCGCGCCGACTCTCGACCCAGTCCTCGTAGCGCATCGTCGCCTCGCTCGCCTTGGGCACGACCCGCACAATGCGTGCTCCGGTGCCCGAGGCGTTCGAGCTGACTTTGACGGTGATCTGATGACCCTGCATCCCGATCAGCATCGCCTGGGGATCTTGGTCGGCTCGGACGGGCTGCCCGCCGATCTCCAGGATGAAATCGCCAACCTTCACGTTGAGACCTGGTTCGAGGAAGGGAGAACGGTTCACCAGATCGAACGGATCGCCCTGAAGAAGCTTCGTGATCCGATAGGCTTTGCCGCTGGCATCTAGCTCCAGATCGACACCAAGGTAGCCCATGGGCTGCGGCGCGATATCGTAGCCGGTTCGCCCGCTCACGTAGGCGTGCCCGACGTTGAGTTCGCTGATCATGTCGCCGATCACGCGCGTCAGGTCGCTGCGATCGCCCACCAGCGGGAGCTTTGCCTCGTATTTGCGGCGGACCGCGTTCCAGTCGACGCCGTGCATGTTCGGGTCATAGAAGAAGTCGCGACCTACGCGCCAGGCTTCCTCAAGTGCTTCGCGCCACTCGGCGACCGGGTTCACCGTCACGGTGACTCCACTCAGATCGACGGTACCGGTCAGGGCCTCCGCGCCGGCATCACATACCAACACCGATTTGGCGCGTATCACCATAAGCTTGGAATGGTCGCTGGAGAGCTCCGCTCCGGTAATCGAGTTACCGAGACTTGTCAGTTTCTTTGTGGCGAGGTCGAACGTTGACAGCTCGGTGTCGGCGGGGCCGTCCAGCCCTTGGGCACCGATCGCGTTGAGGAGAATCAGCTTGCTGCCGGTGGCCAAGAGGGTCGTGTAGCGGCCAGCCGGGATCGGCACGTCGACCATGCGTGAGGTCAGTCCCGCCGGATCGATCTTGGTCACGCCATTGGCCTTGGGCTCCTCCTTTGCCTTCTCCCCTTCCTCATCGTTCTTGGGGGCGAAGGGTGAGGGCGTATCGGAGGCCAGCACCAGCGCGGTCACCTTTGTCGCGTCATCCAATCCAAGCACGGGGACAATCTGGGACCCGACCGGGTTCACTTCGCGGTCCTGCAGGAAGAACAGGTACTTACCCGCAGGGTCGAATGTGACCTCGAACGAGTTCACGGTTGGGTCCGAGACATCCAACCGTTTGCCCGTCGCCAGTTCGACGAGGTGAATTCCCTTGTTCCAGGTGCTCTCCTGCCGACTGAACGCGATCCACTTACTGTCCGGGCTGAAGGTGTAGTCGCTATTCACGTTGTCGTAACTCTGCGACCGATCAGCTTGATCGACCAGCTTGACCGCGCCGGTCGCAACGTCGACCACCTGGATTCGCATCTCGCGATCGCCGACCGCCAGCGACTTGCCGTCCGGCGACCAGACGATCTCGAAGTGCTGACCCTTCAGGTCCGACGTGAGCTTCTTTGACGGGCCGCCAGCGGCGGGCACCAAGTAGATCTGTTCTTCGCCTCCCTTGTCAGAGATGTAGGCGATGGTTTTGCCGTCCGGAGACCAAGACGGATGCATCGCCCGGCCCGAGGAATCTGACTCGATGACGCGAGCATCGCCGTTCGTCGCCGCGACACTTACGAGTTGACCGCGGGCTTCGATGACGATCCGCTTGCCGCTGGGGCCGACCGACGCTGACCGCATCCAGGTCGACACGGGGAGTCGCTGATCGCGGGCGTGCAGGCGGTCGCTGTTGAGCTCGAACTTCAGCTCACGCGCTCCAGTCGCCGGATCGTAGAGGTAGATTCCCGGACCCTTTTGGAAGACCACCCGCTTCCCGTCGCTCGACGGATAGCGAACCGGGTCATCGTTGAAGCTGGTCAGCATCGTCGTCCGGCGAGTTGCCGGGTCGATCTCGCAGAGGTTGGCCAGATTCGAGCCTTGCTCGGAGGCGTAGACGATGTGGTTTCCCAGCCAACTGGGGGTGGTGTCCACGCCGAGGTTGTCGGTGAGTTTGGTGAAGTTGCGACCGGTGAAGTCGGTGATCCAAATGTCGTCGGCTTCGCCTCCCTTGTAGCGGAACCAGTTCATCCACTCGTTGCTGCCCGGCACATAGGCAAGCGTCTTCCCATCGGGGCTCATCGCGGCAAACTCGCCTTCGACGACGGGCAGTTGTTTCGGCAAACCACCGTTTACCGAAACCGAGAAGAGCTGACGCTGTCCGCCCGGGGAGAACTTTCGGCCTGAACGGAACAGCACGCTCTTGCCATCCGCGCTCCAGCCGATCACGCCGGCCGAGACCGGGTCATAGGTAAGGCGCTTGGGGGGCCCCCCTGCGACCGGCATCACGTACGTGTCGGTGCTCTTCTCGTAGTTCGCGGTGAACGCGATCATCGTCCCGTCGGGGGAGAAGTGCGCTTTGGTTTCGAGCCCGGGATCGGACGTGATGCGCTGAGCCTGGCCGGTCGAAATGTGACCAAGCCAAAGGTCGCCTTCCGCGGTGAAGACCACGAGGTCGCCGTGGATGTCGGGACGAGCGAAGAACGCTTGCTGATCGGCGGCGCATACGGTGGCAAGCGCAGCGGCGAGCAGGGCACCGCAAAGTCGCAAGGTGGATGAATGCATGGAGCTATTCTCGCATGTTGCCTGTTGGGGTGTCATGTATTTGACTGATTCTCCCTTGGATGCTAGATTTTCGAAGAGCTGGATACCACGGTCTGCTTCTCCAAGACAATTGGAAGTGCGGCGACACAGCGTGGTCGGACTGACCGTGGGGCGCGGCGAAGCTCACGGTCTGTCGGGTTGCCTTATCTGAGGCCCTCCCCATAGCTGGCGAGCCCGGGCAGACCGTGCCACCCCCTCCGCTCGATTGATGAATAGCCCTAAGGAGCGGCGGTCTCCAAGTAGTTTCCGAACGCATGGAGGACTTTGCCTCGGTGGCTAACCGCGTGCTTTTGCTCGGGGGTAAGGTCGGCCATCGTGCAATTGAGTTCCGTTAGCCAGAAGATCGGATCGTATCCGAATCCGCCGTTGCCACTCGGCTCGGTAGCGATGCGCCCCTCGCAGATTGCGTGGATCAACTTCGTCTCCGTTGCGTCGGCAGGAGGTGCGGCGAAGGCGATCCAGCACTGGAACCGAGCCCCGCGATCCGCCTCCTGAGTCTCAGCCATGGCGTCCAGAATCTTCTGGATCTTCACCGGGAACGGCGTATCCGCCCCCTCGAAGCGCTTACTGTGGACGCCGGGAGCGCCACCTAGAGCATCGATCTCCAAGCCGGCATCGTCGGCAAGACACCATTCACCGGTGAACTTCGCCCCCGATTCCGCCTTGATCGCCGCGTTCTCCGCGTAAGTGTCCCCCATCTCGTCGGGCTCGGGTGCGCCGGGGTAGTCGGCGAGGGTGAGGATCTCCAGACCCGGGAACCGAGCGGAGAGGATGTGTACCATCTCCCCGGCCTTCTTCCGGTTGTGGGTAGCGATGACAAGGCGGGGAATGGGAGACATAGAAATGGAGTGTTGGAGTAATGGAGAGGCGGGGAGGGGTGTTCGGTGTTCGGTGTTAGGGCAAAGGCGGATTGCTAGCGTCCATTCCAAACACCTGACACCTAACACTGTCCGTCCCTACTTGTCTGGATGCAGCGCCCGCCAAGCCCGGAACTGCGCGGCGATTTCCTGGTCGATCCGCTTCCGCAGCGCCGCGGTCATCATCGAGCCGTGGTCGCCGGGGACAATGTCGATCTTCGCATCCGACTTGAGTTCCGCCATGTCCTTCTGAAGCAGTCGAACCGCCCCATCGAGATAGAAGGTGTCCATATCACCCATGTACACGTGCAGTTTCCCTCTCAGCCTAGGCTCCAGTTCCTTCCAGTGGGTGCGAAGAGTCAGGCCGATGTCGTACGGACGCCAAGCCTCGGCGACCTTCGCGTCGATCGCTCCGGTGTCCCGATTCCAAAGCTTGAGGGGCTCGCCATCACGACCGCGCGGCGAAAAAACCCACTCGAAAGAAGCCAACTGCTCACCCCGGATCGGGCGCTCCATGTCGCTGAACTGGTGGTACCAAATGGACGGGGTCGCGCCGAATCGAGCAAGCGGCCTCGGGCTCCCCTGATCGTCGGTGAACATGTTCGTCCCCGGCTTGTAGAGGTTGATGAGCTGGAAGTCGCGGAAGTCCACCGGATCAGGCGAAGTGCTCCAGACGCCTCCGAATACCTCCGGATACGTCACCTGGAGCCACACACTCGACCACCCTCCGCTTGAGTGGCCGCCAACATAGCGAGCCCCCTGATCAGCGAACGTTCGAAAGTGAGCGTCTACGTACGGGATCAACTCGGTGGTGAGCGCCTTGCCCCAAGGACCGTTGTTCGCGCTGTCGGCAAACACCGAGTGCCCGCCCGGGCAGTCCGGGTTCAACTCGATGGAGATGATCGGCTCGCCGTCGCGCACCGTCCCGCGCACAGACTCACGGCCGCTCATACCCCAGTGGTTGCCACCGAAACCGGGCACGGAATAGTAGGTCGGAAACTTCCGGTTCGGTTCCTTGTAGTAAGCCTCGGGAAGGACCACCGCTCCGGTCAAGTAGGTCGGGCGACCGTAGAACTTCGAAAGGAGCTTGGACTCCACCTTCAGGCCCTTGATCGTCGTCGAGTCCTTGAACTCGGGCGTGGGGATGACCTGGTCGCACACGATGCTTGTCGTGGCCGAATTAGAAGGGTCGATGCTGAGCTTGATAGGAATTGAATACAGGTTGCCTCCCGACTCTCCGATTGCACGACCGCCTAGGTTCCGATCCAGCACGACCTGTACGCTGTAGTCCCCTGCTGGCACGGCCGATAGCCGCCCTGGGAAGCCAACCGCGTTGCCATCCTCCACCACCATCGCCTCGCCCGGCTTCATCGCCTTGAACATCGCGGAGTAGCAAGGCTGGGGGTTGAACCAGTTCGGCCCATACCGAGGCTCGCCGCTTCCTTTCGAGAAGTAGACCACCGCTCGTCCGGTGAACGGACCGGCGAACGTCGAAGCGGGATAGGTGATCGAGAACCTCGGCCCCGCCGCGGACGTGATGCAGGCATTGAGGAGGATCAGGATGGAGGTCGCAAACTTCATTGCGATAGTATGGACCGGGTTCAGTAAGCTGGCAGCGGAATGACCCAAGAAGAGTTCACCCAAGCCGCGCTCGACTGCGACCACTTCCTTCCCGGCCACTATCCGCGCTCGGTCGCCAAGCGGATGCGCGAGATCGCCGATTCGCCTTATGCCGAGTTCCGGTCGGACATGTACGGCAACGGTGGGTTCGTTTCGGTCTTCGAGCAGGAGCTCGCCGAGCTCTTCGAGAAGGAAGCTTGCGTCGTCATGCCAAGCGGCACGATGGCTCAGCAGATCGCGCTGCGCATCTGGGCTGACCAGGCGGGCAACAAGAACGTCGCGTTCCACCCTATGTCGCACCTCCACACCCATGAGCACATGGCGTATCGGGAGTTGCATCATCTTGACTCGCAACTGCTAGGGGAGCCAGAACGTCTGTTCACCCTTGACGACCTTGCCGCTTTGAGTGATGTTCCTCTTTCCTCGGTGCTGATCGAGCTCCCTCAGCGCGACCTCGGCGGCCAGCTTCCCACCTGGGATGAACTGGGTGCGATCACCCGATATGCCCATGAGCAGGGAACGAAGTGCCACCTCGACGGCGCGCGGCTCTGGGAGTGCCAGCCCTACTACGGCCGCCCGCTTGCGGAGATCGTCGCCGACTTCGACTCGGTGTACGTCTCGTTCTACAAGATCCTGGGCGGGCTCCCGGGCGCAGCGCTCTTCGGCCCGGCGGACTTCATCGCTGAGACAAGAATCTGGATGCGCCGGCATGGCGGGAACCTGCCCTACATGTTCCCGAACGCGATCGCGGCCAAACTTGGGATGGAGAAGCATCTGCCCCGAATGGCCTCCTATGTGGCAAAGGCAGCCGAGGTCGCCGCGATTTTCGCCTCAATGCCCGGCGTCCGAGTGGACCCTGCGGAGCCGAAAACGAATATGATGCACCTCCACTTCTCCGCTTCTAAGGAAGCGATGCGGGATGCCTTTGGGGATCTAGCGGTTCGGGAGAAAGTGTTGCTGGTCGGCTGGCTGGCGGACGACGGCGAGGGTTGCAAGACGGAGCTTTCCATCGGCGAGGCAGCCTTGGACCTGTCGGAGGCTCGGATCAGGGAGTTGCTACAACTGGCCGTGGCTACAGGTTAAGGCCATGAGACAGGAAGTTTTAGGTGTTGGGTGTTAGGTCGGACGCTGCCGGTGACCTCGCTGAAACTCTAGCTCGGATGAATGCCCAAATTCGGTCGAACACCCACCTGATGACAGCTGCGGCGGACAGTAGAAATGCCATGACCTCGGCAAGCCATTGAAGGATTCGTGCCACGGCCTCCGCGAAGAACGACCGCCGCGCGGCGGGGGTCCAGGATCGGTACTCCTTCACTCCTGCTGCACTTGATTTGGTGCTCTTCGAGATTCGGCTTGCGAAACAGCCAAGGGGCCCAGACGCGCCATGCCGCCCTAGCCGCAGCTCTTGAAGCTTTCAGCGCTCTTAGAAAAGTTGGAAACGACGCCTGTGCTTCCGCACTCATGTTACGAACCCTTAACCTAGCGACGCACTGGTGCTTGGCTAAGGTTCAGCGAATGGTCGCCCTAACGAAAGGGTGGCAGTATCCTGCCTCAGGAAATTTCAATTCCACAGCCTGGGAGGCGCTTGCGACAATTGTCATGAGGCTTGCCGAGCGTAAGCGCACCCCACGAAGCCTCAAGAGATCGGACAAACACGGGCACACCTGGACGAGGGGACTTAGGAACGTCGGGGGTAGATGACCGAGTACACGATCCCAACCATGACACTCCCGCCGACGATATTGCCCAACGAAACTGGAACGATGTTGTGCAAGAAGCCCGCCCACGTGATCTCGGGCTGTCTCACGACCGGCGCCAGCTTCTGGAGAAAAATCCCCAGCGGAATGAAATAGAGGTTGGCGATACTATGCTCGAATCCGGCCGAGACGAAAGCAGTCACCGGGAAGACCACGGCCGCAATCTTGTCAACCGTCGACCGTGCCCCCATCGCCAGCCAAACTGCCAGACAGACCAGAACGTTGCACAAAATTCCGCGTACGAAAGCCTCGAAGGACGGAATCGTGGTCTTGGCGGACGCTAGGCGAATCGCCGCTTCGCCGATGTGCCCCATCCGCCAACTTCCCGATAGCGCCACGAGCGCGGCTAAGCCGATAGCTCCTACCAGATTGCCGAGAAACACCACCGTCCAGTTTGCCAATACCTGCCGCACGGTGATCCGGCCCGCCGCCAGCGCCATCACGAGGAGGTTATTGCCGGTAAACAGCTCCGCACCCGCGAGGACCACCAAGATCAGTCCGAGCGAAAAGACCAAACCGCCCAGCACCCTCTGGGCCGCAAAGGCAAGACTCGTGTCGCTGATGACGATGGTGAAGAACATCGCCCCAAGACCGATAAAGCCTCCCGCGAGAACCGCTAGGCTGAAAGTGGTGATGACCCCGAGGCTTGCCTTGGTGACTCCGAGGGACTCGACCCGTTCGGCGATCTGGCGAGGCGAATAGGCGTCGGTGCCGAAGACCTCTCCGCCTAGCCGATCTTCTGAGGTGGAAGCAACTTCCGATTTCCGATTATCTAAACTCATCCCCTGGGAACCCCGTTCCCACTTAGCTCAACTCATTGTGGCCGATTGACAGGTTCAAACGCACGGGGATGGGACTTAACACGCTGCCCCCCCCAAGCCCCTACTCCGCCAAGGCTTCCGTCTGGGCGACGATGAGCTCGCTTATGCCCTTCTGCGCCAGCTTCAATAGCCGACCCAGGACGTCGATCCCGAACGGCTCTTGCTCGGCGGTGCCTTGGATCTCGACGAACTTCCCGCTACCCGTCATCACGACGTTCATGTCGGTGTGGGCTTGGCTGTCCTCGTCGTAATTTAAGTCCAGAATCTCCTGATTCCTATACACCCCGACCGACACCGCGGCAACGGGCTCCTTCATCAGGATGTCCTTGATCATCCGCTGGCGGATCATGTGCCGCATTGCGTCGTATGTCGCCACATAAGCGCCGGTGATCGCGGCGCAGCGCGTACCGCCATCGGCGCGGATCGCGTCGCAGTCGAGGGTGATCGTCCGCTCGCCCATCCGCTCGAGATCGACGATGGAGCGCATACATCGGCCTATAAGCCGCTGAATCTCCATGTTGCGGCCGTTTGGCTTCATCTGATCGCGCTGATTGCGCTGGCGCCCGGAACGCGGGAGCATCGAGTACTCAGCGGTAACCCAGCCCGAGCCCTTCCCTTTCATAAAGGGCGGCACGCGGTCTTCGACCGTGGCGGTAACCAGCATATGGGTATCGCCGAGCTTAATCAGGCAGGAGCCTTCGGCAAATTTGGCGAATCCTCGCTCGATGGAGAGGGGGCGGAGTTGATCGAGTTCACGACCGTCGGGACGCATGAGGCATAGGGTACCGACTTCGCGTCGGAATCGTTTTTTCGGAGTGCATGGCCCCGATCGTGCTTTGATTCAGGCGACCTGTCGCCGCGCCTGCATCTGACTATGAAAGTGCTCGCAGGCTCGCGGCATTCAAAGCACGCCGGGGCCATGCACTCCAAGTTAGACGTGCCTTGCCGGAACGACGACCTTGTCGGTCTTCGCGCTTTCTAACGCGGCGAGCGCCGTACTCAGCGCCATGAAACCATCAAGACCCGACACTGGCGGAGGAGTTCCTGCCTGCACGGCGTCGAGAAAACCGCGAAGCTCCTGATAGTAGGGGTCGTCATGGCCGTCGAGGGGGTTTTCCATCGTGGCGGTGCCGTTGTTCAGGGCGACCCGCAGCGACTGATTCGTGCGGGAGTCGTGCTGGATCATCCCGGCGCTTCCGCAGACCTCGAAAGTGGTCCGAAAACCGGATGGGTCCATCCAGGTTGTCTCGCAATGCGCGATCGCGCCGCTCTCGTAGGTGAGGGTCGTGAGCGCGTAGTCCGGCCCCTTGCCCGTCTTGGCGCCCAGACTACGGGCGTAGAGGTGCTTGACTTCACCGAGCGTCCATCGGAGCCAGTCGAAGTCGTGAACGGCAAGATCGATCAGTACGCCACCCGAACGCGAGTGGTCCATGAACCAGCCGTCGCTGCCGGAAGGAGCCTTGCCGCCGCGGCGAACGCGGGCCGCCGCCGGAGTCCCGACTTTCCCGTCGGCGACCAGCTTCTGGCCTCGCGCGAAGTCGCGGAAGAACCGCACGACCTGACCCGGCATGAAGGGGACACCGGCTTTGTCGGCGGCGGAAACCATTGCTTCGGCATCGGCCAGCGTTCCGGCCATCGGCTTCTCTACAAACGTCGCGCGACCCGCAGCGATCGACTTGAGCACCAACTCGGAGTGCATATGGGTCGGGAGACAGACATCGACGACATCTGCCACCGACATCAATTCCTCTACCGAGGTGCAGGGGGTCGCCTGCCAGCGCTCGATGTACACGCGAGCCCGATCGGCGTCCGGCTCGTAGAAGCGCAGATCGACATCCGCCATCTTCCGATACTGGCGAGCATGGACATTCCCCATCCCTCCGGCGCCTAAGACTCCGACCGTAATCATCGGAGGGAGTTTACTTGGGATAGCGGTAATGACCGGTGATCGTAAACGCGGTGAGCACGTCTTCCTCGCAACACACGTTCATGTTGTGGATCACCATCAGGTTCCCGGACCCGCCCCGATGGTCGGCGAGCACGCCGATGTGATCTAGCCCGCCCGGGAGCTTCCAGGTCACGATGTCCCCCGGACGCCAGTCCTTGTCCATCGGCAATGACTTCCCATGTCGTCGGAAGTAGACGCGCAGATTCGGCACCCGGCGGTGATCGATGTTCTTGTCAAGCTTCTGAATTCGAGCATAGGCACTCGGCACCGCGGCCGCGTCCTCGTGCACCAGCTTCTGAAGATCGACTCCGACGGCGCGGTAAGCCCGGACGATTACGTCAGTACAAGCCCCCCGATCTGGCGGGACGTCCCCGCCCGGATACGCCAGCCGTTGATAGGAAGCATCGTAGTGCGCGGGGTTGATGAGCTGGCGTTTGGCCCCGTTGATGACTCTATCGGTCACCCCGCCAAATGCCAGCGAGACAAAGAGGAGGAAGAAGAGGCCAAACCCACCACGACGCATATCCAATTCAAGCACGATCCGGGTAGCGTCGGTTCCATGTCGCGCGCCCATCACCAGGATATTCGCATCGGAACCATGGCCCCCTTCGACGGTGGCACCGATTACCTCGGCAAGATCCTGCCCCACGGCTTCGAGAGTTTCGAGCTGAATTGCTGGCGATTCCTGAACGGGATCGATCTCAGCGAACTAGCCAAAAAGACCAACGACGTTCTCGGCGACAAGGCGATCGTCAGCTCCGTCGGCGTCTACGGAAACCCGCTCCAGGATGAGCAGACCGCGACGGACATCGCGACGGCGATCAAGTCCGCCAACGAGTTCGGCTGCAACGTCTGGTGCGGCTTCACCGGAGCGCTTGAGGATCGTCCGATCGACGAGAACATGGAGGCGTTCGTCAAGGTCTGGGGTCCTCTCGCCAAGCTGGCCGAGGACAACGGCGTCCGCATCGCGTTCGAGAATTGCGACATGGGCGGCAACTGGGCCTCGCCCCGGTTCAACCTCGCCCACACCCCCCGGGCTTGGGACATGATGTTCAACGCGATTCCTGGCGACGTGCTCGGCCTCGAATGGGAGCCTTGTCACCAGATGTACAGCCTCGTCGATCCGATCCCGCAGCTTCGCAAGTACGTGAGCCGCGTGTACCACGTTCACGGTAAGGACGCGACGATCAACTGGGACATCATCAAGACCCACGGCATCCGCAGCGACCAGCCGCTGGTCTACCACCGCACCCCCGGCTTCGGTGACAGCAACTGGAGCGACATCATCACGATCCTGCGTCTCGGCGGCTTCTCGGGCTCCATCGACATCGAGGGCTGGCACGACCCGATCTATCGGGACGAGCTTGAAATGACCGGCCAGGTCCACGCGCTGAAATACCTCCAGCACTGCCGAGGCGGTGCCTACGTGGCCAATCCGGCACCCAAGGGTGAATAGGAAATGGGAGACCTTTGGCTGGCGTGATCCAAGCCAGCGCCATCGGACGATTACGCTCAATCGTCGATCGGATCAATCCCCGCAAGCTTCAGAGCGGACTGCAATTGCTCAACTTTCGCAGGCTTCACCAGGTATGCGGCGACGCCTAATGACCGAGCTCGCTCATGGTCTCTTTCTTCGTCGGACCCCGACAAGATGACGACCGGAATATTGTTGAGGTGCGGTTGTTCTCGCACCCAAGCCAAGACCTCGAATCCGTTTCGGTAAGGCAGTTTCAAATCGAGAAAGATGAACGAAGGGAGTGGATACTTCTCCCGATCTGAATAGGCGACGTGGCCATCCAGGTAGTGAACCGCAACCTGTCCGTCGGTGGCAACCTGGAGGGGATTTCGGATCTTTGCCTTCTTGAGTGCCCAACGGAGGGCGAAGACGTCGTCCTCGTTATCTTCTACCACAAGAATTGTCTGTTCGTGCATAAGTGACTACTAGGGTGCCTTCAATTCCACCCAAAATTTGCTGCCGGTAATTCCGTCGGACTCGACGCCGACCTTGCCCCCCATGCGTTCAGTGGCCTTGCGAACAATTGCCAAGCCGACCCCCGTTCCCTCATACGGAAGATCGGGATGGATTCGCTCGAACATATTGAAGAGGCGGTCTTGATAGGCGGGATCAATTCCAATTCCCCGATCCTCGAAATGCAGCCTCACTCGATCTCCGCAGCGCTCCGTCCAGATCCGAATTTGAGCGTGTTCACCCTGTTTCACGAACTTCACCGCGTTGGAAAGTAGATTCGAGACGATCTGGCTAAGTGATGGCTCATGCGCAACCACATCTTCCAAACGTCCGATTTCAATATCAATGGCCTCATCTCGAAGCGGCGTATGGTGGGCAATCACGTCTCTCACCAACTCGCTAAGCGATACTCGATGGAGGATGACTTTATCCCGCGCAACACGCCCAAAGGCGAGGATATCCGCGATCATTCGATCAAGCTTCGAACTGTTGGCCTGAATTCTCACCAAATAATCTCGAGCATCCGGGTGATCCACAAGCATCTCGGCATGCTCTTCAAGGAGGACAGAGCTATATGTCTTCATCGCCCTCAAGGGAGCTCTCAGGTCATGAGACACGGTGTACGAGAACTCCTCTATTTGAGCGACTGCGTCACTCAGCTCCTTAGTTCGGGCGGCAACGCGGCGCTCCAGTAAATCGTTTGCCTGGGCAAGTTCGGCTCTCGCCGCTTCAATTTCCCGTTCGTTGGCCTTTCGCTCCGAGATATCGCGAGCAATCTTTGAAGCCCCGATAATGTTGCCAAGAGCATCCTTGATCGGAGAAACCGTCAGTGAGATTTCTACTCGCGATCCGTCTTTTCGCTGGCGGACTGTCTCGTAGTGCTCAACGCGTTGTCCTTGTCGAATCCGACCGATAATCGAAGGCTCTTCATCGATGTGCTCTTCTGGGATTAGCAAGGTTACCGACTGACCGATCACTTCCTCCGGTCGGTATCCAAAGATCTGTTCGGCCCCGAAGTTCCAGCTCGTGATGATTCCATTAAGGTTCTTGCTTATAATCGCGTCGTCCGAACTCTCAATAATCGCGGCAAGCCGAAGACTATCGATTTGCGCCCGCTTGATCGCATCCAGCTCTCGATTGACCTGAGAGATCAGGTTAGCATTGTCAATGGCAATCCCCGCCTGGGCCGCCAGAGTCTTGAAAATAAGCTCGAGGTCCTCGACAAACTTCCCAGGCTCCGGATGACCAAAGAAGAGCCCGCCGAGCACGCTCCCGTCGGTCGAGAATACGGGAATCGCAAGATAGCTTCGAACTGGAAGATGCCCTTCCGGCATACCCGTGTGGGGGGCGTTTCGCCCATAGCTCGGATCCGCGCATACGTCGTCTAGACGGACGATCCTTTCGCCCTTGAATGTGGGCGAGAAAATATCCGTGTTGCGAGGCATCGGAAATTTGCTGAACGCTTCACAATCAACCCCGGAAAGAGTATATAGCCTGTACGCCTCTCCCGATGCCTCGACCTCATTGTAGAAAAAGGCACCGAACGCGGCACCCGAAATAGCGACGCCAGCGTCGGTCACGCATTGCACGATCTTTTCGACGTCGTGCTCGGTGACGAGTTCGCTCGCGACCCCGTGCAGGAGGCGAAGCGTCGTAAGCTCGGGTCGTTTAGGGTCGGGCATGATCGATTCCTAACGATTCCCAACGATTCATTCGTCCGGCAGATGCGTCGGGTAAGACCTAACGGGACGATGACGGCCCGGCTTCGCCGAGCGGCATTTATGGTACACGATCCCAAAAAGATCCCCGTTGATCTCGCGAAAATGTGGACAGGAGCTACCAGGTTTGCGAACCAACTATCGCCACGTTGTGACGATTTCATCGTCCAGTTCCGATGATCCTGATAGCTTCACGAGGAAGCGAGGGCTTTTCAGGATGAAATACACGAATTTACTGGTTGCTGCGTTGGCCACGACGCTGGTCGGCCTCTCCGGATGTGGAGGCGCGGGCGGTGCTTCCTCGGGTACCCCGCTTGTCCGTAGCTAGCTTGGCACCCAAGCCCCGGGCGACGTCTGGGATTGGACGATCGAGAACGGCACGTTCTCCGCGACCAACGAGACCACCGGCTACACCTATAGCGGCACCGAGAGCGCGCTCTCGACCGGGTTCATGAAGCTTGAGGTAGCCGCGACTACCGACCCCGGCGTGAGCGTCGGACAATCCGCCTACGCGGTCGAGATGCCCGGTACTGCCTTGATCATCAAGCCCGCCGGCCAGGACACCCGCCCGCCGATCGTTGCCGCCAGTCTCGGCACCAACCCGGCCGGACCTCAGGTCAGCTTCAACTACGTCGACGTTGCCAAGTCTGGCTGGGCAATGAGCGACGAGGCCTATGGGCACGTGACGTTCGACGTCAACGGCAACAGCTACGGCGGAACCGCCGATCGTTTTGAGATCGACAACACACCCATGTCACAGGGCTTCACCGGCTTCACTTCGGTGGATGGCCACATGACCGCCAATGTGGGCGGCGTGATCGTGAACGGTGTGATGACACCGTCCGGCGTCTGCGTCATGGATTACGGCCCCGGGATGGGTGGTTTCATCGGGGTTAAGCAGCCATCCGCTCCAACCAACCTGGTCACCCTCGGAACCAAGTCGTTCCGCGGCTTCCTGATCAATCAGGGCAAGACGCAGTGCGTGACGGTGACACCCAACGGCGATGGCACCCTGCACGGTACGGGCTATCAAAACCCGTCGGGAGTCGAGACGGGAACCTCCGACGGTGGTGCGGGCGTGACGATTACGTTCCTTTCGCAGCCAAATCCCGGCCAGATCACGATGAGCATCGGCACTTCCGGTGGAGCCGAGACCCTCGTGGCCTGCGTGAGCGTGGTGAACGGCAAGACGATGCTCTTCGCCTTCGGAGCGGGCGGCGGCGAGCCGTACAACGTCCTGCTCGTCGAGAACTAAGTGGCAAGGGCTTGGCCCGCCAGGAATTTGGCGGGCCAGCGGAAGGGGTGCATGCTATGCTTGGCGGACATGCGACGCTACCTGCCACTCGTCCTGGCTTCGTGCCTTCTCCTCGGATGTGGGGGGCTTGGCTCCACCATCAACGATGGTTCCCTCGATGGCGACCTTGAACCGCTGCTGAGCACCGTGGCCCTGACCGCGACCAAGGACTATGCGATCACGCTTTTTGCGGGGGTCACCCCGACTCATATCACGTGGAGAGTCCAGGAGTTGAACGCAGGTTCGGTCGTCCCCGCTTCCGGCACCACACCCTTAACCGCGACCTACACCGCCCCCAATCGCTCGGGGACCTTCCACGTACAAGCGCTTATCACTGCCAATGGGCAGGTTCAGACGCTTACCGCCACAATCGTGGTCGCCTAAGGCGTGTATCCAAGCTGACGCGCCTCGCGCCGATACGTGCCTTCGCCCACGGGGACGAACACGTGGCAGGAGTTCATTTCGCCGCCGTAGATGTGAATCGTCACCGCTGGCTCGTGGTCGGCGTTCTCCAGCACGTGATGATCGTAGGGCGGAATCAGCGCCCCCGCCTCACCCTTTCCCGCGTAGACGACCTTCGCGGGCTGGAACTCGTGGACCCCGTCTTTCTCACCGAAGTGCGAGTAGGAGGTCACCTTGATGCGTCCGCGATAGACGCACTCGACGCACCACATGTTGTCGTGGTCGTGGAGCGCGGTGCCCTGCCCATCGCCCCAGACCATCACCAAGATGGAATAGCGGCCCGCCGGGTCGAGGTGCAGCAAACGCCGCGCGTACTTATCGGAGGCGGTGCGTAGAAACTCGGCGTCGATGAACTCCTCGTTCGAGTCGACGACCTTCTCCAACACCTCTTTCACGGTGTGGCAGCAACCGGTTCCGGGCATTCGATCGACCGCGTCGTCGACCAAAGCAATCAGTTCTCGAACTCGGGAGGAAGGGATGGATGCCATGGATTGAACTCGCTCGTCGGTCAGTATCGACCTGAGAATAGGTCTATTGTAGCGCGGAAGGTGTCTCGCCGGACTCCTCACTGCAGAACTGTTAGGTGTTAGGTGTTGGGTGTTGGGTGTTAGGTGTTGGGTGTTGGGTGTTGGGTGTTAGGTGTTGGGTGTTAGGTGTTGGGTGTTGGGTGTTAGGTGTTGGGTGTTGGGTGTTAGGTGTTAGGTGTTTGGTTAGAGTGGAACGACAGACCCACTTTTTCAAACGTGTCCTGAGGTCCCGCAGTCCGCTTTCGGCCTAACACCGAACACCGAACCCTCCGCATACATGACGCGGTGGCGAGATCCCCGCGTTCCGTTCAGACCGGCGGGAGGAACGGATTGACGCGTTCGCCCATCCCCTCGGCGTGGAGCTCTTCTAGCCCGTCGTAAAGTTCATGCGCCAGTTGGGCCAACCCGTAGACGCAGACCTTCTCCTCCGCCCGCACGGCCCAGCCGGCGTCGCCCCAACTGTAGTGCCACCACTCATCCCGACAGTTCGAGAAGCCGGCCCCAAGCATCGCCTGGACCAGGATGTCCCGGTTCGCCTGCGCGTGATCGGAGAGCCCGATGGCGTAAGTGGGCGCAGCGTGGAATCGGTCATAGGGTGACGTGACGTCGTATTGCTCCCCATTTGCGTCCACGAGCCACACATCGACCGCGGCGCCGGTGCAGTGACCTGGAGGTGCCTTCTGATCGGTCGGGGCGACCCAGCGACACACTGTTCGCCGAAGGGAAGCAATTTCGCGGGTCGGATAAGCCTCTCGGGCGCAAGACCACATGAAGTCGTAGATTCGCTGCTGCCGCTCGATTGGACGCCATCCCTCGACTAGGCCGAGATGGTAGCCGTCAGGTAGAAGTCCGGCCGTCCGCTCTACCATTTCTGCCACCGACTTCCGCACGTAGGGGATTACCTGGGGCCTCATCAGCTTCAGGCTCGGGCAGGCCACGCGCATGTCGACCAGCGGCTCGCCGTTCTCTCGCTCTACGATCTTATTAAGCGCGCGAATCGGCTCTGGGCGTCCCTTCGTGCGGTCCCAACGGATCACCGAGGCGGCACCACGCGTTTCGGAGTCGTTGGTTTGGTCTCTGGAGGCTGGGGTGCGCCGCGGAGGGGAACTTGGATGACGTCATTTGGGTTCAAAGCGAAGGTCTTGTCCTTGCTAAGTCCCATACGGCGACGGAAACGATCATCCCCGAGCACGCGCTGCACCCTCAAGGATTCCACGTCACCGGCGGGGGTCACGCCCCCGGCGTCCCGGATCGCATCGGCGAGGGTCATGCCTTCCTTCCAGGCGATCAAGCCGCCCGCCTTGACCTCGCCCACAACGGTTACGAACCGGCGCTGCGCGTCGAGGGCAACGACCAGGGTGTCGGCGCGCTTGAGTTCAAAGGTCGGCTCAGTCGAGAAGTCGAGCCGCTTGATCTCGACGCCGTTTCGAAGCACGCGCAGGTCCTTGGAATTCGCGTGGTTGGTCAGCCCACCACTTGCCTCAATGGCCGCTTTGACGGTCATCCCCCGGACATAGGGGATAGTGCCCGGCTTGTTGACCGGACCGAGGATCGACACCTCTGCCGATTGCGTCGCGAGCGGAAACGTAACCCGGTCCCCGCTATGGAGGAACGGGTTCTGCTCCGGGTGGAGCGCATCGTCCGAGAAGTCAACGGTCAGAAGTTCCCCAGTGTCGCTCTCGATCTCCACCGCGTCAAGATCGGCGGAGAGCGTGGGCTGGGCAACTTTCACGACATCGGAAAGACGCAGGCCATCGAAGATCGGAAGGCTCCCCATTGACCCCACTGCTCCCATGTAGCTCACTCCCCGCTTCTGAGTTGGAGCGAGGGAGAGGATCAACTGGCTTGGAGTAATTTTCGCCAGGTTGGCCAAGAGGTCGCGCGCCTCAGCCAGGCTCAATCCGGCAAGTGAAACCCTCCCAAGAGAAGGGAGTCGGATCTCACCCTGGAAATCAAGGATTCGCGTGACGCAAAGCGTGGGGTCGTCCTGGTTGACGAGCCGAATCATGTCACCGGGTCGGAGCGTGCGCGACTGCGCCGTCGCCAGAGCGAAGCTCATTAGGATCGCGAAGATCGTCAGGAAACGCGCCACGACATAAGTATGACCAACGGATTCCCGCGCCTGACGCTCAACCGATGTCGTCCACGACCGGAACATAGGATGCCGTCTCGTGGTCATAGCCTCACTGGCGCGGCCCTTCCAAGCCATCCGGAGTCAAACATGCTTAGAAAATTCCAAACCTTAGTGCTCTTGCTGGGAGCCTTGATGCTTCCAATCTTTGCCTTGGGTCAAGCCATTACCGTGAAAGTGAACGGCGAAACCGTCGACTTCCCTGGTGTGGGTCCTCAGGAGATGAACGGTCACGTACTCGTGCCCTTGCGAGGAGTGATGGAATACCTTGGGGCGTATGTCAGCTACGACGCAGCGACCAAGACCGTAACCGCGAACAAGAGCGGAATCGATTTGGTCTTGCGTCTGGGTGAGCGCTCTGCGCTCGTGAACGGGCGAACCGTCGCGCTCGATGTACCGGCGCAAGAATATCGCGGAAGCACGATGGTGCCGCTTCGATTCGTAGGGGAGTCCCTCGGCGCGGAAGTTCGCTGGGATGCTCCGACTTACACCGTCAACATCACGGTATCGACCGGCGGGGCTCAGGGTGATCCGAACCAATTTGATCCTCCTCGTCAAGCTCCACCCAACGAGATAACCTTGACCTCGTTTGCGTCAGACCGCAGCGGCTTCTTGCGTGGCGGCGACGAGGTTCGCTTCACGATGAGAGGTGCCCCGGGCGGACGCGCAACCTTCTCGATCCCGGGCGTCGTCGAAGATGTGCCGATGACCGAGGACCAGGCGGGCGTCTATGTCGGCTCCTTCCGCGTTCCCACTGACTCTCGATTGAACCTCTCCAAGGCAAGCGCCGTCGGGCGACTCCGAATGGGAAACCGGGAGCGCATCATCCAGGCGTCGAACACGATTGGGATCTTTAATCAGGCTCCCGTCATTACCCTGCTGACGCCCGAGTCCAATACTCGGGTGGGACGCGCCCAGCCGAACATCTCGGCGACGTTCGACGTGGACTCTGGCAGTGGCATCGACCCCAATTCGGTTGAAATGCGTGTCGATGACCGCAACGTAACTCGCGATGCCCAGGTCACATCCAATATGATCACGTACCGTCCGGACCGCCCTCTGGCGGGGGGACGCCATAACGTAACCGTTCGAGCCACGGACCGCGCGGGCAACCTTGTCACGAAGTCCTGGAGCTTCGAGGTGATGACCGACCGAGACGTGATCAAATCCCTGCGGTTTGACACCGGTGGCCAGCCTCTTGCTCCCGGAACGGACATCACCGTCACGCTTGTGGGAGAGGCGGGCGGTAAAGCGACTTATTCCGTCGGAGACCGAGTGGTCGATCGACGGATGCGCGAGACCGAGCCGGGCCACTACGTGGGTACCTACACGATCCGTCGAAACGATATCTTCGACAACATCGTCGTGACGGGCAAGCTGGTCACGACTTCGGGAGATACCTTTACGGCAGAAGCGACCGATCGGATGACGATCTCGGGTCCGCTCGAAGCACCTACCTTTACGAGCCCTGAAGAAGGGTCGCGGGTGGAGAGCCCAGTGACTTTTCGCGGCAAGGCAGCCCCGGGGAGCCGGGTTCAAATCAAGATCGAATATTCCAAGAACCCCCTTGGAGTCGTTCGCCTCAGGGGAACCGTGGCCGAATTGACGGTCACCGCGGATGATCGAGGCAACTGGACAACCGATCCGATCGACATGCGGACCGGCTTTGGCGGCGGCAATGCCACGTTTACGGTTACGGCCGCCACGCGCGGCGCGAACGGGAAAACGTCCGAGACTCGGGTTCTGACTGTTCACCAGTAGTGAACATTTATGCCCGAGGAAATGGGAAGAGCCTCTCCGATCAATGGAGAGGCTCTTAGGGTTTAGGGCCGGATCCTTGCCCGGATTGAAAGTGGACGTCACAAGACAGGCTCGAATCGGAGACCAACCCAACAAGGTATTAACTTTCCGCCCCGGTGGTTTATGATGGCGGTGGCCATGTCCATACTCGCCGTCGCCACGTTCTTGCTCTGGTCGCCCCACGCTGGCAAAGCCCCGGACCTGGGAAAGGCAGGGGATTCGCTATCCAACCCGATCCTCCGCATCGACCTTGCCGGCCATTCTGGGGCCGTAAATGATTTGCGTGTTGATGCGATTCATCAATTTGCTGTGACCGCATCTTCGGACAAGACCCTCCGGATCTGGTCACTTCCCTCGGGCCGTCTTACCCGGGTTATCCGACCCCCCATTGGCAGCGGTCCGGAAGGCGAACTGAACGTCGCGGCGATTTCACCGGATGGGAACACGATTGCTTGCGGGGGATGGACCGGTGCAAGTTGGGGTGGCAAGGTTTCCGTGTACCTGTTCGACCGAGCCAGCGGCCAGATGATACGGAGAATCGGGGGCTTGCCAGACACGATTTCCTCTCTCGACTACTCGAAAGATGGATCACGGCTTGCGGTCGGAGTATCGAACGGCGGGTTATTTGTCTTCTCGAGTGCCAACGGTCTCGAGATCGGGCGTGACTCTAGCTACACCGACCGCGTGATGAGCGTCAACTTCGATTCGAAGGGCAAGCTAGCGACGTCAAGTGTCGATGGATACGTCCGGCTGTACGACAGCAATCTGAAGCTCACGGCCAAGATCAAGCCACCCTCGACCGGCATCCCGACTTGGATCGTGTTCAGTCCCGGCGACGTCCGCTTTTCGCCCGACGAATCGGAAATCGCAGTTGGTGATCTTGCTGTCGGCAGAATTGGCATCTTATCCGCGGGCGATCTGCATCCCCTCCGATCCCTCAACCCGACCGGGCCAACTTTTGGCGGCACGAACAACCTGTGCTGGTCACCCGACGGCCAGAACATTTACGCTGGCGGAACCGCCGGTAGCAGCTCCGATGGCACGCCGGTCTTCCATTGGGCCGAGGGCGCAAAGGGTGTACTCACCGAGATTTTTGTCCCCGGCAAAGGCATTTCAGGTTTGGAGGTCGCCGGTGCAGATGTGATCTATGCAACCTCAGACGGCCAGCTTGGGATCATCACCAACGACAAGTTCAGCGTAGTCCAGAAGCGAGGAACCGCCGATCTCGGCCCGCACTGGTTCCCTTCGTTCCTCACTTCCTCAGACGGCGATACCATCCGCTTTCGCCTTTGGACGAGCTTCATCGACGGCGAAACTGCGCAGTTCTCGGTTGCAGGCCGGCAGCTGCAATTGGAACCGAAAGAAGATCCTCAGTTCCCGCTCACGGGTCCGGTCAAGATTGGGGCCGAATTTCAGCTGGAGGAAATCATCGATAGCTTCCTCAATGTCCACAAGCTGAATGGACACATCCTGCCGCTCGACAAGTTCGAAGATGCAATCTCCTTCGCGGTCATGCCAGACCGGTCGAGCCTCATCACCGGGGCGACGTGGCACTTATACAACTTCGATCCCCAAGGCAAGAAGCTCTGGTCTGTACCCGTAGCGGGAATCGCGCAGATTTTGAATGTCACACCGAACGGCAAGCTAGTAATCGCGGCCAACGGAGATGGGACCATTCGTTGGTATCGGGCCGACAATGGCCATGAAATCCTTGCCTACTTCCCGCATCCGGACAAGCGTCGATGGGTGGCCTGGACACCCGGTGGCTATTTTGATTGCTCTCCCGGCGGCGAAGATCTGATCGGTTGGCATGTGAACAACGGCATCGACAAAGCCGCCGACTTTTACTCGGCAGGACGCTTTAGGGGCCATTACTATCGACCAGACGTAATTGCGAATGTGCTCTCGACCCTTGATGAAGCGGAAGCTGTGCATCAGGCAGACTCGATCGCGCATCGCCCCGATGCATTGCCCGTCGAGAAGACTTTGCCGCCGGTCGTCCGCATCCTCGGCTTGACGGCGGGGCCTGCCCCAACCCCACGGGAGTTGGTTGAAATCGAGCGATTGCAGCATCGCGAGTTCGAACACCCCACCCAGACGCTGAGTTTTAAGCTCAAATCTGTTTCCGAAGATCCGATCCTTGAGATTCAATACTTAGTGGACGGACGCCCAGCGAAGGTCGAGCGTGGATTGTCCCTTCGCGCCAAGGATGAAATCATCCGCGAGGTCACCCTTGATCTGCCTGAACACGACGTCACCGTGTCGGTGATTGCCTCCAATAAGCATGCAGCCAGCGAGCCAGCGAGCATCAGTCTCCACTACAAGGCACTCGTCGTGTCGCCTCCCGCGGGCTTTACGATTCGTCCAAAATTGTACGTTCTAGCAATCGGAGTAGGGACGTACGCGGACAACCGCGTGCCGCACCTGAAGTTTCCCGGCAAGGACGCCACAGACTTTTCGACGGCGATGCTCAGACAGAAGGAGCTGTACGCGGACATCCAGGTCCACACAGTGACGGACGCAGAGGCGCCACGCGATCGTATCCTCGACGAATTGGAGTGGATCCAAAAGGCCACGACCCATAACGACGTGGCGATGATCTTCCTCAGCGGTCACGGGGATAACGACGCGAACGGGAACTTCATCTTCCTGCCTGCCAACTTCAACCAGGACCACGTGAAGAGCACCTCGATCGGGTTCCAAGATATCCGCCAGGTGATCGAAGCGATCCCGGGCAAAGTCCTTTTCTTTGTCGATGCCTGCCACTCCGGAAACGTCCTCGGAGGTGGAACCCGCAAGGGGGTCCCGCCGGACATCAACGGGATCGTAAACGAGTTGGCAAGCGCCGAGAACGGTGCCATCGTTTTCGCCGCTTCAACCGGAAAACAGGCGGCCCTTGAGGACGACACCTGGGGAAACGGTGCCTTTACCAAGGCACTGATCGAGTGCCTCTCCGGGAAAGACGATCACTTCAAGTCCGGACGGATCACCGTGAACATGCTTGACCTATCGATCTCGGAGCGCGTGAAAGCATTGACGAAGGGCGGGCAGACGCCCACGACGGCGAAGCCAAAGACGATGAGCGATTTCCCCATCGCGATTGTAAGCACCGGGTGACGAAACGAGTTCTTTTTAGGTTCGAATAAGGGTGGTGCCGCAAGCCGGACTTGAACCGGCGACCCTAGCATTTTCAGTGCTATGCTCTACCAACTGAGCTATCGCGGCACTCGTTGTAATGGCGCGGATGACGGGACTTGAACCCGCGGCCTCCGGCGTGACAGGCCGGCGCTCTAACCACTGAGCTACACCCGCGAACAGAGAGGAAGTATGGCATCTCCTGAGCCCGAAGTCAATGGCAAAGCCGCTAAGTTCAAAACTCCTCTCTGGACGACGCCTTGGCATTGCGCAGGATTTTACGTTCTTGCATTCATTTGGGGTCCAGCCCTGTACATTTCGAGCATATACCGTTTTGCCGGATACAGCCTCGGGCTCGATCCCGAGCTAGGCGCTCCCTACCGGCAGTTTTTCGCGGTCAATTCGGTTCACTTTTTGATTGCGGGCGCCACCAGTTTGACAATGGCTGCGGGGATGAGGCGTTTGCTCTGGTTCAAAGGTCCGGGGAAGTGGCTTGTTCCCTCTCTACTCGCCACAGTGCCGCTGATTTTCGTCTTTCTCTTTGTACTCCTCTTATCAGCTATGCCAACGCGCCCGGTTGACGCGCTGTCTTTCGCATTTTGGGGAAGTATTTACGCACTCTATTTTCTGTCGTGGTTGCATGTGGTCAGCGCGACCATAGGGTTCGGCTTGGGTGTGTTATCAGATCGAAAAGCGATTAGCGCTGAGTTGCTTCCCTAACTATTGTGCGTCCGCAGCCGGCGAACGAGGGAGACTAATCCTGACCAAGTTTGCCGGTCTATAGAACGGAGCCCATCCACTTGCGCGAATGGGCTTGGCGGGGCTCACACTCCGCTCACACTCCAACTCAGACTCAGACTCTAGTCGACAGCCCCTGTGCCATGATGATCTCCTTGGCGTGGTTCACCGTGAACGCGACCCGGTGAGTCACCGACTCCAGAATCGCTTCCGCACCAGGATGCCCGTTCCCAGAGCCCTTCACGCCGCCGAACGGTAGGTGCACCTCGGCACCGATCGACGGCAGATTCACGTACCCGAGGCCGTAATCCGCATGGTCCCGCACCCAGCGCCACTTCCGGTAGTCCTCGGTGATCACCGCCATCGAGAGCCCGTAGTCGGTGTCATTATTCACCGCGACCGCTTCTTCTAGTCCATCGACGGGAATGATCGCGACGTGCGGCGAGAACGCTTCCTCGCGGAGGCAGAAAGTGTTCTTCTTGTATCCGTCGAAGCGATACACGAAGGGCGAGACGAAGTTACCCACTTCGAGACCGCCTTCCTTTAGCTCCTTCCCTTCCACGAGAACCTGCGCGCCTTCTTCTTTGGCTCGTTGGTTGTGGTGCTTCCACTTCGTGATTCCCTCGGGATTGATCAAGGGACCCATGAATACGTCCGGGTCGAGGCCGTTGCCGACCTTTATGCGGTTCACCCGCTCGACGAACGCCTTTGTGAACGCCGGCTCGACCTTCTTATCGACGATTATCCGACTGGTGGAGACGCAGCGCTGGCCGGCAGTCTTGAATCCTCCCAGTACGCACGCGTTAACCGCGATGTCCAGATCAGCGTCCTCTAAGACGAGTGTCGCGTTCTTGCCCCCCATCTCGGTGGCGACGAACTTGTAAATGTCCGCGGCGGCGACTTGCTGGAGGTGCTTGCCTACCGCTCTCGAGCCGGTGAAGAGGATGACCGCGACGTCCTTGTGCCTGACGAGCGGATCTCCAACCGCCTCTCCCGTCCCGTGAACGATGTTGATCACGCCCTTCGGGAAGCCGGCCTCATGGAATAACTCCATGAGCTTGTGGCCGCAGATCGGCGTCTCCTCGGAGGGCTTGAACACCACCGTGTTCCCGGCGAGCACGCTCGGCAGGATCACCCAGAACGGGATCGCAACCGGAAAATTCCACGGCGTGATACACGCCACCACCCCCTTAGACTTGCGGAGGATAAAAGCATCCTTAGCCGGAATTTCAGAACTGACCGCCCAGCCGTACGGCATGCGGCCCAGACCGGCGACGTACTGCGCCATGTGGAGCGCCTCGACCACGTCGGCGCGCCCCTCGTTCAACGGCTTCCCGCACTCGCGGGTTACGATCTCGGCGAGGGTGTCGACCTCGCGGCGGATCAACTGCGCGAACGTGTCGATAATCTCCGCTCGGTTCACCCAACTCAGATCGCGCCACGTCTCATACGCTTTCTTAGCGGCGGCGACGGCCTCATCGACGTCTTGAGAGGTGGATTGGGGAGCGGTCCCGACCAGGTCGTTCTTGTTGGCGGGATTCGTGGATTCGAAGGTCTGAGTCGGCTCGCGCCAGGCGCCGTCGATGTAGTTTTTCGCGGAAATTGGATTCATGTTAGGTACGTCGTTGTCGCCAAAAGTGTACCTTTCCACCCTGTAAACCTTGCTTTGATGCCGATACTTGGGAGGTAACCTAGCGCGTCTTCTCTTGAAGTCCTTATGCGATATCTTTTGCCCGGCCTCGCTTTGGTGTCGCTGATTCCCGCTATGGCCGGGGCCCATTCGGCGCGTGCCGTGGGGCGTCTCGTGTATGTGAACGAGGTCCCGACCTTTCGGTTCTCCGAACAAGTGGGGGACATCGACGGATCCGACCGCGCCCAGCAAGTGGCCAGGAACCTGACGCTCTACGACGAGAAGGACGTCAAAGTGGTTCGTCACGGACGTGCGGCGGCGATCACGGTTGGCGATCACTCCATCCTGACGATCTCCGCGGCCGAAGCCCGTGGCTACGGCGTTAGCGCTCTTTCCCTTGTCAATACTTGGGCGAGGACTTTGCGCGGTGCCCTCGCGCTTCCATCGCTTCGGCTCAGCGCGACGAGCCTGCGACTTGCGCCAGCCGCCGAGAAGACCTTCAGCGTCGTCGGGAGCCAGGTCGACGTGGCTCAGGCGACAAGCTCCAATCCAGCGATCCTGTCGGTTTCCAAGGAAAACGGAGTGATCAGTATTCGGTCGTTGAAGCCGGGTCTGGCGAAAGTCACCGTGAGGTCCACCAAGGCCGAAGTCTCCGTCCGGGTTCGGGTCCTTCCCTATGCGGTCGAGTTTCCTCAGAAGGTCACCGCCTCAGTGACGGGTGCTCCCGCTACCTCCGAAACAGTCCGAGGCGCGATCCGAAGTGCTCTCCTCACCGAACTTCAGAAGCAGCCCGGCGCGCGCCTCGCTTATAGAACCGGGGCCGTGACTTCGGTTCCGACCGGTGAGGGTCGAACATTTTCCATCAGCGTGCGGGCCACCGCCCCCGGCGCCGTGCAGAGCGAGGGCGTGGTGAACGTAACGGTTCAGAACTCCGCCCTCACCAACACCCCCGACGGGGAGCTTTGGTTCTGCAACAAGCCGGAAAGCGTCCTCGGCCCCGGCGACCTCTTCTCCGCTTCCCTGAAGCCGGATCGTCCGGTGCGCATGCTCTATCACCATTTCAACGCAAGCGGCAGCGACCTCTTCCTTCGCGTCACTGCGGTCAACAACACGGACAAGCCCGCCGAGCTCTGGCTGATTCCCGGCGACAGTGAGCCGACCAAAAACCCCGCCCTCGCCGGCCTCCGCGCGGCCGATCAATTCGCTCGTAATTGGGTCTGCAACTCAGGGGAAATCGTGAGGATTCCGCCCCGGACCACCCTGCCGATCGCGCTTCGTAAGCTATACGTCGGCCAGACGATGAGCGGCCTCTGTTCATTGCGCCTCCTCAGCGGGGGACCCGACACTCTGCGCATCATGGCAAGCGCGACGGCACCGTTTAGCATGGACGACTCGTGGCGCGCCGCTCTCCAGTCCTCCACTCCTTGGCGCGAGGTTGGCTCTCAGCCGATCCAGGGCAAATTCCTCGACGAGCTTCGCCCGAGCGAGCACATCTACGGCCGCCCGTTCCTCGATAAGGAGTTCCTCTACACCGTAGGTCAGGCCAACTCGATCGTCCGTCTCGGGTCCGAAGAAATCGTCCGGCATGGCACGGGCGAGAAGCTCGGCGGCAACTACGGCGTGATGTACAACCTACGCACCTCGATCGAGAACCCGACCAAGGTTGCCGCCGAGGTCGAACTGCGCTTCCGCGCGAGCGGCGGCTACTCCGGAGGGTTGTTCCTCATCGATGGTAACGTCATTCGCACCCCGCTTTTGAACCCCGACCAGGAAGTGTGCGTAACTACCTTTAGGGTCGAGCCCGGGCTGCGTCGCTTCCTGATGATCCAGACGCTTCCGCTCTCGGGCTGCAGTTACCCTGCCACAATAACGCTGCGCCTTCGGGATCCGATTACGACCCCTTCGGTCCTGGCGTCCATCAAGAAATGAGTCAAGAAGCCGAGCACCCGTCTTTTCGCACCATCGCGTCCCTATTCCAGATTCCCACTCCTGAAGAGTTCGTCGAGGAAGAAGACGAGCCCAGGGCCCCGAGGGTCGGCCGAACCGCTGAAGAGAGCGATGCCCTGGGTCGCGCCTGCTTGACCGACGGTAACTACGAGGCCGCGATCAAGCACTTCCAACGTGCCTGCACCCAGCGCGAGCCCGGCGACATCCGGAGCCAAATCGACCTCGCGGGAGCGATGGAGTATGCCGACCAGGCTCCCCAAGCTCTCCGTCAGTACCAGCGCGCCCTCCAGATCCAGCACGAGGCCCTTGAGCCGGAGCTTGGGATCAGCGATGTCCTGCGCCGCTACGGCCGCTACCGCGAGAGCATCGAGCACCTTCAGGAAGCCGTCAAGAAGGAACCGAGCAACCCTTACGTTCACATCAAGCTGGCCGAAACTTTGCGCGACGCCGGGCACCCCGTTGCCGCTCTAACCGCCGCCCAGGGCGCTATCGCCGCCAAGCCGGACGGGGCCTTCTACCACTACTGGACTGGCGATCTTCTGACGTCGATGAAGCGCTACGACGAAGCGCTCGATGCTCTCCGCGCGGCGATCGAACTCTCTCCTGGTGACGACTTCCTCTATCTCCGCGCGGCAGTAGCCTTCTGGGGTGCCAAGCGCACCGTAGAGGCGATCAAGTCGGTCCGCCTCGCCAGCGACCTCGACCCCGCCAAGCACCTGTACCACGGCCTCATTGGCGTTCTGCTGGAGGAGACCGGCCAGCTCGAGGAATCCCAACTCGAAAGCGATCGCGCCAAGCTGATGGACCGCTATGATCAGGACATGCTGGACCGCCTTCTGGACGAGATGGGCATTGAGCTTTAGGCGGCTCAGTGGCAGTGGCAGTTGAGGATGATTCACTACGTCGATGGCGGCCGAATTCGTAGGTGAGACTGTCCGGAATCGGCGCTACCACTGCCACTGCCACTGCCTCTTTTCCGCCTCCCCCCTGTCACAACCTCGCTTCAAATCCCCAATGAGATTACGGGCGTCGTTTGACGCCACGGAATCTTCCTATGAAACGAGCATTAACTTTGGCGTCCATTCTTGCGGTGGCCGCCGCCGCGAACGCCAGCGGCTTCACTAACGGCAGCTTCGAAGACGGCGTCGATCCTGGTAGCTTCACCACTCTCAACCCGGGAGACACAAACATCTCTGGCTGGAGCGTCGGGGGCACGAGTGTTGACTACATCGGAAGCTACTGGCTGGCGTCCGATGGTGCGCGAAGTTTGGATCTCGGCGGACTTGGAGCCGGTTCGGTCTCTCAGACCTTCGACACCGTCAATGGGCAGCAATACCTCCTGACGTTCGACATGGCGGGCAATCCCGACAATAACGATCCCCTGTTCACCTTGAACGCATCGGTCGGCGACCTGAACCAGGACTTCTCGTTCATCAACCCGTTCAACAACGATCCTCACAGCAACATGGGGTGGCAGGGTCGAAGTGCGCTGTTCACCGCAACGGGTGCCTCTTCAACGATCACCTTCACGAGCCTGGTGCCCCCCGGAGCCTACGGCCCCGCGCTGGACAACGTCCAGATGCAAGCCGTCCCGGAGCCCTGCTCGATGATCGCCCTGGGCCTCGGAGCCGTCGGACTGCTACGCCGGAAGAGAGTATAGAAGTATAAGAGTTTAGGAGTATTGAGAAAGGAGCTTTCTAACCTCAATACTCACATACTGTCTGTCAGAGGCCTTGCTGCGCCAATTCGATTGCGCGCAGCGAGGCCCTTGCTTTGCTTCCTGTCTCCTCGAATTCCTTCCGTGGGTTCGAATCGTAGACGATTCCTGCGCCGGCCTGGACATACGCCATCCCATCCTTCATCAGGATCGTCCGGATCGCGATGCAAGTGTCCAAGTCACCAGAGTGGGAGAAGAAGCCTATCGCTCCCGCATAGGAGCCGCGTCGGGTCGGTTCCAGCTCGTCGATGATCTGCATCGCCCGCACCTTTGGCGCCCCGGAAACGGTGCCCGCCGGGAAACCGGCGCGCAAGAGATCAAACGAGGTCTTCCCCTTCGCGATCTGACCCGTGACGTCGCTCACGATGTGCATGACGTGCGAATAGCGCTCGATCACCATCAGCTCGTTCACCTTCACCGAGCCGATTTGGCACACGCGGCCAAGATCGTTCCGCCCGAGGTCGACGAGCATCACATGCTCCGCCCGCTCCTTCTCGTCCGCCAAAAGTTCTTCCCCCAGCCGCACGTCCTCTTCCGGGGTTGCCCCGCGCCATCGCGTCCCCGCGATGGGCCGAACACGTGCCGTCTTGCCGTGCAGCGAAACCAGCAGCTCCGGCGATGCCCCGACCAAGTCGAAATCCCCGAACCTAAGCAGGAACATGTACGGGGAGGGATTCAGAGACCGCAGGGCCCGATAAACGGAGAGAGGATGCGCCTGAACCGGAACCGACAGACGCTGCGAAGGCACCATCTGGACACCGTCGCCCGCCGCGATGTACTCGCGCATCCGCTCGACGATCGCCTCGTAGCGCTTCTGCTCCATATTGGAGCTGACCGCACCGACCGGGAAACTCCCGGAAGGCAACTCAGGCAACGGACCTTTGAGTTGCTGCACGATCCCGTCCAACTCGGCCACCGCCGCGTCGTACTCACCCGGTGAAGCCGTAACAATCACCCGAATCACGTTCTTCGCGTGGTCGAACACGACGACCGTGTCCGCAAGCATCATCGCCATCTCAGGCAAATTCAAATCATCAACGGGTCCGCCCGGCAACCGCTCGAAGAAACGAACCAGATCATACGACAACATGCCCACCGCGCCGCCGATGAAGCTGGGCAAGCCCGCTACCGCGATCGGGGGAGTCGTACCCACTTCCTGCTCAAGCACGTGGAGCGGGTCCTGACCCGCGGCAAGCTCAAACTCAGCAACTCGGTCCGGAGAGGTCACGGTCACATGGCTACCGTGGCTGCGGACCACCCGCTTGGGCTTGACCCCCAGAATCGAGTATCGACCGACCTGCTCGCCGCCCGTCACGCTCTCAAGGAGGAAGGAATGAACTTGGTCATGTGCCAGCTTCCAGTAGGCGCTGAGGGGGGTTTCCATGTCGGCGAGCAGGTCGAGATAGACCGGCATCGCGCGCCCGCCAGCGGTCTGGCGGTCGAACTCCTCGCGTGTGGGCACATGCATGGCTGAGGGATTATGGCGATATCCCGAGCCTCTACGTTTGGGGTTCGGTCGTCCCTGTGCCAGAATTGGCACAATGGCTGGCTTTCAAACCCACACGGGCAAGCTCGCGGTTGTGGCCGACGACAACGTCGACACCGATCGCATCATCCCCGCCCGCTTCCTGACCCGCGTGAGTCGTAGCGGATACGGCGAGCTCTTGTTCTCCGATGTTCGCGGACCGAACTTCCCGCTTGACCAGCCTGAGGCCGTCGACGCTTCGATCTTGGTCGTGGGGACAAACTTCGGCTGCGGGTCCTCTCGTGAGCACGCGGTTTGGGCGATCCAACAGGCCGGCTTCCGAGCCGTCATCGCCAAGCGAACCGCGACCTCCGCCGCCTACAGCGACATCTTTCGCCAGAACGCCGCAAACTGCGGCCTCTTGCTTTTGGAACTCACGGAAGCTGATCATCAACCACTTGTGGACGCAAAATCCGGTGGCGAGGCCACGATCGATCTGCCAAACCAAACGGTTTGCTGTAACGGCCAGACCTTCCATTTCGACATCAACCCGGTCAGCAAGCTGGCCGTGATGGAAGGACTCGATCTCATCGGCACAACGATGATCTACGACGATCAGATCGCGACGTATGAGAAGAAATCTCAGGAGTTCGTACCCACGCGATGAAATCTCTCCCCTTCCTCTTGGCCGCCTTCCTTGTCCTTGGATGTTCGGGCACGGATTCAAACGCAACTCCAAGTTCAACCCCGACGACAACACCCAGCCCGTCGCTCACTCCAACGCCGTCTCCAACTCCAACTCCAACTCCAACTTCAACTCCAACGGTGCCCGTGGACCGGACCGTTTCTCAGGACAACCTCAAGCGCAACAACCAACTTCGCAACCTCCAGAAGATCCCTCTCACCATCGGCAAGGCGCACGTGAAGGTCTGGGTGATGGACACCAACGACAAGCGCGAAGAGGGGATGATGTACCTCACCGATCGTGAGGTCAAGGCCGACGAGGGGATGCTTTTCGTCTTCTCCGGTCCGCAGCCGCTTAGCTTCTGGATGGAGAACACGATTCTCCCCCTCGACCTGATCTTCGTCGCCGACGACAAGACGGTCCTCAATGTCCTTCAGGGAAAGCCGTTCGACAAGAGCCCCCTTCCCTCTCGAGGCCGGGCACAATACGTGGTCGAACTCAAAGCGGGCACCAGCAAGAAACTCGGTATCAAGGACGGCGATGCGGTCTCGATTCCTGATGGGATCCGGGCAAAGAATTAAGTTCGAACCGGAGGACCTCAACAATGCGTCTTGCAACCATGATGCGGGGATTTAGTCATAAGGCGTTGATCCGAACGATCGTCGTTCTTGCCGCCGCATCGGCCTCCGCAGTCACCACGTCTCCATCGAGCGACTACCTCACCGATTGGGTTCTCGATGGTGATTGGGCGTACGGCATGGCCCGACCCGAGGCCGCCGGCCCTGGTGACGCATCCGCGGTCAATTGGTCAGGCGACGGAAGCACCCTCTTTGTTACACGCACCGAGCGAAGGACTGACGACCATTTGCTTCATCCGAAGCAGGAAGAGATGTCGATCCTCAGCGCCTGGAGCCGCAAGACCGGCGTGACCAAGGAGCTCTTGCGTGGCCCAGAGATTAGCGTCGGATTTGAAATCTGGCCCCTTGGGACCTCGTCATCCGTCCTGGTCCAGGTATCGGATAGCACGATGGTGGTCGACGGGCAGTCGGGTCGCAAAGTGCCCCTCGCCTTCCCGCCCGATGGCTATTTCTTTGCCGGGTCCAACACCTCGCCGACTTCGAGCCGCTTCGTAATTGTTTATCAGTTTAGTGGGCAGACCGAGGGTCGGCCCGTTCGACCTAACGTTCTCGTCACCGCTGCGGCTCCGGGGGTGCCGCCGGTACCACGGCAATCATCCATTGTCCGCCTGTATGACATGGCGGGAAATCTCGTTGCCTCCGCTGAGGTCCCAAAGGGCTTCACCGGACCCGGGTGGTCTTCTAACGGGCTCCCGCTCTTCTGGACTCGCACCTCTCGTGCAAATCCGCAGCCGATGACGATGGCCGAGCTCAGACCCGGCCAGGGTTTCGCGCCCTACACGGGTCAGAGGATCGACGGCGACTTGGGATTCGAGCGAACCTGGCTCCGAACCTCTCTGACCGAGATCCCGACCGGTAACGAAGCGGTCCGAATTCGCTCGGGATGGCTGGATTCGGCAGACGAAACCAGCCCCCAGAAACACGCGATCGTAGCCCCGGAAGTCGACCACGCGCCTCTTCTCAGCCCGGCAAAAGATGCGATCGTCTACATCACCCGCGGCGTCCCCATGGTTCGACGTATGATGAAGATGCCCAAGGCCGAGTTCTTCAAGGCGATCAAGGGCGAGAAGCAAAACCGAGCGATGAGTGCGGCCAAGCAGAACGCCCTCGCAATCGCCATGTACGGGGGAGACGCCGACGATGCCCTCCCCCTAAACGGCAACTACGCCGACGCGATCAATCCGTATATGAGAGATCCGACGCTCTCCAAGATGTTCACCTACACTTACGGAGGAGGGACGTTCCCCCCCGGTAGCAACCCAGCGAAAATTGAGATTGGCTTTGTTCAAACCGACGGCGGGCGGGCGATCGCATATGGAGACGGGCACGTACAGTGGTTCCCGGATAATCCTTGACCTGCGCCGCGCTTCTCTTTGACCTCGACGGAACCCTGGTTCACTCGATCGAAGCGGTGGATCGTGCCTGGGCAACTTGGGCGAAGTCGCGCGGTTTGAATCCCGCCACCGTTCTCCACCAGATTCATGGTCGCAGGGCGGAGGACAGTCTGCGGCTCATCGCCCCCCATCTCGACCTCGAAGCGGAGAAAGTGCGGCTCGAGACGATTGAGGCAAACGACACGGAGGGCGTAGTGGCGGTTCCGGGCGCGATCGAGTTGCTTGAGTCCTTGCCTAGGACCCGGTGGGCGATTGTGACGAGCGGCACTCCGCCGGTCGCCTTGGCCCGCATCCGCGCCGCTGGCCTTCCGATGCCTTCAACTCTTGTGTGCGGGAACGAGGTCTTACGCGGCAAACCCTCTCCCGATCCTTTCCTTTTGGGGGCAAATCGCCTGGGCTACCTGGCGTCAGAGTGCATCGCCTTCGAAGATGCAGCCGCGGGCCTGGCCTCGGCACGAGCCTCGGGGGCAAAGGTCGTTCAAGTCGGACCGACGCAGTTCGAAGACCAGGAGCTATGGATATCCGATTTCACGAAGATCGTCGTGGTGAACCACTCAGGTTCCTTGCGGGTGACTTTCTAGCTGATCGTTGCCCGCTTTAGCTCTTGAATCTGCTTAACGATCGACTCGCGACCGGCCCCCTCCTTCCATTCGCGCTGCAAAAGGTCGACGAGCCAACTCCCGATCACCGCGCCGTCGGCAACCTCGCAGACCATCCGAACATGCTCGGGTCGACTGATCCCGAAGCCCACGCAGACCGGTAAGCCAGTGCGACTCCTGATACGCCGGACGAGGTCCTGAACCTCTAGAGGCACTTCCTGCCCGGCTCCCGTCACTCCCGTTCTGGACACCGCGTAGACAAAGCCTGTGGACCGCCGACAGACCTCATCCAGACGCGCGTCGGTCGAAGTGGGGGCGGCAAGGAACATGCCATCGATCCCCTTTGGTGTGCATGCGGCGGACCAAGCGTCAGACTCCTCGGGAGTCAAATCGCTAATGATCGTTCCCGTGACTCCCGCAGCCTGCAAAACCGTCGCGGCATTCTCATGCCCCAGTCGGAGAATGGTGTTGTAGTAGCCCATCGTCAGCACCGGCACCTTCACCCCTGCGGCCCGGATCGCGTTGATCACCGCGGTCGGAGTGGCGCCTGCATCAAGGGCTCGCTGGGTGGAGGCTTGGATCGTCGGGCCATCGGCGATGGGATCGCTGAACGGGAGACCAACTTCAATGACATCGGCTCCTCCCTCTTCCAGGGTGGACAGGATGGCGGGCAACTGGTCCAGGGAAGGGTCGCCACCGGTCACGTACAGCACCAGCGCTTTCTCGCCCCGTGCGCGGAGTGCGCCGAAGCGCTCAGTGAGGTTCATCGAGGCTCAGAGTCTACCGGGTGTCTCACTCTAACTGGGAGCGCCGACACTCCTGTCGGCGCCGGGCTTATGGAGTCACCGATCATCTCGAAGTTATCCCTGATCGACCGCTGTTGCGGCGCGCTTGAAACAGAAATCCAAGAGGGCGTTTGACTTCTTCCGGTCGAGGCTGGCGGCGATCTTCTGGATCGCGACAAAGTCAAGCCGGCCCAGCTCGAAGTCCTTGAGCGCCTCGGCCTCGGTCCTACCCGCGGACTCGGCCATGTCCCGACTCTTTTGAATGGCCGCCTTGACCTTCGCTATTTGCTTGGTGACCTTGGAGACCACCATTGCCGGCGAGGCGTGCATAGCGCCTCCCAGGACCGCGAAAAGCGCATCTTGGGCGTCGGACGCGCTCCCCGCGTCAAACAGCGCCCACATCGAGCCGCCGTCGCTGATGAACGAGCCTGCGTTCATCATGTGCCCCCCAAAGTCCATCATCAACTTGTCAAGGCTTCGCATTTGCGCAGCCTTGGCATTGGGCAGACGTGAAATCAGCCTGGCATTCCGACGCGTCGCCGCCTCGGTGTAGGCCATGCACGCCTCAATCATGTCCGCGTTTGATCCTCCGCCCTTCTTCTCGAAGTACTCGCTCCATTTCTCCTGACCCATTGCCAGGATTTGGGCGTCCGTCTTTCCCAGCGTCCGGGGGGGTTCCTGCCCGAAAGCAACCGCTGAGATCAGAAGACAGACGAGCGCGAGACAAAAGGTTCGGGCCTTCATAGGGTTTCCTAGTTGTGGAGCATGCGTCCTTCGAGCCGCTTC
The DNA here is from genome assembly GCA_038216655.1 of Fimbriimonadales bacterium. GTDB lineage: Bacteria > Armatimonadota > Fimbriimonadia > Fimbriimonadales > Fimbriimonadaceae > JAFDWR01. Next base: position 242,177 of record JBBQPZ010000001.1, read on the forward strand.
AAGCCCTCTTTCTGAGCGGCGGTGAGGAGAGCGGATAACTTGGTGCGAACGTCGCTTTGGATACTGGCGAGCAACGGGCTGACTTCCTTGCCGTACTTGGCGAGGGCTTCCTGCTGGAGCTGCTTTCCTTCCGCATCGTTCTTGGGCTTCTTCTTGCTGTAGATATCGAAGATCTTCTTCTGGACCTTGCGCTTTGCTTCCTCGGCACGTTGCGCTCCCGAAGCGAATACGGTGCGAAGTTTGGCGACCGTCGCTGAAGGCACTCCGGCTTCCTTCGCAACGCGCTCGTCGAGCAGCGCGGTCATCCCCGCCTGCTGCACGGTCAACTCACGCAGACGCTTGAGTTGCTCCGGCTTGAGCACGCCGAGGACGTTCTTCTTCAAGGCCTCATCGAGAGGGCGAATCCTTGCGTAGTCGGGCTGGTATTGCTTCCCCGCCTTCTGGGCGGCCTCGGCTTCCTTCTGGAGCTCCTGAAGAACTGCCGCGCGCTTGGGACGATCCACATTCGCGATGTCGTTCATCGTCTTGCGCTGGGCCTCCGTGAGTCCGATTTCCTTCTGGATGTTCTTCGCCTGAAGGATCACCACGTTCGAAGCGTAGAAGTCGAACGCGACATCCGCCCGCGCGGCGATGCTTGCGAAAGCGAGGCTGATAAGGAGCAGGGTGCGAGAGAGTTTCATCGGTGTTGTGTTCCTGACGAATAGTTGGCTAATCCGACTCGATTTCTGAGTCGATCGCCCCACCGGGCATCTTGTTCGCAATGTTGGCGGCCCGCTTTTCACTGGCAATCACCCGGATAAGCAAACGGTCGGGGAGACGCACGGTGTCCCCCGGTCTCAGCTTACGTCCGCGGCGGATTTCGGGCTCGCCGTTGACGAGGAATTCCTCCTCCTCCAGCCAGGCCTTGACCTCGCCTCCCGCGTTCACGAGATTGCACGCCTTCAGGAATTGACCGAGGGTAATGAACTCGGTGTTAACCTCAAAGGTCTTTTCGTCTTCTTGTCTGGCCATACAACGTTATGGCCTAAACGGCTTCGCCAAGGTATGCCGCAATCACTTTGGGGTCGTTCCTGACCGAGTCCGGCGGACCGTAGGCAATCTCTTCGCCGTGATCCAACACAAAGATCTTTTCGCACAACCCCATGACAAATCGCATGTCGTGTTCGATCAGAAGCACCGTCATCTGGTGCTCGTCGCGGATCTTCCTAACGACACCCATAAGGTCCAGCTTTTCCTGAGGGTTCATCCCCGCCGCCGGCTCATCCAGGAGCAGCAGCTTTGGCTGAGTCGCCATCGCACGGGCAATCTCCAGGCGCCGTTGGCTGCCGTAAGGCAGGTCGGCGCTGCGAAGATTCGCTTCGTCGGCAAGATCGACGACTTCAAGCAGTGACATCGCCTGATCGCGAAGGGCACGCGTTTCTTTGATCGCGGGTGGCATGTCCGTTAAGGCGGACGCTAGCGATGTCTTATGACGGAGAAAGGCACCGACCATCACATTTTCAAGCACGCTCAAAGAGCGGAAGAGGCGAATGTTCTGGAAGGTGCGGCAAATGCCTAGCTTGGCAATCCTGTTTGAAGGAGTGCCTTCGATGTTCCGGCCCTCAAAAACGATGCCTCCGCTCGTGGGTTCATACACGCCGGTGATCATGTTGAAGCAAGTCGTCTTCCCCGCGCCGTTTGGTCCGATCAGGCCAAATAAGTCTCCCTTCTCCAGTTCAAAGGAGACTTTGTTTACGGCGGTCAAACCGCCGAACTTGATCGTGGCTTCCTTTAGAGATAGGCAGGTCATGCCGACATCTCCGTTTCAGGGATGTCGGCATGACCAAGCAACTTTTTGACCCAAGACCAACTGAACTCGTGATGGGCAAACACGCCTTCTGGCCTCAAAAGCATTAGGATGACGAGTGTGACTGCAAAGACGACTAGGCGAAGCTTCGAGCCTTCAACCATCTGTTGCAGACTTGGAACACCCCTCAGGATGGTTGAGAAAATCAACTGAATGACGACGCCTCCGACGATTGAGCCGATGATAATTAGTGTCTTGTTTCGGCGAGAACCGCGAAAGTTATCGGCAACCCTCTTGACGACCGCGACGGTTACAACAATCGCAATCGCTCCCGCGACGATGGAGCTGACCGGCATTGGGTGAAGGTCACGCATCTTCTCGGGAATGTAGAAAAGGACGATGGCGGCAAGGGCGGATCCCGTAATCGAGCCAGTTCCACCGAGAACGACCATCGTGAGGATGATAAAGGAGACGTCCATCGAGAAGTTCGTTGGCGAAATGAAGCCCAGCGCGTGTGCATAGAGCGCACCCGCTGCACCGGCAAATGCTGAGCCGAGAACGAATGCCGCCACTTTGACTCGCGTGACGTCGACACCCATCGCAGCGCTTGCCACTTCATCCTCGCGCACCGCGAGGAAGGTCAAGCCGTGGACATTCTTGAGAAGGTTCCGACAAACCGCGATCGTGAGGAACGCGAGAGCCCAAACCATGAAGACGGAGCTGATTCGAGGAGCGATATCCAGGCCGTAAGCCTTTCCGAGTGTCTCCTGATTTCGAGCGATAATGTTGATGATCTCGCCGAAACCGAGGGTCACGATCGCTAGGTAATCGCCCCGTAGCCGAAGCGAAGGGAGACCAACAACAAGACCCGCGATGGCCGCACCTATTGCGCCCGCAATCATCACAAGGACAAGCCACAGCAGCGGATGCAGATGAAGCTTGTCGAAGAAGCTTCGGGCCAACACGCCCGCGGTGTATGCCCCGACCTGATAGAAGGCCGCGTGACCAATCGAGAACTGGCCCGTAATGCCGTTGATGAGGTTTAGGCTGACCGCCAATGTAACGTACAGGCCGGCCAAGATTACAAGGAGCTGGATGAAGGAATTTTGGCCATTGGCGATGACTTGAATGAGTCCACATCCGAGCAGGCCAAGCGCAATCGAGCCCAATCTGATGCCGAGGAACTTCAAACCTTCTCTACCTTGGCTGAGCCCAAAAGTCCACCGGGACGGAAGAGTAAGACCACGATGAGGATGACAAAGGCGATGGCGTCACGGTAGTTGCTGAATCCTGCCCAGTCGACGAGATTCTCCGCGACTCCCATGAGCAACCCGCCAAGGACGGCACCCGGAATGTTACCGATCCCGCCGAGAACCGCAGCGACGAACGCCTTGACACCGTAAGCCATTCCAAAGAACGGATCGATCTTGGTACCCGATTGGAATGTGGCCAGCATCATGGCGCCAGCACCCGCCAGTGATGATCCGAGAATAAAGGTGAAAGTGATGATGGAGTCGACATTGATCCCCATCAGCGCCGATGCGCTAAAGTCGTGCGACACTGCACGCATCGCCCGTCCCCGTTTGGTGAACATGACGAGATACGTCAAGATCCCCATCAGCCCCAAAACCGCGACAAACATGATGATCTTGCCGTAACCAATGTTGATGCCGACAGTCTTCGCGTTGGCCACGTCGATCAGATTGTCGTATGAGCGTTTGGCTTCTTGGGCCTTCTTTTCGAGCGCTTCTCCTTTGGGGCTTAAGTCAAACCGGCTCTTCTCGTTCTTGAGTTGAGCTTCCAAGTCAGCTTGTGTTTGAATCATCGCGGGCTTGAGTTCTTCTGCCTTAGCCAGCGCAACCTTGTCAGCCCCCCGTAAGCTAATCGAAACCTGTCCCGGAAATGGATTTACGTTTCCGCTGATGCTCTGCGGAACGCCGTTGAGCAGGAAAATTTGCCCGCCGTACTGAAGCAGAAGTGACAGCCCGATGGCGGTAATCAGCGAAGCGATACGCGGTTGGTTTCGTAATGGCCGGTAGGCGAAGCGCTCGATAACGACCCCGACGAGGGCGCAAAACGACATGCTCGCCAGCAACATGATTGCCAAATTCAGGATGCTCGACTGACCCGCATGGCCGCCGGGACCATAGCCTAATGCCCAGCTGGCGAACAAAGCCGCATAGGCTCCGAGCATGAATACTTCGCCGTGAGCGAAATTAATGAGCTTGAGGACGCCATAGACCATGGTGTACCCAAGGGCAATGAGCGCGTAAATGGACCCCAAGAGGAGTCCATTTACAAGTTGCTGTGGCAAGGTGAAGAGTTCAAGCCCCGCCACCATTTCAGTTGGGAAATGCATTCGTTAATTACATTCCGAGTTGGTCGGGCGTATAGTCCTTCGCAAACTTCTGCCAGCCCTTCGGTCCCTTCTCAGTGACCTCAACGATAATCGCTCGCTTGGGCGGATTACCGTTCTTGCCCTTAAGCGTGATGTCGCCAGAGACGCCCTTGAAGCCTTCGGTGTCCGCAATCGCCGCGGTCAGCGCCTTGGAGTCAGCACCGGTCGCGCGCTTGAGCGCATCGAGAGTGAGAGCCGCAGCGTCGTAGCCGAGCGCGCCCATCGTGGTGTTGGGCTCGCTGCCTCCGTGCGAAGAGGTCCATTTCTTCAGGAAGTCGGCCACCTGCGGGCGGTTGTCAGCATTGTTGTAGTGGTTACAGAAGAAGTTACCAAGGATAGCCTTGCCGCCGCTTGTCAAGATTGCATCGCTATCCCAGCCATCGCCGCCCAAGAGTGGGACGTTCAGGTCAGCTGCGCGAGCCTGCTGAGCGATCGGTCCAACTTCGGTGAAGTAGCCGGAAAGGAACATACCGTCCGGATTCTTCGCCTTGATCTCGGTGAGCTTCCCGGAGTACTCGGAGGCCTGCTTGCCGCCGCTCTCGTAGAAACCCTCGGCAACGATTTCGCCACCGAGTTTCGTGAACATCGTCTTGAAACTGGCGCTAAGTCCCTGCGAGTAAGGCAGATTATTATCCGTCATGACGGCCATCTTCCGAAGGCCGAGCTTCTCATAGGCAAACTTCGCCATGACCGGGCCCTGAAAGTCGTCCGTATAGCAAACGCGGAAGACATTGGCACCGACGTCCGTAAGGTCGGTACGAGTCGCGCCGACGGCAACGACCGGAATGTTCTTCTCGAACGCTGACTTCGCGATCTGAATCGTGTTTCCACTCGAGACTTCGCCAACGATTCCGATAACGCCTTCTGACATCAGCTTCTCGGCGGCTGTCTTGGCCTGGTCTTGCTTGGAACCGCTGTCCTCAAGCAACAACTCAACCTTCTTTCCGTTTAGGCCGCCCGCCGCGTTGAACTCTTCGACAGCGAGCTTTGCGCCCTCGTAGCTGTCTTCGCCCCAGGGCTTGTTGTCCCCAGTCATGCTCGCGACGATGCCAATTTTGATTGTGTCGCCCGAAGCGGTGACGGTTGGAGCAGTTGGTTCTGGTCGGCTCTTTGCACCGCCCGACTTGGTACTACCGCTCGCGCCTGGCGAGCTGGTCGTCGATTCATCGGTCTTGTTGCCGCAACCGGCCAGTCCGATCGAGATCGCGGCCAGCGCAGCGAAGCTCATGGAAATTAGAGAAGGCTTGTTCACTTGGTTCACCTGTTGAGGATTGCGGCACGCGCACGTTGGCAACGTAGTCCGTAGTGCGCTGATTATACAGAAACGCCGACGGCCCTGCCATCGTTATCGCCAGAGAATCAGCCGAATCGAGATGAACTCGCTAATTCGAACCGACTAAAAGCGTCCCGGAGACAGACGTGCCCGAGTCGCTAAGGAAGACGGTGTCGAGGTCGCCGCTCGTCGGGGTGACCGAGAAGGTCGCGAGAATCGGTGCCTTCTGACCCGTCGGAGTGATCTTGATCGCGATGGGGGTTCCCGCTGCCAACTCCACGAAAGCGCTCGCCCCCCCGTAGGAAGCGGGCGAATTCGAGAGCGGACTCGCCGCGTTGATATTCTGCGAGGGAGTCAGCACATAGATGTCCACACTGCCCCCCGCCTGAATTGAGCCGTGCAGCACCCGAATCCTGAAATCGCCCGCGCTCGGGTTCGAGGTGTTGTCGGACACCGCAATGATCGAGGGTGGGTTGCTGCCACTTCCCTCTTGCCCGCTGAGAAAGAGCGTCGTCTTCGTGTTCTGATTGAACTGGAAAGTGCCCTCCGCGAGCAGGTCGGAGTTTGTGGACCTCAACACGGTGACGATCTGCTGAGTATTGGAAGCAGGGTTATAAGTGTTGACGGCCCCGTAGGCGATGTCATTGCCAAAGAAGGTGAAGTCGCCATTCACGTTGACGGTGGCGTTCCCCGCCGTCGCCATCGCGTCAATCACGCGCACCTTCGTGTTCAAGTTGGAGGCGGCGACGTCAGCACCCCCACATCCGACCAACGAGACCAGGAGAACGGCGGAGGAGAGGAACCCGATGGCGAATTTGAGCACGATAAGATGACGCAAATTCAGCCGAGAAAGTTGCGCCATCCCGGGGTTCCTCCACGTCACAATAAGGGCACGGTCGAGCGTCTGCTCACTGTTCCCGCAAGCGCAAGCATGGCCTCCTTCTGCCACATCCACAATCACACCGAGTACAGCCTCCTCGATGGCGCCAACCGGATTCCGGATATGGTCAAACGCGCCAAGGAACTCGGGATGGACTCCCTGGCGATCACCGACCACGGCGTCATGTTCGGCGTTATGGAGTTCTACATGGAGTGCCAGAAAAAGGGGATCAAACCCCTTCTCGGGGTCGAAGCCTACGTCGCTCCCAACGGAATTCAGAGCCGAAAGGAAGCGGGCGAGAAGGGTGCCTTCCATCTGCTGCTCTTGGCCAAGGACTTGGAAGGCTATCGGAACCTCTGCAAGCTCAGCACCATCGCCGCGCTCGAAGGCTACTACTACAAGCCCCGCGTCGACCACGAGATCCTGCGCAAATACAGCAAGGGCATCATTGCCACGAGCGCGTGCCTTGGCTCCGAGATTTGCCAGGAACTCTTGAAGGGCCAATATGACCGCGCCCAGTATCTCGCCGGGATGTACGACGAGATGTACGGCCACGGCAACTTCCTGATCGAGCTTCAAGATCACGGGCTCAAGGAACAGGCGCTGATCAAAGAGCCGTTGATCAAGATCGCCCGGGAACTCAAGTTGCCGCTCGTCGCGACCAACGACGCCCACTACCTCTGCAAGGGCGATTCTGTTCCGCACGACGTCCTTCTCTGCATCCAGACCGGCGCCCTCGTCGCCGACGACCGCCGGATGAAGTTCGAGACCGAGGAGTTCTACATCAAGTCGGGCGACGAAATGTCCGCCCTCTTCTCGGACACGCCAGAGGCGATCGAGAACACCGCGATGGTCGCCGAGATGTGCAACGTCGACCTCGGCAAATCCCGCGCCCCGATGCCCCAGCCCGACGTCCCCGCCGGGAAAGACAACTTCGAATACCTTCGTGAGCTTGCCACCAAGGGTCTCAAAGATCGGATGCGCGATCCCGAGCTATCGATCGACCGCCTCAACTATGAGTTGGAGGTGATCGAAAAGACCGGATTTGGTGACTACTTCCTGCTCGTGCGAGAATTCGCCAACGCAACCCGGGATCGCGGCATTTTCTTTGGTGTCCGCGGCTCGGCTGCCGGCTCGCTGGTTTCATACACCCTCGGCATTACCGACGTCGACCCCGTCGCCTACGATCTCACCTTTGAGCGCTTCCTGAACCCCGAACGCATCTCCATGCCCGATATCGACATGGACTTCGAGGACGCCCGGCGCGACGAAATCATCAAGTACGTGACCGACCGATTCGGCCAAGACCACGTCGCCCAGATCATCACCTTCGGAACCCTGGGAGCGAAGGCGGCCATCAAAGACGCGGGACGGGTCCTCGGCTACACCCCGCAGGAAACTGACCGGCTCTGCAAAATCATCCCCACGCTTCCCGGCTGGTCGATTGACCGCGTGAAGAAGGAACTCCCCGAGTTTCGCCAAATCCTGGAGTCCGAGCCAAGGATGAACAGCCTGGTGGACACCGCGATCTCGATCGAAGGGATGGCAAGACACGCGGGCGTCCACGCCGCGGGTGTGGTCATCTCCGGAGACCCCCTGGTGAACTACGTTCCTCTCTATCGAGGCAGCGACGGGCAAGCGATCACCGCCTTCGAAATGGGCATTCTCGAAAAGATCGGGATGCTCAAGATGGACTTCCTCGGCTTGAGCAACCTCACCGTGCTGGCCCAAGCCATCCGAAACATCGGCGAACTCGACATCCAGAAGATCCCCGACGACGACGTCAAAACCTTTGACATGCTCGGTCGAGGCGAGACGACCGGCGTGTTCCAGCTTGAAGGCGGCGGCATGACCCGCTGGGTTCAGCAGCTCAAGCCCAACAGCATCCGCGAACTTGCGGCTATGATCGCGCTCTACCGACCCGGTCCGATGGAGCACATCCCGCGCTTCATCGACATCAAATACGGAAAGCAGCAGGCGCAATACCTCGACGAGCGGATGAAGCCGATCCTCGAAGAAACCTACGGCGTCATCGTCTACCAAGACCAGGTTCTCAAGCTCGTCCAGGCCATCGCCGGCTTTTCTCTCGGCAAGGCGGACGTCCTCCGCCGCGCGATGGGAAAGAAGGACGTCCAGGCGATGGGCGACATGAAGATCGAATTCATGGCCGGCACCAACGCGGCCGGCGTGAGTGAGGCGTCCGCCGAGGAAATCTGGCAGCTCCTCATGCCCTTCGCGGGCTATGCCTTCAATAAGGCCCACGCCGTCTGCTACTCGATCCTCGCCTACCAGACCGCGTACATGAAGGCGAATTATCCGGTCCCGTACATGGCCGCCTTGCTGAGCGTGTATCTCAGCAAGGAAGACCGCGTCACCACCTGCGTCGAAGAGTGCCGACGCATGAAGATTTCGGTGCTACCACCGGACGTGAACGAGAGCATCGCAGGCTTTTCGATTGAATCGGAGGCGATTCGGTTCGGTCTCGTCGCGATCAAGGGCGTCGGCGAAGGCGTCGTCGAGGCGATCATCGCCGAGCGGAAGGAGAACGGGCGGTTCACCCACCTCTTCGAGTTCTGCGAGCGCGTTAAGCCACATGGACTCAACAAGACCACCGTCGAAGCCCTCGTGAAAGCTGGCGCGATGGACGGGATCGACAAGAACCGCCGTAAGCTTCTCGACCGCGTCGAGGCGGCGTTGCAGTACGCGGACAACGCGAACCGGAATCGTCTCGCCGGTCAGGACGATCTCTTCGGCGAGACCACTGGCAACGGCAAGCGCGACTACCCTTCTCTTCCCGATGCGGAGCCTCCCGGTCGAGGAGAGATTCTCGCGATGGAGAAGGAAGTGATGGGGATCTACGTCTCCGACCACCCCCTACGCGGATTAGAGCGCGTGATCGCCCAGAGCGCTTCCCACTCCTGCCTGTCTCTAGAAGAAGCTGAAGAAGGCACCCCGGTCAAGCTCGCGGGGGTTGTCGCAAGCCTACGCACGATGGTGACCAAGAGTTCGGGCGAGAAGATGGCCGCGCTCACGCTGGAAGACTTCAGCGGCCAGATTTCCATCACCGTCTTCCCCAAGACCTACGCGAAGCTTAAGGACAACCTCGTCAAGGACAGCGTCGTTCAGGCTTCCGGGTTCGTGAAATACCGGGAAATGCGCGGGGAGCGAACCGTCGAAGTGATGCTCGACGACATCCGCCCCCTCGAAGGGACGCTCGATCTCTCGTTCGCCGCCGAGCCGGAGTCAATGGTTCGGGTTTCGCTCCCGAAAGCGACGGCGAAGAATATGCGTGCCTTCCGAGAGGTCCTCGACGCCCATCCGGGCGACCACGTCGTAGAGATCCAAATCCTCCCCTCGCAAGACTTCCTTCCCTTCCGAGCCGACGTCGCGGTGAACCCCGCGAACGGGTTCATGGAAGCGGCCAGGAAGGCTCTCCCAGGGGCCGAGATCGAAGTCTGCACCGATCGATTCGCACGAAGGGCATAGCTCGCGGGCCCAGACCTTCAAGCAAGACTGCCACCCCTCTTACTCCGGAACCACCCCTAGAACAGCAGCGGAATTAGGTTCGGCACGAACTGCTCGCGCCGCATCCGCTCGTAGGTGTAGTTCGTGAGCGTCTCCAGGTTCACCACATCCTCACGGTTGTATGCAATCAACTTCTCCAGCGCGCTGTCATCCCGCAGGTTCACGTACCGACGCCAGAGCAATACCGCGTCGTAGCCCGTCAAGCCGTCGGTCTCCGGCGATCGCTCGATCCCGAGTTGCTTTTCGATCTTCTTCAAACCGCCCCGAATCCCCAACCGCTTCAAGGCAGGATGCAGGTCCAAATGAATCTGGTCAAACCGCAACCCACCAAACTGCTTCTGCAGAACGGGCAAATCGAAGCCCATCCCGAAGAAGGTCACGATCATCGAGTAGTTCGAGATGATGTCCCGGAAATTCTCAAGGTCTTCGCCCTGAACCAGGCAGGTGAACTCCTTCCCGTCATACATCCCGATCGTCGTCACCGGATCGGGGCCGTTGCCGCCGTCGGTTTCGATGTCGAGGAACACGCACTTGTCGCGAAAATCGGGATAGGCGCGCCAAGCATCGCGCTGACCAAGCCCGCGCCGGAAGAACTGGTGGTGCCCCTGCTCCAACGCGACCACTGACTTTTCGATATGTCGCTTGGCGTCGTCTTGGGAAACCTTGCCGTACCGATAGAAATGGGGATCGCCAAGGAGCCGATCCCAATCGTGACAGCCACTACGCCAGAGCTCGATCTCGGTTGCTCGGCCCAGCCCCGGAACGTGAACGAAGGTGTTCCGGAGCAGGAGCTTAGCCTCCGTGGTTGCGTGGCGTCGGAATTTGCGGGACCGGGCGCTGGTAGATGCTCATCGGAACCTCGACCTGCATTCCCGTCGTGCCCCAAGGTATCCGCTTTGCATTAGCGTCCGTAGGTGCCCCAAACCAGTAGTCGCCGGTCTTGCTCTGCTTGTCAAACTCACCGTAAAGACGCAGGAGCCCGCGACCCTCGAAACTTCCCACCAAGTCGCGGCCGAACCACTGAATTGACCGCACAGTACCGTCAACGATCAACTTGCCCGTTCCGAAGAACTCGCGCTTGTTATGCTTGGCGTCGGAATACTCTTCCCGGACGTTTCCGGATGTCACGAGCTTCCCGCCTGAGGCGAGTCCACTCACCAGAATGGTGCCGGTAAATGAAACCTCGAAGTGGCCGCGAACGGGATCTTCGTCGGAGTGACCCAGGAGCTTGAAACTGCCCAGTGCGGTCTTCATGCTGAACTTTCCGGTTGGCAATGAAACGCCGGGTTTCTGAGGCGGCGGGAACTGCTGAGCAGTCGCATAAAGCACGACCGCGCTCAGGGAAGCGATCGCGCACCATCGAGCGTGAATCATTTTGGGCATCATGGCTATTTTAGCCCAACAGCACGAAGTCATTAGGGCGTTCCCACGCGTATCCTAATTTGGGTGACAATGTCATAATGAAAACGATGCCGAACAAGAAGAAGGGCGCCGTTGTAACCGGCGTGATCGCGGTCCTAGCCATGGCCGGAGTGACGGCGGCGTTTGTCACCAGCGCCAGCCCCTACGTGACGATTAAGGAAGCTCAGCACATTTCCGGGGATTCTCTCCACCTCGCCGGAGCAGTGGACTTCCCTTCGATCCAGGATGACCGAGTCCACAACAAACTTAAGTTCGTCCTCGCCGACAAGAACGGCGATCGCATTCCCGTAATCTACACGGGCGAACCCGTGGGCAACCTTCGCGATGCGAAGCAAGTCGTCGCGATCGGGCACGTTGTGAACGGCGTGTTTGTGAGCGAGAAGATGCTGGTGAAGTGCCCGACAAAGTACAAGAGCACCGACTCTAAGTCCGGAGCATAGAGCCCTGGAACCAAGCCCACACGCAAGTTCGCTTCCGTTTGCCGCACCCTGGTCAATCACCCTTGGCCTCGTCGGTAAGGGTCTGGTCTTCGCCACCGTCGCCGCTTTCCTAATTGCCGCGCTCCTCTGGATTCTCGTTCCGAAGAAACCCGGCCTTGACCGGTGGGCCAAGCTCACGTTCTGGCTTGGCTCCCTTACGCTCTTCAGCTCCTTCGCCTGCCTCGCGACTCTGTTCGTCACAGAACAATTCCAGTACGAGTACGTGTTCGGGCACTCCGCGAAGGACCTGGCCACGTCTTATCGCGTCGCTGCCGTATGGGCAGGGCAACAGGGGAGCTTCCTCCTTTGGGCCGTCACGTCGACGATCTTTGCGCTGCTGGTCGGACCCTTTACCGGCAAATACCGCCGGCCCTTCACGATCGTCTATGCCGTCTTCCTCGCTTCCCTTGCCTCGATACTTGCTTACGAGACCCCGTTCAACCTGATCAAGGATGCGATCGTCGATAGCACCCACGTGCTTCGCCCCCTCACCGGCAACGGGCTCACCCCCGCGCTCCAGAACTACTGGGTCATCATCCACCCGCCCACGATCTTCATGGGCTTCGGCTCGCTGACCGTACCCTTCGCCTGGGCAATCGCCGCAATGTGGACCAAGGACCCGATCGACTGGGCCCAGCGCGTTCGGCCATGGGCCCTTGTCTCCGTCAGCATCCTCGGCCTCGGCCTCTGTATGGGCGGCTTCTGGGCCTACGAGACACTAGGCTGGGGCGGGTTCTGGGCATGGGATCCCGTTGAGAACGTCAGCTTTGTTCCCTGGATATTCATGATCGCCTTCGTCCACGGGCTCATCGTCCAGATCAACCGGAAGCGATGGATCGGCACGAACATCCTGCTTGGCGGATTCCCGTTCGTGATCTTCACATTCGGCACGCTGATGACTCGGTCAGGGATGCTCGGCGACTCCAGTAAGCACTCGTTCGCCGAAATGAACCGGTTCGCGCTCTGGATTCTCGCGGGGATCATGTTCGCCGCAATCGCCGCGTTGATCGGTATGTACATCGCGTCGGTGAGCGCCATCAAGCGCCTTGCTCCCGAGCCCCCCCCCCTGTCCGGCGTAACCCGCGAAGCGGGCTACTGGGCGGGCACCCTCGTTCTGTGCCTCATCGGAGCGATCACTGCCTTTGGCATGAGCTACCCGTTCTTCGGGGCCATCCTCACCGGCCGCGCGGCCGCAATTGAAGCTCACCTCTATCAGATCGTCATCGTTTGGCTATTCATCCCCTTGATGATCCTGATCGCCGCCGTCCCCTTTATCTCCTGGAAGGGCGAGCCGCTCAAGACGATCATCGGGAAGCTCGTCAACATCTTCGGCCTGTCTTTAGGGCTAACCGGCCTTGCCCTTTACATCTTCAAGAACCCCCAGTGGGGTGCCGCCACCGCGGGGCAGACCAAGCCCGACGCGATCAGCAGCCTCCCTCATTTTGAGGCGGCAACAGTCACCGCACCCTTCGGCCTCCAAATGCCAGTGCTGCCCTGGGTCACGTTCTTCATCTTTCTGACGACCTTTGCTGCGATCGCCAATATCTGGCGGATCGTAGCGATGCTACGAAAATCGCCGCTCTCGATCGGAGGCTTCGTCGCCCATATCGGCGTCGCCACGCTGCTGGCCGGACTCATCATCTCCCGTGGCCTCGAACACCACGAAATCACCGCGATCCCTAAGGACCAAACGGTCAAAGTGCTGGATTACGACGTGCGCTACCTGGGGATGAGCAAGAAGGATCTCACCGACCGGAGCAACCAAGCCGAGTTCTCCATGACCCGCGACGGGAAAGAGTTCAAGGCAACCCCCGGCCTGTACTACGTCCCGGATCCGGAGAATCCCGAGAAAGCGATGACTTGGCCAGACATCCAGCACCGGGGACTGTACGACATCTATCTCAGCATCGGCGCTCCCGTTCTTTTCGCCACCGACATGCCGATGACCCTCAAGAAGGGGGAGTCGCAGCCCCTCGGCACCGCAACCGTCAAGTACATTGCCGTCCACGCACCGGAGAACCCGCGAGCCGAGAACGCGGTTTGGACCGCGGACATCGAAATCACCGTGAATGGCAAGACCTTCACGACCCATCCCGAACTCCGCCGGACCGATCAGGGTCTCACCCCGACTCTGACAAAGCTCAATGACGAGCTTTACGTCACGCTGAACTCGATGAATGCGGAGGACGGCTCCATTACCGTCCAGTGGCCCCTCGTGACCCCCCAATTCCCGATCGAACTCTTCTACAAGCCAATGACGGTCCTCGTCTTTGCCGGCACGGCAATCCTCACTCTCGGCGGGCTTATGGCCGCCTTCTACCGCCGCTTCAGCGCGAAGCCGCTTCCCCCCGAGCCCGACGGGCTCGCGCAACCCAACGATGCGACTGTCCCAACTGCTTAAGGCCAAACTCCATCACGCCCGCGTGACCTACGCCAACCCCGACTACGTCGGGAGTATCGAGATCGACGCGCGCCTCATGGAGCGTGTCGGCATCCAGGACGGCGAGTTGGTCCACGTCTGGGCCGTCGATCACGAGTCCCGAATCCTTACCTACGCCTTCGCCGGTCCGGCAGGGGTGATCGGACTCAACGGCGGCGCGGCCCACTTCTTCAAATCGGGCGATAAGGTCATCATCGCCGCGTTCGATCTCAGCGATGAGCCGATCATCCCCAAGATGGTCCTGCTTGACGAAGACAACCGAGTTGTGCGAGACATGACCCCGTTTTCGGTCGTCGGCTGAGCACAATCCTCGGTCGTGCGTCATACTCGCTAAGCGTCGCGACGCGGCGAAAAACCCATGCGCACCTCCGTAAAACTCTTCGCTACGTCCGGCACCGAAACGCTTGCTCGACAGGTCACCGCGGAGCTTGAGACCCGCATGAAGGGCTACGCGACGGATTTCGATGTCCAGTGGGGCGAGGTTCGTCTCGCCCGCTTCTCCAACGAAAACCTTGAGGTCCAAGTGGACAACGTCCGCGATCACGTGGTCGTCGTCCTCCATACCCAAGCCCCTCCCGTCAGCGACGGCTTGATCGAACTCATGGCCGTCCTGGACGCAATCAACAACGCCCACCCGCGCCAGATATTCCTCGTCTTCCCGTACATGCCGTACGCCCGATCAGACCGCAAGAACCGCCCACGAATCTCCGTCCTGGGCCAGCGCCTCCCGGAGATTCTCAACAAGGTCCTCGGCGTCCGCCGCGTGCTCCTGGTCGAGCCCCACGACCCGCATCTGAAGCAATATTTCCTTCCCACCGCCGACGAAATCCCCGGCACGCCCCTCCTTCTCGAGCACATCCGCGCGACTTTGCTCAAGGAGTGCAAGCCCGAGGAGTGCGTGCTCGTCTTCGCCGACGCCGGAGCCGCCAAGAAGTATGAAGAACTCCCTCTCGCCCTTGGCCTTGACCGTGCTTACATTCACAAAGCCCGCACCGACCACAGCGAATCGCCCAAAGTCCGGGCGGTCACCGGCGAAGTCGAAGGACGCCACTGCATCCTGATCGACGACGAGATTCTCACCGGTAACACCATCCAGAAGGACGCCCATCTGCTGAAGGAAGCGGGGGCCGCGACGGTTCGGATGTACGCCACCCACGGCGTTCTCCTCGACAAGAAGCTCTCCACCGAAGAGCTGATGGCGAAGCTTTCCAAATCCGACGTCGACGAGTTCGTCGTCACCGACACCGTGCCTGTTGCGGAGAAAGCTGCCCTGGCTCCAGAACGGTTTACCGTCCTCTCATCCGCGCCGTTCATTGGCGAGGCGATCAAGCGAATGCTGGTCGGCGAATCGCTAAGCCAACTCCACCGCTTCTAAGCGTCCAAGCCGGTAAAGGTATTTGCTTATTTCCCCGTTGTTGCCCCACTCCATTCCCCAATTGGAGCCTCCTCGGGTGTTAAACTAGTCTGCCGCGCATCCATCCGACGGAAGCGCTCGTCCTACCTATGCAGAATGAAGCATTGCGAGACTCAATGGCTGAAAAGCGCTGGCTCGCTGCCCTTGCGGCAGGCGATCAACAGGCGCTCGGAGCTATTTATGAGATCTATGGTGAGCGGATCTTCCGCTACACCTTTCGCATGCTCGGCAATCGTACGGACGCCGAAGATGCCACCGCGGAGACATTTCTCCGTGTTCTCCGACGCTCGAACGAGCTGCGCGCCGATGGCGCATTTCGGACGTGGCTTTTCCGGATCGCTCGGAACCTTTGCATCGATCGTTTGCGGCAGCACAAGCTTATGGAGCTGCCCCCCGACGCTCAATATTCAGGCGGCGAGGACCGTACCGCGCTTCGCGTCACGGTTCAACAAGCCCTCGCCGAACTGCCGATTGAATATAGGGAGCCGCTGGAACTCTGCGATTTGCAGGACATGGCGGCCCGAGAGGCGGCGGAAGTGCTGGAAATCAGCGTTCCCGCCCTCAAAAGCAGGCTTTACAGAGGACGTAGAGCCTTACGCGACAAACTGAGCGGGACGCTCGAGAGGATGTCATGAATGATCTCTATTCAAAATTAGTCGACTTGTACGCGGGACGAGAACTTCCCGCCGAACTCGAAGAGCAGATGGAAGAAGCGGCCAAGCAAGACCCTGCCCTCGCCGCCGAAATGTCCAGCCTCCGTAAGGCGGTGGACCGACTGCAGAACGCCCCACCCGTCTCCTTCACCGAGGAGTCCTATCAGCGGATCCTGATGAAGGTCTACGCGCGCGGCGTCGACATGCAGCCCAAAGCTCCAACTCCCGCCCATCTTCAATACCACCTCCCCATGCAGGGGTAAGGTAACCGTAACCCCGCACCGCCCGATAACCCATGAGAATTGATTGCCCTCGAAAGGAATTCTTCGATGCCGTAACTGCGGCCGCCGCCGCTGCCAGTCAGCGCACCTCGGTCAACATCCTGCAGCATCTTAAGATCGAGACCCACGAGGGAGGCATCCGCGTTCTCGGGTGCGATGGCGAAATGTGGGTCGAGCGCGCGGTCGCGTGCATGGTCCACGAGCCCGGGGCGATCTGCCTCCAGGCTTCCCTCTTGAAGGACCTCGTCAGTTCGATGCCCGAAGGTGACCTTGAACTCAAGACGCTTGACGGCCAGGGTGCCCTGCTTACGCAAGGTGCATCTGAGTATCGGCTCCAAACCCTTGACGCCGACGACTTCCCTGAGCCACCGGAGTTTGGCGGCGACGGCGAACTCACCATGACGATGTCCGCCCTCCGCGTGGCGATCGACTCGGTGATCTATGCGGTCTCAACCGATGCCCACCGGTTGGTCCTCACCGGTGTCTTCTTCAGCTACGACGGGACGACCTTGACAATGGTCGCCACCGATACCCACCGCCTCGCCGTCCGCAAGGTCGAGCAAGCCGGTATCGGTTCGAACACCACCGCCATCGTCCCTGAGAAAGCCCTCAAAGCACTCAAAGTTCTCCCCGTATCCGACGATCAACCCATCACCCTGCGCTTTGGCTCCGGTCGTGTAGGCGCGGAAGCCGGTGGCGCAAAGGTCGTCTCTCAGCTTCTCGCCGGCGCCTACCCGAACTGGGAGCGCGTCGTTCCAAGCGAAGCCACCCGCTTCTGGAGCGTCGAAGCCGATCAGCTTTTGGACAAGGTTCGCCGAACCTTGATTCTCGCCAAGGACAACGCCAACCGCGTCCGCTTCCGCGGCCTCGGGGATCAGATCATGATCGCCGCGCGCAGCGAGGAGAAGGGCGAAGCCAAAGAAGAACTCGCGATGATCTCCGACAACGGCGACATCGAAATCGCCTTCAACGGCCGCTACGTCTTGGACGCCCTCGCCGCGATCCACGGCCCCGGCCTGAAGATCGAGATGACCGAAAGCTCCCGACCCGCCGTCTTCCGCCCCGCGGACGACGAAGGCTACTTCTGCGTCATCATGCCGATGGCGTTAGCGTAGTAATTTGGAACCCTCTTGAGGGGGCAGGGGGTGCCTAAGTGCCTCCCAAAGTGTAAATCGGCTGCTCCATATAGAGTGCGGTGGCCTGCCATCGCTGTCAACAGCGAGCCTGCGAGCGTGGATTAGCCATCGAGTTCACCTCCCGGAAACGGGGATCAAGAGTGGGCTTGGTATCCCCGGGGCGAACCGCAAATAACGAATCACGAACGCGACTCCCGCTTAGTGCGGCGTCTTACAATCGCAACCGCAGCGGTGCGCGAAGCGCTGATTCAAGAAGTGGAACGTCACCAGACTCAATCCACCCAGCACGCTGAAAATCGTGCTGACGATCGCCTTCGGCGACGCTGACGCAATGCTCTTGGCATGCGCGTGGCCAAAGACGAAGTGGCTCAGGCAGATAAAGGTCAGCCCCGCGACAAAGAACAACGCCGGAATCCAGGAGTGGTGCTTGCGCACGCCGTGAACGATCGCCCACAACCCCAGCACTCCCGCCGTGCCGACAAAGATCGCCTCGCTCGTTTCACTGCCAAAGAAATCCAGACCAACGATCGAAAGCAGACCCAGCGCTAAACCGGTCAAGAGGCAGTGAACGGCACAAACCGTCCCCGCGATCGCACCGAGGCGGTCGACATCCCATTTCCGAGGCGAAGTCTGCGATTTCACCAACTACGGAATACTCTACCCCACTATACGGTTCCCGACAAAGATCGTCGCCTGTAAGATGTCATGTCTCCTCTGTAGTATTCGCAGTGCCACGGCTTGGCCAGAACTGGAAATGCCTGAGAATTCGAAAATGCTTCCTGGCAAGCCGTGCTCATGCGCACAGGTGGCAATTACAACGCACGGTTTGCCGGGAAGTTGCTCCAATTCAACAGAAAATTCCAATCCCGGTCAAACCGTGGCACCGCGGATGATTCACCAGCAATGAAGTTTGACGCTGCTAGTGCGAATCTTGAGGAAGGTCCGATCGCTGAAAGCAGAAGATGTTATCTGGCCCCATCTCGGCCAGGAACTTCTCACCCAATTTGCCTTTCTGCGTAAGTATCCACCGATCGCCAAGCCGGTAAACCTGCAAGTCCCTGACATTGCGCTTCATCAAATCGGTCTCGAGAGTTGGATGGCAGATAATCTTTGAGCCCTTCAAGACCCACTTCCCTTTTGCTTCCCCGTAAAGTCCGCCGCAGCCGGCGCAACTCGCGACGTAAGTGCCGTCCATTCGAAGATCGAGTGAGGCGACATAGCCAGTGATCTGCCCACTCCGATAGGAGCCAACCAAAGATTCCCGTCTGACCTTGGTGTCAACCGCAATCGCGTGGGGGCATGCGAGATTGAGTACAGATAAGAAAAGCAGGCTCCGCGCGAGCATGAGTCCATTCTAATAGAATGCCGAGAAATGAGTCGAGTTTACGGACTAGGCAAGCCGTCGAAGAACTTGAACGCCCCCGGCAAGCCCTCTGCCACCGACATCAGATGTTCGCAGGGGTCGGATTCCTGGACAACGCAATCTCGCCGACCAGCGAGTTGACTCTTCAAAGTCGCAAGCATCCCCGACACCATCGGGATATCTTGCTTCCCCGCCGACAGGAAGATCGGCACGCTCCCTAGCCCCTTCGGAATCCCGCCAATCGCCGGCGAGAAGAGCGCGATGCCCGCGGGACGGGGCAAGATCGAACCTGCGCTCGACAGAGCAAGCGCGCCACCCATACTGTGTCCCAGTATCAACACACGCCCGATCTTGAGCTTCCGGCGAGTGCGAATCCACTCAAGCACATCGGAAACCGCACGCGCCGACGCCCGCGGAGAGGCAAACACCCAACCACGCTCGGTGGACATGGAAACCGCCTTGCCCCGTCCGTACGCCTCGAAGAACATGTTTTCCGATCCGCCTGCCCCGTGCAGCCCGATGACCACGGTGACGGGCACGCCCATCTTCCGCTTCACGGAAGCCGGAAAGGCGATCCGAAACACCGTCGGTCCTTGCTTGACAAGGGGAATCTCGTCCAAACGATCGAGCGAGGTCCCGCCCTGATCCAGCAACTCGGCGGTAAAGAGCATCTGAATGAGCGGCATGTCAGTCTCCGACAGCGCCCCATCCGCGTTGGCGATCACACTTTCCGCAAGCGTCCTCGCTTCGATTTGTTGGCTGCTAAGCAAAGCACGAGCCCGATTTCGCAGCCCCTTGACCACGTTCAAATACACGGTGCGTGACTCCTGGCCAACCGTAACCGGAACCAGGACCCCCGCCTCCGGACTTTGGGCCAACTCCGTGACAACCGACTCAGGATGAACTTGGATCGTCAAGTCCCGTCCCGGGGCGGCGAAGACAACCTGCGACCCCACCGCGATCCTGACCGGCCCAAGTAGTCGAGGTACGTAAGCCCAACTCACGTGGAGCTGAGCCGCCGCCTTGGGCTCGGCAAAAGGCGGGTCGAATCGAAGCGTCACCGCATCCCCGCCCGCGGGCAGGTGATCGAGCAGGGCATCCCGGGCCCCGTCCAGTGAACGACAAGCTTCAGGATAGTTGCCGGTGAAGAAGGCGTTGACCGCATCGGAAATACTCATCACGGCAATCACTCGCCGCCCCCGGTCTGGCGTTGTCATCCAGACGGCGTCCAGCGCCTTAAGACGCTCACCCATGTCGTACCGACCGGTCAATGACTCGATGCGACCGACCATTGCGAAAGTTGCCGCGATGAGCCCAATCATCGTCTGGAGTGTACTCGGCTCGGTTCGGTACGATGGACGGGTGCGCGATCGGCTGAAGTTACTCAACCTTCCCCTCATGATCGCGTCCCTCAGTTGGGGGTTCAATTTTGTCTCGGTTAAGATCGTCTACCGAGAGGTTTCCCCTTCGGCTCTCGCCCTGATGCGCTTCCTCGCGATGTGGGCGCTGCTCGTGCTCTACTGCCTCATTCGAAAGGAATCCCTCCGCCCTAAGCCGGGAGACGGGTGGAAGATTGCCGGGCTCGGCTGCATCACGATGGGCGTCTACATGATGCTCTTCATGACCGGCATGCATGCGACCACCGCCAGCGAAGGGGCGATTGTCCTCTCCACCGTGCCCCTCTTAACGCCCTTGATCGCGCTCATGGTCCGACAAGAGACCTTTAGCGCACCGGCTCTATTTGGCGCTATCGTCGCCTTCGCGGGAGTAGCTTGCGTCGCCCTGGGAGGAAGTGTCGGTTCGCACGGGTCCCTCACCGGCAACCTGATTATCCTCGCATCTGCCTTCGTCTGGGCATCGGGGATCGTCCTGTCTCGCCCTCTCCTCGCCCGATATTCGGCTTCCCAGCTCCTGACGATGTCGATGGTCGGTGCCTTCCCGGTCCTCTTGCCCTTCGGTATCGTGGACACTCTCCACACTCCGTGGCTTCACCTGAACGGCGAGACTTATCTCATGTTCGCTCAAGTAGCCGTCCTGAGTGGCGTGGTGAGTTTCATCTGCTTCAACCTCGGCGTCCAGCAGATCGGAGCCTCGGGAGCGAGCCTCTACCAATTCTTCGTCCCCGCCCTCGCCGCCCTCTTCTCGTTCTTGCTTCTCCACCAAACGCTCACCCCGATCCAGTGGGTCGGATTCGCCGTCGTACTTGCCGGAGTCGCGTACGGGTCGATCGCCAGACAGAGGGCCAACGCTCTGTCTCGAATTGAGGGACAACTCCCCGCGCCATCCGAGTAGGTGCGCGACCCAACGATCGAGTGGATTGCAGGCGGCAGAATCTAAGATCTCCGGCTCCTCCCCCGCCCCGGGGGGAGGCTGGGAGGGGGCCAAACCGCCACCCAAGAACTTTAATGGCAGCGGCAGATAGTAGCGCAGGATTTCCAACCTGTGTCTCCGAGATTGTTGGTTGACTTCCCAGCCTCCTGAGAACAAGTAAAGACAAGAGAACCGTGGGACGCAGTGAGCCAACCGACCAGTGATGACGACGCAAACCCTAAGAGGGAGTCCATCGTCATCAGCTCGTAACCCTAGAAATCAATGAATACAGCCGGCAATTCACGCTCTAGTTGTCATCCCGACCAAGTCGGCGCACTTGTCCGTGGTTCATTGCGTGCCTGTTAGCGGACGCGTGGAGGGACCTGACTGGAACCGCTTACTGCTTGTCTCCCTACGCACCTTTCGAAAGTGAGACAAGCAAGAAGCAACTTCCGTCAGATTCCTCTACTCCCCCGCATCCAATCAATTCTCGAACTACGAACAGGTGGGCAGGGTCGGTCGGAATGAGAAAATGTCTTCAGATTCAAAACCGTCATTTTCGCCCGAATGACAATGCACGAAAAGCGAATGACAAACCAACAATTTGGGCACCGTCCAGAGCAATAAACAAGATTGACCCCCAGAATTCTGGAAAGACCTCCTCAAATTTCAAATCTCAAATCTCAAATCTGATGAACGCGAGCTTGCGACACTCGGACCCAGACAAAAGAGCGGACCCCCGAAGGAATCCGCCCCTTGGCTTAGCAATCGGCGAGCTTAGTTCCCGCCGTCGCCGCCCTGGCCACCGCCAAAGCCTCCGCCACCACCCTGGCCGCCTCTGCCCGGGCCGCCTGGAGGAGGTCCGCCGAAGCCGCCCTGGCCGCCAGGTCCACCTGGCCCGCCGAATCCCGGACCGCCCTGCTGAGGAACGTCGAATTTGAATGGCTTGCCGAGCATCGACTGCCACTTGTTCTTCTGCTCGCTCGTGAGGATGGCGAGAATCTTCTGATTCATCTCCTCACGTCGCTTCTGCATATCGCCCATGTTCGGAGGCTGGGGAGGCTGACCTTGTCCGCCACCGAAGCTAGCACCGCCCTGGCCACCGCCGGGAGGAGGAGGTCCACCCTGGCCGCCGCCAAATCCGCCGCCGCCCTGGTTACCGCCCTGGCCGCCGCCAAAGCCGCCACCCTGACCACTCTGACCGGGGCCGCCTTGACGACCGCCCTGTCCGCGTCCCTGACCGCCGCCAGGGCGCATGGTTTGAAGGATCTGATGGATCTGATCCACCTGCTCCTGACTCAATCCGACCTTCTGAGCGATCTCAGGTCGGCCGAGCGCCGGGGCACCGCTAAGTTGCAGCGAGAGTTCTTGGTACCGGCTGTACTGCTGAGAAGAGAGAATGTGCTTGACCTTCCCTTCGATCTCGGCATTATTCCCAGGCCCACCAGGTCCGCCAGGTCCCCCCTGACCGCCACCAAAGCCGCCGGGACCTCCCGGACCGCCCTGTCCTCCAGGACCTCCGCCGAATCCACCCTGGCCACCGGGGCCACCCTGGCCACCACCACCGAATCCGCCTTGGCCCCCCTGACCAGGCCCGCCACCTTGTCCACCTTGGCCGCCACCAAAGCCACCCTGACCGCCAGGTCCGCCTTGACCGCCACCCTGACCGCCTCGTCCTCCACGACCGCCGCCAAAGCCGCCCTGGCCACCGCTACCCGGTCCGCCCATCTGGCGCGGGAAGAGCTGGCCGAGCTGCTGTCGCTGCTCATCGGTGATCTTCAGCTCACGCTGAACGTCCGGTCGCATGAGAATGCGCGGGCCGCCTTGCTGCTGCATTCCGCCGCCCATCATCCCGCGGGGCCCACCCTGCGGGCCGCCCTGCGGAGGAAATCCTCCCTGGGGACCGGCCGGTGGGGGACCGTCCTGAGCAAGTGCCATGCCGAGCACCACGCTCGAAAGGGCCAGTGTGAGAAGCGTTTTCTTCAACATTTGAGACTTTTCCTTGCCGAGAACCCCCGGCTTCTGATTACGTTTTACGACTTTGCTATTTGCTTTCTATTTGGAAAGCACTTTTTTTCGGAATTTCTATCGTCACCGTCGTGCCGACTCCGACCTCGCTTTCCACCCGGAGCCGACCGCCGTGGGCTTCCACAATGCTCTGACAGATGGCCAGACCTAGCCCGGTTCCTCCGTCGGCACGCGCCCGAGCCGCGTCGACGCGATAGAACCGTTCGGTAATACGCGCCAAATGCTCCGGGGCTATCCCTTCCCCGTCATCGGCGACGGTAATCGTCGCGCGATCCCCGTGATCCTCCACCGCGATCGTGATCTTCCCGGTCGCTGGTGTGTGGCGGAGCGCGTTCTCGATCAGGTTGGTACACACCCGCGTCAGGGCCTCCGCATCCCCCTGGGCGCAGATTCTCTCGTTGGGAAACTTCGGCGTGACTCGGTGCGCC
Source organism: Fimbriimonadales bacterium (assembly GCA_038216655.1). GTDB lineage: Bacteria > Armatimonadota > Fimbriimonadia > Fimbriimonadales > Fimbriimonadaceae > JAFDWR01. Next base: position 265,993 of record JBBQPZ010000001.1, read on the forward strand.
TGTGCGTCAGGCAATGCGGAGAGGGCATCGCTCGCGACCAGTCTCAAGTCCAGTGCCTCGTGTCGGATGTTCATCTGCCCCGCGTCGGCACGGGCGAGCAGCAGCAACTCCTGAACAAGCCGGGACATGCTGCGCGTGGAAGCATCGGCGACCTCGATCGCCTTGCCTCGCTCCGCCTCCGTCGCGCCCGGGGCCATCGCGATGTCGGTGGCGAGACGCAGCCGCGTCAGCGGCGTCCGAAGTTCGTGCGAGGCGTCGGCGGTAAACCGCCGTTGATTCTCATTCGCCTCCGCGAGTGCCTTGTTCGCACTTTTGAGGTTTCCAAACGAGGCTTCAAGCCGTCCCACCATCGCATTGAAGGAGTTGCCGAGCTCAGCAAGTTCGTCCTGCCCCTCCACTTCCAGGCGTCGCCCCATGTCCGACTCCGTGATCTGCGCCGCCGCCTCACGCATCCGACCAATCGGCCGAATCGCCCGGGCAGTCAGAAATGCCGCGCCACCCCCCGCAAGCAGCAACGCCAAGGGAATGAAGATGAGGAACGTGGCGAGCTGAGTCTGCCAGAGCTGAGTAAGCGGACGCAGATCCCGAGCGACCTGAACGACTCCAACAATCCGGTTGTCGCGACCGAACTCTGACGCGGTGAAAACCCGAACCGGCCCGTCTCCGTACATAACCTCTACAAATCCAGACACCCCAGATACGGCGCGGTCGTAAGCGGGACGATCGAAGGGTACGTCGTCGTTTGGCCCTCTGGAGTTTCCGTCGAGATCGAAACGCCGAGGACGGCGCATTTCGGCCTGCCGTATCCCCTCTTGGTCGAATCCGAATTGATTGAGGCGATTGAGAGGCGGACGGTTGGCGGGCCGTTGGTTGAGGGGGCCGTCCGCGATCCCTGGCTGGCCATTATCACCGGGCTGCTGCCCAAAATCCCTTCCGTCGCCCGGGCCAGCCCGGCCCTCCTGCCCTGGTTGACCACCCTGTCCCGGCGGCCCGGGGCGCATCGCCATCCTCGCACTCTGGATCAACTCCCGATTCAAATCGGAGGAGGCTCGAGCCTGATTGGAAAGCAAGAGGCCGATCGAGAAAGCCACCAACACGATCCCAAGCACCAAGACGTTCCAAAAAGCCAGGCGACCCTTGAACGAGCGCATCAGTCTCGGCCCCCGCTCCTCAAAACATATCCGATACCGTGAACGGTATGAATCAGCTTCGGCTCGAATGGCGCGTCAATCTTCTTCCGCAGAGAAGTGATATGAAAGTTGACGGTATTGTCGAGCGACTCCTCGTTGTTCCAAACGCTCTCAAGGATCACCTCGCGCGTCAAGGTCCGCCCTTCGTTGCGCGCCAATGCTTCGAGGAGACTGAACTCGCGAGGCGTCAGCTTGATCGACTGCCCGGCACGGGTCACGGTGTGTGCGCGAGAGTCGATCACGAGATCGCCGATCTCAAGTCGGCCCGTTCGATGCACGGCATCGCGGCGTAAGAGCGCGTGTAGGCGTGCCATTAGCTCTCGCACATCGAAAGGCTTGGCCAAGTAGTCGTCGGCACCTCCCTCCAGCCCCTTCACCCGATCCTCGATTGAGTCCCGCGCGGTCAACATCAGAATCGGCGTCGTGAACCCAGCCTTCCGGATCGCGTCGCAGACCGACCACCCGTTCCGCTTCGGCAGCATCACGTCGAGGATGATCGCAGCGTAGGAGCGCGTGATCGCGAGGTCGAGTCCACGCTCGCCGTCGGCGGCGACCTGAACCTCGATTCCCTGCTTCCCCAACGCGGACACGATGCCGTGGGCAATCTCCGCGTCGTCCTCAACCAACAATGCGCGCATCGTTGCCACTATACAGCCGTAATGTGAGGATTTGATGAGGCAACGAAACCGGCCCCGCAACCCGTTACTTTCCCGAGCGATCCACTCCATTCAAAGCAGATTCGCGCTAAAGTAGAACCTGTGACTCAAGACTTCACTCAGACCAACTGGGGGGCGGCCAAGCGCTTCCGACTCATTCTCCGCGAGCAAGGCAACGTCCGGGAGATGGGCGGCGGCGAAGATGGCTCCATCGCCGTCGGAATCGTGGACAACATCATGATGAATGCCCTCGAAACGGGCACGTCGGACATCCACCTCCAGCCTGAGCGCGATCAGCTCAAGATCCGCTATCGCCAAGACGGTCAGTTGATGGACAACGGCCAGCTCCCGCTCGAACAAGCCGCCAACGTGCTTGCCCGACTCAAGCTCGCCGCCGGGATGAGAATCGACGAGAACCGGGAGCCCCAAGACGGCCGTATCGACATGGAGTTCATGGGACGCAAGCTCTCCGCTCGTGCTTCCTGTATCCCGTGTCTGAACGGTGAGAAGTTCGTCATGCGACTTCTCGATCCGAACGCGATGCGCGTTGACCTCACCAAGCTGGGAATGCCGGAAGACGTGCTCGCCAAGTGGATGCGCGCCATTCAGTCACCCTATGGCCTGATCCTGGTCACCGGCCCGACCGGTTCGGGAAAGACCTCCACCCTTTACGCCTCTCTCCACCAGCTGGATTCGAAGTCGAGAAACATCGTCACGGTCGAAGATCCGATCGAATACGAATATGAAAAAAACATCGCTCAGGTGCAAGTCTCAGAGAAGATGACCTTTCCGAAGGTCATGCGCACCTTCCTTCGCCAAGACCCAGACGTCATGCTCGTCGGTGAAATGCGCGACCCCGAGTCGCTCGGCATCGGCATCCAGGCCGGCCTGACCGGCCACCTTGTACTCTCCACCCTCCACACCAACAATGCCGTCGAGACCCTCGGTCGTATGGTGGACATGGACGCCGAGCCGTACCTGATCGCCGGCGTATGCGTGGCGATTCTCGCCCAACGGTTGGTTCGCTTGAACTGCCCGAAGTGCCGGGAGCGTTACGTCCCGACAGCGGACGAGATGACGATGTTGAACCTGACGCCCGAGGAACTGGAGGGAGCGAAATTCGCCAAGGGCCGCGGCTGCCCCGAGTGCCGAGGTTCCGGGTACCGCGGACGAATCGGCGTGTTCGAGCTCATCTTGGGCACCCCCGAGTTCCGTGCGGCCATCGCGCGCAATGCTCCTTACGGCGAATTGATCGACGCCGCCAAGGCTCAGGGCTACCGGACGATGATGCAGGATGGCAAGTGGAAGGCACTCAATGGGTGGACAACCCCGGACGAAGTACTTAAAGCTGTGTACACACAAGCTATCGACTAAGCTGCTTAGGAGCCTTGCGAGCCGCGAAATGCAACAATTTCGGTTGCATCTTTTGCTGTATCAACAAGAATGCGTGCAGTACGTCCGACATCGAGCCGATACATAAGCTACGATGCGTGCTAATTTGCACCCCGATGAAGAAACGCGACTGCTTGACCTGCGTTCGTACGAGATTCTCGATTCCGCGTCGGAATCTCTCTACGACGAGATCGTGCATTTGGCAGCGGCGATTTGCGATACACCGGTGGCCCTGATTTCGCTCGTCGATAGCACGCGACAGTGGATCAAGGCCTCAACCGGAACCGACATACGGGAGACGCATCGAGACATCTCGTTCTGTGCGCATACGATCCTTGAGGACGATCTGATGATCGTGCCCAACGCGGTGGAGGACGAGCGGTTCGTCAATAATCCCCTCGTGACCGGTGACCTGAACGTTCGGTTCTATGCCGGGGCACCGCTCCTCTCCCCCCTGGGTCTCCCACTTGGCACCCTTTGCGTCGTTGATCGGAAACACCGCGAGCTGAACGAAGTTCAACAGCGGTCGCTAATCGCCCTCTCCCACCAAGTGGTGGCGCTGCTGGAGCTTCGTCGGATGACTCGCCATCTGCGAGCATTCGCCGACAACATCCCGCGCGACACCGGCGCGGACGATTTCCTTGCCGCCTAAACCAAAATGGCCCCGCTTGGCAACGGGGCCGACTCTTTCTCTAACCTGCGACTAGCCGCGACTGTGGCGGTTACCACTATCTCGGTTGTCTCGGTCCTCGCGTCCCGAGTTCCGGTCACGGTCACGATTCCGATCTCGGTTGCGGTCGGAACCTTGATTCCGATCCCGATCACGACCCTGATTCCAATCTTGGTCACGTCCTCGGTTTCCGTTACGGCCGTTGTTCCAGCCGCGATTTTGCTCTTGGTCCCAATCCCGGTCTCGATCACGGTCCCGATCCCAGTCCCGGTTGCGCTCGGGGCGGTAGTCGCGGTCGTAGATCCTGCGGCCGCGCTCGACGTGATACCAGCCGTGGCCGTCCTGTTCTTCCTCGTACCGGTAAGCCGAGTAGATCGCCCCGGCAGCGCCAAAAGTAGCCAAAGCATCGTTGTGGCTCACAATGCCGATCGCGCCGAGAATCCCCGACCCGATGGTAAGGTCCCGCCATTGATCTTTCTGGTTCTGCCGATGACCTGACCGATCAGCGTGAGCAATGCTCGGAGCGAAGCCAAAGCAACCCACCGCGACGATGGCAAGGCTGGCACGAAACGTAGATTTGAGGTTCATCGAAACTCCTTTAGTTGCCTAAACAATCGTTCGGGCTTATCTCCTTTCACGTCTGAAAGGACTAGGAGTGTCGCAGTGTTTTGCGAAGAGGGTCAAATAGCCCGAACTTCTAGCGAATTCTTACTCGTACCGTCAGCAACTGCGAAGGCTTGGCCCCTGTCTTCATCTCCCACGACCGACCGTACGCCATGCCGAACTTGTCGTCACCCGCTTTGACCGCCTTGAACGTGAAGACCATCACCGAGGGCATTCCCACCATCGGTGGCTGCCCTGGCTTCGGCTTGGGTTGAGGGGCAACTGCCTGGCTCACAAGTTGAATCTTTCCCGCCGACTTCAGAACGTAAGACCACACGTAACCACCGTCAGTCACCGCGTTGAGCTTCAAGAGGAGGATGTCCCCCCTGCGGAGCCTTACGGGCTGCTTGGCGTCTGGATTGAAGACGACTGTTGATGCGGTGGCGGAAACGGCCAACGTAAGGGCTAGCAACGCGGACAATGGGAAACGCATACGAAATGTTCGGAAGGAGATGCCCTCCCGCTCCACTTCAATTCTAGCCACGTTTAGGCGGAACGGTCGCTCTCTCTGAGCAATTCCGAGGGGTTGAAGGGCTTTTCGACGTAGAGGTCGGCACGATAGGAGAATTCTTTACTGCCACGCCATCCGTCCGCATTGCCCGTGACCATCGCGACCCAGAGATTCTCGGTCTTCTCATGGGTTCGGATCCATTCAAGCACTTCGTAGCCATTTATCCGGGGCATCATCAAGTCGACCACGGCACGGTCGAACTCCCCGTCCCTCAGGCACTCGATCGCCTCTTCCCCGTCGTACGCCAGGGTGACGGCATAGCCTTGGCGCTCCAGGTTCACCTGGATGAGCCGCGCGACGTGTCGGTCGTCATCACACACCAGAATGCGATTGCGGGCGTCATTGCCCGTGTCACTTCCTGTAAGTTGCATGAGAATATTCTATGCCACAAGAGGCTCATTTGGCTAGTCGCTTACTCCTATGATGGAATTGACGCTGGCATACTCAAATCGGTGGGGGTGAAGGAAGGATCTCATGACCTCCGCCCCGTGGCAAAGCGACTCTGCTTCAATTCGATCAGTTCCATCAGGACCCTCAGTTCCATCACTCCAACTCCAACTAGGCTTGCATTCGCTCGCGCATGAGGTATGATTGGCGGTTCGCGGCGATGTTGACTGGCTCGCGAGCTTTACCGATTTAGAGGAAATATCAAGAAAACGCATGGTTAGAATTCGACTTCGCCGCATCGGCACCAAGGGCCGCCCTTTCTATCGCGTGGTGGTTGCCAAGAGCTCCGCTGGCCGCAACGGCGCTTTCGTCGAGACCCTGGGTCAGTACGATCCGGTCGTCAAGCCGACGCTCATCAACATCAACGAAGAGCGTGCGCTCCACTGGCTCATGCTCGGTGCCCAACCCAGCGAGACCGCCGCAATTATTTTGAACCGCGCGGGCGTTCTCCCCAAGTTCTTCGAGGCTCGTCCGAACGCCAAAAAGAGCTACAAGTTCCTCGACAAGCGCACCGCCGTAACTTCGGTTCCTAGCGCGGTCGACAAGACGGAAGAGGCTTAAACGTGGACTATCGACCGTTCGTTGAGCACCTCGTCAAGTCTGTCGTCGAGAACCCTTCCGAGGTAACAATCGAGGAAGAACTGGACGGCAACACTCGCACCTTCTTCGTTCGCACCAACCCGGACGATGTTGGCAAGATCATCGGCAAGAGTGGCCGCGTCGTCGCCGCCGTCCGCTGCGTCGTCAGCGCCGTCGCCGCCAAAGCCCGCGAGCGAGCCTACGTCAAGATCGTCACGGACTAATTCGTCCCCTTTGAATTCGGTTTGATCGAGGCGCTCGGCTCTGGCCAGCGCCTCTTTCTTTTTTAGCGAGACAACCCATGGCCAAGCAACCTGCCCCCACTCCCGAAGGCTTCGTCCGCGTCGGCCAAATCGTCGGTGCGCACGGCCTCAAGGGCCAGGTGAAGGTGATCCCCCTCACGAACCTGGTGCAAAGGTTCGCTCCCGGAGCCCGCCTGCGGATGCAGGAGAAGTGGGTCGAGATCCGCGACGCCCAGTGGCATAAAGAGCGCCTCCTCATCCGCCTCTTCGGCTACGACGATCGCACCGCCGCCGAAAGTCTCCAGTGGGAATACCTCGAAGCCCCCGACCAGGCACCCGAGATGGACGAGGACGAGTACCTGACCGACGATCTCGTCGGCCTCGAGGTCTACACCGAGGAAGGCGAGTTGCTCGGTGAGGTCAGCGAAGTCCTCATGAACCCCGCCCACGACGTCATCGTGGTAGGTGAGATCATGATCCCCGGCGTGAAAGAGTTCGTCAAGATGATCGATTTCGACGCCAACCGAATCACCGTCCGCCTAATCCCCGGCATGCGCGGCGAAGAAAGCTAGACCTACGTCACCCCGTGCTCCCTCAGCCGCGCCCCCAAATATAGGACCTATACGTCCTATAGGTCCTATAAGTCTTAAAAGTCCTATATAGTCCAAGATATGAAAGACCCGGAACCTTTGATCAAGCCGCACGGCGGATATCAGGGGCTTCAAGCCTTCCAAATGTCGGAGCTCGTCTACGACGGAACCGTCGCCTTCACCCGCCTCTACCTCGATAAGCGCAGCCGCACCGTGGACCAAATGGTCCAGGCCGCGAGAAGCGGACGGCAGAATATCGCCGAAGGCAGCGTCGCCTCGGGAACCAGCTCCAAGATCGAGCTCAAGCTCGTCGGTATCGCCCGCGCCAGCCTCGAAGAATTATCGCTGGACTACCAAGATTTCCTCCGCCAGCGCCAAATGCCGCAGTGGCCCAAAGACCACGAAAAAGCGCTCTTCATAAGAAAGCTCTGCTACCGACCCAACCGGTCCTATTCGACCTACCAGAACTACATCGAAGACAAGGGCCCAGAAAACGCCGCCAACACCCTGATCTGCCTCACGAGCCAAACCACCTACCTCCTTGACAAGCTACTGGCCCAGCTGAGCGCGACTTTCAGGAACGAAGGTGGCTTCACCGAGCGGCTGCATCGCGTCCGAACCGCCGCGCGCCAACTCCGCCCCTAACCCGTTCACGCCCCCAACGCCGCTCACTATCGGTCCTACGGGTCCTAAGGGTCCTATTCGACCTACGCCCCCGAGCCCACCTGATCCCGGGCGATGACCAAGCCCATCGCCATTCCGACGAAGAACGTGACCTCCGTCAGCCTCACCTCGTGACCGACCAGGGCCCGCGCGCCCAGTTGCTGCAGGGTGTCCATCAGTCCGAAACCGACCACAAGCGAGGCGATCCTTGCCACCCGCCATCCCAGCGTGGGGGACCGCATTCGTGAGCCCGTAAACCATCCGAGGAAAAGAGACCCGACAAGCATCGGCGGGTCCAGCGCCCAGTAGACCATCCACGGCTCAGCGACACTCTTCGGCATCGTCCGCCTCAATCCGCCGTCAATCAAGGGAAGCAGCACGATGCAAATGCACAGCCAAACCCAATACGTCCTCTGCCGTTTCACGAACGGTGAACGAACACCGCTCGATGGGATAGTCGGCTGAACAGAAGAAGAAGGTTCCGGGGCGAGCATGGTCAGGCTTCTATGCCTCAGGATACGTCATCGCGAAATGAAAGCACTCACCCAAACCTGCGCTGGAGGCGACCCACCCCGAGTCCATCCCCAGCTTGATGCCTCAGGACACGTCCAATTGCAACCCGACGAACCGCCTCAACCCGTGTCCTGAGGCTTCCGCCACCGAGTCCGGAACCGCGGGCCCCAAACCCGTCGAACCCTAGCCTCAGGACACGGGCTCGGTAGTTTACGTGTCCGAGGAGTCGACGTGTCCTGAGGCATCCCAAATTATCGGCGAGAAGGCGAGGGCGAATCCGAACCAAACCGAACCAACCCCAACCAACCCAAACCTCCCCGAGAAGGTAACCTCTGCCCCGTATGTCCATCCTCGTCGATAAGAACACCAAGGTTGTCGTCTGCGGCATGACCGGCCGCGAGGGCGGCTTTCACACTGGCCAGATGATCGAGTACGGCACGAACGTTGTCGCTGGCGTCACCCCGGGTAAGGGCGGAACCGTGCACCTGGGCGTCCCTGTTTTCGACACCGTCGAGGAGGCCGTCCACGCCACCGGAGCCAACGCGGGCCTGATCTTTGTCCCCGCGCCCTACGCCGCCGACTCGGTGCTCGAATGCTCCGCCGCGGGTCTTCCCTTCACGACGCTGATCACCGAAGGGCTGCCGATTCAAGATTCTGTTCGCGTCGTCAACGAGCTCAAGGCGCGCAAGACGATGCGGCTCCTCGGCGGCAACTGCGCGGGGATCATCACCCCCGGCAAGTGCAAGATGGGCATCATGCCGGGGCACATTTTCAAGCCCGGACCCGTGGGCATGGTCAGCCGCTCCGGCACGCTGACTTACGAGGTCGTGTGGGAAATGACCCGCGCCGACTTTGGCCAGACCACTTGCGTCGGCATCGGCGGTGACCCTCTTCCGGGCCTGCGATTCCTCGACATCATGCAGATGTTCGAAGCCGACCCCGCGACCCAGGCGGTCGTGATGGTCGGCGAGATCGGCGGGACCGACGAGGAAGCTGCCGCCGAGTTCATCAAGACAATGAAGAAGCCGGTGGTTGGCTTCATCTCGGGACGTACGGCACCTCCCGGCAAGCGCATGGGCCACGCCGGCGCGATCGTCTCCGGCGGCAAGGGCACGGCGCAGAGCAAGGTGGACGCCCTGCTCGCGGCGGGTGCGAAGGTTGCGGATAAGACTACCGACGTGCCCAAGCTCCTGGCGGAAGTGATGAGCGCGGTCGGCGCCCGAGGCTAACCCATGGCATCGCGCGAAGTTCGCCAAGCCGTATTTGTACGGCGTGAACGATCGTAAAGCGCAGTGACCCCGGAGCGTGGACCTCCGGTCCGCAACCCGTCAAAGGGACGTCCCGTCCCGCGTACCAGTCTGAAATGCGGGGACCGGAGGTCCCCATGACGGGGAGCGGACCGGGAGGTCCGCGCTCCGGTCAGTTCGTTTCGAGGTTGGCGATCCAGGCGGCGATCGCCGAGCGCATCTCGGCCTCGACGTCCTTCTTCGTCCGTCCCGACGTCTTCTTCACGCCATAGCTGTGGTCCGCGCCCTCGACCCAGTGGAGCGTCCAGATCTTCGGATCCAACGTGAGAACGATGCGGTCCATGATCGCCGGAGTGCAGAACTCGTCGTGCGTTCCATTGAACTGCAGCGTCCGCGTCCGAATCTGAGGAAGGTGGGCATCGCGCAGCTTCTCCAACTGGCCGGGCGGGTGCAAGGGATAGCTGCAAAGCAACAACCCGTCGGCGGATGGACCTTCTGCCTCAAGCATCGAAGCCACGCGCCCACCCATCGAATGGCCCCCGATGACCAGCGTGGACGGCGTCATCCTTTCCCTCACGGAGGAAGTCACGTCGCGGTAGGCCTGAACCAGCGTCGGCATGCGGTCGGGCATCCCCTTGCCCTGGGCTCGATAAGGGAAGTTGAAGCGGACCCCACTTGCCCCGGCCTCCCGAAGAAAGGCGGAGAGCCAGAGCAGGGTCTTCGAATCCATGCCGCTGCCCGCGCCATGGGCGAGGATCGCCACAATGCCGCCCGCGCCTTCGTCGGCAACAACCGGAAGCTCGACACCTTTCGATTGGACGGTCCACTGCCCCATGCCTCAAGTGTAACCGGGGCGATTGGGTTCGTATAAGCTATTAGGCGAATGTTGAGTACCGAGCGCTATTTCGACCACGCGGCCTCCACGCCGGTCGATCCGCGCGTGCGGGAGGCGATGCTTCCCTACTTGGACTTCGCCTGCGGCAACCCGAGTTCGCTGCACGACGCGGGACGCCAGGCCAGATGGGCAGTTGAGCAGGCGACCGGCCAGCTAGCCGCGCTCCTGGAAGTCGCGCCGGAGCAAATCTACTTCACCTCCGGCGCGACGGAGTCGAATAACTGGGTCCTCAATGCGGCGGCGGCGTGGGCAATCAGCCCCTTCGAGCACAGCGCCATGCGCGAACCTGCCCTCGCCCGAGGGGCAGTGCTGCTGCCCAACCACGGAACGGTGCTCGGAGCCGGGAGCGCGACGGAAGGGATCTCCGTGATGTCGGTCAACAACGAGACGGGCACGCGGTGGGACGTCCGGGAAGTCGCTCACGCGGCAAAGATTCGTCATGCGGATGTGACGCAGTCGGTCGGCAAGCTCCCGCTGGCGCTCCCGGAGCTCGACTTCGCAAGTCTCACCAGCCACAAGTTCTACGGCCCGAAAGGCGTCGGGGCGCTGTACTGCCGAGACACGCCGCCGCCTCCCCTCATCTTTGGGGGCGAACAGCAAAATGGAGCACGCGGGGGGACGCTCAACGTTCCGGGGATCGTGGGGATGGGCCTCGCGGCAGAGATTGCGCGCGAAGAGATGGAAGCCGACCACTGCCATGCCGTTGAACTGCGGGAGACGGTGCTCCACGAACTTAGGTCGGTAAATGACTGGCAGGTTAACGGGGGCAATGAGGTTTCGCCCTTCATCCTGAGCCTTAGCTTCCTCGGGATCGAGGGCGAGACTCTCGTCGTCGAGCTCGATCGAGCCGGTTTCGGGGTGAGCGCGGGGGCCGCATGCTCCTCAAGATCAACCGAGCCGAGTCACGTTCTCATCGCTCTGGGACTTTTGCCAGCCTTGCAGAGGGGCACGATTCGGGTATCTTTTGGTCGCTCAAATACACGAGAGGCAACACGACAACTTGCAAACGAGATTGCGAGAATCGTCGAAAAACTTCGTACTATATAGCAGGATGTGCGAAGTGCCGCAACGATTCGTGCCACTTCGCTCGTCTTAAGGAAGGTTGGCACGCAGTGTGCAACCCTTGAGCTCCACGGGAACTACTTTCGAATGCCGATGGTTCCTGTGTGAAGCTTGACGGTTTTACACAAATGTGTTAGTTTCGGGTAGCAGAGTTTGCAGAGTCGCTGACGCTCTTCCCAACGGATTGACGATGAGCGCTCGCGAAATTCGAGTGTAGCGTAATTTGCTGCGCAAAGACTTCGTAGATAAAACAGAGTTCTCCGCTTGATACATTGGAGGTTATTGAAATAATGCCAGTCGAAAATGGGTTAGCAACGCAACCGCGAAGAGGCCGCGCCATTACTGTCCGCACGCCGGGCCGGCACTCGTTCGTCGAAGCGTCTGCAAACCCGATCCTTGAAGATCCCGCCGCGGAACCGGCAGATGACGATCTTCTAGAACTGGATGCCGCGGACGAGGAGTCCGAGGAAGAAGCTCCGCCAGTACACGACGACTCGGAAGAGTTGGAAATGTGGATGCGGCAGACCCGCCGTGCCCAGCTCCTCACGCCGGAGCAGGAAGTTGATCTCGCCCGTAAGGTGCAGGCCGGAGACATGTACGCCAAGAAGGTTCTCATCGAGAGCAACCTCCGACTCGTCGTGTCGATCGCCAAGAAGTACAACGCTCGAGGAATTCCTCTCGCCGACCTGATCCAAGAGGGCAACCTCGGTCTGATCCGGGCGGTCGAGAAGTTCGACTGGCGCAAGGGTTTCCGATTCAGCACGTACGCCACCTGGTGGATTCGCCGAGCCATCGCTCGTGCGATCATCAACCAGGGCCGCACGATCCGAATCCCGGTCTACGTCGCCGAACTGATCAACAAGGTCGTCAAGACCGCGTCGCGGCTCCAGCAGGAGCTTCAGCGCGAGGCGACGGAAGAGGAGATTAGCCGCGAAGTCGGGCTGTCGGTCGACCGCGTCCGAGAAATGATGCGCGTCGCCGTTGAGCCGATCTCACTTGAGACGCCGGTCGGTGAAAAGGACAACTCGTCCATCGGGGACTTCGTGCAGAGCACGAACATGCCGACGCCGGGAGACGTGACCTGGTCGCTGATCCGCCGCGAGGAGATCGATGGCATTCTCGGACGACTTACGTCGCGAGAGCGAGACGTCGTTCGACTCCGGTTCGGCCTCGACGATGGCCGTAGCCGCACCTTGGAAGAGGTCGGCAGCGAGCTCAACGTCACCCGCGAGCGCGTTCGGCAGATTGAGCTTCGCGCGATGAAGAAGCTGCGCCACATCGGCCAGGAGCTAAGCTCCCAAGGCTTCACGATCACGCCGACGCCTCAGTAGGCATCCGCCACACTCAGGAAAGGCCTCTGCAGACTCTCTGCAGAGGCTTTTCAGTTTTACGCAGCTGGAAAAACGCGCGATGCCTGCACCTCGGCAAGCTTGCCCCGCCAAGCTCGGGTGTTCTTGGGCACAAAAACCTGGGCAGTCGTTGGCAAGGCGGCACGCTCGGAGATGAGGTGAGCCAGGTGATCCCGATCCATCCCTGGCGTTCCGCCCTCAACCATGGTAGCGACCAAGATGAGAAGGGCATGTCCCGTCGGAGCGATCTTCTTAACCAGGTACGCCTCGCTCAACCCCTGAATTCTGGAAAGAGAAACTCGAAACTGATCGACGGTCACGGCGTCCAACCCGTGCGGCTCAAGCGTGTCCTTGAGCGACATGATGGTCGCCTGCACCTGTACCACTTCTCCCAGTTCTACAAACTCGATCTCTTCGTCTGCGAGCCGTGCGAGCAGAGCCTGATCGCCGGACAGGTATGCAAGCTTCATAAGCAATGGAATGACGGACTCGCTGTGGCTAGGATTCAATGTCAGCACCTTGCGCAAATATGGCTCCGCGGCTTGGTCGTCCTGAGCGGCTAACAGCGTGCCCATCAGCAAGTTAGCCATCGCGTCCTCGGGATAGTCAGCCACTACTTGGCGAACTAGCGGCCACGAAACCTCGATGGGAGCAAGGTCGTAAGTCAACGATGCGATCTTCATTCGATCAAGCGTCGAAGGGTATTCCTTGGCGACCAGCCGTGCTTGCTCCTTTCGCAATTCCGCAATCCGGATGTGCTCCGACTTCCATGGACCTTCCAAACGCAATCCGACATCCTCGCTCAGCAGCAATTCCACCGAGCGCAAGTTCGAGCCGAAGAAGCTCTCAGCCGCTGATGGCTCAGCGAGGCTCTGTAGTTGGGCGGCACTTGGAGGCTCCGCTCCAATTGCGTCCAACCTTTCCCGCAACGTAGGGTGGGTGCTATAGACCTCAGGTGCTCGCATCAATTCGGCTGCAAGGTAGCGCTCAATGAAGGGCAAAGGCGTACCGGTCCGTAGTTCAGTCGCTACTTGGGCCAGCAGATTCGAAGGAGGGGAAGGCTCAAGTGAGACCAACCGATTCATCTCGGCATCCATCATTTGCCGAAACCAGGGATTCAAGTAGCTGAAGCGAGACGTGGTTTCAGCGGCCAGCTCCTTCCCAACAGTTTCGGCCTCCATCCTATCGGCATCAAACTCGTGCTCTCGCATCATCGCCAGCGTCTGAGCTTGAAATCGAGGTTGGTACCACATAAGAAACGGCATCAGAATCCACGCGCCAAAGAGCCTTCCCCCACCAAATTCCTCGTAGAGGACGGTCCAAGTTCGCTGAATGCGACTTACCCATGCGCCAAACCTCCCGTGATTACCAGACAGGTGTCCCAGTTCGTGGGCAATCACGCCGTAGGCCGCTTCAGGGGTCAGCACATGAAGCAGCGGCAACCCCATGAACAGAGTGTTCCCAAAGCCGCCGAAGAGCCCCCAGCGGGGGATTTGTGCCGCGGATGCGTTCATCTCCCAGGTCAAGTAGACCCTCGGACGAGCCGTCCCAATCCGATCTGCGAGGGCCTCCACTTTCGCATGAATCTCTGGGTACCGCTTCGGGTCCAAGATCAAGCCCTGGGGCCTCGCAATGCCAACCGTAATCGAGCGCAAGAGGGCGAGGCAAATCAACCCGAGAACAATGATCGCCAGACCAAAATTGGTGGCATGGCCCGTAACGATCAAGTATGCGATCAGGACAATCGCGGAAATAGTCAGGAGGGTCAAGAAGCCGATGTACGCGTAACCAATGTAGATCATTCGCCGGACGCGAGATCGATACGATTGCGGATCGCGTCGAGCCAGGCTGGCTTCCTTCTCGGCAAGCGCCTTTAGGAACGCGCTGTGCCGCTTCGCCACACCGATTCGTTCCTGCAAATTTCCACTCCGCTCGAAACTGACCACCGTTCCGGTACTTTACTCCTAGTCCCGAGCAAAATGCTACGGCTTCACGATTCGCGGGAGAAGAGGCGATACACGTGTCGTGACCTCGTAGTTGATCGTGTCTGACTGGGAAGCCACCTGCTCCGCGGTGATCCGCTCTGGACCCTGCTCACCGAGAAGCACGACCTCATCCTCCGACTTCGCCGTCGGGACCGAACTCAGGTCGATCGCGAACATATTCATCGCCACTCGGCCCAGCACCCTACAGTGAGATCCGCCAGCCAAGACTTCCCCACAATTCGACAAGCTCCGCGCAAAACCGTCGCTGTATCCCTGAGGCACGATGCCGATCCGCATTTCGCGGTCAGTAACAAACGTCAATCCGTATCCGATCGGATGTCCCGCAGGCAGCGTCTTCACTTGAGCCAAGTGGCTGACCCACTGCATCGCCGGCTTCAGATCCAAAGACGCATGCGTCCGAGCCAGCGCCTCTGACGGATATAGGCCGTACAAGCCCACTCCAAGCCGCACGACGTCGATCGGGCGAGTTGAAGGCGTCTCCATTGTCATCAGTCCCGAAGTGGCCGACAAATGCCGCGCGATCCCCGGATAGCCCGCCATCTCCACCAGGGCGTGGGCCTCGTCGAACACGGACCGCTGCGCGTACGCGTGTCCGAGGTCAGTTGTGTCCTCGATGTTGGCGTAGTGCCCGTACACCCCAACTAGCTCAGCGCCGCTCGTCCGAATCCGCTCCACAATCTCCGAAACCTGGGACGGCAAAGTCCCCTGCCGGCCCAGCAAGGCGTCGATCTTCAGATGCACCCGCGCTCCCCGCATCTCGCCGAGCCTTTCCGTGTCGTAGACCGCCAGCTCTGCTCCAAGATCAACAGCCTCCTGCACCGAGTCCCGCGGCACGTACCCAAGCAGCAGCACCGGCAGCTGCGTCACCGTGCGAAGCAACCTCAGCTCATCGAGGTCGTCGACTTGGAAATAATCGACCAAGCCGTCCAGTATCTGCACAACTTCGCGCATGCCATGGCCATAGGCGTTACCCTTGACCACGGCGGCGACTTTCGCTCCGCTTGGCACGAGCGTCCGCAGCGCGGCGAGGTTGTGTCGAAGTGCCGAGGCCGAGAGCCGCACTTCCGAGAGGTTCAAATCTCCACGACCTCGAGCGGGAGATCCTCGCCCGCAAGCCGCCGCGCGAAGCTCGCGTATCCTGCCGTCAAGTCGGTCACGTGGTACAGACGCTCGCCGTGCCGCCCAAGCTGCGAGGCGTGTTCTGGATGCCGCTCAAGGTAGTCGGCCAGTTTATCCGGGACTACCTCGTCCTGCGAGATCACTCGCGCGTCGATCCTCGCCCGGATCTGATCCTTGATCAGGCTGTAATGCGTGCATCCGAGAATCAATGAATCCACGCGACCCCGCAACTGCGCGAGATAGTCGTCCAGCACCGGCTCGATGTACTTCAAACCATCGTTCTCGATCAAAGGCACCAGCAACGGAGCGGCCTGCTGCAATACCTCCGCATCCGGAGAGCGGAGGTGAATCTCCCTGGCGTATGCCCCGCTCTCCACCGTACTGGCGGTTGCCAGCACGCCCACACGGCGAATTCCGTGCGAGGTGGCTTCCTCCGCAGCGGGAATCACCACCCCAAGCACGCGGCGGTCGGGATAGAACTGCGGCAAATACTCCTGTTGACTCTTCCGAAGTGCTTCCGATGACGCCGTATTACATGCGAGGACTACGAGGTGGCAGTTGTTCGCAAAGAGATAGGTCAACGCTTCGGAGGTGAATTGATGGATCGTCGCTTGCGATCGATTTCCGTAAGGCACCCGCTTCGTGTCGCCGAGATAGAGGTAGTCATACTCCGGCAGACGCGCCATGATTGCCCTCGCGATGGAAAGCCCGCCCAATCCGGAATCGAAAACGCCGATGCGCATGCCTCTAGTTTGACCGTTCGGCCCGCGTTGTGCGTTAATGAGGGTATGTCCGGCCCGTGCCCGCACGCGCTCTCGATGCTCCGCGTTCCGGCGCGGCGGTTTTTCACGCGCGCCGAGCTGCTGGTTCTGATGACCCAGGCACGGGAGATATTGGACCTTGCCGAGCAACCGGTGGGCTTGACAGAGCTTGCCTTAACGGTTGGTCTCTCGCCATGCCATCTGCAGAGGCTCTTTCAGAAGACGTTCGGCGAATCTCCCTCGGCGTACCACCGTCGGCGGCGGCTCCTGCTGGGATCTCAGCTTGTAACCGAGGGTCTGTCGGTCGAAGACATCGCTTGGCGGCTGGGTTATGCCGACTCGAGCGCGTTCTCACGAGCCTTCACCCGCGAGTTCGGCGACCCCCCGACCCGTTTTCACAAGAAGTGACAAATGAGTCGGTTCCGAGCTTGCCTACACTGTTGACATGCATACGATCTGTCACGTAGAGTTCTCCGCCACTGACCTCGCCCGATCGCAAGCGTTCTATGAGGGCCTGTTCGGATGGACCTTCCGCAGCTTTGGCGACGATATGGTGGTCTTCGGTCAGGGTGAAAAGCACATTGGGGGGCTGATTCGGTCCGAGGCGAGGACGCCCGGCAATTCACCGACCGTGTGGTTCGAGGTCGAGGACGTCGACGCAATGGTTACAAAGGCTCTGACCGTCGGCGGAGCCGCAGCCAAGCCGAAGGCCGAAGTGCCGCACGTCGGATGGTCGGCTACTGTCTCAGATCCGGATGGCAATACCGTCGGCCTCGTTCAGTTCGCCTAAAAGAAGCGCGGAAATGTATTCCGCGCTTCGACTCAAACCTCCCGCTCTTTCAATATTCGTATCTAAGGGCGGAGGCCAATTCCCTGGCCGAAAACGGTGCCCCAGGAATGCTCGCTTGCATCAAAACCGCCGTCTCAGTCAGTCGAAGCGCACAGCCGCAGACCTTCTCCCCGGTGCCCTCGTCCACGATGTCGTTCGGCGAAGAGTAGGAGAAGCAATCTGCGGTCGACTGGCCGTGGCCGCTCCACTTCGTCCCCTCTGCGAGGGTCGCAAGGACCCCTACCGCGCGCAATCCCAGAACCAGCGGCGCCGCAACCGCGCGGTAGGCGAGCTTAACTTGGCGTGACTCCAAGTGCAACAGGCTCAAGGGAATCGCCACCGCGACAGTGACGTCATCCCCGTGCCGCACCGCCTTTCCGCCCGTCGGACGCATCACCCACGGGAGGTCTCCCATCTCCGCAAGAACCACCTCAGAGCGCTGGTAGTGGCCGAGGGTGAGCCAGCGACCGGTCCATGAGTAGACGCGCACGCCTCCCCTTCCCTGCTCGGCACCATCGAGAAGGGCGACGTCGCGAGCCATGTTCGTCGGGCCGTCCGCTGCTTCATCCCACGTCACCGTAAGCCTCACAGGAATGATGCTACCGCGAGTATCCTTCTCGTCTTATGAACGATCCCATCCTTCGCCAAGCCGACGTGTCCGACGCCCCAACGCTGGCGCGTCATCGCACCGCGATGTTTGTGGAGATGGGCCGTTTGGACCCTTGCGATTTCGACCTGATGGCCCGGGGGAACGAGTCCTACCTCCTCGACGCGATGCCCCGCGGGGAGTTCGTTGCGTTTGTCTTGGAGATTGAAGGAGTCCCTGTCGGCAGCGGCGGCGTTCAGCTAAGGACCCTCCTCCCCCGCCCCTCAACTGGTCGAGTCCCCCTCACCACAAGCCCCCAGGGCATCATCATGGGAATCTACACGGAGACTACGTACCGGCGAAAGGGCGCTGCCGAGTCGATCATGCGCGCGATCATGGCCTGGGCAGAAGCCCAACAGATCCCGTCGCTCGTGCTTCACGCATCCGACGCCGGACGTCCGCTGTACGAGAAGCTCGGCTTCAGGCAAACGTCCGAGATGAGCTACTTCGTCGGACCGTTTGGGTACGCACTGAGGGACTAAACCTGAGGCCGTCCGTCATCCAGAGCGAAGTCGATGAGCCCTAGCGAGTCGACGCAGTCGAAGGATCACTGACTGAGCCTCCGACTTAGAAACCGGCGCGCTTCCAGAGAGTCGGAGACTGGACGGAGGATCCTTCGACTTCGCTCCCTTCGCTTGGGCTCGGTGCTTCGCTCTGAATGACGGTCAAGCAGATAAACGAACCTACTCAGGATGACCGCGGGGGCTAGACACCCGCCGGAACGGGCGCCGACTTTGGATTCCAGCGGACATCCAAGTTCTTCACCGCCGCCGTCTCGTCCAGTCGACCCACGATCTGGGACGTGGGCGCGTCGTGGAGAAGGTCCGGATTCTCCACCGCCTCACGGCAGATCGCGATCATGGCGTCGCAGAACTCGTCCAGAGTCTCCTTGGCCTCGGTCTCCGTCGGTTCGATCATCATGCACTCGGGCACGATCAGGGGGAAGTAGTTCGTGGGCGGGTGGAAGCCGTAGTCGATCAGACGCTTGGAAATATCCAGCGCCCTCACCCCGTTCTCCTTCTTGTACTTCTCGGCGGTCAGGATGCACTCGTGCATACAAGGGCGATCGTGCGCCGGAGGGAGCACGTCCTTCAGGCGAGCCCGAACGTAGTTCGCATTCAGCACCGCATGGCGGCTGATGTCCGCCATGTACTCCTTGCCAAAAGCACGAAGATAGGTATACGCGCGGACCTCCATCAGGAACTGGCCGTAGAACGCGCTCACGCGCCCGATCGAGAGAGGTCGATCGTAGTCAGCGAAGATTTCCCCCGCCTCGCGGCGAACTACCGGCATTGGCTGGAATTGCTCCAGATGCGCCTGCAGGCCGATCGCGCCGCAACCTGGGCCGCCGCCGCCGTGAGGCGTAGAAAACGTCTTGTGGAGGTTCAAGTGCATGCAGTCGAAACCATGATCGCCCGGCCGTGTTGTGCCGACCATCGCGTTCATGTTCGCGCCGTCGCAGAACACCTGTCCACCGACCTCGTGGACCATCCGGCAGATCTTCTCGATGTTCGGCTCGAACAGGCCAAGCGTCGAAGGATTCGTCAGCATTAACGCCGCGACTTCCTTCCCACCTTCGCCTTCCAATGCCTTGGCCAAAGCAGCAAGATCGGTATTCCCGTCGGCATCCGTCGGAATCGACTTCACGTCGTACCCACAGCGCGCGGCCGAAGCCGGGTTTGTACCGTGCGCGGAGTCGGGGACCAGAACCGTGTGACGTGACTTCCCGTCGCCGCGCGACTCGTGGTACGCCTTGATCAGCATCAAACACGTCATCTCGCCATGCGCACCGGCCAGCGGCTGGAGGGTGATGTACGGGAACGCGGTGATCTCCTGAAGCATCTCCTGGACGCCGATCAGAATCTCAAACGCGCCCGGAATCGTCGCGTCCGGCTGCATCGGGTGAAGGTTCGCAAACCCCGGCATCGCGGCCGTGCGTTCGTTCACCTTCGGGTTGTATTTCATCGTGCACGAGCCGAGCGGATAGAAGCCGGTCTCGATGCCGTAGTTGATGTGACTCAAGTTCGTGAAATGCCGAAGCAAGTCCAGCTCGGCAATCTCCGGCAGGTGCAACTCTTTTCGGAGCTCACCCAAAGTGGCACCAAGATCCACCGCGGGCGTGTCCGCATGGGGCAAGTTGCAGCCAACTCGGCCCGGTCGCGATTTGTCGAAAATGAGCTTAGGCTCGGGAACGCTTTTGCTGATCATGGTCTTCTGGGTGCCTTAAGCGAGAATCTTCTTGAGGGAGCTGGCGTAGTGGTCGATCTCCGCCTTGGTGCGCATCTCTGTGCAACACACCAGCAGACAATGCTCCAACCCCTCGTAGTAGTGGCCAAGCGGGAGCCCGGCGAGGATCTTCTCCTTGAGAAGCAGGTCGCGAACCTCGACCGGGTTCTTCGGGAGCTCGATGACGAACTCATCAAAGACCTTGCTCTTGAACTTCAACTTCGCTCCCGCGTCGGTGAGCCGCTGGATCGCGTACTGCGTATTCAGAACGCTCGACTCCGCGACCGTGCGCATGCCGTTCTTGCCCAGCGCGATCATGTAGACCGTTGCCGCCAGCGCCATCAAGGCCTCGTTCGTACAGATATTCGAGGTCGCCTTCTCGCGACGGATGTCTTGCTCGCGGGTGCGAAGCGTCATCACATAGCCGGTGCGGTCGCCGTGGGCCTCCTTCGTCCGTCCGACGATGCGGCCGGGAATCTGGCGAACAAACTCCTTCTTGCAGGCAAACAGGCCGACCATCGGTCCGCCCAGCCCCATCGCCACCCCCATCGGCTGGCCTTCGCCCACCACGATGTCGGCTCCGTACTCTCCGGGAGGCTTGAGCAGCGCACAAGCGACCGGGTCAGCGACTACGATCAGCAACGCGCCCTGCGCGTCGGCCGCTTTCCGAGCCTCCGACAGCGATTCGATGCCGCCAAAGAAGTTCGGATACTGCACGATGAGGCAGGCCGACTCGCCTGCCGCCATATAATCCTTCGTCTCGCCACCTTCGTGCGGCAGGGTGACAACCTCGATCCCCATCGACCAGCAGTAAGTGTCGAGAACCTGACGGTAGTGAGGATGGACGGCTTCGCTCACCGCAACCCGATCCCGGTTCTTGATGCCGGTGGCCATGATCGCCGCTTCTGCCATCGCGGTCGAGCCGTCGTACATGGACGCGTTCGCGATGTCCATGCCGTAAAGCTCCGCGACCATCGACTGGAACTCGTAGATCGTCTGGAGAAACCCCTGCGACGCTTCCGGCTGGTACGGCGTGTATGCCGTCAGGAATTCTCCCCGCGAGATCACTGCTCCGACCGAAGCCGGAATGTAGCGATCGTAAATCCCCGCCCCGAGGAAGCACGCCGTGTCCGCCAAATTGACGTTCTTAAGACTGATCTCGCGGAGGTGCAAGAGCAGGCGAGCTTCGTCGAGCGCAGGAGGTAGGTCTAACGCCCCGGGAGCGACCCGCAGATTGGCGGGAATTTCCCGGAACAGTTCATCGATCGAGGCAGCGCCAATCGTCGCGAGCATTTCGCGGCGATCTTGTTCGGTATGGGGGATGTAGGGCATGCGTTCTCAGCGAAATCAGCCGAGCAAGGCTTTGTACGAGTCAGCGTTGAGGAGAGCGTTAACCGCGGTCGAATCCGCGATCTGCATCTTGATGAGGTACCCGCCCTCGTATGGGTCAGAGTTCAACAGTTCGCTCTGCGAGGCAAGCGCGGGATTCACCGCGGTAACCGTTCCGGCGATCGGTGCGTAAACCTCGCTAACTGTCTTGACCGACTCTACGCTACAGAATGAATCTCCCGCGGCCAAAACCCGTCCAGGAGTGGGAAGGTCGACATAGACAATATCGCCAAGTTCGGACTGCGCATAGTCGGTGATACCAAGCGTGGCGATATCGCCGTCGATGCGCAGCCATTCGTGGGTCGGGGTGTATTTAAGGTCAGCGGGCACTTTGGACAAAGGGTTTCTCCTTGCGAGCGAACTGGGGAAAGTGTACCGAACGGGACTCTTGGCCGACACGGGTCGGGATAGGCCCCAAAATGGCAGAAGTCGGGGCACTCGTGAACAGAAATTCTTCGAACCACCTAATCATGCCGAAGTCGGATGAAGGTCGCATACCGCTCCCTGAGCGGATCGATTACGAGCCGGAGGGGATGCGCGTGCAGACCTTACACTCCGCCGCGTGTGCCCTCTTTGCCGCCGTTAGCTACATCTTCCAGACCGAAGACGACGTCGTCACCGCCGAGCAGGTCTCCCAAGTCGTCGGCTTTTCCCGCTATCACCTCAGCCGAATGTTCCAAATGTTCTTCCAAGAGTCTCCGCGTGACCTTATCGTCCGGACTCGACAGGAACGTGCCGCGATCAAACTGAAGAACTCCTCGCGCCAAGTGGGAACGATCGCTTTAGAAGAAGGCTACGCCAACGCCGAGTCCTTCACCCGCGCCTTCCGCACCGAATACGGCACCACCCCCCGAGACTTTCGAAGGTCCTCGATGGACTGGCGACTTCCCTGCCCCAGCGACCTCCACTGGAGCGAGACCCTGGATAGCCTTCCCCTACTCGATGGTGGCGCGGTCGAAATCGAAGTCGTCCTGATGCCCCCGGTCCGACTCGCCACGTATCGGAATGTCGGATCCTACGGAGCAACCTCCGATGGCTGGCGAGAACTCGAGGCCAGGCTGCCAAATCGCCCCTGGGAGCGAGCGGGCACGCGAATCTTCAGCGTTTACCACGACGACTGGCTGATCCGAACCGAGCCGCGCCAGCGCTGCGATCTGGGCTTCTCGATCCAACCCGGAATCCGGATTCCAACCGGGCTCCACGAACTCATCATCCCCCGTGGCCTCTACGTCGCCACCCGCCGCGCAATGAGCCGCGAAGAGAACGCCGACGTGTGGCCGCAGATCACCGGTCGGTGGCTTCCCCGCCGAGGAACCCGACCCCAGAATATTCCCGCCTTGTCCGAGCACACTGAGTGGCCACTCGCCGGACAGGACGTTCCGAGAAAGGTCTATCTCGGCCTGGACGTCGAGCTTTCTCCACCCTGGGAAATCGCCGATCAATCCCTCCCCGCACGCCAGTATTAAATGTGGCACGGGTTAGGAAACCCGTGCCACGTGAACCGATTTCTGGTACCTTGGCGGCGATGCTGAAGGTCGACTTCGTCACGCTTTTCCCCGACCTCGTGGTCGCGGCGATGGGCGATAGCATCATGAAGCGGGCGCAAGCCGCCGGCCTGGTCGAGATCCGAACCAGCGACCCGCGCGACTACACTCATGACAAGCATCGGACCGTCGACGACAAGCCCTTCGGCGGCGGCGCGGGGATGCTCCTCAAGCCCGACCCGGTCGCCCAAGCAATCGACGCCCTCGAACCTGCCCCCGGCGCGGCAATCGTCATGACCGATCCCACCGGGAGCCTCTTCGAACAAGCCTCCGCCCACAACTTGGCCCAGTACGGCCATGTCGTCTTCGTGTGCGGGCACTACGAGGGGATTGACGATCGAATTCGCCAGACCTACGCCACCCACGTCTTCAGCATCGGCGACTACG
The DNA here is from genome assembly GCA_038216655.1 of Fimbriimonadales bacterium. Classification (GTDB taxonomy): domain Bacteria; phylum Armatimonadota; class Fimbriimonadia; order Fimbriimonadales; family Fimbriimonadaceae; genus JAFDWR01. Next base: position 289,569 of record JBBQPZ010000001.1, read on the forward strand.
TGCTCACCAATGGCGAGCTTCCCGCGCTGATCATGGCCGACGCGATCGTGCGCCTTATCCCGGGCGTATTAGGCTCCGCTCAGAGCCTAGCGCAGGACAGTCATTCCGATGGCCTCCTCTCCGCCCCGCAGTTCACCAAGCCCGAAGTCTGGCGCGATCAGAAGGTTCCAGAGATCGTACGATCGGGAGATCATCAAAAGCTGGAACGCTGGAAGCGCTCCCAGGCGTTGAAGCTGACGCGCGAGCGTCGTCCCGATCTCTTCGCTAAAGCGGAGTTGCGGAAGGGCGACCTCGATCTATTGGGAGAGTAGCCGGAGCGCCGACACTCCTGTCGGCAAGAGGATCGAAAGGTGCGGAAGTTAGAAGAGGGTCGAACGAGGCTGCGAGGGGCCGGCGAAATGTGCCAATATATTCAGCCCTCTGCAGACAGGGCGGCGTTTTGCGCCGTCAGCACGGCCTAGCGGCGAGCCAAAGCGTTCGCCACGGAAACCAGAACCATGTCCAAGCAAGCGATTTTAGATAGCGTGGTAGAGGGGATTAAGAAGTCCGACCTCCCCAAGATCAACCCCGGCGACACCGCCAAGGTCCATGTCAAGGTCCGTGAGGCCGGCAAAGAGCGAATCCAGCTTTTCGAGGGCGTCGTCATTGCCCATAAGCACGGTGGGATCGCCGAGACGATCACCGTCCGCAAGATCTCCGGTGGCATTGGCGTCGAGCGAACCTTCCCGGTTCACTCCCCGAACGTTGCCAAGATCGAAGTCACGCGCCGTGGCCTCGTCCGCCGCGCCAAACTGTACTACCTTCGCGACAAGGTTGGAAAGGACGCGCGCATTAAAGAGAAGCGCTAACCACTCGTGGAGCTGCTCTTCGCCCAGGCTGCCGAGAAACCGTCCGCCGGTTATCGGGAGATTATCGACTCCCTGGCTCGCACCCCGCTGAGCCAGGTCGTCATCTTCGTGCTGATCTGCACCGCTCTGAGGCTGGCGCTCTACCCGTATCTCACCAAGACCCTTCCGCACAAGCGCACGGGTGGCTATACCGCCGCCAAGATCGCCAACGAGTCGCTCGATGCGATCGTCTACGCGGGGGTCTTCGTCTTCATGCTTATTCGCCCGTTCCTGGTTCAGGCGTTCCTGATCCCGAGCGGTTCGATGATTCCCACCCTGCTTGAGAACGACTTTATCGTTGCGAATAAGGCGATTTACCGCTACTCCAATCCGAATCGCGGCGACATCGTGGTCTTCCGACCGCCCACCTTCGCCACCACTCCCGATCAGCGAGATCCGGGCGGCGAACCCAAGGTCGACTTCATAAAGCGTTGCACCGGCGTCCCCGGCGATCTCATCGAAATCCACGACGGCGACCTTTTCCGCAACGGAGTTAAGGAACCAGAAGCAAACAAGCATTTCACCAACGGCACGACCAACGATCTGAAGAGCGTAACGACCACCGGATACATGCCGAACTTTAAGATCGTGCTCTATCAGGGTCCGACGTACAAGGACTGGACCGGCAAGTACATCCCCGTCGTGACCGACCCGCATTCGGGTCGCATGCCGAACTACCAGACGAACTCGATTTCGCACGAATATGCGGTCGGCGACGACGACACCGATAGCTGCTTCCCATCCTGGGCATCCGGTCGACCGCTCACCAGCGATGAGCAAAAGGTCATCGACTACCTCCGCGAGGCCAAGCCTTCCCCGATTCCCAAAGGCTTCTATCTGATGATGGGAGACAACCGCGACGGCTCGTTCGACGGCCGCGCCTGGGGCCTCGTCGCCCGAGACGACATCATCGGCCGCAGCGAAGCCATCTGGCTTCCCCTCAATCGCTGGAGCCGAACCCGGTAGTTGACCACAGGCTCCTGTAAGTCCTATACGTCTTATAGCACTTATATATCTTCTCGTTACTCCCGCAAATACAGAATCGAGTGCCGGATCCCAAACGACTTCATGTAGCCGATATCGTCGAAGTCCCCCATCGGAGCCTTCTCGACCCCGGTGCCGTTGTAAGAGACATGCAGGACACCGTCCCGCTCGCCCTGCGACCCGTCCACCCACCGGTAAGCGTAGATGATGTCGCCGCCGAACCAGGCCGCCGCCGGAGCCGACCGGCTCTGCGTCCACTCGTCGTAGTACCGCTTCACCATCCAGCCGTTCCCCACCGTCTTGTCCGCCACCGACTGTGCCACGTACTCACAAGCCCAAGGTGCCGCCGCGGACGTGCTTCCTTGGGCAAAGTAAAGCACCCTTCCTCGCATCCCCGTGCGGCCTTTATCGTCGACCAGCACCGTCGGACGCGAGCTGCCGCGAACGTTCCCTTTCTCCCCCTCGATCCACTCTCGCTCGCCGTCCACCACGCCGTTGGCGACCGGGACGAACTTGTCGCCGTCCACCCTATAGCGGCGGATTTCCCACCGGTTAGGCTTCTTGTCTTGATCCTCCGTCATGCCGAGCACCACTTGATCGCCGTCCACCGCCATCGAGATGGGAAGCGTCGACTTCACCGACGTGCCGTCGGTGCGCTGAAGAAGCCGGAATGCACCAAATTCGTGACCGCGAGAGAGCGAGCGGTACCGGACCGAGCCGTCGGGTAGGCGCTCGAAGAGGTAGAGCCGACCATGATTCACGCCCACGCTTACCACCGAGCCAAGGCTGTCAGGGATTAAGGTCTCCTCGTTCGCCGTCACTTTCTCAGCCTTTGACTTGATCCAGCGAACGGTCGCCCCCTTCGCCGTCGGGTACGCAACCACAATCTCGCCACCAAAGCTGATCCCGACCGGGTCGCCGGTCAGCCCCTCATCCACGATCTTCACCGGCTCCGCCCACTTGTAAGGCGAGAGCAACCGGCGCATGATCAGCCAACCTGGCTTGTCCGCGTTGACGCTCGGATCTGTCTTGCCGTCCGGCTTGACCGGACTCCCCGTGGCCAGAACGTAGGCGTCCTTGTCGTGAACGAACAGATAGGGGGCCGACCGTGTGTGATCCACCTCGTCCCGCCGTCCCGCCGTCGTCGAGTACGCGTAGTTGATATCCGCCCGTACGTGTTTCTCGCCGAAAACCCCGTTCCAATTCCAGTCGATGAGCGTCGTCTCAAGGTTCTTCTTGAGCCGGTAGTGGTACGGTGCGGAGGCGAGGAACTTCACCTTCTCGTACGGCAGGGGAATCGTCTCGTCCAGATCGGTCTCGTGGAGGATGTAGTCCTTCAGCGAACCATCGCTGTACCGAATCTTCTTGATGTCGCCCTCATACGTGTAGCTGTAGGCGTAGTTCATCATGCTCGGGTAGGTCGGGCACCAAGACGCTGGATAGAAACCTTCGTGGCTGAGCCCCATCTGGTGGCCGAACTCGTGGATGAACGTCGCGTACAGTGCCCAATCATTCCCACCGCATCCGCCGCCGTCCCCTAGCTGATCCGCCTGCCCCCCTCCGAAGGGCGAGATCTGCATAAAGTGCACGACCCCGCGCCACTTCGAAGGGATGTTCAGATCGCGATTCACCCACCAAGGGTTCTTCTGCGCCGCTTCCTTCATCTCGTCGATCCAGACCGGATGCAGCGTCCAGCCCAGCGACTCGTAATAGCCCTGGATGTTCTTGAAAGTCGCGTCGACCATCTCTTTCTTCGTCTGGCTGAAGCGCGAAACCAGGCAGATCAGATCAACCTTCTTTGGGTTGCATCCCATGCCCGGCAAATCTAAGCCGCGGAACCCCTTGACTTCCCACCCGTCCAGAAGTCCGTCGCCATCGGTGTCCGGGTTGGTGGGATCGGTCCCCAGCGCGATCTCCTCGTCGTTGGTCAGCCCGTCGTGGTCGGAGTCCGTCTCCTTGGGCATGATGCGTCGATGCAGCAGGACGTTGCTGCCGGTGTGGGCCTCACTCCCAAAACGGAATTCAACGAGGTCCGAATCGCCGTCGTGGTCCATATCGCCTTCGGCCCAAGACTCCGAGGCAACCGGATACGGACTCGTCAGCCGCTTACGAACAAACACCGGTGCCTTCCCTGCCGGTTGGTCCACGAAGATCCAGCCATGGGCGACCGCAGGGAACCTTCCCTTGTCGCATTTTCCGAGAACGTCGGACGGCTTCTCCGCCAACGTGCTCGCCAGCCTTAGACTTCCATCGGCATAAGACAGAAGCGCGGCGTGCCCAACCCCCGCCGTCACCTGCTGAATGTGAGTGACCCGAGCCGGCAGCTTCAGTTCTTTCGGAACGTGATCCGCGCCAATCTGATAGCCCTGCCCGCTCTTCTCACTCCAGGCAATAACCTGCCCATCGAGGAAGGCCACGTGCGGCATCGCCAACTTACTCGGCAGCTTCACCCACTCTGCGATATCCTTGAACCGGTTGTCATTGAAGTCCGTCGCCAGACGCAACGAGTCGCCGCCGTAGATCCCCACGACCGAGGTCTGCTTCTTCCCGTCCACATCCCCGGCGCAAGCGTCCAGGCAATCCTTCCCCCAATCCGACACCGCCCGCTGCGGCACGAGGCTTTTCATCCCGTCTCGGTTGAGAGCGATGTCGATGAAGCTGTTCCCCGCCGGATGCACCCGAATCAGGTCCGCGTACCCGTCCCCATTCAGGTCTCCCACTATGCAGAAGTCTCCCGGCGAGGCGAAATTGAGCGCCCACGGAATCGGAGGGGCGAACACGGGCAGGGGGAGGGGCGCCGCCAGGGCGACCAGAACCGTAAGCATGCTAAACAGATTACGCCCCAGAGGCATCCCGCGACATACTGATTCGTGTGGGTTTACGACGCGCCGTCCTTTTCGACCTCGACGGCACCCTTACCGATCCCAAGCCCGGCATCACGGGATGCATCGCCTACGCCCTCGGCAAGCTGGGAATCCCCTCCGATCCGGATACCCTCACCTGGTGCATCGGGCCGCCCCTGGCAGAGTCCTTCCCGCTTCTCATAGGCTCGGATGATCCCGTCCTCGTCGCCCGCGCGATCGAACTGTACCGAGAGCGCTTCTCGGCGGTCGGTATGTACGAGAACGCTGTCTATTCCGGAATCCCTGAGTGCCTCGCTGAACTCCGAGAAGCGAACATCGAACTCTACGTAGCCACCTCAAAGCCCCACATCTACGCCGAGCCTATCCTGGCCCACTTTGGCCTCCGAGGTTTCTTCCACGCCGTCCACGGAAGCGAACTCGACGGCCGCAATGGAGACAAGGCCGAACTCATCGGCCACCTCCTCGCCACTGAGAAGCTTGAACCTAACCAAAGCGTCATGATAGGTGACCGGGAGCACGACATGATCGGTGCCAAGAAGAACGGACTCACTGGCATCGGTGTTACGTACGGCTACGGGAGTCAGGAGGAACTCGTGAATGCAGGCGCAATCCAAACCTGCGCCGATCCACGAAGCCTCTCCAAACAGATACTGAAACACCTCGGTGGTATTGCAAACTTCTGATGTATGATCCGCATACGTGTGGCGCTTCCCGCTAATTTGTAGATTCTGAGGTGCACGTGTTGCCTCAGTCGCCTTAGCCACTCGTGGGAGGCTCCATTTGTCCAAACTTCAGCGCCGGGATTTCCTGTCGGTCGCGGGGGCCTCGCTCCTCTGTCCTAACCTGATGAAGGACATGATTAAGCTCCTCGGAGAAGGTCTTAGTTCCGCCGAAACAGTTGCCGCAATTACCGCCTCCTACCCGCAGGTCGACGCGCAAACCGTCATCGACAACCTGCGGGCCCTAAACAGGCCAGGGGTCGTTTTCCAACTCGATCCAATCGAGCATCCGGATAACACCATTCACCCTGGTCAGCCTCTCCATTTCTTTTGGGGCGTCCACGACTGGAGATTCCACGCCGGAGGCGACAAGATTGGAAACTTGACAGGTTGGGAATCGGCGGAAGCCGCCCTTTTCATCGGGGACGGAGGCGCGAGATTTTGGGACGGTCCAAGCCGCACGCCCCTCATCCCTGCGGAGTCCGTCCCTCGGTCCATCTATCGCATTGGCGAGGGAGCGTTTCATCAACTCGAGCTAAGGGTAAAGCAGATGCCGTCAAGCCCAACTTACATACGAGGCTTTGTGAATCTCCGCACCGTCGGCGAAGCGCCGCCGATCTGGGAATGGAATGAACCTGAGATGGCTCGCGCCTGGAAAGAGGCATTCACCATGGGCGGCATCATCCGTAACGGAGCGGAACATGAAGCTAGGGTCGTGGGCGGGATCATGAATCAAGATGTTAACCCGAGCCACTCGGTCTCTTTACCGACCCCAATCCGGTTGCCAGCCGGAACCCCGCACCCGACCAACTTCGAACCTGACCAAGTTTGGAACTGGGACAACTGGCCCTGGTTCAATCAGGTCACCCTCATCACCGTTGGATACAATTCGCGCTATATCTCCTACCGGGTGACCCTCACCGCCACCGACGACTACGACAATACATACACCTCGATATCTGAGCCGTGCCACGTATTCGTTCGGATATCGGACATCAAACAAGCCGCATTGTTCGCCGGATTGATGGCCCAAAATGTGGCTGCTGCCGCGGTGATCGCCGCCATCGCATGCTTGCCCGTCGCCGGCTACGGCTGGGTTGCCGCAACGTGGTGGTTCGGCGTGGCGGCAACCGCCGAAACGGTTGCGCAGTTTGCCGTATCGCAAGCGCTCGACCCACCCGAACTTGATTCTGCGTACATGGATCGGGTGCCGCTGCCTCAGGACAAGGGCAAACCGTCAACGGATGGGCAAGTCCCCTCCCTTGCGGATATCCTCGCCTACGCGAACCGGATCATGCAGCTTCCTCTTCTTCTCAGCCAAATCCAAGGCAAGCTCATGGGAGCCCGGCAAGCGGGGGACAAGGCGGGGATGGAACTGCAACAGGGGACCTACGTCAAGGGGCTGCAGGCAATGATCTCCGACGCCGACGCGATGATGAAGCTCTTGCCGAATTTCCATAAAGACCTCCCAGGCAAGATCCAAGAGATCGACAAGCTGCAGACTGCCGCACAATCCTTGGCCAAAGGATTGACGCCGGATGCCGTAATGGGTCTCGACAAGGCAGGTTTGTCCAAGGAGCCCCGCATCCGGCTGGAGCAGGCAATCACCGACCCGTCGGTGCTCAAAGCTGGGTTGGACCTCAGCGCCGCCGTCGACGGCGTGGCATCGGCCATCGCCAAGCTCACCATCCTAGTTCGCGAAGAAACCGCCGAAGTCTTCGAGCCCAAGCCGCCAAGGCAGAAGAAGGTCAAGTGAATTTCCGGCCATTCCTCGCCGCGATCGCGATCGTTGCCATGGCGACGTCGGCGATCGCTTGGAAGCCAAAGACTCACATCTACCTGGCCGATCTTGCCCTGAGGTCGGTCGATTCCGCGGGCTATATCAAGATATTTCGGGTGAATCGTCGGGCTGGGACGGTGCTTGATTGCGTGGGTAGCTACCGCGTCGATCCCGCCCTGTTCGCCGCGATCAAGAGCAACCGCAAGATCTTCAATGCAGGCGTGCTGGGGCCCGACGCCTTTCCCGACATTCTGACCGGGCAAATGATCATCCACCCAGAGAACTCCTGGGACACGGGGTCAAATGCCTGGCTGGAACAGCTTTGGAACGCTGCCCAGCGCGCCGGGCCGGAGGAGAAGGCCTTTGCTGCGGGTTTCCTCTTTCATGCGGCTGGCGATATGTTCGGCCATACCTACATCAACCACTTTGCGGGCGGCCCCTTTGTTGCTGGCAACAACGCCCTACGGCACATCATCATCGAAGGGTACATGGGCAAGCTTACGCCCAGGATTGTCGACTACGACTTCGATATCGACGACACGATTCGAAACTTCATCTATAACAACATGATTAACGGTGCCCTTGGCACCGACCTCCATGACCGCCTCCTTGTTGTAGCGCCCGGTAACCCTCTGGCATCCTTGTCCGTGCCGCTCGTGTTTTCACGGCTCAAGAACTATCTCGTGCAGGAGTTAGCGGAACTGAGGATGCCGCGAGCCAACAATGACTTGCTCTCCGGCGCCAAACGCGCCTACATCGAGCACTGGATTGCCGACGTTGACTCAGGCTTGCGGGAATGGCCCTACTTCAGCAAGCGCATGGCCGCCCTGCTCGTCTACAACACCGACGAGTCGATGTCGACCGCGACGATGATTTCCGAGGTCGAACGGAACTGCAACGATTACGTTAACCGCCACTTGCTCAGCATGGCCGGAGCACCGGATTTCGTGGGGCTCGCGCGGGGTCAAATTCAGACGACGATCGATTCCCTCACCGAGCCGATTCACGAGGCGATTAGCCAGATCAAGGCGAGTCTACGCGATGCGCTTCTTCAAGCCGTCTTCCACATGACTCTGGCTCAGATTGCGGATTACCTCAACCGTCCAGAAAACTACTTCGACCGCGTCATGGGAAGCGCGGCGGCACCGCCAAGCGCGGCGACCATTACGATGCAGGAGTTCAATGACAACGAACTGCATCGTAGCGGCGACGGGCAATGGATCTTGCCGTCGTTCGCCCCGGCGTACAACACCGTCCTCATGACCCAGCTAATTCTCCTGCAGAAGTCAGAAGTTGAGCGCCTCATTACGGATCTGCAGCGTGAGAAACCATTTGACCCGAATAAGCCGGGCAACGTTCGAGACATCATTGACTTTGGACGACAGATCCTCGCTCGTGAGAATATGCCGGAAGCCAATGCGATGCTAGGTTTCAACTTCATGCTCGACAACAGCATGGAGTGGAGGGTCCACCGATATCCCCGGCAGTTGGTGATGGTGCGGGCAGGCGTTTACGACAAGCTGTTCCTTGCCGAAAAGGGGGAGGATCGTCCTATCGATCCGCGTCCCAGACCGGTGTCAACCACGCGACGAGTCACCGTCTCGATTACTCATGTGATGGCCATCGATAACGTCGATCCCGAGCCGTTCGACGGACGCGCCGACTTCTACGCGCGCATCCACATCGGGGACCGATTCTTGGCCTTCGACACGATTCAGAATGCCAACGATATACGGCCGAGCTGGTTTCTGACCCAGAGAGTTGTGGGCGAGGAAGTACCCGTTCAAATCGAGCTCTTTGACGAAGATACAGGCCTCGCCGCTCCGGACGATCCGTGCGACATCAATCCTGCGCCGAACCAACGAGCGCTCCATCTCTTCTATAACCTCAAGACCGGCCTTGTCTCCGGCGACGCAGCCGGTCGAGGAGGGCAATTCATTACTGTTCGCGGTGCCGGCGACAGTGATCGATGCGAGCTAACGTTCCGAATTGACAGATCCTAGCGACCGTAGTGGGCTCCGCACGCCCACGCCCAACGCCTAACGCCCGGAAAATTGGTGGGCCCGGGGGGGGGGGGGCGAACCCAGAATCGAACATCGAACTCTACCAATCCAAGCGTCACCACCCAGCAACTTTACGAGTTCAAGAATATTGAAGTCACAAAAGTCGCAATTCTTTGTTATATTAAGATCGCTTAAGCAACTCTGTTTTGGGAGAGGATACAGATGCGTAGATGTTTGATTGCTTGCCTTGTTCTCGGTTCAACCGCTTCGCTGGCCAGCGCGGCCAGCCTCAACCTGTCTTACGTCAAAACCACACTGGGTGGAGGCGTTTTCCAGTACGCCATGACCCTGAGTGTCGACCAGTCAAGTTCCCCTTGGGTAGCCGGAATGGGTTGGGATTGGCTGATCTTCGGTGACGTCGCGGGACCCGGTACTTCGCCGATCAGCGACTTCACCCTCACTTCGGGCCTTCCGGTCGGACCGTGGAACGAGTTGGCGTCGTCGGGTGGCGCCCACAACGGACCCACGTTCGCACCCGTTACGACCGCATATTGGATTCCGGGAACTGCTTCTGACACCCTTAGCTGGGTGGGGACGTCGAGCTACGATGCGCCCGACAATAGCATGACCTTCAGTGAGTTGTTCATCACCGGAGATGCCTCCGCGGACAACTTCAAGATCATGACCGTAAACGCGGTTCCCGAGCCGTGTTCTCTCATCGCTTTAGGCGGCTCCGCATTGCTGCTTCTCCGTCGACGCCGACGCGCCTAAACCAAACCCCTCCAGGTGCATCAAGCGGGCCCCCATTCTGAAGAATGGGGGCCCGCGATGCTTTGCCACACAGGGGTGGTGGGCCTGGGGGGGTTCGAACCCCCGACCATGCGGTTATGAGCCGCGTGCTCTTACCACTGAGCTACAGGCCCGAGCGTTTTCGCGATCTTACCTAGTCGTGCTTCTTCCTCGAATCCACGACCGGATGCCCGGTTGGTGCCGCGATATCGAAAAACCCCTTCGGCACCTTCAGCTTATGAACTTGCAGTATCTGTCTCGTCATCGGGTCTTTAGGTTCCGGAAAGTCCTCGGGATCAGCCTTGTGCATCTCCTGCAGGAATGGCAAGTTGTCGAACTGAAAACCCTCCAGCTCCAAGGTGCGCCCCGGCAAGTAGAACGCCAGCACCGTGCCAAAACCCGAGGTCTTAAACTGCACTGCCTTGTACGGGGCCGTAACGGGCACTTCCACGATTGCTGAGTCTTTCTCAACTAGCGTCGAAAGGAAGCCCGCTCCCCCAAGGAAGTACCAAAACGGAGATGCATAGGATCCTCGGGGCGCCAAGGATTCATCAATCGAGAAAATCGGCTTCCCTGCGTCCTTGATCTCGATTGGGGCCCAATCGTTGAACGAGTCGTGAAGGACGCTCTTACCGTCCGAAACAAACGCCGCCTGACCTCCCCACGTGTCGGCAAAGGACAGCCGGTAGACCGTCGAGGACTTCAACGAGGCCTCCATCGGCATCGACCAAACCATCTGGCCCTGATCGTCCTTCGATTCGATCATCAGGTCGATCTCAAGCTCCTTGACCACCGCGCATTCGTCCATAAGGCGCTTCAAGATCGGCTCGGCACTTCGATCCACCGGAACCAAAGCAGTCGCCTTCTCAGGCGGTGCGATCAGCACCAAAAAGGCGAGCACGGAGATCATTCACAGAACGTACCCGGCGAGCATTCATAATGTTCAGACGACATCGACGTCGAGCCCCCTAATGTCCATCGAAACGACCTCTCCCAACGTAGGGTGTGGCTTCTTTGCCGCCACGCCAAACCGTATCTTCACCCCAGAGGACTTCACCTCCGACGATCGGATGATGATCGAAACCGCCGAGCAGTTCAGCCGCAAAGAGGTCATGCCGATTCTTGAGCGTCTGGACCAACAGGAAGAGGGTCTCATGCCCGGTCTCATTCACAAAGCGGGGGAACTGGGCCTGTGCGGAGTCGACTCCCCGGAGCAATTCGGCGGCCTCGGACTCGGCAAGAACCTGGCCGCCAGGATCCTCGAATTCATGTCGCTGAATGCCTCGTTCAGCGTCACGTACGGCATCACCAGCGGCATCAGCCAGGTCGGCCTCTCCCTCTTCGGCAACGACGCCCAGAAGGCGCAGTATCTTCCCCACCTCACCAGCGGCGAGTGGATCGGTGCCTATGCGCTCAGCGAACCCAACTCGGGCTCGGACGCCCTCTCCGCGACCACGCGCGCTGAGAAGAGAGGCAATAAGTGGGTCCTCACCGGTACTAAGATGTGGATCTCGAATGCGAAGTGGGCCGACCTCTTCCTCGTCATGGCCAAGATCGACGGCCAGCGCTTCTCCGCGTTCCTCGTTGAGCGAAATCACCCCGGCGTGAGCATCTCCCGCGAAGAACACAAGATGGGACTGAAGGGCTCCTCCACCGCCCGCCTCATCCTCGAAGACGCCGAGATCCCCCTCGAAAACCTCCTGTACGAAGAGGGTCTCGGCCACCACGTGGCCTTCAATGCCCTCAACATCGGGCGATTCAAGCTCAGCTCAATGTCCATGGGTCCTGCGCGCGACGCCATCGGGCTCGCCGCCGGCTACGCGCTCGACCGGAAGCAATTCAACCGCCCAATCGCGGACTTCGGCCTCATCCGCCAGAAATTTGCCCGAATGCTCGCGCTCTACTTCGCCGCCGAGTCGATGACCTATCGCACCGGCGCGATGATCGATGACGCTTTCGCTCGGCATGGCGGCACCGTGGCCGGCAACCGAAGAGCCGCCGAGGAATTCGCCGTCGAATGCAGCGCCTGCAAGGTCTTCTCGACCGAAGCCGAAGCGGCGATCGTCGACGATGCCATCCAGGTTTACGGCGGCTACGGATTCACAGAGGAATTCCCCATCGCCCGCCACTACCGTGACGCCCGCGTCAGCCGAATCTACGAAGGCACCAACGAAATCAACCGTCTCTTCATGGCCGACCGCTTGCTCCGTAAGGTGAACGACGGCACCGCAACCCTAACCCCCGCCGGTGACTCCTACGTTTCCGAACTAGCGGGCCGCGCCCTCGCCACCGCTCCTAAGGACCAGATCCGCATCGGTGCCTCATCAGACTTGCTAATGCTCTCCTACGCTGAGCAGTCCGCCCGGCTACGAGCCAACCAGGTGGGTGGAATAGCCGGGTTGGCCTACGCCCTGTTTTCGAACTGGGTCAACGTTCGCGCGGCGGAGGCCTTCGCTATCGTCACCGATCAGGCGGTCTCTCTTCCGCAACCCAAGCACATCGAGTGGGACTCGCTCGCTGAAGCCGCCTACGATCGAAAAGGCCCCATCTAGCGGCATAACGCCTTAAACTGGCGTTATGCAATCCCTGAATCGGACGTTTCTCGGCTTCCGCCCCCCACAGGCGTTGATCGACCAAATTCAAGAGACTCTCCTCCTGGTAAGGCGGAAACCCGGGGTAAGCGACGTCCGGTGGAATGCACCTTCCGAACTCATCGTGACGCTGGTGCCGCTCGGAGAGCTTTCCCCCGGCACGATCGCACGCGTCGCGAGCGTGGTCGAATCGGTCTGCTCCGCCTCTCCGCGAATGACGATCACCGTAGATGGATTCTCCGGCTTGCCCAACATGATCCAGCCACGATATCTCGTCGCGACGTTGGGTGGCGACATCGAGTGGCTGACCAGCCTTTCCGCACGCCTCGACTCCGCGGTTGGCAACCTCATCCCGCCTCGCGACTTCCGAGCCTTCCAACCTCATATCACGCTCGGACGCCTCAAGACGGAATCCGAGCCCAACCGCGTTGCCCTCGGTCGGGCGATCAAGCTCGCCGCGGTACCTCCGATGGGCACGATCCCGGTCGAGGCGATCGAACTCCTGGTTTCGACCGCGAGCACGGCGGGAATCGGCTACTCGGGGGTCAACCGCTTTCTCCTCGCAACCTGAGGTAGGAAATTGGGACAGGCACAAAACCACCACTTTAGGTGTAGGATCAATTAGGGCCGACCTTGACCGGCGTCCGCGCCGATTGGGGCCGACTTGATCTCACCCAACGGAGGGCCCAAAAGTGAAGCAGTATCCTGCTGACAAGATTAGAAACGTGGCCATTGTAGGTCACGGCGGTTCGGGCAAGACGATGCTCGTCGAGCATCTGCTCTATACCGCCGGCGCCATCGAACGTGTAGGATCGGTCGACGGTGGAAACACCCAGAGCGACTTCGATCCGCTCGAAATTCGTCGAAAGATCTCCCTGAGCGCAACTATCGTTCCGTGCGAATGGCACGGTTGCAAGATCAACCTCATCGACGTCCCCGGTTATCCCGACTTCATCGGCGACCTGCACGGCGTAGCCCGCGTGGTCGAGTCGATGATCATCGTGACCGAAGCGAAGCGCGACCTCGACGTCGGCTTCGACCTCGCCATGGAAGTTGCCGAAGAACACGGCCTCGCCGTATGTATTTTCGTGAACAAACTCGAACGCGATAACGCAGATTTTGAAGGGTTGATGGAGACTCTCCACTCCCGCTACGGCCGCAAGGTTGTCGATGTTCAGATTCCGATCGGTCACCAGGCCGCTTTCTCTGGGGTCCTCGACCTTCTCAACATGAAGGTCTACAAGGGCAAGGACCGCGGCGTCGAGTTTGAAGACGTCCCCACCGGATATGCCGAGGAAGCAAACCGGCTCCGCGACAAGGCGATGGACGCCGCCGCCGAAGGCGACGACGAACTTGCAATCAAGTACCTCGACGGCACCGAGCTCACCACCGAGGAGATTGAGCACGGTCTCCTCATGGGGATCGAGAGCGGAAAGGTCATTCCCGTCATGGTCGGCTCCGCATTCAGCGGCATCGGCGTGGCGACATTACTCGACCGCATCTGCGCCGAGCTTCCCTCCCCCGTCGATGTTCCGAAGAAGTTCGACGATCGGGAGTTGAAGGCCGACCCGAACGGTCCTCTCGCCGCGTTCGTCTTCAAGACGACCGCCGACCCCTACGTTGGAAAGATCAACTTCGTGCGGGTGTTCAGCGGAACGCTGACTAACGACATGCACGTGCTGAACGCCAACCAGGACAAGGACGAGCGCCTTCACGGCATCTTTTATCCCCACGGTAAAGGCCAGGAAGCGGCAATCCAAGTCTCCGCCGGTGACATCTGCGCGATCGCCAAACTCGCGCACACCCATACCGGCGAGACACTGACAACCGTAAAGGACAAAGTCCAACTTCCCACGATCGACTTCCCCGAGCCGATCTATCGCGTCGCCATCGTGCCGAATACCAAGGCGGACGAAGACAAACTTGGCACCGCGCTTCAGCGGCTCCTAGAAGAGGACGCCACGTTCCGGTATCACCGCGATCCCGGAACCCACCAGGAAATCCTCCAGGGAATGGGTGATATTCACGTGGATTCGATCATCGAGAAGATGAAGGCGAAGTTCGGCGTCGCCGTGACCGTCACCGACGCGAAGATTCCCTACCGCGAGACCGTTCGCTCCAACGCGAAAGCTCAAGGCAGGCACAAGCGCCAGACCGGTGGCAAAGGACAGTTCGGCGATTGCTGGATCGAAGTCTCCCCCCTCACCCGAGGCGAAGGATTCGCGTTCGACAATAAAGTTGTCGGCGGTTCGATCCCGAAGAACTTCATTCCTGCCATTGAGAAGGGAATCCGCGAAGCCTGCGAACGCGGGCTCGTCGCCGGATACCCGGTCGTCGACTTCAAGGCCACCGTCTACGACGGCAGCTACCACGACGTCGACTCAAGCGAAATGGCCTTCAAGACGGCCGGAGCGCTCGCGCTTCACGCCGCCGCCGAGAAGGCCGGGGTGAACATCCTTGAGCCGGTACTGGACGTCCAGGTGGATGTGCCCGACGAGTGCGTCGGTGACGTCGTCGGCGACCTCAACGGTCGACGCGGGCGACTCCAAGGCATGGATCCTCTCGCCCCCGGCAAAACCCGGGTTCGGGCAACGGTTCCGATGGCCACGATGGGACGTTACGCCCTCGACCTACGTTCCTTCACCAAGGGCCGAGGTCGCTTCCGTCAGGAGGTCTCGCACTACGAGGAACTGCCCGCCCCGGAGCAGCAGGCTCTGGTCACCGAGTACCAGAAGGTCAAAGCCGCTCACGAGTCTGACCACTAGACGCGAACTCTCCCCTTCCTTTTGCGGCGATGGATTGTGCGCCGGAAGAGGAAGGGGTTGGGGGATGGAGATTCTGCGCGGATCTCCGCGCAGCAACCATACCGGAACAAGATCACTCGTCATGCCGACCGGAGCCACTGCCGCCCTAGGCCGCCAGCGGCATCGCGGCCAATGTCTCTTCGGCCTTAGTGACTTCGGCGATCACCACGCGCTTGATTACGTCAATCTGCTCGGAGGAAAGGTCGAGATGATCGACAATCGAGCCGGGAATTTCCGGGTTCTCGTGTTCGAGGGGTCCGCCGTACCCGCACTTATGCGCGATCACATCGCCAGCAACGACCATCGCGGTGTCCTCGAAGAACTCGTCGTACTTCTCAACGTCGTGGTGCCGCATCATCGCGCTGCGAAGTTGCGGCGGGAAGCCCCAAGCCTGGGCGAGAACCCCGCCGACCATGCAGTGGTTGAACCCGAGGATCACCAGCTCAGCATCGTGTAGGTTCATCCTGGTGTCGAAGGCATACTGGATCGCTTGATCGAGAGCGTCCGGGCAGAATCGATCCATCACGAGTAACCCGAGGTCGTGCAAAAGCCCGGCATCGTACAGTTCGTCCGACCGCTCGGATTGGCGCATCTTCGCTAAGATCCGCGTGGCGACCCCAGCCGCGAAGGAGTGCTGCCAGAACTTGTATTTGTCCAAGAGGGCGGAATGGGGACGCGAAACGATCGCCTGCTGGTAGGCGACGCCAATGACGAGGGAACGGAGTTGATTCACGCCTAGCGCCGAAAGGGCACGAGTCACCGAAGTGCAACCCGTCAATCCATGGAAGGGTGAGTTGGCAACGCGCAGAATTTTCGCCGTCACGGCGGGATCGAGGAGGACAATCCCCTCGAGCATCTTTGACGAGACGCTGCTCCGATCCACAAGCGTTAGAATCTGGCTCACCAGTTGTGGGACCACCGGTAAGTTTTCGCTTCTGGCGATCTTGATCTCCAGGCTTTTTAGGTCCACCCTTCCAATATTGGTGAACTCGGCCCTATCGGATATCCGTATTCATGCGTGGAAGAAACCATTCGCCCCACTTGAGCGTTATATACTCATGTAGTTGAGTCACTCAGTGTTATGGCAAAGGATTTCTATTCAGTTCTAGGCGTCGGTCGGTCCGCGGATGCGAAAGAGATCAAGGCGGCCTACCGCAAGCTCGCTCGAAAGTATCATCCCGACGTCAATCGCAACGACAAGACCGCCGAAGCTAAGTTCAAGGAAGTCAGCGAAGCCCACGACACCCTGAGCGATCCCGAAAAGCGGAAGATGTACGACCAGTTTGGTCCCAACTACCAGCAGGTCCAACCCGGCAGCGGAGTCAACTTCAACCAGGACTTCATGGGCGGCGGAGGCGGCGGCTTCTCGATGGAGGACATTTTCAAGGGCTTCATGGGCGGCGATCACGATGTCCAAGGTGCGGGTCGAGGACGCGTGCGCTTCGCTCACCAAGAAACCGCGGAGGCTCGGGACGTCGAGAAGACGATCGAAATCCCGCTTGAAGAGATCGAGCGAGGTACGAAGCGATCGCTGACATACCAGACGATGGACGCCAACCGCGTCCGCGACGGAATCGCGTCCGTGCCGACCACCAAAAAGGTCGAGATTGACATCCCCTCCGGCACTCCAGATGGCGGCAAGATCGCCGTGCGTGGCAAGGGAGCGATGGGCGTCGGCGGTAAGACCGGCGACCTGTACGTCACCGTCCGCTGGGGGACTCATCCCCAATTTCGCGCCAAAGACGGAGCGGTGGACGTTGATCTTCCCGTCCCCTTTCACATCGCCGCGCTTGGAGGCGAAATCAAGGTTCCCACCTTACGAAAGCCGTTGACCATGACGATTCCTGCGGGAACCCAAAGCGGCCAGCGATTCCGTCTCCCCAAACAAGGAATCGCCAAACTTGACGGCACTCGAACTGACCTCTTCGCCGTTGTCAAGATCACCGTACCGAAGACTCTGACCGAAGAGCAAAAGAAGGTGATTCAACGCCTCGCCGAGCTTGAACCGAAGGTGACCGCGTGAGGACCGAGAACCAGCCGGTCTACATGATCGGCGTCGCCGCCGTCCTTTGCAACGTCCATCCGCAGACGCTCCGTCAGTACGAGCGCCTCGGACTCGTCATCCCGTCACGGGTAGGGGCGAAGAACCGCCTGTACTCCGAGTCAGACATCCGTCGAGTGCGCCAAATTCAACGCCTGACCCAGGACATGGGGGTGAATCTCGCCGGAGTGGAGATCATCTTGCGCTTGATCGACGAGATGGAAGACGCCAAGCGCGAGATGGAAGCAAGCTTCCGCGAATACGTGGACGAGGCCGAGCGCCGGATTCAGTCCTTCATTGCGAACAGTAACATTCCGCTTCGTAAAGATCAGAATCTGCTGCCGGTACCAAATTTCCGAATTCGACCCACCACCGAGGTGTAAATCGGCATGGCTGCATCGTCCCCTCCAACAATGTCGCACAAAGGACGATAATAGGCGCAATGGATGAGACCCCGCAGGAACTGCATGAGTCCTCAGAGGCAGTACGCGAAAATCGCGTGCTGGCCGCGATCGTCTTTACCGATGCTGTGGCGTTCTCCAAACTAGCGGGGCGGGACGAGAAAGCCGCGTACGCGATCCTTAACCGCGACTTCGATCTTATGACCGGTTTCTGCCGCTCCAACGGAGGTCGCGTCCTTAACACGATGGGCGACGGCATGTTGATGTGCTTTGGCAGCGCGGTGGACGCCATGCAATGCGCGCTCAAGATTCAGCAGGCGCTGCACGTACAGGCACAGAGCCTGCCAACGATCAGCGTTCTGCAGCACCGGATCGGAGTTCACCTTGGCGACATCATCATCGACGGAGAAAACGTCTTCGGGGATGGCGTCAACGTCGCGGCTCGCCTACAGGCCGAATGCCGCCCAGGAGCGATCTGCTACTCTCGAATGGTCGCAGACGTGATCAAGAACAAGGTCCAGATTCGCGGCCGGTTCTTGGGACCGCGCCACCTTAAAAACATCATCGAGCCTGTCCCCGTCTACGAGGTGCCCTCGCTGAGCGAGTACGTAACCGAGCATGACCCGTTCGACGAACCTGTCATCTCCGGACATGAGGAAGGCGCGAGCGGATCCCGGGCCACATTGATGGTGGTGGCGAGCGTCGTGCTTGTGGGCGCGGTGATCTTCGCGGCGATGCAGCTCACCCGAGGAAAGAACTCGCTTGACGATCCCCGGGTGGGGCGGACGAAGAGTGGCCGAGGAGCCCAGCCCTCTCCCTCCACGACACCAAGCACCACGACGCCAGCCGTCTCGACCAAAGCTCAACTCGATCCGCTCCGGGCTCGATACGACTTCGCGGGAATGCTCCAGGTCCTGGAAGCCGCACCCGGGGCTTCGGCAGAAACCGATCGAGTCCGCGGATTAGTCAGCATGCGCGCTTGGCTGGACTCCGAGATCAGTGCGGCGACCGCTTCCAAGCCGATCGCCACGCCTGACGGGGCACGCGCCTATCGAGGGACACGGGGCGTCGTCGTCGAGTCTTCAACGGGGATTCACGAGATGGCCTTCGAGGAGATTCCACCGGCGACTTTGCTCAACATCTTGAGTTCGGCGGTCGCGGCACCGCCGACGGGCCAAACGCCTCCCGGCGACGCGACTCTCTGGATCAACCAATTCCGAGCCGAATACTCTCTATAGGTTCGACTATCCACATTCTCCGGGTGCGAAATGCCCGGATCAGGAGTATTGTTCTGTAATGAAATCTTCTCTTCTTGCTGCCGCCTTATCGGTCGTCACCGGACTGGGAGCGGTCGCACCCGCCGTCGCGCGTGGGGTTTCGGATCCTCCTGCCGCCACTACGAGCGCGGCAAAGTCGGTGGATCCTCCGAAGAAAGATGAGAAGACGACCGACTACGAACGAGCGGTCAAGGACCTCAAGCGGATCGACGGTCCGTTCCCGATCTACCTTCGCCGCAAAGAGATCCTCCTTGAGGTGCCCGAAGACGCCCTCGGCAAGCTGTTCCTGATTCAGGCCACGCTCGCAACCGGCGCAAACGCGATGGGCCTGCAGGCCGGCGACCCGCTGAATGGCATCGACGTTTACTCGTGGGAAAAGACCGAAGAGAATCTAACTCTCGTTGAACCCAATCTGAAGTACCGCTGGTCCAAGGACGACCCACTCGCGGTCAGTTCCGCCCGGAGCTTCCCGAAGGCCTATCTGGGCAGCTACCGCATCGAGCAGACCAACACCGAAAAGCACCTGATGCTGGTCAACGTCACTAGCCTCTTCACGGGCGAGCTCCTCCGCTTGAACGAACTCGTGAGTGTAATGCTCGGCGGCGCGTACCAGCTAGACCGCGACAAGACCGGCGTCGAGAAGGCGAAGGGCTACGGCGACGAGAACACCGTGCTTCAGATGAAGATGCACTACTACTCGCCGCGAGGTGCTGCTGAAGCGAATCCCTTACTTGCCCTTCTCGGGATTGGCAAGACCGCCCTCGAGGACGACCGTAGCGTCCCTCTTAAGGTCACCTATAACATGTGGTATCGCAAGGACGATGGCTACCGGCCGCGCCTTTCCGATCCCCGCATTGGTTACTTCACCACCGACTATTTCAGCCTCGACAAGTTCCTCGGTGACGATCAAACCCAGCGCCTGATCAACCGCTTCAACCTCAAGAAGAAGGACCCGTCTGCCGCGATGAGCGAGCCGGTCAAGCCCATCGTCTGGGTGGTTGACCCCTCCGTCCCCATGAAATGGCGAGGTGCGGTCAAGGACGGCATCCTCCGCTGGAACAGGGCGTTTGAGCAGCTCGGCTACAAGAACGCGGTTCAGGTCAAGGAAGTCGACAACGACCCCGACTACGACCATTCCGACGGACGAAACAACGTCGTCCGCTGGACAATGTCCGAAGACGCCGGATACGCCGTGGCACAGGCCCGCAGTGACCCAATTTCCGGCGAGACGATGAACGCGGCGGTCACGTTCGATTCGACGATGCTCAGCTTCATTCTCGGCGAGCACCGGAACTACTCCACCCCGGTGGCCACGTCGCTGGTGAAGCACAGCTACGAGGCTCTCACCGACTCCGACGAGACGCGCAACGTCGCACCGGATGCCTATATCTTCGACCACGACCGCGTGGTCGCCGAGAAGGAAGCCGCCAAGATCTTCAAGCGCTTCGGCTGGCGACGGATGGAATGCGAGCTACCGAACGAGCTTGCCGCGGACGCATCCTTCATGTACGCCGCGCTTCAGGCCGCGCCGGGTCTAAAAGTCGCGCCCGACGACTATGCGAGAGCCTACATCGAAGACGTCGTCAGCCATGAAGTGGGACATTGTCTCGGCCTCCGCCATAACTTCATCGGCTCAACGAACCTGACCACCGCCCAACTTGCCGACGACGCCTTGATCGACAAGGTGGGCGTCTCGGCCAGCGTCATGGACTACATCCCGACGAACGTCCAAGCCGTCCTCAAGGGTAAGGGCAACTTCTTCACCCCGGTCGTCGGACCCTATGACATCTGGGCGATCAAGTACGGCTACATGGACGTCCCGATGGCGAACGACCCGGTCTCCGAAACCTACACCCTTTCGCGAGTCGCGTCGCAGTCGGGACTTCCCGGCCATGCCTACCTAACCGACGAGGATGCCGACTCCTACGACCCATACGCGGTCCGCTTCGATAACGCCAAGGACCCGGTCAATTACTTCGGTCAGGAGATGAAGGCGGCAAAGCGAGCCCTTCACTACGCCCTGGCCAATCTCCCGCGCCCGGGAGAGAGCTACACCCGCCGAACTGAGCTGGTGGCGGCTTC
This sequence comes from Fimbriimonadales bacterium, assembly GCA_038216655.1. Taxonomy (GTDB): domain Bacteria; phylum Armatimonadota; class Fimbriimonadia; order Fimbriimonadales; family Fimbriimonadaceae; genus JAFDWR01. Next base: position 310,791 of record JBBQPZ010000001.1, read on the forward strand.
CCTGCTCCGAACGTTCAAGTGCGGCCGCAACGCCTCACGGTTCGTCGGTGGCATCGGCGTCAGCCGTAATTTCCGCGGTGACACAGACGAGCGCGCAACGCTCCAACCCGTGAGCGGGGCCGAGCAGCGCCAGGCGATCGGCTTGATCACGCACGGCTGCCTCGTGGAGGATGCCTTCTCCCTGCCCACCGAGGCTCGCGTACGACTCACGCTTGGCAACGTCGAGAACACGTGGGACGCCCCGCTCCGGAGCGTCGTCTCCTCGCAACAGATCGCCCTCGTCGGAACGCTTCTAAGCGCGGAAAAGACTTCGCGAATCGCGGAGAACGCCTACAAGCTCTCTAGCGGTTCCGGCAGTTACAGTCTTGGCGAGCATTACGGGACAGTTCTCACTGCGGTGTTCAGTGAGGTGGGTCAAAGCAAGAATATCGAGGCGAATCGCCGCGATCTGCAGCGATTCACCATCAATGCGCTGATCACCCAGTCGAGTGCTCCTCCCAGTGGTGTCAACGAAGACGTCCGGATGATTGCGACGGATTCCCTTCGCCGACTCTCCGCTAGGTTTGGCGGTCAAATCGCCAACGGGAAGAAGTTGGACGAAATGACACGGCTTTACCTTCGGGACACAAAGGCGATCATCGATCGATTCCTTGCCCGGACAGTGACCGGAGCGAGGTAAGAAGAGAGATCGGGCGCAAACACGCCTGATCTATTTCCTATGGCGACCCAGGCTAGCCACGAAGACTCCGCTCAAGTGTTGAGCGAGTTGCGCGCGTTTATCGACGCCGAGGTCGCGCGTGTCGGTTCGACCGACGCGATTAATCCCGGGCACCGCGTCAAATTCCATTGGCCCCCTCACCCGGAGAGCTATAGCTTCCACGTGCTCGCCAGCGACTGGTCAAGTTCGATCGTGGCCAAGATGCACGGCGAAGAGTTCGAGCTAACGATCGCTCGCACTCGGCACGGGGTGTTCGGGCGTTCGGACGCGCTCTGGCTTGAGGCGCACGGGGAAACCGACGACAAGATGCTGCGGAAGCTACAACAACGCGCGGAACCTCTCTTTCAAAGGCAATTCGCCATCGCTCGTTGTCTTGGGATGGAGGTTCGCTTCAAGGGTCACGTTCGCGATCTTCCCCCCGCCAGTCTCGTGAAGCTGCTCTACTGCAGCGACCGCGACGTCGCCAACGATGCGCGGATCCAAATAGAGACCCACGCACGCTCTCACCTGTTTACCCCTGCCCTGATCCAAATTCTGCAGGATAAGCGGCACCCAAATCGGCGTGCTGCCCAATGGTGCGTCTTGGATCTCTTCGAAGACCTCCCATCCTTTGTGGTCTCACCCGCCGAAGAAGAAGAGGCATTAGCGGCAATCAGAGAATTGATCTGGACCGCGCCCGATGACTATGCGCGGACCATCTACAAGGCTGGCGTCGTGCTGGGAGGCCACTTGCCTCACATCACCGGAGGGAAGATGCTCCTCTCCTGCCTGGACGCTCCAAGCCGGATCGGGCGGCGAAGCGCCATCCATGGACTGTTTCACACGGTTGAATGGGTGCCCGACCTTAAGGAGGCCGTCGTGCGAGAACTCCGTAGAGTAGCCGAGACCGATTCCGAACCCCTTTTGCGATCCTTCGCCCAGGATATGGCGCGCGATATCGAAGATGCGGATACGGATCATATTCAGGAACCGGTCTTCCTCGACGAACCGTAGTTTGCTCCTATACTTCGATTGCTAGGAGATACCTATGATGATTGCCTTCGTCGCCCTCGCTCTTTCCCACTCGCTTCGAGGGCTCGATGCACCCGTCTCCCTTGAGATGCGAGCTTGTCGTCTCTCTGATGCAATGAAGGTGCTCGAGCCGAAGGTTGGGATGAAGCTCAATTGCGACGGGGCTTTGCGTGATGCGGTGGTGGTCGTTTCCGTTCACGAGGTGCCTGCCAAGGACCTTCTGGACCGATTAGCAATCGCCTGCGATGGCAAGTGGACGCTGGAGCGAACTGGTGAAATGACCTTGAATTTGGACAAAGCGAGGGTCGAGGCACAGAAAGCGACGCAGCTCAAGGTCCGAACGGATCGAATCGCTGGCGCTCTGCGACGCATGAAGGACAAGCTTGAGAAGGCCGGCCCTTACGACGACGCTTCCATCCGTCGACTCATTGGGAAGTTCACTGCCTTCGACGAGGAGGCCAACTCGACCGACCCCAAGGAGCGCTCAAACTCTTACGAGCTTTTCCGGGGAATGAAGGGCGACATGCCGGGACATCGCGCCCTCGAACGCATCGCCGTCAATTTAGATCCTGAATTTCTGGCGCGCCTCCCCGAAGGGGAATCGGTGCTGTCCAACCGCCCGACAAGGATGGAGTTTCCCATCCCCGACTGAGCGAACGCGCTGACTCTGTTGGCCCGCGAGCAGGACAAAATGCTTGCCCTCTACAAGACCGAGTCTCCCCTGGAAAAGCATGGCACCAGCCTTACGGAGGATCCGCGAAACTACTCCGACCCAGTCGATGCAAGCAAGACCCGGGTGTTAATCGTTGTACGCCACGATTACGACCTTCCTAAGCACCGAGAATACGGAAGCGGTGATTGAGCTCTCGCAAGAATCGATCGCTCACGTCGTTTCCATGTATTTAAGCCGTGACGAAGGACAGCCGCGCCTCCCCGAAGGGGAAACGCGGGCCAAAGTCCTCGATCCGGTGAAGTTTGAGCCACTTGGGTTTGAGATCAGTGAGTTGGTTACGAAAGCCGCCGACAACCAAAAGGCCAATATCGTCGCCTGCTTGCCCGACCAGGCGTCGGATATGGGATGGCTCCTCACCCCCGAAGGCGGGAGGAAGGTCAAGCGAACGGCCAGTTGGGTCTGGCGCATGCTCGGTCGATATGGATGCGTGGTCGATAGGGGCGAGAACTGGGTCGTGGTCAGCCCGAAGACGTGGACCCCGTGGGCCAACCGGCCCGAATGCGCGGACTCCTACAATCTCTGACTTCCACGGGAATGCTGACTCTGGAAGACTCTGCAACCTACCAAGCAGGGGAAGGCGTTGACGAAGCCCCTCGACTCCTTTACGGTGCCATGACTGCCGTCGTCCCTCGCAGTTCCGTTTGCCTGCAGAACTGGGGAGCGGAAGCCCGCTTCTACGGATCGATGAGCTTGCCGCAAAGGGCGGTTCTCAAGGCGCACGGTCAAGTCCCTTACAGTCAACTAAGCAGCCAGGCAAAATCTCTTGTCGAAACCATGGTCTTTCGAAAGCACCGGAGTTTCCGGGTTGATTGGCCCATGACCCATCGCGGAAGCGGAAAGACCGGCATTTGGATGGGCACAATGGCCACAGAGTCGCTGCCAAATGGAATTCTAAACGATGTCCCCATCGCCTTGGACGTAAGGAGCGATCTTAGCCTTCTGACCGCACCTAAGGGCGGAGAATATCCCGGGCTGATGAACGTCGAAATGAGATCGATGGCGATGAACCAGCTCGCTCCGACGATGCCTCAACTCAATAACTACGACCCGCTCCATGGCGGACGGGCGGAGGAAGTTCTGCCGGGTCGGCAGGTCTCTTACAACTTCCGAGTTCAGTTCAACGCAGGAACGACCGGTTCGATGACGCTTATGTCACCAGAGTTCGATCTACGCGGGAATATGGTTCCGTTTAACCAGCTTCCCGCCAACTACCGTACCGCCTTGGACAAAGCGATGTCGGAGGTTAAGCAGCAATTTGGTGGCGATCCCACCCGCAGTGGTGCTGGCGTGCCACCTCCTCGCGAACGAGTCCGTCGGTAGAATTCGGCGATGGCCGAACGCATTCCCCTCTGCTACACCTTTGGCAACCACATGCACTGGGTGGACATGCAGTGGCTTTGGGGCTACGACGTCCTTTCGGGTTCGACCGACGACATGCTCGCGTACTGTGCGAAAGCTGGTGTTAAGGGGAATCTGAACTTCGACGGCATCGGCTTCGAGAAGATGGCCGCCGAGTCCCCGGAGCATCTGCAGAAACTGCGAGAGGCGGTCGCGACCGGGTTCATCGAAGTCGTCGGGGGAAGTTACGGCCAACCTTACGGTGTTTTTCAGGGCGGCGAATCCAACGTCCGGCAACGGATCTATGGCGTCCGCACCTGCCTCCGACTCCTCGGCGCGAGACCCCGGACGTTTTGGGAGGAAGAGTTCGACTTCTACCCTCAACTCCCGCAAATCCTGGCCGGTTGCGGTTTCACCGGTGCCTCGCTGTACTTCCAGTGGACTTGGCATACGCCGGAAATCCCGATGGAAGACGCTCCAGTTATCGCATGGGAAGGGATTGATGGCACCCAGATCCCCACTGCGACCCGAAACCGGATGAACCTCCACCAATGGCCGGAGGACTTCCGCATTCTGCTTGACGATCTGGCCGCGAATCCTCCGGAAGCGGGTTCGGTTCCACCCCTGGTCCTGCAGTGGCTCGAACTGATGCCGACCCAAGACTGGATGTGCCGTTCGGAGCTAATGATCCCAATGCTCGCCGAGCTCAAGCAAGACCCCCGTTTCGAGGTGTTGGCGACCACGCTCGGTGGCTACTTAGAGAAATGGAAGGGTCAAGCCCTCCCCGTCCGCCACTACGCAATGGACGAGGTCTGGCACGGCATGACCCTCGGCAAGAACGGCGACAACCACCCGAAAATGAGCGCGATGGTAGAGCGTCTCCTGTTGAGGTCCGAAACGGCGGCCGCCATTCTCGGCCTCTTTGGCCGACCCTACGAACCGTGGGATGTGTATCCCACTTGGGAGTTAGAGGAATGCTGGCGTCTCCTCCTCGCCGCCCAACATCACGACAACCACGAGTGTGAGGGCCTGTGTGGGCATGTGGCCCAGGCTCAGTTTGCCTTCATTCAGAGCTTGATGGATAGAAGTGATCCGGTTGAGCGACTCCTGCGTCGAACCGGTCTTCCCTCGGCCATCTTCAACCACCTCGGCTGTGCGACCTCTCAGGTCCCAGCAATGGGCTACTCCGTGGTCGAAGACATCAATCGCACTCGACCCTGGATCGTGAATGACGGAGTCGCCGAATTCTCGGAGGGTGAATTCTTCGTTAGGATCGAGATCGAGACCGCCCGGATTCTAGAATTTCGAACCTCGGGAGGATCAATCGAGAACCTGACACCCTGGTTCGAATTCGCGACGAATGGCCAACCTTCAAAGACCACGGGCCTCGACCGACCTTGGGGAGTTTTTGGCGATATCGAGAGCGGTGAGCTCGAAATCTTCATCGGACCCAGGAGCCTTGTCCTTCTTCGATTCACTCCTCTCCCTGAAGAGGGGGCCCTTCACCTCTGGGTCTCCGTCGATCCCATCCCCGATAGGGTGATCGATCCCGGATACGGCGGAGCGGTCCGCATGATGTGGCCGGTCGATCAGCAGTAAACGACGATCCGGACCGATGGGCCATATTCCGTACAGACCGTCGGCCCAGGTTCTTCGGGTCGCAGGAAGTATCCGGAAGGCGATTGGATGACCAGCCCGCAGTGGTTCGAGTCGGTCAGCGGTGCCTTCACCTCCCAGTCCTTTGTGGATTGCTCCACCCAAGACGGGGCTGGCTTGCTGATTGCCCACTCCGGAAGTCAGCAGTGGTTCCGAACCGAGGCCGGGCTCGCCAATGTTCTCCTCGCCATGGATCCTTGGGATGGGGACAACCAGGACACTCGGGCGATCACCACCCTCACCTTAACTCCCCATCGAGGGCTGACCAACGCGGAGTGCATTCGCCGCTCCAGCCGTTTCCGCGGATTCGGGACGGACGGGTCCAGTCGTTACAAGGAAACTTGCGGTGACTCGGACTCGAATCCCTCCGCGGAAGGTTCTCCTTTCCCCCGCGACTTTTCCGCCGTCACATCCCACCACCCCGGCGTTCTCGCCACTGCCTTCTACCGCGAGCAAGGCTCCTTCGCGGGCCGCGGAGTCGAAAGCTACGCCGGCAAGGGAATCGAGCACCCCTATATACTACGTCTCGTCGAAGCAAACGGGGAGGAAGCAGAAGCGGAGATCACCCTCGCCGGACCCATCGCGACCGCCTACAAGACCAATCTCCTCGGCGAGATCATCGAGGCCATCCCCGTGGCTCAGGCCGATTCAAAGAAGTTGACAAGCGAACCCGAAAAACTCGCTGCCTTCGGGATAGAAGCCGCAAGCCTCAAAGTCCACCTCAAACCCTACGAGATCGCCACGCTCTACCTGGACATCGTGCCCGGACGTAAACAGTTCCGTGACCTGGATGCCAAGCGCGAAATCTGGGCAACCGTACATCGGACTGAATAAGCGATTTCAAAACCTGGTTGACAAAACGACGCTTCGAGCTTACATGTTTGCGGGGAACAGAAGGCAGCGGATGAAGATGAGCGTCTCCGACTTTCTCAGGTGCTTTGTATTGGTCCGCGGTGCCACGGTTTGGCCGGGATTGCAAGTGCCAGGTGAACTGAAGTCGTTTCCCGGCAAACCGTGAGTTGTAATTGCCACTCGGCGTAGGAGCACTGCTTACTAAGAAGCATTTCCTGTTCTTGGGCATCTTCCGTCCTGGCCACCACCGGAAATGCGACAAATGAACCTACTGAGTGGCAGAACGCGGCCTAGACGATGAACCCAGACGCACCAAATTGCCATTCTGGGTAAGCAGTGCATAGTGAGAACGTGAGTTCGTTCAAAACTTGAACCTAGGACAAGCTCGATCGAAGCAACCCGCGCAACTAGTAATCGACCGGCCGCAAGTAATACTCGCCGATTGCCGTGCTACTGAGCATCGCAACCGTCGGGAGACGGCGCTTCCAATGGGTGCCGTCCACCCGCTTCCAACAAAGCTCGACGTCCGCCGCCGGGAAGCCCATCTCGATCAACTTCGCCTTCGGGTAGCCAAGGGTCATGTAGTAGAGAACCCGATCTGCCTTCTGGTAAGTGATCCCGAAATCCAGTTCGTCGGTCTGACCCTTGATCAGATCGGCCGAAGCCGGTTTGTCGACAATCACGTCCGGCACGCCAAGCTCACGGGCCAACTCCCAGACCTGTGTCTTAAACAAGTCTCCCAAGGGATTGATCGGGGGCGAGTCGTCGGCATGCCAAGTGTAGTAACCAAACAACCGCTCGCTCTTGTTACCCGTCCCAACGGGAAGGCCACCCACTTTTGCAGACTGGTCAAACAGGACGATCATTCGCGCCCGTGCACAGACATTGCCCAGACGGGCTCCTGAGATTTCCGGTTCGAGCTCGTTGACATACCCGTCAACCATCCCCGTGATGGGCACGGTTCGGACATTGATACCCAGATCGTCCACCACTAACTGGGCGTGATCCAAACTTTCCTGGGATGAAATCTTGTACGGCATGCGAAATGCATAGACGTTCTCGGGTCGAAGGGCTCGGGCGAGAAGGTAGGCGACGACGGCGGAGTCCACGCCTCCAGACAGGCCGAGAACGGCTTTCCTGATGCCTCGGCGACGGATCATCTCGTCCTCGATGAAGCGGGTCAGCCACTTGGCGACGAGCGGCGCGTGAATACGCAACGGCTCATCGCTGGTAGCATCAAACGGCTTCGCGTGGAAGACCGGAACCGGCATAGCGTCAAGTTACCCAACTCGACGCTCGGCCAAAGGTCCCTCGGTGCGGACGCGATCTGCGGAATAGCGTTAAAGTAAGTACGGACAGGGCAAGAGGCTCGTCCGTGGAGAACAGATGTCGGGAAGTTTAAAACTCGGTTTGACGATCCTCGCGGCGGTCGTTGCGTTTTGGATCATCAGTAAGATCGTGCAGTCGCTCATCTTTGTAGCGATTCTGGCTGGCGTTGTTTTGGTCGTCGGTGGCTTGATCTCAGGATCCAAACCGCTCGGCGGCGGCGGACGTCGCTTTCTTCCCTAGCCCGAGGTCGCGGTAGTCTGACCGCATGATCTCGGCTCTCCTTCTGCTCGGCGCGCGGGCGATTGATCCGATCGTCCGCGACGACTGGGGCATCCCCCACATCCGCGCCCTGACCGTCGAGCAAGCCTGGTTTCTAGCCGGCTACTCCACCGCCCAAGACCGACTCTGGCAGATGGAGACCTCGCGCCGGGTCGCCGAAGGCCGAATGGCCGAGGCCTTCGGCCCTAAGTACGCCGACTCCGACTCAGAAACGCTCAAACTCGGCTATACCCGCGCCGAGTTGCTCACGCAGTACCAGAACCTCAGCGGCAACGCCCGATCGGCCATCGACGCCTACGCCCACGGCGTGAACTCGTGGATGATCGAGGCCTCCCGTCTCAAGAAGCTTCCTGCCGAGTACGCCTCGAATCACCTGGCACCTGCGCCTTGGGAGCCTGCGGACTCGGTCGCGATCGGGGTTTCCCTTCTGCAACGCTTCGGGAAGGGTGCCTCGGGTCAACTGCGCAACCTCGCCGGTGTCCAGTACCTCAAACAACAGCGGCCCTTGGCCGGCCACGAGCTCGACGTCTTCGATGACCTAGTTCCAGTGGATGAGACTGGCGCGCCGACGACCGTCGCCCACGAAGACGATTCCTTGAACCCGTTGCGCTTCCCCATTCCCTCCCGAGCGAACACCGAGAAGCAGCTTACTGATCTGCCCCAAATTGGCCTGCTCGAACTCTTGCCCGCCCTGAAACTGGTCGAGCACCGACAATCGACCCTCGTCGCTCAGAGCGTAGGCGCGCCGTTCAAGACCGGAAGCTACGCCATGGTGGTGAGCCCTTCCCGCTCCAGCACCGGAAAGGCGATTCTCCTCTCGGGGCCGCAGATGGGGTTCACAAACCCGTCCGTGCTCCACGAAATTGCCGTTTCCGCTCCCGGACTCGACGCCACCGGCGTCGACGTACCCGGACTCCCCGGCGTTCTCGTCGGTTCAACCAAAGCATTCGCCTGGGGCCTGACCACCGGGCTCGCCGACACCGACGATGTGTTCGTCTACCGCCGCTCAGGCGCGACTGGCTATCTGGACGGGACCCGAAAGCGGGAGATTGAAGACGTCCGCTTCTCGGTCGCCGTCGCCGGTTCTCCATCTCGGTCCGTCGTCCAGCATCGCACCGTAACAGGTCCCGTCATCTTGGAGACCAAAACCCACCTGTTTGTGCGTCGGTCCACCTACTGGAAGCGGGAAATGAAAGCTTACGACGCTCTTCTCGACCTCTACGATGCCAAAGAGCCTCGCGAAATCGAAGCTGCGATCGAGCCAGCGCCGATGAGCTTCAACTTCTTCTATGCCACGACCGCCGGCGCGACTGGCTACCTCTACACCGGCGACGTGCCGTCTCGGGCTCCCGGCGTCGATCCTCGCCTACCGGTGCTGGCTTCGTCGTCGACGGAGTGGCGTGGCATGATCGCTAAGGCCCGCATGCCAAGGGTGCGAAACCCTAAGTCTGGGCTCCTTACCAACTGGAACAACCGTCCAGCGACTTGGTGGCCGAATCAAGACTCGCCGGTTTGGGAGGAGATCGACCACGTCTCGTTGATTCGCGAAGCTCTAGATAAGCCAATCCTTTCCCCAGAGGATCTGCGCGGGGCGACGGAAAGCATCGCCAGACATGACGAAACTTGGCCCTACTTCAAGCCGTTTGTGGATTCCCTTAACGGCCCGCCAAACCTGAAGGCATTCGACGGGGTTCGAACCAATGGATCCTTTCCTCAGCTTGCTTATCGCCTCTGGCTGGACGAGATGCGACGCAAGTTGTTCCTGCCCACAATTGGCCCCATGCTCCAGGAAGAATTCTTCCGCGCCGCGCTCCCTCCGAGTTTCATTCTTCACGCGCTGCAGAAGAAGACGCACTTCGACTACCTGGCCGGACGCTCTCCAACGAAACTGATTTCCGCCGCCGCGGTCGTCCGAGATGACATCCCACTGGAACGTCCCGACCAAATCGAGGTCTCCGGAGATGCCCCAATCCCCTACGGGAATCGCGGGACGTTCATCCAACGGGTCGAACTCACCTCGCCGCCGACGATTCGTACGGTTCTGCCCCCAGGTGAATCCGCCGCAGGAGTGCATCGTACCGATCAGGCCGCCCTCGCCCGGCGTTGGGAGTTGAAATCGATGCCCTGGCGACCTTGATCCAGGTTGACCAGTGAGGTATTCTCTTCTTCGCTCGGATGCTCCGGTCGTCTAGCGGTTTAGGACATCGCCCTCTCACGGCGAAGGTCGCGGGTTCGAATCCCGTCCGGAGTACCACCTCTTTTTGAACCTACGTTTGGTGTCAGTCCAGACGGGATTCGAACTTGCTCGCCTTAAGGGCTGAGCCTATTTTCGCAGAATTATTCTGGTTTCGGGCAGCTGCTTTGCCTTTTCCTCCACCCGAGTCTGGCCGCCCTCGATGTAGGCCTGGATGAGGTCAGCGATCACGTTGCGGCCGCGTGTGGCGTCGAGGGTTGCACCAGAGGCCCGGAGAAGCTCTGGTGGCATAAGGAAGGGAATGTCGCTGAACGTCAGGTGATAGGCAGGGCCGACGGTGATTGCGGTTGCATGTACAGGCGACTTGGCAAAGACCCCGACCCACTCGTTCGTACGCTCATTTTTCATCTTCGCGGGAATCGTGACTGGTGACCCCGGCGAGTTCAAGAGAACCAGGAACGGCTTGCGGGCGCCTGCACGCTCAACATCTCCCCACACATCCCCGTCGAGGTCGATTGAGCTAGCGATGCGGGCATCGCCCCTGCCCGTTTGAAGGCCCGCTGCTCCACCAATAGAGTGCCCGCCAACGCTGACCCGCCGCCAATCGATCTTGAAATGCAATGGAGTCTGTTTTCCCAGTTCCGAAAGGAGAAAGGACTGATCGGCGGCCATGAACCGCACCTTCTCCTCCGGCTTCGACTTGACAGCCATGTAAGATCGAAGGTGGCCATCTGGAAGGATGGTAAGTCCGCAATAGGGGTGATCCGCGATTGCTGTAATAATCCCCCGGCTGGCCAACTCCTCGGCCAGAATCGTATAACTGGCACGGGACATTCCCAGTCCCGGTGAAAAGATTAGTAAGGGAAACTTCCTTGCTACGGGTGCGGCGAGAGGATAGGAGTGAGTTTTCAACACGTCCCATCCATCGAGCAACTTGACATCGACGTTGAGGTAGGTGTCATCTCTCAGGGCCTTAAGGAGAGCAGAAGACATGTAGGGGGCCGGCGTTCCTTCCTGGCTCTTCTTGGCCGGATACCAGAACTGAACTTGGATGCTTCGTGGCTGGGCGGGGTCAAGAGCATCTTGCCGGGATGAATCGGAGTAGGGCTTCACAATGGTCCCCACCCTGTAGGAGCCAGATGGGACAGGGAGCGATCGCACGGGGTGCACGAGGGCCAAGACCAAAGCGCTAAGCATGGAGTAAGGTTACGCCGACCGCGCCTTCGAATGTTCCTGAAGACCAGATTGTCGGACGGAAAGGATTCTAAGCTCGGTAGGAAATCGAGCCGACAAATCGACTGCGCATCACGTAAAATCTGAATTCCGCAATCGATAATCGATTCAAGCAGCCGCGATGTCGAAAGTTCGCAACCTGTCCAATGCGGAGTACCAATCCACTTATTGTCCGTTCCGGACACATAGGTTACACCTTGATGGCTCCAAAGGTGGTTTGCAGGGGTTGAACCAACGATAAGGTCCCCAAAACGCTGGGGTTTGAGCATGCCATTTGATCCAGGTGGCATGCAGAAGCGTCATATGATCTCTGGTCTGCTTCAGGTTTGACCTTTCCAACGCCAGCAGCGCGCGTTCAAGATCTGCGGGTTCGAACGCGTCGCCTTCCCTTCAACCCGGAATCGACTCTATGGACTTTACGATTTGTCGAATTCCGATCCTCCCTTTCGACCTTATAGGGAAGGCGGGTCAACGGGCGCGCCGAAGACACAATTTGGAGAAATCATCATGAAGTTTATCGTTACCGCTCAACTCCCCAACGACTTCGATCCGTCCGTAGAGGACAAACAAACAGGGCGTGCTATTCATGATCTCAACGCCGAGATGGAGGCGGCGGGCGCCCTATTCTTCGCCTGCGGTCTACATCCAGCCAGCCTCGCGAAGACGGTGCGACCCCAGCCTGATGGCAAGGTCCTCGTCACCGATGGCCCGTACCTGGAGACGAAAGAGCATATTGGCGGGTTCTTGATTATTGAATCCGCCAACTTGGACGAGGCACTGGACTGGGCGCGTAAGGGAGCGTTAGCGGGACGGAGGCCGATTGAGGTGCGTCAGATCTTCTTCCACGAGGGGTAGCGACTGACGGGCCATCTACTGGCCTTCAAGCCGCCGATCACACGTTCGCGGGAGCCGCGGGTCAAGAAGCTTGGACTATCCCATATCCCTAGCGGGAGTATTCTCGTGACATGTCGTCCCGAGAGTGTTCCAGATGATTCTGGCGGCTTGCCTTCTCACCGTTGGATGGCCAAGGTTCCAAGAGCAAACTCCCCCGGAGCTGTTCACCTATCTCCTCTATCCCAGTGACGTGGTCGGGTTCAAGGACTCCCCCCAGGCGTTCCAACTTACATATGACGGGGCGCTCAACAACGGCTTTGGCGAGCTCCAGTTCCTCACTGGCAAGGACCCGAAGGCGATCGACGTTCGCGCGAAGACGCTACTCCAGGGCTGGCTTCCATTTCCGCAGTACGACTTCGAGCGGGACGGCATTGGGTTTCACGTCCAGTTCCTTGCTTCCCCCAAGGGTCTGGATCCGCGAGAGAACCTGGTGGCGTTCATGCGCGTCACAGCTCATAACTCCACACCGACACTTAAGGAGACTAATCTCGTCGCCCAGTTTGCGCCCAGGGGTCCACGCTGGAGGGCCGATATGCCCTGCCGCGAGTGGTATCGCGACTTGTTCATGGACAAGGATCGATGGGCTACATCGTCCTCAGCCGGCCATCGAGGCGGCATGGCCACCAAGGCCGATCACCTTGTTTTCACCTACTCGGGCGATCCGGAGCCGTCGCATGGCGTCGGTCCTGGCGTCGAATACAGCTTGCGCCTGGAGCCGAATCGAACGGCGGAGATGACCTTCAAGATGCCTTTCGTGCCTGTGGACCTGAAGCGCGCAGCCAAGGTGGCAGACGTCACGCAGGCGGATTACTCAACGTCGCTCGCCGAAGTGTCCGCGTTCTGGACCGGCTTGTTCGACCAGGTAACTCAGATCGAGCTTCCAGAAGAGAAGGTCACGAACACGGTCAAGGCCAGCCTCGCCTACCTCCTGATCGCGCGGGACGTGCTGGAAGACGGCAAAACCTTCATGCCGACCGTCAACAAGTTCCAGTACCACACCTTCTACTTCCGGGACGGTGCCTTCACCACCCACGCTTTCGACCTCATGAATCTGCCTGATGTTGCCCGCGGAACGGTTCAGTACTACTTCGAAACCAACCCCGACGGCTCCGCGCGCGACCTGAAGCGAAGCGGCGAAGATGATTGGGGGCAGTCGCTGTGGGCAGTTGGGGCGCACTTCCGCTCTACAGGTGATCTAGCGTTCGCCAAGTACGCCTACCCCGTGCTCGCTCCGCACATGAAGTACTTCCAAGAGAAGATCGCCTCGGACCCGCTGAACCTGTGGCCAAAGCTAGGGCCCTACGATGCCGAACTCCTAACCGGCCACTACACCAGCCACAGCTTCTGGATTCTCCTGGGGCTCCGGGAAGCGATCAACATGGCAAATGCCACCGGACACGCCGCCGACGCTGCACTCTGGCAGTCTTGGCATGACGCCTATCGCAAGCGGTTCATGGCGCAACTGGCCAAGGTAACGGCCCTGAGCGGCGGATACATCCCGCCAGGAATCGACCGCCCCGAGGACGGCCGTGACTGGGAGAATGCAACCGCCGGTGTTTATCCGTTTGGAGTCATCGACAAATCAGATCCTCGGGTCGCCGTGACCTTGAGAACGATTCGAGAATATAAGTGGCGCGAGGGGATCTCCACTTGGGGGACGAACGCCTGGGTCATCAAGACGCGCGGACAAGCAGGGGTCGAGGAAGACCCTGGCACTTTACATCACTACGAGACCTACAACGTGACGCAAACCGCGCTTGCCTGCGGGATGCAGCGGGACGTGTTGGAGGACCTCTACAGCGCGTTGGCCCATACGTCGGCAACCCACGCGGGCTTTGAAATGGGCACCCGGCCCTGGGGCGAGCGCGACGTGTCGGGCAACTACACGCCGCACGGATGGTTCGCCGCGCGGACCATCGAGTTGGTGCGAAACATGCTGCTTCGCGAGGAAGGCGACGTACTCCACCTGACCTCGTGCCTCTCGCCGCAATGGGTGGGAGCAGGCAAGACGATCCGGCTGGCCCACGCACCAACCACTTTTGGATCGGTGTCCTTTGTGATGCATTCCCGAAAGAATGGGGCGGACATCGAGCTGTCGTCAAAGTGGCGTCAAGCGCCAAAGACACTCGCGCTTCACATCCCGTACTTCGTCAAGCTGGACTCCGCTCAGGTAGATGGGAAACAGATTCAAGCGCGAGGCGGAGCCTTATCCCTCTCGCCCAGGGCGTCCCACATCAGCCTGAACTGGCATTGGACCGACAAGCCGGACCTCAGCTACAACCGGGCGGTCGAGTTCTGGAAGGCAAAGGACAAGAATCACGGTCCCAACGTGGATCACAGCTTCCTCTTTCCCCATCCAGTGGCACCGAAGATGGACGGTGATGCGCGCGCGTTCGCGACCGCGACACCGGTGCGTCTCTTGAATCCCAGCGGACAGGGCGTGATCCGCTTCACGATGGATGGATCGAACCCCAAGCCAACTTCGATGATCTACACCGGTCCGATCAAGATTGGCAAGTCAACCATGATCAAAGCGGCAGCCTTCTGGCCCGATGGTCGGTTCAGCGAGCCTCTTTTCGCCAAGTTGGAAGTGGGCTTTGCGGATATTCCTGTTTGGACGCAACCCACCGTGCCGGGTGTCGTGTGCGAATTCTTCCCAGGCATGTTCGATCGAGTCCCGGACTTCAGTACGCTTGCTCCCACGCGTACGATGACGGTCAGTAAGTTCGGCCTCGACGAGGCAAATCCGAAGGAGGAGTTCTATGCCCTCCGCTTTACGGGCATCATCGACGTCCCGAAGGATGGTGTCTACCGGTTCTGGACCGGCTCCGACGACGGCAGCCGATTGTGGATCGGCAAACGACTAGTGGTAGACAGCGATGGCCCTCACGCCTACGTAGAGGTCCCCGGTGACATCTCGCTCAGGAGGGGAAAGTATCCGATCACCGTCGGGTACTTCGAGGCAGGCGGAGGACACATTTTGAAGGTTTTCTGGGCAAGGCCGGGGCTGGAGAAGCAAGAAATACCCGCGGCGAACCTGTCGCGGGCGTCCTCCTCGTGACCCATTCAGTAGGTTGTCAACCTTCATTTGTCCCGTCATCCAGAGCGGAGTCGATGAGCCCTAGCGAGTCGGCGCAGTCGAAGGATCACTGACTAAGCCTCCGACTTAGAAAACCGGCGCGCGCGCAGAGAGTCGGAGACTGGACAGAGGATCCTTCGACTTCGCTGTTTTCGCTAGGGCTCGACGCTTCGCTCAGGAAGACGGTCAAAGCAGACAAATGAAGCTTGACAAGCTTCTCAGCTCGTCAGAAGTACACTTCCTGATCGTCCCAACACGTTTGGAGGAAGTCGATCTGCCCGGCGTGAAGGGTGGCGTGCCACCCGGGCAGCTTCATCAGCCGGGACATCGGCATTGACCACCCTAGCCCGGAATCCAGTGAACTTGCGATCGCCTCTGGGGTCAGGGAATCCAAGACCGCGATAACCTCATCGGTGCCCTGCCGGAAGAGCGTTTCCATTTCCGTGCGGCTGGTTACCGCAGCTTCCTCGGCATTCCTTTGCGCCAACCACTCGGTCAAGTTGTCGACCGCAGGCAGCTTCCCTTCCCTCATCATTCGCGCGAACCTTGCCGCATAAAGAGCGGTATGAGCAGCTATCCGGATTGCCGACTTTGCCGATGGCGTCGCGGTCCAAGTCAACTTCTCATCCGGGATGTACGAGAAATTCCTAAGGAAATACTCCATCCCTTCCACCGCGCTCTTTTTGCATGATCCGACCAGATCTTCCATCTTAGAAATCCTTCACCTCAAAAGCAGCCTTAGAGGGCCTTTCCGTAGAGGGCAAGGAGCCGCGCCCATGCCTTCTCGGCCAGGGGTTCGTTGTAGACCGACGAGTCTGGCGGGCACCAACCGTGGGCGGCACCCTCGTAGACTTCGATCTCGGCGTTCAGATTCGCCTTGGCGAAGGTCTCCTTCAGAGTGTCCTTGTCCTTCGGCGAACGTGCGTCGTCGTTGGACGCAATGGCAACGAGGAACTGAGCCTTGCTCCCGGCCGCTTCGAGGTGCGGGCTGTTGAGTTTGTCCGTGACCAGGCCACCCCCGTGGAAAGTGGCAACCGCCCCCACCCGTCCGGGCACGGCAGCTGCGCTCCGAAATGCCATCGGACCGCCCATGCAATAACCCTGCGTGCCGATGTGTCGATGCTTATCGACCACGCGTTGTGTATCCAACCACGCGATAAAGGCCTTTGCGTCCGTCATTTCGGTGGCCTCGTTGAGACTCGACGCAAGAGGCATTAAATTCGAGATCGGGGTGGCGGTGCCTTTCTCGGCGGTGGGTGCCTTGTGGGAGCGGTAGAACGGATTAACGACAAGCACGGCATAGCCCGACTCGGCGAGACGCTTCGCCATCTGGCGGAAAGCCGGCCGAAGTCCAAAGATGTCCGGCCAAATGAGAACGCCAGGGGCAGTGCCCTTGGCCGGGTGCACGAAGTAGCAATCCGCTGCGCCGTCAGGAGTGCTGATGGTCACCTCAGATTCCGTTACCGTCGCGGCGTTAGCGACTTGAGGGAGCAGCATGGCCACGCCAGCTGCCAACAAGATGCCGAACTGCCTCCTCGTCACAAGTCCGCGCCGCTCAAATTCCTCACGATCCTTGTCGAAGCTCTCTTGTTCACACATGATCGCCACTTTATCAGATAGCCACCCTCTGGCGGCAACCTGCCTCACGAAAGCGCACCATTACGGACCGAAGTCGCAGGCAGGCACGACCACCTTCAGAAGAACGGACGCACTTCGACCGGGGCACGACAGGCGACGACTGCCTTGCGCCCCCAAGCTACTGCTTCGTCTAGGTCGGCGCACTCCAGCATCCAAAAGCCACCCATATGCTCCTTAGTCTCCAGATAAGGTCCGTCGGTAGTCAGCACTTTGCCATCCGGATTCGACCGGAGCGACTTCGCCTTGCTAGTCGGCTGCAGGCCGCCGGCGAAAACCCTAACCCCCGCGGCCTCCATTTCTTCGTTCAGCGCGTCGATGTCGCGGCACATCGCGTCGTCCTCGACGGCGGCTGGGTCGTAGTCATCGGGGTGGTGAATCGCAACCAAAAATCTCATGTCTTCTCCTGATACCTGTTGATGGGCGAGCTATTCGGCCCCCATCACTCGATAGTCGAACGACGGGTGTCGATTTCGACATTGATTCGGAGAAACCCCTTCCCCCGAGAGGTGACACGAACCAACCCTTATGGAATTCGCTTGAACGGGTGTTCGCGGACTGCGGAAAAGACGTCCTCGGAATATTAGGTTCGGTCCGGCGAACCGCGCCGCATTCGAAAAAGAGGGGACCCATCATCTCGGCTGGCTCCCCTCGCTCCGGGACCGCCTCAGCGCAGCTCATCCCGAGTCCACAAGACAGGAGGGTGCACTCCAGGACGAGCTGGGCACTCGATTTGAATTGGCCCACATCTATGGAAACGCGGGGCCCGTTCATTGGTTGCGCCTCCAATACAGAACAGCCGATCCGACGGTGACGCGACGCTTCTATCTTCCCGCCCGTAGCATCCACTGTGAAAATTGAAGACAAAGTCTTCGTCGTGACCGGTGCCTCGTCCGGCATCGGACTGTCAACCGCTAAAGCTCTCGCGGCGAAAGGAGGCAAGGTGGCGCTTCTCGCCCGCAGCGCGGAGGCACTTCAAGAGGTGGCGGCGGAGATCCCCCACAGTCTTGCCGTCCCAGTCGATGTCACCGACTTCCCGGCCCTCCGACATGCGATCGCCCACGTTCACGGTCACTTCGGACGCATCGACTGCCTCATAAACAACGCGGGACGGAGCTATGCCACTTCGGTGGAGTCGATCGATCCGGTGATATTCGACGAGATCTTTCACCTCAATGTCCTCGCCCCGATCATCGCCATGCAGGCCGTGATCCCGATCATGCGAGATCAGGGCGACGGATGCATCATCAACATCAACTCGGGCACCGCCTTTATGACCCTCCCCGAATACAGCGTTTACTCCTCGTCAAAGCGAGCGCTCGTGGGCTTCACCCTGACCGCTCGTGAAGAACTCGCCAAAGACGGGATTGTGGTGAGCTCGGTCTATCCGTTCATCACCGCCACCAACTTCGGTAAGAACCGGATGAACAACGCGAATGGTGGCGGCCCGACACCGGATTACTCGCAAGGCGACACCCCGGAGTTCGTAGCCGACATCATCGTTCGGTCGATCGAGGAAGGTGAGGCCGAGTACTTTGCCAACGATCGGCTTCGTCAGATGGCCGGGCGTTAGGCATGGTTGGTGCTTTGCACCTGCCCAGATCCTTCATTGATACGGCGAGGCTCGGAAAACTGAGTCCAGACGCGGCGAACGCCTTGAGATCTTTGCCGTCAGACATGAACTTCGCGACCGCATTGGCTTGCTCCACCGTCGGTTTAGGCCGCCTGGCCGGGGTGACCTCGATAATGTAGGGTCCCATGCCCTTCCCTTCGTCTACCGCCTTGACGAACGAGTCGATTTCGCTTGAACCGTTCGATTCGCCGGCGAGAAGTGGGGCTTGGCCGCCGTAGATCACACTGAGCACCCGTTCGGGGTGAGTCGCCGCAACCTTTCCCACGATGAACGTACCCATGGATTAGCCGATGAGGTGGGCTCTCTTGATCTTCAAGTGGTCGAGGAGACGCACGACATCCGCCGCCATCTCGGGCCCATACTTCTCCTTCTCATGCGGTTTGTCGCTGTTCCCGTGACCACGACAGTCGAGCGCGATGACTTGGAATCCTGGCAGCCCCTTCAGCTTGACGTTCCCTGCCGCATCTCGGGGGCCCCACATGCTCACATCGGACATCCAGCCGTGGACGAGTACCACGGCCTCGCCCTCGCCTTCGGTGACGTAATGAATCTTCGCCCCGTGCGATTCGAAAAGTCCTTCAGTGGCAAGCGCCACTCGATGCATGGCAAGAGCAGTGAATGCGATCGTCAGCAGTGCCCGGAACTCCATGATTACTCCTTACCAGACTGATGATCAAACGGTTGCAGGGCCTAGACATCGCTTCTGCCTCATTGTTTCCGCGGCAGACACCCCGGTAGATTGGAGATGTGGCCATCGAAGGAGACATCCGAATGATCTTTGAGTTCGAAGGACCCATCTGGTTCTGGAAGGGTCCAGCGCCCCATCACTTCGTTACCGTTCCCAAAGAGGAAGCGGAGGATCTCAAGGCGATTCAGAGCAAGGTCACGTATGGTTGGGGCATGATCCCCGTGACCGTCTGGATCAACGACACCAAGTGGACTACCGCCCTCTTTCCGAAGGACGGGAGCTTTATCGTTCCGATGAAGCTGGCGGCACGAAGAGCAGAAGGAGTCTCAGAGGGGGACATCGTCAAGCTACGACTTGAGGTCGCAAAGAACTTCGAGTAGTGGCTCGATCACGTCGGTATGATGACACGATGGACCTGAAAGCGGCCCTAAAAGACCAGTATCACCGTGGCCTGGCTATGCTTACCCAGTGCGTGGAGCGATGCCCGGAGATGCTCTGGGATGCTCCCAATCCGCCGACGCCTCTTCCCGCTCCCGAAGGGGATCTCTCCTGGTGCGGAATTGCGCGACCGTTCTGGCGGATCGCCTTCCACGATGCCTACTTCACCCATTTGTATCTCGGCCAGGGCGAGTCGGCGTTCCAGCCCCCTCCTGCCGAGACGAGCGGAATGCGCCGCACGGAGTTCGAAGGAATGTGGCGCGCGCCTTGGGATCTCGAGCCTTACGAGTTGCTCGAAGGGACCACCGCGTGTCGCCCGAGCGAGATCCTCGAGTACATCGCGTTCATCGACGGGTTGGTTGACGCCACCGTCGACGGCCTCGATCTTGATGCTCCGACGAGCGGATTCTCCTGGTACCCAAAGGAGACGAAGCTCTCGCATGAACTCATGAATCTGCGACACCTGCAAGGTCATGTAGGCCAGCTCTCCGAACTCCTTATGCTCCGAGGCATCGACATTGACTGGATCTAGAATGCCGAACCTCATCGTGAGAGCCCTGAACGAAGAAACGTAGCCCGATTTTGCTCGGCTCGTCAAGAAGCATAACGGGTGTGTAGGGTGGATGCTGGTGCATCGGCTTTCACCAGAAGCCCGGAGGAAGCCACCAGGAGTTGAAGCGATGCCGAGGCCTTGAGAGTGATGCCCATGCGGCACTCGTCTATGATAGTGGCCGCGCGGTCAGCTGGTGCCAGTTCGGGTCACCCGAGGAACTCCCGCGCATCAAACACCGGCGAGAATACGAGAAGGACTTGGTCCAACCTCCGAACTGGCGGATCACCTGCTTCTTCGTCGATCGGGATTACAGAGGAAAGGGGGTGGCATCCCTCGTGCTCGCAGGCGCATTGGTGGAAATCGCGGAGCTCGGAGGCGGGACGGTCGAAAGTTATCCCGAAGACGTCGAGGGGTGCCCAACCTCCTCTTCGTTCATCTACAACGCCACCGTCTCCATCTTTGAACGGCAAGGTTTCGAAAGAACCCGTCGGCTCGGCCAGAACCACTGGTCGTCACGAAGGTTGTCGAACCCGCAACCTGAATGCGGTGTGGCTATTAAGGGATGGACGAGAGTTACGTCCACCCCTATCGGCCGTTGCAGCAACTAACGGAGCTACTGCTGGAACGGTGTCGTCGGCGCATTCACGGTGGCTCCGGCACTACTTACGATGACCATGTATCCGGGATCGTAAGGGAGGTAGCCCATGACGGTTCCGCCGTATCTGCTTCCACCGCCGTTCTGGACTTCGCCCTGGTAGGTTCCGTCCGGTCGAAAAGCGTAGAGATGCGCTGACGTGTTGGTGCTCGACGCCTTGATCAGGAGCTGACCGAAGGAGGTGGGGGTCGCATTGGTGTAGCACTTGCTGACCTTGATCGTCTCGGTGCTGCCACCGCCACCGCCAGAGCGGGCATGGGAGACATTCGGGGTGATGCTGGCCACCACAACTAGCAAGGCGGCGAGGGACGGGAGGAGCGAGCGGCGAGTTAGGGTTCCGAATTTCATAGTTCTGTTTCCTGACCTCCCGGCAGATTGCAGGGCGATGAGAACTAGAGGAGACGGAGATGCGGAGAAATACATCTCCGGCGAATTCTCCAGACCCCTACACCTAGGCCTTGGTATGGGCAAGGATGAATTCGACCAGCGGCGACGGGTCGTCGAGTCCGTGAGGATGGTGCTTGAATCCCGGCTTGACGATCACCTTGATCGTTCCCCCGAGCTTCTCATACCGCGCTTTCAGGATCACCGTGTTCTCAAGATAGGGGACCACGTCGTCGGCGTCGGCGGCGCAGTGGATGATCGGCACGTGGGCCCGCGCGAGCGGGGCCAACTCGTCGATCGGGTTGTAATTATATGCGAGGGCCTCCGCTTCCGACCGGAATCCGTAATCCCCTTGCAGCTTCCTCCAATCGTCGGGACTGCCCGGCCCCGTCCCTTTCCCGCCGGGCCAACTCTTGAAGTCACAAACCGGATTGTCGCCATAGATCACCGAGATGCATTTCGGGTGGCGGGCCGCCCAGTTGTAGACGTAGAGTCCGCCCCGGGAGAGTCCTTCGAGGGTGGGCTTCTTGGAGAGGCCGTAACTCTCGGTCAGCAGATGATAGAAGGCGTCCCAATGCTTCATCGCCGAAGGCGCTCCGAACGTGTTCCCTACCTCGACGTAGGCAAGGCAAAATCCACGTCGCAGCAATACGAGGTCTAGCTCAGGACGATGATCGAAGAACTCGGCGCGCCAGATCCACGGCCTTGAACCCTTCGGATCAATCACCTTAGGCGTCACCACGATAGCGCGAGTGCCGTCGACATCAAGATCGTAGCGGTCGAAGCCGTGGTAGTCGGAACGCGGCCCGGGGAACACCGGGGGAAGGCTTGCGGTGATTCGGTGGATTTGACCTTCCGTCTCATCTGACTTTGCTTGCGCTTGTGAGAGGGCCAAGCCCTGCGGCATTCCCGGTCGCTTATGGCCGATGTCGGTGAGCCATGCGTCGGTCAGCAGCCGTTGCCGATCGTGAAGCAGGTTCAATGCCTGGTCCAGCGGATCTCCACCTCGCGCGACTACCGGGGAAGGTTCTACCGTGGGGAGGGTCTCGATAGGGGCACCCCAAGCCAGGAGGATTTCACGAGCGATGAGGCGATGCCCAGTTCCATTGAGATGCACGCCATCCCCCGCGAACAAGAATCCCGGATTCGCCTTGCGCTGATCGTCGAGGTAGGCGTTGAGCGGCTGGTGGATGTCGATGACATTCCAACCCGCGCTTCTTTGGTCAAGGAGCCACCGGGAGTATCGGGTCAAGACTTCGTCGTAACCAACGAACCCGTGACCAGAAGGATAACGGTCCTGGCCTGCGGGCAAGAGTTCGCCCCGGACTGGCTGAGGATCGAAGGGCGGCGGAGTCATGAGCCACAGTCGGGCGTGGGACTTGAGAACACTTGCCCGCAGCCACTGGATTCCCTCTTGGTATTTCTCGAAGCGACCGGCATTGAAGGGATAGTAGATCCCGTCGTTCATGCCGTAGCATGCCAACACCAAATCCGGCTTGATCTTGGCCAGCGCTCTCGCCAGTCGCTCATGCAAGTCCGGCCGAGGGAATGCGCCGCCCGCGTGATTCGGCTCAGTCAAGCCGGAAACGGTCTCGCTCGGCAACCCGATGTTGATGACATCGATGTGCCGGTTGGGATTGCGAAGGTGGAGGTAGGTATCCACGGCGTCGACGTATCCACCGGCGTAGGTGATGCTATCGCCCAGCACCAAGATCCGCTTGACGCCTCGCAGAGCGGGTAGATCGCCGCTTATGGCGGCCGCCACGCAGACTGAGGAGGCAGCTACTGCCAGCAAGATCAGGAGGGGTCGCACGGGCGGAGCTTACATTGTTCGACTCGTCGAATTCAGGATGGTGCGAATTCGGCAAGGCTCTGGACCTTAGGGCAATCAGCGCCGTCAAGAAGGCGCTGCTGGCCCGGAAGGAAGAGTATCCTGTCTTTGAAGAGTATCCCGGAATCTCGGCCATCGCCTAGAATCACGTCGAATCTGAAAGAATTGAATCGATGCCGATCATCTATCGATCCACCAACTTCGATTACATCGACTGGCAAGTCCCCATCGAGCACTTCTTGTGGGATCGCTTAGATGAGGCGCACGAAGGAGCCTCAGGCATCACTGTCGGCGCTCTAGGCGAGTATCTCCCCTGGTATCGAATGATCGAAGCCGAATGGCTCACCCGAAGCCGAGGTCAGATCGAGCAAGTCAACACGTGGCTGAAGGTCGAAACCATCTCCCATGAGACGGACGGGGCGGGGGACCTTGGGCAGAGGATCGCGGAAATCTGCGTGGATACCGCGAGAGACTTCCGAGTCGACGAACGCCCGGAAATCATGGTCTCGGTACTGTCCGCGGACTCCGACGCTCCGTGGGTCGACGCGAGAGCGGGCTACTTCATTGACAAGTTCCCTTACGACAAGATCTGTATCCCCCAGCGCGCGGCCTTCAATCCTGCCCATCTCAAGGAAGTGGTCAGCCATGAGTATTCCCACGCCCTGAACCTCGCGCTGACCCAGGCAAAATGTCCCCTCTGGCTGAACGAAGGGATCGCCATGCTGGCTGAACTCGAGCTGGATCCGCACATTCAGGAAGACTTGGCGACGGGGAAGGCACCATGGCGGGCTCCGCATCAACTCGATGCCGCATTCCACGCGGAGGCCAAGGGCGAACGGAATGCGACGACCATCCATCGCGCCTACGAACAATCCGCTTGGATCGTTCGATACCTACTTACGCTGCATGACCGACCCAAACTCGGCGAACTCATGCGCGGCTTCAGCGATAACTCCTTCCTCGTGGATCTGAAGATCCGCCTCACGGCCGAAGACCCCGCAGAGGAAGCCCTCCGCCAAGTCTACGGCTTGGGGGAGGCTCAACTCTTTGCCGATGCCCACGAGTGGCTGCAGAGTCAGCCCGTCGGTCACCGAGAAGGAGGCTGATGGCCTACTGTCCGATGCGCTTCAAGAAGTCTTCCGCGGGCCCACCTTCGGAGGTCTGAACGACGCCAAAGTGGCGGATCTTATCGGCGATCGTCTTCGCGAGCCACTGCTTCTTAGGATCTCCCGCAGGAGCGCGCATGTACTCGACGAACTCCAAGCCAAGCCGCGCACGGCGTACTTCTTCCAATGCGGGAATATCAGTGGCTACTTTGAATTCCGCGCGTTCGAACAGCCGATAGCCTTCGGCAAGCATCTCGGGGGTGAAGTACGGAGCGGCCGCCGAATCATAGACCGAGGCATCGAGACGGTTCTTTCGCGCCACCAACGTGAACGAGGTCCAGCCAAGCTTGAATCTCGGGAGCCGCATTGCCATAGACAGCGGCAAGGAACTCGTCGATGATCGGCTTGGCGGGCTGGTCCGGGTTCCACATGAGCCGCGCAAGCAGGTAGGACTTGAGCTCGCTCATATCCGCCCCCAGCGTCGCATCCCCCTCGTAGAAAAGACCCACGACCCCATGGTCGCGGAATAGCTTCACGTCCGCCGCGATCTCGTCCAGGTCGGGCAGCGGCTGGAGGTAGCCGGAGAAATCAGTGCAATAATGCCAGACATAGAGCTGGTCGGTCTTCTTGGACCAGGCGGTCAAGTTGGCAAACGGCTTGGTGTTCTTGACGCAGCCGTTGAGCGGGTGGGCAAAGCAAGCACCTAATGGAGCCAGTCGGACGCGCACATTCTTGTGGGGCCGCTCGTGCAGCGGCGGTTCTTCGCTCCACTGATACGCAAGCGTGTCGATCAGGACGTTGGGATACTCTTTACCGACCTCGTCGGCAACTTTGTTCACGAACCGGATCAGCGGTCCCGACGCCGCGCCTTCCTCCTTCTCGACCGCCTTGCAGTTGTCACACTGGCAGTTCAGATACGTGTCGTTCTGCGAAACCGAGAATATCGTCGCATTCGGATTCTCCTTGACCCACTGTTTCACCTTATCGATCACGACGCGCACCACGTCCGGGTTGGTAAGGCAAAGCTGTGCGTACCCTTCCTGCCTCTTGCCGTTGGCAAACGAAAAGTACTCGGGATGCTCCTTGTAGTAGGTTGCCGGGGGCACCAGTTCGAAGAAGGTGTGGACGAATCGCCCGTACGCAACCTTGCCCCCCATGTTCTCTTCAAGCGGCATCGTGGTGCCGTTGACGCGATTACGAACGTCCCAGTCCTTCTCGAACGCCTCGGCAAAGAAGGGTTCGCGGTATTCAAAGGCCGGCCGTTCGTGGAGGTGCATGACCGGAACCTTCAGCGTGGGTTGGTGGGGAATCTTAGTGATCGTCCGCGTGTACCAGCGGCATCCCAGGACGTCCTCAAGGAACCCGTAGCAGCCGTACATTGCTCCCCGCTTTCCTCCGCCACTAATCAGAATCGCCTTGGCGGACGAAGCGATCGTGAAGCACTCCTCCTTCTCCTTGGGGTCCTCGCGAACGGTGATCGTCTTCTGTCCCGGTTTGGCCTTGGCCTCGATCGACAGTCGCGCACCCGTCATCTTCTCAAGGAAAGTCTGAAGCTCCTCAACTCCGTGTTTCGTCGCCGACGAGGCAGCTCCGGAGACGATCACCCAATCAGATCGTCCGTTCTTGGTCAGAACGATATCTGGTGACGAAGTGCGAAGTCCAGTGGCAAGGAGCAACGTGAGGAGCATGGTGAATCGAGTGTAGCGCTCCCGACATGGTCTTCGATTCGAATAGGCCGATCCGTCCCATTCACCCTTATGGGGGTTGCCGAGATTTTGGGCATGGTTACCGATGCCTCGGTCAATAGCTGACGACCAATGATAGACTTGCCGCAGATGTCAATCAGAATCGACCGCCGTACGTTTGTGAAGGGAGCCGGGGGCGTCGGACTGGGACTTGCCTTCGGAATTCGAGAGACTCTTGCCGAGCCACTCGCGGGGGGCATGGCTCCGGCCGCCAAACCTGGGCCCGGAACATCGGCTTTTCGGACTTCGGTCAACAACGTCAGCGGCATTCCCCTGGGCGGCATCGGAGCTGGCTCGATCGAAGTCCGCCCTGACGGCTACTTTGGCGACTGGCTGATCTTCAACATGGGCAGCTGGTCGCCCGAGCAACCCGATGCCGAACAGGGGCCCGCACCGGACATCGGTGCCGAAGGCCTCCAGTTCTTCGTTCGGTGCGAACAGGGCGAGGACGTCCAACTGCGGCGGCTGGGGATCCGCGAGGATCAGAACGACCTCTATTCCCTGCCCTACGCAATCCCGGTCGAAGGAATCGAGTTCGATGGCAAGTTCCCGTTTGCCACCTTGAAGTACCTCGATGAGAGCTTGCCGGTCCAGGTGAACGCCCTCGCCTTCGCACCAATCATCCCCTACGAGGCTCAGGCGAGCGCGACCCCCGGCTTCACAATGGCCTTCAAGGTCAAGAACACCAGTCAAAAGCCCGTGAAGGTGTCCCTAATGGGAGCTCTTCAGAACCCACTTGCCACCGGTGCTACAGACCGAGGTCTCGAGAATCGACATCTCACGCGGGGAAACACAAGCACTCTGGCCTTGAGTACGACCGCCACTACTGGTCGAAAATCTTGTCATGGAAGCATGGACCTATCTGTCACCGGCGGTGCCCACAGCTTTATTCAGGGCACCTATCGCCGCTACCTCGGCAACGGCGCCTGGGGCGGCTCCCGTGGCTACGGCTCCGCGCACTACTCCTACCTCCACGCCTACCAGCGAGATGGCCACCTGCCTTCCCTTGCAACGTCACGCTCGATCGACGACCTACTCCGTGGCGCGACCGATGGCCAGATCGACGCGATGTCTCTGCCCTCCCTCCAGGGAATCCGCGACCGCGCCAAGGACGACGCGTTCTTCCACGAGTTCATCAACCGCATCGAAATGATCGAGCCCGGGCTTCTTGGTACCCAAGCGGGTCTCGTCAACTTCGCCAAGGAGCTTCGCGACCGGCTCGACTCGATGAGCGGCAAGAACCGCGAGCACTCGCGCTGGGGCGATGTCGCCCTTGAATCCACGGTCGAGCTCAATCCCGGAGAGGAGAAGGAAATTCGCTTTGTCCTCTCATGGTTCTTCCCGAACCACTTCAGCAGCCTCGGCCCCAATCTCGGGCACCAATACGAGCATTGGTTTACCGACGCCCTCGCCGTCAACCAGTTCCTCGTCGAAAATCACGCCCACCACCGCGCGGCAACGATCGACTTTGCCGAGACGCTCCTCACCACCAACCTCGCTCCGGAGATCGCGTTCTCCTGGAGCGCCCAACTCACCACCTTGATCAAGTCCAGTTGGTGGTGCAAGGACGGGCGCTTCGCGATTTGGGAGGGCTTGGGCTGCTGTGGCCTCCACACCACCGACATCACCTATCAAGGTTCGTTCCCGATCATCGCGCTCTTCCCCGAGCTACAGAAGCGCCAGATCAACATGGGGGCGAGCTACCAGCGGCAAGACGGGCGAATTCCCCACTTCTTCTCGCCGGACCTACTCCACGTCGACAACGGCTTCGACCGCGTCGACATGAACCCACAGTACGTGATGATGGTGTGTCGAGACTACCTCTGGACCGGCGACCTGGAGTTTGTTCGCCAGAACTGGAAGACCGTCATTCGCGCCATGGAAAGCACCCAGACGCTCGACGGCGACGGCGACGGCATCCCCGACCGCGACACCCGCCGCAACACCTACGATCAGTGGGACCTCGAGGGCTCGCCCGCCTATATCTGCAGCCTCTGGCTTGGGGCCCTCCGCTCCGCGATCCGCCTCGCCAGCGATCTCGGTGAGAAGCAGCAGGCCGAGACCTGGACCCAACTTCTCGCGAAGGCAAGCAGCAGCTTCGTCACCCGCCTTTGGAACGGCGACTACTTCAACCTCTGGGTCAGCGAGCGAGGCAAGGACGAGTGCTGTATGAGCGACCAGCTCAGCGGCGAGTGGTACACCGGCCTGATGGGGATTGGGCACTCGGTCGCGCGTGACAAGATCGTCCGGGCGATCCGCTCGGTCCACGCTCAGAACTTCAGCCCGGAGTTCGGCCTGCGCAACGCCAGCTATCCCAAGGGCCGTCCGGCCAAGTTCAAAACCCACCAGAACCTGCAGGCGGCGGGCAACTGGACGGGCATCGAATACGCCAACGCCGCACTCATGATCGAGATGGGCATGGTGCAGGAAGGATTGGACGTCATTCGATCTGTCCACCGCCGCTACACGCGGACCGGCCGCCGCTGGAACCACGTCGAGTGCGGAGACCATTACTTCCGCGCGATGTCGAGTTGGACGACCCTGTTGGCCCTGACCGGCTTCAAGGTGGACGCCCCGACGCAGACGATCTCGATCGGTCCCCGAGTCGACGGGCTGACCGCACCGTGGTTCACTCCGACCGGCTACGGTGTGCTCACCTCGAAGGGTGGCAAGCTGGAGCTAACGTGCCGAAGCGGACACCTCTCCCTGCGCAACCTGAAGGTTGAGACCGCCGCGAAGACGGGAAAGGTCACCCTGGGTGCCAAGCCTCTCTCCGCCTCCTCCGCAAGAGATTCCGAGCATCTAAAGCTCGAATTTGGTCGAGAAATCACCTTGCAGCAGGGTCAAGCTCTGGTGTTGAACTATTAACCCATGTCTCTAACCATTTGGTGCAATTCGGAGCTCAGTACAGAGGCAGTGTTCGCACTGCGCGCGGGGACCGAAGGTCACCTGCTGATCATGGCGAGCGATCCCACCTCGAACCTTGGATCGGCGAATCCGAGTGAGACACTAGGCACCGCAGACGTTGCCTTCGGCCAACCCGATCCGGGACAAGTAATCGCGTCGGACAGCCTGAAATGGGTTCAACTGACGAGCGCGGGCTACACCCGATACGACCGCGATGACCTTCGGGACGCTCTCATCTCAAGAGGAGCGGTTCTGACCAACAGCTCCTCCGTGTTCAATGAGCCCTGCGCCCAGCACCTGCTGGCGTTCATGCTCGCAATCGCCCGCGCCCTGCCGGATTCGATGGCCGCCCAACTCGGAACGCCGAGTTGGGCGTACGCGGCGCTACGCCCAATCACGAGAGTGCTTCGCAACCAAAATGTCCTTATCCTAAGTTACGGTGCCATCGCGCGCCGCCTCATTGAGCTCCTCGCTCCCTTTCACCTGGAGATCAGCGCGGTCCGCCGCAAGGTGCAGGGTGACGAGACCGTGCTAACGTTTGAGATCAACCGACTGGCGGAGTTGCTCCCCGTCGCCGATCACGTTGTCAACATCCTGCCTGCATCCCCCTCGACCAACGGCTCCATCGATGCCACCGTGTTCGGCGCGATGAAGCCGGGCGCGGTCTTCTACAATGTCGGCCGCGGAACCACGGTGGATCAGACTGCCTTGATTGCGGCACTTGACAACGGTCGGCTACGCGCGGCCTACCTCGACGTGACCGATCCCGAACCGCTGCCTTCCGACCATCCTATCTGGAAGACAAGGAACTGTTACATCACGCCGCACATCGCGGGAGGACATGGGGAGGAGATGACGAGCCTGGTGGAGCATTTCCTTGCGAATCTGCGACGGTTTGAAGCCAATCTCCCGTTGACGGACGTGGTTTTCGGATAGCCCATCAAGCAGGGTGTTTGCTGATCTCGGTTTGTGCTGGCTGGGTTGATGCCTCTGTCCCGTCTGACGCCGCTCGTCAGGATCGGACGTCTGATGAAGGGGTAGAGGCTTTCACTCAGCGTGGGGTCCAACCTCAATCCCTTCGCGAGCGACATCGTCAACTAACTTGGCAAGCCACGAGTAGCGTAGGTTTTCCAACCTGCAATTCCAAGATTTCGTCGCAAGCCAGTTGACTTCCACCCCTCCCGCAAACAAAGGAATCAAAGAAACTGTCATTCCGACCGAAGCTGCCTGCCCGCTCGTAGTCAGGAAACAAACATCGGATGCGGCGAAGTGGAGGAACCTGACCGTCATCGACTCCCGCTTGTCTCCCAAGTACAGGCTCTCAAACGACGAACCCCGTCCCAGTTAGTTGACAAAACTCGGTCCCATGCGAGGGTAGAAGTGACGAGAAAGGACAAGACCCAGACCCAGACCCAGACCCAGCCTTTGCCGGATTGCCAACGTGGGTAAGCAGTGCGAGTGAGTGAAAACGTGAGATAAAGGCTAAGGTGAGGGGAACCTCGAAGCTCTGAATGGTGCAAGACCTCAAAGAATGCTCGAGCCGTACTCGGCGTTGCTTCCCAGCTTCCTCGTGAAGCTGTAAGATAATACGAACAGCCATGAACGCTCAGCTCACCCAGATCGCCCCCATCCACGTTGTAATGATGCGCCACGTCGGCTCGTATGACGACGTCGGACCGGTGTTCGACACCCTGTGGAACTGGTGCGAGGCCAATCGAGTCCCGACTCAGCGGACGATCGGCATCTACTACGACAATCCTGATAACACCCCTGTCAACCAACTCCGCGCCGCTGCCTGCTTCGAGGTGCCTTACGGTTACCAGGCTCCAAACACCGGTGGACTTGAGATCACGGTAGAGGACATCCCCGGTGGTGCCTTCGCCACGACGCGCTTTGTCGGCCCATACGAGAAGCTCGCTCCGGTTTGGCAGGAGCTGACCAACTACGTCGAACGGACGCTTGGCAAGCAGATCAGCGAGAACCCGGCATTTGAGGTCTACGTCAACGACGCCAGCGAAACGCCGCCCAATCAGTTGATCACCGTGCTCTACATGCCGGTCGTCTAAATGCGAATCGCCACGCCCTGGATCTATTCGCCGAAGTTCGACCTCACCGCGATCATCGGTCCCCCGGTCGTCATCACCGCGATCGTGCTCGCCTGGGGCTCGAAAATCGCAGCGGTCGACGAGCCACCCACGTGGCTCTGGATTCTTCTCGTCCTCGGCGTGGACGTAGCCCACGTCTACAGTTCCCTCTTCCGCACCTACTTGGACCACGACGAGTTTCAAAAACGCAAGACACTCTATCTCGTCGTCCCCGCCATCTGCTGGCTCGGGGGCATCGCCCTCTATGCGTGGAGGGGATTCGACGGCTTCTGGTCGGCAGTTGCCTACTTCGCGATCTACCACTTCGTCCGCCAGCAGTATGGCTTCATGATGCTGTACCGACGAGGAGAACCGGTCGGTGACTTCAGCTACCGAATTGATCAGCTTGCGATCTACCTCGCGACCCTTTACCCCCTCCTCTACTGGCACACCTACCCGCGCAACTTCCAGTGGTTTGGCGGGTTCGAGGTGATCCACATCCCCTCGGTCTGGCCCGAAATCATATGCCGCTGGCTTTACATGGCGGTGCTCGTTGTCTTTGTGGTCAAGGAGGCGATGCGCTGGAAGTCCACCGGAGAAATCAATGCCGGGAAGTGCCTACTCTTGACCGTGACCGCGGTGGCATGGACGACCGGCATCATCATTTTCAACGGCGACCTCACCTTCACCCTAATCAACATCATCTCGCACGGCATTCCTTACATGGCGCTGATTTGGATCTATCAGTACCGGAAGCGCGCCAACAAGGTGCATGCCCAGAACCGGTTCCTCAAGTTCTTCCAACTCAAATACATCCCGTTCTACATCCTCGCCCTGGTCGGACTCGCATACCTGGAGGAAGCCGTCTGGGACTGGTTCAAATGGCAGGAGCATCCGAACATCTTCGGAGGGTTCACCCCCCAGGCCTCTGCGACCGCACTGATGATCCTGATTCCCCTCCTAACCATGCCGCAGGTCACCCACTATGTCCTCGACGCCTTCATCTGGCGGGTGAACAAGAAGGGAAAAGAGGAAGTTCGCGCAGTCATCGGCTAACCCGCCGGGCAATCTGAGCGAGAATGGTCTCGTGATCGCCAATCTGCTCGCCCTTGCGACGCTACTTGCGCCCCCGATCCGGTCCGCTTCGACGATTATCGATCCGGATGTCGGCAACGGGGTCACCGCGGCGATCAAACTCAACATGATCCCCTCGGCGGCGCAAAAAGTCTATCCCGGGCATTTCTACATCAACGCCGACGGCGGTGGATACGGGAGTGACGCGACCTGGCCGGGCCTCGATTCCTGGCAGATGGCGGGTGCCTACCTCCTGATCGGAAAGACCCAGATCGTCCTCGACTACTTCGACTTCGTCTGCGCCTCCCAGCGGAAGGACGGCAACATCCCGTTCGCCATCTTCACCGGCGATACCCAGGCGGGTGATACTTATCTTCGTGGGCTTAAGAACCCCGGTGATCGATTCACCTATGTGCCTCCGAAGCGACCCAAGTTGACCGCCTCCAGCCAGGAAACGCGCCAGTGGGTCGGCTTGTTCCAACACTGGGAGACCGAGACGAGCCCGCTCGCGACGCTAGGCCCGATCTGCTTCCTGCTGACCGCTCGCGAGATCAACGATGCAACGCAGGATGGGAAGTGGCTCAAAGCCCACCTGCCCATGATCGAGAAGACAGGCGACTTTCTTGCCTCGCAGATCACGGCGAACGGCCTGATGAGTGGCTCCGGCTTCTACACCGAACGCCCACCGCGTAATGGCTGGGACGGCGTGACTCAGTGCTACGCGGTCAAGGCATTCCACGACCTAGAAGCACTTGAGTCCGACGCGAAGAACCCGACTGCCGCTCGAAAGTGGAAGGCCGTGGCGGATCAAATCACGAGACACTTCTCGAAGCTCTTTTGGCGGGGCGACCACTTCGCCGAGTACATCCACCCGACCCACGGCGTGGTCGACTCTCACGGTTTGTCAGATACGAACTGGGCCGCCATCGCCTTTGGACTGGCAAGCAAGTCACAAACCAAAAAGCTCTGGCCCAAGCTTGTCGCCGCCAAGGAGTTCTGGCCCGGCGGGATGCCGACAACCACCGTCATAAACCCGACCACCTACGAAGACTGGGAGCACGAGAAGGTTCCCTTCGCCGCGATGTCCAACACCAACGACGTTGCCGCAATGGGTCGTAGTTGGTACGTCGAGGCACTGGCTTGCAAGCGCATGGGCGACCGCAAGCGACTGCTGGAATCCGCCCGCGCGGTCTCCCTCGCCGCCGATCATGGCTACTGGCGCGAGCGCTATCACCCTCTCCCCGGCAACAAGGTCCAGCCCGACGGCAGCGAGAAGTATTGCGAGTACCCGGCTGTCCTCATCCGCGTGGTCTACGGCAACCCAGATGTCTTCTTCCGGCGCTAGTGCAAGGCGAACTTGTCGAAGACATATACCGACGGGAGCGCCTTGCCGACCTTATCGAACATGCCACGTGAACTGAAGTAGGGCGTCGCCGGTTCCCACCAGAACACCCCTGTACCGAGCCCATTGGGCACGTCCATCACCGCCTTGGTGACTTCTTCGAGGAATTCGCGCTGGCCGTCCGGAGACTCCGGGAACGGTACAGACTTCCCTCGCGTCTCCTCGTCGGGCGTGTAGTGGTAGGCCGCTTCGACCACCATCACCTCCTTCCCATAACGAAGCGCGGTCGCTCGAAGGTTCTCCCTCAGCGCCATGATTGAACCGTGCCACCACGGGTAGTAGGAGAATCCGATCACATCGATGGGGATGCGATAGGTGAACAACTTGTCAAAGAACTTCTGCGTTCCGTCGAGCGAAGCGCCGTTGTCGTACTGGATCATGATTCGAGGTCGAAGCCCGTTGCCTCTTCCTGCGTCTACGCCATTCACTCCCGCGTAAACGTACTCCGCGAAATTGTCCCAGTTATCCAGCAGCTTTCCATCCGGCCAGAGCATTCCAAGGCGAACCTCGTTGCCGATCTGGACCATATCTGGCAGCACCCCCGCATCCCGGAATGACGCGATCGTGTCTCGGGTGTAGGCGAACACCTTCGTCACTCGATCCGCGTGACTCAGCGAGATCCAAGCATCCGGTGTCGGCTGATGCTGAGGGTCGGCCCAGGCTTGGGAGTAGTGGAAGTCGAGAAGCAGTTTGTAGCCAAGCTTGTGGGCATCCTTGGCCATGGTCAACGTGTAACCCAGATCATTGGGTAGACGCTCCTTCACCGGCTCTACGAAGATTCGGAGTCGAATCCAGTTGTAGCCGTGATCGTGAAAGAGCACGAGTCCCGGCTTGACGACCGAACCGTCCTTGAACTGCCGCCCCCTATCTTCTGCCTGCTTAAGGAAGGAGAGGTCCGCCCCAAACGCGAACCGATGGCCCATCGGAAGGGGCTCGTATATCCGGAAGTGGGACGTCTGAAAGTTGAGCGAGGCAACGGCGAGCATGGCGGCCAGGCTCATTGGCTTTGAACCTTACTCCCCTTGGCCGACTCGTTCTCGTCATAGCGCTTCCGAGCGATTGCCCGAACCAGCGACTCCGCGGGAGGCTTGTCGTGGGGAAACTGGATCGTGCCCTTCGAGACCTTGTAACCCTTCAACTCTTCAGCAAAGTCCGCCACCGTGTGCCCCGGAAAGAGCGAACAGTGGCTCTTGAAGGCGGCAATGCTCACGATAAACCCCCTATGCTTGTAGGTCGGGATGCCGTAGCTAATCACCTCTTCGGCATCGGGGATCTCCGTGCGAATCCACCCGCGCAGGAGCAACAGTGTCGCCCGGGCGGTCTCCGAGGTGACTTTGTCGAGGTAATCCTCGACACTGGGCGGGCGGCTTCTGGGCATGCCAGACTTTTACCCACTATGTCTTGAAAATTGATTGAGTTCGAGATGTGGAAGTGCCCCGGATCGAGCCCCCTCTTTCCCTCACTCATGGATTCAGCGACCATCAAGGCGTATCGTGCCTGTGGCACCATGATCGCAGTTCTCCTTATCAACCGGTCAGCTCCTATCTCGAAGTCCGGCGAGCGATCCGCCACCCTCTGCGGGGCCAAACTCTTCCACAACGCGGAACATCTGAAGCTTGGAAGCGCAACCGACATGAGAGTCAAATAGCTTCCTAACAGATGAGTAACTGCGGGAAGTTCAGGTTCGCTTTCAGGAAAGCCTCCGACCGCCAAGAGGCGATCGGAGGCCCATACCGAGCCTGACTAGTGGTCCGAGACCGCGATTTCATCTCCAGCGAACACCGGCTTCCATAGGAGGACGTCTGGGTCGGCGGAGTGTATTGGGGCCTTCACGACGAACCGAAGCCGTCCCACCATTCGGCTGTGGAATCCGGCTCTCGTTCCATCCTTCAAGATCACCGGCTTGGTCCGATCCTCGGCCCATACCGCGATGTTGATTTTGAAGGGAACCTTCACCTTCGTGTCCTTGAACCAGGCAGCGTCTCCACGGAGCGGCTGATTCCCTACGACGATATCCGGTTCAACTTTGACGTTATCGACCGTTTCTAGGGGAACTCCGAAGGCCCCTGGCCGAGCCTGCATGTAAGGCCGCTCGCGATCCTCGATCCAGAAGTTGCCGGACGGAATGTACTCGCCCTTTCCGCCACCCGTCCAGAGCGCCAGGATCTTGTGTTCGCCCACGATCACCGCCTTCAAGGTGACGCTCACACCGCCGACATGCTGCGTCTCGCCCGGCTCCCGTAGCCGCTCGGCGAGAATGCCTCGCAGATGCGGATAGTCACTGACGCCCTTCCCTCCCGATGGGATTGCGAATACCGATGCGGGAACGTTTGACGGGTAATCGTAGTCGTTGTGCTCGATCAAGAATCCCCGACGATCAACGACATCCCGAGCAATCGGGAGCTGGGTCTGGGGGTTGATGAAGAGCGTGAAGCGCATGTTCGAGAATCCGAGCGTATACGTCTCAGGAAATCCCGTGGTATGGCCAAGAACCTTGCCACCCGGTATGTTCAGGTACGCGGTAACGTCCTCGATCGGGATCTTGGAAGGTTCCCTTTCGTCGATGGTGGGCTCTGTTCCGGGATAGTCCAGATACATCAGGCGACCGTCATAAGTGATGGTCGACTTGCGGCCCATCTCGTCAAACATGATCTGCGACTGCTTGACTCCATCGACCCAATCCTCGTTGGTCAGCACCATCTTCCCCTCCTTATTGGGGCGATAAGCGCGATCGTGCCGAATTGTCTGCGCCCGCACGGCTGCGGCGACTTTCTGCAGACCCGCGGCTTCCGCCTTCGGGCTTGTGATGATCAGCGAAGCCACAACGGCCAGACCGGCGGCGGTGGCGATTGCGGCAGAGCGCCAAACGTAACGGGAGCGTGACGCCACCGGACGTACTTCCCTGGTCCGCTCGAAGGCCGAGACCGCACGGTCGACGGCTCCCTCGCGCGGTGCTTCGGCGCGGAGGGCGTTCAACTCGGTCTGAACGCGTGCATTGTCAGATAAGGACTTGTTTTGCTTCATGATTCGTAACCTCCGTTCCGCCTTCAAAGTAGGCCCGCAAACGACGCCGGGCGTGGAACAGTCGGGCCTTGATTGTCCCGACCGGGACTCTGAGAATCTGGGCGACTTCCTGGACCTTCAGTTCCTCCACCTCGTAGAGGACAAACGTCTCCCGCAACTTATCGGGCAGAGTCGCCAGCGCGTCGAGCAGGGACTCTCCGGCAAGGAAAGATCCAAAACCAGGGTCATTCGCGGCGTGATTTGGCGGGAGGGGCGGGGTGAGTTTTCGGCGACGCTTCCACTGGGCGTATTCGTTAAAGGCGACTCGGTGAACCCAGGTGCGGAGTCCCGCCGTGCCGCGAAAGGTGGAGATCCTCTGGCGGACGGCGATGAACGCTTGTTGGGTCAGGTCTTCGGCATCCTCTCGGTGCCGGGTTAAATGGAGCATCAACCGGTAGACCGATGGGTAGAGATCGCGGACAAATTTCTCCGCGGCTATCGAGTCCCCCTCGGCGATCCGTCTTGCGAGTTCCAGGTCGTTTGCCATGTCGTTTGATGTTCTTTGAAGGCTGAACGGTGACATAGATGCAACCGGCCGCGAGATGGTTGTAAGGTGCGCCAAAAACATACTCGGTATCGTGAAAGAATGCTGGCTCTCGTATTCGCGACGCAGATCATGTCCGTCCACGTCTACGGCGAAGGTGTCGAACGACGCCAGCCGCACCTAACCCTTGAACAGGCGATCGCGGACGTCTCAAAGCTTCACGGGAATACCGAGCTGCACCTGATGGGTCGGTTTCGGGTCACCTCCCCGATCCAATTGTCCGGCGTCAAGAACTTGACAATCGTGGGCGACTCTGACGCGGAGATTCTCGGCGGGCCTTCTATTCCGGCTAAGGCTTGGAAGCGCACTACCTTTCTCGGCCACGACGTCCTTCAGG
This sequence comes from Fimbriimonadales bacterium, assembly GCA_038216655.1. Taxonomy (GTDB): domain Bacteria; phylum Armatimonadota; class Fimbriimonadia; order Fimbriimonadales; family Fimbriimonadaceae; genus JAFDWR01. The sequence continues at coordinate 348,186 of JBBQPZ010000001.1, forward strand.
CCGCCTACGCATCCTCGACACCAATTCACGAAGTCTGGGCTGACGGGGTCCGCCTTCACCCGCCCCTCCTCCCCAAGAAGGGGTACTGGAACTTCTCTGGCTTCCTGGACGGAAGTGAGAAGGCCGAATGGAACAAAGGCCAAACCCACATGCGGTTCGCGCCCAACACCCTCGCCGACTGGCACAATCTGACCGACGTCGAACTCGTTGCCCACCATTTCTGGGTGACCTCGCGTCTACCGGTCAAGGAGCTCAAGGGCGATGTGGTCGAGTTCGCCAAGCCGTCGGTCTTCAAACTCGCCGACGATTACACCGGGGTCGCGGCACCCTTCCGGGCCGAGAACGTGGCGGAAGCCCTTTCCGAAAGGGACGAGTTCTACTTTGACCGGACCACCCAGACGATCTACCTCCCCGCATCCGCATGGCCCAAACCACCCAAGAACCTCGACGTCCCCATCGCCTCGCAATTGCTGGTCATCAAGGGCAGCGAGAATGTCCGCATCAGAAACGTCCGGTTCTCCAACACCGAGTGGTGCTACCCCGGGCCGACTTCCGGCGATGTCCAGGCGGCGTTCTCCGTGCCGGCGGCGGTCGAAATCGGTGATTCGAAGAACGTCACTCTCGATAGATGCCAACTAACCCACCTTGGAACCTACGGCCTTGAGATCGCCAAGGGGAGCGAGAATTGCGCGATTCGTAGCTCCGACATCACCGACCTCGGCGGAGGAGGCGTGAAGATCGACACCGGCTCAAGCCACTCCACCGTGGAAAATTGCCGCATAACCGGCGGGGGCCGCCTCCATGCACCCGCGATCGGAGTCTGGATCGCTGACTCCGGCTACAACACTGTCTCCCGAAACCTGATCAGCGACTTTTATTACACCGGCATTTCCATCGGCTGGGTGTGGGGTTACGGACCCAGCCAGGGCAACCACAACGTCATCGAACGGAACGTCATCCACACCATCGGCCAGCGCGAACTCAGCGATATGGGCGCAATCTACAACCTCGGCGTCTCGCCCGGAACCGTTATCCGCCATAACCTGATCGCGAACGTCCAATCCCGAGGCTACGGCGGGTGGGGAATCTACCTCGACGAGGGCTCCAGCGATGTCCTCGTCGAGCAGAACGCCGTCTTCGGAGTCCGAACCGGCACTTTCCATCAGCACTACGGCAAGGACAACCTGATCCAACACAACCTCCTCTGCGGAGCCGAGCGGGACGGCCAGATCATCCGATCTCGACCCGAGGATCACGTGAGCTTCCGGCTGACGGAAAACGTGGTGCTCTGGCAGGGCACCAATCTATTCGGTGGGAACCTAAGCGGGGGCAACGTGGTTTCGGAGCGCAACCTGCTCGCCCGCCTTGACCCGGGCGAGGACCGCCCGAATTTCGACGTCGGGAGCCGCAAGCTCGACCCCAAGGACGCGGCAACTGTTACTCAATGGCTTGGAGCAAAGCCCGGCTCTGTCAAATGGTGGAGATCCTTCGGCCCGACTCGGGGCAACTGGCGCAAGGACATCGAATCCTACGTTAGCCCGTGGTTGAAGCGCCTTGACGAACGCCTCCGCTAGTGAACGAAGGTGCCGAGGTCTTTGGCGGTGATGTACTCCATCGTCTCAGCGGTTACCCTGCGCAGTTCGCCGGTGCAGGATTTGATCGGGACCGTGGACATCCCCGCCAGGGTGTAGGCGATTACCACGCCGAACTCGCGCCGGTCATAAGCCTTCATCGCCTCGCAGCCGTAGGCTTTCGCGACGACTCGGTCCGCCGCGTTCGGCGTGCCTCCACGCTGGACGTGACCCAAGACCGTATTACGCATTTCGAACTCACCCGGGGCTAGGCGCTCGATCTCACCCATCATCTCGACGCTGATGCCGCCCAGGCGATGCTCCTGCTCCGACTTGGCATCAAGGCGCAGTCGCTTCGAGTTGATATGAGACCCTTCGGCCACAACGACGACCGACGCCTTTCCGCGTGCTTGTCGACCGCGAAGAAACTCCACCAGGTCCTCCATTTTGAAGTCAAATTCTGGAATCAGAATCGCGTGGGCACCACCCGCCAACCCGGCTCGGATCGCGATCCAACCCGTGTGTCGACCCATGGTCTCGACGACGATCACCCGCCCGTGGCTGCTCGCGGTGGTGTGAATGCGATCCAGGGCGTCCACCACAACCTGAGCCGCGGTGCTAAAACCAAACGTCCGCGAGGTCGCCATCAGATCGTTGTCGATGGTCTTGGGCACCCCGACGATGTTCACGCCGAATTCAGATAACTGCAGGGCGCCGCTGAGCGTCCCGTCGCCGCCGATCACGATCAGGCCATCGATATCTTGGCTGCGCAGATTGCTCGCGGCCTCCTGCAGAATATCGTCCGGAATCTTCCGCACATCGCCCGCCCCTTGCTTCGCGCCGAAGCGACCGTGGTTCACCGTCCCCAGGATGGTGCCTCCCAGGTAGCTGATTCCGCGCACGTCGTTGGCGGTAAGCGTCCGAAAATGCATAGGAGAGAGAACGCCCTCCCAGCCCTTTTCAAAGCCGATCAGTTCGTACCCAAGGGGAATTCCGGTCTTCACTGCTGAGGCGATGACCGCGTTAAGGCCGGCGCAGTCGCCGCCGCTGTTGAGGATGCCAACTCGTTTCATAACCGATGAAATGCGTCGGCGGCATTGGCGACGTTCTTGACGAGTATACGCGGAACCTCGCGCCCCGACCCTTGAGTAAAATCCTCCATAATTGGTAGGCTTACTTATGGCAAGATCGAAACTGCGCACCTCCCTCAGGGGCCAATACCACGGTGGCCTGACAATGCTACGACAAGCGGTCGAGCGGTGCCCGGAGAACGTCTGGATCGCGGGGCAGCACCCACGTAGTTACTGGCGGATCACCTTCCATGCGGTCTTCTATACGCATCTCTATCTGATGCAGGATGAGGCTTCTTTTCAACGCTGGGAAAAGGATCGCGAGCATTGCGCGGCTCTTTGGGGCTCGCCGCCCATCTTGGACCCTTATCCACGCCTCGAAATTATCGAATACATCGACCTCGTGGACGCGCTGGTCGACCCGACCGTGGAGGCCCTCGATCTGGAGACCGAAGAAACCGGCTTTCACTGGTACCCATCGATCAACAAGTTGGACCACCAATTGATGAACCTCCGCCACCTTCAGGGCCACATCGGGCAACTCTCCGAGCTCCTCATGGAGCACGGGGTTGATATCGATTGGGTCGCGATCGCGACCCGCTAAGGTCCTGGTTTGAACTCAACGGTGATGACGTGCAGAACGTCCAACCCCACGTTCTCCAGCGTGTGTGGCCCAAGTTCGGTTGTCCACGCCGCTTGCCCGGCGTCTATTCGCACACCAGCGGCTACGGAATCAAGCATCACCTTGCCCTCGCCGTCGCGCCTGATGAAGTCGCTCCAAGACAGGAAGTGAGTAACCGCCGGCCAGCAATGGGTGTGCACGGCGGTGGTCTCACCGGGCCTGATGATGGTCTCCAGAACACGAGTGCGCTCGTTCTCCATCACAAGGCGGTGATGCTGCGGCGCGGCGATCACGGCGTCAAGGTGGGCAGGCCAGTCAGTTGGCGATTGACTCATCCCCGCGTTATACCGTCCACCTGATTCTTCTAGGGTGCGGCGACCGGATCAGATGCTCGAACCTCTTTCTGATGGCGATGCTGAACCCACCGCTGCAGCACCTTCGCTGCCTCGTCGGAGGAACGAAACACCGGGACCCCGAGGTTTTGTAGTCGAACCACAAGCGCATCGTATTCGGGCCCGCCATCGAGTGCGAACACGATCGCCTTCTTCGTCCGTTCCAACCATTGATCGGCAAGGCTGGAGAATGAATCTGGGTCATCCAGCTTGTCGCCAAGAGTCCGAAGGCACGGAGCCAGCGGCACGCAGGAAACGATCACCGCGTCCAACGCTTCCGAATCGAGCGCTAGGCGTACGACGTCGTCGTAGACACGCTCATCGGCCGCGGGAGTGAGGTCGAGCGGATTTCGAGGACCGACCAAACCACTCAGTCGGCGTTTCGAGAGAATCTCCCCAAGTCCGGCCTGCATCTCGGGAGCCAGCGGATCAAATCGAACTCCAGCATCCGCCATCGCGACCGACTCCATACCCGCGTTGGTCACCGCGAACACCCGCCCCTGCCCGATCGTACGATCCCCAAGGCAAGTGGCGATGTTGATCACCTGGCTGAACTCTCGGAAGTTCTCCGCCACATACGCCCCCGCATGCTGCATCGAAGTCAGGCAGATGTCGTAGTCTCCTGCGACCGCGGCAGTGTGCCCGGCCGCCGCCGACCGCCCGGACTCCGTCCTGCCCGCCTTGTAGAACACGACCGTCTTCCCGCTCGCGGTGAGACTCGTCACCGCCCGGAGGGCTTCAATCCCATCCAGATCGATGAACCCCTCCAGGTAGACCCCGACGACCTGAACATCTTTGCGGTCGTTCATGACCCAAAGGAGGTCGGAGACCGTGAGGTCCGCCTGGTTCCCGATTGAGATCGCGAAACGTGGGTGGAGTTGAGTCTGAGAACTCAGCCTTGAGACGATGAACGCACCGCTCTGGGAAATGATCGCCACTGGCTGCGGAACCCGGAACTCGCGCACGGGCAGCTTTTCCTCGGGCACGAAGAAGGTGTCGTAGCGGCCCGGCAACGAGCGAACACCCATGCAGTTCGGACCGAGAAAGACGGCACCGCCGTCATTTTGAATCCGGCCCCTCCGAATCGCGGCGGCAATTTCCTCGCCGACTGCCTCGGATCCTTCGGCTTCGCCAGCCCCGCCGGAGATGATGATCGCTGACCGGACCTTCCCGGATCGATTCGCCGCATCGATGATCTCCGGAGTCGCGCTCGCCGGGACGGTGACGACCAGGAGATCAGCCGGCTCAGCCAGATCCTCGATCTTGGCCACGCACCGCACTCCATCGATCTCCGCCTCGTCGGCCCGAATCATCGTCAAGTTGGCCCTATCGAACCCGGCCTTGAGGATATTCGCCAGAATCACCCGCCCAAAACTGTCGGGCTTCGAAGAAACTCCCACGAGCGCGATCGACTTCGGCTCCAGCAGGTTGTCGATACGGTCGCGCGGTCGCGGAGAAAGCGCTTTAGATGCCGTTCGCAGGCAACCTCGCCCATCAAGCGGCACCATGTGCTGGTTCGCAAACGCGAAGGGGTTAACTTCGAGTTCGCCAATGTCTGGGCCCGTCTCCCCACGATCGACGCAGAACTGCCTTGCGATCGAGATGAACACTCGGAAGCAGCGAAGCAGTTCGCCGTCCGAAACCGACCGCTCGTGGCCACGAATCCCGCCCGAGAGCACATCGTAGGCTGCGGTCAGCTTGAACAAGCCAAGGAATTGCTCGGCATCGACATCCAGCACGGCGGCCTTCGCCACCGCGACGCCGGGAAGCATCTTCGCCGCGAGATACTCCGTCTCCACTCCCCCAAGCCCCGCCGCGATGACCGGTCCGAACTCTCGCGTGGATCGAATTCCTACGAACAACTCACTTCCGAGCCCATGGGAATCGTGCTCGACAAACTCGACGACCAAGACCCCGGCGACGTTCGCCCCCGCAGAGAGGCGAGCGATCATCTGATCCGACTCCGTGCGAACCCGCGTGATCTCCTTGGGCAGGATCATCACCGCACCCGCTTCTGTCTTGTGGACCACATCCGCGGAAACCAGCTTTAACACGATCTTGTCTCCCGCGAAGTTGGCAAGCACGTCCTCCGAGATCGCCGAGCCCTTCGGCACGAACGTGTGGCGAGGCGGCGAAATCGCCCCCACGAGCTCGATCAGCCGGTACACCTCATGCTCGTAAAGCTGACTTCGACCCTCGTCGTAGGCTCCCATAAGGAGACTTTCGAAGGCATGCGCTTCCGCCCCCGTCAAGGACGAGTGGTCAATCGTCGCGGCGAGACCGGAGAAATCGAGATCCTCTTCGGCAGCAAGCAGCTCCGGCGAGAGCGTAGCGATCCAACCCCGCGCGTCCTGGGGCGCGACTTTGCGCGCCAACGCCTCTCGATAGGCGGTCGCCGCCGTGCGGCCAAACCGAAGGGCCCGAGCGTTGGTCTCCACCACGCGCTCACCCTTCGCACGAAACAGCTCCTCCACCGAGTCTTGAAGTTCCTGCTGGGTGAATCCGAGCGTAAGCGAGGCGGCACCAAGGGCGACGATGTTGGCCGACAGCACCCCGCCCGCCGCACGAGCGAGCTTCTCCATGTCGATCGCGACGTGGTTGTCGAAGGCAGCGACGTGGGTGAGCACACTCTCGATCGCCGGGTAGTCGGGGATGTTGACCTCAGCGTTCGTGCTCGCCACGATCGTCCCGCCGGGCCGAAGCATCGTGGCATAACGCAAAGCCTCCAAGGGCTCAATCGCAAGGATGAGATCGGCCTTGCCGGCCGGAATCAGATCGCTGAATATCTCGGAATCCGAGATTCGAAGATGCGAGTAGACCGCCCCACCTCGCTGAGACATCCCGTGGACTTCCGACTGCTTGACGTGGAGCCCACGCTTGGTCGCGGCGATCGAGAGTACTCGGGCGATCGTCAGAATTCCCTGCCCTCCGACCCCGGCGATGATGATGTCGTGTTTCATGGCGGTTCGGTTAGTTCCCTTCCTGCTGCATCGGCAGGCGAATCGCGACTTTTCGAGGCTTGATTTGAAGGCAGGGCCGTTGGGCTACGATCACACTCAATCCCTGGTGCTCAATCGCCCGGCGAATCGCCTCCACGTTTGTTGAGTGGTGTTTGGGAAGAGGCTCAATCACTTGAAGGTCTTTCACCCCCAAGCCCTTCAGCATTGCCAAAAGCTGCTCCCCCGTTGCCATCGAGTTCTGCTGGCCCGTCATGCCCGTCGTCGCATTGTCGAGGATGAGCACCGTGATGTTGGCGTCGCTCAAGATCGCGCCGAGCAGCCCGGTCATCCCGGAGTGGGCGAAGGTCGAGTCGCCGATCGTGCAGAGGACCGGGTGCGCTCCCGCTCGCGAGGCCCCATGGGCCATCCCGATCGAGGCACCCATGTCCACGGCTGAATGAACCGACCGGTAAGGCGGCATGATCCCCAGCGCGTAGCAGCCGATGTCGCTGAACAGAATCGCGTGATCGTAAGCGGAGGTCGCGTCAATAAGCGCGTTCATCGAACTTGAGTGCGGGCAGCCCTTGCAGTACTGTGGCGGGCGTCCCGCCATGATCGGGTCTACCGGGTTGAGCAGGGGCGCGGGCAGCCCAAGCGCTTTCGCCACCAACTCCGGCAGGAGCTCTCCATCGGGAGGAAGCGTCCCGTCAAACTTGCCCCGGATCGTCTTGCCAGGTACGCCGAAGAGGCCTAACAGGTGCCCCTCGATCACCGGGTATCCCTCTTCGATCACGAGAATCTCATCGCAATGATCGACCAATTGTCGGATCAATCCGATGGGAAGCGGATACTGACCGATCCGCAGAATCGAATCCGCGGGCTCGGACCCCAAGGCCTCCCGAACGTAGTTGAATGCCGTCCCCGTGCACAGAATTCCCCGCTTGCCCTTCAGTCTCAGGATGTTGTGCCATGACGCCTCCGAGTCCGCGACGAGGGTCGGCTGTAGGTTCAACAGCCGTCGATATCGCCGGCGCGCGTTCACCGGCACGAGGGTCCAATCGTTCGGATCGGGCAACGGCAATCGAGTCTGCGCCCGAGTTTGCTCTTCGTCGGGTCGCACGATCACCTGGGAGCGACTGTGGGCGAGACGAGTCACCAGCCGTAGCATCACCGGAATTCCGCGCTCCTCGGAGAGCCGGAAAGCATCCCGAGTCATGTCATAGCACTCCTGCTGAGTGCTCGGCTCGAAGATCGGAATCTTGGCGAACTCGGCGAGGACACGCGAGTCCTGCTCGTCCTGAGAAGAGTGCATCCCGGGATCGTCGCCGACGACCAGCACGATCCCTCCGACCACCCCGGTAAGCGCGGAGCTCATGAAGGGGTCCATCGCGACGTTTAGCCCGACATGCTTCATCGAGACCAGCGCGCGCTTGCCCGCATAGGACATACCCAGCGCTTCCTCGTAGGCGACCTTCTCATTGGTCGACCATTGAGCCCAGACCGACGGAGCGATCGCCTGGATCGCCTCGAATATCTCGGTGGCAGGGGTGCCGGCGTAGGAGAACGCTCCCCCGATTCCAGCGTCGACGGCGGCCCAAGCAACGGCCTCGTCGCCAAGCAGTAGTTCTGCGTTTGCGGTTACCGTTCCTTCCGAACGGAGCTGTGATGCGATCAACGTTGATCCCTCTCCAAACGGGGAGCGTCCCGGGAAATCTACTCGCGCGTAGATTTGCACTGACGAATCCCGCCTCTAATTCAGATTGTACGGATGGGGATCACGGATGCCTAGTCATGGAAACATACCCCAAGCCCGCCGAGCTCCCGTAATTCCCGTTACTCGTGACCCCCGTCTTCGGGTTAATCCATTCGAAGGGCGCTCCCTTGGCACGATTCGCCTTTACGTAGGCAACATACTCGGCCAACATCCGATCCGCCGCGCGCTTGTCGACTCGCTTCAGCGCGGTAACAAACCATCCGGTCGGGGTCGCCCAGTACCCGCCGGTCTGATAATCCTGGAGTTCGGAGGTTGACGACTCCCAATGCCCGCCGAATTCCCCCGTCGGAGGGTTCTGCCGAACCTGCCCTTCCATCACCGTCCCACCGGCCCGACATAAGGCCAGCAGATGCATTGCGAGCATCCGCTCGATGTCCTTCGGCAGGACCCGAAGCCAGACGGCGAAAGCCGATGCCCAAACGTCGTCTTTCCGTCCTAGCCCCGTCGCGGAGAGCAGCAGGCCCTCCGTGGGAGAGACCGACCGGAAGAAGGTGGCGGAAACATTGACCGCGATCTGCCGAGACACCGCCCGGTAGCGATCGCCGCGCGATCGGTCGCCGGCGGCGTCCCAAAGCTTGGCCAACCTCCCCGCAGCCTGCCACCTCAGGAGCGAAGGCATGAGGCAGGAGCCGGCCTTTCGAATCGAGTCGCAGAACCCCCAATCGACGCGATTGTTTGCCTCTTCCGTATCGCAAACCACCAAACCCGTTGCGGGGTCCACCGCCACGGACTCAAACGCACGGTCCGCAACCTCGATCGTCGGATGATCTCCCCACTCGGTAGAAATTGACGATTGCAGCCACTTCTTGTCGCGGGTCAGGCGGAAGACTTCGTCAACCATCTGAATGAAAAAGAACGCGTCGTCCGCCGGAGGAAGGTGCCCGTATTGGCCCGTGCCCTGCTCGGTATAGGCTCCTGGGAACCAGCAGGCCCGACCGTCGAGGGTGATGTGATCCGGGATGCTGTAGGCAGGAATTCTGAGTCCGTGGGCGAAACTCAACCCGGAGAGCCCCGGCTGGGTGGCGGCAACCACCCTCACCCAACCTTTCACCTCGTCTGCCGGAACGAGGTCGCCGCCGAGCATCATCGCCGCGTCTCGAATCCAGAATGCCGGGTAGAAGGTCTGAGTCCCGCCGGGCACGCGCAAAGCCACTCCGGTAATGTTGCGCCCGCCATTCGGGATCGTTGCCCCAGGCGCAACCCGCGCCGAGTCCACAACCTCATGAGCGAGATCGTGCAGATAGGCAAGATCAGTGGCACCGGACAGGGCCAGACCGCAGACGAGAAACAATCCGATCATCGTCCGAAGTATGAACCGACCGCGCGACCTCCACGGTTGGGCGACAATGAAGACGTGAACTCGCGAACTAGTCTGCCCACGTCGCCTCATGTTGAGGGCCACTTCACCGCGGGAGATACCGTCCGTGACGTGGTAATCGGCATGTCCGACGGTCTCACCGTTCCCTTTGCGCTCGCCGCCGGCCTTTCCGGGGCGGTGACTTCCACCGGCGTGATCGCCACCGCCGGCATCGCGGAGATCGTCGCAGGGGCCATCGCGATGGGCCTCGGCGGCTTCCTCGCCGCCCGGGGCGACGCGGAGCACTACGCGAGCGAGCGTAAGCGCGAGGAGCGAGAGGTCATCGACGTACCCGACCGCGAAACCGAGGAGGTTCGGGAGATCCTCATCGGGTACGGCGTCGAACCAGAAGACGCCACTCGCGCCGTCGAAGGGATCAAACGCGATCCTAAGAAGTGGGTCGATTTCATGATGCGGTTCGAACTTGGCCTCGAAGAGCCTGACCCGAAACGCGCCCTTGCCAGCGCGGCCACCATCGGGGGCTCCTACGTCGTCGGCGGTCTTATCCCGCTTGCCTCTTACTTTTTGCTTTCTCGGGTCGATCAGGCTCTGCCCGTTTCGTGCGGTGTGACCCTTGTTGCCCTTTGCGTGTTCGGGGCAGTCAAGGCGCGGTTCGTCGGGCTATCTCCCTTCAAAGGAATGGCGCAGACCGTGCTCGTCGGAGGCCTTGCCGCCACCGCCGCCTTTCTCCTGGCTCGCCTCTTCTCGTAGGCTTGTTGGCTGTCCGTGTTTCCGATGACTCGGAATTCCCGACTTGCCGCGCGGCGTAAGTCAGGACATCCTTTGGTCAGTGGATCCGGAGGCTACAACCCGAAGGGTTCAAACAACCGGCCCTGGCTCGCCTCCTCGGTCGGGATGAGCCGCAAGCACCCTCGCCAAGAAAGGGTGCTTTGCGGATTTAGGCATCGCCTTTCTTTGCCCAGGGGAACCCACAAGAGTGAAGTCATGGTGCCTCTAGGTTCAGCACTCACGAACTCACTCTCGCTTCACACCTATAATTCCGCATTTTGGTGCTGCCACCGCCGAACAGTCGCCGGAAGCTCGTGCGTGGGCGCACCCCGGAGCGATCGACTCTACTTAGGCTTCTGCAATTTAGCGAAACATCACGTGAAAGAACAAGGTCGAACTAATACTGAAGGAGAGTTTGCTGCCCAGCTTACAGTTCCATTCTATTGCAGTTGAGTCGCCCCTCGATTCCCATCTTCGGGAGAGAGGGGCTCTTCTTGTGCCCACGTGGCTCTGGGAAGATGGATCAGGGAATATCGGAACGCTTCCCACAATTGGGCTGCCGTTCTCGCGGTCTCGGGAGGATACTGGAGCGCAATGAAGTCTCCCGCCTTCCCGCGCTTCGCCGCATGCGTTCTTTCCTCGGCTCTGGGCTTCGCCTCGGCCGGAAACGCGCTCGCCGCGCGGACGGAGACCCTACTGGCATCGGGATGGCGGTTTCACAAGGGAGATCAATCCGATGCCAAAGTTGTTCACTTCGCCGATCAAAGTTGGGCGACGATCCAGGTTCCCCACTCCTGGGACTCGGGTGAGGAAGCGGTCCGTAACGGCGCCGCGATCGGGGTCGGCTGGTACCGACTCAGCCTCCGCTTCAATCGCGACCAAGTCAAAAAGCGGCTGTTCATCTGGTTCGGAGCGGCAAGTCGAGAAGCCAGGGTTTACTTCAATGGCCAACTGATCGGCGACCACCAAGGCGCGTTTGGTGCCTTCTGCATCCCCATCGGAACCCACGCCCAGATTGGCGCGAACGAGTTGGCGGTCCGAGTCGACAGCACGACCCACCCCGACGTCCCACCCCTCTCGGGTGACTTCACGACCTATGGCGGTCTCTACCGCGAGGTCAAACTAATCGCCCAAAACGAAGTCGGAATCTCGCCTCTGGACTATGGAAGCAGCGGCGTGTTCCTGAAGCCGACGATGGTCGGCCAGAATGCGGAGATCGCGGTCGACACCGACCTGCTCTCTGAGTCTTCGCAAGCATCTGAAGTTACTGTCCGAACGACCATCGAGGATGCCAAAGGCGCAAGGGTTGCCTCGGACGACACCAAAGCTTCGATCCCCGCGAACGGCAAGACGGTCGCAACGAACCATCTGCACTTCGCCAACCCGCACCTCTGGGATGGGGTCCGCGCTCCCTACCTATACCGGGCCAGAGTCCAGGTCTCTATAGACGGTCGCTTGCTCGACGAAGTCGTCCAACCCCTGGGCATCCGCACCTACCGGGTCGATCCCGAGCAGGGACTCTTTCTGAACGGGACGCACTACGATCTCCACGGAGTGAACCTGCATCAGGGGCAGCTCGACTCCGCGGGCTGGACCGAGTCCCTCGACAAGGTCAAGGGCGACTACGAGATGATCCGCGAGATGGGATGCACCGGCGTGCGGATGGCGCACTACCAACACTCCAGCCACGAGTTCGACCAATGCGATCGCCTGGGTCTCGGGGTGTGGGCGGAGCTTTGCGTTGTGAATCGCGTCTCCGACTCTCCTGCGTTTCGCGAGAACGCAGCCCAGCAACTTCAAGAGCTGATCAAACAGAACTACAACCACCCGTCGTTCATGTTCGTGAGCCTCTACAACGAGCCGGGCATCGACAAGAAGCAGGGCGATGGCCCGTGGCACCAAATGGAAGACTTGGTGAAACTCTCCCATTCTCTCCACCCCAACCGACCGGTCACCGGGGCGATGGCTTGGGGACACAACTTCTGGCTCTCATGGGTGGGTGACCTCGCGTCCTTCAATCACTACTACGGATGGTACGAACCGGGTGCGGACACTTGGGGTGCCCGGCTTGATGCCGCCCGAAAGGAGGCTCAGGGCCGAAGCTTCGGGATCAGCGAGTACGGCGCGGGAGCGAGTCTCAACATGCACGAGTGGCCCGCCAAGCAGCCGATCCCGACCGCCAAGTGGCACCCCGAAGAGTGGCAGGCCGTCCTCCACGAGAACGTCTGGCCGGCGCTCGAAGCGCGGCCGTGGATCTGGTGCAAGCTGCTCTGGGTGATGTTCGACTTCAAGTCGGACGGTCGCAACGAGGGGGACCGCCCGCACATCAACGACAAGGGCCTCGTCGCAGGCGACCACAAGACCCGAAAGGACGCCTTCTACTACTACAAGGCGAACTGGACGACCGCGCCTCTCGTGTACCTCACGAGCCGCCGCTTCTACATCCGCCCGACCGGCGAGACCGAGATCAAGGTCTATTCCACCTGCGAAACCGTCCGGCTCAAGCTAAACGGCCGTGCCCTCGGCGAGATGCATCAACGCCAACCGCACGTCTTCGTCTTAACCGCGAGCTTGGTGGAAGGTGAAAACTCGGTCGAAGCGATCGGCACGAACCACGGAAAACTCGCGGCAACCGATGCCTGCCAATGGCAGGGGCGAAGGGGAATTTCAAACTAATATGGACAATTCACCGACTTCATCACGGCGTGATCTCCTGATCGGTGCGGCCGCCCTGGCCGCCTCGACCCTTCCGACCGCCAGTCTAGGAACGACCATGGAATCTTCCTCCGGCTTCGCCACTATTCATCGTCCTCCCGACGTCGTCCGAGCCTTCGGCCCGGATGGCGAGATCGCACTTCACCACGCCCGCGATGGAATGTGGGAGGGCAACGGAGTGGACATTCGAACCTGTGTAGGGCCCGACTACCTGTCCGTAAAGCTCCGATCTCCGGGCAAGGTCGTGCGAATACAGATGCGTTGGCACGCCAATTTGGCTTCGATTCAGCGCTACCTCGGCGACCATTGGGAGCGGTCTTACGCCGATCTGGAGTGGCGCGCCGAGTCGGCAAGTCGGGTGATGCCGTGGTACTTCATGGCGTTCGACGGGCACCGTACGCACGGCTACGGGGTCAAGACCGGGGCGGGGGCGATGTGTTTCTGGAGCGCCGACTCGCAGGGAATCACGCTCTGGGCCGACGTTCGCAGTGGAGGTGCTCCGGTTGAACTCGGTGACCGGACGCTGGAAGTTGCTCGCGTCCTTTGCCGTGAAGGTCACGGCAACGAGAGTGCATTCCAGGCCACGCGCGCGTTCTGCCTCAAAATGTGCCCCAACCCTCGCTTGCTGGACAAGCCGGCCTACGGCACCAACGACTGGGATTACGCCTACGGTCAGAGCAGCGCCGACCTGATCGCTGGAGTCAGCGGCCTGATTTCGGAGCTATCGCCAAATGCCTCAAATCGACCCTACTCGGTCGTCGACGAAGGGTGGGCGAAGGGTCCGTACAAGGGGAATTTCGGACACGGTCCTTGGTTCGGTAACCCGAACTTTGGAGACATGGGCAAGTTCGCCGAGCGTCTCCGGGGCCTCGGGGTCCGCCCCGGCATCTGGTTCCGCCCCCTCACTCCACTTGCGGACACCCCAGATTCATGGAAGTTAAACCGGGACAACCGATACCTTGACCCCACGATCCCCGAAGTGATTGAGCATGTGGCCTCCCACATCAAGCGGTTCACGAGGTGGGGCTACGAGATGATCAAGCACGATTTCACCTCGTGGGACCTCTTCGGTCACTGGGGCTTTCAGATGGGACCTTCCCCAACCCGCGACGGCTGGAAGTTGAATGACGCTTCCAAGACCAATGCCGAGGTTCTGACCGATCTGTATCGCACGATACGCGAGGCCGCCGGTGAGGCGGGTCTACTTGGCTGCAACACCGTCGGCCACCTTGCCGCGGGGTTTCACGAGTTGCAGCGCTCCGGCGACGATACCAGCGGTCGGAATTGGGATCGCACGCGACGGATGGGGGTGAACACGCTGGCATTTCGCTCACCGCAGCATCGGGCGTTCTTCGACGTCGACCCGGACATCGTGGCGATCACCAAGGCGATGCCCTGGGAGTTGGTCGAGCAATGGCTGCGCCTCGTTTCGGAGAGCGGTACTGCGCTGTTTGTCTCTATCGAGCCGAGTGTGGTCGAGCCCAAGCATCGAGTCGCGCTCAAACGCGCTTTGGAGCTTGCGGCGAAGCTGCAGGTTGTGGGTGAACCACTGGACTGGATGGCGTCAGATTGTCCGCGCCATTGGAAGCTGCTGGGTCAGAAGGCGGAGTTCTCTTGGATGAGCAAAGACGGCGCTTGGCCCTTCGGGGACTGAATCCTCCGAGCCTTCTCTCTCGGTATCTAAGCCCGAACTGGGTTAGCCATCGACTGGTCTGGGAAACTAAGGAGGCGGTTGGTGGTGTGAGCGTCGCCCCGGCTTCCCCGTTGAGTGGGTGGAGAATTGCGTGGCACGCCTCCTCGGTAGGCATGAACCGCAAGCACCCTCGCCAAGAAGGGTGCTTTGCGATATCTCCTCTCGTAAATCTCCTACAGGTTCTAAGTCCAGATGAGCCCATCAATACCCAAGCCCAGCCAGCAACAGACCGGTCCTAATGATCTGTGGCCAACCATTCGGCTCGGTGCATGTCCCGCACCATCCAATGATCATGGCCAACACGATAATGCACGCAGTAGCTCGTGCAATCGTCGTCCATCCGGCTCGTACTATGCTCACTCTGTCGACATCCTACAGCATAAACACAGTATTCGCAAGTGTTTTGTACTTCTCGATTCTTACTCTGGGCGGCCGGATCTCCGGCTCCTCCCCCGCCACGGGAAGTAGGCAGGGGGAGCCCCGCCGACAGCCCCTTGCTAGCTCAGGTTTTCCGGCGTTTCCGAGAATCGACTCCAAAGCCAGTTGACTTCCGCACTCCCCGAGGACAAGGTATCAGAGGAACCGCGAAGTGCGGGAGGCTGTGAGCCAGACGCAAATGATGATGAAGTGAACCTAAGAGCGAGCCCATCATCATCAGCTCAATGACCCAGATTCCCAACGTGGGCAAGCAGTGTGAGTGAGTGAGAACGTGAGTTCAAGCAAGACCCAAGCTCCAACAGTGGACCCCGTCGATCCGTACGGAACTCGATTCCCTTTCCTCTGCACGGCCTTTGCCATCGCCCCTGCTTCCCGCTGAATCCGCAAGAAGATCGAAAATCCTGCGACCAAGCGACGACTTACCTCGTCATGAAGTATCCCGACGACGTGGCTTGAGCCTGTTTCGTTGTCTATCGCCGCTTCAAGTCCCGTCGCAATGCCAGCCCACGTCGATGCCGCCCGAGTCGTGCTGAGGCCCTATCAGGCAAAGGCGCTGGCCCAGATCTTAGCGTGCAAGGACCGGGGGCTCGAACGGGTGCTTGTGGTGATGCCCACCGGCACCGGCAAGACAACTCTCTTTTCCGCGCTCGTCGGCGAGTTCCAGCGCCAATACTCGCGGCGATCCCTGGTTCTCGCCCACCGCCGAGAGCTTCTCGAACAGGCCCGCGCAAGGATCACCCAACAGAACCCGATGATCTCGGTCGGAATCGAGGGAGCAGGTGCCCGCCTGACCGACGACTTTGACGCGGTGGTCGCCAGCGTCCAGTCGCTCGGTCGCGAGAACTCAACCCGCCTACGCGGTTTCGAGCCCGGATGCCTGATCGTCGACGAGGCCCACCACTCCGCTGCCGACAGCTACCAGCAGGTCTTCCGCCGGTTCGGCGCATACGAGCAGAACTGCTTCACCGTCGGGGTAACCGCGACTCCGCATCGCATGGACAACCAGCCGCTCCATGGCGACGAGGAGGCGATTTTCCAGGAGGTCGCGTTCACCTACACGCTGAAGGAGGCAATCGCCGACGGCTGGCTTGCCGATCTGCGCGGCTACCGGGTCGCGACAGGCGTCGATTTGTCCCGGGTGAGAACCGTCCACGGCGACTACTCCACCAAGGCCCTTCAAGACGCGGTCAACATCGAGAGCCGCAACCGTACCGCGTTCGACAACTGGGAAGCCAAAGCGAACGAGAGAAAAACGATCGTGTTCTGCACCGGCGTCGACCACGCCAAGGATGTCGCACGGATGTTCCGTGAGGAAGGCTATCGCGCCGAGGCAGTCTACGGCTCGATGGCAGGCGACGAGCGCGAGGACGTGATGCGCCGCTTCGCGAGCGGCAAGACGCAGATTCTCACCAACGTCGAGATCGCGACCGAGGGGTTTGATGTCCCCGATGTCGGCTGCGTCTTGCTTTTGAGGCCCACCAAAAGCTGGGCGCTATTCAGCCAGATGATCGGGCGCGGCCTGCGAGTGTTGCCCAACACGATCGAAGGAATTCCCGACGCAAGTGCCCGGCGAGAGTCGATCCACCGTAGCGCCAAGCGCAACTGCATCGTCATCGACGTCGTCGACAACGGCAAGCGAACCCTCGCCCCGAAGGACGAAGACGCCGACCCGTCTTTGGCCGCCGTCGTTGGGCTGCCCAACGATCTGGACTTGGAGGGTCACTCGCTAATCGAGGCGATGCAGAAGTGGGAGACCCTCGATCCTCGGGCACAAGCCGTCCTATTCAAGCGTGCGATCAACTTTGACGAGCTCGATTCCACCCTCACCGCGGTCGACCTGATCGCGGAGCTCACCCTCCCCGGCGAGGTCGTCGAGTACAGCCGCAACGCCTGGATGAAAGTCGGCGATAATCGCTACTTGCTCGCCTGCGGCTCCTCGAAGCTCGAAGACCTGCGAATGGCGATGCTTGAGATGGACGCCCTCAGCTCATTCCAGCTCACGCTCAGCTCAGCGACCCGACTGCCGCTATGCCACCCGTGCGGCATCGACCTGCCCCGAGCGTTCCAGCGAGCCGACAGGTTGATCAAGGATGTCTGGCCGTTCACCGGCGGATTCACCACTTCGGTCGCCGCCTGGCGGAACAAAGAAATCTCCCTGGAACAGCGGGCCGAGTTGAGATCTCTTGGGGTCGCCGATCCGGTGTTGGCGATGCTCGACAATGCCGGTCAGGCCTGGACGCTCTTGGAGCTGACACGCAAGAGCCGCTCCGAGGCGCTGGCCGCTTTGTCGGCGCTTAGCGACTCCGATGGACGACTGGCCTCTTCGTCAAATGGGTGAAGGACCGAGCTACGGAGATCATATGCGAAGTCCTCAATCCAAGCCCCAATAGTCAACCCCTTACCGCCTTACGCTTTACCCCTTACCTACCCAAAGTGTAAGATCAAAGTCCGTGGAACAGGCCCGCCCCCTCCTCGTCGTCGACGGCGACAACCTCGCGCACCGCGCGTACCACTCGACCCCCAAGTCCGTCGTCGCCCCGGACGGCAGTCCGATCAACGCGCTTGTCGGATTCATCGGCATGCTCCAGCGCATCTGGCTTGAAGAGAAACCACGTGCCGTGTTCGTCGGCTGGGACACCTTGGGGGTAGACACCTACCGCAACAAGCTCTGGCCCGCCTACCAGAGCGGTCGCGTCTTCGATCGTGAGATCGTCCAACAGCTCAATGTGCTCCCGACCCTCTGCGAGGCATTCGGGCTCGCGTACGGCAAGGAAGCCGGTTACGAAGCGGATGACATGATGGGCCGCTCCGCGACCCAGGAGGCGGCAAACGGAGGCACCGCCCTGATCCTCACGACCGACAAGGATGCCTACCAACTCGTGACCGACCGGATCACGGTGATTTCTCCGCAGCGCGGGACGCGGGAATTGGAGCGCGTCACGCCCCACCGGGTGGTTGAGAAATTCGGCGTCCTCCCGGAGATGGTCCCTGAATTCAAGGCGCTCAGCGGCGACAGTTCCGACAAGATCCCCGGCGTCAAGGGGATCGGCCCGCAGTCCGCGGCCCGGCTACTGCTGAAGCATGGATGTCTCGACAACATCGTGGAGGAGTGGGGCCCCACCACCGAGGCTCAGCTTGCCCTGATGTTTCGCGAGGTTTGCACGATGCGTCTGGACGCGCAGATTGAGCTACCGACCGATCCCCCTGACTGGGCGAGCGGAGCCAAGGCACTTCGGTTGCTCGGGGCAAATTCAATGGCCGATCGCATCGAATCTCTTGTGGGGGGAACGAACGCTTGATGGCCAAGCTCTACATTGGGCTCTCCGGCTACTTCTACAAGGAGTGGCATGGCGAGGGGAAGTTCTATCCGCCCGAGCTTAAACAGAAGAACTTCCTCGACTACTACGTCTCCAGGTTCAACGCGCTGGAAGCCGATGGCACCTGGTACCAGATGCCGAGCGAGGCCGGGGTCGCCAAGTGGATTGCCTCGTCGCCCGAGGAGTTCAAGGTTTCCCCCAAAATGCACCGCAAAGTGACCCACATCGCCCGCTTGAAGCTTGACGAGATCGACGCGCTGAAGTTCTTTGTCAAGCGCTTGGAGCCGCTTGAAAAGTCGGGCAAGTTGGGAAGCATCCTCATTCAACTACCTCCCAACTTGAGACGAAACGACGAACGACTCTCCGCCTTCCTCGCCGAGATTCCCTACCGCGCGACCCTGCCCTGGTGCATCGAGTTCCGCAGCGACACTTGGCATGTTCCGGAGGTCGAGAAGATGCTCCGCGAGAGGAACGTCGCCTGGGTCGCCAACGACACCGACGCCGCGGACGCCCAGCGTCGAGATACGTCAGATCACATCTACGCCAGGCTCCGCAAGACCGACTACACCCCCGACCAACTTCAGAATTGGGCAACCTACTTCGCGGGCAAGCTGACCGAGGGGAAGGATTGCTATGTGTACTGCAAGCACGAGGATGCGGAGCACCCGTGGGTGTGGGCGGATATGATCCGCAGGTTTGTGCAACAGGCCTAACGGCGTGTGTTCGGAGGAGTTGCGGTCCCAATAGACCTACGCGCCGATACCATGGAAAGAGTTCAACGTCCATCCGCTAAGTCTTTCGCCCGGGATGTAAATAGGAATGCCCTATACTGCCTCTAACTGAACTTGAGGTTCGTCTTCCTAGACGTCCGACAAAGGATAATTGAATGAAGAAGTTTCCGTTGCTCTTGCTTGCCGTTGCGCTCTCTGTGCCCCTGTTTGCCCAGCTCGACCCATCGAAGGTCAGCGCGGCTACTCGAAGCTATCGCACTTATCGACTGAAGGAGACCCAACCGACGTTCGGCATCCGAAAAGTCAGGGCCTTGGTCAAGCACATCAAGGCCGACAAAGAGGACAACGAACGGTTGAGCGATGCCGTGTACAACAAGCTCTCTACCGCGGAGAAGTTCACCTACTGCATGATTCACGGCGAAGATCAGAGCCAGAATTGCGAAGAGATGCCCTGGGTCAAGGACGAGGAGAAGATGATCTTCGGCCACATTCCGGGCTCCTGGTCGGACGAGGCGGTCTGGAGCGAGCGACAGCGCGCGTTCCTGAAGAACCACCGGTCCGAAGTATTGGGTCTTGTCCGTTCAACGATCCGCTCCAGTGGACGGGTAGGCCTCAACACCAAGCACGTAATCCTTGAGACCGAGGCAATTGAGCTGGTCCCTGATCTCGTGAAGGTCTACCGCGCGAACCACAAGGACAAAGACATCTTGAGCACTCTGATGCTGCTCATGAAAGACGGTAACTACAAGCCTTTCATGGAGTCAGCCTCTTACAAGAAGCTGTACGCCGACGAAGCGAATTGGCAGGCCTACCTGAACGGCAACTCTGAGAACCAGAACCTGATCATGGATCGGGCGATGGCGTTCTACAAGAGCCGAGGCAAGTAGTTGTTGAGCAAGGGGGCGTCTCCGCGCGGCGGCCAAGCTTGGAGAACGGCCAAGCTCGTCGCCCTGTCAATATTCGCGCTTGGACAGGCACATCAACCGGCTGCCGCTGGCCCGGGAGCCGGAGGCGGCCCTCCATCCCTGGCGTTTCGCGAATATCGCCTCCGCGAAACCACACCCACCTTCGGGCTCAACAAGGTTCGGAACCTCATCGCTAAGGTCTCCGAGAAAAGCACGTACGGTGCCCTCGCCCCGAAGGAGTATCACGCCCTCAGCGTGGCGGAGAAGTTCACCTACTGCATGATCCATTGGGAGAATTTCAGCCAGAACTGTGCCGCAATGCCCTTGGTGGTCGATGAAGGAAAGAAGCTGTTTGCCTACTATCTCGGACCCGACGAGAAATCCTGGAGCAAGCGCCAACGCACCTTCCTGCAGGAGAACCGTGCGGCTGTCGTGCAGTTGCTGGGCCAGACGATCCTTGCCAAACGGACGATTGGCGTCAACCTCAAAGACGCCATTTCGGAAACTCGCGCCACAGAACTGATCCCCTTAATGGAGTCAACCTTCTCGCTTGACCCTCGTGACAAGGACATCCTCACCGTGCTGATGCTCCTTATGAAAAACGCCAAGTACGCGCCATTTCTCCACTCGCCTCTCTACTCAAAGTTGTACGGAGATAAGTCCAATTATCAATCCGCAGTGGCGGCCTCAAAAACGTACGAGAGTCAAATCCTCCAGCAGGCTCAAGCCTTCTTTCGGAGTCGAGCGAAGTCGTGATTGCCCTCGCCGCCTTGCTCTGTCTTGCCCCGTCCTGGATGGTGACCATCCCCGCAGGGACCTATCAGATCGGTAAGGCGGACCATGTCGATAACCCGATCCGCAAGGTCAAGGTCGCGGGGTTCGAGATCGCCCGCACGGAGACCACCAACGCGGATTGGGTGAAATTCATCTCGGCGACGGGCTACGTCACCGACGCGGAGAAGCGTCACAACGCGATGGTGTTCGAGCCGGGCCTCCCGGAGTTTCGATGGATCCAGGATCGGACGGCGACCTGGCGATGGCCCAACGGCAAGACCCGCGGCGATCTCACTGGCAAGGCCAACCACCCGGTCACGGCGATCAGCTTCTATGACGCGCTTCAATACTGTAAGTGGGCGCATGTACGGCTGCCAACGCTCGAAGAATGGGAAGTCGCCTGCCGGGCAGGGACGAAGACCGACTACTTCTTCGGTTCCTCGCCAACCAAGATCGGCGAATACGCCAACGTCTGGCACGGCAAAGACCACCTCAAGCCCGACGTGTCGGACGGCTATATGTACACCTCGCCGGTGGGCTCATTCAAGCCTAACTCACTTGGGCTGTACGACATGTACGGGAACGTCTTCGAGTTCTGCTCAGGTCGGGTGTTTAGCGATCACCGCCCGGATGAGGTGCACTCGCGTGGCGGATCGTGGTGGTGCAGTTCGCATGCCTGCTGTTTCTTCAACTCAGCCGACATTGGCCGGGTGAATATTCACGCCTCATTCAGCAACCAAGGCTTCCGTGTCGCCCGGTCGGTCGGCGGCGTCAAAAAGTAAGTGCTGGCGGATTCCCTCGCGAAGGTATCGACTTCCCTGCCCCCTCTGGCTCCCGAGGACGAGGCGGACCAGCAATCCCGCGCGATCTTCGGACTCGTGGTCGCTCGCGCCCTTTCCGCACCTTGCCCGTTGGCCACGTTTGAGCCGGACGTTACGGTGTGCCCGAACTGCGGCCAGCCTGTGGACTCGGACCGCAGCCCCTACTGTGGGGATGCCTGTAAGGAAGAGGCCGCTTTCGTCCGCCAACTCCGAGCCGGGCTTTTGAACGGAGCGGCCCTGGACCCCGAGCGACAGGTGATGATGGGACAAGCCTTGTGGTACTTGCTCGGAGGCGGATATCCGCGACGGATTACCCTGGTTCCCGACAAGGCACGCACCCAGGTCATCGTGCGAGAAGGTGGCATCTGCGAAGGCTGCGGCGGGGTGGCCACAACGATCGACCATGCGCGAACCGCATGCAACCGCCCCATCAACCTCCGCGCGGTCTGCGCGAATTGCTGCCGGGCCAAGGATTACGGAGACGTAGCGTGGACCCAGAGTCCGGCGTTCCAGGATCGCCTAGCGGCTCTGGCAGTTCGCATCGGTTCCGAAGAGCCCTTGCGGGTTTGTGACGATGCAGACAACTGGGATTGGCGATCCTACGTAAAGGCTCGGAAGGCCTCTCGTTAGGATCGGTCAAAATGGCGGGTGGCACGGTCTGCTCCGACCCGTCCCCTTCGGAATTGGCACCGATATCCGTGGTCGGACAGACCGTGATTCCTGGCACGAGCCTCACGGTCTGTCGGGCTACCCAGTGCCGAGCCTCGCCCGAATCCGCCGAGCCCGAGCAGACCATACCACCCCCGAGCGCAGGTTCCTTCCTGTCCCTGAGTCTCGCTCAGAACGACAGCTCAATTCACCTCCATCAGGGACTCTGCTCAATTCCAACAGTTCCATCAGGCCCATCATTTCACTCACGAATCAAAACCGGGTAAGACCACACCTGTCACGAGGAACCTCCAATGACCCTGATCGCCCTGACTCTCTACGCCGTCACCCTCCAGGCCCCGCCGATCGACTTCTCCAAGTTCAAGCCGTACACGCCGACGTCAAACACGGGCGACTACGTGATCGCGCCCCCGTATCAGAACGCGCCGGAGCTGACCCCCCACGATGATGTTCCCAAGGGAACGATCTATCACTTCACGATGGACTCGGCCGACAGCAAGCTGTATCCAGGAATCGCCAAGACCGCTCCCGGCCAGGTCGTTCCCTACCTCCGCAACGTCACCGTCTACGTCCCGTCCCAATACAAGCTCGGCACCGCTGCTCCCTTCTTCGTCTCCCAGGACAGCATGGGGCGCGGCGAAATTCCGACCATCCTCGACAACATGATCGCTAACCACCGGCTTCCGACGATGATCGCGATCATGATCGACTCCGGCGGTGGCGATGCCCAAGGCAGCGAGCGTGGGCTTGAGTACGACACGATGTCCGGCCGCTACGCCGAGTTCATCGAGACCGAGGTCTTACCACGCGTCAGCCACGACTACAACATCACTTTCACCAAGGATCCCAACGGCCGCATGACGATGGGCGGCAGTTCAGGCGGCGCGTGCGCCCTCTCGATGGCCTGGTATCACCCCGATCTGTATCACCGCGTCCTCTCCTATTCGGGCACCTTCGTCAACCAGCAGTCCCCGCTGAATCCCGAGACCCCCCACGGCGCGTGGGAATACCACGACCACCTCATCCCTGAATCCAAGCGCAAGCCGCTTCGGATCTGGATGGAGGTCGGGGAGAACGACATCCGCTCCCACGACGAGGAAGGGACCTTCCATAACTGGGTGATGGCGAACCAGCGCACGGCAGCGGTGCTTGCGGCGAAACGGTATCCGTACCAATACGTCTTTGCTCGTGACGCCGGACACGTGGATGGCCGCGTCGTCCGTCAAACCCTGCCCCAAGCCCTCGAATGGGTCTGGCGTGGGTACCCCATCAAGAACTAACCATGATCTCTCTCGCCATAGCCCTGCTCGTCCGTTTCGAAGAGGTCGATCGCACTCCCGCGATCTACCGCTGCCCTGCCAAAGAAGCCACGGAAAAGAACATGGCGAGAGTGATTGAGGAGCCATTCGATTCTCTGTGCGTGGAGCCCAAGGCGAACAAGATCGTGCTTAAGGCAATGGACGGCCAAAACATGAAGCTCGTGACCGCGAGTCTGATCGACACGCCAGCCAACCTGAAGTGGCGCAACGCCACGATCGACTTCGTCAACGGCAATCTCTCCCCTCAGGCCTGGCTGACCAAGACCGCTAACCTCCACGAGACGATCCACTTCCTCTCCAGCCCCCAGACCAAGGACCTGCGGACGGCAACGCCAAGCGCACCGATGGACGCCGCCTACTCCGCCCGGTCGGTATTCGCGGAGCTCTTCGTTCTCAGTCTCCCAGGAAAGCCCTGCTTCACTTCCGGCGATCTGTATCTGACGAAGAAGTGGCCCGACGCGCCCGGCAAGTTCGAAAGCTGGATCCTCGCGATGAACGACTTTCTCGGCCCGATGCTGGTTTCCAGGCACAGCAGCCCCTATTGGATCACCGGCAAGCCGAAGGTGATCTTCGCCGCGAAGAGCCCGGGGCTGATGATTCTGAAGCAAGTCGATGGAAAGCGCAGCACGACGTTCTACTACAACAACGGCTTCTTCCCGGTCGATCTGCCCAAGATCGACACCAATCACCTGAACGGAATGGCGCGTGGTCTGGACCTCGATGGGCCGAAGCCCAAGCTCAATCCAACCGGGTTCTTGGTGGAGACCGAAGGCGAAGACTAGGCTTCGCCCCTCATGATCTCAGCCCCCTTGAGGGGGTTGGGAGTGAACGGGTAGCACTATTTTGATGGAGTGCTCGGTACTTTCAGGTGGTCACGAAATCTGTTTTATGGGGAGGATCTCAAGTTCCAGATTCGAGGCAAGGGTTCTCCCCCATAGACGTCTACTTAAGGCTCAAGGCCCACCCCGGAGGGGGTGTAAGAAGGTAGCCCGGCGGGTCGCTCCGGCGACCCAAGGGAATGAGGTCACCATAGGCTTTCGACTCCGAAGGCGGTCGCAGAGGTTAGTAGGCAACCACCCAAAAGTATTCTGAACCTTAAGTGAATCGCTTTGGGGTTCTCCCCCGACCCTCCAAGAGAGCTAGTCCCGAGAGACTCCTCATTTAGAGGCTTCCAAGAGAGCTTTGAGCTTCAGCACAGTATTCCAATTACGGCCCGTGCCCTCTTCGAACAACTTGCGCCATCCGGGCGTGCTCGCGACCTTTGAGGTTCCGATGCCGTCCGGGTACACGGCATATAGACATCCTGCAGCCGTCGCGATCTGCTCTGGCCCCTGGATGGCTTTCGCGACTGCCGAGACTTGATCGGGGTCGGGCGCGTCGTGGGTGATGACGGCAAGCAGGTGGCTGGAATCATGGTCCGCCGCTTTCGGGAAAGGGTTGGCCTCGATGATCTTCGCCCACTCGGCTTTGGAACGAACAAAGAACTCGGGCGCGAATCCGAAGCGTTTCCGAGCCATCGCGAGGAGTTCGCGCTCGATCTCGCGGTCCTCCTGTCCCTGTGCGCAGAATACGCAATTGCCGCTCTGGAGGAGCGTTGCCACCTCGGACAGGCCAGCCTCTTCCAGCATCGCCTTCAGTTCGGCCATTTTGACCAGGCGGTTCCCGCCAACATTGATCCCGCGGAGGAGGCAGACGTGGGTTCTCACGTATTGGCTCCGGTGCGACAGCATTGCATGCCTCAGGGTGACATAGCTCACATCCGAACGGCCACTAAATCTCACCCTGAGGCTAATCCCCTCTGCTCATCAGCAACGGGCCATCCAACCGCAAATGGCCGCGCTGAAGTTCGCTTGAATTCATAGCCTCAGGGTGTGATTCTGAATTGGTGCCGAGGCTGTTCAAAGCCACCCTGAGGCATGCAACTCGCTATCAAAGTCTCGGTATGTCTCTTGCCAGCAGAATCTTTTGAACGGCATTCACGGTGATCGGATACATGATCGCCGCCGACATCGCGGGCGTGATTCTTGGCTTCGTGATCGACATCCTTCCGATCCGTCGCCACGACGGCCCTGTGGGTTGGGCGATTTGGCTGGTGATGGGCGTGCTCGCGAGGATTCTCAGCTAAAACAGCGTGGGGGAGGCCATCACCAGGGGTGAGGAGACGGACTGGACGGCCCGGCCCGACGGGCGAAAGGCGGGAGTCCTGATTCTCGGCGTCACCGGCTTGGTATCCCTTGGGGCTTTTGAGCTGTGCAACCTCCTTCTTTGGAAGAAGGGGATCGCGGGCGATGCTTACGTCCCGGACAGCTCCACCTGCACCGTCCTCTTCCTCGCCAGCGTGTTTCTCTCCACCCTTGGGGTCTATCTGTTCATTCCACCGTCGAAGCCGGCTCCGCCGAAGTAGCCTTCCGCGCGCGCCAGATCCCAGCCAGCACCAAAAGCCCAGAAGCCCACAAGAACCAGTCCCCAAGCAACGCGTACAGCGTCCCATGCCGCTCGACCGAGACATTGCCGACCAGAACCCGATCCCCCGGCCGCGCCATCGCGACGATCGCTCCCCAGGGATCGACGATCACCGAGTAGGCGAAGCCGTCGCCCTTCACAATCGCAATCCCTTCCTCCGCCGCACGGAACGGGGTGTACGCCGCGTGCATCGCTGAGACGAAGCTGTGGGACGAGGGTGGGTCAATCGAAGGGAGGGCGAGGAGATTCACACCGGGCATGCGGGCGGTCTCCCGGATCATCCCGGGGAAGCAACTGTCATAGCAGATCACCAATCCAAGGTTGCCCGCCGCATAGGGGACGGAGACCGCGTGATCGCCCGACGAATGCATGTTCGTCTCCCCGCCGAAAAGTTTCCTCTTGGCGTATGTCTCCGACATAGCGCCATGGCTGAAGAGGGCGGAGACGTTACGCGGCTTGGGTTTGGCTTCGTCTTCAAATGTGGTGACAAACGGGGCGATGCCAGGTTCACCTGAGAGCTTCCTCAATTCGGAGGTGTCTGCTCCCGCGGTCATTGCGATCCCGCTGAACTCGGGCCAAACCGCCAATACCGCGCCTTGACGCGATGCCTCGCGTTGACCTTCGGTCAGGCTCTTTGTGTCCGGGTCGGCCGCCTGGACGGCGGCAACGGTGATCCTATGCCCACTCGCCGAGAAGTAGATCGCTCCCAATCCTAAGGAGATGAATCCAACCAGGATATAAATGGCGATCAACTGCTTCGAGCGGATCGTGGCAATCGCAAAGTTCGCCCACCACAAGAGAAACGAAACCAGCCAGATCCCACCGACCGAAGCTACTTGCAGCACGATCTGCTGGCGATATTGAGTCAGAGCCAGATGCGCGGGAAGCTGAAACAGGAGGACCGCTTCGAGGAGAGTCGCGACGGCGGCGAACCACCAAGTCGGCAACTTCGCGGTCGAGCGATCCGCCCACAAACCTGAGGCGAGCGAGACGATAAAGCCGAAAAGTCCGAAGCTGGTGAACAGCCACGCCGGTCCCGGACCTGAATCCCGGTGCGCGTAAAAGATGCCGGTCGAAGAGAGGAACGCGGCCAGGAAGCACACGGCCAGTCCGCCAACAAAGCCGGAGAGGAAGCCGCGTCCACGAACCACGGCGAGCATTGGAGCGAATGCGAACCAGCCGAGATAGGCTTGCTCACCGAGTGGAAGAGCAAGCACCAGCATGAGTCCGCTGGCGGCGATTGCTAACAGGAGTTG
Source organism: Fimbriimonadales bacterium (assembly GCA_038216655.1). Lineage (GTDB taxonomy): Bacteria > Armatimonadota > Fimbriimonadia > Fimbriimonadales > Fimbriimonadaceae > JAFDWR01. Next base: position 375,741 of record JBBQPZ010000001.1, read on the forward strand.
CGCGATGCGCATATCTTGGAGACGCGGGAGCCGGCCGATTCGTCAGGGGGCTCCCATTGTTGACACCGAGAGAACCTCATAGCGCGAGCCATCCGGCGACAGATGGCTTTCATACAAGTTGAAGCGATCGAGACTGAACCGGAATGTCGGTTGCGCGCCGGCGGAATCCAGGTTCAACTGCTGCTTCGATCTAGCGACGGTTAGGTGGTGCTCCTCGTGACTCCTGGTCTTATCAGACCTTCGCTTTTTCGCTGACCGGTAGAGTCTCGTATGCTCCTTTGACGAGAGCAACCCCCACATCTGTACAAGAGGGGGTGCCTGAGGGGAGACTCGCCAAGCCCCATCCTCGTCATAGAATCCCGCGAAGGGGCTCTGGAACAGCTGAGCAGTCGCCACATTCAGTTCAAATCCGATTGCAGACTTGCCAAGCGACGCAAATTCCAACGTCGCGCACGGAATAGGAGACCAGCGAACCAAACTCGTGAGATAAACGAGTTCATCTCGAACTTCTGAGGTGACACCCGCATAAAAAAGCAGGGTGACATGCAAGGTTTCCGGCGAGACCAATCGAATCGGGAGATGCCCCAAAGAAACTTTGGCCCAATCATGAATTTGAATTGCCGTCTCAATTGGAACCGGGCATCCAGCGAAGAGGCGGTGCTTGCTTACCTTCGGATCCTCTGTCATTTGTTTGCCTCTACACTGTCGCAGCCGCCGGAATCAAACCCGACGCGGCGATGCGGCGGACGGCCTCGGCGAAACGGCTGCCGTCGGTGTCGCCGAGCAGGGTCAGCGACATGCGAACATAGCCCTCGCCCTCAGTACCGTAGCCGGTGCCAGGGATCGTCACAACCGACGCCCGCTTCAGCAACTCAGCTGCGAACTCCGAGCTGGTCATGTCCGACCGCGGCACCTTGGCCCAGACGTAAAACGACGACGACGGCTTCTGCACCGTCCAGCCGATCGAGTTCAACCCGTCGCAAAGTGCGTTGCGGCGGCGCTCGTACATCGACATCGTCTCTTTGTTATCAACGACATTCAACGCCGCGGCACCGGCCTCGGCGATCGCAGGAAACTGCTTGCTGTCGATGTTGCTCTTGATCTTGGCTAGGGTCGCGATCGCATCGGCGTTGCCGAGGGCGAAACCGAGACGCCAGCCGGTCATGTTGTACATCTTGCTGAGTGAGTGGAACTCGATCGCCACGTCCTTCGCGCCCTCGACCTGCAGCACGGTCGGGTTCTTGAACCCGTCGTACGCCACCGTCGCGTAGGCCATGTCGTTCACCAGCAGGATGTCGTACTCCCGGCAGTAGGCAACCAGATCGCGGTAGAACTCGATCGTCGCGGACGCGCCAGTCGGGTTGTTTGGATAACAAACATAGAACAACTTCGCGCGCTTGGCGACGTCGGTCGCGATGTCCTCGAGCCGTGGTAGGAAGTTGTTCTCCGCGCGCAGAGGCACCTCAAACACGTCCGCACCGGCCATGCCGCAGTTGATCTTGTAGACCGGATAGGCAGGGTTCGGCACAATCGCGGCGTCGCCGGGATCGCAGTAGGCCCAGGCTAGATGGGCGAGGCCCTCCTTGGATCCGATGAGCTGGACGATCTCGCGGGTCGGATCGACGCTCACTCCGAACTCGCGCTGATAGAAGCTCGCTGCGGCTTCGAGGAAACTCGTCCAACCCATCGGCGTCTCGTCGTAGCGGTGGGTCGCCGGGTTCTTGACCGCTTCGCAGAGCGCATCAATGACCGGCTGCGGCGTGGGAAGGTCCGGGTCGCCGATGCCGAGGTCGATGATGTCCGCGCCGGCGGCGATCGCTTCACGCTTGACGCGGGCGATTTCTCCGAACAAGTAAGGCGGGATTACATCGAGACGTCGGGAACGGTTGGGCATGTAAAAAGGGTACCTGCCGATAACGAAACGCCACAAAGCCCGGGGCGTCTATTGCTGCAAGAAGTTGTTGGAGACTTGAAAGATGCAAATTAGATTCAATTCGCTCATTGCGGCCGGAGCCGCCATGCTCATCACCGCCAGTCTGGTCGCGATGAGCGCCCCCAGTGACAGCGACCACAAGGGCACAAAGACCCAGAAGGAAGAGCTCGCCGGTTCGATCGAGACGCTGCAAAAGCAGCTTCTCCGCCGGTTCTCGGAGCGGACGAACGTCGATTTCGGCTTCAGCCGCGTCTCTCGTCCGCAAAGTCGAATGCACATGGGACCGGTCATGGGGATCCGAGCGACGCCCAACGGCTTCAAGTATGTTGACGGAAAGCAAATGGCGCCGGACCTCTCCGGCAAGCTTCGCGAAGTCACCCAGTTCAGACCCCAGATGTCCCCCGAGAATCCAGACGAGACCACCGCGATCAACGCGTTCCTCGCGGCTCGCCGGGACGTCGGGATCTACACCTACGGCTTATTCGACGAAAAGAACGCCGCCCAGCGACTCAAAGGACCAGCCGTCCTCAACCAGTTCGAGGGTCCGGTTCCCGCCGCCACGGAGATTCAGGAGTTCGCCAGCCGCGCCTGGCGCAGCGGTACGGCCAACTATCACGAGATCGTCAATGGTTGGGGTCTGTATGCAACAAAGGTCAGCGCGGCCGACATCACCTGCGTGCAATGTCACACGAGCATGCAAGATGCCAACGGGGTCAAGCCCAAGTACGCGATCGGCGACAAGATCGGCCTGTTCGTGATCGCGGTTCGCCAACCGGATTTGCCCAGCGCGGGCATCCACTAAACCCTGACGCCCGGCGGCGAGGTACCCTATCACCTCGCCGTCGGGGCGTAGCTCAGCTTGGTAGAGCGCGTGCTTTGGGAGCATGAGGCCGCAGGTTCGAATCCTGTCGCCCCGACCACACTAACGCAGGATCAGCCCACTTGCTTCGACAATTGATATCGAAGGTCTGCCGGCCAGGCTTGCCGGCCTAATCCCAGAGCCCTGGATTCCTCTGACAAGATCGGAAAGTAAGGGGCATGATCGCCGTACGAGGGCACGAAGTAAATCGGCCGCGCGACCCCATTCTCCTGCACGATCCATGCGTAGAGCATCATGATTCCGTTGAATCCATATGCTGCGAGCTTTTGCCTGGATGCGAGGTCACGTTTCTCTTCCTTCGTGAGCTTTCCCACGATCGCTGCATGGTAGCTCGCCACTAGCATTGAAGCGAGGGTTCCTCTCGTCTTGGGACGCTTCTTCGAGTCTCGCAAGCGTAAAGACCAGACGGTCCGAGACTTCCCGTCAACGATTGCTTGGCACAAGAGTGCGTAAGGATGGCCACTATTGATCGTCGCGAGGAGATAGCGCCGATCGCTCTTTCCCATTGGATAGAAGCCGTAGATGTGCTGCTCCCCCGGTCCCATCGAGTAAATGTTCTCTTCCATCTTGTGCGCCTTCGAGTGGACGACGTTGCGATCGAAGTCCATCCTCTCCGAGGCAAGCTGTGACAGTTGCCCATCGGAGTGAGCTTGGAGCAGGCCAACGAAAGAGAAGATCGCAATCATGGGGCTCACATGATGTAACGTATGGCGAAGATGTAGGAGACGGCAAATTTGTGCTCACCCGAACCGCAGAGAGGTTCTGATCGCATCCAGTACAGCCGACCAGAATTCATTGCGTCTTTTCGAAGCTTGGAGACAGTAATTCCAAGGCGGCTTACGGGAGGGCGTGGACGTGCTTGGCGAGCGGCCCTAGCTAGAGCTTGGACACACTCTCAATCCCCTCGGCGCAAGAATCGTACTGACCGATGATCAGCGGGAATCCGTTGGGTTCACGGACGACCAGAGCCTGAACGCGGTAAGTCTTGGTCCCCTGACCCGGCAGGCAAACTCCCATCTGGCACGTGACCAGCGCCGCGCCGAGTTCATACCCCTGATCCGCCAACTGCCGAAGGTGCGCGTAGTCACCCGGCACCACCCGCTCACGGAAGCGCAGCGCCGTCGAGGCGTCCTTCTCCGGGTCGAGCCCGAAGATCCTGCACATCTCCGGATTGGCGTAAAAGGAATCCGATTGCAAGCCTCCAATCCACAGACCCGGTTCTCGAACTTCTGTTGAGATGGGATGATCCAGCGTGTCGAGGGAGTAGCCCACCAGTTTCCGAATTCGTTGATCGGCATCGCGCCACGCGGTCATCACGCTGTAGGACTGAAACACCTGTCCCGCGTAGATGATTCGATACTGGGCGTTGGACGAAGCCTGCTTCCCCGTAAAAAGTCTGGCAATCGCCGCCATCAAGCCGGGAAAGTCGTCGGGATGCACAGATCGTAGGCCAGTGGCTTCCTGATCGTCACCCGTCGCGATCTCACTCGCCGCGTCAATGGAGAAGGCGTGGGCGTTAGAGAAGTCGATTTCCCAACGCCGAAACGGATTCCACTCTGAGGGACTGGCGTCTCGCTTGCTCGTCGCCTCAATCCAGGCCACCGCAATCGCGGTGCGGGTTTGCTCGCCCGTCTTGTCGCGGATTCGCTTCCAGTAGGTACGCAGCGTGTTGGTGCTGATCCCAAGCCGTCGCGCGATTTCCTTGTCGAGCAGACCCTCCGAGGCGAGCGCAGCCACTTGCGCCTCTCTTGCCGACAGAATGCTGACAATCAACTTGGTTCCCGACCTCCGCCCCCGATGGTATTCGAATTGATCGCGACTGTCAACTCCGAAGTAATGAGATCAGAAAACAGCTAGAGGAGGTAGCCCGCAACCTTGAACTTTGGTGCGCTGCGGAGCCGCTCCCGAACCTTCTCCACGTCTCGCACATAGATCATGTTTCCGCCGTCATGGTCGATCCCCTGGCACACCTTCAGCTCCCGACTGACCGGGTCGTAGCTGCAGGCGGTGAAACCATGGTCGAGGACGCGCTGGTGCAGGACGATGTCATCAAACCCGTAGCGGGCACCCATCCCGTTGAGCTCCATGATGATGGCTTGAAGCGACGGCTGATCCAGGAGTCCTTCGGCCCCCTCCAGCACCGGTGTCTCGAATCCCTCAACGTCGATCTTTACCAACATCGGGCATCGTCCGGCGAGCACGTGGTCCAGCGTATCGACCGGGACACTCAAAACCTCTTGGGCGTCCGACGCGTCGGTAACGACGTGGTTCATCGTGTCGTGCCCGGCGGTGAAGGTAAGAGTCCCCTCTTTCGCCCCGACCCCGATGTTGTGAAGCTCGACGAGAGCGGAGGTGGTATTGAGGGTGATGTTGTCGTTAAGCGACTCAAAAGCGGCGGGCACCGGTTCAATCGCAATCGCATGGCTGCCGATCGCGGAAGAGGCCAGCACGGTGTACACGCCCACGTTCGAACCTACATCAAGAAACAGATCCGAAGGGCGGAGCAGGTGGAGGAGGAAGCCCATGTCGGCGTATTCGTGGAGGCCGTTGTAAATATTCCCGGTCGCGCCCGTCATCCCCTTCCGGACCATCAAGCGACTCCCGTTGACCCACGGAATCACGATCCCCCGGCGGACAACGCGGCTCTTGATCTGCCAGCCAAAGAAGCGGAAGACCGCCCGCGTCTTGTGCTTGCGGTTCATCGGGTGGGTGCAGATGCACCGAAGCAGGGTGAAAACCGTCATCGGCAACACCTCCAACCCTGGGAAGCGACGTCCCGGTTGACTTGATCGGAAGCAAGCATAGGGGATTGTAACAACGATTCGGCGAAATCGTCGTTGAATCGTTAGGCGGATCGCTAGGTTTCGACGGCTTGTCGGGTTGAACCTGGTAACCGCACCCGGTGACGCGGGCTTTATTAAAGGTTTACGGTTATCGCTTCCGCCGCATCACCTCAGCGCGGAAGATCGCTGTAAAATCAGCCTACATGCAACGACGCGATTTTCTCAAGGCCGCTGGAGCGGCTGGACTTGCCGTAGCCGGAGCCCCCGTCCTCGCCGCCACCGGAAGGCCCCCCTTCCGCGATCCGAAGCCGTCGGATAAGTCGAAGTCGGTCGCCGGCCTCGTCTCCCCCAAACTCGACAAGGTACGCGTCGGCATGATCGGTCTCGGTGCCCGCGGCAGCGGCCACTTGAGCCAGTTGCTTTCCCTCGACGGCGTCGAGATCCGCGCGATCTGCGATAACCATGCCCCGACCCTCGCGGCGGGCGTCACCCAGTGCGTCAAGCACGGGATCAAGGACGTGCCGACCTACGGGAAGGACGAGCACGACTATCGGCGCATGCTCGATAGGAACGACCTCGACATCGTGATCATCGCCACCCCCTGGGAGTGGCACGTCCCGATGGCCGTCGACGCGATGAACCGCGGGAAGCACGCCTTCACCGAGGTCCCCGCATCGCCGACCTACGACGGTTGCTGGGAGTTGGTGGACACCGCGGAGAAGACTCAACTCCACTGCATGATGATGGAGAACGTCAACTACGGACGCGAAGAGTTGATGGTGCTGAACATGTGCCGGCTCGGCGTGTTCGGTGAGCTTCTCCACGGCGAGGCGGCTTATATTCACGATCTCCGCGGCCAGATGATGGAGATCGAGCACGGCACCGGCTCGTGGCGCTCCCACCAGTACGCGCGCCGCAACGGGAACCTGTATCCCACCCACGGCCTCGGCCCGGTCGCGCAGTACATGAACATCAACCGCGGCGACCGGTTGGACTATCTCAGCTCGGTCAGCTCCCCCGCCCGAGTGCGAGACATCTATGCCGCCGCCAACTTCCCTCCTGACTCGATTCGGCGCAAGGAGAAATTCATCTGCGGAGACATCAACACCACGATCGTGAAGTCCGTGATGGGCAAGACGATCATGGTCCAGTGGGACGAGCAGCTCCCGCGTCCCTACTCGCGCCTGAACCTGATTCAGGGCACCAAGGGAGTCTGGGGCGGCTTCCCGAACCGGATGACCGTCGAAGGCATGACAAGCACCGAGGAATGGACCGACGGCACGAAACTCGACCCCTTCTTCGAGAAGTACGAGCACCCCCTCTGGAAGCGAATGGGCGAGGAAGCCAAGAAGGCGGGCGGCCACGGCGGCATGGACTTCGTCATGCTTTGGCGCATCATTTACTGCCTGCGCAACGGCTTGCCGCTCGATCAGGACGTATACGACGCCGCGACCTGGTCGGTCATCGGCCCGCTGTCCGAGTGGTCGGTCGCGAACCGAAGCCAAAGCGTAGACATCCCCGACTTCACCCGCGGGAAGTGGAAGACGATGGAGCCTCTGGGGATCGTGAGTTAGCGGTCGACTTACTATCGAACGCAGAAATCCTCTAGTAGGATTCCCTCGTTCTTTTGCAATTTCGCATATTCGATGATATGATCGAAGCAATGGTACTTGCCGCTCTCGTTCGGCTCTACTCTGCCCCACTCATTAAGACGACTTGGGATCCAAAAAACGCTGCTCCACCCTTCTCGTATGGAGCATCTCCGGCTGAACAAACGGTTGGGAACGACCAAATCTTTACTGAAAACGCGACATTGTCGGATGGAGATACATTTGTTGACCATAACGACTCAAATCACGAGACGATCTTCTATCACGACCAAGTTACAATCAGCGCTGAAATTACGAGTGGGGCCAGGCTTGGTACGCCTAATGTCTCCTACAACAATAATACGACGACGGTCATTTTTACTATTCAGGCTCCGGACCTTGCGGACAAAGGTGGTCAAGTTGTCGAGCCAGATACATTTACCTTTGCCGATAATGGCCCTTCCCTCATAAAAGACCTAAGCAAGACCTCTACGACGACTGTTATATGGCACTGGGTGGCGCCTGCGCCGGGCGGCGGAGGTTCGTAATGTTTGCCTGGCTCCTATTTTGCGCTCTGCCCCGGCCCCATTTCACGTTTCAGGGGGGCAGCGCTTTCAAGCTGGCAGTGACTCTTGAAGCGACACTGAAGGCTCCCGTCGCGATCATGGTAGCCGGGCCGACCCACTACAAGCCGGTCGATTTCTACTACGATGATAGCGAAACCGTGCGCCGTATCGTCCGCTCAAAATTTCAACTCAGCAGTCCTGCACCTACCGACTGCGGCTTTGGTCCTGAAGCTTGGCCAATCAACTTCTTTCGCAAGCAACGAATCGACAGGTACACGCGCGATCTGCATGATGATCCCAAGCTGATTTTTGGTCGGAAGGGCGACCTCATATCAGTGGAATCTTCAGATAAGGGCTACCTCTCCCTAGCCGCGCTACGGGATCTGCTGGGCGTCCCAATCAGATCAAATCCCCTGTACGAGGATGCTCGCTTCATCGTCCAATGCCACTCTGTTTCACCCGAGCAGCTAATGAAGGCAGTCGCGGCTAGCCTTGGGGCGAAGTTGGTCAAGGTTGGAAATGGATTTGATCTTAAATTTGATCCGGCGCCCTTCCGAACGCGGGTTTTGGCAATGTGTCATTTGCCTTCGACCGAGGAAGAGCCGCAATGGAAGGCAATGGACAACTCGGATCGCTCGTTTCTAGAGGTCGGCCTCGGGCGGTTGACCGATGCTCATTTGACAAGGATTTACTCGGGGAAAATGGTTGATGTGCCGATCGCTCCCTTGACGCGCGGTTTTGAAGTTGCAATGCAACGAATTGACGCGAAGGTCTACGCCTACACGTCTACGGAACTTCATCAGGTCGCCTCGACTCTTCCCGAGCAGTGCAAGCTTATCGATCGAAACTCTGTGGTGTACTTCGAGCTTCGTCAAGACGGGATCGTGCAGGGGCTCTATAAGATCGGACCACAACTTTGGTTGAGCCTCTGAGCGTGATCCGGTAGAACATTCCTGGGATAAATGAGAAATCCCCTTGTCCCAGCAAGAAGCTGTACCGAAGATTAGAGTCTGAGGGAAAGCTTGTCGATGACCGAGAACGTAGATTTCACGCGCCTGCTCCTGCTGATCCGGCGCGCGACGAATCTCATTGCCCTGCCCGAGTCGGCGGGTCAGCTCATTCGCGCCATCGATGGGGGAGAAGCCTCGGCGCGAGACCTCGAACGCATCATCGCCAGCGACCCTTCCCTCGCCACCACCGTCCTGCGTGTCGCCGTCCGAGAAGGCACGACCCAGGTCCAGCAGCATCCTTCGCTGCGCATGGTGATCATGCAACTCGGCCAGAAGACGGTGCGCTCGATCGCGGTTTCGCTTGCCGTGAAGGAACTCCTCGGCACCGAGACCGGGGCCAAGCAGTTCGACCCCTACCGATTTGCCCGCCACGCGCTCGTGGTTGGCTTCCTCGCGCGCTTTATCTACGCGCGTCGACAGATGATCGAGCCCTTTGACAGCGATTGGTGCGCGGACGAGATGTTCTCCGCCGGCGTCCTGCATGATCTCGGCATCGGCCTGCTCGCCCGAGTCTCGCCAGACACCTATTCGCGCGTTTACTATTACGCGAAGCGGTCCAACACCTCGCTGAGCCACGCGTTCCACGCAATCTACGGCTGTTACCCGTGCCTCCTCGGTGCCACGGCGGCGGAAGCTTGGGAGCTTCCCGATCTGTTCGTACGCACTCAAACCTGCCTCTACTCACCCTGGGAGAACGAGGAGGAGTACACCGCGCAGTGCTGCCTGACCTACGCGAACCACCTCTCCGAGCTCCTCGGCGAGGCGCTGGTCCCCTGGGAGCTGGATAAGCATCCGATCATGGAAGCGATTCAGGAAGTCGGCCTCGACGAGGCCGAAGTCGAAGGGATGAAGGAGCTGCTCCTAGAGCAAGTCAGTGCCTACATGGAGCCCCTGGTCAAGCGTTCGAGCCCGCGTGTAGCCTAAAAGGTATCCTCCTACCTCGCATGGCATTCGAACAACGCACCCACTCCTGCGGCGAATTTCGGCTGGCAAACGCCGGTCAAATCGTCACCCTCAACGGTTGGGCCCATCGGGTCCGCGACCTCGGAGGCGTGCTGTTTCTCGATATGCGCGATCGGACCGGCATCGTCCAGGTCACGATCGATCCCACCAAGTTCCCCAACGCATCCGAACTGCGCAACGAAACCTGCCTCTCCATCACCGGCGAGGTTCGGCCCCGCGCCGAACAGACGCGCAACGCCAACATGGCAACCGGCGACATCGAAGTCATCTGCACGGCTTACACGGTCCTGTCTCCGTCCAAGCCGCTTCCCTTCCCGGTGAGCGACGAAGCGCAGATGGCGACGGTCAACGAGGAGCTGCGGATCAAGCATCGCTACCTCGACCTCCGCCGCCCGTCGATGTACAAGAACCTCGCGATGCGCGCCGGCGTGATCCGCCGCATGCGCGCCTTCCTCGACGGCCAAGGCTTCATCGAGACCGAGACGCCGATCATCACAAAGTCCACCCCCGAGGGCGCCCGCGACTACCTCGTCGCCTACCGCCTCGATCCAGGCAAGTGGTACGCCCTGCCCCAGAGCCCGCAGCAGTACAAGCAGTTGCTCATGGTCAGCGGCATCGAGCGTTACTACCAAATCGCCAAGTGCTTCCGAGACGAAAGCCAGCGCGCCGACCGTCAGCCCGAGTTCACCCAACTCGACCTCGAAATGTCGTTCGTGACTCAGGAGCAGATTCTTGAGCTGATCGAAGGGCTGCTTCGGGACGTCCTGAACGGAGTCATCACCGAGTTCACTCTCGACAAGGCCGAGGTTGCTCCCTTCGAGCGACTGACCTACGACGAGTCGATGCGGCTGTACGGTAACGACAAGCCCGATCTTCGCTTTGGCCTCCCGATCTTCGACATCACCGAGATTGCGGGCGCGAGCGAGTTCGGTGTCTTCAAGGGCACCGTCGAGGGCGGCGGCATGGTTCGCGGCGTGCGGTATCCGGGTGGCGGCGAGTTGTCGCGCAAGGAAGTCGGCATCCTCGAAGAGTTCGCAAGGTCCTTCGGTGCCAAAGGCCTCGCGACGATCGGCATCGAGGTCGGCGAATCTGGCGGACTGCAGCTCAAAGGCTCCATCGCCAAGTTCTTCACCCCCGAGCAGCAGGCCGCGATCATCGCGGCGGCCGGAGCCGAAGCGGGTGACCTGCTCTGCTTCGCCGCCGACGGCTACGCCGCCGGCAACAACGTGCTCTCCCGACTCCGCAACGAGATCGGCACCCGTTGCGGCCTCCGCGACCCGAGGGTCCTGAAGTTCTGCTTCGTCATCGACTTCCCCCTCGTTGAGTGGAACCCGGACGAGCGCCGCTGGGACGCCTCGCACCACCCGTTCACCTCGCCCAAGTCGGAGGACATGCAGTACCTCGACACCGACCCGGCCCGCATCCGCGCGGACTGCTACGACGTCGTGTGCAACGGCACCGAGATGGCGAGCGGCTCGATCCGAATCCACCAGCCGGACATTCAGGCGAAGGTCTTCAAACTATTGGGCATCGACGAGATCACTCAGCAGGAGCGGTTTGGACATATCCTGGAGGCATTCAGCTACGGAGCTCCACCTCACGGCGGCATCGCTCCGGGCATCGACCGGCTTGTGATGGTGCTGGCGGACACGGAGAACATCCGAGAAGTCATCGCCTTCCCGAAGGTCGGCGGCGGCTACGACCCCCTGATGGACGCGCCAAGCACAATCGACCCGCAGCAGTGGGCCGAGCTTGGGCTGCAGAAGTCCAAGACTTCGTCCTAGATATCCAGCCGTGGCTGATTGGCCTTGGCCGGATCGTATGGGTCAACGTGAACCACCGTCTGCGCAGGAGCCATCTCTTTGCGCAGACGTTTTTCTAAGATGTCCACCATCTCGTGGGACTCCACCACAGAGCAGTCGCGGGGGACAACGACGTGGAAGTCGATCCAGCGAGTCTGACCGGAAAGCCGAGTGCGGAGGCGGTGGAACGAGATGATGCCCTCTTGTGCGCTGATGATCGCCCGTATCTTGGCGATCTCATCATCTGGAAGGCGGCGATCAATAAGCTCATGGAAGGCCCGCTTCAGCATTCGCCAAGCTCCCCAGGCCAGCCAAGCGCCAAAGAGTAGCGCCACCGCTGCATCGGCATGAACCCAACCCGTGAACTTGGTGATCAGAAGCGCGAGAAGGACGCCGAGGCTCGTCACACAGTCGACCATCAGGTGCTGCCCGTTAGAGGCCAGCGCCGTGGAACGGGTCTCCTTAGCGGTCTTCTGCACGTACAGCCCTGCTATGAAGCTTCCGGCGGCGCTTAGGGCCATGATCAGCAGGCCGATGTCGACCTTCTGGACAGGGGCGTGATGGGTCGTCAGGCGAACGATCGCTTCGTAGAAGATGTAGCCGACGATTCCGAGGAGGAGCACGGACTCGCCAAATCCCGCCAAGCTCTCGACTTTGCCGTGACCGTACGGATGCTCATCGTCGGGAGGAAGCGCGGCAACTCGTACCGAGAAGAAGGCGCCGAGCGAGGCGACGACATCGGTCGCACTGTGAACCGCCTCGGAGAACAGACTCACCGAACCCGTCAGGACCGCGCCGACGACCTTAATGATCGTCGAGGCCAGGTTGAACAAAACCGAGACGGCACTCGCCCGCCGAGTAAGTTTTTTGGCGGCCGTGGCATGCACGGGAGCGTTTAGCATCGGGCGACTCCAAGTAAAGGATACCGGGTGAGGAGGGCGTTGGGCGTTTGGCAACTAACTTCACGCCGTCATCCTGAGCGAGCTTGCGAGTCGAAGGACCCCGGATCTCCAGAACCGATTCGGAATGTCGTGGGCCGGGATCAGGGCTCCTGAGATCAAACCCGAAACAGGAGCTCAAAGATGACAAATGAACTTTGTCGCTCTACTCAGTAGGCTGTCAACCTTCATTTGTCATGATTGATTCGCGCGGTGCCACGGTTTGGCCGGGATTGGAATTGCCCGTTGAACGGTAATGGTTTCCCGGCAAACCGTGCGTTGTAATTACCTCCGGTACGTAGGAGCACGGCTTGCTAGGAAGCACTTCCGGTTTCTCATGCATCTTCGGTTCTGGCCAAGCCGTGGCACCGCGAGGAACACGACCCATGAAGCTTGACAGCCTATTCAGGTTGACGGGACAATTTGGCAACCCAAAACCCGCCGCCCGCCACCACAAGGCCTACGGCAGCGGGGACCGCGATGCCGTACTGCTGATACAGCAGCGTCAGATTAAGCCCCGTGATCCCGACCCCAACCGTCACCGCGACGATCTTCAACCACAATGGGCTCGCGAATTCGCCCATCTTCCGTCGGTCCGAGGTGAAGAAGACCAGCGGGAAGATCGCGAACGGGAGTTGCATAGAGAGGATCACTTGGGTCCAGTTCAGAATCTCGATGGTGTTGCGCCCGCCCTGTGCGACTACGAAAATCACCGCCGGAACGATCGCGAGCAACCGGGTCGCCATGCGGCGAACCCAGGGCTTAACTCGCAGCCGGAGGAACCCCTCCATCACCACCTGACCCGCCATCGTGCCCGTGATCGTGGACGATTGCCCCGAGCAAAGCAGCGCGACCGCGAACATCGTCGCTGCCGCCCCTCCCAGCGCCGGTCTCAAGAGGCTGTGCGCTTCCTGCAATTCCTCGACTGGCTTGCCGTGGCCGAAGAAGAGAGCGGCGGCCAACACGAGAATCGCGGCGTTGACGAAGAACGCGCCACCTAGGGCGAGCAGAGCATCCCACGTCGAGTATCGGACCGCTTCCCTGCGCCCGCTCGTCGTTGGCTCAAAGTCACGGGTCTTCACGAGCGCCGAGTGCAGATACAGGTTATGCGGCATCACCGTCGCGCCGAGAATGCCGACCGCGATCAGCAACCCTTCACCGGGTGGCAACTGGGGAATGATGAGTCCTCGACCCACTCCCGCCCAATTGGGCTGGGCCATCCAGATATTGAGGGCAAAGCATACAAAGATCGTCGCGACCAGGGCGATAACGAACGCCTCTAGCTTCCGGAACCCAAAGTGAGACAGTCCAAGCAGGATCAGGACATCCAGCCCGGTCACAAGCACACCTGCGACCAATGGCAAACCCAGAAGCAGGTTCAGCGCGACTGCGGAACCGATCACCTCGGCGATGTCGCAAGCGACGATCGCGATCTCGCAGAGAATCCAGAGGATGATCGAGACGGGCCGCGGATAGTAGTCCCTGCACGCCTCGGCCAAGTCCTTCCCCGTCGCGACTCCTAGCCGTGCGCAGAGGGTCTGAAGCAGCATCGCCATCAGGCTCGACGCGAGCACCACCCACAGCAGCGCATAGCCGTACCGAGATCCGCCCGACAGGTCGGTGGACCAATTCCCCGGGTCCATGTAGCCGACACTCACCAGGAATCCCGGGCCGACAAACGCGAGGTACCGACGCCAACCCTTACGCCCCGCCAACTTCACCGAGCCAATGGGTTCGGAGAGGATCGGCTCGGGCGGCAAAGCGGTTTGTAGCATAGGTTACATTTTTGGGTAACGGTTACATTCTACGGGAAGGCGGCCTGAAATTGCAGGTCCTGGAACAAGGAGATATCCGAAAATGTCGACTTGAGAAGCGGGCCGGACGAACCGATCTCTAAGGTTGGTCCAAATGAATTACCGGTCGATCTTTCTATCCCACCGCCGCGAAGATGTCCAACGTCGTCAAGCCACCGAGAACCTGAAGGTTTGCCCCCTCTGCGGAGCGGTCAATGCGCGGCTGAACGGGGAGTGCTTTGTCTGCCGTTGGCACGGCGGGTTCAGCGAGGACCCGAACGAGATCGAGGAAGGCGTGATCGAAATCCTCTCCCGCTGCCCGGAACTCGTGGACTCCTTCATCGAGCTACCCGAGCCCAAGCGCTCATGGTTCGAGCGCGTGAAGACCTTCATGACAGGGCGACGCGTGGAGCGCCACCTCGACATGTGGGCCTAGCTACTTAGTCTTCTTAGGCTTGGCGGCGGGCTTCTTAGTCGTCGTTTTTGCTTTGGCCGCCGGTTTCTTGGCGACCGGCTTCTTTCCAAAACGCCCTCGCGCCGGGGCCGGTCCTGCCGCCCGCTTGCGATCCAAAAGCTCCTTTGCGACCTCCGCCGAAATCGTAGTGGGATCGACTGACTTCGGCAAGGTCGCGTTCACTTCCCCGTCCGTCACATACGGACCGAAGCGTCCGCTGAGCACGCGAACGGCTCCCGCCGCGCCCTCGATCTCCGTCTGAGCGAACTCCTTCAACGGAGCCGCCGCCGCGCGAGCCTGACGCTGGAACTTCGGCTGGGCCAGAATCTCCATCGACCTGAGCACGTCCAAGCTGGAACCCGCTCGCCAATCCTCGACGTTGCGGATCTCCTTGCCCGACTGCAGATACGGGCCGTACTTTCCAACCCGGAAAGTGATGTCGTCCCCGGTGTCCGGGTTCTTCCCCACCGTCACCGGCAACGTGCAGAGGTAATTCAGATCGTCCTGCGAAAGCGTTCGAGGGTCGATGCCGGGAGGAACGCTTACCCAGGTCGGCTTGTCTTTGGCTTCGAGCTCTTCCGCCGTGCGTTCGACTTCCAGATAGAAGCCCGCGCGGTTCTTGAGCAACAATCGCTTTCCCGTAGCGAGGTAAGTACCAACCGACTCCAGCGGCGCCGACTTCTGGTTCAAAAGCTCGATGGCCTTCTCGACCGTCAAATCCGCGGGCGCAAGATCGTCCGGCACATTGGCGTACCGCTTATCGCCATCTTCGCCAAGTTGGATGAACGCATCGCCGGTTCGACCGTTCCGAACCAATATCTTTTTGCCCGACGCCGGGTCTTCGCCGACCACGAACACCGGGAACGGAATCTCGCGCTTGCGGTCGTCGACCGCCTGCTTGAGACCAGGCGTCTCGCCGTCTCCCAAGAAGAAGCGTTTCAAGTACGCCTTAGACTGCTCTTTCCCGCTTGCAATTTCGTCAAGCACGTCGTCCATGTTCCGGGTGAAATCCAGCTCCATGAACTCGGCAAAGTTCTGCTCCAGAACTTCCATCGCCAGAAACGCCTTGAACGTCGGGATGAGTTGCTTGCCCTGTTTCCGCACGTACCCACGATCCACGATCACCGCGATGATCGAGGCGTAGGTCGATGGGCGGCCGATGCCCATCTCTTCCAGCTTCTTGATCAGCGTCGCGTCGGTGTAGCGGGCGGGAGGCTTGGTCACGTGTCCAACCGGATCGACGGAGTTGAGGGCGACTTCCATCCCTTCCTTCAAAGTCGGCAGGCGACGCTCAAGCCCCTCGCGATCCCCATCGGGATCGTCTGAGCCTTCCAAATAAACCCTGCGGAAACCTTCAAATAGGATCTGCTTGCCGCTGGATCGGAAACCGAGCGCATGGCCAGGAATCTTTACGTCGATCTGAACTTCAGTCTTAAGGACACGGGCCGGCTTCATCTGACAAGCAACCGTTCGCTTCCAGATCAAATCGTAGATCTTCCGCTGGTCCTCGCTTAGATAGCGCTCAATGGACCGAGGATTGCGCGCCACGTCCGTCGGACGAATCGCTTCGTGCGCTTCCTGCGCGTTGCGGACCTTGCTCGTGTAAACCACCGGCTTGTCCGGCAGACAGTCGGGGTACTCCGAGCGAATCAGACCACGAACATTGTCAATCGCCGTCTGGCTCAACGTGAGCGAGTCGGTTCTCATGTAGGTGATGAGACCGGTCTGCTCGCCGCCCATCTCGACACCTTCGTAGAGGGTCTGAGCAATCCGCATCGTCCGGTCGGCACTAAACCCGAACTTGCGGTTCGCGTCCTGTTGAAGAGTCGTGGTCATGAACGGCGGAGCCGGACGCTCCTGCGCCTCGTTGGCCTCGATATTGGAGATCGTCCACGGTTTGGCGTCGCGGCACGCGAGTGCCAGTTCCTTGGCGCGCTTCTCGTCGAGCACCAACACCTTCTCCCCGCGAGAAGTCTTCAGTTCGCCCGTGGTCTCATCGAAGTCCCCACCGGAAGCCACGCGCTGGCTGTCGATCGTCTTAAGATCCGACGGAAAAGGAGTCTTATCGGCGGAGAGTTCGGCCTTCAGGTCCCAGTAACCGGCGGAGCGGAAGTTGCGACGCTGGACCTCACGCTCGACGATCAGCTTGACCGCGGGACTCTGCACGCGGCCCGCGCTCAGGTTTTTCGTCACCTTCGTCCAGAGGACGGGAGAAAGCGTGTAGCCGTAAAGGCGGTCGAGAATGCGACGCGTCTCCTGGGCTTCAACCAGGCACGTATCGATCGTCCGCGGATTCTGCAACGCCGCGAGGATCGCCTCCTTGGTGATTTCATGGAACGCGATGCGCTTCACCTCAACGCCCTTGCCGGGCTTGAGAACCTGGAGCAAGTGCCATGAGATGGATTCGCCTTCGCGGTCTTCGTCAGTGGCAAGCACGAGGGTGTCTTTTCCCTTCATCGCATCGCGGAGCCGTTTCACTTGAGCCGACTTCTCGGCAGGGACTTCGTAGATCGGCTCGAAGTTGTTGTCGACGTCAACGGCATAGTCCGCCCACCAGAGCTTCCGCTGCTCGGCGGGCAGGCCCTTGCCATTCGGCGGAAGGTCGCGGATGTGACCAACACTGGCCTCCACCTCATAGTCGCTGCCGAGGTAGCCCTTAATCGTCTTCGCCTTTGCCGGCGACTCCACGATGACCAGTTTCTTTGCCATTAATTAAATCGAATCCGCCCCTTTTACGGATAGACGACACCGTCCGGCCCAATAGCCGTGAGAACCCGCCGACTCTACCGACCTTTTTGACATTGTGTCAACTAGACCGACATCCGGCGGGAAGTGCCACGTCACTATGACCGGATTCGAGGAACATGCGCCTCAATTTGGGGAAGATTTGGTGCGGAAGGACCTTGAGGCTAGTATAGAGAAGCATGCGTTCGCACTTCGTTCTCCCGATCTTGGCTATCGCCGCCCTCTCTGCAGCCGATGAGGCGTACCTCAGCCTCTACATCACCGGCAAGAAGATCGGCTACATCACCTATGTCGGCTCGAACGAGGTCGTCGCGGGACGCACCCTCAAGCGCTCTGACTCCCGAACCGTCATGGACACGTCCATGATGGGCGCGGACCTCAAGCTCAAGATGGACTCCACCACTTGGGTGACCAAAGACGGCAAGCCGGTTCGGATGTTTTTCCGCTCCGAGAGCGGAGGCCGAGTCCAGACCATCGAGGCGAAGTTCGAGGGAACCAAGGCAAAGCTGTCCATCGACAACTCTGGACAAATCACCAAGAGCGAACTCCCTCTTCCGACGGGAGCCCCTATTGTCGACGACGCCCTCGGGGCATTCGTGGCCAACGGAATGAAACCGGGCAGCCAGAAGGACTTCTTCATCTTCGATTCCACCACCGTCTCCTTCGTGAAGAACACCGCCGAACTCAACGGCCCCGCGACCGTCATGATCCGGGGCAAGGCGCGACCGGCGACCCTCGTCACCATCCACGACCCTCGGGCCGACACCAAGATCTTCCTCGATTCCAAAGGAGAGTTCCTCAAGGGCGAGGCTCCGCTTGGCATTGAGATGCTGCCCGACACCAAGACCGCCGCCCTCGACATGACCGGCAGCCATACCGGCGAGACGATCGACATCGCCGAAGCCACCAGCATCCATCCGACTCCGGCCCTTGAGAACCCCGCCGAACTCAAGAGTCTGACCATCAAGGTCTCGGGCCGAAACCTCGCATCCATCCCGAGCGATAGCTACCAGACCGCGAAGGGTACGGGCAAAGAGTGGACCCTTCAGATCCATCCGCCCCACTGGGCAGAAATGCGGGATCCCGCGATCAGCACGCTCAAGTCCTCCGTGCCCGCCTACGCCAAGCCGAGCATGCACATCAACAGCGACAGCGCGGAATGGCGGCCGATCCTCGCCAAGATCTTGCCCGCCAAGAGAACCCTCAAAGGCTCAGTCACCGCGATCCACGACTTTATCTACAAGCGCATGAAGCCGAACGCTGGCATCGGAGTGCTCCGCGACGCCCGCGAGGTCTACACCTCGAAAGAAGGGGTCTGCCGCGACTACGCGATCCTCGCGGGCACGATGCTCCGATCCGCCGGCATTCCGACCCGCCTGGCCAGCGGCCTAGTTTCTTGGGATGGAACCTTTTACTACCACGCATGGGTTGAGGTTTGGGATGGGAAAGGCTGGTACCCTGTTGACACGACGTCCCCCGATATGCAGGTCAGCGCCGCCCATGTTAAGCTATCGGAAGGTAACGTCGAACAAGCCTTCACCTTTCCTTTCCTAGGTGATGTGAAAATTCACGTCATCGAAGCAAAGCGCTAAGCGGGAAAAGTAATGGATAACGGTCCCATCCAGGATTCACCAAAGATCAAGAAGTCGCTTATGGCGGACATACGTGAGCGCGGAGTCTTCCGCATCATCATGTTCATTGGCTTCGCAGTCGTCGGTGGCTGGATGCTCGCGCCAGCGGCGCCGACGATTACCAACGCGCTGATCCACCTCTTCCGCGGACCTACCGCCGAACCGCTTCCTCTCAGCCCAGTCAACTTCATCCCGTTCGCCGTTCTCGGCGGCGTCATTGGAGCCGCAATCGCGGCGGCAACTTTCGGCATCTTCGAGCGAATTGCGCATCGCTGGGACGGGATGGACACCGGTGACAAGGTCACGATGTTCGCCGGGATCTTCACCGGCTTCCTTGCCTCGCTTCCCGTGGTCGTCCTCCTTCAGGCACTTCAAGTGAACACCGCCTCCATCTCCGTGAGCCTCTTCGGGCTAACAATCGGCTTTTCCGCGGTTTCGCTCTATGCCCTGAAGTCGATGGACGAGGTTCTCCCCTGGTCCAAGTCACGAGGTAAGGCGAAGCGCAGCGGCATCAAGATTCTCGACACGAACGTCATCATCGACGGACGCATCGCCGACGTCGTCCGTAACGGATTCCTCGAAGGCGAGATGTACGTTCCCGGATTCGTCCTCGACGAACTGCAGTACATCGCCGACAGCCACGACGCCCTCCGACGCCAGCGAGGCAAGCGCGGCCTAAATGTTCTCCGCCAAATGCAGGCCGACTTCCCCGTAACCGTCCGCTCACACGACCGAATGGCACCCGACGCCGGTGACGGCGTCGATGCCCGGCTGGTCCGCCTTGCCCGTGCGCTCGGCGCCGATCTTGTCACCAACGACCACAACCTGAACCAGGTCGCCAAGCTCCAAGAAGTCAAGGTTCTGAACCTCAACGATCTCGCCCTCTCCCTGCGCCCGAACGTGCTCCCCGGTGAAGGGCTATGCCTAACAATCATCCGCGAGGGCAACCAAGTCGGACAGGGCATCGGCTACCTCGACGATGGCACCATGGTGGTCGTTGAGAATGGTCGATCTCATATCAGCGAAACCCTCGAAGTGAATGTCACGCAAGTCATTCAGACCGAGCGCGGAAAGATGATCTTCGCCGAAGTCGACATGGGCGACGACGGCACGCGCCGCCGTCCCAACTCCACGCGCCAACCCAACTAATGGTTCTCGCCGTCATCCTAGCTGCCGGTTCCGGCGCAAGATTCGGGTCCGATAAGACGCGCGCCCACCTCGCGGCCAAGCCAGTTTGGTGGCATTCGTTTCACACTTATTCCGAGCACCCTTCCATAGACCGAATCCTGATCGTCGCCGGCAAAGAGAACTACGATGAGGTACGACGCCTTGCCCCAACTGTCGCCGTAGTGCGAGGCGGCCCGACCCGCCAAGCGAGTGCGCGAATCGCGCTGGACGCCGTCCCCGTCGACTCGGAGATCATCCTTTTCCACGACGCCGCCCGGCCCTTCATCTCGGCCGATCTGATCCAAGCGGTGCTCGATGCGGTCAGACGAAGCGGCGCTTCCGCACCCGCCCTTCCCGTAACCGACACCATCCGCCAAGTCGAAGAGTCCGGGGCAACCCTGCTCGATCGCAACAAACTCGTCGCGATGCAAACCCCCCAAGGGGCGCTCGCCTCAATTTGGCGGGAGGCCCATCGCGCTGCCGAGGGCGAGTTCACCGACGATATGGCGCTTATCGAAGCCATCGGAGTTCAGCCCGAATACGTGCCTGGAGACCCCGATAACTTCAAAATCACTCTTCCCGGCGACCTGCGCCGTGCGCAAGCTATGCTGAGTCCGATGGAGGTGCGCACCGGTCTGGGCTACGACGTACATCGGTTCTCCGATGATTCGTCAAGGGTGCTGATGCTCGGTGGTGTCCCATTTGTAGGAGCCCGCGCGCTCGAAGGGCACTCCGACGCGGATGTGCTTCTGCATGCCGCGGTCGACGCCCTGCTCGGAGCCGCCGCGCTCGGCGACATCGGCGTTCACTTCCCGCCCAGCGACGAGCGCTGGCGCGGCGAACCCTCGCTCACCTTCCTGCGCCACGCCGCCAAGCTACTCAACGAGAAGGGGTGGGAAGTCGCCAACCTCGACATCGCAGTCATTGCCGAAACTCCCAAGATCATGCCGCGAGCCAGCGAGATGCGGGAAAAGATCGCCGAAACTCTTGGCCTCAACGTCGACCAAGTCAGCATCAAAGCAACCACAAACGAAGGCCTCGGCTCAATCGGCCGGGGCGAAGGCATTTCCGCCTTCGCCACCGCCACGATCCGTCGCTAGCCCCAGCGCGTCTCGACGGTGTACTTCACCGTCCGCACTTCATTCGCTTTCAGCGGGATGTCGTACTGCATCACCGTTGCCTCGACCTTCTCGTACTTGTCCGAAGTCGCCGTCACCTTCCAGTCGCCCCAATGGCGCTCCAGGATGGTGACGTGATCGGGCACTTCCTTTCGGTTGCGAAGCTCAATCTCGAAGGTCTCCCGCGTGTTAGTCGGGCCGAGAATCTGGAATGCCGTGCGCTTCCTGTTCGCCACAATGTCGAAGCTCTTCCCGACCACGATGGAGATCTTCTCGTTGCGCGGAGTGTGCCGGATGTTATCTTCGCCGAGCATCTGCACCGAGCCGCTCGCATCGCGTTGGTAGATCTTGAACTTGCCCATCGGAAGCGGCATTCCCAGTGCGTTCTCCTTGGTGTTCATGAACTCGATTCGAACCTGCGGGCTCATCGTGCCCGAGCCCACCGTTCCCTCGTTGGGATAGTAGTCGTTGTAACCCTGCAAGGCATCAAGGATCAGTCGCTTCTCGACCTTAATGTCCTTTCCTTCGAGCAAAGCGAGCTGCTTGATTTCCTTGTTCCGGATCGTCGCCGGTCGGCCAAGGGTGTACAGGTGGTACTCGAAAAGAGACTCCTCGGCGAAAGTGTTAGCCGCTTTGGCCGCATCGAAAGCGCGGCCTCCGCCGATACCGCCGTTGCCGCCGCCTCTTTGGGCGACGTTGACATCGCCCGCCAGGAGCTTCAGGTTTGCGTCGCCGTAGGTACCACCCGATTGGTTGTTTATCGTCACCCAGCCCTGAAGGTCGGCTAGGTTGTTCGCTCCCTGTAGCGTCATCACATAGGAAGCATCCCACGAGATGCCTTGCGTAATATAGCTAAGTTCGACCTGGTTTGGCCCCGCTTTATCGGCTATCAGATCCCAGAGCAGCGTTGGCTTTGAGATCAAGCCCTCAGGGACCTGCTTGACGATCACGGTGCCGACGGGGTCAAGGACTATCTCGCCCGCGTCCGTTCGAATCACCATCCCGCCATAGACTGCGGCCTGGGGATTTCCATTGCTTGGGGCCACGTAGGTCGGTGCGCTTAACAAAAGGCCTTCCGTATCAACCGAGTTATTGCCGACCATTCGCCGAAAGATCACGCGGTGACCCACCGCCTTATTCAGAATCGCCATCGGCGAAATCAGGTCGAACTGGTAGTTCTGCTCAAGGACTTGGAGCCCCTTTGGATCCGTCAAGCTCCGAAAGCCCACGCTCGCGGGTTCGATCATGGAGGCGACGTCCTCGACTGCGACGTTCTGACGTCCCGCCTTCAGATTGAACTCTCGAGATTCCTTGACCAGAGCAAAGCCCTGGTTATAGATCGTGACCTGGGTTCCGGTCGGCTTTGGCGCAATCGCAAACAGCGCCGACAATGTGGCAGCAAATAGCATAGTGATCCTCCGTTTCCTAACCTAACGGACGGATCAAGGCCCGTCCCGGTTACACCGGGACGCTGGCAAACGCGCTCATGGCCGCATCAACCACTTGAGCTTCCTCGGGGGTGAGCTCCACCAGCGGCAGTCGAACCTTCCGGCAGTCGAAGCCCATCTTGCTCAGCGCGTACTTGACCGGCACCGGGCTCGGGGCCGAGAAGATCGCCTTGAACACGGGCACCAGCTTCTGGTGCGAGACCCGCGCGGCGGTCGGATTCGTCGGGAATGCCTCGATCATGCGCTTGATTTCCGCGCCGACGACGTGCGCCGCGACACTCACCAGGCCGTATCCGCCAAGGCTAAGAATCGGAAGAGTCAAACCATCGTCGCCCGAGTACATACGGAACCCGGCAGGAGCCTGAGCACAAACGTCGCCGATTTGGCCGATCAGGCCACTCGCTTCCTTGACACCAACGATGTTCGGAATCTCGGCGAGGCGAAGGAGGGTCGGGGTCTCAAGGTTGATTGCCGAGCGCGGCTGGATGTTATAAAGCAACACCGGCAGTCCCGTCTCCCGGGCAATCGTCGAGAAGTGAGCGTAGAGACCGGCTTGGCCTGGGCGGTTGTAATACGGGTTCACGAGCATGATGCCATGCGCCCCGCGCTTCTCCGCCTCTCGGGTCATATGGATCGACTCGGCGGTGTCATAGGAACCCGCTCCAAACAGAATCGCCGCCTTGTTCCCCACTGCGTCGAGCACCACTTCCAGTAATTTGAGCTTCTCCGCTTCCTTCAGCGTCGGCGACTCGCCGGTCGTGCCGTTCACGACAATGCCGTCGTTGCCTTGCTTCTCCACAAGGAAGTTGGCAACCCGCGCCGCTTCGTCGTAGTTGACCGATCCATCGGGATGGAACGGCGTGAGCATCGCAGTAAGAAGCCGACCCCAATCACGCGGTCCAAAGAAAGAGCCCATTGTCCTTCTAGTTTACCGGCCTGCCCTGATGGAACTGACGGGCCTGATGGAGTTGATGGAATTGAGGCTGGGTTGGAGCATAAGTCCATCCGAGTGTTGAGTGTCGCCAGGGGATTTGTCATTCCGACCGACGCCGCCCCCTGACCCGCAAACCTTACTTCATATTCGGATGCGGCAGAGTGGAGGAACCGGACCGTGACCGCCTCTTAATTGTCTCCCCTGCACAACTTCTGTCATTGGGATGGGGAGCGAGAAACTCTGACTGTCAGATCCCTCAATGTCGCTAGGGCTCCCTCGGGATGACATAACCACTGCCACGAAGCGTTGAAACGGTTTCCCCCGAAGTTGTAATTGTCATTCCGACCGACGTAACCCCCTGACTCCTAAGTCTCGGGCCAAGTTCGGATGCGGCGGAGTGGAGGAACCTGACCGTCACCGCTTCTTGATTGTCTCCCCAGCGCTCCACTGTCATCGCAATGGAGGCAACAAGCATTGACCGTCAGATCCTTCGATGTCGCTAGGGCGCACTCGGGACGACATCGCTTCTATCTCCTCGGCCGCACGAACTCCAGCCCGGGATGGGTCGCGTTGAAGCGGCAAATTCTCATCATCCCAACGTGTCGGGCGGAAGATCAAACCTCGGATTCAACACAAGGACGAGGAAGCAGGCAACCGGCGCGCACATGACGAGCGTGATGAAGAAGTAGTTGCTTAGCCGTCGATAGTCGAAGATGCGTATTGAATCCATTTCTTGAGACCCAATTGGACTTGGGCTCGAACCGACGTTACCGACGCGGTTGACCCCCGGACTTCAATTCCTTTGCATCCGTTTGAAGGATCTTCATCTGCCACTGGATTCTGTCGATTCCAAACGTCCCGTCACTCTTTAAGAGGGCTCCGTTCGAGGCGTCGAACGTGGACGTTAACTGACAGTTGAGGACGGTCCCCCCGAGATTGACATCCGCGCTTCTGAGGCTAGTGATCGTATGCTTTGTCAGATCCAAGGATTCAACCGAGCCCTTGCCTTGAATGGAGCTATCGTTGTCAGGCGACTGCCAGGCTATCGGGAAGGATTCTCCCACTGCTACCGCCTTTGCTGGCGTCGCGCTGGCCAGGGCGAAGAGAACATAGATATAGTTGTTTTCTTTGTAGGTGAGCTTAGTCGGGAATCCGGTTGACTTCGCGTCGGAGTTGACGCTCTCAGGCGGTTCCCCTTTTACGTTTGCCGGCAGTGGGAATTCCTTCGTGGTCCACGAGATATTGGCGCCGCCGTTTGCGAGGAGTTTGTTTGTCCTTGCCTCAAACTTCAACGTGATGGTCATGCTCACAGAAGGCAAGGTCGCCTGGATCGTGTAATTGGCCCGATCTGTCAGAACGTAAGTTCGGATGAAGTTGATAGGATCGGCCCTTCGGGGAGCCGTCATCAGGGCCAGACAGATCAATGAAAGTGGCATTGTGTTCCTCCCCAAGATTCTACTTTCATCGGGATGGGATCAAGAGACGTTGGCAGCCTTCCTCAATTCCATCAGTTCCATCAGGACACTCAATTCCATCAAAGAGAAGGCACAAGCGCCTTCACCTTCTCCACCACCTGCTCGATCGTCATGTTCGCGGAGTCGATCACCGTCGCGCCGCTGGCAACCGTCAGCGGACTGTCCTCCCGCGTGATGTCCCGATGATCGCGGTTCTCGATCTGCTGGCGAACATCCAAATAGTCCGCCCCTTGCAGGTCAATGGTTCGCCGTCTCGCTCGCTCCTCCAGGGAAGCGGTCAGATAGACCTTAACCGTTGCGTCCGGAGCAATAACCGTGGTCGCGTCCCGACCCTCCAAGGTCACCCCACCCTCGGCGACGATCTCCTGCTGGCGCGCCACCATCAGCCGTCGAACCGCGGGGAAAGCGCTCAGCGCACTTGCGAGTTCCCCGATTTCGAGGGTCCGGATTTCGTCGGTGACGTCCTTCCCGTTCACCAGCACCCGCTGAGGGTCGCCGGGTTCGAAGTGGATGTGCAAGTTCTGACAGCACCGCTCGGCCCCGGCAGCATCGTCTGGACCAACTCCTGCCTCCCGCGCCAGCCAGGCCAACGCGCGATACATCGCGCCAGTGTCAAGGTAGCTCAGGTTCAAATCGTGGGCGAGTGCCTTGGCAACCGTACTCTTCCCCGCTCCCGCAGGGCCGTCGATGGCGATTACGAGATTAGAAATGAGCAAGCCTCCTCAAATCGGCAACGAAGTCGGGGTAACTGGTGGCGATCGATTCTGCGCCAGAAATCTCGGACCTGCCGTCCGCGATCAGCCCCGCGATCGCGAACGCCATCGCGATCCGGTGGTCGTGTCCGGCATCAATTTGAATGCCCTGCAAGGGCGTAGGCCCAGTGATCGCCATCCCATCCGGGAAGGTCTCAACCTGCGCTCCCATCCGGCGCAACCCATCGACGACCACTTCGATGCGGTCGCTTTCCTTGACCCGCAGTTCGCTGGCATCCCGAATCATCGTGGTCCCCTCGCACTGGGTGGCAAGGACGGCGAGCACTGGAATTTCATCGATCAACCGCGGCACCAGATCCCCCTTGATCTCGAACGCCTTTAACCCAGCCCCTCGCCTTATAGAGACACCGGCAATCGGTTCGCCCAGAGCCTCGTGCTGGTTCACGCACTCGACCGTCAGTCCGGCGGCCTTAAGGACATCCAGAATGCCAGTTCGGCTCGGATTGATATTCAAATCCTTCGCCACAATCCCGTCGCCGGGCAGCAAAGCCGCCGCGACCATCAGGAACGCCGACGACGAGATGTCACCCGGCACACTGAACCGAAAACCGGAGAGTGCATGCCCGGGACGAAGCCGCGAGAAGCACTGCCCC
Organism: Fimbriimonadales bacterium; assembly: GCA_038216655.1. GTDB lineage: Bacteria > Armatimonadota > Fimbriimonadia > Fimbriimonadales > Fimbriimonadaceae > JAFDWR01. Next base: position 402,336 of record JBBQPZ010000001.1, read on the forward strand.
TCCAACTCGGCGCACGTTTTTCCAAACTTCGCCGCCTCTTCGTCAGATACGCCGTGAAACACCCCGGAAACTAAGTCTGCCCCGAGGGCACGCAGCATGCGCTCCGTATGGTCGCGACTCAGACTCGGCTCGGCAACCACCGTCTCACCTTGCGCCCGAAGGCCCGCCAGCAGTGTGCAGCTCTTGATCTGCCCACTCGCCACCGGACTCGCGTAGGCAATCCCATTCAAATGCCGACCCCCGATGTGCAAAGGTGGCGTGTCCCCCTCTACCGTCGCGCCCATCGCCCGCAAAGGCACCGCGATGCGCTTCATCGGGCGGCGACTCAGCGACGCGTCTCCGATCATCGTCACGTCCAGGCTCCTCGAAGCGACCAGGCCAGCCAGCAGCCGCATCGTCGTCCCTGAGTTACCGCAGTCAAGCGGAGCATTCGGCTGAGTCCATTCACTCGCCGGCATCAGCCGCACCTCAGTCGCCGAAATCCACTCGAGCCGCAGACCCAACTTGTTAAGGCAACTAAGGGTCGATTCGCAGTCCTCCCCCCGCAGAGGGTTAGTCACGACGGAGTCCGTCGAGGCGATCGCCGCAAGGAGGTAAGCCCGGTGGGTTAGCGACTTGTCCGACGGCGGACGAAAAGAACCCCCTATCCCCGATGCACGTTCTATCGTGAGGCGGCCCGGCTCCGAATTCATTGACGGCAGTTTACTTGCCCGCCGAAGTAATCTCTTAACCGAAAGCCCATGTCCGCCCTCACCAACTCCTTCTTCGCCTGCACCGCCGCAGTCTGCACCGTTGCCATGTCGCAAGCCACCGTCTACCCAGCCCCCGCTAACGAACCCGCCACCTACGAATGGTCCCCCCACACCGGGAAGCTGACCATCACCTACAACGGCACCGCAATCTACTCTGCTCAGGCGCTCACCCCGGATCACAAACCGGTCAGCCTGAAGGTCGATACCCATCGTGACGGCGACAAGATCGCCCAGACGTTCACCTTCCACACCGAATCGAGCATCGTCCTCGACGGCAGCGTGAGCACCAGCCCTGAAGGGTTTGCCGCAGAAACGCGCGGAAAGGCGCAAGAGGAATTCCCGCTGGTCCGCAACTCCGTCGGCCCCAGCTTCAGCCTCCGCAACAACGCGATCTACGATCGACGCTTCGACTGGTCCCTCGTCGCCACCGGCACCGAGGGTGTCCACATCGAGCCGACCAAGACCGGCCACTTCAACCTCGGAGGCTTCGGCACCGACGTCACCCTCACTTTCTATCCGCGCTACTACCAAAAGCAGAAGAACCTCCCCCACTACGAGCCGTGGACCTATCAGGTGCGCAAGGACAGCATCACCGGCTGGTGCTCTTGGTGGGCCTACTTCGACAAGTTCAAGGAGACCGACCTCAAGGAAGTCCTCAATGTCCTCTCCGCGAATCGCCTGAACGACTTTGGATATCGCTTCGTCCAGATCGACGACTGCTACCAGGACCGCTCCCTCGAAGGTCGCCCCGAGAGCTGGCTCAAGTGGAACAGCAACTTCCCCTCCGGCATCGACGGCTACGCATCCGCGGTTCGGGCACACGGATTCGAACCCGCGGTCTGGAGTGGCGTCCAGTTCTGGGGCGAACAAACCCCTAAGCAGCATCCCGACTGGTTCGTCAAGGACGCGACTGGCAATCCGATGAAGGCACCCTGGATCGACTACGTCACCGACGCCTCCAACCCGGACGCGGCCAAGAATCTCGTTGCCCCCCGCTTCGCCGGATTCAAGAAGGCAGGATTCACCTACGCCAAACTCGACACCCTGCGCCACTTAATGTACGACGGCCTCAACAACGCCCCCGACTGGCTTGCCAAGACGGGGAAGAAGCCGGACGACGTGTTCCGCGCCTATCTTGAAACCGCCCGCGCGGCCCTCGGCAAGGACACCTTCCTGCTCGCCTGCTGGGGCGTCCTGCCCGAAGCGATCGGCATTGCCGACGGCTGCCGGATCGGCGGGGACGGCTTCGGCGTGCGCACCTTCCAGCAGTACAACTCCTGGAACGGCGTGATCTGGCGCAACGACCCCGATCACTGCGACGTCGGCCCGAATCCGATTATGCGCCCCGTCCTGGCCTCATTGGCGGGTTCCATGCTCATGCTCAGCGACAAGGCCTCCGTCTACCAAAACCCCGCCAACCTGGAAGGGGCCAAGCGGGCCGCGCCCGTCCTGTACACCGTCCCCGGCCAGCTCTACGACTACGAACCGACCAAATCCGACGTTATCGCCCACGGCGATCGCCGCGCGATCAAGACCGGCTCCGGCGATTCCCCCGTCGACGCCACCCAAAAAGGCCCCGTCTGCCCCTGGTGGCTCCTCGAAATTGCAAAATCATACGAGCACTGGAACATCCTCGCCCGGATGAATTTCGGTGACACCGCCCTACCCACGACCAAGGTGTACTTCGGCGACCTCGGTCTGAAGCACAACCGGGACTACATCCTCTACGAGTTCTGGTCCAAAACCTACCTCGGCGTCCGCAAAGGTAGCTTCCAAGACGAGGTCCTCGAACCCGGCAAGATGCGCCTCTGGTCAATCCGAGAGAAGCTCGACCACCCGCAGATCCTCTCCACCAGCCGCCACATCTCGCAGGGCGGTTTGGACTTAGAGGATGTGAAGTGGGATGAGAAGAAGCGCGAACTGACCGCGACCGCATCGGTAATCCAAGGCGACCCCTACGAGATCGTCGTCCGCATGCCCGCGCTATTCCGTCTCAATACCGCGACAGGAGACGGGAACCTGCTCGACATCAAGCGTGAGGAGGAAATCAGCCGAGTAACCCTCCACCCGACGGCCACCGGGCCCGTCCACCTAACCCTCAAGTTCTCAAAAGAGTAAGGCCGATATAGACTGCGGTGGCCCGCCACCGCTTTTCCCAGCGAGCCTGCGAGCGCACCTACGATCCCGGTCGTAAAGGCGGCGACAGGTTGCCTCATCGACGGCGATCGCAGTCCGCCGTCAATGGCTCTCATATCCCGAACATCCAATCGAACAATTGCGAGCACCCAAATCGTTGGTTGACAAATCCGCCGGTCAAGCTCTAAGGAGACATGGACGGCTCGACTCTACAACTATCCATTAATTGTAGTACTTCTATACGGTTCCGCTTCACGGAAAGTGTGTTTGTGAGTGTGTGAGTTAGGTTCACTACTCACAGTTTCCGAGGAACAACAACGCGCCCAACTTCCCTAGCGCCACTTCCGGACAATCAGCGGCGCACTCTGCTGCTGCGCCCGATCGAATGCAACCACCGCGACCCCGTCCAACCCCTCAGTATCCACCGACAACTCGTGCGCATCCGTCGGCTTCCAAACCGACCACTGTCCCATTCGACAAACCGAAACCCCAAACGAAGACGAAGAAGAAGACCAAACCACCCGCCCGTCCTTCGAACTCTCCAATTTTGGAACCACCGGCCGCGAAGACGCCAACCACGGCGACGCCGGCACGAAGGCTGGCTTGTCATAGATCCCGTCCGCCAGCGCCTCGTCGATCCCACCCGAATCCAGAAGGAATGCCTTCATCGAGAAGTGGATATTCCCGCCCGCGCCCGGCATCTCGCGCGTCAACCGAATCTGATCCACGACCTCCGAAGCCGCCCAGACGGGCGAGCCGTCGAATAGCCGACTCGTGTAGTTCCCCGCCCACAAGTGACGGTGTGAGTCGTTGTTGACCGCCCACCACTGCAGCAATGCCTCGTAAGCCTGCGGCGTCTGCGAGATCGGCCAGTAGAGCTGGGGCGCGAAGTAGTCGCACCACCCCTTCGAATACCACTTCAGCGCGTCCGCGTACAGGTCGGCGTACTGGTCCACCCCCGCCTTGATCCCCGCGGGCATCCCCGGCCGGTAGATTCCGAACGGCGAGATGCCAAACTTCACCCAGCGCTTCTCCCGCTTGATCGCGCCGTAAAGGTGCTCGATGAAGTCGTCGACATTCTTGCGCCGCCAATCCCCGCGCGATAGCCCGCCCTTGTACCGCGACCAACTCGCGCCATCGGGAAAGTCGATGTTTTCCTTCGTCTTGGGATCCTTCTCGCGGTACGGATAGAAGTAGTCGTCGATATGAATCCCGTCAACATCGTAGCGCCGCACGACGTCGAGGATTACTTCCTCGGTCCGCCGCTGCACATCCGGTTCGCCCGGGTCCATCCAGAGGAACGGGCCGTACTTCTTCACCACGCCGGGGTTCGTCTTCGAGATATGGTTCGACGCCACCGGCCCCTTCTGCGCCGGATGCAACGCCCGGTACGGGTTGAACCAGCAATGCAGCTCCAGTCCTCGCTTATGCGCCTCACGCACTGCAAACGCAATCGGGTCCCAACTCGGGCTCGGCACCTGCCCCTGCTTGCCCGTAAGAAACTCCGACCAAGGTTCCAGCTTCGAAGGGTACAAAGCATCCGCGCTCGGCCGCACCTGAAACACGATCGCGTTCAAGTGCATCGCCTGAGCTTTGTCGAGCAGCTTAGCCAGCTCCGCCTGCTGGGCGGCGGTCGAGAGGGTGCGCTTGGACGGCCAGTCGATGTTGTCGACCGTCGTGACCCAGACGCCCCGAAACTCGCGCGGAATCACGGGTAGCGGCGGCAGCATCGTTTGCATCCGCATCGCGAGAGCCAGAATCGCGACGCCGGTGATCATCGTTCCATTATGCTAGCCCCAACACCCAACACCTAACGCCCAACGCCCAACGCCCTCCGAAGGTAGCATCAAGCCCGTGGGAGAGAAAGCCGACCTGACCGTCCGAACCCTCCAGGCCGAGCTGCGCGGCGTCATGCTCCCGATGGGGCTCGAACTCGACCGCGTCACTATCCAAGGCGAAGGCCTCGGCATCGAGCGCGACCCGATCAAGTTCAACCTCCCCACCCCCGGCTCGCTCGAGGTGGCGATCACCGACCTCGCCCTCCAAGCCTTCCTCGAAAAGAAAGCCCCCGGCGGCCTCCGCGACTTCTTCGTCCAACTCAGCGACGGACAGGTCCACGTCCACGCAACCGGGCGGTTCATCATCGAAGTCCGAGCCGCGGCGATTTGCAATCTTCGAATCCAAGACGGCAAGCAGCTCTTCGTCGACTTGGAAAAAGTAGACGTGATGGGCGTGGGAGCCAAGCGTCTGGTGCAGAATCAACTTGATAGCGTCAATCCCGTGTTCGATGTCGCCGAGCTTCCTGTGGACGCCACGCTGACCTCGGTAGAAATAGGGGGTGGAATGCTCATCGTCAAGGGTACGGTTGCCCCTAAGCAAGAGGAAGAATCTGATGGTAAGTAGTCGCTCGTTCTTAAAATTGATAGGCCTGCTCGCAGTCTGCGCCAGCGCGATCGCCGGGGCTCAGGTCATGCCGCAGTGGGACTTCGCGAAGGCGAACCTGCCTAAGGCGAAGATCGCCCTCGCCGATCTGCCCGACGACTATAAGGCGTTCTCCCTCAACACCGGCGGCGGAGGCGGGATCGGCGACATGCTCACCAACCCAATGATGATGTTGATGATGATGATGCCGGGATCCAGCTCGGCGAACAAGCAGGGGATGGGGATTCTCACCGTTGCCGACGTAAGCTTCACCCGGGGCGAGACGACGGTGCTCAACGGAGTTACGTTCCTGATCACCTACAAGCTCTCGTTCGATCTCGCCAACATCCAGGCCGCTCCGACCAAGGCTGAGTTCGAACTCACCCTCGTTCGCCTGGATTCGATTAAATCGATCGTGCCCAAGCCGGACGTTACCAAAGCGACCGTCGACGCGGCCTTCAAGAGCGTCGGCAGCACCGACGGCACGCCCGTGATCGACGGCCCCACGCCGGTCCCCACCCCTCGCGGCGATATCGGCGCGGCGAAGACGGCCACGCTCAGCAACTTCAAGCAGGCCAGCCTGGCGATGATCATGTACATGGGTGACTGCGACGACGAGATGCCCTACGTCCAGGACACCAAGAGCGCTCTCGCCGTCACCTTGCCGTACACGAAGAACCTTCAGATTTTCCGCAGTCTGAATCCGAATCCCTCCGAGTACCGACTCAACATGGCGGTATCCGGCGTCAACGCTTCCGAGGTCCAGGCTCCGGCCGACACGCCGCTCTACTACGAAAGCGCATCCTGGCCCGACGGGACCCGCTGCGTGAGCTTCATGGACGGTCACGCGAAGTTCGTCGACCTGAACGAGTGGCAACGCCTTCAACCTGCTCTGCATCTCCAGATGAAACGCAAGGGTAAGCCATTGCCGCCTTTCTACTACAAGCAGCTGCATTTCGACCTTCCGCCTGCGGGTCAGCCAATCCCGCCGACCGCAGGATCGCCGCCCCCAGGCGCGGTGCCGGTTTCCATCGCCACCACTACGACCAAGACGCCTCCCCCCGCGCACGGCGGCCGTTGAAGTAAAATCCCAAGCCTCGGGTGAGTGGCGGAATTGGTAGACGCGCTGGATTTACGTGCAAGCGCGGTGGGCATTTAAGGCGGAGAATCGACTCTGAAGGCTCAAAAACTGGGTCGCAGAACACAGTTGCCGACACAGAAACGGGTGTTTGAAATCCGGTTATCGGAGCGCCCTAACCGCAGTTGACGGAGTAAACGGAACCGTCGTCCAGCACGACAATCACGACTCCGCCGTGCCAGTGGAGACCGACCACGTCGCCTCCGGGTAGATCGCATACGTGCTTTGGCTTGGCCGAGGCTTCGATTAGGTTGAGCTCGTTCGACTTCCCTCTCTTGCTACAGACGGCCAGTTCACTACCGTGCCAGGAAATGGCCCAGATAGCTCCGCGCAACCTAACGGACTACAGGCGGGAGCCAGCGCTCTTCCTCCATACATCGACGTAGCCGTTCGAGCGACCGCAGGCGACCTTGCTCTCGGAGAGAGCGACACACTCGACCCAACTGCCGTCGCCCGCGCCTTTCAACTGGCGTCGGACCTTACCGGTTCGAACGTCAAACAAGCTGACTGTGTACTGACCTGACGCGAGCGTCTTGCCTGAAGCATCGACGGCGAGACAGTAGTAGGGCCAATCGTTGCCAGAACCGGCAATACCATGGGTTGACCCGTCGACCGGGGCAACCCTGACGAGCCTGTTTTGCCGTCCTGTGAAGAAAGCCCCGCTTGCCACCGCCAAAGGCTGTGGTTGGGAGACGTTACTCAAGATTCTCCGTGTCGCGCCGGTGTCGGTCCGGGTCTCGAAGAGGCCTCCCTGTCCTCCTGTCCATACGACCGACTGCCTAACGTCGCACGGACTGAGTGACAGTGGAGAGTCCGGCACCCTTATCAATCGGATTAAGTGACCGCTCGGCGCTGACGTGATCGCGATCTGTCCCATCCCCCACGCGATGAGTCTGTGCCCGATGCCACCACTGAAGTAAACTCCGCGAGTCGCGGGTGAGTGGCGGAATTGGTAGACGCGCTGGATTTAGGTTCCAGTTCTTCACGGAGTGAGAGTTCGAGTCTCTCCTTGCCCACCAATGTTAGAGGCGAACTGAATGGAGCCGAAACCCGTTCAGCCTTGGCTCCGGCCAGACATCGACGCGATGTTGGCCCTACTTCCTCTGTTCGAGGACCCCGCCTTTGTGCCCTGCACCTGGACAAAGCCTGCCCCGGGCGAAGACCTGTTTCTCCCCTATCCGACCTACCATTTGACCGTCGATGAACTCCACCGCCTCGCCTTCGGCTCCACTGCCTTCGTCGATCCATACGCCCCCTTGCCCGAGGACGCCGCGCATCCCTTTCCGACCGACTCGCCCGCTGCGCTACCCGCCTTCATCCGATCCGCGTCGCTGAATCAACTCCGCCGCTACCTGACCCACCTCTTCCGGGCCGAGCGCTTCTGCGACGGCGCGATCGAAGGCCAATTCCAAAACGGAAACCTCGTGGCGGTGCTGCGAAGGATCAGAGACTTGACTGCCTCAAAACATGTCAACTTCACCGCGCAGGACCCGCCGCAGCCAAGGCCCTGAGATGAACTCCCCCCACGAAGTCTCGGAACGACGGGGCGAACGGTGAGAGGATGATGCCAAGGGGTTCGGCGTTCAGAGGCTATTTCATGGCAATCAATGTGCCCGAAGCGTCGCCAATGTTCGAGGATGCAGAACAAAAGTCCTCCATTGAGGGAGGGTTGGGAGGGTGAACTACTAGCACCAGTCTTTGAACCCGCCTCACGACATCTCACGTTCGGATTTCCGAAGGAGCCCTAACGATCGAAGGTCGCGCGTCGTCTCAATATCCCCGCCGAACACCCTCTTGTCCGGGCTTGGAATTACCAAGCCGTCGGAACTACTTCCCGGCAAGCCGTGTCTAGGAGTTGCCGCTCGTGCCCTCCTAACGTCATCCTCGGTCCGGCAACAAGAAGGAAATTCTCCACTCACCGAGATCCTCTCAAAGAAAGAAAGAAACCCTCAATCGCTAACTGGGACCGCCGACACTCCTGTCGGCAGCGGCCTTGGAACTACCACCAGGCCCAAGAGAGAGGAGCCAACCCAGTCCCGCCGGATCTCCCCGATAGCAGTATCTAAGACCCTAGTAACCGACCCAATATATGCGGAAACTTCCCACTTGGTGGGAAAATCAGTTACTGCAACAATCATAAGCACAAGCAACCCAATCCGCCCCAATAGCGAATAACGGAGGTCTCTGGAATTTTGCAAAGACCTCCTGTATCTGCCAATTCAAATCGGGAATTCAGGAATAGCACACGCCCGGAACCTCCATCTCCCGACACCAATGATCTCGGCAGGTACCCTTAATGACCGATGATTGACCGCTACTGCACGCCCGCCATGAACGCGATCTGGTCCCGTGAGGCCAAGTACCAGGTCTGGCAGGACGTGGAGATTGCAATCGTCGACGCGCACGTCGAGTTCGGTTCCGTCGACAAGGCCTCCCAAGCCGAGATCCGCAGCAAAGCGAAATTCACCCTCGCCCGATGCGACGAACTGGAGCGAGAAACCCGCCACGATCTCATGGCGTTCGTGCGATGCCTGAGCGAGAACATCGGCGAAGCCGGGCGCTATGTCCACATGGGCGTCACCAGCTACGACGTGATCGACACTTCCCTCGGCATCATGCTGAGAAACTCCTGCGACGTCCTGATCGAGTCATCTGAGAAGCTTCTGAAGGTCATCGCTGAGCTCGCCAAAGAGCATGCGAACACCCCCCAAATCGGACGCACTCACGGCATCCATGCCGAGCCGATCACGTTCGGATTCAAATGCGCCAACTGGTACGCCGAGCTTGAGCGCAACATCGTTCGCCTCAAGCAGGCCCGGACCGAAGTCGCGGTCGGCAAGGTCAGCGGCGCGGTCGGCATCCACGCCGTCGCCTCCCCCGCGCTCGAAGCCGTCGTCTGCAAAATGCTCGACCTCGAACCCGATCCGGCCACCACCCAGATCATAAACCGCGATCGTCACGCGAACTTCCTCAACGTCCTCGCCCTCATGGGCGCGGGCCTTGAGCGCATCGCCACCGAACTGCGCAACCTCCAAAGAACGGAGATCCTCGAGGTCCAAGAGGCCTTCGCCGCGGGCCAAACCGGCTCCAGCGCGATGCCCCACAAGCGCAACCCGTGGAACTCGGAAACCGTCTGCGGCCTCGCCCGCCTGCTGCGCGCCAACGCCCACGCAATGCTCGAATCCGTCGCCACCTGGCACGAGCGAGACCTCACCAACTCATCCCTTGAGCGAATCGTCTTCCCCGACTCCTGCCAACTCGCCGATTTCATGCTGAACCGTCTGACAGTAATCCTCAGCGGACTCCAGGTCTTCCCCGACCGGATGATGAAGAACCTGCGGATCATGGGCGATCTCGTATTCAGCGAGCATGTGATGATCGCCCTGATCGGAAAGGGAATGAGCCGCGAAGCCGCCTACAAGGTCGCCCAACGAAACGCGGCCAAAGCTTGGGACGGCAAAGACTTCAAGTCAGAAGTCGCCGCCGACGCCGATGTCTCCTCACGACTCACGCCCACCGAGGTCGAAGAGCTGTTCAGTCTTGAGCATCATCTGCGCTACGCGGCCCACACGCTTGAGGCCACCGGCATCCTGAAGCGTTAATTTACGGACCTGAACTATCGCGGACAAAGCAAATGCGCGATAATGGCCCTGCCATGCCCTCAGACACCCCACGGAAGCTGTCCATCGTTCCGGTCGCCATCGTGCTCACCGCCGCCGCCCTCGGCGTTACCTACTATTTTGCCAGCAAGTCGGTCGAGGTCAAGCAGGAGCCCGGACCCGGTGAGATCGCCCCGGGCGTGCCCAAGCCGAAGGTCAAGTCCGTCCCGCCCAAGGTCGAGTTCCTCGGCGCGCAGGCGTTCGCCGGGGCACCGATCAACCCGCCAGCCGGAGTGAAGGACACCAAGCCAGCGGAACCGGCTCCCGACGACGCGATGGTCGTCTGGCTCAAGGTAACGAGCACCACCCCGCTCAGCAGAGAAACCATGCCACGCCTGGAGATCAAGGATGCGGAAGGGCGACTCTACTCCGCCCAGCCGGAGCGGCGTCAAGGCAGTGATCTGATGGTCCTCCACCTGAAGAAAGGATACGACAAGCCCGTTGACTCGCTCGACGTCACCTGCAAGATCGGCGAGAACGAGGTCGGTAAATGGAAGATCGAAAAGGTCCCCGCACCAACCCGCGTCATCCCCGACGACGCCCTCAAGGGCACACCGCTGGGCAAGGTCATCGTGGCCCCCGGACGCGGAGGACGCCCCTCGGTTCGAGTCGAAATGGTGAACGCTGTCCCAGCGGGACAGGGCTTCTATCTCAAGCCGATCGCCGAGTCATTCGTCGCCTTCGACATCAAAACGGCCGAATCGGCGCAAGTCGCTCCCAAGGATGCGGCGAACTACACAGGCCGGGTCCAATTGCCGAACGCGGGAATGAACAAGCTCGCTGCTTTCGACATGGTCGCCTTCAAAGGGGAGAGCTCGACCGAGACCGTGACTTTCCACTCGGCACAGCTAGTCGATCGCTTCGGCCAACCCACAATCGTCGTCGACAAGGACGAAGTTGCCAAGTCCGACAAGGGCACGGAAGTCGTGCTCCCGATGCAGGATAACGGTCCCAAGCGAGCCCCCAAGAAGACGCACCCGAACGCCAAGATCAAGGTGAACTTCCACGTCACCCCGAGTGAGAACGACAAGTACATCTCGCCGATTGCGGTCGCGGATATCGTGACCCCTGATCCAGCCAGCCTCGGGTTGGAGAAGCTCGACATGAACCTGATCGTCCAGTCTGGAGCCGAGACGCTCAAGGATGAAGGCGTTTTGACAGCCCCGGTCGTGACGATCAAGCCGGGCAAGGCCGGCACCTTCAAGTACGGCCCTATCCCCAACCTGACTCTGAAGATCCAAGTGGTCCGCGCCGTCCTGATGCCGAAGAAGCGCATCTACATGCCGATCGAGAAGTCGGACACCCCGGTTGACACAGGCGGCGGGCGTGTCGGCGGAGGCGGCGGTGCTGGCGCTTAGACAGCACCCTTACGAAACAAACAAGGGGCCGAACGGGTAATCCTGGCTATGCTTGGATTCATGTTCGGCCCGGGCTAAGGGTGCCAGTGGCAGGATGGACGGCGATTCCACCGGGGCGGCGCGTAGCTGCCAGGTTCTCCGCTGTAGGGTTAACCCCGCAGATACTTGCGCGGAAGCTGCGTCTGAGCGTCCTCACCCTGCCAGGCAATGCTGACGATCCACCAGCGCCTGCCGTCGTTCACGAGCTGGATCGAATTTATCCCTCGCTCAAACGGCTTCTTGTCGTCGAGCTTGTACCGACTCTCATAGGTGCTCCAGATATCGGAAAGTCCGCCGAAGTTCTCCCGTTTCCGGGCGACCTCATGCTCGAAGAACCCCATCTTCTCAAGGTAGGGTCCCGAGTTCTTGATATATCCGTCCACGTCCATCGCCACCCGATACACCGACCCATCTTTACGATGACCCACCGCGGTTAGGTGGGCTTCCGGCGAGAAGATGAACTTCATCCGGTTCCAATCGCGCTTCTGTCCGATCGGTCCCGAGATCACATCGTAAAGCGCGTGGACGATCGAGTCCTCCGTCTTGACGTCATCATCATAGGTCGTCGGACCTTGGAGATAGCCTGCAACTAGAGCAACTGTGAGAAGGAACATGCCCCATTGTCGCACGCCGAGGCATCTCTTGGAGTGGGAGGCGAATCGCAGTGCGATCTAACCATCCATCAGCCAAGTTCAACCCAGGCTGCCTCCTCCGTCGCTCGCTAAGTCGACTAGGCCAGGTTGAACTTCCAACCCGGCGTCCGGCTCATGAGATTCCAAGCCAACGCAAGCTCGGCCATCCAAAGGAACTGCCGAACCGAACCACCCTGCCCGGTGCACTCGATCAAGACGCGGTCGCCCATCGGGGTCATCGCCAGGTAAGCGGTCTTCACGTCGATATCGACGCAACGACCTTCAAGCACGTCATAGACCGAATCGAGCGGAACCTGGACGTGAGGCAAATGGTCGTTTCCCAGGCAGGAAAGGTCAAACTCGACCTTGCCCTCATCACGCCGGTTTAGCACAAGGAAGGGGTATTTCCCGAACGCCGTCTGATGCACCGAATGAACGCGAAAGCTCTGCATGTTCCATACCCCTTTTGATTTTCCGTCACTCCTATTGTAAGCCAGCTTTCTCTGATATGCTGGTGAAATTGCGGGTTTCGGCACAAAGAGCACAGAGTCAACGGGCAGCTAGGCGTCCACTTCGGACTTGTAGAAGCTGACTCGGCTCGGGTCGTTCGGGTCGACCTTAACCTGGAGGATTTTCCCGGCCTGGTAGTGCGGCCATGAACGCTCACTGATGATGCCCGTAGCTTCCGCGGGGTACGGCGCGCCGTCGTCCGGCATCACAGTGAGCGTAATCCGCGTCCCCTGGTTGTTGCCGTTCACAAAAATGTTGAGGGGATGCACCTCGATCACCGCCGCCTTGGCGGTGACCCCCGTCTGCCTCAACTCCTGTAGCTGATCCTCCGCCCTTTGCAGCAGTGCCGAGGCCGCCTCGGAATCCATTGTGGGAGATGCGATGAGCGATTGGCCCGAAGCGACCGCTTGATCCAGGCCATTCTGCTTCATAAACTCGACGACCTCATTCGCATCGACAGACGGGGCGGCTTCGGAAGTTTGGCTTGAGGTCCCACCCGCGGGCCCCCCCACCGTGATCGTATCGCCAACCATCACGACGTGGGCCAGGTTCGCCGGGTCGTACTTCACCTTCAGCCATGCTCCAACGGGAGGAATCTGAACCCGCGAGACCGCCATTTCGAGTGAAGCCGCAAACGGGGCACCGCCCTTCGGCTGGACGTTGAGACTCAGGCGCACTCCGTAATCGAGGTCGTTGAAGGTTATCTGCAGGTCCTTCACGCCGGTGATCTGTGCGTCGGCCTCGACTCCGGTCAGTTCCAACTTTCGGTCCGCCTTTGTGGGAACCGAAATCACGCGGAACAAGAAAAGCGATGCCGCGCCGATTCCCACGATCATCAACACGATCCCGAGCAGGGAATTGACGTTCCCCATCACCCACAGCCCACCCACGAGACAGACCGCCAAAATCGGCAGGAAAATCAGGAGCGAGATGAAGTAGCGGTTGACCATCGCGCCCCCAGTATCGCACTCAAGAGGCTATTCGAGTTCAATCGTGGCCGGAGGCTTGCTGGTCAGGTCGTAGAACACGCGGTTCACGCCCTGCACTTCGTTCACGATCCGGGTCGCGATGTGCTCCAGGGCGTCAAACGGAATCGCGACGGCCTTCGCAGTCATCGCGTCTTCACTCTCCACCGCCCGAAGCACAATCGGCTGCTCGTAGGTTCGCTCGTCACCCATGACGCCGACCGACTTCACGTCGAGCAGCGCCGCATAGCTCTGCCAAATCCCCTTGTTGAGACCGCGATCCTTGAGCACGGATCGAAAGATCCAGTCCGCGTCCTGGACCATCCGACACCGTTCGGGAGTGACCTCTCCCAGAATCCGAACTCCGAGTCCCGGGCCAGGGAACGGTTCGCGATCGACCATTTCGTCGGGCAAACCAAGCCGCCGACCCACTTCCCTAACCTCGTCCTTGAACAGCCAACGCAGCGGCTCGATCACCTTCAGCCGCATCCAGTCGGGGAGCCCGCCCACGTTGTGGTGCGTCTTGATCTTCGCCGCGGTCGGGGAGCCGGACTCGATCACGTCGGGATAGAGCGTGCCCTGAGCGAGAAAGTCGCATCCGGCAAGCTCGTTGGCGTGGTCTTCAAAGACTCGGACGAACTGCTCGCCGATGATCTTGCGCTTGCGCTCGGGGTCCTTCTCGCCCGCGAGTGCTCCGAAGAAGCGGTCGTGCTCGCGAAACGCCCTGAGGTTCGCGTGGAAGTGCCCGTCGAAGGTCTCGATGACCTGATCCGCTTCGTTCTTGCGCAGCAATCCGTGGTCGACAAACACGCAAACCGCGCGCTCGCCGATCGCGCGGATCAGGAGTGCGGCCATCACCGCCGAATCGACGCCGCCGGAAACCGCGCAAAGCACCTTTCCATCTGGCCCGACCTGCTCGCGAATCTTGGCGATCTCCTCGTCGATGAAGTTCTGGGCACTCCAGTCGCGCTTGAGACCAGCCCGATCGAGGAACTCGGTCAAGAGGGCTTTGCCGCCCGGAGTGTGGGTGACTTCGGGATGAAACTGAACGCCGAACTGCAGTTTCTCTGCATCCTCCATCGCCGCCACCGGGCAACTGTCGGTCGTGGCCGTAACGGAGAATCCTGGCGGGACCTCAAGCACCTGATCGCCATGGGACATCCAGACGTCGTCGCTGGTCAGGCTCGCGACCAACGGTCGTACCGACCCCGGCGCACGCGCACCTTCGCCGAGCGTAAGGTGGCGCTGGCCATACTCCTTGTGATCCGAGGTCTCGACGCGACCGCCAAGGCGATGCGCCATGAGCTGTTGGCCGTAGCAAATGCCGAGGTACGGAATCCCCTCAAGGATCGACAGATCAAGGGTCGGGGCGTTCTCTTCAAGGACAGATCGAGGCCCGCCAGAGAGAATCACCGCCGCGGGTTTCACGTCCGCGATCTTCTGAGCCGCGGTGGTCCAAGGGACCATTTCGGAGTAAACGCCGTTTTCGCGCACCCGCCGGACGATCAGTTGAGTGTACTGACCACCGAAGTCAACGACAAGCACCGTTTGGTGGGCCATAGAAGCGCTTAGTTTGGCACGGATTCGCCCCGCGAGGGCTCGGTTTCTCCGCTTGTAATAATCCTAAGCAGGATCACCCGGTCGATAGTGCACGTTCTTCGCTAGAGTTAGAGACTCGTTCCAGAGATAGTGCGCGGCCGGGATCGCCTGCAAGGCCTGGACGGTATCCAGTGGAGGCGACATCAACTCGCCCTTGCCACGATTGTACAAGCTGAGGGCGCAGAGGATGAGATCCACAAGGAGGAAGCAAAGTGCTTTATTGTGGGATCGATGTTTCGAAGTTGACGCTGGATGCTGCGGTTTGGAGCGAGGGGAAGAAGGTCAGGTTCGGCCAATTCGCCAACAACTCGGAGGGGTTTGAAGAGCTCATTAAGTGGGCCGGTGAAGTGGATAAGTTCGCCATGGAAGCGACCGGGCCGTATCACAAGGCGCTTTTTCGCAGCCTGAGAGAACGCGGTCTTGTGGCCATCTGCTACAACCCGTTTCGCGCTCGCAGGCTGGCCGAGGGCATGGGCGAGCTCAACAAGGACGACAAGGTCGATGCTCTGCTTCTGGCTAGAGCCGTGGCCAACTTATCCACCGAGCCCACGGCGGCACCCAGGCTTGTGTGTGAAGCTGCCCAAGAGCTGTCTCGGCGCATTCAGCAGAGGGTCACTAACCGGGGCAAGGACAAGGTTCGCCTAGAGGAGCCTCGAACCTCAGACCTGGTCCGCGCCTCGCTTAAGCGAAGCATTGCCTGGCATGACCAGGAGGTTAAGCTCTTGGAGGCCGAGCTCGACGCCTTGATCGCAAGTGATCCCGAGCTCAAAGAGCGCCGTCGCCTCATGCTCTCGGTTCCCAACATCGGTCCCAAGACGGCCAGAATCCTTGTCACCGAGCTCCCCGAGGACCTTCATGACCCCAAGGAGGCGGTGGGCCTTGCCGGCCTTGCTCCCAAGCGTCGCCGTTCTGGGACAAGCCTGAACGCACCCGACCGGATCTCACGCTGCTGCAACCAAAGGCTCAAACGAGCGCTCTACATGCCCGCCATCCAGTCCCTGCGGTGGAAGGATCGAGACCTCGCCCTCTTCCATGCCCGACTCGTCGCGGCGGGCAAGCACAAGCAGCAAGCCACCGTCGCGGTCATGAGGAAGATCCTCACCCGAGTCCTCGCCGTTCTCACACGAAAAACACCCTGGGAAGTGCGCACTACCCCTTGACATCATCAACGGTATCTCTGGATGACGGACCCAAAAGCAGACAAAGGAACCTTGACAGCCTACTGGACGCCCTAGTCGAATCGCATGACCCCATCACAAACCGCGTAGGTTGGTTGACTTCCTGCCTTCCCAAAAACCATGAAAGTGTCTTTCCGACCGACGCCGCTCACCCGACCACGGATTTGTAGCCAAGTTTGGAAGCGGCGGACGGAGGAATCTGACCGGAATCGCATATTGCTCGTCTCCCAAGCACAAACTCGGCAACCGAAACCGAGCCGCCCCGACCAGTTGACAAAAGCCCATCCCAAGCACGTAGAGGCATGACCACAAACAAACCACCACTACCAAGGAATTGCCGGATTACCAACGTGGGTAAGCAGGTTGAGTGAGTGAAACGGGAGAGCTCCCGACCTCCCGCTTCGAATCGTCAACCACGTCGATCCATTCACCGTCGGCTCAGGCCAAGCGCCCCGACAATCCCCAAGGGTGGGCTTCCGTCGCCGTGACCTGCACCAACGACCCGCGCAACGAAGCATCGCCCGGAAAGTGCATCATCCGGAACTCCCGGCTGTAGCCCTGAAGCAGTTCGGGACGCTTCGGCGAGGTGCCCTCGACCAGCACCTCAAAGGTCTGGCCGACCAGAGCCTCATTGATCCCCAACGTAATCGAGTTCTGCAGCGCGATCAGCCGCGCTAGGCGCTCCATCTTGACCGGCTGCGGCACCTGCTCCATCTCGGCCGCAGGTGTCCCCGGACGGATCGAGTAGTGGAACATATACGCGCCGTCGAAGCGAACCCGCTGAATCACGTCGAGCGTCGCGGAGAACTCATCCTCGGTCTCGCCCGGGAAGCCGACAATGATGTCCGTGGTGAGCCCGATGCCGGGGATCTTGGCGCGCAGCTCCTCGACGATCGCCGCATAGCTCTCAACCGAATAGAGCCGCTTCATCCGCTTGAGCAAATCGTCGTGACCTGCCTGAATCGGCATGTGGCAATGCTCCATCACCGAGGGACAGTCCCGAATCGTCTCGATCAGGTCGGTCTTGAAGTCGCGAGGGTAGGGCGAAGTGTATCGAATACGACGAAGGCCCACAATTTCGTTGAGCTTCCAGAGAAGCTGCCCAAACGGCACCTTCCCTTCCGGCATGTTCTTCCCGTAGGAGTTGACCGTCTGGCCCAACAAGGTGACTTCCCGCGTGCCGTGGGCAACGAGCTTCTCGACTTCCTCCACGATGTCGACGGTCGGACGGCTCCGCTCACGACCTCGCGTCGTGGGAACGATGCAGAAAGTGCAGAACTTGTCGCAGCCGTATTGGATCGGGACGAACGCCTTCAGCTTCTCGCCGTGACGCACCTCGCGCCGAGGCATCTCCTCGACTACCGCACCCTGCCGAACCGGAAGATCGACTCGCTTCTGGAACCGCCTGTTCTGCAGCGCCTCCTCAACCAGGGCGGGAATCTGGGAAACTTGGCCGGTGCCAATTACGAAGTCCACATGCGGGGCGCGTTGACGAATCTCGTCCGCTCGTAGCTGCGCCATGCACCCGCAGACCCCAAGGATGATCTCGGGGCGCGACTTCTTGAGCGGGATCAGCTCTCCAAGCATCGAGAACGCCTTGTCCTCCGGCTTCTTTCGCACCGAACAAGTGTTCAGTAGGATGACCTGCGCGGAGTGGATCGAATCGGAGCGGGAGAAGCCGATGCTTTCGAGGTACAGACCCATCTGCTCAGAGTCCTCCTCATTCATCTGGCAGCCCCAGGTCTGGACGAAGTAGGTACCGCGCTCAACCTTTGGCCGGGCGTTCATCAGTTGGAGCGTGGCGGCCATGGGTTAAAGGGAGTTTACCTTTTGGAACCCATTGAACCTGCTGGGCGTTGCTGGAGGGGCAAGGACGTATACTCTCCCAAAATGAACTCAAGGCTCTTTCCACGCCTCGCGCTCGTGCTCTCTTTCGCCGGAATCTTCGTGTCCGGCGTCCTCGCGATCGCCCACGTGATCGGGAAGGAAGTGCCATGCGGAATGAGCGGGGGCTGCCACACCGTAGCCGAGCACTGGAGTTCCAAGATGGTCATGGGCATCGACAATGCCTATCTCGGACTTGCCGCCTACGTGCTTGTCGCGATCCTCGCCGCACTCCGTCTCTTCGCCCCAACCGTCGGCGGCGGCAAGGTCCTGCTGCTGGCCTACATCGTCACCCTGGTCGGAACGATATTCAGCGGCTACCTGACCTACCTCGAAGCGTTCGTCATCAACGCTTACTGCATGTGGTGCCTGGCAAGCGCGGCCATTATTACGCTGCTGATGTTCGTCCACGCCGCCGAATTCCAGCGAAAGGCCACCAACGAGCCCGATACGACCCCCGCCGGACGGTTCGACTTCATCCTGATGGTCAGTTGCGTGCTCCTCTCCGTCCTCGTCACCGGAGGCACGGCATCCATTCTCGGGGCTCCGATGCAGCCCACGATTGCTCCGATCAGCAAGGAGAAGTACGATCAGTTTCCGCTTGTCCCGCCTGGGACGAACGTCTTCGGCAAAGTTGACGCGCCGATCACGATCGTAGAGTTCGCCGATCTGCAGTGCCCAATGTGCCGCGCGGAGTTCCCCAAAGTCAAGGACCTCGTTAGCCGCAGTAACGGCAAGATGCGGCTCATCTTCCGCCACTTCCCTTTAGAGGGTCAAGAGCACAACATGGCGTATCCCGCTGCCGGACTGGCCGAGTTCGCCGGCACGAAGGGTAGGTTTTACGAGTTCATCGAGGCCTTCTACTCCGCCGACCCTGAGTCTCTCCATACTCCTGACGGCATTCTCAAGGTCGCCAAAGACGTAGGACTCGACCTGGACGAAGCGAAGAAGGCGATTCTGGACGAGAAGAGCAAAGCGTTTCAGCGCGTCTCCCAGGATGTCCAAGCCGCCGCCGCGTATGGCCTCAAGTACACGCCAACCTTTTTCATCTACACCAAGGAAAATGAAGCGAAGCCCGATGTGGCAATGGCGAAGGACCTTGAGGAATACCTCGGGACCGGACGCTACAAGAAGGTCTTGGGTAATGACGCCCCGTAAGCGTCGGACCGTGCTCGTCGCCATGTCCGGCGGCGTCGATTCCTCCGTCGCGGCCGCCCTAATGGTCAGTCGCGGCTACGACGTCATCGGCCTCACGATGCAGATCTGGCAGGAGAGCCAGACCGATCCCCGGCACGCCGGCTGCTGCTCGCTCGGCGCGGTTGAGGACGCCCGGCGGGTAGCCAAGAAGCTGGGAATTCCCCACTACGTGATGAACTTCAAAGAGGAATTCCGCCAAGCCGTCATCGACAACTTCGTCGACGAGTACGTCGCGGGCCGAACCCCAAACCCGTGCGTCCAGTGCAACCGCCACGTCAAGTTCGAGATCCTGATGCAGAAGATGCGCGAGCTCGGCTGCGATAGGCTGGTCACCGGCCACTACGCCCGCATCCGCAAGCAGGACGGCCATTACCGCCTGATGCGCGCCCGAGGCTCGGAAAAGGACCAGAGCTACGTGCTCTACATGCTCGGCCAGGACCAGCTTGCCTCGACCTCGTTCCCAATGGGTGAACTGAAGTCCAAGGATGAGGGACGCGCCCTTGCCCGCGAACTCGGTCTTGGCGTGGCAGACAAGCCGGACAGCCAGGAGATCTGCTTCGTCAGCGAAGCTGGCGGATACCAGGAGTTCCTCAAGAAGATGCGCCCGGACGCGGTCGCGCCCGGCGAGGTCGTGGATACGGACGGCAACACGATGGGCGAACACGACGGCGTTGCCGGGTTCACCGTTGGTCAGCGCCGCGGGGTCGGCGTCGCCTCGCGCAGCGGACGCCCGCTGTACGTGCTTGAGCTGAAGCCGAAGGAGCGTCAAGTCGTCGTGGGGGAGGTCGAAGATCTTCTCACCCGCTTCGTGCCGCTTGAAGAAATGCACTGGGCGGTGCCCGTCGTGCCGACCGCATCAGTCCGGGTGCAGGCAAAGATTCGCTACAACATGGACATCCAACCCGCCACCCTGGTCCCCGGCGACGATCCCCACCTGATCTTCGACAAGCCCGTCAAAGCGGTCACCCCCGGCCAGATCGCTGTAGCCTACCGCGGCCAGTCGGTGTTCGCGGGCGGGACGATCTCGGTCAAGTCCTCCCGTGAGGCACTTCCGCCTCGGACCTAGTCTGCCCGAACACCAAACACCAAACACCTTCTGCCCAACTCCAACTCCGTAACTAACTCCTGGTCCCATTCCTGATAGCCGGCACCCGGTATCCTCGCGCAATGGACGCTGAAGCCCTGTACGCGGACGTAGTCGGGAAATACACCGACCATATCAACCCCTATCTCTCCAAGCTGATGGCATTTGCCGGATTCGGCGTCGAGATGCGTGGCGAGGGATGCTACATCTACGATCAGGAGGGGCGTCAGTACCTGGACTGCCTCGGCAGCTACGGCTGCTTCAGCCTCGGCCATCGCCATCCCAAGGTCGTCGAGGCGGTCAAGCACCAGCTCGACAACATGGCCCTGAGCGGCAAGGCGTTCTTCTCCAAACCCGCCGCCGACCTCGCCTCGGACCTGGCCGACATCGCCCCCAAGGGGCTTGAGTTCACGTTCTTCTGCAACTCCGGCGCTGAGGCGGTCGAAGCCGCCCTCAAGTTCGCCAAGGGCTCAACAGGCAAGTCCAAAATCGTAAGCACCAACGGCAGTTTCCACGGCAAGACCTTGGGCGCACTCTCGGTCACCGGCAAAGAGAAATACCGTAAGCCATTTGAGCCACTCATGCCCGGTGCGGTGTTCGTTCCCTTCGGCGATTCCAAAGCCGCAGCCACGAAGATCGACTCCGACACCGCCGCGATGATCATCGAACCGATTCAGGGAGAGGGAGGAATCATCATCCCCCCTGACGGGTACCTCCGCGATCTACGCGCGGCTTGCGACAAATCCGGCGCGCTCCTCATCGCCGACGAGGTCCAGACCCTGCTCGGTCGAACCGGATACTGGTTCGGCTCGAACCACGACGACGTCAGCCCGGACCTGATGACCCTCGCCAAGGCCTTGGGCGGCGGTGTGATGCCCATCGGCGCCCTCATGGGCACCCGCAAGGTCTGGGACGCGATCTACAGCCAAAACCCGCTCTCCCACACCAGCACCTTCGGCGGCAACCCGCTCGCCTGCTCGGCGGGCGTCGCGACCCTAGCCGCCATCCGAGAGGAGGGCCTCATCGACCGATCGCGGGTGCAGGGCGAGAAGCTCCTCAACGGCCTCAAGCAAGTTGGCGCGCTGCACCAAGACCTCCTCACCGAAGTCCGCGGCCGCGGCCTGATGATCGGCGTCGAGTTCTCGATGGACGAAGTGGGTGAACTGGTAGTCGCTCAGATGCTCAAGCGCGGACTGTGCGTGGCCTACACGCTCAACAATCCCCGCGTGCTCCGCTTCGAGCCCCCTCTGACGATCTCCGATGCGCAAATCCAATTTGCCGTCGAGACCTTCGGTGCTGCGATGGCGGAGACGAGCGAACTACTCGCGATGCTGGTTTAGATGAAGATCGTCGTACTTGACGGCTACGCCCTCAACCCAGGCGACCTCGCCTGGGACGATCTGCGCGCGCTCGGTGACGTAGAGGTCCATGACCGTACCGCGGCGGAGCAGGTTCTCGACCGGATCAGTGACGCAGGGGCGATCCTGACCAACAAGACCCCCCTCGACGTCCACACGATCTTCCGAGTTCAATCCACCCTCAAATACATCGGGGTCCTCGCCACCGGCGTGAACGTAGTTGACCTCAACGCGGCGAGAGAGTGCGGCATCCCGGTGACCAACATCCCCGCCTACGGTGCCGACTCCGTCGCGCAGCACACCATTGCCCTGTTACTCGAACTGACCAACGCCGTCGGGCGCCACTCCGCGGGCCGTGAGGAACGGCGATTGGGCAGCGAGCCGGGACTGGATGTTCACCCGTGCCCCGTTAATCGAACTGTCCGGACTTCGACTCGGCATCATCGGTTACGGTGCGATCGGTCGCCGAGTTGGCGAGATTGGCGCCGCTTTTGGCATGGAGATCCTTGTCGGCGAGTCTCTGAATGGAACGGCGTTGGACGGTCGCATGCCCCTCGACGAGCTCTTCGCCACCTCCGACGTCGTCACCCTCCACTGCCCGCTCACCGAAGCCACTAAGGGTCTTATCAACGCGAGGCGGCTTGGACTCATGAAGCCCAGCGCAATCCTCCTCAACACCGCCCGAGGCGGCCTAATCGTGGAGAAGGACCTCGCCCAAGCCCTCGAACGCGGCACGATCGCCGCCGCCGGGCTCGACGTCCTCTCGATCGAGCCACCCACGAGCGAGAATCCTCTCTCACGGGCCCGCAATTGCACGGTCACCCCTCACATCGCCTGGGCGACCCATGCGGCGCGTCAAAGGCTTATGCGCGAGGCAGTGGCCAACCTGGCCGCCTTCACAAAAGGCGAATCTCGGAACGTTATCAACGGCGTCACGCTCTAACTACCAGGTCCGACGCATTGGCGGGCTGGGAGAGTTGAACGAATATGAATACGCCAAACGCCATGTACTATGCCCTCGCCGCCGTAGTCGTCGCGGGTGCGATCCTGTTCGGTCTGGGGCTCCTCTTCGTCCGTGCGTCGCGAATCGAACGCAACGTCTTGGTAGGCGGCTGTACCCTTGCGACTTCCCTCCTCGCCGCACTGATCCTCGGGAGTCAGAGCGCCGATACTGGGCAGTTCACGCTTGGTCAGGCCCTGTCGATCGGATGCCTCAGCGTCCTCGGTTTTGGGATCGGTTGGCTGTACGATCGCCTCGCCGGGCCCAAAGCAATGTCGAGCACGGATGACCTCGAGGCAACTCTTGGCGCGGAACTCGCCGATTAACGGAGACGAGCCCGCCCCGAAACGCCTACACTATGAACATGGCAAACGGACCCGTCCTCTTCAAACCCCCTTATGCGCTTCGTTTCGTATCCAATAAAGGGACGGAGGTGCATACCTGCGAGGGGATGGCGCTACCGGAGAAGGGGATGCTCTTCGTGATCGGCACGAACGAATACAAGGTTGAGGACCTGCGCATCAGCCTGGAGTCCGGCGACATCTACGTGACCGTGACCGAGAAGAGCCTCCCCTACGTCCCGCCGCGTCCGCGCTGAGAGTTTTGTGGCAGTGGCAGTGGCAGGGCCGACAATCCGGACTGAACGTTCCGAGGACAGAGCCGCCCGGCTAGTGGAGCCAGAAACTAATACCACTGCCACTAAGAATCCTACATCTTCCCCGGCCGGACTCGCAGAAACACCCCAAAAGTGAACGGGCTCTTCCCGTAGAACGGCTCAAGGCTCGACGGGAACGAATAGACCCCCGCGTAGGCACCCAACCCAAAGTCGAATCCGCCACAGGATTTCAACTCTCTCACTCCGCCGAACAACAGCTTGTTGACCTTATAGTTGCCCGCGGGCACGCCCACCAGCTCGTTCTTGTCCACCCGCTCAAAGCGTGCGAAGAACGACTGGGGCCCCCGCATATAAGTGCCTTCAAGCAGGAACGCATCCGAGTTAGCGCCAGCAACGATGTTCCGGCCAAAAGCGCCAGTGAACGCCAGGTTGTCCTTCCCAACCGGCAAATTCCAGATCGCCGCCGCGGTAATGCGGTGCTGATCCACGCCCGGCTCGGAGCTCTCGGGAGAGCGAAGGTAGCCGTAAGAAGTGTTGAACGACAGATTCTTCGTAGGGTTGAACGTCACTCGCCCTGATGCCGAGTTGAGCTGAACCAAATCTGGCGAATAGCGGTTCTCATCCGGCTCGTGTCCGTTGAAGACCGACCCCTCGATCTGCCACTTGTCCGTGTTCAACCCTGCCGTGACCACGCCGTAAGAGATATGCGTGCTGTCGAACCAGTGGTGCGAGATCGGCGCCTCCGGAACGTCCATCCCGCTCGGACGGTGCATAAAGGTCGGTCCGCCCAGCGCGGGCTCGCCGGCAGGACCGCCGTACAAGAAAGCACTCAGGCCTAGACCGACCGGGTGAGCGTAAGAGACGGTCACCTCGTCGATCAAGTCATGCGGATGCTGGTAATCGGTGAGCTTGTTGCCATAAGCAGTCTCGCCGGTCTGGAAGAGATCCGGGTAGCCGTACTCGCCGTTGAAGATCGCATCGAGCGAGATCATCGCATTGAAGCCGAGGATGCCCCCGCCCGTCTCGCGTCGCACCATGAGCATCGGCATCGAGTTCGAGTAGAAACGTGAGTTTCCGCGCGGCCCGCTGGTCTGGGTCGTATTCAGAGAGAACGCGCCCATCAGATTCATTTCATAACGGCCTTGCTTGGGGAGAGCTTTCATGAACATCGGGGAGGAATCGGGCAACCAGCTCGTTCCAGAACCTTCGCGCTGCATTCCCCAATCGCCAAGGCGGCCATTCATCGAGCCCATTGGCATCTCCATCCCGCCCATTTCACCGACCGCTTGCGTCTTGAAGTCGAAGCTCTTGGTGGCGGTCTTTTGGCCACCCGCTTCCACCTTGGCGGTCACTCGCCAAGGTCCCGCCATGCTGAACAGCACCGACGCGGTGTACGACCCGTCCGCCTTATCCGTCACCTTGGGATGGGTCGTGCCCATGTCCATGTTAGTCATGGCGACCGATAGAGCCACCTTTGCTCCCGAAAGCGGCTTCCCGACCCCATCCATAACGGTCAGTACAAACGCGTTCTCGCCGACTTTGGGAGCCTCCGCCAGCTTTCCGGAGAGTTTGAGTTCGCTGGCCATTGACTCGGAGGTAGCCAGGGACAACCCTTCGGCGAGGCTCTCGCTCGCCGATCCGAGACATGTTGAGGTCAGGAGGGCAAGGCAAGCCCAAGTCGTTGATTTCATTGATTTCTCCCCGGGAGATCGCCCGTCGCCCAGATAGAAGGAGCTAGCGACCTAGAACGCGTTCCGGAGTCGTGCGGTTGAGCAGCAGCCAATACATCGCCACCTGCAGCACCATCTCACTGAAGTCGGAGGGATCAACCGGCTTCTGAATGAAGGAATTCGCGCCGAGCCGGTAACTCTCATCGACTTGAGAAAAGTCCTCCGATGACGTGAGAATCACGACTGGGACGTGCATGGTCGCCGCGTTCGAGCGGATGCGCTGGAGGACTTCCAAGCCGCTTAGTTTGGGGAGTTTGAGGTCGAGGATCACGACCGCGGGCATTACTGACATATCGCGACCGGCGTAGTCACCCGATCCGAAAAGGTAGTCAATGGCCTGCTGACCGTCCACCGCGATCACAACCTCGTTCATGATGTTGTTCTTGCGAAGGGCACGCAGGGTCAAACGCTCATCGTCGATGTTGTCTTCGATGAGCAAGACTAATTTGCTTTCAGAGCCTGGCGTTGAATAACTTGCCATACCTACCGGTCCACTCCCCTCAAACCCCTGTGGCAGAACCACGCTTCTTCACCAGGATTATAGTCCAACACTACGTCAACCAATCAAATAGGTTCCCGCATTGCCGTGCTAACCTCTATAAATGGCCGTAGCCACCTCTCACGCTGACCACACTAAGAACGATTCACGCCGCGGGCTCGCGGGTTCCATGCCTCGGCCGATCAACGTGACCATGATCGGCGCGGGCTCATTCTTCACAAATTCGGTTCTTAAAGATGTCGTCCTAATTCCAGACAATGCCGGCGGCGAGCTACGCCTCGTAGACATCGACGGCACGCGCCTGGAGCTCACACGGAAGCTCATGCAGAAGATCGTCGAGGAAGCGGGGCAAGCTGACCGCTGGAAGGTCCGTGCGAGCACCGATCGGACCGAACTCCTCACCGGAACCGACTACATCGTCAACGCCATCGAAGTCAGCGGGACCGAGTGCGTACGGTTCGATAACGATATCCCCCTTGAGTTCCGAGTCAGCCAGAACATCGGCGACACGATCGGGCCGGGTGGCTTGTTCAAGGGTCTCCGCACGATCCCCGTTTGGCTGGAGATCCTGAAGGACGCCGAACGTCTTTGCCCGCAGGCGATCGTGCTGAACTACACGAACCCGATGAATATGCTCTGTCTTGCCTCCGCGCGGGCCAGTTCCATGCAGGTCGTCGGGCTCTGCCACTCGGTTCAAGGCACTTCCGAGATGCTCGCAAAATACGCGGGGATCGACTACGTCGACATGAAGTGGACCTGCGCCGGGATCAACCATCTCGCCTGGCTCACCGAACTTCGCGGTCCCGCCGCCGGCGGATTCGAGGATTTGTATCCGAAGCTCAAGGCGATGGCCGCCGATCGCGAGAGCGGATTCGCTAAGGCCGAGCCGGTTCGGACCGACATGATGCTCCACTTCGGCGCGTTCATCACCGAGTCCAGTGGCCACCTCAGCGAGTACGTCCCCTACTACCGCAAGCGTAAAGATCTGCTTGATAAGTACACCGACACCGGATATCGAGGCCAAGAGAGCTTTTACGCCGACAACTGGCCGACGTGGCGTAAAGGTCAAGACGAGAAGCGCGCCAAGCTAATCTCCGGCGAAGAGGCGATCGCCTTCGACCGCTCCTGGGAGTACGGGGCTTGGATCATCGAGTCGGTCGAAAAGAACGTGCCGTTCCTCGTCCACGGCAACGTATCCAACAAGGGTGGTCTGATCGAAAACCTGCCCCACGACGGCTGCGTCGAAGTCGCCTGCATGGTGAATCGCAACGGCATCCAGCCAACGCGGTACGGACGCCTTCCCCGCCAGATGGCCGCGGTCTGCGACTCGAATATGAGGATGTTCGACCTGGCCGTCGAGGCAGTCCTTACGCGCTCGAAGGAGACGGCGGCGCACGCGCTCATGCTCGATCCGCTCACCAGCGCGGTCTGCTCTCCAGCGGAGATCAAGGCGATGACGAATCGCCTATTCGACGCCGAAGCGGCGTACCTGCCCGGCTACAAGTAGCCAAGCTCTAGTAGCGCAAGTTTTCAAACCTGTGCGGGTCTGTCCAGTCCCTCCCCCGCCCTGGGGGGAGGCTAGGTGGGGGCGCATGCCACTAACACGGAGCCCTCCCGCAAATGCAAGGGTTGAAAACCCGCGCTACGACGGGCTGGCCAGGAATTCTCGCACCAGAGCCCCTTGCTGGGTCTCTTCGAGCAGAAAGGCATCGTGGCCGTACGGAACGTCGATCTCGAATCTGGCGGCCCTGCAGCCCGCTTCTAGGGCCAAACGCTCAATCTCCACACTTTGATGCGTCGGGTAGATCCAGTCCGACGTGAAGCTCACGATGAGATACTCGGTTGTCGATCCCGCAAGGGACGTGCACTCGTAGCGGTCGATCGCCTTGGTGAGATACAGCAGTGAGTTCGCGTCGAACCGCTTGGTGAACTTGTCACCCTGATAGCTCAGGTAGCTCTCGATCTGAAACTCGGTTCCGAAGGTGAATGGAAGCAGCTCATGCCCCTGGAGACGACGACCGAACTTCGCGGTGAAGGCGGCGTCGCTCAGAAAAGAGAGGTGCCCGATCATCCGCGCGACGGAAAGCCCATCCCGGGGGGGGGCATCGGCTGGATATTCCCCGCCCCGCCAGCGTGGGTCGCGCATAACGGCTTGACGGCCAGCTTCGTTGAATCCGATCTGCATGGCCGAATGGGCGGCGGCGGTCGCGGTGAGAAACGCCTTCCGAACCCGTCCCGGGTATCGAACGGTCCACTCCAACGCTTGCATGCCCCCCATACTTCCCCCTGCGACGGCAAGTAGACCTGCGATACCAAGATGGTCCATGAGCCCAGCCTGGACATCCACCATGTCGCGCACCGTGACCTGAGGGAATCGCGTTCGGTAGGGATTGCCTTCTGCATCAAGCGAGGAAGGTCCCGTAGTGCCCTGACAGCCTCCGAGCGAGTTGGTGCCGATCACGAAGTATCGATCGGTGTCAAACGCCATCCCTGGCCCGACCAATCGGTCCCACCACCCAACTGCGTGGCTATCGCCGCTCAAGGCGTGACAGATGAGGATCGCGTTGTCCCGCGCAGGGCTCAGAGTGCCCCAGGTCTCGTAGGCAACGATGACCTCGTCAAGATGCCCACCTGCCTCGCACGCCAACGCACCGACCGACGCATACTGCCGCTCGTCACCCGAGGGAGCGGTGCGCTCGTTCTCCTCAAAGAGGCCGGGGTCGATCGACATGCGCTTGAGGGTACCTCTGAGTCTGAGTCTGGATCTGAGTTGGAGCTGGACGAAGTGGATACGACCTATACGTCCAATGAGACATATCGTAACTCGGCCTCGGACCGAGACTCAGACTCAGACTCTCCTTACCCCCTTACGCCGAGTGAGCCCGCCGCGTATACACGCAGCGGGCCCGAAGTGATGAGGATTTAGACTCGAACGTTGCGGCGACGTCGGACCAGACCGAGCGCGCCGAGGCCGAGGACGGCCATGGAGGCAGGTTCCGGAACCGCGGCAGACGACGTGAAGGACGCCGTGTAGCTCGTGGCGTTACCCACGGTGTTGTCGTTGGCGAGGGCGAACGCAAACTTCTGCTGTGTCATCCCACCCGGAACGTTGGTGCCGGTGAACGTTACGTTGTTGCCGAGCAGCGTGCTGCCGCCAATCGCGAACGGGTTGAACGTCGCGGAGTCGAACTGAACACGGAAGACGTTGGTGTTCGCAGCGTTCGTGAACTGCACGAACGCAGGTCCGCCGCCGACCGCCGTCGCGACGCCGGCCGCGCTGATGTTCAGGGCGGACATCGTGAACTTGGCGTTCGCGATGCTGCCGGCACCGGTGAAGCCCGGCGTCTGAAGGGTGAGGCCCGTGCTGCTCCAGCCACCGGTCATCGTACCGGTGAAGCCGGCTCCCGTGGACAGGAAGTTGAACATGGGGGTCGCGCCGCTCGGTGAAGGGTCGGCAAAGGTGGCGATGGTCTGGGTCGCAGACGCAGCGGTCACCACGACGAGGGAGGCCGAAATGAGGCCAAAAATTCGTGTCGGGTTATAAGTCAAAACTATCTCTCCTTAGTGCTGGTACCCGCAATACAGGCCCCGCCGAGGAGAGTTAGACAAGGTGTGTGCCGATCGACCCGCTATTCTCGCCGGTATGAAGGGCGATTCGGCTGACCCCGAACGCCCGTGGTCGGGGGGCGCTCGGCGGCACCGGCGGCAGGCGGGCTGGTTGGAGACTGGGGAGGCTTCGCAGGACTTCCCGGACCATCGGCTGGCGGTTCCGGCGGCCGACGACCGCTCAATGCGACGAGGCGATCGAACTCGCCGGGGTCCTTAGAACGGAGGCGCGCCTCGTCCTGAGTAACAATTCCCTTCTCAACCAGCGTCGAGAGAGACTGATCCAAGGTCTGCATCTTCGCTCGCGCTCCGGTCTGGACAAGCGAGGAAATCTGATAGCTCTTGTTCTCGCGAATCAGGTTGCGAACGGCTCCCGTCGCATTCAAAACTTCGTATGCTGCAACTCGCCCGCGACCGTCGGAGCGCCGGACCAGGGTCTGCGAAACCACTCCGACGAGGTTCACCGATAGCTGCATACGAATCTGCTGCTGCGAGTGGACCGGGAACACGTCGATGATTCGGTCGACCGTTTGGACCGAGTCGACGGTGTGCAGGGTGGCAAAGACCAAGTGTCCCGTTTCAGCGGCGGTTATAGCCAGGTGGATCGTATCGAGATCGCGCATTTCGCCGACGAGAATCACGTCGGGATCCTGGCGCAGGACGTACTTCAGCGCATTCCCAAAGGAAAGCGTGTCCACATCCAATTCGCGCTGATTGATCAGCGCCATAAAGTCGCCGTGCACAAATTCAGTGGGGTCCTCGACCGTCATGATGTGGACGGGCTGCGTACGGTTGATCCGATCAATCATCGCCGCTAACGTCGTGGACTTACCGGAACCCGCCGGGCCGGTGACCAGCACCAAACCGCGTGGACGTTCGATGAAGTCGTAGCAGGCTGCGGGCAGTTGCAGGTCCTCCATCGTCGAGATGTCGTACGGGATCACGCGGAAGGCGGCCTGAAGGTGATTTCTCTGAAAGTATGCGTTCCCACGGAACCGAGCGATCCCTTCGATTTCCATGGAGAAGTCGAGTTCCATACCCTCGATCAGTCGCTTACGCTGCTCCGGTTGGAGCAGTTCGAACAGGGCGTCACGAAATTCGTCGTCGGTGTAATGCGGAGCCTCCTGCAGGTGAATCAGATCACCGTGGACGCGGACGTAGACGCAACCGGTATCGGTCTTAAAGTGAAGGTCCGAACCCAGCATGTCCACGCATTGGCGGAGGTATTCGCTAAGTGCCCGCATGTGACACCTCGGCGATTCCGTGCATCGATGCGCTGTGTCGGAAATCTTGGATATTCGAGCACTTGGCCAAGGCGTGCTCGTAGTCGATCTTCCCTTCCTTGATAAGCCGAAGCAGGCTTCCGTTCAGGGTCTGCATGCCGAGGTCGCCGCCCGTTTGAATGTCCTGCGGAACCTGATGAGTCTTGCCGTTGCGGATCAGTGTGCGGATGGCTGGCGTTGCCACCATGACCTCGAAAGCGGCAACGCGCCCCTTTCCGTCCATAGTCGGCAACAAGGTCTGAGAGACAACCGCCTGGAGCGTAACGCTCAACTGAGTGCGGATCTGCGCCTGCTGCTCCGGGGCGAAGACGTCGACGATTCGGTCGATGGTCTGAGCGGCATCAACCGTGTGTAGTGTGGAAAGGACAAGGTGACCGGTCTCGGCCGCGGTAATCGCCAACTGGATCGTCTCGAGATCGCGCATCTCACCGACGAGGATGACGTCGGGATTCTGCCGCATGACGTGCTTGAGCGCGTCCGCAAAGCTGTGGGTGTCGGTGGCAAGTTCTCGCTGGTTGATGATCGAGATGTTGTCGGAGTGCACATATTCTATCGGGTCCTCGATCGTCATGATGTGCGCCCGCTTGTTCGCGTTGATGTGGTGAATCATCGCGGCAAGCGAGGTCGACTTGCCTGATCCCGTCGGTCCGGTCACAAGGATCAGACCGCGGGGGAGCATGGCAAGGCCCTTGCAAACCTTCGGCATTTGAAGGTCGTCGATTGTCCGAATCTTAAATGGAATGACCCGAAAGACGGCCCCGAGGTGGTGGCGTTGCCAGAACATGTTCACGCGGAAGCGAGCTAGCCCTTCGACATAGTAGGAGAGGTCAACTTCCTTGAAGGAGTTCAGACGCTCGCGCCGTTCCTCGTTAAGGATGCCCATCAGAAGCTCGGTGTGCGCTTCGGGGGAGAATGCCGGAAAGTCGGCACGCACCAGCTCACCCCTGATCCGCATGATCGGAGGCTGGCCAGCTTTCAGGTGCAGGTCACTGGCGTCTCTCGACACCAGATCCCGCAACAAGGTATCGAGAGACGCACTCATCTTCGTGACTACCGGCGAAGCATCTGCTTCAACTCGGAAGTGATACCGGCGTAGTTCAACGCCGTCTGCTCCGTAATGATGCCCGCCTTGGCGTACTTCAATAGGCTCTGATTCATGGTTTGCATGCCCCAGTGCTCGCCGTCGTTCATAACCTGGTAAAGGTCGCTGAAGTGGCCGTCTTCGATCATCTTCGTCACCGTCGGCGAACAGATCAGAATTTCATTGGCAACGACACGACCCTGTCCGTCGGCTCGCGGAACGAGCTTCTGAGCGATAACCGCGCGAAGCGAACCCGCCAGTCGTTGGCAAAGGAAGTTCTTCTCATGCGGCGGGAACATGTTCACGATGCGATCCATCGTCTCGTAAGCGCTGGCGGTGTGAACGGTCGAAAAGACCAAGTGACCGGTTTCGCCGGCTTGCATCGCGACATTCATCGTCGTGGTGTCGCGCATCTCACCGATGAGAATGACGTCGGGCGCTTCTCGCACGACGGCGCGGAGCGCGGGGTCAAATCCATCGGTGTCGATGTGGACTTCGCGTTGGCTGAGATACGCTTTCTTGTCTTTGTGGACAAACTCAAGCGGGTCCTCGACGGTGACGATGTGGCATGGGCGATTCTCGTTGATGATGTCGATCAGCGCCGCAAGTGAAGTGGTCTTTCCCGAACCCGTAGGTCCCGTTACCAGGATCAGGCCCTGGCGGTGCTTGGCGACTTCCTTGAGAACCGGCGGAAGCCCGAGTTCATCTGTCGTGAGAATTTTGAGCGGGATGATTCGGCAAACAATGGCGAACGAGCCGCGCTGCATGTAGATGTTAGCGCGAACACGGCAGAGTTCACCGACCTCAAACGCGAGGTCCATCTCCATCGTCTCTTCAAACCTCTTGAGTTGCTTCTCGGTCATCAACTCGCTGATCAACCGCTCGGCGTCCTTTGCGGTCAGGACCGGGAAGTCGCCGGGGCATGGTTTGACGATGCTGTGCTGACGGATGGTCGGAGGGGCGTCGGCCTTGATGAACACGTCGGACGCGCGCTCGTGGAAGCCGATTTCAATGAGTTCCGGAATATGGATGGAATTTGCTTCTCGCATGAACGGATCTACCTATGCCCTTATTGAGGGGCGGAATGAGACGGGCGGAGGAGGAAAGAGTATACCAACGCGCCCACTGCAATCGCGCCTACGATTACCAGGCCGTAAAGCGTCCAATCAACGCTGGGCTTTGGAACGGGAACCGGCTTCTCCGGTAGCCGCTCCCCGCTCCATGACGGGATGAAGATCTGATCCGGTTCGGTGGATTTCACGAGGATTCGATATTCGATTCCTTTCGGTGTGTTGATCCTGATCCCCTGTACTTCTACGTATTCGCTCTTGAAACTTCGCACCGTCCTTTCGTCAGCGCCCTCCCCTTCGAGGAGCACCGACATGCCTTTGACGGTGAACTTGCCGTGCTCGCCCGCGAACGCCTGCACCAACGCCTGGAGATTCACCTTGCCATTGACGTGATCGAGGAGGCCGTTGATCCCGAACGAGCACGTGAGAAAGCTGATCGGGCCGGCCGCGACGGCGATTTGCCGTAGCTCGACCTTAAATCCACGTGCTCCGACGCCGAGGCGTCGGCTGAGGTCGCCGATTTGCGCGCGCAGCAACTCCGCCGGATAGCCGGCTTGCTCCAACGAAATTTCTACCAGATCAGCGCCCGTATTGTGCTTGGTGATCTTGACGATGACCTGCGGGCTCACGCTGTCAAACAACGTGGTCGTAGGCGATGGAGACTGAGCAAGCCCCCGCCCTACGACACTCCACAGAACGAGAAAGAGGGCCCCTAAAGAGCGATTCATCCCTTTCAATCTACCAGCGACTGGGCGAATACACAAAATGGGGAACCTTTCTCGACTCGCGACGCGTCGAAGCGATTAATTCGTGGAATGAGCCTATGTGAAGGCATTTCGAGATTCTTCGGTCGAAAACGCTAAAGATCTGATGAAATATGCCCAATGCTCACCACAGAATCGAACGATCTTGGCACTTAACTCGTAAACACGAGACGGAATCCTGTCATAATGCCGGGTCCAATGGATTGGAGAAGCCAAGAGATTGATAAATGAGGCGCATATGTTGAACGAGAGTCAGGGCGGGGTCTTATTGACCACCGAAGGCTATGAAACCCTACAGCGAGAGCAGGAGCACCTGACGGTAGTCAAGCGCCCGGAAATCGCCGATCGAATCCGCGAGAGCCAACAGCACGGCGAGTTTAGCGAAGACAATAGCGAACTCGACGAGGTGAAGTTCGAGCAGGCGATGGTCGAGAACCGCATCGGCGAGCTGAAGGCGATCTTCGGGAACGCCCACGTCGTCGAGACCGACCAGATTCCCACCGATCACGTCGGTATCGGTTCACTGGTGACCGTAAGCGATGAGGATTTCGACGACAAATTCGAGATTCGAGTCGTATCGAGCATCGAAGCCGACCCGACGCGGGACTTGATCAGCAATGAGTCCCCGATGGGAACTGCCCTCATGGGCCACAGCCCTGGGGAATCATTCTCCTTCGTCGCCCCGGATGGTCCGAAGCGATATAAGGTCGTTTCGATCCGAAAATAGAACTAGACCAGTTCTTCTTGGGGAGCCTTCGCCTCCAGGGCCGGTGCCTGGTCAGCCCGAAGGCTTGCCAACAGCTTCCTTAGCCACTCGTGCCGTGCCTGAGCCAGGTACAGCACATTGTGGTAGGCGAGGCCCCTGGCCACGCATTTCTCTTTGGGCGAGGTTTCTACTTCACGCTGGATGGTCTGCACGAACTGCTTGCTCTCGACCAGCCAACTCTTCACGACCCGGATCTGGTCGGAGGTTTTGAGACGCCCCAGGAAATACGCACGCGTCCGGATTGGATCCACCAAGTAGGCGATCTCGCCGCGGTCGGGCGGGAAGGACAGCCAGCTCTGAAGTGCCGCCTCTCCCTTCGGCGTGAGATCGTATTCGGTGCGCTCCCGGTTCGGAACTCCGACCTTTCGGGCCTCGGTTACGAGTTCGTCGCGCTCAAGGCGGCGTAAAACGCGGTACACCGACCCGCTCTCCGCGCTCCAGCGTCCACCGCGCATTCGATTCATCTCTTTGCGCATCGCGTAGCCCGAATTGATCTTCTCCCCCACCATGGCTAGGATCAAATATTCAAGTTCGCTATAGGGTCCGGTCGTACTCATAAATGCTCATTCGAACGATTCGCCCCTCCATCAGAGATAGAGTGCTTTACACTTCGATTTCGTGGCGCATCTTATCAGGTCTATCCAGAAGACGGCAAGCGCAATCTTACGATGTTAGAAAAGTCTGCCTGTAACCCCGCAAGGGGAGGTAACATGAACTCATTCCCCCTTTCTGAGGCGGACCTTAACGTCAATGGCACGAGGCAACGATCAAAACAACGATGAGCCGAAAGTAACCGGCTCAATCCCCATTCCCCGATCTTCTCGCGGAATGAAAGGATTCTTCGCGGACGTTCAGCGTGAGCTGAAGAAAGTGAACTGGCCCTCCCGGGCCGAGAACATGCGCCTGACCGGCGTGGTCCTTGGCGTTTGCGTCCTGATGGGCTTGGTCCTCACGGGGATGAGCCTTGTCGCTCAGACGCTTGTGGATCTGATCACCAAGGGAAAAGTGGGCTAATGCCGAAGACTTGGTATGCCGTCCACACCATCGCCGGGCATGAAGGCAAGGTGCGCGATGTCTTGACTCGTCGTGCGCAAGTCGAGGGCCTTTGGGGTCTCGACATCTATGACATTTTGATTCCGACCGAGAAAGAGTTGCAAACCCGCAACGGTAAGCGCTACGAGGTCGACCGCAAGGTTTTCCCCGGCTATATCCTCGTTCAGATGGCGCTCACCGACGATGCCTACAAGCTCGTCAAGTCCACCAGCGGCGTCACCGGCTTCGTCCAGAGCGGCAACAAGCCCGTTCCCCTTGAGGAGTACGAAGTTCGCCGCATCATGACGAACCTCGAAGCCAGCAAGGAAGCCCCCAAGGTCTCCTGGAACAAGGGCGACGCGATCCGCGTGGTCGAGGGTCCGTTCAGCGACTTCGCCGGCAAAATCGAAGAGGTTAGCGCCGAGAAGGAGAAGCTCAAGGTTCTCATCAACATCTTCGGACGCGATACTCCGGTCGAGCTCGACTTCAGCCAAGTCGAAAAGCTTTAAAGGTTGAGTTCTGTCATTCCGAGCGAGCCCTAGCGACATCGAGGAATCTGACTGGATTCGCCTATTGCTATTGCTAACAATCGGCGACCACGGTCGGATCCCTC
Organism: Fimbriimonadales bacterium; assembly: GCA_038216655.1. Lineage (GTDB taxonomy): Bacteria > Armatimonadota > Fimbriimonadia > Fimbriimonadales > Fimbriimonadaceae > JAFDWR01. The sequence continues at coordinate 438,306 of JBBQPZ010000001.1, forward strand.
GGCACAAACATCCTTCGGGATGACAACCACATAATACGGCACACCGTCGTCCCCGCCCGAATCGTATAGTACGTGGGCGAGTTGAATTACGCCGATGACCACCGACGCCCCCAATCCGATGCACCAGAGCCACTGGCAAGTGGCGGTGCGGGATCATGCCGCCGAAGCGATCCTGTGCAAGGAACTGGGCGTCTCGCGACTGGTGGCTTCCATCCTTGTCCACCGGGGAATCTCTGACCCCAAGGACGCCGAAGAGTTCCTGAACCCCGACCTTGCTCGGCTCGGCAGCCCGACCCTCTTGCCTGATTACGCGGCCGCCCGCGACGCAATCATGGGCGCGCGCGAGCGAAAGGAACTGATCTACATCCACGGCGACTACGACGTTGACGGAATTACCAGTGCGGCCATCCTCGATCGCTTCCTTCGCAAAATAGGCTGTCAGGTCAAGACCCACGTTCCGCATCGAATGAAGGAGGGCTACGGCATCCACGAGATGGCGGTCACCGCCGCCCACGAGGCCGGGGCCAAGCTCTTTCTGACCTGCGACTGCGGGATCTCCGCCTTCGAACCCGTACGCATGGCCCGCGAAGCGGGAATGGCGGTAGTTGTCACCGACCACCACCACGTCGGCGACATCATTCCAGAAGCGGAAGCGGTCGTCAACCCCCATCGTCCAGATTCGAAGTACCCATTCTCCGAACTATGCGGAGCTGGCGTCGTATTTAGGCTGTGTGAAGGACTGAGCGACGAGTTGGGGATGCCGCGCGACAAGTATCGCGACAACTTTCTCGACCTCGCGGCGATCGGCACCGTCGCAGACGTCATGCCGTTGATAGGCGAGAACCGTATCATCACCCACTTTGGCCTCCAGCGCCTCGCTGAGGGCCGCAAGGTGGGTCTGAGGGCACTCATGCGCGAGGCGAACGTTACCGCCCCCCTACGGAGCTCCAGCATTGGATTTGGCCTTGGTCCGCGCCTCAACGCGGCGGGACGCATCGACGATGCCGCCCTCTCCCTCCAGCTCGTTCTATGCACCGACGAGAACGAGGCGAATGAGCTCGCCCAGAAGCTGGAAGTCGTCAACACCCAGCGGAAAACCGAGCAGAACCGAATCATCGACGAAGCCGCCGATCGAATCCGGGAAACGGGGGCCGACCAGCAGAATGTGATCGTACTCGCCGATCCGGGCTGGCACCCGGGAATTGTCGGGATCGTCGCGGGTCGGTTGGTCGAACAATTCCGTCGGCCGGTGTTCGTCCTGAACGTCGACGAGAAGAACCAGACGATCAAGGGTTCTGGGCGAAGCATCCCAAAGTTTCACCTCGCCGAGGCCATCAAAGCCCATCCGGAGCTTTTCCTCTCGGGCGGCGGACACGCAATGGCGGCGGGTTGTTCTTTCGAGAAGGGCAAGTATCAGGAGGTTGTAGACACCCTCCATGCCTATGCGGGCACGATGCTCACGCCCGACGACTTCATCCCGGTCAAACGAATCGACGCGGAGCTCGACCCCACCGAGATCACGAAGGCCGCAGTGCTGGAGATGTCAAAACTGGAGCCGTTCGGGTTCGGCAACCCGACCCCTCAATTTGTGGCCCGAGATCTCGAAGTCCTTTCCGTGCTCCCGACCAAGAACCCGATCCACTGTCGGGCGTCTTTGCGGGGCTCAGGGGTGGTCGCCCAAGCCATGGCGTTCAACATGGGCGAGCGGATGTCTTCCCTACTCGTCGGGGCGAAAATCGACGCGCTGTTCGAAGCGGTCATCGACCGTTATAACGGGTACGAGACGTTGAAGTGGCACCTGCGCGACTACGTCGAGCTTTAGGCTTTGCCGACGACGATCGTCAGGCGGACCTGCAAGCTATTGCGCAACACCCAGACGGCCAGGGTCTGGCCGATTTCCTTCTTCAACATCGTCGAGGCGAAGCCGATCTGCGACTTGATGCGCTCCCCGTCGATGCTTTGGATGATGTCGCCGAGTTGCATCCCACCGATTGCCGCCGGGCCGTCCTTGCGAACCTTCTCAACCAGTGCGCCACTGCCAAGCGAGTCCTTGCAGAATATCCCGATGGATGGATGCTGGACCTCATGGGTGGGCGAGCGGAATCCTTCGACCACTCGGCGCATGACGGCGAGACCGACCGTGTAGGCGGTAGTCAACTGACCAGGGCCGTAGGCTAGCTTAGGCGCAAGCGTCTGCGGCGTGGTTAGCGGGCGAACTCCCCCACCGGCCCCCCCGTTACCCGCGGCCGCCTGCTGAATCGCGCGGAGGCCACCATTGTCGAATGCGTTTTGAGTCTGATTCTGACTCGGAGACTGAAGGGTCGCACTCACCGCACCGACCAGTTCACCCTGCTGGGTGAAGACGATTCCGCCGGCGGTTGCACCGTCCGGAGACTCGAACTTCAACTCGTTGAGCGGAAACATTCGTCGGGAGATCGTGAGGACGCCGACGCGGTCGCTGCGGACGAACTCGGCGCGGATCGGGCCGCTCGGTAACACAACGAAGAGCTGCTGACCGTTACTCACCGACTTCTCGGAAAGATGCGCGGGACGCCCATCGCCCCAGGCCCACGGGGTTGCCTGAAGCAAAGCGAGGCCGGTGGCGGTGTCGACGGCGACGCGGGACAGCTTCACGGTGTGGCCATTGGCCACCCCCTGCATGATGTCGGTTGAGATCCCGTCGTTCTGGGCGATGAACAGGCCGCTGTCGTCAAGGAGCACCCCGACGGTCTGCGGCTTGTCGGCCGTGCCGATCACCACCGTGGAGGGCAAGATACGCGTCCACGCGGTACGTTCGCGGTTCGTGAGATCCCCTTGGGCCCACGTCGCGAGCAAGCAGATCGAGAGCTTAACCGCCGACAACAACATTTCGAGCGCTATCTACCTCCGTCGCGCGGGAAGCACCGGTGCTCCCATCCTTTTCGTTGCCGATCAGAACGATAGGGCTGGCCGGAGGCGTCGCCGCAGCGGGCGATGCCATCGTAGCCGTATCGGCACCAGATGTCGAAGGGGCAGGCTTGATCACGGATTCCATCACATTGCCCGTTCCCGTGCCACTGAAGGCGAACAGACCATTGAGCGAACGCTCATTGCGAGCCTGATGGCGCGAACGCAGACCATTGCGATTTGGGTGCGTGACGATCGCCACGGTCTGTGCCGGCACTGACGGCGACATAAAGGACGCACTCGACGTCCCTACACCCGCAGTCTCAATCATCTTGGATGAATTCATGGCAACCGGCCCAGATGGCGGGACTTCGATCGTCGGATACGTGAACGGATTCGCTTCGCGATGCGACGCGATCTTAGGATCAGTCCCTGCATGCGGACGGTACACGAAGACGAGCACCGCGAGCCCAGCGGCCATCACGGGCATCCACGACCATCCGAAACTGCGGGCAGCGGGCTTAGCTTCGTGGGTCAATCCACGAGCAAGGATCGCCTCTCGAAGGCGCTCCTTGGAAAGCTGATCGGAAGGGACCTCGGCCAGGTCGCGAAGACCCGTGCGCATCTGCCGATACTGGGCAAGCGCGAGGGCGGCCTCCGGGTCCTGCAATGCTTCTCGCTCGAGTGCCGCCGCCTCTTGGGGCGACATGTCCTCGAACGCGAGCCTTAGCAGGTTGTCTTCAAACTTGCGGTTCATTTCTTTTCCTCGCCCAACAGGGGCGCGATTCGGTCTCTCAAGGCTCTCCGCGCACGTAGCACTCTTAGTTTGGCACCGCCTACGGTGCAACCCAGCATCTGCGCGATATCTGTATATTCTCTTTCCTCAATATCTCTCAATACAATCACAGATCGGTGGTGCACGGGAAGTGCGGTCAGTGCCTTTCTTAGGGCTTCCTTACGCCGATCTGCTTCCAAATTCTGCACCGGATCATCAAAGCCGCCCATTGTCATCCAATCGAGCGCTCCCGCCGCTTCTTGCTGCTCCAACGCCTGTCGGCGATGAAACATCCGCGCCTGGTCCGTACACAGATTCGTCACGATTCGCAGCAGCCAGGTGGTGAACTTGGCCTCGTCGCGATACTTGTCGAGGTTCTGATACGCACGCACAAACGCCTCTTGCACTATATCTTCGGCATCATCGCGCCGCGGCGTCATCTGGTAAGCAAAGCGATACACGAGAGTGCGATGACGCTCGAACAGCATCTCAAACGCTCCGAAGTCGCCATCGCGGGCGCGCTTTACAAGCGAGATATCGCTGTCCAACTCCATGCGTGTATCTTTCCGAGCGCATCGAGTCCAAAGGGTGGAGTGCAAAGCCATGGTTCTCTACTGTCGAATCATGGTTATTGACGCCTGGACGCGTGCTTCGTTTCGCTCACTGTACTTGACGGACTAGGTCCTTCGTTAGACTCTAGACGTCGACAACAAGGGTAACCGGTCCATCATTGACGATCGATACGCTCATATGAGCGCCAAACTGCCCGGTTTGAACACCAATTTTCAGGATTCTCAGTTCCTGAACGAATCGATCGAAAAGCGCTTGGCCTAGGTCGAAAGGCGCAGACTCCGTGAAACTCGGACGGCGACTCTTGGCCGCGTCGCCGTAGACGGTGAAGTTCGAGACCGCGAGCACGTCGAACTCGAACGCATAGGGCGAGCCCTCCTCGGCGGGAAAGTCCTTGATCGCCAGGTTCATCTTCCCCTCCGCGTCATTGAAGATTCGAAGATGCGCGACCTTGTCCGCAAGCTTGATCGCCTGGGCATCGGTGTCTTCCTTGTGCACTCCCACCAAGAGCATCAAACCCTGCCCGCAACGCCCGACCTCTCGGCCGTCCACACTCACCGTCGCCGCCATGACCCGCTGAACGATGGCCCGCATTATCGCCAAGCCGTGATCTTGCTCTTGAGCCCCGCGTCGAGCGCACTTTCAAACTGCTCCGCATTGCTGATCGGCGGCTGCTGCTGGTGAATCTTGATGACCTTCCCGTCGCTTCCCACCATCACGTAGAGCGGAAGGGTGGAGACCTTCCCGAGCTCGTCCTGAAGTTTGGCGTTCTTCTGATCGGACGGGGTCTCCCGGTCGGTGTAGAGCTTCACCAGCACGAACTGCTTCATCCGGTCCGCGATCTTAGGCAGCGGGAAGATATTATCCTCCATGTAACGGCAATTGGTGCAGGAGACGCCCGTGAAGTCGATGAAGACGTTCTTCCCTTCTGCTTTCGCCTTGGCGAGCGCAGCGTCGTAGTCGGATTCCCACGAGAACGGACCAACGCCTTTGAGATCCTGACCTGGATAAGGGTTCGGCGGCAGGAAGGCGCTGAAATCGCCGAGCGGCTTACCCTGGATCCCCTGCAAACAGACCACGGCTGCATAGAGCATGGCCACGCCGACGAGGCGACGGAGCCACCCGATCTTGCCGCCACCCTCCTCGTGCCCGAGCTTCACGCCTCCAAGCAAGTAAAGCGCGCTGATCACGGCGATCGTCGTCCAGAGAGCGAGGAACACCTCGCGGGTGAGAATCCCCAACTGCCACATCAAGTCGGCATTGGACAGGAATTTCAGCGCGGCGGCGATCTCCAGGAAGCCCATAAAGGCCTTCACCGTCGCCAGCCAAGAGCCAGACTTAGGCAGCTTGGCAAGAAACTGCGGAAACAGAGCAAGCAGGAAGAACGGCAGGGCGAACGCAAGGCTAAACCCGAGCATGCCGACCGTCGGATACAGATAACTTCCCTTCGCCGCTCCCGCGAGGAGCGTCCCGACGAACGGCACCGTACAGGTGAAAGTGGTCAGGCTGAACGTCAAGCCCATCAAGAGCGGCCCGCCGATCCCGCCAGTGGAGCGGGACTTGGTGCCGAGCTTGTTGACCAGGGCGGGCGGAAGCCCGATCTCGAACAGCCCAAACAAACTCAGGGCGAGAACGATGAACAGGGCGGCCAGGCCGAGGTTCACATAGGGGTTTGCGGCGAGGCGGTTGATTCCTGTCGCGCCGAAAATCGCAGTCATTGCCAACCCCAGTCCGGTGAACGTTCCGATGATGCCGAGACAGTAAGCGACCGCGCCCTTGTAGCTGGTCTTGCCGTTCTCCGCGCCTTTACCCTTCGTGAAAAAGCTCACGGTAATCGGAATCATCGGGAATACGCATGGCGTCACGAGCGCGAAGAGACCGGTAGTAAAGGCAAAGACGAAGAAGCCGAAGAGGCCACCGTCCACCGCGTCCTTGTACTTCTTGGCAAATTCGTCCGTATTCCCAGCAACGTCCGCGCCAGGCCTTGCCGGAGACGCTTTCGGCGTCGCCTCAGGTGTGACAGGGTCATCAACCACCGCCGCAGCCTTAAGGTGATCCGGCCGAGCCGCACCTGGCGTTACCTTAAATTCGACCGCGTAGCTCTCCGTCGCAGGACGCATGCAAGTAACCGCGTTGCAAGCTTGGAACTTGACATCGATGGAACCCTTCTGGGCGTCCTTCGCGTCGGCTTTCAGCTTGACCGGAACGCGGAAGGTCGCGGTCTCCTCGAAGATCGCCGTGTTCGCCATGAAGTTCTCGTCGTACTTGACGATCGGCTTGCCTTGGCTCGGACTGCCTGCAGCCACCCAGGGGCCGGTCCCCACCTTGAAAGAGGTAGGCGTCGCGTCCGCGGTGTTCTTCAGCGCGTAAAGGTGCCAACCCTTCTCCAGCGTCGCGTTGAACACCACGTAGCCAACTTCGCCCGCGCGGACATCAGCGGGTTCGAACGTGACCGTCCAATGAACTGGCTTGTGAGTCTGTGCCGTAGCCAGGCTGACCACGAATGCGGTGAGCAGGAGTAACCAGAACTTCAATTTCGCCATATTTTCGCGCCCAGACATCCTAAGTGTACGATTCCCGATGAAGTTCCATTTTGACGGAAATGTCGAGGCAAAGGGGGTAAGGCAGGTAAGGGGTAAGGCGCAAATGGGGTTTCGGCAACTCGCCTTACCTCCTCACGCCTTACCCCCTTACCTTAACGAAGACCGCCTCGATCCGCTCGGCCATTTTCTCGACGGTGTACTCGGCGGCATGGAGAGACTGCCCCCGTAGACCCATCTCCACGCCCCTGGCGGGGTCGCCTTCCAACTCCCGCTGTTTGGCAAGGAAGTCCTGCGAGTTGCCCGCGTCGAACAAGAGGCCATTGACCCCGTCCTCAACCATCTCCGGAAGACCACCAATCCGCGATGCCAGAATCGGACGAGCCAACGACATCGCCTCGAGCGCGGCAAAGGGAAACGCTTCGGCCCAAATGCTCGGAATCGCGACCACGTCAACCGCGCCCATCGCATCCACGACATCGGGAACAAACCCATGGAATTTCGCCCCGTGGGCGATCTTTTCCAACTCCGCCCGCTTTGGCCCCTCGCCGAAGATGTGGACCTGCGCAGTCATCTCCGGCTTGGCTTTGAGCACCGTGTCGAGACCCTTCTCGCTCACCAGTCGACCGAAGCATCCCACCGCGTGCCCGTCAATTCCCAGTGCCGCCCGGGTCTCCTCGACCGGCCTCGTCCGCACCGAAGCGGGGCAACCCGCCTTCGCGACCGTCATCTGCTCCGCGGGAATCCCCGACTCCAAAAGCTTCTTCTGCACCGCATCCGCGACCGGAATGATGTGGTCGAACATCCGTCGGTAGAGTGGCGCCTTCCGAGCCGACCAGCGCAGCGCGACGTGTCGCGAGAGCACCACCTTGGGCCGCCCTGTCAGCCGAGCCGCATACGCCGGCATCAGGAAGTCGGGACTGAAATGGACGTGAATCAGGTCAAAGTCGCGCGATCTCAAGAGCCGAATGTAGCGAGCCAAGGCGACCAGGCTGTGCTTGCCCCGCAGAGCCAATCGGTGGTGAGGTACCTCCAATCGCTGAGCCAGAGGCGAACCCGGAGGACAGGTCGCCTCGACCTCGTGGCCTCGAGCCGTGAGACCCTGAGTCAAATACACGACGTAGCGCTCGATTCCCCCCCAATCACGTAACGAACTGGCGACTTCGAGGACCTTCATGATGCTATCTCAGGTTCTCGCTGAGCCATTGGCGATTGTTCTCGATCATCCCCGGGTCCCAATCATGCCCGCCTTCATACACCAACAGACGCTTGTTTCCAAGCAATGCGTTGAACGTCGCCTCGGCGCTCTCAGGCCGAACGGCGGGATCCTTCAAACCGAGCGAAACCTGAGTAGGCACCCGGCACCGCGTTGCCTGGTTCATGGTGTCAAAGTACGCGAGTGTGCTGTTGACCCTCGGATGGCCGAGCGGGACGTTGTCCATGAAGTCGGTCAACTCTTTGAGCGGGTAGCGGTAGATGTGCTTCTCCAGCGTGTACTTGATCGCAGAGAGGAACGGCATGTCCGCGCAGACCGCCTTGACGAGGTTGCACCAGGCACCAAGCCAGATCGAGATTCCCGCGCCCTGGCTCATGCCCATCGCCGCCAAACGGTCCTCATCCGCCTCATTCTGCGCCTGAAGTACGCGAAACGCAATGACACAATCCTGAAACATCCGCCGGAAGATCCAAGTCTCGGGGTCAACCGCACCCTCGGCAAAGTAACCGCGATCCACCGCGTATTTCTCTTGATGGAAAGCACCTAGCCCGTGCAAGTTCAGCGAAAGCGAAGTGAACCCTGCGCGTGTTCCGTACTCGTTGGGCAAGAGGGACTCCCGTCCGTAGGGCGGAACCCAGACGAAGCCGGGGAGGCGACGCGCGCCCTCCGGATAGGCGAGCCAACCGTAAACTCGGCCGACCATGCCTTGGAATTCAATCAGTTCGACGGTAAAGCCAGGGAGGTCGAACTCATTCTTCAAGGAGCGACGGTAATCCAAGGGCCGAGCCATCGCCTCGGCAACGGCGAAGTGCCAGAACTCTTCAAGGTCCTCCGGCGGATAGGGGCGGTATTCCGTCATGCGGCCCGACGCGCTACAGGGAGACGCCGACGGCGCGCTGAACGGCTTCGACGTGCATACCGGTGGTCATCAGCCATGCCGTTGCGCGCTGAATCTCTTCAACCGCGCCCTCAAGTTGAATTTGCATCCAGCCGTAGTCGGTATCGACGTTGGCCTTTTTGACCGTAACCTTCACTTCGAAGTCGCGGCTGAGTCGCCAGATCCAAGGCTCGCCCACGCTTTCGCGCCCAGCGGTGATGTTGACGTCGACGGTTTGCATCGGTATGGCATTGTACCGGGTCAGCGCTTAGCCAGCGCCATGATGATGTTCCATTCCGACTCGGTAACCGGCATCACGCTCAGCCGCTGGCCCTTCTTGATGAACAGCCCATCCTCCAAGCCAGGAGTCTCACGAAGTTCGGCGAGCCCGATGGTGCGATCGAACTTCTCCAAGAAGCGAACGTCCCGAAGCAGCCAGCGAGGATTGTCCTTCGGGCTCTTCGGGTCGTAGTAGTCGCTGGTCGGGTCGAACTGAGTTGGGTCCGGATACGCCACTTCGCTCACGATCTCCATCGTGCCGATGATCCCGACCGGGTCGATGTTCGAGTGATAGAAGAAGGCTTTGTCGCCGGACTGCATCGTATCGCGGAAGTAGTTGCGCACCACGTAGTTGCGGCACCCTTCCCACATCGCCGGCCCACCAGCGGCGGCGAGATCGTCGATCGAATAGCAGTCCGGCTCGGACTTCATCAGCCAATAACCCATCGCTGAATTATGCTCCGAAGACCTCCAGCGTGACGTCCCCAGTCACCGCGCTGATGTCGAGCGAGCCATTTCCATCACCTAACTTGCCGGTGACCCGCTGCTCGGCCCGGGCTTCCTCTTCCAAAGTCGCCCGTACCGTCGCGTCACCGCGAAGGGTCGAAACGGTGACTCGGCAATCGGACCCCGCGGGAATCTTGACCAACGCATCACCGCTGACCGTGCGAATGCTCACGCTTCCACTGACCGGCACGTCCAGCTCGGCGTCAACGTCGCCGCTGACGCACTCGATCGAAAGCGAGCGCGCGTTGCCGCCGCGGATCGAGACATCACCGCTTGCCGTGCGCACGTTCGCGTTGCCGTGAACGCGCTCCAGCGAGATGTCACCCGACTTCCCGTCGATCGACAGGGTCGGCGTGATCGCATCCTGGATGCTGATGTCGCCGCTCGCCGTCGAGAGTTCTATCGGACCTTCGATCGTCTTGAGTTTCACATCGCCGGACTTGCCGGAGATCCTGACCCCTGCCTTCATGTCGGCCACGTCGATATCGCCGCTTCCCGTGCGAATCTCCAGTGCCACATCTTCCGGAGCGTTCACTTCGAGTTCAACCGTCATTCCGGTCATGTCCGGCTGCCGGATCACAACCGAGTTCTCGCCCTCTTCGATCATGAGGATGTAATCCTCTGCCTTCTGGCGAGCCTCCTCGGTGGAGGAGCCCTTGAATTTGGCATGCGCCGATACTGAGCCAGCTCCGGTCGTTCCCCGAACCTTCACATCGCCGCACGGGTTCTCGATCTTGAGGATCTTTCCCTTGGCCACCGCGAGCGGAAGTTCGACGTCCTTGGATTCCGTCCCCGCGATCCAACCGAGGTCGATCCGCCCCCTGCTAACCTGCTCGACGCCGATCTTGATCGCATCCACGCCGCGCTGCGCGCCTTCACGAGCCTGGCGCGCCACCATGTGCCAATCCACCGAGGTCGAGACTTCCTTCCCCAGTCGTTCGATCGTCTCGACGATCTGCTGCCAGGGCGGCTTGAGCGCCTCTGGGTCCTGCGTACCACCTGTGGGTGGGGCTTGAGGCGGAACCTCGCCGGTCGGCGGTGGGGTCGACCCTTCGCCGCTGCTCGCCTCAAACGCTTCAATCAGCTCTGCGGCGTCATCCGCGCTCAACTTCCCTTCTTCGACGAGTTTCAAAATTCGCTTAACGTCTGGTCTCACTTGCCATCCCCCTTGATCTTCGCCTTGGCCTCTTCGGCCGTAATCTCTCCCCGCTCCAATTGGTCGAGGATCTTAGCCCGCTTCTCGGCCGACTTGTCCTTGTCCTTCTTCGGCTCCTCGCGCTCCTTGACCGGCGTCAGTTCCAAGGATTCGAGCAGGCTGTCCAGCCGCGTCCGAACCGTCGGGTAGCTAATTCCAAGCTCACGCTCAACCTGATTGAGCATGCCTCGGCAACGCAGGAACGTTTCAAGGAACTTCTCCTGCTCGGCATCAAGCCGAGCGTAACGAGGGATCCCGAAGCGACCCCGAATCGTAATCCCGGTCTCGTCGCTGGCGAGTTCGGTAACGTGAAGGTCACTCCCGCTCAGCGGGTCCTTCAGGAGCAGTCGATTCAATTTTTCTTTGCTCATGAGGCGATTATCTCATGTTTTTCAATATCGTATGGGGCTTTTGGTGCAGTTTATTCATATCTCGGGTGGCAGATGTCGAGAATCGTGAGTCGTGGAGACTCTGCAAAATCCGACGGCAGATTTAATTAAGGTTACTGGGACCGCTGAACACTCCTGTCGGCGGGGCCTTGGAATCACATACGAAATCGCAAGAAAGAACAAGCCCAATCTAAGTCGAATCTATCCGGCTCTTCCCCCGCCCCATGGGGAGGTTGGGAGGCGGCCAACCGCCACCCGTTCCTCGTAGCGCAGGTTTTTCAACCTGCGATTCCCAGATTTAGCCGTAAGCCAGTTGACTTCCACTTCTCCCAAGAACGAAAGAATCAATGAACTGTCATTCCGACCGAAGCCGCCCACCCGCTCGTTATCGGGAACAAACTTCGGACGCGGCGCAGTGGAAGAACCTGACCGTCACCGACTCCCGCTTGTCCCAAGTACCGGCTCGCAATCGACGAACCATGCTCCGATAGTTGACAAAACCCATCCCACGCATAGAGACGTGAGCATCAAGAAAATAGAACTCCAACTCCAACTCCAACTCAGGCTCAGACTCAGACTCAGACTCAGACTTTGCCAGATTGCCAACGTGGGTAAGCAGCATCAGTGAGCAGAAACGGGAAATTCCGCCCGACCGGCATCTCAGCGCGGTCAAGCACGTCGATTCGCACGGAATTCGGTTCCCTCTCCCCCCCCCCCCCCACGGCTTTGCCATCGTCACACAGTCTGTCGGGCAGGAAAGGGCTAGGGTTGGGGAAACGTCGAAGCTTTCAACCTTCCGAAGACCTCCACGATTCACGATTCACCCGCCACAATCCAGAGCACCCATGCGTCAAAGACTCCGGGAAATCCAGGACCGTATCGACCGCGCGGCAGAAAGCGTAGGTCGAGATCCCGCCAGCGTCACCCTGATCGCGGTCAGCAAGACAGTTTCAGTGGAAGCTATCCGAGAAGCCTACGATCTGGGCATGAGGAACTTCGGCGAGAGCCGACTCCAGGAGGCTTCTCCCAAGATCGACGCCCTCCCCTACGACATCGTCTGGCACTTCATCGGGACCCTTCAGTCCAACAAAGCCAAGGTGATCGCCGAGCGGTTCGCGGTGGTACAAACGCTCGCCACCGAAACCGCTGCGAAGGAACTAAACAGAGCAGCTCAACCAATAGCTACGCTGATCGAAGTAAATGTGGCAAATGAACCACAAAAAGCAGGAATTTCGGCAAAAGACCTTGACGTATTCGTACAAACACTCATACACTACACCCAGGTTCATTTACGGGGGTTGATGACGATTGGCCCCGCGCTCGAACCGGAAGCGATGCGACCGTATTTTCGCGAGATGCGCGAAATGCAAAAGCGGTTAAATCTTCCGATCTTGAGCATGGGAATGAGCTCGGATTTTGACGTGGCCGTCAAGGAAGGCGCCACCCACGTCAGAGTTGGATCTGCGCTCTTCGGAGCACGTCCCTGACGGAGGACAATAGGAAGAAATCATGGAAGAGACGATCATTAACGAGAAGCCTGGCTTTTTCTCCCGCCTAACGGGAGTTTTTCACCGCGACGACGAATACGAAGAGAACGAAGCGGAGCCCACCACGCAATCCCCTCTGACCATCAAGGGCGCTTACCGCTACACCGTCACCGTCCGACGTCAGATCGTGTCGTTCGATGACGCAATGGCCGCCGCCGGTGGTTTGAAGCGTGGGGAGCAGCAGATTCTCAATCTTGCGAGCACCGAACCGGTGCTTCGCCAGAAGATCGTCGACTTTATGTGCGGTGTGAACTTCGCCCACGAAGGCACCTGGGAAGAGGTCGGCGAGAACATCTATCTCATCGTCCCGGCCAGCGCCTACGTCGAAGTCGCCCCGGCGACTCCGCGCATGAACGCGCTCAAGAACTAGTCTTACAACCTCTCCTCTCTAATTTCCCATCCTTCACATCGAGGGGTGGGATTTTTTTAATTGCGCTCCCCGCCTCCGCCTCCGCTATACTTGCCCCGATGAAGAAGCTTCTCGGATTTGTGCTCGTGGGCGGTCTTTCGCTCGGAACTATGTCGCAAGCGGACCAACTCACCCCGATCGGAGCCCGATTCCGGGTTGGCTACTACTTCGGAAATAAGTTCACTTTGAACAACGGCAACAGCGGCAGTTTCGCCGGTCCCGAATTCGCGCTCGACGTCCCGATGGGCAAGGTCACGAAGTCGTTCGAGTTTGGGTTCTCCCCCTCAATCGTTCTTGGAGGCGGACTCTCCCACGGCTCAAGCGTTACGGGCCAAATCTATCGCTTCAGCCTCACCGCTCGCCACGAACTCTCGGCGAACGCCTATATGCGCCTTGAAGCTGGATTCGCTCACTGCGAGGCGCGCGGCGGGAACTTCAGCGACGTCGACGACTTCGTCGGAGGCCTGGCGCTCGGCTATCGAATCAACAATGCCCCCAAGATCGTCCACCGCTTCGACCCGGCCGTCGAGGTCGCCGCCTATCTCAGCCGCCATCGCGAGCTGAGTGGCTTCCAGATCGGTTTAAGCGTCAGCTTCTAAAGTTCGTAAGGGGTAAGGAGGGTAAGGCGTAAGGAGGAAACGGGCTAGCCGATCTAGCCCAACTTTCCCATAACCACCTTACGCCTTACCTCCTTCATATCCCGCCAACCCAAACCCCGACCTGGTGGATCGCCACCGCGGCGAGGTAGGCGAGAATCGTCATGTAGCTGAAGACGAACAGTGGCCACTTCCAGGAGTTGGTCTCCCGGCGAATCGTCGCCAGGGTGGACATACACTGGCAGCACAGGGCGAAGAAGACCATCAGCCCAACTGACGTCCAGACGTTCAGGAGTGGCTTGCCGTCCGGCCATTTCGCCTCGCGGAGAGCTCCCCTTAGGTTGCCTGGGTTGTCGGCTTCCACATCGCCAAGCGAGAAAATGATCCCCATCGACGGCACGACCATCTCGCGGGCGGGAAACGCCGCGAGGATCGAGGTGGTGATCCGCCAGTCAAATCCTGCGGGAACGAAGGCCGGCTCGATCGCGCGCCCGAACCCGCCGAGCATCGAGTGCTCCAACTGAGCCTCGTCGACCTTCTTATCGACATCCGCCATCTCGATTCCCGGGGTTGACACCAGTGCCTCGCGGCGGATCTGAGCTTCCTTTTGAGCTCCGAGCCGCGGGAAGTAGCTCAGCCCCCAAATCACGATAGACATCAGCACGATGACCGTTCCTGCCGTCTTCACGAACACCTTCGAACGGAAATACATCGCCAACCAAACGTCGCGCCAGCGCGGCCACTGATAAGGCGGAAGTTCGAGCAGGAACGGCAGATGCCGCCCCTTGAGCATCTTCTTGTTCAGGAACCAGATAATCGGAATCGCAACGACCAGCCCGAGCAGATGCATAGCGAACAGCGCCACCGCCGCCCAGAGCGGCCCGTATTTCGGCTCGACGAACGCGCTGATCAACAGCAGGTAGACCGGCAATCGCGCCGAGCAGGACATCAGAGGTGCCACAAGAATCGTCGCCAAGCGGCTCTTCTGGTCCGGCATCACCCGCGCCGCCATAATCCCCGGAATCGCGCACGCAAACGAGCTCAGCAAAGGAATGAACGCCCGACCGTTGAGCCCGCACCAGCCGAGCAGCTTGTCCATCAGGAACGCCGCCCGAGACAGATAGCCACTTCCCTCCAGCAAGGCGATGAAGAAGAACAGGATCATGATCTGCGGCAGGAAGACGAGCACGCCTCCGACCCCCGCGATCAGGCCCTTCACCACCATCGACTGCAAGACCGGCACGCCAGCCAGCTTCGGGGAAACGATGCTCGCCAACCAGTCAAACCCGGCCTGGATCTTATCCATTAGGGGTTGAGCGAAGCTGTAGATCGACTGGAAGACCAGGAACATGACCAACCCGAACACGATCAGCCCGAAGACGCGGTGGGTCAGGACTGCGTCGATCCGGTCGGTCATTGATCGCTTCTGCGGCTCGACCGCCTCGGTGATCGCCGCCCGCTGCACCATGCCAGCCCAGTCGTAGCGAGAGCCCACATCCAGCGTCGGCGGAGAGTAGCCCTCCTTCTCCAGATCTGCCCGGGCAACCGCGAACGCCTCAAACAGCTCGGGGAACATGCTGAGGTTAGAATCCGGGTCTTCGCCCCGCCGCAGCAGTTCCTTCTGGACTTCCGCCTTGCTGAAGTCGGCGCCGCTGCGTGCGGTCAGCTCGCGAAGCGAGGCGATCTTAGTCGCAAGGGCATCGGGGAGCGCAATTTCGAAGTCGGGACATTTCGGATCGTCCAGATTCCGGGCAATTGCCTCACGAAGTTCCGGGAGCCCCTTGCTCTTATGCCCAACCATTGGTACCACGTCCACGCCGAGTAGGTTCGCGAGGCGGCTGAGGTCGATCTTTCGGCCATCGCCCTCGACGCGGTCCACCATCGTGAGGGCAACCACGACAGGGAGTCCGAAGTCGGCCACCTGAGAGAAGAGGAAAAGGTTCCGTTCCAAGTTGCTCGCATCAACGACACAGACCAGCAGGTTTGGACGCGGCGAGCCGATGCCTTGGATGGCGTCCGCTGCCACTTTCTCGTCTTCGCTGACCGCGTTAAGGCTGTAGAGGCCCGGGATGTCAAGGACTTCGATGTCGAGGTCCTCGATTTGCAAGCGACCGGTGACCCGCTCGACGGTGACGCCGGGGTAATTGCCAACCTTCTGCCGTGAGCCAGTAAGGCTGTTGAAAAGAGTTGTCTTTCCCGCGTTCGGATTACCGACGATCGCGATGAGCGGGGAGCGGCGGGCGGATTGAGGGTTCAAAGGTCTACTCTTCGAGGCGCTCGATCTCGAAGCAGGAGGTCTCCTTCTTGCGGAGACAGAGGCGATAGCCGCGTATGTCAATCTCTACCGGATCGCCCAGCGGTGCCACCTTCACGACACGAAACTCGGTGCCTTCCGTAAGGCCCATCTCCTGGAGCCTCTCCAGCTCGCAGGGACACTTCAGAATCCGAACGATACGCGCCCGCATTCCTTTCTTGAGTGCGGAGAATTGAATCGCAGTGGATGCCATCGGGACCATCATTTTCAATCTACCCAAAAACGTATGGTTTGACGTTTCTCTGGGCCGAAAGATCAGTAGGAGTTTACTATCTGCATCAGAAATGGCATGTCATGAGTTCCATGGACACACGCACCCCCCATTTCAGACATCTCAACGCTTTACGCCCAACGCCTTGCGCCATCTCCAACCATAATCACCTCAGACGTGAAGAACTACGACGCCCTCCTCGCCCGCTATGCCGACCTTCAGGCCCTGAATGCGGCCACCGGCATTATGAGTTGGGACCAGCAGGTCCTGATGCCCGCGGGGGGAACTGCCGCGCGCACCGCGCATCTGGGTCGTCTGTCGCGGATGCGCCACGAACTGCTCGTCTCGGAGGAGACGCTTCGCTGGGTCGAGGAAGCGGTAAAGGAAGTCGCCCCCGGCTCCGTCGAGGCCGCCAACGTCCGCGCCATTCAGCGCGAGCTTGCCTACAAGACCAAGATGCCGACCGCGTTGATCGAACGCAAGACCGCCGTCTCGTCCGAGGCGTACGAGGTCTGGAAGCGCGCGAAGGCGGGCAACGACTTCCCTGCGATGCAGCCGTACTACGAGCAGCTTTTCGACATCGCGCGCGAGACTTCCGAGCTTCTCGGTAGCGGCGGGCACATTTACGATCCCCTGATTGACCTCTTCGAAGAGGGAGCCCGCTACGAGGACGCCCGACAGATGTTTGAGACGATCAAGGCACCGATCTCCAATTGGGTCAAGCGGATCCGCGAAGAAGGACGTCCGGTTGACGACTCCGCGCTGGCTCACGACTTCGACCGACCTCGCCTCCGGCAGTTCGCCGAAGAGACCACCGCCCAGATCGGGTTCGACTTCTCCCGCGGCCGCCTCGACCTCGCGCCCAACGCCTTCTGCGGCGGGGCTTCGCGCGGCGACATCCGGATGACCACCCGGGCCAGCGACCACTTCCGCGGAATCATGTCCTCCTCGCTCCATGAGATGGGGCACGGCTTGTACGAGCAGGGCTCCCCCGCCGAGTGGGATCGCCTGCCGGTCAGCGGCGGCGCTTCACCCGGCGTGCACGAGAGCCAGAGCCGGCTCTGGGAGAACATCGTGGGTCGCTCCGCCGGCTTCTGGAAGTTCTTTCTGCCGCGCTTGAAGGCGGTCGGCTTCCCTGAGATGGCCAACATTCCCGAGGCCGAGATGTGGCGGATGATGAGCAAGGTCGAGCCGAGTTTCGTGCGCGTCGGCGCGGATGAACTGACCTACAATCTGCACATCCTGATTCGCTTCGAGCTTGAGGTCGATATCCTTAGTGACAAGCTCGCGATGAAGGACCTTCCCGAGGCCTGGAACGCAAAGTACACCGAGTATCTCGGGATCACCCCGCCAAACGCCGGTCTCGGATGCCTGCAAGACGTGCACTGGTCGCGCGGGTCGGTCGGCTACTTCCCCACTTACGCGATGGGCAACCTGATGGGCGGCTCGATCTGGGCGGTCCTGCTCCAGGACCTCGGGGACGTCGAAGCCGACATGGCCCGCGGCGACTTCAGGCGGATTCTCGGCTGGCTTCAAGAGAAGATCTACACCAAGGCGAAGCTCATGAAGCCGCGTGACTTGATGGTGTCGGTAACCGGCAAGTACCTCGACGCCCAGCCTTGGCTCGACTACGCGACGGTGAAGTACACGACGGTCTACTTCTAGTTCGATCGGCGTACCATGACGCGTGTCCGGAAGGCCCCTCAGGTTGATAGGTCTGGTCTCCCTTTGGGTAGCTGCAGCCATGGCGCAAGCATGTAGCGGCCCAGCGATTCAGTAGATGCTCTACGGGGTGCGTCGCTTCGAGTTTTGGCACCCGACGGCGGCTTAGAGCGCGGCGAGCACTCTTATGAAGAGGTTCGCCACGCCGGGCGAATTATGGAAGGACTAGAGCTGCCTCAGTCCCGATGACCGGTCCCCAATAAGTTTCCAGTCTCAGATCATAGAATTGCGGTCTCCTTGGTTGTCGTTTGCGACTTCTGCTTGAAGCTCGCGGGGGTCAGTCCACCGAGTCCGAGATGAGGTCGGTGGTTGTTGTAGTGGTCCTGGAAGTCAGTCAGGGCGGCCTGAAGTTCAGCGCCGCGGATGAAGAGTTCACAGGAGAG
>JBBQPZ010000002.1:0-375692 GCA_038216655.1 Fimbriimonadales bacterium
CGATTTGGAGTGTTGGAGTGTTGGAGTGTTGGAGTGTCGCCTTCAGGATTGTATTTGTCATTCCGAACGGAGCCGCCTTCCCGCAAATGATCTCACTCCAAGATCGGATGCGGCGAACGGAGGAACCTGACGGGAATCGTATCTTGTTCGTCTCCCAGGCACCAGTTTGGACGTGGGACCGCGAGCAATGGGTGCTGATAGTCAGGTCCCTCGGCACAAACATCCTTCGGGATGACATTCCTCTGCCCTGCCACTAAGCAGCGATGTTCCACGGGAAACAATCCGATCGCGGAAGAACGCTTAGAATGGCAATTATATACTTGACGCACGGAAATGATGCTATAATAGATTCGTGAGCCAAGAACGAATCCCGACGACGCTACTTGAAGCGGTCCGATATTTCGCCAGCGAGCGCGACGCATGGAAGTGCGTTGTTAATCGCCGGTGGCCGGACGTTAATGTCACTTGCCCGCGTTGCGGATCGGATAAGGTTCATCTGATCGAGTCGCGCATGATCTGGCGCTGTAACGGTTGTGTAAAGCAATTCAGCGTGAAGATCGGCACGATCTTCGAGGAGTCCCCGATTCCGTTCTCGAAGTGGCTTCCGGCTATGTGGCTTGTGGCGAACTGCAAGAACGGTATCAGTTCTTGCGAGTTGGCCCGTGACCTGGCTGTCACACAGAAAACCGCGTGGTTCATGCTCCATCGCATTCGACTCGCATTCAAGAACGGCACCTTCGACAAGGTTGGTGGCGAAGTTGAGATTGACGAGACGTACATCGGCGGCAAGTCCATTAACATGCACTTCGACAAGCGCGAAGCCAAGATCAAGGGACGCGGTGCTGTCGGCAAGGCTATCGTGATGGGCTTCCTTGAGCGTGGCGGCAAGGTTCGCACTCTGCACATTCCGCACACCGGAAAGGGCTTCATGGAGTCGCGAGTCCTCCAGAACGTCAAGGCACGGTCGAACGTGTTTTCGGATGCTCACCGTTCTTACGACGAGCTAAGCCGCTGGTACGCCCATGCAACGGTAGACCACGCGGTCACCTACGTGCAGGGTCAGGTTCATACCAACGGAATCGAGAACTACTGGTCACTGCTAAAGCGGACGATCAAGGGCACGTACGTGTCAGTTGAGCCGTTCCATTTGGTTCGCTACCTGGACGAGCAAGCATTCCGCTACAACGAGCGCAAGGACGATGATCGAGGGCGCTTCATCAAGGTGTTGGGTCAGGTTGTTGGGCGTCGGCTGACGTACAATGAACTGACCGGGAAAATGCCCAGGGCCACCCGATGAAACGCAAGTCGAACGCAAACCCAAAAAAGCCCCCCGACGCGGACCTGCTATCGGTTCCCGGCATGGAGAGTCTCGACCAATTGACGCGCCAAGTCCTAAAGGTGCCAAAAGAGGAAATGGAGCGGCTATTAGAAGAAGATCGCCAGCGCCGGAACAGTGGACACTCGACCTAGACGACTAGAGGCGGGAAATGATCTTGGCGCAAAACGCTTGCTTATCCGGCGGTGTGTGATAAAGTGCGCTCATCATTAGGCTGTTATGGCTTGTCCCGGTCACGCGCTTAAGGGCAAGCCGTTGAGCCCCCGGAAGGTCGCTTTCGGGGTTAGGCTCGAAGCCGTAGACCATGAAGACGATATTGGCGCTTGGATTGTCCTTGACGGGAAGTTCGTCGAAATTGATAGACGCGCGGAACGATTCGTAAAGCTCCTCTTGGATGATCGAAACCATCCGAGTTCGCCAGTGGTGGTGATAGAAGCCCTTCGTGATAAGTTGCGAGACGTACCGTTTCCTGACGTTGGCCCAATTGATCCCGTAGGTCGATTTCGTCCTTAGCATCTGATTGCTCATGAGCGCGGTGTAAGCGGGCTCCACTGAACCCGTGCAATCGACCGCTTGGAGCTCGACGCTTATAAACTCCGTGATGTTGCCTTGAGGGTCTACATCCGCAATCACAAAATCGACATTGCCGAAGTGCTCCATCTTCACTTCGGTCGCAACCCGCGGGTTCTTTGGGGGAGCCCCGTTCCAAACGTGCTCGATCACGTCGCGGATCATTTCCGCTTGATAAAACCGCTTAGGGCATACCGCCATTAACTTTGGATTCTGGATGCTCCGATGGACGGTGCAGACAGGGTAAGGCCCGCTGATTCTATGACTTCGCTTCGTACATGTAGAGTTAATGAATGGGCACAAGTAATCCGCATTGACAGGATTGCGCATTAGGTCCGCTGGCTCCCCTAACACTTCTCCGATGATCTTCACCGGGTCGATCTCTATGGGCTTTACCGGCTTGCCGATAGTGGCTCCTTTACTCGCTGGAGCATGCAAGAGATCTCATTTCCAACGGCTTGACCCAAGAGAGGCGGAACGGCATTTCCGACCTGCTTAAACTGATCCATCCGAGCCCCGGAGAACCGAATCCGATCGGGGAAGGATTGGAACCGCGCAGCTTCCCGAACGGTCAAGGTTCGCTCCTGGGTCGGATGTATGTATGAGCCCCAATGCAGGTCGCATTTGGTCAAGACGGTGCAGCACAAGCCGGTCCGCTTTAAGCGTCCGTATCGCTTCGTGTGGTCGCTCCGACGGGCTTTCTGCATCCCGGCTGGCAAGAGGTCAAAGGGAATGTCTCTCCAGCTTCCGCCTTCAGGGATGTGCTTCAGTCGTTCGATATTGACCGGACTCAAGAAAGGCGCGACGTGGTGGAACAGTTGGTCCGACCCTTCACGCAGTAGCCGCTGGTAATCCGATTGTGGCTCCATGCCGTAGGACGCGACTTCGGCACCCTGGCTGATCTCCAGAGGGGGTAGGTCGCTTAGCGCGTCCCATACGGTCACGAACGGCTTTAAATGCGACGTGAATAGCTCGACGCTATCCGGGCTTGCGTGCGTCGGCTCCGGCCATGAAATAGTCTTGGTCTCTCGCGATGCGACAAAGAACACTCGACGACGTTCTTGCGGCACTCCGAAATCTTCGCTTCGTAGAATGCGATGCTCGACGTAATAACCCAGAGACTGAAGCCCGGCGTAAAGCTCCTCGACGGCTCGACCGTCGCCGACGCTCGTAATTCCAGTCACGTTCTCCATGACCACGAAGCGCGGCATTAGCCCTTCCACGACGCGGAGGTATTCGCGGAACAGACCTGACCGCTCGTCGTGCATCCCTCGCTGATGGTTGTAGACGCTGAACGCCTGACAAGGGGGACCACCTACCAATACGTCTAAGTCGTCATTCTTGGAAAGTCCGGCGGCATCACGAAGCTGGTCGGCGGTGATGTCCTGGATCGGGCCGCCTAGGAATGCGGTTTCAGGGTGATTCAGCTTGAATGTCGCGGCGGCTGAATCGTCGAAATCATTCGCAGCAAGAACCGAAAACCCCGCTTCCCTGAATCCTTCCGAGAGTCCGCCCGCACCTGAAAAAAGGTCAATTACTGTATGGGCGACCGGGCGCATGACGTGTTTACTCGCGAGCGAAGTGAACCTACGAGTATATGGCATTTCGGCTCCACTCGACACGTTCAGCGGAGAATTTTGCGCCATCTATCTTAAGACGCTAAACCGCCATCGGAAGCCGTAGGATTCCACTGGATATCCCTAGATTTTGCCTAGGTTTCTGTCGGCTCTGGGTCAGTCTTGCGACGGCGTTCGCTTCCGGGGCGCGGAGTATAAGCTCCCTCAATCTCATCCTCCTTAGCGCGGATGTACATCAAGATCGCAGCCTCCCCGGCTTCAGCAATGCCTATGTCGTGCCAATGCGCAACGTCCTTGAACCGTTGAACAAGCTCGCGCGGAAGCTCCATGTTGAGCGGCTCAGTTGGCCCCTTTGCCGCTTTCTTTCCAACCATCTTCCTAGATTGTATCTAGGTTTTTTGAATCCTTTCGCTTCGATCCCCCGTCTTGTCACACAGGAAACGAAAAAACGGGCCGAACCCCGCAAGAGTTCGACCCGTCTACAGTTTCCCGATGAACTGAGAACCGCGTGACGAATGAGTCAACGCGCATGCAACGTCCCCCGCAAGGACGCGGCCCTCAGAGTTGACTAGGACTGGACCATTAGGCCGGAACCGATCTTCGTCAACGTAAATAAGGACGAGCGAACTGCGAAAGTTAGCGCAGAAAGTTTCTCGTTTTTTTGGCACCCGTCTGCCGGGACTGCTAACCTGCTTTCCCCATCAGAGGACAAGTGGTATCCTCGGCTCCGAGTTACTGTTCATAGCAGTGATTTCTCCTTGTCGGGGGTCCTTCTTAGCGGTTGGCCCCCGGCGCAACCCTTCCCCCTTTTTCGCCCGCCTGCTAAGTTTGATCCTACCCAGTTCCGTGCGTCAAGTATATAATTGCCCTTAGAATAGAAACAATGCTGCTGCCCTTCCTCGTTGCGACTCTCCTCTCCCAAGCGGCCAATCCAATTCGCATGTCCCTCTGGTCGAACGGCGCCCCGGGCTCGGAGAAGCGTAAGAACGAGCCGGAGGAGGCGAAGGATTGGTGGGTGAAGAACATCCACGACCCGAGCATCAACGTCTTCCTCCCGCCCGTCGGCAAGCGAACCGGCGCGGCCATCGTGATCTTCCCCGGCGGAGGGCACAGCCAGCTGGTCTATCCCCCAGAAGGGATCGAGCCTGCGCAGTACCTCGCCAGCCACGGGATCGTGGCGATCGCCGTGAAGTACCGCCTCTTCCGCGAGCCGGGCTCGACTTATACGTTTGAGAATGCCACTGTGCCCGATTCGTACCGGGCGATGCGTCTGGTGCGAAGTCACGCCGCCGAGTGGGGGCTCGACCCCAAGCGCATCGGGGCGATGGGCTTCTCTGCCGGTGGAGAGAACGTCTCGGGCATCGCCTTCGGCCCCGGCGCGGGTGATGCCGGCGCCTCCGACCCCGTTGAGCGGGTGAGCGGGAAGCCGAACTTCATCATCGAGATCTACCCCGGACCCTTGGGGATTCCCTCGGTGGTCCCCCCTGACGCCCCGGCCGCGTTCTTCCTTGTCTCGAACGACGACGATCACACCGCGGCGATCATGGACCTGATGACCAAGTATCGAAAGGCGAAGGTTTCGATGGAGTCCCACATCCTCGCATTAGGCGGCCACGGATTCAACATGGGCGGGCGTTCGAACCTGAACTCAGTCAAAACCTGGCCCGCGCGGTTGATTGATTGGCTGGCCGATAACAACTGGTCGAAGTGATATCGGAGTGCGCGAGTCTGGAGTCTGTAGCATTGCTCGTACCGCTTGGAAATAGCGCCGAACATTCTTAGGCTATCGGCAAGCCTCCCCTTGAGGGGAGGTTGGAGGGGTGACCGCGTGCCTGGAATTGGGAACCTGTGGCACCTGTTCACCCTCCCAACGCTCCCTCAAGGGAGGGCTCAGGTACTGCCCATTGCCTAATTATCGAAGGTCGGTTTGAGCACTGCAAGACTCCGCGCTCTAGCATTCCCAAACTTACTTCGGACCCGCGCCTTCGGTGAAGAGGTGGCGGATTACGTCCTCGATGTCCACTTCCTGGATCGCGACGTCGCTCACAGGCAGGTGCTGGAGCATTCGAGCCGTCGCCTGGGTCGTCTCCAAGCGAGGCACCTCGAAAGTCGCCAAGAGCGGCTCCGCCTCGATCACCGTTCCGTACTTCTCCAGGTCTTCCCGAGTCACCTCGGTCGAGAACGCGAGGCGGATGCGGCGGGTGTCGCTGTACCGGTTCGAGAGCTCGTCGAGTTGGCCCTCAAAGACCAGCTGTCCGTGATCGATGACCACGACCCGGTCGCACAGCTCCTGAACGTCCTGCATGTAGTGGCTCGTGAGGATGATCGTACAATTGTCCTCTTTGTGAAGCTGCTTCAGGAACTCTCGGATTCGCTTTTGGGATACCACGTCGAGCCCGATCGTTGGTTCGTCGAGGAAGATCACCCTCGGGGAATGCAAGAGGGCGGCGACGAGTTCGCACTTCATCCGCTCGCCGAGCGACAACTTTCGTACCTGCGTGTGGATCTTATCGCCGAGGTCGAGAATGCTGATTAGGTGATCCGAGCGGCGCTTGAACTGCTCGTCACTAACCTCGTAGAGCTCCTTCAAGACCACGAAAGAGTCCCAGGCGGGGAGGTCCCACCAGAGCTGCATCTTGTTGCCCATCACCAGGCTGATCTGGCGGAGCATCTCGGGCTTACGTTGTTGGGGGGAGAAGCCAAGCACTTTGGCCTCGCCGCTGGTGGGGTAGAGGATGCCGGAGAGCATCTTGAGAGTGGTTGTCTTCCCCGCGCCGTTGGGTCCGAGGAAGCCGACCAGTTCGCCCTGCCCGATCTGGAGGTCGATCGCCTGCACCGCCTTGACCTCGACCTTCTCCTTGGTAAACAACCCCTTCAAAGCCCCCGCGATACCGGGCGCTTTCTTGTGGGAGATGTAGGTCTTGGTCAGGCCTTTGGCTTCGATCGCGAGCATACGGAGTGGAGGTTACCGCCTCTCTCGACACCATAGTCCGTCACCGGAGTAGGCTATCAACCTTCCTTTTTCTGCTTTAACCGTCCTCCAGAGCGGAGCGCCGAGCCCAAGCGAAGGCAGCGAAGTCGAAGGATCATTTGTCCAGTCTTCGACTCTCTGGACGAGCGCCGGTTTTCTAAGTCGGAGGCTTAGTAAAATGGTCCTTCGACTGCGTTCGACTCGCCAGGGCTCATCAACTCCGCTCAGGATGACGGACCTAAAGCGGATAATTGAAGCCTGACGGCCTATTGAACAAGTTCCGTGTCTGGGTTCAACTGGACCATGCCCGACCCGCCCGGACCGAAATCCCGTGGCCAACGCCAGATTCCTCCCGCCGGAACGAGGGTCTGCCTTGCCGACGACTTCGATGCAGTTATCATCGCGATCGAAGATGTGTCGGAACAAAACGCGCTAACGATGGCCCTGGGGAAGATGGGCCGGGAGGCTCGCGTCACCGACTCTCTAAGCTCGGCGATGATGACCCAAGACCAATCTAGAGTCGGCTTAGTGATTACTGACGACTGGGAGTTCATTGCCCCTATGAATGTCAATGTGGCAAGGCCAAACCTACGTTTCTGTTAGTTTTTGCGACGCAGGCCATCTCTGACCTAACGAAATCAGAGGCCGATGGTTTTATAAAGGGACCGTTCCGACTAGGGGGTGAATTCATCGCAAGTCAGTCCCCCTTCTAGCAACGGACCAGATCCGGGCCGATGGGCGCAAATTCGTACAGCGAGAATGCCGTTGGCTAGGAATTCTCGGTCCCTTTCCCGTTAGCCTCCGCCGGTCATCTCCTCCAAGGTTTTCGGCCAGTCCGACTTCAGCAGCCGCGACAGGCTCCGGTCCGCCAATAGTCGGCCCTCGTTCTGGCACTTCGCGCAGTAGTTAGTCTCGTTCTCGGCATAGACAATGTGCTGGATCGGGTTGCCGCAGACGGGGCAGGGCTTGCCGAAGCGGCCGTGGGTGGCGAAGTCGGGGCGGAACGCGGTCACCTCGTTCGGCTTAGGAAAGTTGGGGATCGTGGTTTGGAGGTGGGCGATCCAGTGGGTGAAGGTTGAACGGATCGCCTCGTAGAGTCGGGCGATCTCGGGCTCGGCGAGATGATGCGTAGTCCGTACCGGCGAGAGTTTCGCGTGGAACAAAATCTCGTCGGAATAGCGTTGCCGATTCCATCGAAGAGCTGCGGGCTCGTCAAGGCCCGCTTCAGCGTGCGGTTTTCCGAAAGCAGTCGCGCCGAGAACTCCTCGAACGACGCGCGCAGGACATTCAGACCTCCCCGATCTTGCTCCATCAAAGCCGCACGGCCCGAGATCAGCATGATCGAGGCGCGCTTCTTGCTGGACATCTCGCTAAGCGTCAACTGACCCGACGAGAACCGCAGGGCCGCGAGCTGGATCTTGCCCGTGGCCTTCTTCGAGGGTGGTGCCGGAGACTGCCATTGCAGCCGACCCGCGATCATCAAATGAATCACGATGGACCGCTCCCCTTGGAGCACGATCACCAGCCGCTTCCCTAACCGCTCGACCTCAACGACGGACTGCCCCACAAACGCCGAGGGTGGGGGTGAGAACGTCCGTAGCACGAACGGGTTGAAGAAGGTCAGCGACTCGACCGTCGACCCGACCAGTCGTTCCACGAGACGGACTCGGTAGAGCTCGATGTCGGGAAGCTCGGGCATGCCGCTACGTTAACGGATTCTGGGTTCGCAGCGCAATCTCAGCGGCCTAACCCTCGCCAAGCCACTCTAGCGCGACGGTTCGGATGCCGTCGGTGCGCTGTTCCTGCTTCACGATCCCGATCGAGGGGGCGAACCAAGTGACAAGCTCGATTGCGTGGCTCCCCGCCTTGAAAGTGAGCGTGGTGCAGGTTGTCTTGAACGACTGCGCGCCGACCGGAATTGTCGCTGCGGTCTGGGTGAGCATGGCCGTCGCAGTATTTTCGCCATCGAGGTTGAAGACGGTGCCCTGCCAGCGAAGGGACTCCTTCCTAGCGAGGGAAAGGAGCGGGACGGGCGGGTCGAAGCGGTTGGCTCCAAGGCGGTCGGCTACGAACTGATCGCCGATCCAGGCGACCCGGGCGTCACCAAACGGTCCGTGCAATTCATAGCCTTGAACGCCTCCTACCGCGATGCGTCGCACGACCTTGATCGAACCCGTATAGTTCTGGAAGTCGGCCTGCACAAGGTACGACCAACTGTGCCCGATTTCGAGCGGCATCAACTCGTGATTCGCCCCGCATCCGGCGAGAAGAAGGGCTCCCAAACAGGCACCGAGAAGGACACGCATTGAAGGTCCCAGTATGCCGGATCGGGGGCAAAAAGAAGGAGCCTGACGAACTCGCCAGGCCCCCTCCCCCCAAACATTTCCACCAACCGGCGGATTGAGTTAAGGATACGAGAGATTTTGGCCCATTGCCAAGGGTCAGAGAGGAAAGCCGGGAGTTGTACGAGGCCCAAAATTCGTCTCCTGACCGGAGTGTCGGGCCTTTGGCGAAGGCATGAAGTCGAAGGATCCCAGATCCCGAAACCCCATTTGGAAGCACGGGGTTCGCAACCGGTCAGAGGGCGTGGCACGGTCTGTCGGGCAACATGACCTCAGGAAATTACGAGACATGAGCGCCCGAGCAGACCGTGCCACCCGTCACGCGCCTAATTCTTTACGAGACCTTTTCCAGCTTCGCCAGCTTTTGGACCAGCTTCTTCACGCCCGTCACGCCGGGGAAGGCGACGGTGATCTCGGCGTCGTCGCGGATCGGGTTGCATGCGACCACCACGCCGATCCCGAACTTGACGTGCCGGACCCGGTCGCCGACCTCGAAGGGTGGCTTCCAAGAGGGGCCGCGAAGGCCTGGCGGCGACTGCACGACTGCCCCCTGGGGCTCAGTGACCGTGTAGCCTCCGGTGCGATCCTGGCGGACCGAGCGCAGCCCGGGGGCCGGGGCGTATCCCGTGCTCATCGTGTCGATCAACTCGTTTGGCAAATCGTCAAGGAACCGCGAACGACGATTGAAACTGGGCTGGCCGTAGAGCGAACGTCGATGCGCGTGGACAAGGTGCAACTCTTCGCGGGCCCGAGTCATGCCGACGTAGCAGAGGCGCCGCTCTTCTTCGATCTCGGTGTCTGATTGGAGTGATCGCGAATGCGGGAACACTCCCTCTTCCATCCCGACCAAGAAGACCACGGGAAACTCCAGACCTTTGGCCGAGTGCAGGGTCATGAGCGTCACCGCCTCTCCCCCTTCGGCGAGATTGTCGACGTCGGCAACGAGTGAGACACTTTCCAGGAAGCCCGCGAGCGAAGGGTCGTCGGACGAGACATCGTACTCCGTCGTCACGTTGAGGAGTTCTTGTAAGTTCTCCAGTCGCCCAAGGGCCTCCTGAGTGTTCTCCGCCTTGAGCATCTCGATGTAGCCCGACTCGGTCAGGATCACCTTTAAGACCGGAGTTACCGGGCCGTTCTCCGCGACCTCGTTGGCGTGGTTGATGCACCCCACGAAGGATCGGACCCCGGTGGCGGTCTTCTTTGGCAGCGAGGCTTGGACGTCCTGTGAAGTCAGCGCGCTCAACAGGGACAGCGACCGCTCGTTCGCCCAGGTTTCGATCTCCTTCATCGATGTGTTGCCGATTCCGCGGGTCGGCACGTTGAGCACGCGGCGCACCGAGACATCGTCGAGCGGGTTTAAGGTCAGCCGCAGGTAGGCGATGATGTCCTTGACTTCCTTGCGCTCATAGAACCGCTGGCCGCCGATGAGGACGTGCGGAATCCGCATGGTGAGGAAGGCTTCTTCCAAGACGCGGGACTGGGCGTTGGTTCGGTACAGGATGGCGAAGTCGCCGTACTTGCGCCTTCCGACGCGGACGTCGCGGAGGATCGCATCGGCGACCATCATCCCTTCGTCGTGCTCAGTGCCAGCTTGGCTGAGAGTGATCGGAACGCCCTGATCGTTCTCGGTCCAAAGCCGCTTCACCGCCCGCGAGCGGTTGTGGGAGATGATCTCGTTCGCTGCCGCGAGGATCGTCTTGGTCGATCGGTAGTTGCGTTCGAGCTTGACGATTTTGGCATCTGGATGGTCGGAGCCGAACCTGAGGATGAGGGAGACATCGGCTCCGCGCCAGGCATAGATCGACTGGTCGTCGTCGCCGACGACGACGATGTTCCGGTGCTTGGCGGAGATCAGATTGACGATCTGATACTGGGCGTAGTTGACGTCCTGATACTCGTCGACCATGACGTGCAGGAACCGTTCCTGGTACTTCTCCCGAACATCTTCGCGCTGCTCAAGCAGGCGAACGGTATAGAAGAGGATGTCGTCAAAGTCGAGCGCGTTCGACTTGTGCAGTAGCGCGTTGTAGGATTTGAAGATCTCCGCCGCGATCTTCTCGAAGAATCCGGTCGCCTTTTCGGCGTACTTCTCCGGAGTGAGGAGCTTCTCCTTGGCGCTGGATATCTCGTTGAGCACGGCCCGTGCCTGGATGCTCTTGTCGTCGATGTTCTTGAGCTTGAAGATCTCGCGGATCAGGGAGACCTGATCGCCGTCGTCGTAGATGACGAACCGGGGGTCGAGCCCGATGTTCTTGCCGTCGATCCGGAGCATGCGTGCGCACAGGGAGTGGAACGTGCCGATCCACATGTCCTTGGCTTGGTCACCGACCAACGCGGTGACGCGCTCCTTCATTTCTCGGGCGGCTTTGTTGGTGAAGGTGACCGCGAGAATCCGGTACGGCTTGACCCCGTCCTGGATCAGTTTGGCGATGCGGTAGGTGATAACCCGCGTCTTTCCCGAGCCCGCACCGGCGAAAATGAGCAGCGGCCCGCTGGGATGCACGACCGCGTCCCGCTGCTCGAGATTAAGCGAATCGAGGTCCAGCAAGGGAAGGGGCACCTAGAGATTATGAAGCCGTCGTGCGGTTTAGTAGACGCTCGTCTTGACTTTCTGTACAAAACACGCGAAGACGTTTGTGACATCGGCTTCGATGCGAGCGTCATAATAAATCAAGATCGGCGGGTTCTCCGTCGGAGGATTTTGATGAAGCGTTTACTCGGAGCCTTGATCTGCGGCGCCATGATTGGAGCGGCTTATGCGCAAGCCCCATTCACTGTGGTGAGCCCACGCAACTATAACCCGGACACCAATCAGCCGTTGTCTCGCGAGAACCTCGTGCTGAAGTTCCCGAAGAAGAGCATCCCCACGGGGGGCTACATCGGTGTGTTCATGGGTGCGACTCGCGGCGACAAGGTCGAAAGCGAGAAGTTCGTGGAAGCGACCGTCCCCACGTTGAAGGGTGACTATTACTACTACACTCTCGACACGAAGGCCCGCCATATCCCGGACGGGATGTACACCATCCGCGCCGTCCTGTACGTTGACTATTCCGATCGACCGCGCGAAATCAGCCAGACCCAGGTCAACGTCCGCGTCGCCAACAAGAGCAGCATCGCGATTCCCGAGAAGGGTCTCAGCCTGCACTATGGCTTCAAGGCCGGCCAGGAGCTTTCTTACCGCCTCGACATCCGAACCGCCATATCCACCATTTCCTCCAAGGCGAATTCACTGGGTGGTCGAGCCGCTGAGCTTCCGCTCGATTCGCAGGTTCTTCGCATGCTGTACGCCGTCGATGACGTGTACTCCAATGGAGACGGCCTTATTCGAATGCAGCCGCTTCCGCTTCGCGGCAAGGATTTCGTTTGGGTCATCACCGAGGGTAACGACACCCCCGACAAGTACTACACCTACGAGATGGCTCCGGTTTACATGCGCATGAGCAACACCGGTCGCCAGATCTACGGCACGATCCCGGAGACGATCAACTCGACCGAGTTCGTCCCGCTCGCCGGATCGCAGGAGCGCGTTAATCTCTACGCGAACTTCCCGCTTCCTTCGCTTCCGGATAGCCCCCGCAAGCCGGGCGACCGATGGGAGACTCGCTTCTTGATGCCTCGGCACGTCGACCTTGAGAACCGAGCTACGAACGATAGTATTGCGACCAGCATCCCCGCTCGCGGAGAGTTCTTGGACGTCGAGTACGAGCAGGGCCACCCGTGCGCTCGTATTCGCAACTCGATCAGCGAAGGCACCAAGACGCCGGAAGGTATGAAGCTCACCCAGCAGGGGCGAGACTTCTCCGACGATAAGATCGCCCTGACCGAAACCATTTGGTATGCCCTCGATACCCGCAAGGTCATCAAGATCGTCCGCGACATCACCATCGACACCAAGGAGCAGGCCCAAGGAATTGGAATCGGCTCGGGCGGTGCGGGCGGCGGTGGCGGTGCGGCCCCGACGGGTCCCGGCGGCAAGCCCCGACTCACTCCCAGCGGCAACGGTGGCGGTAACACGGGCGGCAAGGGCTCTGCGGTGACCGGTCCCGACAATGGATACGGTGCCCTGAACTTCTTCCAGAAGTTCGGTGGCGGCGGACAGGGCCCGGGCCGACCCGGCGCTCCTCCTCCTCCCGGTAGCGGCGGCGGCAGTAACCAGACCGGGCCCGGCGGATTCGGCGGCGGTCGTGGTAGCACAGGCGCCCCGCCTGCGGCAGATGCCCAGTACTACCGGTACAGCTACCAGTTGATCTTCACACTTGAAAACTAACTCGAGAAGGGATGGCCACGGCGCCTAAAACCCCCTTTTGGAAGAAGAAGCGGAACTCCCCGGAAGACCCCGAGGAGTTCCGTCTCACTTTGGTTGAACACCTGGAAGAGCTACGCGCTCGCTTAATGCGTAGCTTGGCGATCCTTGTCGTGGGTTGGATTGCCGGCTGGTTCATCGAACCCTTCGCCTTCGGCCATCTCAATGGCATGATCACCAAGACTCTTACGCCCGTGCTCGCACGGATGCACGTTGAGCATAAGAACGTCTTCGAGAGCGCGCCCGACGCGTTCATGCTCAAGTTCAAGATGGCGATGGTCATCGGGTTCATCTTGACGTTCCCGTTCCTGATCCTCCAACTGTGGGGCTTTGTCGAACCCGCACTCAAGCCAAACGAGCGGAAGCCATTTCGAATCGCCGCCCCGTTCAGCATCCTGCTGTTCGCGATGGGGGCCACGTTCTGCTGGTTCATCATCCCAAATACGATCGCCTGGTTCGCGACGTACCTCGAGGAGTTCCCCGGAACATCCCTGTTCCAGAACGTGCCGGAGCTGATGTTCTTCACGATGAAGCTGCTTCTGGCGTTCGGCATCGCCTTCCAGCTTCCTTTGATCGTCTACGCCCTCAACGCGCTCGGCCTACTCGAAACCGAGACGCTGATGAAGAACTGGCGCAAGGCGACCTTCGTCGTGTTTGCGGTGGCGATGATCGTTACGCCCAGCAACGACTTCTTTACGATGCTCTCGATGGCCATCCCGGTGAGCATCCTCTTCCTTATCACGATCGTCGTGGTGAAGTTTGCCAGTCGAAAGCGAGCCAAGCAGGCTCTGCTCGACGAAGATGAGTAGCCCGCGCGACTTCGGCGAGGTTCTATCCGACGACCGGTTTGAAGGTCAGGTCATCCATCTGCACGAGACGCTGCCGCGCCCTGCGCGCTATGCAACGCCCACGGCGAAGATGCAGCCGCAACTCGTCGAGCGACTCAAAGTCCTCGGCCTCGATCAGCTCTACTCCCACCAGGCCGCCGCCTTCGATGCCGCCGCGGCCGGGCAAGATGTGCTCGCCATCACCGGCACGAACTCAGGCAAGACCCTCACCTACAACCTCCCCGCGATGCAATACGCCCTCACCGAACCGGCGGCGCGGATGCTCTATCTGTTTCCCACCAAAGCTCTGGCCCAGGACCAGCTCGGGCGGCTCGAAATGCTCGGCTCCGCCTTCGGTCTACGTGCAGGCACCTACGACGGCGACACGCCCCAAACCCAACGCGCCAGTATCCGAAAACTTGCCAACGCGGTGCTCACCAACCCCGACATGCTCCACGTCGGCATCCTTCCCGGGCATGAGAACTGGACGCGATTCTTCAAATCGCTCCGCCTGATCGTGATCGACGAACTGCACGTCTACCGCGGCGTGTTTGGCTCGAACGTCGGCGGGATCATCCGACGCCTCCTGCGCCTCTGTGAATGGCACCGCAGCCGCCCTCAGATCATCGCCTGCTCGGCCACCATCGGCAACCCCGCCGAGCTCTTCCAGAAGCTCACCGGGCGCACACCGCACGTGATCGACGATGATGGCTCTCCCCAGGGACGCCGAACCTTCGCCTTCTTCAATCCACCCGAATCTAAGAACGGTAGGCACATGAGCCCCAACTTCGCCACCGGCGAGGTGCTCTGCACCTTCGCGCAATCAGGCATCCGGGCGATGGCATTCAACCGCAGCCGCGTGGCCGCTGAACTGGTCTTGCGCTACACCAGGCAACGCCTCAAGGACACCGACGTCGATCCTAACAAGATCGAAAGCTACCGCGCTGGCTACACCGTTAAAGAACGCCGAGGCATCGAGAAGGACCTGCACTCGGGCAAGCTTCTCGGCCTCTCCGCCACCAACGCGATGGAGCTTGGTGTCGATGTTGGCGGCCTCGATGCCGTGGTGATGAACGGCTACCCGGGAACGATCGCCAGCTTCTTCCAGCAAGCCGGCCGGGCGGGGCGCGGCACCAAGGACAGCCTCGCGGTGATGATTGCTCACGACGATCCTCTTGAGCAGTATTTGCTACGACACCCGGATCGCGTGCTGGGATCAAGCGTGGAGTCGGTCTCACTCAACCCCGAGAATCCCCAAATCCTCCGGCAGCAGCTACGATGCGCGGCCCACGAACGTGCACTTGCGCCCAGCGAACTGGCCAACTTCGGCGAAAGCGCCCTCCCGCTCGTCGAACTGATGGATCGCGAGGGCGACCTCAGCTTCCGCGCGGGGCTCTTCTTCTACCCCTCTCACGAGGGTCCGGCATCGGGCATCAACATCCGGGGGGCGGGCGGGTCGATGGTCACTTTGCATGTCGATGGGATCGCGATCGGCACGATGGAGAAGTGGCGTTCCATGCAACAAGCCCATGAGGGCGCGGTCTATTTACACCGTGGCGTTAGCTACATCGTGACTGATTTGAACCTGGACACCAACACCGCGATCATGGAGACCCGCGAGGTGGACTACTACACCCGCGCTGACGTCAGTTCGGTCGTTGAACCCCAGATCACCATCCGCGAGCGACCCGACATCACCCTGATCGGCGCGAAGATCACCAGCGTCGTCAACGGCTACCGCCAGCATGCGCTGGAGAATGACTCTGTCCTGACGAACCATGAACTCGACTTCCCGCCGACGACTTACGAGACACTCGCCGTCCGCATCGACCTCCCCGCATTGCCCGACGAAGACCCGACGATCGCGATTGCGGGGGTCCATGGGATCGAGCACGCGCTCATGGCCCTCGCGCCGCTTTACGCGGGCTGCGACCGGAACGACATCGGCAGCGCTTGGTACGCGACCTTCCCGGACACCATGCGCCCGGCGGTGTTCGTGTACGACGTCACCCCCGGCGGTGTCGGGTTATGCGAGAAGCTGTGGGACAACGCCCCGGCATGGGTGAACGCCGCGCGCGAACTCGTCGAGGGGTGCGACTGCCTTTCCGGCTGCCCGGCGTGCCTTTATAGCACTCGTTGCGGCACCAACAACGATCCCCTCGACAAGTTCGACACCATCCGCCAACTGGGCAAGCTTAGTGAGATAGCGGCGGGCTGAGGAACACCCGATCCAAGTTTGCCACCGCATCCGAACTCATGTCGGAGGAGGTGATGAGACGGAAGTAAACCGTGCCGTCGTCGTCCACAAACCGCCCGAAGTTGGGGATCGCCATCGCCTGGGTCGCCATCGACGTGGGCGAGGCTCCCGAATGGAACGTCACGAAGTTCCCGTATGGATACGACGCGCTCGACCAATCGTAGAGCTGAATCGTCTCCGTGCCGACGCTTGACCCGGTGAACATCCGGGTGACGTTCAGGTTCATCGTCGCCACGTTCGGGATACGTCGGAAGGTGCCTTGGACGATGATGAATCCGTCACCTCGTCTCGTACAGGTCATGACTTGTCCGTCGGTCGCGAGCGTCTGGAAGAACCCGCCCTGCAGCGTGGCACCCTGAGTTGACGCTTCGGCCAAGGGATAGGCGTTGTAGCTGTTCGCGCCTGGGTTCGTCACCGTTGCGATCAGGTTGCCATCTACTTTGATCTCAAGCGGGTCATTGTTGACGGGCAGGTTGACGTCGATGTAATCGCGTCCCCGTCCGACAATGCTGAGGCTGGACCTTGCCGAGCTGACCGCCAGGGTCGCCGGCACGCCAAAGCCGCGACCGTAGATGCGACTCACCCGGTCACCGGCAGGCATCTTCTTGCCCGCCCGCAAGTTGCTTACCCACCGAACTACCGGCGGCTTCGCCGGCGCACCGCCGCCGAGCATCCGCTGAACGGCGGCATTGGCGTTACATAGACCGTAATTGGAGAACTCGCCGAACGGAGCTTGGTTCTGGAGCGTCGCGGTGTCCTCGATCGCATCCCGCACCTGGTCTGGCGTCGCGGCCGGATTGACGGAGAAGCAGAGCGCGGCGATTCCCGCCACCTGGGGGCAGGCACCGCTGGTCCCCGCGAACCCGGAGGTGTAACCGCCACCATTGGTGATGGTGCTAAGCGAGACGCCGGGTGAAGCCACGTCGACCCAGGAGCCGAAGTCGGAGAAGCCCGCCTTGTTCAAGTTCGTATCGAGCGCGGCCACGCTCAGGACGTTCTCGTAGGCTCCCGGATAGTAAGAGTAGACCGTGCTGTCGTTGCCTGCCGCCGCCACAGGGAGAACGCCGCGCGCATAGGCGTAATTCATCGCCACTTCCTCGGCTGCAGTGACGCGATCGGCGAAGTAGCTCATCGAAAACACCCTCACCCCCATGTTTGCCGCGTAGATGTACGCCGGAACCGTCGCGGAATCGTAGAAGTAGCCGGCGCTGTTGGCCGCCTTAATCGGCATGATCGTGCAGTGAGGCGCGACGCCGGTGACGCCGATGTTGTTGTCCTGAACCGCCGCCACTAGCCCCGCGCACGCGGTTCCGTGTCCGTAGTCATCCGCGGGGAGATTGTCGTTGTTGACAAAGTCCCAACCATGAACGTCGTCGATGTATCCATTCCCGTCGTCGTCGATCCCGTTGTCGGGGATCTCCCCGGGGTTGGTGAAGATGTTCGCGGCCAGGTCCGGGTGGGTTGCATCGACTCCCGTATCGATTACGGCGACCGTGATGCTGGGATCACCCTTGGTGGTGTCCCAGGCCGTGTCGACGTTGAGCGCCCGGGTGTGCCACTGGTCCGGCCAGCGCGGGTCGTTCGGCACGTATGCCGGGAGCGAGGCCTTGTCGTATTCGACGCGAAGCACCGCTGGCGATGTCGCGAGGCGTGCGCGCATCCGCTGAAGCATCCCCCTCGGCGTGGTGACCACCGCGAATCCGATCTCGGGAAGGTCTCGCAAAACGGACATTCCCGCGATCTTCTTGAGCCCGGCCACTCCGCTGGAAGGGGCGTATTGGACGAGTAGGTTGTTGGGATGGACGAGTTCAGACCCAATTCGGATGGGCAAGATCGGTTTGGAGGCAGGAGGTCCGGCAACGATGGCGGCAAGCAAAGTCAAAAGCACGTCTCTACCTTATCCCCGATTTGGCGGTGGCGACACCGCAAAAAGGCTAGGAGTTGGTATTAGTAGTGGATGAAGTCTGAGTCTGAGTTGGAGTGTTGGATTGTTCTCCTCAAAAATCGTGGTTGTCATTCCGACCGACGCTGCCCACCCGCACGTGACAGGAACTTAGCATCGGATGCGGTGGAGTGGAGGAACCTGACCGTCATCGCTTCGTGCTTGTATTCCCGCGACAAATGGGGCAAGGGTCCACAAGCAAGAGGCGATTCCTGTCAGATCCCTCGATTTCGCTAGGGCTCCCTCGGGATGACAACCGGCCCCGCCGAAGGACCCACCCCTGGAACCCGGGCGTCGTACGCTGAAACTAAGATGCTGTTAGGAGATGTTCTCACCGTCGTCGCCTCGATCTTCGGCCTTGGAGTTTCGACCTGGGCCCTCTTCGTAGGTAGTGCGTTTCTTTTCGATCGAAAGTCCGTTCGCGCCCAGTCGATCCTCGAAAGCGGGCCGGGCAAGACCTTTTGGGTCGGCCTGTTCTTCACCTTCGTGATTGGTGCCCTCGGATTCCGACTCATCGCCGTGCCTCTGCCCTTGGCCAAGCTCCTCGGGATCGCCGTGCTCGGCCTCCTGATCGCGCTTGTCGCGGTCGGTGGGGCGGGCCTCAGCCGCGTGATCGCAGATCGTATCCGCCACGAAGACGTCTCCGTGACGCCACTTCCTGCGATCGTCCGCGGCGCACTTTACATAGTGCTCGCCTCCGCGATGCCGCTTGTCGGCACCTTGGCGATCGCGCCGTTCGTGCTGATCCTCTGCGCTGGTGCCGGTGCCCGGGTCGTCCTGAGCAAGGCCACCGAAGTCGTTCGTCACGAGGCGTAAGATGCTCTCTCGACGTCGCTTGATCGGACTCGGGCTCGCCGGCGCGACCCTGAGTGGCTGCACACGAATCGCCCGGGGCCTGGATGGAGATCGGCTCCCTGCCGATCTCACCCTTCCCGCTGGCGATGTCCACCCGACCGTTCGCCTCCTTGACCGTGCGGGATTCGGGCCCCGACCCGGTGAGGTCGCGGAGGTCGAGCGGACCGGGCGCGAGGCTTGGCTGGAATCCCAACTCCACCCGGACGACAACGAGCCGAGCGGCCTTAAATTTCAACTTTCTAGGCTCGATGTTAGCAATATCGATGGCATGGAGCTTCGTGACATGCCCGAGAACGAGATGCTCCGCCAGATGTCACAAGCCGCCATTCTGCGTGCCATCTACTCGCCGTGGCAGCTTCGCGAGCGGATGGTCGACTTCTGGACTAACCACTTCAACATCTACGCTCGCAAGGGACTGGCCGCCTATCGGAAGCCAAACGACGACCTTCACGTCATCCGCGCCAACGCGCTCCTGACTTTCCCCAATTTGCTGCGTGCCAGCGCCCACTCGCCCGCCATGCTCGCGTTTCTGGACAACCGTCAGAACATGCGGGGAGTTGCGAACGAGAATTACGCTCGCGAGCTGATGGAACTCCACACCCTCGGCGTTCACGGGGGTTACACCCAGTACGACGTGCAAGAGGTCGCCCGTTGCTTCACCGGCTGGACGGTCGAGGATGGCTTCCTCCAACATCGAGGCGCTTTCAAATTTGATCCGGAACGCCACGACAGGGGCGAGAAGACGGTACTCGGTGTGAAGATTCCCGCCGAAGGCGGTCAGAACGACGGCGAACACGTGCTCGAAATCCTCGCCCACCATCCGGCTTGCGCCCGATTTATTGCTCAGAAGATGGTCCGCCACTTCCTCGGCGGAGCAAACGAAGCGTGGGTCAGCAAGCTCGCCAAGATTTACACCGAAACCGGAGGCGACATCCCGTCCATGCTCCGCCCCTTGCTGCTTTCTCAAGAAGCGCTCGAAGGCGATCCGGTTTCCAAGCGGCCCCTCGACTTCGTCGTCTCTGCGCTCCGTGCGCTCGATGCGGACACTGACGGCGGTCGTCAGATTCAGGACCATCTCGTCGCGATGGGCCAGCCGCTTTTCGAGTGGCCCATGCCCGACGGCTATCCGGACAAGACCAGCGCCTGGACCGGCTCACTCCTCGCTCGCTGGAACTTCGCGCTCAAACTCGCGAGTAACCAACTCGAAGGCTCGACCGTCGACCTCAAGCATCTCGCTTCACGAATTGGCCAAGGTGGGGACGCCGACAAGATGGTGGCCGTCGTCCTCCCGGGCCGGGACCTTGCCCACATTCAGGAGGCGGCCAAGGGTGCCGAGCTCTCCCAATTCGCTGCCCTCAGCCTCTGCGCACCGGAGTTCCAATGGCGCTAGATCACTCTTGCGAAGACTATCGACGTACCACTCGACGCTCGCTCCTCATGGGGGCAGGAATCTCCTCGGTTGCCTGGATGACCCGCTCGGCCCTCTCTCAGGTCGGCGTCCGTCCCGGCAACGCTGACGCCGGCGGCGACATTGTCGTGAGCATCTTCCTCCGGGGCGGCGCCGATGGCATGAGCGTCGTCGTTCCCTACGGCGAAGACGCCTACCACCGCGCCCGACCCAACATCGGACTCGCCAGACCCAACGACAACTCGGCCGCTGCCAATGCTCGTTGCCTCGATCTCGACGGCTTCTTCGGGCTCAATCCCGCCCTTGCTCCCCTCCTGCCGCTGTACAAGGACGGCCACCTCGCGGTTGTCCATGCCGTGGGCTCGGGGGACCAGACCCGCTCCCACTTCGAGGCGATGAACCTGATGGAGCGCGGTCTCGGGCAGCCGGTCGGCGATGTCGCTAGTGGCTGGCTCGCCCGTCACCTCGCCTCCTCACCACCGCGCGCCGCCTCCCCGCTTCGCGCGGTTTCGATCTCCTCGACCATGCCCGACTCGCTCCGAGGGGCGACCGACGCCCTGGCTATCGAGTCGCTCGACCGCTTCCGCATCGACTCCGATCAGGACGCGGCGGTCAGGCAGTCCCTCGCCTCGCTCTACAAGCACGGCAAGGATGCGATGTCGATCGCCGGACGCGAGACGCTTGACGTCCTCGACACTTTGAACCGCCTCGACCCGAAATCGTACAAAGCCGCGAACGGCGCGACCTACCCGGTCTCCGACCTCGGCCAGGGCCTCCGCCAGGTCGCCTTCCTCGTTCGAGCCAACGTCGGGCTTGAGGTCGCCTGCCTCGACCGCGGCGGGTGGGATACCCACGTCGTCCAGGGCGCGACCACCGGGTTGCTCGCTCTCCAACTCGATGATCTCGGGGCTTGCCTCGCGGCTTTCGCCGCCGATCTCGGGTCGGACCTGATGAAGCGAGTCAGCGTGGTGGTGCAGACCGAGTTCGGACGACGCCTCCAAGAGAACACCAGCCTCGGCACCGACCACGGTCGCGCCAGCATGATGCTGCTCATCGGTGGCGGATTCAAAGGCGGCAAGGTCTACTCCCAGTGGCCGGGTCTCGAAGAGCACCAACTTGAGGACCCCGGGGACCTGAAGGTCACGACCGACTACCGTGACGTGCTCGCTGAAGTGCTCACTAAGCGCGTGCAGCACGCGAACCTGGGGCAGGTATTCCCCGGCTACGTGCCAAATCCCCTCGGCGTCTGCTGAAAATCTGAACATCCCAGTAGTCTCGCGGGCTGATACAGGTGCGAAGTCACCCCGATGATGTACAGGGACGGGCACGGAAGCTCGTCTTGGATGGGATGACCGAATGAGAAACGGATTGCGCGCACATATTCGAGTGGAAACCGGGCTACGGGTCGACCCGCGGGTGGTTCTCTCCAGCCAGATTCTTCAGCTTACGACGCAGGAGTTGGAGCAGGCAATCGAGACGGAGCTCAACGAGAACCCCGCCCTGGAGCGTCTGCAAGACGACTACGAGCCGCTGAGCGAGGACACGATTCTCAAGTCCGTTGCGCCTCAAGAGCTGCGCCCCGGCAGTGAAGATCAGGAATTCCGCCGATCTCTGCCCAACGACGACTCCGCACCCGATTGGCTCGACCTCGCCTCCTCGACGACGTCGCTGATCGAGCACCTCCGCGCCCAGCTTCTCCCCATGCTCGAAGCCAAGTACCGCGGCCTCGGCGAGTACCTCGTTGAGAGCATCAGCGAGAAGGGCTATCTTGACGCCTCCCTGGAAGAGGTGGCACTTGCGATGAACGTCTCCCTGGAAGAAGCCGAAATGGCGCTCGCCAGGCTCCAGGAGTGCGAGCCGGCGGGTATCGGTGCCCGCGACCTCCGCGAGTGCCTCCTACTCCAGCTTCGCGATGCGAAGAGCATCGAGGAACAACTGGCCCGGGCTATCATCCGCAGCCAGATGGACGAGTTCGTGGCCCGCCGCGCCGGGAAGATCTCGCGTCGGTATAAGGTGCTGCCCGCGGTGGTTGAAGAGGCGTTCAAAGTCATCCTCGAACTGAATCCATTCCCGGGCGAAGGGTTCTGCCCGGGCACGCATTCGAGCCGCGAGGGACGCTCGATCGGCATCACGGCCGACCTGAAGCTAAGCCGGACCGAGCAGGGCTGGGAGATCGAGGTGAAGGGAGCCGAGCCGACGTCGCTCAGCATCAACCGCGCCTACGACAAGAAGTTCCAAGCCGCCCAGAACGGCGGCAAGATCGACGCCGACGAGAAGCGACACGTGACGACCTACGTGCAGCGGGCGAACGACTTCATCACGAGCCTGCAACAGCGACGGAGGACGATCCGTAAGATCGGTGAGTATCTGGTCGAGCACCAGGCCAGCTTTGTCTCGACGGGAAGCTACCAATTCCTTCGCTCGCTCACGCGCTCCCAGATGGCCCGGGATATCGGCCTGCACGAAAGCACGGTCAGTCGCGCGACGATGGGCAAATTCGTCCAGATCGCCAACGGCGACGTCGTGTCGTTCGAAGTCTTCTTCAAGCCCGCTCTGCGGGTGCAGAAGATGATCGAGGAGATCCTCCGGGCCGAAGATCCGGATCAGCCGCTCTCCGACGAGCTGATCGCCAAGATGCTCGCCCGTAAGGGTGTGGATGTGGCAAGGCGGACGGTTAACAAGTATCGCGACCGGACGAAGCTGCTGTCGTCTCGAAAGCGTCGCTCGGCGTAGCGCCACGTTTCCGTCATCCAGAGCGGAAGACCGAGCCTAAGGGAAGGTCTGGAGGCGAAGGATCTCGAATCCCCCACGCGGATTGGATGTATGCTCACCGACCCCGGTTTGGAGGTTGAAGGGGAGATCCTTCGCCTTCGCTGCCTTCGCCAAGGCTCGGCGCTACGCTCTGGATGACGGACACCTATCACTCCAAACCCATCTCCAACTCCAACTCCAACTCCAACTCAGAGACTCCGGCGGTACCCTGAGCTCATGTTCGACGAGACCTTCGCGCAGAACTGGCGAGCCCGATATGGCACCGAACCTGGGTGCGAAATCCCTGAGCTGATTCGATTCCTTGGCCACCGGTCCGTGCGGAAATACTCCGACCGTCCCATCTCCGAAGAAACCGCTATGGCTCTCTTTGCCGCCGCGCAGAGTGCCGCCACTAGCTCTTCCCTCCAGCTCTGGAGTGCCATCTCCGTCCAAGATACCGAGCGAAGGGAAGAGATCGCCAAGCTCTGTGACAACCAAGTCCAAGTCAAAGAAGCCCCCTGGTTCTTCTGCTTCTTCGCCGACCATCACCGGCTCCGGCAGGCCGCGTTGAGGGTCGGAGAAGACCCCTCCAACCTCGACTTCGCCGAGTTCTACACCATGGCCGTCGTCGATGCCGCCCTTGCCGCGGAGCGGATGGTTTGCGCGGCGGAATCGCTTGACATGGGGATTTGCTACATCGGCGCGCTCCGTAATGATCCGGCGGGCGTCCAGCAGTTCTTCAACCTCCCGGAAGGGGTGTTCGGCGTATTCGGACTGTGCGTCGGCTACCCTGCCGAAGACCTCGTCGCCGAGGTCAAACCGCGCCTCAACCAAGACCAGATCTGGTTCCGGGAAACATACGACCAGGCCGTCTCGACGGAGGAGTACGACGGGCGCATGCGCCCTTTCTACGAGGCGCAGAACATGAAGGGCGACTACGCCTGGTCCTCCCGCAGCGGTCGGCGTCTGAGCCTGAAGGCGATGACCGGACGCGAAGTCCTTCTCGAGTGGCTCCGATCTCGCGGCATGCTAAGGCGCTGAATCTGCGTACTAACCGTGCCCGGTGTACGTCGAAGAGGGTAGGGCGACGCATGGACCAAGCGACAAAACCCGGTACCCACAGGCCGCTAGCCCAGCTAGTGGGCCCGGACGGCGCGTGTCATGATGATTCAATGCGACGTCGGGCGGCGAGCGAGTTGCCGAACTACCCGCAGGATCGCCTCATGTTCGTCGAGGGGCTCCGCGGGATTGCTGCACTCTACGTCGTGCTCTCCCATTTCCGGTCGATGGTCGACCCCAGCGAGCTCGCGGGCAAGGCCAGTTCCGCCCCCGAGTGGCTCCGCCACGTTCTCGCCCCGTTCAGCCAGGGTCCCCTCGCCGTGGCCGCGTTTATCGTCCTGTCCGGCTTCTGCCTCCAGGTTTCTCTTTTCAACGGCAAGGACGGGCGCATCAGCGACCTTCGCCGGTTCTTCATTAGGAGAGCCTGGCGCATCCTGCCGCCCTACTACGCCTGCCTCGCGCTCTCGATCGTGGTCGCCCTGACGGTGACGGTGAAC
Organism: Fimbriimonadales bacterium; assembly: GCA_038216655.1. GTDB lineage: Bacteria > Armatimonadota > Fimbriimonadia > Fimbriimonadales > Fimbriimonadaceae > JAFDWR01. Next base: position 24,696 of record JBBQPZ010000002.1, read on the forward strand.
CAGCATACGATGCCGTTCGATCAGTACGTGCCGGTCACCGCGCGCAATGTCTGGGCCCACGTGTTCCTCGTCCACAACTTCAGCGCCGACACGATGTACAAAATCAACGGCGTACTCTGGAGCATCGCGATCGAAGCCCAGCTCTACCTGCTGTTTCCCTGGCTCGTCGCCGCGCTTTTCAAGATTGGCCGCGTGGGGATCCTGCTCCTTACCACCGCAATCGCGGTCGCCGTGCTCGGCATCTTCCCCGAGTCGATCAAGCTCTATCCCTGGTTCCTGCCTCTCTTCGCCCTCGGCATGGTCACCGCGCACTTCGCCTACCGTCCCAATGCGCGGGTCGGCGTACTCCCCGGGCTGGGCCTGTTCGTCTTCGTCGCCGGCATCGGCACCACCGCCTGGGCCGTCTGGGCCCGCCAGGCGATTCCGATCACCAACAGCGCCGTCGCCCTCGCCGTCGCCGGGATGATCTACCTTGGCTCCGTCGCGCCCCACCAATGGCTACCTCGCGCCTTCGCGTGGCGTCCCCTTGCCGCCATGGGCGCGTTCTCGTATTCGCTCTATCTGATCCATCACCCGATCGAGCAGGTCCTCTACGTCTTCCGCCCCAGCTTCATCCAGGGGCCCGCCGCCGGAGTCGCGTACCTCCTCGTGGTCGGATTGCCGATTATCCTACTCGCGAGTTACGGATTCAGCCGAGTCTTCGAACGACCGTTCATCCTCAATCGGAAGGTCGTCGAGCCGGTGCTCCGAGACGGACTGGGAACACCCCTGTCCCTCCCCCTGCGCACCGCCGCGAGAACCGCACGCCTCGAATACGTCGAGCCCCGAAAACGAACCCATGCGGTCGTTCAGATCACGGAAGGTTCGGGGGCGACGTTGTTCTCCGCTCCGGGATAAGTACTCCTCGCGATGCCCCTCCCAGCCTCCCCCCGGGGCGGGGGAGGAGTTCAGTTTGAGGGTGATTGTTAGGAAGGCGGCCTAGAGTCAAGGTCCGCACCTTTCTTGAAGTTACACCTAAGGCCTTGCAAACGCCGAAGGCAGAACTCCTCCCCCGCCCCGGGGGGAGGTTGGGAGGGGGCCATCCACACCTAACGGCACACGGGAAGCCCGGCGTGCCGACGCCCTACCCGCCCCAGATCAACTCAGGGCGGACGACGATCGTCTCGTCCCGATCCGGACCCACGCTGACGATGGCGACCGGGCAACCTGTTTGCTCGGCCATGAAGTCGAGATATTTGCGGGCGCTCTCCGGAAGATCCGCGAGCGTGCGGCAGCCACGCAGATCGCCCGACCAGCCGTCGATCTCTTCGAAGATCGGCACGACGCGGGCGAATTCAAGCGCGTCCTGCGGGACGAACTTGATCCGCTTTCCGTCGAGATCGTAGGCCGTGCAGACTTTGATCTTCTCGAACCCGGCGAGGATATCCAGCCTTGTCACCACGAGCCCGCTGAGCGAGTTCAGGCGGCACGAGTGGCGAAGCACCACGAGGTCGAGCCAACCCACGCGGCGGCCGCGACCGGTGGTCGTGCCGTACTCCTTGCCGTGGGTGCGGATCCACTCGCCGATGTCGTCGTGCAGCTCGGTCGGGAACGGACCCGCGCCGACGCGCGTGGTGTATGCCTTGCACACGCCGAGCACTCCATCGATCGCGCGGGGCCCGATGCCGGTGCCGATCGTCGCGCCGCCCGCGGTCGGGTGGGAGGAGGTGACGTAGGGGTAAGTGCCCGAATCAAGATCCAGGAACGTGCCCTGAGCCCCCTCGAACAGCACGCGCTTGCCGTCGTACACCGCGTCCTGGACCAGAACCTCAATGTCGTCGACGAACGGGCGCAGTCGTTCGGCGTAGGCGCTGTACTCGGCGAGAAGCGAATCGTAGTCGATCGGCGGCTCGTCGAACATCGCCATCAGGCGGTTCTTGACGTCCAGCACCTCGTGGAGACGTTTTGGGAAGACCTCGGGGTGGACGAATTCGCCCATCCGGATTCCAACCCTGGCGACCTTGTCCTGATACGCCGGACCGATGCCGCGGCTCGTCGTGCCGATCTTGTTCTCACCGCGCGCTTCCTCTTCTAAGGAATCCAGGCGCCGGTGATAGGGGAACACGACGTGGGCGGCGCTGGAAATCTTCAGCGTGCCGAGTTCGGCCTTTTGCTTACGAGTGCGGTCGAGTTCATCGAGTAAGCCTTTCGGGTCGATAACCATTCCACCGCCGAGCACCGACGTGACGTGCGGATGCAGGATTCCCGCGGGAATGAGGTGGAACTTGTACTCTTGCCCACCGGTGATCACGGTGTGGCCGGCGTTGTTGCCGCCCGAGTAGCGGACAACCATCTCGGCTTCCGCACCGAGAACATCGACAAGTTTTCCTTTAGCTTCGTCGCCCCATTGAGCGCCGACAATAACGAGTGTAGGCATGTGTGACCCCGACTCCGGATTCGAGGGCCGACACGCAGAAAAACCGGCGTCGCATTCGAAGCGCCGGCCGACGTGTCAAGCCTCCCCTTTTCGGAGCCTTGCCGAAGGCAATTGTACTACAGATTGGAGTTGGAGCTCCCACCATCCCGGAGCGGAGTCCGAGTTACACTCCCGAGAGTCGGGGCCACACTAGTTTCGATTCCCGTTGTACACCGGGAAGATGACGCCGTTGGGCTGACCATTGGGGGCCGGGAACGAAAAAGCGCCGTTAACGAACGATCGACTGCCAGTGATATTGACTCCGCTAAAGAAGGCCCGAGCCTCGTCTCTGGAGCTAAATCCGTACTTAGCGTAAGATTCGGCGGCCCGGTCCATGAATGAGTTTTTGAGGGCCGGGTTCATGGAGTCGATACTGGGTCGATCCCCCGCCCTAAAGTCGCCGAAGACGTCGGCGTGGTCTTGGAAGAGTTGGTCCAGGAGCTTCTGCGCGGCGGCGTCTGGCCCGGACCAACGGTCGGTGACCTGCTGGTTGAGAATCTGTAGCGCCGTCGCCGAGTGTTCGGTCTGCCAACGTAGCCCCTTCGACCAGTGGCAGGTCACCACGATCGGGAGCGCATCGTCTGAGGCCGTCTTCTGCTTCTCCGAACTTGGCGTCACGGTACCGGGGGCCTTGACTTCGACCGGGTGCAACTCGTGCGGCTCGATCATTACCGTTCCCTTCTTTCCGTCGCGCTCGAACTCGATCGCGACCGTCGGGACCAGCGCGATGCCAAAGTCCGGCGAACTGGTCTGGGGCTGCCATCCAGAAGAAAGCACCGGACTTTGTAAGATCGATTTTCGGAAGTTGGCCTGGCCCTTCGCATCAAGGTTGGACATCCGGATCTCGGCGTGCTTCGGGTCGACCGCTCCCAGGAGGTCGACGAACGCCTTTGAGTTCGGCTCCAGGAGTTTGTGGTCGACCAAGTAGAAGGTGGTCACCTTCTCAACCACATCGAAGCCCGCCGCCTTCGCGGCGGACTTTAAAGCGGGCCCGTCATGAAGCTCCAGTAGCTTCGTTTCACTCTCAATGAGCGGGCGATTGGTGATCGTAACCGCATCAATTCGAGGACCGACAAACAAGAAGACCAGTAGACCTAGACTCATAAGAACTACCCGCCCCCGCCGCCGCTACCACCAGCGGGAAAATAGCGCCAGTACGTATCCTCATACGTATCCCAAGAGCGACTTCTGGCCGCCGCATCGCTCGGATTGGTTTCCACCCACTCCTCGTGGGCATAGGTGTTGTGATAATACTGTCGAAGGATGGCCTCAGTATGAGCTGGAACGGTAGCTGACCCGGCGGAGGTGGTTACACTCCAGTCGTGTTCTGACAACGGCGTCATATCGGAGGACCAGGCGGGCCCCTCTGTTGTGGACCCTCGGACCCACTGGTGGTATCCACCGAATGTCGTGTCCGACCAGGAAACTGTCTTGTCCGAATTAGTCAGATTCGTTGAGTCGACAATAGTGTGCGAATCGTACATGACAGGGGCGTCGTAACGCTGGGTGCGGACCCAGCCGGTGAAGATCGCGATGGCGAATGATACAACCATGCCGTCATTATAAGGTGAAGTCTGGATTACTTCAAGCATCTTTTTTCTATTTTGTTTGTTATTGTCTGAGTGGGTGGGGGCGCTAATTCCTGGCTTACTTGTTGATCGCGTATCGAACGGACATATGTATGTACTGAGTTGCGGGCGCAACGAAGTCGCGGTCCACAACCCCCTCCACTCCAACACTCCAATCCCCGGCTACTCCTCGGGTGGCCCGACGAATCCGGGCAGCAGGCGCCTGCCGTTATATACAGGAATGCAAAGACCAGTCCTTCCGCCAGAACTATTCCTACCGGCGGGATTTGCTACTACCAACGCGAGGGCCAGGATGAGGCGCGCAGGGCCGATGCGCGTGGACTCGATCTTCTTCCACATCGCGGCCTCGGTTCGATAGGGTGTCGCGTCGGCAGAGGCTCGTACGCTCACCTCGAAGATGGCTCGCACGCGAGGGTCGAGGTCCTCTCGCTTGATGTAGCCACCCGTTTTGATACCCTTGAGGTAGTCACGGTAGACCACGGGTAGCTGCTGATCCACGAACCTCGCCGCCTTCAAGAGTGGTTGCCAGCGAGTCTGGATCGACTCGTTCCAAGACTTGTGGGGCAGGAAAGTGATCGATGTGGGTACGGAAATGGGCTCAAACCCTGGCGGCCCGCCATTGAAGTCACGCATCGGGACCCAAGCTTCAACGGAAAGCGGTAAGGGCGCGCGCTTCGGCGGCAAGGTGGCCACCAACTGCATGCCGAAATCACCGTCGAGGGTGATTGAAATGCGGAGCTCGGCCGTCAACGCCACCTCTCCGATTGGGTCCGCCTTCAAGTGCGGCTCTTTGAAGAGACTTTGGACCAACACGTTCGCCGCCTGACGAACCTCTTCGTGGGAGGTCGAGGCGGTCCAATCCGCCGAATTGGCCGCCGCAATGACCAGGGGCTCAATGATGGTCAGGGCGGCCGCCGTCTTTGACGAGTCGAGGGCGGCGAGTGCGAGAAGTGAAATCAAGAGATATCTCCTAAATGGACGCGATATTGGGCTAAAGTAGCCTACCCTTCGAGAAAGCTACTGGCCACTTCGGATCGCCGGATTCGAAAGCGCTAACCCCGTAGTTCCAAATATAGAGTACGGTGGCCTGCCACGGCTTTCACTCAGGCGACCTGTCGCCGCGCTTACGACCTTGTCGCCTGTGCGCTCGCAGGCTCGCGGGGAAAAGCGGTGGCGGGCGGGCCATGCTCCTTTCAGAACTTGCGCGCTCAAGGGTAGGTCCGCGCCACTCCAAAGTTTGAGCAATGCAACGGACTCCAAGCCCGTGTCACGCTAAGGTACTTAAGAAACGCACACCGCGGGACGCACTCCCTTTGATGGGCCGAAGTGAGACCTACTTTGACGAGCTTGGCGGCGTTGAACGCTCGATCCGGATCGCCCGAACGCGTCCGTCGGGTCCCAACTCGATCTTTGCGTCCTCCATCCGGAAGTCCGAGTCGTAAATCGTCCGCCGGTAAATCAGCTCGACGATGCCATCGTCGCGCGCCGTCTCACTGCTCGGCGCCCGATGCAGGACCGAATCCACCCGGGCTCGGTCGTCCCCAACCTTGACCGCGCCGTCGTGCAACAGCTGCACCGGATCGCGCCGGTCGGGCGCCACCAGGCTCATGACGCCATAGCAGGCGATGAGAATGAAAATAAGGGGAAAGCCGACGATGAAGATCAGGTCGGTCTTCGATCGCTTCATCGCGACCTACTCGCCGCAAAACTGGCGGTATAGGCCGATGATCCGGTCGACGTAGCGCTGGGTCGAGGCGTAAGGCACGCCGCCCGCGCGCTTGACCGCGCCCTCACCCGCGTTGTAGGCGGCAAGCGCCAACACGAGCGATCGGTAGCTGTCACCGGTGGAAGTCTGGTAGCTCTCCAGCAAGTGGCGCATCAGCTTGACGCTGCCGTAGAGGTTTTCGTTGGTGTCGTAGGCGTTCGAGACATTCATCCACTTCGCCGTCTCGGGCATCAGCTGGCCCAGTCCCATCGCGCCCTTGTTGCTGGTCGAGGCAGGGTCAAAACCGCTCTCGACCATCACGATCGCCATGATCAGCCGAGCATCCACTCCGTGCTGGAGGCTGAATCCGATCACGCCCTGGGCAATCTTGTACGCCTCACGGTCACTGAGCTTCGGGTTCTGCTTCTTGATGAAACCTGCGTAAACCGGGGTCGCCTTGCTTGCGGCAAGGTTCCAGTTCTGGGGGGTCGACTGGCCGGAGAAACTCCCGCCCCTTCCGATCCGCCCATGCAGGAGGCCTCCCCCTTTGGGGTTTGCATTCACGCTTGGCTGGTTATTCTTGGCCGCCTTAGCCGCCTCGGCAGCTTCGATCTTCGCAATATTGCCCTCAGGCGCGGCGGCAATCAGCGTCGCGTGGAGGGAACCCTGCTCGGCACTGCGCGAAACGCGCGTCAATAGCCTTGCGGGAACATCGTTGTTTTCCAGCCATTGGGGAAGCGGGTTGGCCTCGACGGTCACCGAGGTGCCGTCTTCGAGGTCGACCATGATCTCAGTGATCCCATTCGCCGAGAAGGTGCCCTTGACGCGACCCTTGAGCTCGACCGCGTGGGAGCCGGTCATCTTGTTGAGCGCCTCAACCGTGACCGCTTGCTTCACGCCAAGCTGCTTGCGCATCCGCATGTACTCGGGCACATCCTGAGCCAAGCCCACGCAAACGAGCGCGAGAGCTCCTAGGATTAGACCGAATCGAATGTTACGCACCATGTCATTATCGCGCGCTTTTGCGCAGACCTTCTCTAGAATCGGTTTTTGACCTTCCTATCGTTACCGCTTCCGCCATCTCCGACGTGAATCGGCGCGGCAAAGGCCGCCGCCAACGCCGCCGCTGCCGGGTCGTCGCCCACCGTGCTGTTCAAGATGATCATCGCGGCTTCGCGCCAGCCGAGAATCTTGCCGTCGTCGTCGAATCGAATGATGATTCGGCCCAACAGCTCGCCTCGGTCTCCAGCCGAGACCAAGAGCGTGCGACGATCGCCTGACTTCACCTCGATCGGATAGGGGCCGACGGGATCGGAGAAGTCGCGGCCGAGGGAAGGGCCTAAAATCCGGCCTTCGTGTCCACTAACGATCACGTCCACCCCGGCCACCTTCTCGGCCACCTTCCGATTCTCATCCAGGTCGAGGTCGCTGAGGAGCACGATCTTGTTGACGCCCTGCAAAGAGAGCCGACGAACCTCCGCCTGCACCGAGTCCGACGCGTCCTTGCCCGTATCCGGTCTCGCGACGCCGATGATTCCCACCGACTGCCCACCAATCGTCAGCACCTGCGAGGCGTGGACGCGTTCCCTTAGGAAAGCGGCCGGTGTCTGGTCGAGGTTGCAGCAGAGGAACGGAAACGCGGCATGCGCCACGAAGGCATTGAGCGTCCCGGAGGGCATCGACAAGTCCGACTCACCCAGCCCCATCGCCCGATAGCCCGCGAGGTTCATGAGCGCCACATCCGCGAGACCGTGGTACATCGTCGAGTAGTGCCCAGAGCCGAAGGTGTTGCCGGAGCCCACCAGAAGCGGGTTGGTATCCCGCGTCAGGCAGCGCTTGGCCTCAGTGACCAAGCGGGGATATCCGCCGTACGTGCGCCCTTCGACTTTGATAGGCTCCACTTGACCGCGCATCGGCCCGGTGTGAAGCACAGTAAGGGTGTACTCCGCCCGCGCAAACCCGGTGGTTAGCGCAAACAAGACGAGAACGAAAGGGCGCATGACACTCTGACGCCCCGGCTTACCGACGGCGTTCATTCAGAACCGGAAGCCGTACTCGATCGACAGCTTGTAAGGCCGATCCTGATCTGCGCCGATGCTGAACGAGAAGCGCCGCAGCTTGGGCGACCGGTAGGTCAGTTCGATGTCGAACATCTGTTTGAACCCCGGAATCGGGGAGGAAATCTGTCGCGTCCCAGAAAGCGTGAAGTCCTTGCCGAGGATCTTCGCGAACCCGATCGACGCTTGATTCCGCAGATCGTATTGCAGCGTCAGCGATTCGAAACCCAGTGCCGAGCCGATCTTGTTGGTGATCGGGTCGAGGAAGGAGGGAAGCGCGAACCCAGCGAGGGCGGTTCGTATGCGGCTCTCCGTTTGTCCAGCTCCCATAGAAGTCAGACCCTGGAGCGCGCTCGCCTGCCCCAGCAGCGCCAGGATTTGCTCCTTGTCAAGGTCGGGCGGCGACGAGGTCGCGTCGAGTTGGAGCCCGCCATCGCGCAGGAGGTCGCCGTGAATGTCGAGGCGAATGTCGTAGGGTTGAGGCCGGCCCTGGAATCCGCTGGCCGTCACCCGAGTCCGACCTTCGAGATCGACGTCGATGCGCGCGTCGTGCCCGTCGATCGACCCCGCGTGGTAGCTCGGGCGGACGATCCCGTCCGGCTCAAGCCGCACCGTCGCCGTCGGGAGACGGAACGTTCCCTTCTGTAGCACGAGGTTTGCGTCCAGCGAAGGCTGCTTGAGCGAGCCGGTCAAGGCACCGGAGCCACTCAGGTCGATATTGGCGGCCGAACTGCGGACGTTGAGCGAGTTCAGAATCGCAAGTTTGATGTTGAATTTGGGATCGATGGAGAAACTGGGAGAAGTCCCGGGAGGAATATCCTCGCTGGGCAGAAGGATCTTGCCGCCCGCGAGCGTCGCCGCTCCGTTGATCGCGGGAGCCTCGGCCGTTCCGCCGAGCGCGAGCACGCCGCTTGCCGTCCCGGTCACTCGGCCCTTGCCGGGAAGCGGCTCGTTGAGGACCAACTCATCGATATTCAGGTTCCCGCTGAGGGGGCTCGACCAAATTCCGGTGAGGGTCCCACTTCCTACTTCGTCGAGAATCTTCCGCACGCCAGGCGTCGACGCCGTGGCGTCCAGACTGACCGTCCCGCCCGAATCTGCCGCGGTGGTCAGGTTCATCTTGATGTCGTTGCCGGAGAGATTCAGCGAGGCGATCAGGTCGTGGAATCGATCGGTCGCACCCTTGAATCCCAAGTGCTTGGCCACCATGTCGATGCGCCCGTCAAAAGCCAGCGCCTCCAGCGGTCCATTGACCCCGACATGCCCCTTCAGGGTCCCTTCGGTCTTCGAAGTGTCAAGCCCCGGAATCAAGGCATCCAGCGTTCGCAGAGGGCGCTCGGCAACATCCAGTGAAGCCGACAGGGCCGAACCCTCAGGAATCCGGAATGGATAGACCAACGGCAGGTTCGCCTGAAGGACACCCTCCACCCCACGGTAAGTGAGGAGGCCGCTTGCATCGATTCCGCCTTTGTATTTGCCGTCCGGACCGATCGTCGATTGGGTGATTGTCACCGAATCGAGCGAGACGCCGAAGTCGGAGACATAATCGACCGTGCCGTCGGCGGCAACGACCCCCAGGGGAGAGTTCTTGGAGTCGATCGAGGCGCGGAACACCGGGTCGCGAGTCGGCCCCGAACCCTGGAAGGAGACGGTGACCTTTCCTCGTAGCGCGGAGAGGGAATCGTCCGCCAACCCCAACACGCTCAAATCGAAGTCCGAGAGATCCCCGTCCAATGCGAACTCGCCATTTAGGTCGGCGGCTCCGCGTGCGACGAGGTTACCGGCGGGGCCGAGCCAGGAAAGCTGGATCCCTTTGAATTCGTCCCCTTGGCGCGTTCCTGATAGTTTGAACTCGCCGGTCTGACGTCCAAGGGTGCTCAGATTCGTGATGTCAAGCGTCTGCAAATCGACGTCCGGGTTCTTGACCGGTCCGTGGATCGAGGCTTCGAGGTTGAGCGTGCCACTGGTGCCGCGCAGGATTTGGGCGATGTTCGGAGGAGGGTCGGGATACAGCCGCTGCGTCGCCCGGTATAGATCGCCCAAGGGGGTGTTCGCGATCAACAGCTTTGCGTCGAGCAGGTTCGTCACGCGGTCGTAGGTGAAGTGCTCGATCTGCTGATATCCGTCCAGGTTCCCGATCTGGGCCGACCCGTCGATCGCGTTCCCGTGGGCGGTCGCCTTAAAATCTCCCGAGCCCAAGAGCGTGTCGTTGAGTTGGGCATCCGTTACCGTGCCGTTGAGCGAGCCGCTTAATGTGGCGTCCGCGTCGACCCCGATCGTCGCGGTTCCGTCGACCGTGCCGGTAAGCGTGCCGACGTCCGCAGGAAGCGCCGCCAGGTCGCCGAGGGACAGGTTCTTGAGCACGACGTCCGCCGCCCCGGTCTTGCGCGTGAGGCTATACCGACCCGAGCCGGTGACCGTACCGTTGAATAGGTTTGCGGTCAGGTTCTCGAGCTGGATGGAACGCCCGGTGAGGCGGGCGTTTGCTTCAAACCGGTCCACTCGCCGCCCGGCATAGAAGAGGTCCGTACCGATCGCGTGCCCCTCCACCACCGGGTTCTTAGCGGTTCCACTGAGGGTCACTTCGGGAACGTCGACGAGACCCACCACGTCCGGGCCGAAAATTTCGCTCGGGCGGAAGTCTGAGAGTTCGAAACTTCCGGCCAGCTTGCCGTCTTTGAACTGGTAGCTGCCAGAACCGCGCGCCTCGGTCGGGCCTTGCTGGGCGCGGAAATTCTCGACCTTCGCCTGCTCCAGTCCGGCAGTCAAGTTCGCCGACGCGAAGGGAATCACGTGCCCCTTGTAGGTCAGGGCGTAGGCTTCCGCCACGCCCGCGACTTGCGGATGGCTAAGCGTGCCCGAGACCTTGCCTCGGAAATTGCCCGAACCGCCGGCCTCCGGGAAGAACGGGTTGATGTCGAGATCGACCGCCTCCACTCGCATGTGGACCGACTCGTCTGCCGCCACTCGACCATCCATCACAAGAGTCCCGCCCTGGGTGTGGGCGATGCCTCGGGTGACGGTCAGGACGCGCCCCTTGTATCTTCCGGCAAGCTCGAAATTGCCATGCACCTTGTCCTGATATCCAGCGGTTCCATTCGCTTGGAAGTCGGCGCGAGGATCCTGGGTCGTGCCGTCGATCAGCACTTTGGCGTTCGCCGATCCCGACAAGCCGCCTCGTTTGAACCTTGTCGCCAATTGGCGTAGATCCACCTTCGGAGACTCAAACGCCCCGGCGAGGCGGCGGTCTTTCAGGCCGATTTCGAGCGATCCCTGGACCGGGCTGCCGTGCCACACCGCCTGCATCTGCCCCAAGCGGACCAGGTTGGAATCGGCATGCAACTGCATCGCCACACGATCGAGAGGTTCGCCATAGGCAACCCCGGACTGAGCCACAAGGTCCCCATCCATCACGATCCCATGCGGGCTGTCGTAGGCGATCCACCCAAGGTAGTTCGCACCGCGGAGGGAGATGTCTTTCGGGATGAGCGCCTTGAGCCACGGGGGAGATTCCGCCACGCTTGGGCTCTTCAGCGCCACCTGGGCACCTATGGTCACTCCGTTCTGCCAGCGGAAGGTGCCGTTGTAGAATCCGCTCAGGCCGGGAGTTGAGGCAGTGCCCCGACCCGCCATCCCAGACTCCCCGATGTGCCCCTCGAACGTGGCATCGTTGAACCGATAGGTGTCGTAGCCAACACCCGTGCCATGGAGCGTCGCATCGAGCGAGAGCGAGAGCGCAGAGTTCGCGGGCACCGTCAACGCGAAGGGGCCGCTGGCTCGCAACGATTCCACCGACAAGTGACGAAGCCACTCAATCTTGGCACCCTCGCGAGCCATTCGGAAATCCCGCAGTGCCGGGGCGAGGTCAAGCCCGGTCGACCGGCCCTTGACGAACAATCCCTGATCCGGCACGTTCTGCACAGTCGCAGTCGCCGACCCAATCCCGTCGATTGAGGCGTCCCCGTTTGCAAGCCAACTCTGACCGACGCCGTCCACCAACGCGTGCTTGATCGTCACGTCCTCGGTCCAGGCCGTGGGACCAGTTTGGTCAATTAGCTTGAGCTTTGCGCCTTCGAGACGGACGCTGAATGGAACCTTGCTCCTCGGCCCGGGGGTCTTCGGGAGAAAGTCCTCAAACTCAAAACGACCAGAGGAGCCGCGACGGAGGACAAGGTTGCTCTCGCGCAGGTTGACCAGGATGGGCACGTCTTCGGTTCGCCCGATGAGCAGGCCGGTGGCGTCGACCTTCTTGGCCGAGGCGATCAGTCCGTTCGGTCCCTTCAAGACCGGATTGATCACGAGAAGCGTGCCGCGACGCGCGTTGTAGCTGAAGGAATCGGCGGTAAGGACCAAGTCTCCACCGGGGGACTTATAACTAAGTCGAATCGGGACGCCGGGAGCGGTCAGGGTGGCGAAGCACTCGAAGAGATACGACCCGCCCCAAATGGAGAGCGCGACGAACGGCCCCGTGACGGTAACGAATCGAACAGCTTTGGACCAACCCGCGATAAGTGTCTTCTTCCCGCGCCTTTCACGCGAGCCTCGCTACTTACTAGAGACGTTCAAACGAGCCACACGTTCCGACATCACCTTCTTGCTGAAGTCGATCGCGTTGTACGAAGAGCGAATGAACGGACCGCTCGCGACGAATGCAAACCCCATCTCCTCGCCGATCGCCTCGTATTCCTGGAACACGGTCGGATGGATGAACTCGTTCACCGGCAGGTGGCGCATCGTCGGGCGCAGATACTGGCCGATCGTCACCGCGTCAACGCCCGCTTCTCGCAGGTCGCGCAGCGTCTTCATGACCTCGTCCTTGGTCTCGCCCAAGCCGAGCATGATGCCGGACTTGGTGTAGATCGTCGGATCGATTTCCTTGACCTGTTTTAGGACGGACAGCGAACGATCGTACTTCGCCTGGGGCCGGACGACGGTGTGGAGTCGCTCGATGGTCTCGATGTTGTGATTGTAAATCTCGGGATGGGCCCGGCAGACCGTCTCGATGCAGTCGCGGCGGCCCTTGAAGTCGGGGGTAAGCACCTCGACGATCGTGTCCGGATTCTGCTTGTGGATCTCTTCGATCGTGGAGGCAAACTGCTGGGCGCCCTGGTCCTTCAGGTCGTCGCGGGCGACGCTGGTGACGACGATGTGCTGCAGACCGAGGTCGGTCGCAACCTGGGCGATGTCGCTCGGCTCGTCATGGTTGACGGTCATCCCCTTGCCAACCTTAATCGCGCAGAAGCCGCAGCTTCGCGTGCAGGTGTCGCCGAGGATCATGAAGGTCGCGGTCTTCTTGGACCAGCACTCGGGCAGGTTCGGACAGCGCGCGCTCTCACAAACGGTGTGCAAGTTTTTCGCCCGCATCATCCCCTCGACCTGTTTGATCATATCGGGCCGCGGCAGGCGGATCGTCAGCCACTCAGGGAGGCGCTGCGTCATGGGGTCAGTGTACCTCTGGGAGTCTGGAGTCTGGAGTCTGAGTCTGAGTCTGAGTCTGAGTCTGAGTTGGAGTTGGAGTTGGAGTCGGAGTGGGAGTCTGAGTTGGAGCTGGAGTCGGAAGTGGCAGTGGCAGTGGCAGTGGCAGTGGCAGTGGCAGTGGCAGTGAGTGGATCGTGCCACCTGTTCCGTCATCCTGACTGGAAAACCGAGCCTCGGCGAAGGTTTGGAACGGAAGGACCCCGGATCCCCGCGTCCGACTCGGAATCAGGTGCTTTGCAACAGCCGCCGCGCTTGTAACATAGCAAAGGGAATTGTCATCCCGAAGGATGTTGTGCCGAGGGATCTGCCGGTAGACGCCGAGTGCTTGTGATCGTTCGCGAAATGCGGGAGATAACTAAGCGAATTCCCGCCGGGCCGTAGCATGGGAGTGAGTTTTTTAGCCGTCATCCAGAGTGAAGCGCCGAGCCCAAGCGAAGGTAGCGCAGTCGAAGGATCATCTGTGCAGTCTCCGACTCTCTACGCTCGCGCCGGTTTTCCAAGTCGGAGACTTAGCCCATGATCCTTCGACTGCGTCGACTCGCTAGGGCTCGTCAACTCCGCTGGATGACGGACCCAAAAAAGTCAAGCTGACGAGCTACTTAGTAGCGCGCCACCCTACGCTGGACTCGCCCACCACGACTACCAACACCGCCTCCTCTACCGCCCATTTGACGGCAAATTTCAAGACGAGGTCTAGGATTTCGCACCTCTGTTAGGGTTCGGCGGATAATGAGCGTTAGCATCCGATGAACCTCCTCGCCGCCCTCCTCCTCGCCGCCAATTCCTCGACCCGAGCGTCCGCACTGGCTTGGGCGGATCGCTTATATCGGGAAGCTCCCGCGATCTCGGCCAGCCTCGATCCTTGGTACAACGCGTACAGCGCGTACCAGCAAGTCGAGAAACGTTATGGATCGAGCGGGGAGGTCACCAGACGCCTCGCGACCTGCTGTTTGCGGATCGGCGATTTCGAGCAGGCGGACCAGAGGGCCTCCCAATTGGCAAATCGAACGGACCCGCTGGTCGCCGAAGTCCGCTCGAAGCTAGAGCTGAAGACGCGCTTCCAAAAGCTAATCCCGGCAAAGGAGCAAGTAATCGATTTCGTGCGCGTCGGCGGCGACCGTTGGGCGGTGCTTAGCGGCGAGCAGGATATGGAAATGGTGGGGGTGTTCTTCCGAAAGCTGTACGGCCCCATGGTCCTTCGCTCGGTCGACGCCCGGACCGCGCATGTCTCTCCCAAGATCGACCTGCCCGACGCCGCCTACAGCGGACACCTATACCTATGGAGAGATTTGAAGGGAACGGCCACGGTCATTGCCGGATACTCCACGCCCGCCGCGGACTGCTCGCCCGGTGTGTTTCAGTTCTATCGAGTTGGGAGCGGCCGACCGCGAAATCTGGCCACTCTCAATGCCGTCTACGACATTAATGGGTACCCAGCGGGTCGGGTCCTGGCAGTTTCGGTAGGCGTCATCTACAAGAAGGATTGGACCGACTTTTACGAGTGGGATGGCCAGCGTCTCCGATTCGCGAACGACCGCCATCCAGGCAAACCCGAAGAGCTGGACTGGTTCCGGTCGCGAGGCTACACCCGTGAGGACCGCTCGGACTACAGTCTCTGGCTCGAACTCGCCGCGAAACAGTGCATCTGGAAGCGGTGGAGTGCCGCGAACAAAAGCCTTAGAGAAGCCGAGCGCAATTGCCGCCTGAGCCTTTTGGAGCAGGCCAGGGGAGTCGACCGCTTCAGCCCCGGCGGCCATCATGAGTTCGGTTATTACGGAGACACCGCCACCAATCTGAGGCTCATCCGCCAACGCCTTCGGTGGCTCGCGAGCGGCGATTACAACCACCGGCTCCTGTACCGCCCGTTCGATGGCGATTTCCAAGACCGACCCGAGCTCCAAATCAGGAGCTTGGAGGTCATCCCCAGTTTCTCAAAGGCTTAGTCCAGAATGTCATCCCGAAGGATGTTCGTGCCGAGGGATCTGACGGTCATCGTTTCTTGTGTGCATTCAACGGAAGCTGACGAATGCCGGGTAGCGCAGTAATCCGGGGAAGGCGCGTAAGATTGGGTTGGCAAATCATGAGCCTCTTCGCCACCCTCGTCCTCTTTGTCACGGGTTCAACTCGCCAGACTGCGTTGGCGTGGGCGGACCGGCTTTATCGGGAAGCACCCGAAATGTCCGCAAATTTGGATCCTTGGTACCACGCCTATGGTGCCTACCGCCAGGTCGAAAAGGTGTACGGCGCGAGCGAGGAAATCAGTAAGCGACTCGCGACCTGCTGCTTGAGGATCGGCGACCTCGCCCGGGTCAATCAGTTCGTTTCCAAGCTAACGAATCAAGCCGACCCTCTGATTGCTCAACTCAAAGAGAAGCTGACGTGGAAGGATCTCTTTCAAAAACGACTCCCTAAGGAAGAGCATCTTCTCGACCTTATTCGACTAGATTCAGGGCGCATGGTGGTCCTCAGCGGTACTCAAGGCTCGGGAAATGAATGGGAGGGGTTTTACAAGAAGGTTTATAACGCGCTGTTCATTCGCTCCCTGGATTTGCGAGTTGGCCGAAGGCTTCCCCCGCCATTTCCCGTACATCTGCAAGTTGACGCTGCGTTTTTCGGGCACCTCTACCGCTGGAAGGACCCGAGCGGTGAAGAGACGATTCTCGTCGCCTACGAGGGGACAGCTATGAATTGCGAGCCAGGAACTTTTCAGTTGTTCCGAGACGACGCTGGGAATCTGAAACACCTGCGGACCCTTTACGCCATTTATGGCATCAAAGGATTCGCCACGGCAGGCTCTCTGGCCATCAAAATCGGAGAGGTCTACAAAAGGAATTGGGCAGACTTCTACGACTGGGATGGTCAACATCTCCAGTTCGCAAACGACCGCCATCCGGGTGGATTCCGTAGTCTGAACTGGTTTAAATCGTTAGCCTACGGTCGCGAGGAGCGCCGGGATTACTGCAACTGGCTGGAGCAGGCCGCGATGCAGTGCATCTGGAAGCGATGGAACAGTGCCGCCATGAGCCTCCGCCAAGCCGAGCGGGTTTGCCGCCTCGCCCTCTCGGAGCGGGCGCGAGGAGTCGACTCAGGCGGGCATCACGACTTTGGCCACTTCGGAGATACCGCGACCAACCTGAAGCTCATCCGCCAACGCCTCCGCTGGCTGGCGCACCGAGATTACAATCACCGGCTCCTGTATCGTCCGTTCGACGGCGATTTCCAAGACCGACCCTAGAGCTCCGATCAGGAATCTGGAGGTCACCCCAAACCCCTAAGGGGGCTCTGACTCTGACCAAGTTGGTTGACAAAACCCCTTCCCGCGGCATAAGAGGCATGGCCCGACAGAAAACACGATCGTCCCCGGACGCCGCGGCCCCAAAGCGTTCCCACATTCCCAACGTGGGTAAGCACGCATGAGTGCAGGAAAACGGGAAATCCCGCCCGACCACCCGCTTCGAAACGCCAAGCACGTCGGCCCTAGGCCGAAGTGTCCCAAGCCCAACTCCCAAGCTCCCGCTCAAAGCTCCTCCCCCGCCCCGGGGGGAGGTCGGGTGGGGGCCGACCGCCACTCCAGTCGGGAAAGAGTCACCCAGACTCCATCTCTAACTCTAACTCGGAAAGGTAACCTCTAACCTGAAATGATCATCGTAATGCGCCTTGGCGCGACGCAGGAGCAGATCGACGCGGTGGTCGATGTGATTCGCGGGCAGGGGACCGAACCACTGGTCATGCCCGGCGAAGACCGAGTCGCCATCGGAATTCCCGCTTCGCTCACCACGGACCAGCGGACGATGCTGGAGACCTCGATCGGCTCGCTCGACGGGGTCAGCAAGGTCACCCAGACCAGCCGTCCGTTCAAGCTTGCCTCGCTCGAATTCAAGCCCACGCCAACCAGTGTGACCGTGAAAGGCGTCACGATCGGCACCGGGCACTTTGTCGTCATGGGCGGCCCGTGCTCCGTCGAGTCCTACGAGCAGTTTAAAGAGTCCGCCGAGCTCGTCAAGAGAGCCGGCGCGACCATCCTCCGCGGCGGCGCGTTCAAGCCGCGGACCTCTCCCTACTCCTTCCAGGGCCTCGCCGAAGAAGGGCTCAAGATCATCAAGCAGGTCGGCGACGAGACCGGCCTGGTCACAATCTCCGAGGTGATGAGCGGCGACATGGTGCCGCTGGTAGCCGAGTACGTGGACATTCTCCAGATCGGCGCTCGCTCGATGCAGAACTTCCCGCTGCTGATCGAAGCCGGCAAAAGCATGAAGCCGGTGTTCCTTAAACGCGGGCCCTCGGCCACGATCGACGAGTTCCTTCTCGCCGCCGAGTACGTTTTGAACCAGGGCAACCCGAACGTGATCTTATGCGAGCGCGGCGTGATGCCCCTCGACAAGGCCTACACCCGCAACACCCTCGACCTCTCGGCGGTCCCCGTGCTCAAGGAATTCACCCACCTCCCCGTGATCGTCGACCCGTCGCACGGCACCGGCGTCGCGCGCTATGTCGCGCCGATGGCCCTAGCCGCGGTGGTGGTGGGCGCGGATGGCGTTATGATCGAGATGCATCCGAACCCGCGGGTGGCGCTTAGCGACGGCTCCCAGGCGCTCACGCCAGGGCAGTTTGAGACTCTGATGAAGGACCTGCATCGCCTCGCGGAGTTCAGCGGCCTGCAGATGTAGACTGGCGATTCCATGGACGTCGGAGGCGACCAGCCCCCACCCTCCCCGGGGCGGGGCAGGACTCTGACAGGAAGCAACCTAATGGCCGACGACTTAACCCCGACCGTCGCGTATCCTCGACCCATCGAAGGCCCGCGCAACCGCTTTGGCTGGGTCGCGCTGTGGGTGATCCTCATCGGCCTAATCGTGCTTCAGGGGATCAGCTACTTCAGCCGCAAGCCGGGCTTGCCCTTGAATGCCGAGGAAGCCCGGCTCAAGTTCGCGGTTCAATCCAACTCTTCCGGATCCCTGCAGTCGCTGATAGCTTCCTTGGACGCCAAGCGCGCCAAGGACGAGAACGCCGAGCGGCTTTGGGTGATCGCCACTCACGAGGCGAAGCAGCCCGTCCCGGCCGAAGATATCCGCCGACTGGTGAACTCGAAGTTGAGCGACGGCGCGGTTCTTGGGCACATCTACGAAGTCCAGAAGATGATCACGCCGCAGGTGAAATCGCTCGACAAGGTCCTCACCGACGATCGCTTCTCGACCCGGCTGGCGAAGGTCCATGCCCGTGAGAAGCAGGGAACTGGGAACTCCGGGCGGAGTGAGCTCCAGACTCAGGCCTCTGGCACGGCGATCGTGATCATCGGATTGCTGATCTTTGGCGGCATCGGGCTGTGGATCGCGTTCCTTAGTGCCCGGGCTACCGGCAACTTCCAACCCGAGGGACACCCGGCGATCCCGATGTCGCTCGGCGAAGCCGATGCTTTCGCGATGCGCGCGGCGCAGATGCTCGGCATCTACATCCTGCTTCCCCTGATCATCGGGGTGACGTTCACGCTCATCGGTCCGATCCCAAGGGAGATCAAGGTCCTGGCTTCCGAGATCGCAATCCTACTCGGCACTCTCTGGCTCGTCACCCAGCCGGTCGATGGCGTCATGATCCCGCTCCGTCGCATGGGAATCCACACGGACAAGTTGGTTCGAAACATCCTGCTGGGCATCTGTGCGGTGCCGATGAATTGGGTCCTGATGATTCCGGTGATGATGGCGAGCAAATTCCTATTCAGCGGCTTGCCCGAGCCAGAGCACCCCATCACCGTCGAACTCAGCAACCACCCTAGTGTCGCCACGATCCTCGGCCTGCTGTTTGCCGCCTCGTTCGTCGCGCCGATCTTCGAGGAGTCGCTGTTCCGCGGGACCTTCCTCCCCGCGCTCTCAAGGGTGACGCGCAGCCCGATCACCGGCGCCCTCATCACCTCGCTCTTCTTCGCGATGATCCACCCCACCGGCATCCCCGCCTGGCCCGGCCTTGCGACACTTGGCGCGATGAGCTGTCTCCTCGCCTACCAAACCCGCTCGCTGGTGCCGTCAATGGTGATGCACGCGCTGCACAACGGCCTGACGCTCTGGATCACGCTGGCGCAATAGCTGGAAAGTGGCAGTGGCAGTGGCAGTGGCAGTGCAATTGTCATCCCGAAGGATGTTTGTGCCGAGGGACCTGACGGTCATCGCATCTTGTTTGTATGGCGTTGACCACTGATCCCCGGGGAGACGAGCAAGAGTCGATGGCCGTCAGATTCCTCCACTCCGCCGCCTCCGTACGTGGCTAACCTACGAACGGCGAGGGCGGCGGCGATCGGAATGACATTTCCGCTCCGCACTGCCACTGCCACTCAGCGAATCTAGCCCGTGCTCTGCATGCCCGCCGCGATGCCGGCGAGGGTTTGGAGGACGGCTTCGCGCCAGGGACCGCGCTGCTCGTCTTCGCTGAGACTCTCCCAGCGGTTCATGATCGCGATCTGCATCCGGTTGAGCGGGACCACCATCGGGTTCCGGAACTCGACCGTCCGCCGCACCACCGACGAGTGTTCGAGCAGGCTCTTCTGCCCGGTCAGATTCAAGACTGCCTCCACCGACCGCGCGTGATCCGCCTCGATAAAGCCTTGAATCCTCGCCCCTAATGACGCCGGCTGAACCCGTGCCGAATACAGCCGCGAAGTCTCCAAATGCGCCCTCTCAAGCTCGAGCTGGGCGTTGTCGATCACGGTTCGGAAGAACGGCCAGTCCTGATACATCCGCCCCTGCAGCCCCTTATCTGAAACGGAAAGCAGCCCCTCACCAAGGCCATACCAACCCACAAGCACGTGCCGGCTCTGGACCCACGCGAAGTTCCATGGGATCGCCCGGAGTTGGTCGATCGTCTGCAGCGACTTGCCCGGCCGGAAGACCGGCCGCGACGCAATCGTCAAGTAGGAGATGAACTCGACCGGCGTCGCCTGCGAGTAGAACGCCCAGAACTCCTTGTCCTCGTGCACCACTTGCCGATACGCCCGCCGCGAGGCCTGCGCCATAGTCGCCATCGCTTCGCGGAACTCGGGCGGCTCTGGATCGGAGTGGCCATCGGTCGCAAGGATCGTCGCGTTCACGATCTGCTCCAGGTGACGGTGCGCAATCGGCCGAAGCGCGTACCGGAACGAGATCACCTCACCCTGCTCGGTGAACCGAATCTGACCGCTGAAGCTCTTCGCCGGCTGGGACAGAATGGCCCGGTTCGCACGTCCACCGCCACGACCCACCGTCCCCCCTCGACCGTGGAACAGGCGCAGCTCAATCCCCGCTCGATGGCAGACGTCGGCCAGCGAGGTCTGCGCCTCATACAGCGACCAGTTCGCCGCCAAGTACCCGCCGTCCTTGCTGGAATCCGAGTAACCAAGCATCACCTCCTGCCGGTCTCCCCGACTCGCGACGTGCCGACGGTAGATCGGCGTCTCGAACAAGGAAGTCATGATCGGCCCGCAATCCCTCAGGTCGTCGATCGTCTCGAACAGGGGCACCACATCGATATCGCTCTGGATCTCGCCGTCCCGGTTCACATGCGCCAATCCGGCTTCCTTGGCCAAAAGGAGGACCTCAAGCAAATCGCTCGCGCCGTGGGTCATCGACACGATGTACGCCTGAATCGTCTCCGCGGAGAGCTCCGCCTTGGCCCGCCGGATGGTCCGGAACACGTCGAGCACGTTCGCCGACTTCGGCGAAGGGACATAGTCCGGCGACACCAGCGGACGGGGATTCATGAGCTCTCCCGTGAGCACAGCGATCTTGTCCGATTCCGAGAGCGCCGCGTAGCCGATGCAGACGCCCGCCACCGCCAAAAGCTCATCCACCGTCCGCTCGTGCTCTTCCGAGTGCTGACGGATATCCAGGGTCGCGAGATGGAAGCCAAATACCTCGATCCGGCGCATTAGGCGAGGCAGGGTGCCCGCCTCGGTGAGGATGCCCGCCGAGTTCTCCTTCAGGCTGCGCGCGATCATGCGCAGATCGTTAAGCAGGTTCTCAGCCGAAAACGAAGCCGCGCGAGGGTCCTTCAGCATCGCCTCCAGCCGGGCCTCCCAGACGAAGCACTTGAGCACGTAGCGCTCTTGGGCGTAGCGGTGAAGCCTTGCCTCAGAGAGCTTGACCGTCTCCAAGTCCGCGGAGAGCGACGCCTCAAGTTCGGCCCGAAACCGACACCAGCTTGACGCTCTGGGTCAACTCACGCCGCAGCACGGCCAGCGAGCGAAGATGGTGTCGCAGGGCCAAGTCTCGGTGCTCCAATAGCGTGTTCCAAGTCTCGTCCGCGGTGACGTTCGGATTCCCGTCGCGGTCACCGCCGACCCAAGACCGGTACGCAATCAGGGCGGGGACACTCCACTCGGCATTCGGATAGTGCTTTCCGAGGGCGCGCTCCAGGTCCTCATAGAGCCAGGGCACTACCTCCAGGATCGTCCGCTCGAAGAAATACATGGCGTTCCGCACCTCTTCTCGTACCGTCAGCGACGACGAGCGCATCTCATCGGTCTGCCAGAGCTCGGTCAGCGCCCGATGCACCCGACCCTCGATGCGCCACTTCGTGTCGAGCGGGAAGCGCAGGTTCGGCGCGTCTGATTCCTCGGTGATCGCCAGCGCGACCTGAAGGAGCTTGTCGAGCACGGCACGACGACGCGCCTCGGTGGGGTGCGCGGTGAGCGTCGGCACGATCAAAATTCGACTGAGCAAGACCCGAACCTCTTCCGCGCTTCGGCCCTTGCTCTTCAAAGTTGCGATGGCCTCGTCAATCGACTCGTTTCGCTGGGCTCCACGTCGACTCCGGTTCACCCGGACGATCTCCTTCTGCTCCGCCACGTTCAAAAGCTGGAACATCACGGTGAACGCCCGGCACACTGCGCGCAGCCGCTCGGGGTCCTTGAGCTCGGGGTGGGTGGCGAAGATATCCGCCGCATCGCCGCCCTCGCCGAGGAGCTCCCTCGCCAAAGCGATCAACTCCTGCCCTTCCTGTTGCCGCAGCACGTCGCCGAGCGCGGCGTCCAGGCGCCTCACGTCGGTATCGAGCGGCTCGGAGAGCCCGTGGGCGCCCGCATCGAGGCTCAGGAAGGGGGTCGACATGTCTTTGAGCCTACTCAACTTGCTGTCCAACCGCGAAGGGGCCTAACATGGGCATATGACTTCCTACGCGATGCTCGCGGTTCTCCTCCTTTCGCCGGTCCGGATGCAGACCTACGTAAACGCTCGCTTCGGCTACTCAGTCGACGTTCCGGCCAACCTGACCGCGGGACCGGAGTCGGAGAACGCCGACGGCCGCGTCTACTCCGGGAGGGGATTGACCGTCACCATCTACGGCTCCTACGGAGTCCTTGGGGCTAAAGAGGAGTACAAGATGAGCTGTGAAAGGTGGGCGAAAACGGGGAAGATCGCGCACAAGGAGTTCCACCCCACCTACTTCCTTATCAGCGGAGCATCCGGGAAGCGGCTTTTCTCTCAGAAAACGCTCACCGGCAAGGATGTTTTCGCGACGGTCAGCGTCGAATATCCGGCTTCTCAGTCAAAGTCTTTCGCTCCGACGCTTACCTATATCCTCAAGTCGCTCAAGCTCTAAAGCAACGAGCGTTCCTTGACCATGAAGTAGAACGACACCAGCGCCGCGGCCAGCTCCTGGGGCTCCGCTTCGAGGTTGTGGACCCCCGCCGCCGAGAGCACCGACTCGGCCTCTTTGCGGTCCTCTTGGAGAAGTATCGCAGCAGACTTCTTATACATATCCCGCTCCGTCAAAGTGCGGCTGGCGAGCACTTCGCCGATTCGCCCGTCTCCCACGCGCGCCATCAAGACAAGATGGCGCTTGGTCAACGGCCCGAGCGCGACCATCAAGTCCCGAGCGCGGGACGCGTCCTCCAAATCCGTGAACGCCACGACCAGGGAGCGGCGCTTCCAGCGCGACCCGAGATAGGCGAACGCCCCGCGTGCATCGCTTTCCAACGGCTCTGCGACCTGGTCGTGCAGCGCCTCGATAATCTGACCAACCTGAGTCCGACCCTTCCGCGGCGGGATGTAGCGCCGAACCGTGTCCGAGAACACGAGCAGCCCCACCTGGTCGCCAGCGATCGCCGCCGCGTGGGTGAGCATCAGAATCGCGTCGAGCGCGTGATCCAGCTTGCGAACCCCGTTCACCTCGGACAGCATGTGCCGCCCGACGTCAATCACCAGCATCACGGACTGGTTGCGCTCCTGCTCGAACTGACGCACTACGACCTTGCCGCTGCGCGCCGAGGCCTTCCAGTCGATCTTCCGGTAGTCGTCCCCCTCGGAATACTCGCGCAATGACTCGAACTCGGTCCCAAGCCCGCGCATCCGCGAGCGGCGAATCCCTATCTCGCGCAAACGGCCCTTTTGCTTCAACAGATCAAACTCGCGCAGCGCCAAGACGTTCGGGTAGACCCGCACCGGCTGGGAAGTCGACAGCTTCACGTCCCGCACGACCAGCCCGAAGGGGCACTGGATTCGTAGGAAGGTGCCTCGGAAGAAGTCGCTACCCCGCTCGAACGGCTTCACCGAGTAACTGCGCTCGATCTCGTCGCCCGGCTCAATCGTCACCTGCCATTCGCGGTTCGTTGACTCGAAGGCGGGCGGAACCTCGTCGCGAATCCGCGCGGTGATCGTATGGTCCCCGTCGTTCTCGATGAAGAGGGTGACCTTGTTGGAGGTCCGAACCGACAAGACCGGGTCCATCTTTCGCCGGACCCGCAGTCCCTTCCAATCGGGAGCCAGCAGACCGGAGATCCATGCCATCCCGATGATCGCGAGGTTATACAAAACCCCGAGGTAGGGAGACCCGGCGCTCGCGGCGAGGCCGGCGATCGGTAAACCGAGCGCCACCAAGCCCCAGAAGCGTCGCGTCGGCACCATGAACTGTTCCTATCGGAGGGGTAGCATCGACTCGTGGATCACGATCTCGCGGTGCTAAGCCCAGAGAAGACGATTGTAACCTACCGCATCGCGGGATTGGGATCGCGCATTGGGGCCCACCTTCTCGACGTGATGCTCGTGATCCTCATCATGGTCGGGATTTCCATGGCGGGTGGCTTCCTGACGATGGCAAGCCCCGAAATTGGGCAGATGATCATGATGATCGGCATCACCGCGACTCCATTCCTCTACTTCATCCTTCAGGAAGGCTTCTGGAACGGCCGCACTATCGGCAAGCTCGCGGTCGGACTGCGAGTACGGATGGAAGACGGCACCCCGATTACTATGACGGCCGCCATCGGTCGCAACTTGATCCGCGTCGCCGACTTCCTCCCAGGAACGTATTTCGTGGGACTCCTCGCAATCTTCACGACCCCGCGGTCGCAGCGGCTCGGCGATATGGTAGCGAACACCGTAGTGATCCACGAGCGACGACCGATTGCCTACTTTGTTCCTGCGCCGCATGTGGCCGGATTTCACCCCCTAGAGGGGCGCGTCGGCGACCTCAAAGGAATGACCGACGACGAGTACGCCTCGCTCCGTAAGTTCTGCGACCGCTTCCCGACCCTGCACCCGACGGTTCAAGAGCGACTCGTGCGCGATGTGTTCCTCCCGATCGCGTCGAAAAGAGGTATTCCATTCGTGCCGAACGTCCATCCCATCTACCTTGCCGAAGCCGCGGTCATGAAGTACGGACGTGAGCACGGAATGCTGTAAGGGATGTGGACAGACGGTGGAAGACTGGTGAGGGTTCCGAATAGGGGGAAAACCGTCTTCAAAAAACCTAAACAGACAGTGGTTTATCCACCATGTTTTCCACGACCTGATTGGTTAAGGTTTTAACGCAGTTGAACTTAAAAATGGGTGCGAATTGAGCCTTGAAACCTACACCTTTCGGAGTTTTCCCCAATTTCGAAGAGCGTAATAACAGATACAGAATTCCATGATTGAGAATGAGGTTTCAGAGATGACGGCGGATAACTCCGAGAGCGGCTATATCTTCGGCTTGGCCGACCTGCGTCTCGTCGATTTCCGAAACTACGCTCTTGCCGAGGCAACCCTCAGCCCGGGATTCAACGTCATTGCGGGACCCAATGCCCAGGGGAAGACCAACTTCCTGGAAGCAATCTACCTCCTGTCCACGGCTCGGCTTCTTCGAGGTCAACGAGATGCCGAAGCCATCCGCGAGGGTGCAGGACGCGCACGGGTCGAAGGAACGCTTCTGGGTAGCTCCACTTCGATCGGGGTCGATCTCGCTGCGGGAGTTCGCAAGCGCGCCCAGCTCAACGGCCTTTCGCTTCCCCGAGCTTCGGACCTCCTCGGCCGCATACCGAGCGTCTGCGTCAGCACCGTGGACATGGAGATCGTTCGCGGTGAACCGAGCGAGAGACGCCTGTTCATCGACCTAGAGATGAGCGCCCTATATCCCGCTTACCTTCGGGACTTGACCCACTACAAGCGAGCGCTTGAACAACGCAATGCTCTGCTGAAGGACTCCCGGGAGTGGATGAAACCCGCCGAGACCTTCGAGGTGTGGGAAGAGCAGCTTGCCAAGCACGGCTCCGCCCTTCGCAAACACCGGCAGCAGTATCTCGAAATCCTCCAACCGTCGTTGGCCGAGTCTCATCGCCACATGGGGCAGGGAGAGGCCCTGGAGGTCCGCTACGACCTGCGAGACCCCGCAACCGAATCGGAAGACCTCTTGTGCGCTTTGGGGGCTACAAGGGGCCAGGACGTGGCCAGAGGGTCCACATCTCCCGGTCCACATCGCGATGATCTTGCGTTCACCATCGATGGTCGGGACGTCCGGCTCTTTGGCTCACAAGGACAGCAGCGAACGGCGGTGATTGCGCTGAAGATGGCAACGCTCGAGGTGACACGAGCCCAGTTCGGCGCGCCTCCCGTTTTGCTTCTCGACGACATTTTTTCGGATCTTGACCTCACACGTCGCGAAAATCTTGTTAAATTAGTCATCGCCAAAGCGGGACAGGCAGTACTGACCTGTACCGAGGCGGCGGCAGTCGGGCCAGAAATCCTAGAACTGGCCAAGGTGTTTGAAGTGAGGGCAGGTTCGATCCAAGCGCAATGAAGAAGGTCAGCGACATGATCGGGGCGGCGATTGGCCGGGAAGAGGTGGCTCGCTTGGTGCGGGCGAACCTGATCCTGCGCGACTGGCCGGCGATCGTGGGGCCGATGCTTGCGGCCCGGTCGCATCCCGACAAGTTCGAACGCGGCACCGTCTGGGTCGCGGTCGAGGGAAGTGCCTGGGCGCAGGAGCTGCGGATGTCGAAGGAGACGATCCTTCGGAGGCTGCGGACCCGGTCGGATGAGCCGGCCCTGTTCCAGGACATCCGCTTCGGGGTGCGGCCTCTGCCCGCTCCGGTGGTGCCTGGTGCCGAGCCCGTCGAAGCTGGACCCCCTCCTTCCGGCTCGATCCGCGAGATCGCCGAACGCCGACTGCAAGAATGGCACGATGCGGGCGGAACTTGAACATCGACCGCTCCTGATTGCCGCGGCGGCGCTGACCCTGGGTCTGGTCATGCCCAGAGAGTTGCCGTTGGTCTTGCTCTGGCTGGCCGGATTCTTCTTTCTGCGATCGATGCCCAGCCGCGCTCTGTGGTCCGTCGCGGCTTTGCTTGGCGTTCTCTTGGCACCGGAGCCGCCGGGTGTGGGGGTGACGGAAAACGTCTACGTGGACCGAGAAGCGACCGTCGCCGCCGTCCCTGACGAGCGCCCGGATTTCACCTTCACCCTCTTCGATTTCGGATCGATGAAGGTTATGGTCATTCTTCCTCCCCATTTCCACCTCGACTTAGGCGATCGAGTGCACGTCCGGGGGGTTATCACACCTCTGAACGAGAGTTCGGACGCGCATTGGTTGGAGCAAGGGGTCTTGGGACACCTCACCCTCGAGGCCGGCCAAGTACAATTTGTTAGCCATGCTAGTTGGATATTTCAAGTGTCGTCTTCGTGGCGAAATGGGGTGATCTCGTTTGCCAATCGGGCCTTGCCCGAGGATGAATCAGCCCTGATCGGAGCCTTATGCTTTAGCGCCCGAGGCATGGTTGATAACAACCGATCCGCCGCCCTCAAGTCGACCGGGATTATCCACATCGCGGCGGCATCGGGGCTCCACGTCATCATTCTTGGCGCGATGGCACAGGCCTTCCTGGTTCTACTTCCGATTCCACGGGCGGTGGTGGTGGGTCTGGTCGCGCTGTTGCTCGGCCTCTACGCGATTGCCGCCGGTCTGCATCCGCCGGTGATTCGGGCGGGGCTCATGGCTACGGCCGGCTCGTTCGCGTATCTCTTCCGGCGCGAATCAGACTCGCTGTCGAGTCTGTCCCTGGCGGCGATCGCGGTCTTGCTTTGGACTCCCGCCAGCGTGTTCGACATCGGATTTCATATTAGCTTCCTGGTCGTCGGCGGTCTGGCTTTCTACGGTTCACGACAGTCTGACGCATCCATTCGGGGCGAGTTGAAGCAGTCGGTGAGGAGCGGGCTCGTGGCCAGTGCCGCCGCCGCGCCGATTGTGGCGTTCAACTACGGGGCCATCTCGTTGATCGGCTTCGCGGCGAACATCGTTGCTGTGCTGGTCGCCGGGCCGATCGTGGTTCTGTCGATGCTGGGCTGGATCTTCTCGAGCTTTGCGGAGGGCGTCGGCCGCGTGTTGATGCGGCTCGCGGGCACCTTGGCGAACGGGCTAGGCGCCTTCCTCGACACCCTCGGACCGTTGCCCTGGACGTCGATTGACGTCCCGAGGTTTTCGGCGTACTGGCTGCTCGTGATGTACGGGGTTCCGCTGCTGTTCTGGAGGAAGCATCTTCGCCAACCGTAGGCTCTGGATCGTCGCGACAGCCGGTCTCCTCCTCGCCGCCGGGCTCGGCTGGCGACTTGGCCGTCAGTCGACGCCGACTCTTGTCGCTTGCCTCAGCGTCGGCCAGGGAGACTGCGCGGTGGTGACCAGCGAAGGGTCGACCGTGCTCATAGATGCCGGCCCGATTCAGGGGAAATTCGATGCCGCCGAGCGGCTCGTCCTTCCTGCGCTTCATCGCCTCGGAATCGACGACGTCGATCTCGTGCTTCTTTCTCATCCGGACATTGACCACGTGGGCGGCATTGGCACCCTGCGCAAACGCTTCCCGAACGCGCGTTTCGCCATCTCGGCCGAGTTTCGCAGCTATCCGACGATGCTGGAGAGGCTCAAGGAAGGCGAAATCGACCCCAAGGACGTGATCTGGACCGCGAACGTGTTCCAACTCAAAGTCGGCGAGTTCACCCTGCGCGGCTGGTGCCCTTCGATGGAAGGGCACGAAAATGACAATGACGGCTCGATGTTCGTGCGGGTCCAAGACGGGCCCGCCACCGCGGTTTTCTCCGGGGATGCGCCCTCCGAAGCCGAGGCGGAGGCCTTGGGCCATGGCGATTGGTCGGCCCAGGTTATGAAGGCCGGCCACCATGGGAGCCGAACCGCGACGTCGGACGCCTGGCTTCGCGCTGTACACCCTTTAGTCGCGGTGCTGAGTTGCGGCCGCAACAACCGCTACGGTCATCCTCATCGGGAGGTTGTCGATCGAATCCAAAGTGCCGGAGTCGAGGTATGGCGCACGGACCGCCAGGGAGACGCGGTGTTCGATGTCGGGCCGAACGGATTCGTCTTGAGGAGATAGCCGCCTTTCTGAAGATTCTCAAGATTCCCGCGATTCTCAGCGGGTACACCAAACTTGGCCTGACATCGCTCCCGTTGAACTCAGAGTCAGCCGATTAATGACCTGCGCGGGCGTCGATTCTGAAGTTTCTGAGATTTTATGATTCTCGCGAAAGCCTTTTCCGGTGGTCTCACTGGCTCCTTCAGACTTTGACTGTTCGAGATCCACTCCCTTTCGCCTTCCGTACCGGATTTCGTCAACCGTGCGACTCCCTCTTTGGCTAGAATTAGAGATGGACGAAGGCGTGCGTAACTCCCTGATCACCCTCCTCACGGAGGTCTTCGAAGGAATCCACGGAAACGGGACCTGGTTTGTCGATACCGGAAAGGACGAACGCTTCTTCGGCAGGACAGACGTCTCCGCCGCAGTTGCGTCCTGGAATCCCGGACCGGGTCTCAACTCGATCGCCGCCCACACGATCCACATCCGGTTCGCGGTCAGCCTCCACAACCTCTTCGCCCGCGGAGAGAAGCCGACGATGGATTGGGAGGGAAGCTGGAAGATCCAAGCCGTCGACGAAGCGGCTTGGGCCGAGATCCGGCGGACGCTAAGGGCGGAGTACGAGGAGGTGAAGGGGCACTTCGCAACTCGCGGGTTCGAGAATCCCGACTCCGTCACCAGCGCCTTCGCCCTCGTCGCCCACGTGGCGTTCCACCTCGGCGCGATCAAGCACCTGCGCGCGTTTGCGACGAGAACTTCCCGTCCGTCATCCTGAGCGGAAGATTCGAGCATCGGCGATGATTCTGAAGTCGAAGGATCTCGGATCCCAAGAACCAATATCGGAAAAGCGGGTAGGGATCCGGGGTCCTTCCACTCCGTTCGTTCCTCACTCCGGTCAGGATGACGGCCGGTGGACAAAATCAAGCTTGAGAGCCTATTCAGGATGACGAGATGGAGGCGTGACCTACTCCAGATAAGTCCCGTTGACATTCAGCGCGAACTTGTAGCCGAGCAGATCTGCCGAGCGACGGCACATCACCATGCGGCTGAGGAAGATCTCGAAGTACTCCATCACCGTCGCCTGCTTGGTGTCGATCTCCAGCGTCAGCTCGATCGCCTGAGTCTCCGGGGTCATCTCGACTCGGCTCTTCTGCACCGCGAAGTTCACCCGGTCGTGGATATCGAAGCTCTCCATGATCGGGTTCTGAACCCGGCTGAAGTGCACGTCGCTCTTGTCCGCGATGATCAGGGCCGCCGACATGTTCGAGATCGGCATCCCGACCAACTCCTCGTGATTCCCGATTGACCCGAGGATCGGTGCGATCTCAAGGGGGTCCATCCCCATCTCGTTCAGGATCGTGAAGGCGATCCCCGCGCCGGAAATCGGATGGTCGACGCGGTTGATGACGTTGCCGATGTCGTGGAGGTAGGCGGCAATTTGTCCGAGCTCGATCTCGCGAGCGGGGGAGCCGAGCTTCTCCAGGATGTATCGGGTGATGCTCGAAACTACGCCGACGTGCCGGTGCCCGTGCTCGGTGTAGCCCATGGCGCGCATGACCTCATTCGCGCCGTCGATCAGCTTGCGCACCTTGGCGTTGTTGCGGACCTCTTTGAGGGTGATCAGTTTGGGTCCAACGACGGTGATGGGTTGTTCCATGCTTTCCATTAGGTTAATCGGCTTGCGGCCGGAATTGTTGCAGTTAAAGCGGGCGAAGCTCTGGCCATCTCAATTCAACGCCTTCGTTGATCAAAAGCTCCTGGAACACCTGCAAACGTCCCGCATCCTCGTAAATCTCGCGCGGCGAAAGACCGCTTAGAATCGCATCTGCAGCAAGGAATCCGGCCGCTTCGCCGATGTTCCACTCGACCGGGTGCAGTCGGTAGCAGCCGTTTGCGATGTGGGTCACGCCAAGGTTCTTGGCCGCGGGGATCAGGTTCTGCATTCGCTGCGGGATCAGGGAGCCAAGGGGGATTTCGAATGGAAGCGTGCTCGAATCGATCGTGTTCTTCCCGTTTGTGCTCGGGTGCAGATCAATCCGATAGGCACCCGCTCCCACCGAATCCTTGAACGAAGGTGCCGCGATGAGACCCGGGTTGGACGCCGTCGCAATGTCTTGTTCGCGGACCGTGAACTCGGCGAGCATCCGCCGCCCCTCACGGATGTAAGCGGTCTTGGCGAACCCGTCCTCGGTTCCGGCAAACTCGGGCGCGAGATACAGGCCGGGGTAGCCGGCGCCGGTCCCATCGTGTCGGGGTGCTTCGGTCTGAAGCCAGTAGAGAAGGCACCGAGAGAGCTCCTTGCCATCCTCCAGGCGCTCCGCCATTAACGGCCCGCCCGCCAGCGGCACCCCGGTCGTGAGGTCACGTGAGGCTTCGATATCCAGGATCGTCTCGGTGAAGTAGTCGTTTTGGGGCCAGTTCACGACGGTTACCGGGTCCACGGGCTGAGTCAACTGCCTCGGATCGACGATCTGCCGGTAGGGGAAGAGCGCGTACCAGTGGTCCGACAGGAGCGGCAGCACGACCGGCTTGCCGGTGTGGGCGTGAAGCACATCGAACCCGAACAACGGCCCGGGCCAGAAATCTGGCTTGAAATCTCTCCAACGCGCATAGGCCGTGGGTCGGTCGATCACCCGATGCGAGCCATCGTCGTGAGCAATCGCCATGCACCAGGTGATCCCCTGCACGTCGTCCCACTCCGCGGGCCCATTGAGCGCACTTGGTTCGCCGGTGTCTTTTTTCGATTCGGCCCCGATTGCGTACCCGGTGCCGGTCATCGGGAGGAGGTCGCCAAGCTCGGTCGCGTCGAGGAAGATCTTCGCCCTCACGATCTCTTCGCCGCCATCGCCGAGGTCGAGAAGGCGGATAGCCCTAATTCTGTCCGCGCTTGATTCTTGCCTAGCTTTGGGATGGGCAGGGTCGATGGAGATGGGTTGGCCGTCGAGCTCCGCATCCAGTGGCGCAGTCCGCAGCCGAATCTCCAGCAAGCCGCTCGCGACGAAAGGCGCGAGCATGTCGCCCAGCACTTTCAGCCCGACCCTAGGGTCGTGGCAAAGGCGACTCACCCAACCGCCGCCCGGGTTCAAATAGCGGTTGTTCCGCGCCGCATCGGTCAGCGGGAAGTGGTGCCGGTAGTGCTTGCGAACCCGGTCGCGGTAGTCGCGGTAGCGCGCAGTGCAGCCGAACTGCTCGATCCACGGATGCTCGTCGGGCGGGACCATCTGCGCGGTGAGCTGTCCGCCGATCCAGTCGGTCTCCTCGGTCATGATGACCCGCATTCCGAGGGTGCAAGCGGCCATCGCCGCCGCGCAACCCCCGGTTCCGCCGCCGACGATGAGGATGTCGCAGGTGGTCTTTGCCATCGG
Source organism: Fimbriimonadales bacterium (assembly GCA_038216655.1). Classification (GTDB taxonomy): domain Bacteria; phylum Armatimonadota; class Fimbriimonadia; order Fimbriimonadales; family Fimbriimonadaceae; genus JAFDWR01. Next base: position 56,919 of record JBBQPZ010000002.1, read on the forward strand.
GTGGGAGGCTACCTCCCTCTTAGTGGTGGTGGTAGTGGTAGAGGTAGTGCAGAGGTCTGAGTCTGAGTCTGAGGTCGAGTTGGGAGTTGGAGTTGGAGTGTTACCTTTGGACGGAAGTTGTCATTCCGACCGACGTCGTCCGCCTCGTCGTGCCTCTGGCACAAAGTTTCGGAGGCGGCGGACGGAGGAACCTGCTTGCAGTCGCCAATTGCATGTCCCCCAAGCACAGATTCGCAGTCAGGTTGCGGGCAAGGAACGATGACGGTCAGGTCCCTCGGCACAAACATCCTTCGGGATGACAACTACAATCCCCGAGCCAACACTCCAACACTCCAACACTCCAACACTCCAACACTCCAACACTCCAACACTCCAACACTCCCAACTCCGACTCCAGGGGCTCAGAGGTACCCTATACGCTCCCATGACCGTCCGCGAACTCCGCGAGAAATTTCTCGCTTTCTTTCAGTCCAAGGGGCATCGGCTGTACCCTTCGGGCTCGCTGATCCCGTTCGATGTAACGGGTCGGCTCGATGAGAGTTTGCTTTTCAACGGGGCCGGGATGGTGCAGTTCAAGCCGTTCTTCCGCGGCGTCGCGGAGCCTCCTCATAAGCGCCTGACCAACTGCCAGAAGTGCGTCCGAACCGGCGACATCGACGAGGTCGGTGACCTGACCCATCTTACGTTCTTCGAGATGCTCGGCAACTTCTCGTTCGGGGACTATTTCAAGGCCGACGCGATTGCGTATTCGTGGGAGTTTTTGACCTCGTCCGAATGGCTCGGGCTTGATCCCATGCGCCTGAGCTTTACGGTTTTTGAGGACGATGACGAGGCTTACGGAGAGTGGTCGAAGTGGATCTCCGGGGCGGGAATGGAGGCGGCGTCACGATTGATGCGCCTGGGTGAGGATACGAATTACTGGCCGGCCAGCGCGTTCTCTAAGGGTCCTCCCGGCCCGTGCGGACCGAACTCGGAGATGTTTTACTGGGTCTCGCCGGAAGCGGTGCCTCCTATCTCCGGCTACACGCGCGAGGATTGGATTCGCGACGAGGGCGAGGGCAAGTGGCTGGAGATCTGGAACGACGTGTTCATCCAGTTCGAATGGCAAGGTCACCTTCGCAACCCGGAGCGCCTCTCCGACGGGTTTGTGAAGGACGCGATGCCCGGGCTGCCGTTCGCGTCGATTGACACGGGCATGGGCCTCGACCGCACGGCGGCGGTGTTGATGGGGGGTGGGAGCGTCTACGACACCGACTCCTTCGCGCCGATTTTTCGCATTCTGGATGAGCTCTTAGGGGGCTCTTCCCCTGAGCGGGACGCTCAGGACACTCATGGGCGGGACGCCCATGCCACGGCGTCGCGAATCATCGCGGACCACATCCGCACGGCGGTGTTCTGCATTGCGGACGGGATTCTGCCGAGCAACAATGGGCGCGGGTATGTGTTGCGCCGGCTCATTCGGCGCGCGGTTTTGAAGGGCCAGCGGGTGCTTGGGTTCGAGGAGCCTTTCTTCCACAAGGTGTACGAGGGCGTGGTGGAGTCGATGGGCTCGCACTACACGGAGCTTGTCGAGCGGCGCGACGTGATCGTCGAGACACTGCGGAACGAGGAGGAGCAGTTCAGACGAACGCTGTCTCAAGGTCTTGAGCACTTGGACCGCGAACTTTGGGAGATGCTGGAAGAGACGATCTTCGCCGGTGGTGGCCTCCTTAAAGATGCAAGAGAGGAACTTTCAGCACCGACTCGACGCGCTTATGACTCCTTTGTGGGCGCTTCGGGCGGAAGTGCCGGTCATGTGGCTGCATTGCGGAATGCGCTAACGACTCGCGACGAATTTCTGCTGGTCTTCAACCAGATTCGAACGCTCTTGAAGGATGCAAACGAAGGATTGTTTTCGTCATGGAAGTTGAAGGGCGCGGACGCCTTTCGGCTCTACGACACCTACGGATTCCCGCTAGAGGTAACCGTGGAGCTCGCGGTCGAAGCGGGCGTCGAAGTCGACCTTGAAGGCTACGAGCAAGCCCTCAAGGAAGCGCAGGAGCGCAGTCGTGGCGGGCAGGAACGCGAGTCGGTCTACAGCGACCTCGGCATCACGCTGCTGATCGAGATCGAGGATGAGCAAACCGCGCCGACTCAGACGGTCTTCGTCGGCTACGACCAAACTCACACCCAGACCCAGATCGTGGGCGCCCTCCCCGAAACCGACGACGACGGCAAGGCGACCGGAAAACTGGTGCTTGCGCTTAAGGAGTCGCCGTTCTACGCTGAATCCGGCGGCCAGACCTCCGACACCGGCATCATCGCAGGCGGCGGATTCGAGGGCCGGGTCACCGACGTGATCAAGCAGAACGGCGTATGGGTTCACGAAGTGGAGCCAATCCACCTCTCGCTCGATTTGAAGGGCAAAGATGGCGACGATGAGCTGATCGCGACCGTGCAGAAGAAGCTCTTCCGCCTCTCCGTCGAAGCCGAAGTCGACGCCCCCCGGCGCGATCGAATCACTCGCAACCACACCGCGACCCACCTACTTCACGCCGCGCTCAGAAGCGTGCTCGGCAAGCACGTCACCCAGGCGGGCTCCTATGTCGGCCCAGATCGACTCCGCTTCGACTTCACCCACGGCAAGGGAATGTCCGACGCGGAGCTCGCGGAAGTCGAGCAAATCGTCAACGAGCAGGTGCTCAAGAACACCTTGGTGACGATCTATCAGGACCTCCCGATTGCCGAAGCGAAGGCGCGCGGCGCGATGGCGCTCTTCGGCGAGAAGTACGGCGACAAGGTGCGAATGGTCGAGATCGGCGAGTTTAGCAAGGAGCTGTGTGGCGGTATCCACGTCGGCCACACCGGCCAGATCGGGCTGTTCAAAATCGGCCACGAGTCCAGCGCGGCAAGCGGCGTCCGCCGCATTGAAGCCCTGACCGGCGAGGGTGCCTACGAGTGGATACTTGAGATGGTCGAGGGCCTCCACCAGGCCACCGGCAAGCTCAAGCTCCCGCCAAAGTCGGGCATCAAGGATGTGCTGAACGGCATCGACCGCCTCTTCGAGACTCAGCGAGACCTCAAGCACCGTCTTGAGAAAGCCCGAACCCAAGCTCCTGCTGCGGGTCCTGGAAATATCCAGACGATCGGCTCGGTCGAGCTCGCCGTTGAGGCTCTTAAGGACGGGGACGCCAAAGACGCCACGGCGCTGGCCGACCAGCTTGCGGCCAACCAACCCAGTCGAGTGGTTCTTGTCGGCGCGGTGAGCGAGGGCAAGATCACCTTCGTGTGCAAAGTCGGCGCGGACGCGCTCGCCAAGGGCGCGCATGCGGGGAACATCGTGCGCGAAGTCGCCAAGATCGCCGGCGGGGGGGGCGGCGGGCGGCCGGATTTCGCTACGGCGGGCGGCAAGGATCCGTCGAAGCTGGATGAGGCCTTGGCGGCGGCGGCTGGGCTGGTCGCGGCGATGGTCAAGGGCTGAGCCGGTCCTCAGCCTCCGTCATCTTGAGCGAGCCACCAAGCCGTCCATCCTGAGCGAGCTTGCGAGTCGAAGGACCCCGGTTTGGGTCGCTCCCTTGGAGAAGATTTGGCCGGTTCTGTGGAGTGGCAATGGGATCCGGGGTCCTTCGGCTTCGTTTACCTCGCTAAGGCTCGGACACTTCGCTCAGGATGACGGATTTGGGAAGTTAGTAGTGTTAACATAATTACATGAGGCAGTCCTGGGTGTACATCATTGCGAGCAAGCATTGGACCCTGTACATCGGCGTGACCAGCGAACTGGAACAACGGGTGTGGCAGCACAAAACAAAGCTCGCGAAGGGCTTTAGCGCCAAATACAACTGCAATCGGCTGGTCTACTTTCACATCGAGAACGCGATCAGGAGAGAGAAACAGCTCAGAGGTTGGGTTCGCGCCAAGAAGCTCCGTTTAATTCAGATAGCCAACCCAGACCTGGAGGACCTGGCTCTTGATTGGTTGAAGGAGTCCGAAATCCGAGTTGCTTTACTGGAAAATACTTCTGAGCGGTCGGCCCACCCCGCCCCCTCCGTCATCCTGAGCGAGCCCGCTCAGGATGACGGCACATTCGGCTCCGAGATGGCTAAGGAGAGACTCGAAACTTGACGAGCCCCCACCTGCGGCGGAAGCGTTGGCTAACCCGAACCAACCCGAACCAAATCCGATCAAATGCAGGGCTAATCCGACTAACGGCCCACCAGGCTCGGGGCGGCCGGTGTAAAGTAGCACCCGTGGCCGTCGCATCGATTCGCAACCTAACCGTTCGATACGGCAGTTTCACGGCTCTCAACGACTTCTCCGTCGAGATCCCTGAGGGCGCAACCGGACTTTTGGGACCCAACGGGGCCGGAAAGACCACCCTTCTCAAGACCCTTCTCGGCTTCATCAAACCCGCCGCCGGCGGCGGCGAAGTCGTCGGCTGCGACATCGTCGCGTCGCCGCGCGAGATTCGCCAACGCGTCGGGTTGATGCCCGAGCAAGACTGCCACATTCCCGGCATGAGCGCGGTGCAGTTCGTCGCCTACGCGGGCGAGCTCGCCGGGATGCCCGCCGATCAGAGCCTGAGACGCGCCCACGAAGTCCTCGAATATTGCGGCCTTGGCGAGGCCCGCTACCGTAACGTCGAGACGTACTCGACGGGCATGAAGCAGCGCATCAAGCTTGCCCAAGCGCTCGTCCACGGTCCCAAGCTTCTCCTCCTTGACGAGCCGACCAACGGCCTCGACCCCGCCGGGCGCGAGGACATGCTCGACCTCGTCCGCTCCGTCTCCCACGGCAAAGGCGTGAACGTGGTCGTCTGCTCCCACCTTCTGCCCGACATTGAGCGCGTCTGCGACCGTGTCATCGTCGTCCTCGGCGGCCATCTCCGCGCCCAAGGCACGATCAAAGACCTCAAGCGCATCGAGGGACACCCGATTGATGTCGAGCTCCGCGAGCCGAGCGACGCGTTCGTCCAGGCGGTTCAGCGGATGGGTGGGTCGCTCATGAACCACAGCGGCCACTGGTACCGAATTCAAGGCAAGGGAACCCCGTCCGACGCCGGACACCTCGCCCTCGCCGCCGCCCGGGAAGCGGGCGCGCAGGTGCGCGGCTTCCAAGTCGCCGAACGAACTCTCGAAGATGCGTTCCTGGAGGCGGTATCGTGAGCTCCCCCATCCTAGACCTGAGCTACCGCCACTACGACGGCCCGCTCGAAGCGCCGATCCACCGATGGTGGGCGATCGCCAAGATGTCGATGCGCCTCGGCACCAAGAAGAAAGGCTTCTGGATCTGGTCCGCGCTGAGTGGCTACTGGTACCTGATCCTGATGGCGGTGTACTACTTCATCGACGCGTTCTCGCCGTCGCCGGCAGCCTCCCGTCAATTCTTTGCTCGCATCGTTTGGAAGGACCAGTTCCTCAACGCTTTCTCGATCGGCCAGTTGGTGTATTTCATCCTGGCGCTGCTCCTGGGAGTCGGCGCGATTGCCAACGACAACCGGGCCAACGCGTTGCTGATCTACTTGAGTAAGCCTTGCACCAAGGCGGACTACATCATCGGGAAGTGGTTCGGGATCTTCATCCCGATCGTGATCGTCACCGCGGTGCCGACTTTCCTCTTCTTCATTTACGGGTGCCTCAGCTTCCGAAGCTACGGGTTTCTGACCCAAGACCCGTGGCTGTTCTTCCAGCTCATCGGGATGTGCCTGATCACCGGCTTCTTCCACGCGAGCGTCTCGCTGGGCATCTCGTCGATGTTCAACCAAGGCCGCATGGCCGGCGCGGCCTATGCGGGGGTCTACTTTTTGGGGCTCTTCTTCACGAAGGCGATGCAGATCATCCACATCGCGTCCCACGGCAAGGCTCCGAAAATCGTCGACTCGCTCTTCTATCTTTCGCCCGATGGCCTGCAGATCGCGATGGCGAAGCTCGTGTTAGGCACTGACGGGAGCCCGATCTTCCCGATCCAAGGCAACGGTCCGCAGGCGCGGATGCCGAACCCCATCCATGCGCCCAACGGGTTCATCTTCACGCTCCTCTTCTTCGGCATCTGCGCCCTGTCTTTACTCGTCGCCTGGCGTCGGGTGAGAGCCGTTGAGGTGGTGGGCTGATGTGGGGTGAGCTCTTTACCGACATGATCGCCGCCGCGTTCACTTCGATGTTTAGGTTCGGCAGGTCGGACGATGAGATTGCCCATCTGAGGTCAAAGCGTACCGACTGGCTCGCCGGAAGAGCCCGGACGTCGGCCCCAAACCGAAAGCAACCCATCCCGGTCAAGCGGAGGTCGACTCCATGATCACGATCACCAACGCTTCGCGCTGGTACGGGCAGGTCATCGGCCTCAACGATGTCACCTGCGAGATCGGCCCCGGCCTCACCGCCCTCCTAGGCATGAACGGAGCCGGGAAGAGCACGATGCTTCGCATGATCACCGGTCAGATCAAGCCGACCACCGGTTCGATCACCGTGCTCGGCCAGGAGCCGTTCGCCAACCCCGAAGTCTATAAGCACATGGGCTACTGCCCGGAGATCGACAACTTCTACGAGCGGAAGACCGGTCGCCAGTTTGTCCACTACCTCGCCCGCCTCGCCGGATACTCGAACTCGGAAGCGAAGCAGCGCACCGAGGTGATGCTTGAGAAAGTCGGCATGTCCGACCGCGCGGATCGCAAGATCCATGGCTACTCGAAGGGCATGCGCCAGCGGATCAAGCTCGCCCAGGCGATGATCCACGACCCCGAGATCATCCTGCTCGACGAGCCGCTCAACGGCCTCGACCCGGTCGGGCGTCGCGAATACATCAGCCTTCTTCACGACCTGGCGGTCGAGGGCAAGACCGTGCTCGTCTCCTCGCACATCCTGTACGAGGTTGAGACGATGACCAAGTCGATCCTCTTGCTTCATCGCGGACGCCTCCTCGCGACCGGCGACCTGCGCGTGATCCGCGGCCTGATCGACAAGCATCCGCACCGGATTCGAATCGAAACCGACGAACCGCGCCGCGCCGCCGAGCTGCTCGCTCCCCTGCCCAATATCGTCAGCCTAAGATTCGAACCAAAGGAAGCGGGAATCGAGCTCGAGGTGCGCGACGCCGACGCCTTCTACACCTCGCTTAGCAATTTGATCCTCGACCACAACCTGCGCGTCAGCGCCTTCTCGTCGCCCGACAACAACCTGGAATCGGTCTTCAAGTACCTGGTGAACACCTAGTGGAAGCCTTTCTCTTCACCAGCACGTTGAAGGATTACATGCGCCCGGCCCGGCTGCTGCCATGGCTGATCCTCGCCGTTGCCGCGATGGCGCTCGGGATGGCATGGAAGAATCTCGACCCGGAATCGACCAAGATCGAGCAGTACTCCAACGTCTCGTTCATTCTGTTGTTCCGCTTGCTCGCCCTGGTATCCGCAGTCTTCACCACCGCGATCATTAGCCAGGAAGTCGAGCAGAAGACGATCGTCTATCTCCTCACCCGCCCGGTTCCGCGCTGGAAGCTGTTGCTTTTCCGTTGGTTTGCCAGCGTCGCCGCGGTGACCCTAGTCGGTGCGATTGGAGTTGTTCTCGTTTCAATTGGGGTCTTCAAGAACCCCATGTCCAACCCAATGTTCCTCGGTGACCTCTGGGCGGTCTTCCTCGGCGCTCTGGCCTATGGCTCGCTGTTTCTTCTCGTCTCGCTGCTGTTCAACCGGGCGATGATCATCTGCCTGCTGTTTGCCTTCGGGTGGGAGACCTCGGTCCCGAACATGCCGGGCGAGATCTACTACGCCTCGATCTTCAGCCACCTGCAGGCGGTCGCCCAACATCCCTCCCCGAAGGATGCGGGAAACCGGGGCCTGTCGCTGATCGCCGGAGAGTTGAACGCGAACGCCCTCTCGGCCGGCACGTCGCTCCCGATTCTAATCATCGTTTCGGTGCTACTCGTCGCCGCTTCGGCCTGGTGGTTCACGCGTTTCGAGTATGTCCCGCGCGAAGATGCCGAGTGATATTTGGGCCAGGATCGGACGGGAGAGGGTCGACGCGGGAGTTGGCCCGGCTGAACGGATATGCCAGGGGAAAGGATGTTGTGCCGAGGCTTGAGAGGGATCACCCGGAACCAAACGGCCCGGATAATATCAAATCGAGTCCCGAAAGGGATTCAGGCCCGAAGGGGCGAGCCCATCTCAGCCCGGGGCATCGCCCCTTCGGCCCTGAATGAAGTCCGCTCGCCGCTCGCGGACTGACCGAGATTTGTGAGACTGGAACTCGTTCCCCTCGGATTTCTCGACGTCGCGAAGGGCTCCCTCTGAGTGACACCTAGCCGGACAGCATGTCGCGCAAACGGCGAAGCTGGGCGAGCGCGCGGAGCTTCTTGATCGCCTGGACTTCGATCTGCCGGACGCGCTCACGGCTGAGCTTGAGTTCCTTCGCGACATCGTCTTGCAAAGGCGCATCCGACCCGTCCATCCGGAACCGCAGCCGCATCACGCGCTGTTCGCGCTCGTTCAACTCGAGCATGATGCGCTGGAGCTCGTGCATCATCTCCTGGCTCAAAATCAGATTTTCGGGGTTCTCGTTACCGGTATCGCGGATCAACCCGCCGAGGGTTACGCCGCCGCTGTCCCCGACCGTCATGTCGAGCGAAAGCAATTCTTGCGAGGACTGCACCAGCGTCGTCAGTTTCTTAGCGCTAATCCCCATTGCGTGAGCGATCTGCTCGGAGGTGGGTTCATGGCCGAGCTCTCGGGCGAGGCGAATGCGCTCTTTCTCGATGCGGCGGAGGGATTGGGAAACGTGGGCGGGAAGGCGGATGGCTTTGGACTTGTTATCGATCGCGCGACCGATGGCCTGGCGGATCCAGTGAGTGGCGTAAGTCGAGAACCGGAATCCCTTCTCCGGATCGAACCTCTCGGCGGCCTGCATCAGCCCGATGGCGCCTTCCTGGATCAGGTCTTCAAGCTGGATCGCGCGGTTGCGGTAGGTCTTTGCGATGTTGATGACCAGCCGCATGTTCGATTCGATCAACCGGGCACGCGCAACCTTGTCTCCAGCCTGGACTGCCCGCGTGAGGGTGATTTCCTCATCGGCCGTCAACAGCGGGGCCTGGGTCAATCTCCCCAAATAACTGGGGATGCCCTCGTCGTGATCGGATATCTGCGAGTGAGCGCTCATCGAGTGCCTAGCGAATCAGAGCCTAAAAGGAGGAACGTCAGAATTTGCCCACGCGTTGCGTGAAGCGTTCTCAAACTGTTAGACGACAAAAACCTATGGTCGGTTCTACGTCCGAGGACGAGAAAAGAGTTCGACCTTCGAGGCGAAAATTCTACCGAACTTATCGCGGCGGTAAATCGCGACAAATTCCATGTTTCGACGCATAACTTCAGCATTTGCGGGCTTGCCGTCCAGAGTGAACTTCGTCTCGATGTCGTAGCTGATGTGCAGGGTGGCAATCCCAACCAGCACGTCAAACATCTTGAGTGGTTTGATGAGTGCAATTATTGTGCCGGTGAGCTTCCCAGAGGTTGGGAGCGCCTTGGTCTTTTCTCCACGTTTGTGCGTTTCCTTCTTCGGTTTGACCTCAAGCGGCGAGTCGGTGACCGTCACCAACCACGTGTCGAGGGTCGGCAAAGTCCGACCCTTTGCCCAAACGTGCTGCCCGACGACCAGGTCCGTCGTCGTCGCCCCGGCCTTGTCCTTGAGCGAAACCTGACTCTTCGCCGTCGCCCGGTACACGAACACCGAGCCGTCCGCGAACTTCAAAGTGACACCCTTGTCATCGACCTTTTCGATCGTCCCTTGTTGGGGCTCTTTCCGGATTCGGTCGAGCCAGTCCCAGGTGGCTTTGTCAGCCAACTCGCGAAGCTGTGGCGGATCGGCGTCCGTTTTGACCCGCGCGAACACCCGATCTCCGACCTTGAAAACATCTCGCTTGACGATCGCCTTCCCGCTCCAAAACCGCGTCTCGAACCCCTGCTCGACCGCCAATGGCTGCGTCCCGACCGTGATCACGAACCCCTTCTCCGAGATATCCGCGATCGTCCCCTCGACGATTTTTGTTTCCGCCCAGCCCACACACGCGAGCGCAAAGAGCCCGATCAGCAAGCAGGTCTTAGTACACTGAAAAAGAAGGCGATGAACGAATCCTCCTTTGTTGACCGGCGCGAGGTGGATTGGCGCAACCTGACCCGATTCTGCGATATGGCCGAGGGGTCGCCGTCGAATCTGAATGCCAAAGAGTTCCATGAGTTCGTTCGTCTCTATCGAAGGGTTTCTACCGACCTGGCCACCGCGCGAACCCAGTCGATCAACGTCCAACTCATTGACTTCCTGAACGACTTGGTAGCACGTGCGTACGGCATACTCTACCGTACACCCAGAAACTCCTTCGGTCAAGGGGTCGCTCTCAGTATTTTAACCGCCGCGCGCACCATAAGAAAGTGCCGATGGTTCTTGCTCCTGAGCCTGGTCATCTTCGTGAGCGGCGGAGTCTTCTCCTACTTCGTGATGGATGTGGTTCCGACCACCCGCGACATCCTGGTTCCGCCCCAAGAGCGGGACCAGTTCAAATCCTGGCAGAAGGGGAATTTCGAGGGACGGACTCCCGCCGAGTCGACGATGATGACCGGCGTGTACGCGACCAACAACCCCCGCGTGGCAATCATCAGCGGAGCCTCCGCCGCTGGCACGTTCGGCGTCGGCACCCTCTTCTTCGAGTGGCAGAACGGCGCGATCATGGGCAGTCTCGCTCACGAGCTCCGCGACTACGGCAAGCTCGACTTCCTTTTCTCGTCGATCGCGCCCCACGGCGTGCCCGAGATTAGCGGCCTGATTATCTCCGGCGCGGCCGGGTTCGTCATGGGTTGGGCGCTGATCAATCCGGGCCGTCGACGCCGAGCCGACGCCCTGAAGGCGGCGGGAAAGGACGCGATCGTCCTTCTCTCCACGGGCGTGTGCATGATGTTCATCGCCGCGCCGATCGAAGGGTTTTTCAGCTTCAACCCTTCGGTCCCAGGAGCCCTGAAGGTGACGGTTGCCGCGACCGAAGTCTGCGCCTGGGCCGCATTCTGGATCTTCTACGACCGCGAGGACTCCGAGCTAGCCGAGAGCCCCGTCATGGCCTAGCCGCTCTACCGCGAGTTCCGCCGAGATCAGCACCATCGGCAGCCCATTGCCCGGCGCGGTGCTCGCCCCCACGTAATACACATTTGGGTTCGACTTGCTCCGGTTCGAGGGCCGGAAGTAGGCGCTCTGCCAGAAATCGTGACTCAGGCCAAATGCCGCGCCGCGGTCCAGATTGAGGTCTTGCTGCCAATCGATGGGGGAGTAGGTGCGTTGCCCCCTGATCCGCGCGGGTTCGAAACCGACCTCCTTCTCCAGCCGCCGAAAGACTGACTTGGAGAGGGCGGATGCGTCCTCTGGTTGCCAAGGTCGCTCCAGATTCGGACATGGCACCAGCACATACAGGTTCGAGTGTCCCTCGGGGGCTTTCGAAGGATCGGTATGGCTCGACACCGCGGCATAAAACGCCGGGTCGCTCGGGATCTCCCGGCGGTGGAAAACCGCGTCCAAATTGTCCGCGAAGTCGGCCCCGAAGAACACGTTGTGGTGCCGCAAGCCCGAGAGGTCGCCCTCGTAGTCGAGATAAGCCATGTAGGCTGAGCATGAGAAACGCCGCTTCGCCGCCTTTTTCGGGACGCTTTTGAGCAGCTCGCGTTCGGCGTAGGGCAGGTCGGCGTTGACGATGATCCGCTTCGCCCGAATCGCCTCGCCGTCGGCGAGCCTCACCGTATCCTCCTCGATCGATGCCACCGGCGAGTTCAGCCGAATCTCCGCGCCCTTCGCCACCGCGAGCTTGGCGATCGAGTTCGCGATCTCCACCATCCCGCCCTTCGGATACCAAATCCCCTCGCCGTACTCCATGTAGGTCAGCACCGCGTACACCCAAGGAGCATCGTACGGCGAAAGCCCCAAATACATGGTCTGGAAGGAGAACAGCATCCGCAGCCGTTCGTCGTCCACATACCGCGCAATCCCCTTGGCCAAGTTGCCGAGCATCCGATGCTTCTTCACCAGCGCCAGATTCTTCGCCCCGAAGAAGTCCAGCGGTCCGTAGAAGTTCTTTTGCACGAAGTTCGGGATCGAGGCTTGATACAAAGCGGCGAGGTCGCCGAGCAGCTTGGGGTAGGCGAGCGAGTCCTTCCGCCCCGACATCATCGCAATCTGCTCGACCATCTTCGCGACGTTGGTCGAGGCCTCCAGCCGGTTGCCGTCGGCATAGAACACGCGGTAACTGGGGTCGCAGAGGCTGATCTGCAAATGATCCTCCATCCGTTCCCCGACGTCGGCGAAGAGCTGCCGAAACGGATCGAGCATCATCAACAACGTCGGCCCGCCGTCGAACACACACAGGTTCACGGTAACGAGCCGGTTTCGCCCCCCGACCTGGCCGGTCTTCTCCAACACAATGACCTTCTCGCCCCGGTGCGCCAATCGCAAAGCCGTGGCCAACCCGCCCACGCCGGCACCCACGACCACGAACGGAAGCTGCTCCACGAGGTGAGTCTACGCATGGACGCTCCCCTTCCTCTTGCGCCGGAGGAGGAAGGGGCAGGCCGATCCCGTCATCTAGAACAAACCCAACCCGTCATCTTGAGCGGAGGGCCGAGCCCTGGCGAAGGTCTGAAGTCGAAAGACCCCGGATCCCACCACCTAACTAGGAAGAGGGAAGCCGATCCGAGCGGCACAGGGGGAAGTTGTCATTCCGACCGACCCGGCCCACTGCCCTGTCACGTGCCACTCGAAAGGATGCGGGGGGAGTGGAGGAACCTGACGGTAGACGGCACCCGCTTGTTTTCCCAAGGTAGAACGCATTAGGTGACGAGGAAGAGGTGCTTCCGGTCAGATCCCTCCACGCGTCCGCCTCCGAGCATGGGGCGGGCGAGGGCACGGAGCGGGCGGACTTGGTCGGGATGACATGCCTTAAACCACGATCCATAATCGAACCATGCGGCAACCCGACTGGCGAATGTGGCTGCTCCACGACCGACCCCGCGAACTTGCCCAGGTCGTGTTTCTCCTCCACCCCGAGTGGCAAGAGTTCGCCTCCGAAACCGAGGTCGGCGGACTCCAACTCGCCATTCCCTGCGGCACCGACACGATCCGTTTGACCTGCGACGACGACGCCACCTGTGTCGAGTTCGGGCTTGATAGACACACCCTCGAAGACCGCGAAGCCATGCGCTACGTCGAACAGCTCCTCGCCACCCAAAGATCAAGTCAAATGCGCGGATAATTCACCACGAAATGGTGAATTATCCGTGGTAAAGTGGCGGAGTGTTAACGCGGAACCTGCGCGAAATCGTTGCCGAATCGCTCGAAGATACGCCCGTCACCCTGATCGTCGGGCCGCGGCAATCGGGCAAGAGCACGCTGGTCAACCAGTTCGTCGGACCCGAGCGCCGGTACGTCACCCTGGACGACCCGAACGTGCTCGGCCTCGCCAAAGAGAACCCGAAGGAGTTCCTGGAGACCTACGGCACGCCGCTGGTGATCGACGAAGTCCAGCGCGCCCCCGAGCTGCTCCTCCCGATCAAGCTCCGGGTCGACAAACAGCGGACCCCCGGCAGCTACCTCCTCACCGGCTCGGCCAACATCCTCACCCTCCCGAAAGTTGGCGACTCTCTCGCCGGACGCATGGCTGTCGTCGACCTCCTCCCCCTCACCCAAGCCGAACTCGACGGGAGCAAGGGCAACTTCATCGACCAAATCTTCGCCCAACCCATCAATCCGAGGTCAACCTGGGCACCGAACGATGACCTCTTCGAAAGACTCGGCCGAGGAGGCTTCCCCGAACACGCCCTCAGAGCCGCCGGAAGACGCAGATCCCAATGGTGCGAGTCCTACATCCGAACTCTCCTTGAAAGAGATGTAAGAGACCTCAGCAACATCGAGGGCCTCACCCAACTTCCCCGCCTCCTCACCCTCCTCGCCGTCCGCAACGGCTCCTCGCTCAATGTCTCCAGCCTCGCGAGGGACACCGGCATCGCCGCCACCACCCTGACCAGGTACCTCGACCTCCTCAAAGCCCTGTTCCTCCTCCAAACCGTCCCGCCCTGGACCGTCGAAGAAGGCGCAAGACTGCTCAAAGCACCGAAGCTCTATCTCGTGGACTCCGGCCTCGCCTGCTACCTCGCCCACGCCGAAGCCACCACGCTAAGAAGCCAGCCGATGCTGCTCAAGCCGATGCTCGAAGGCTTTGTCGCCAACGAACTTCAAAGGCTCATCACCCAAAGCGATATCCGACCCTGGCTACTCCACCTCAAGACCGTCCGTCAGAAAGAGGTCGACTTCGTGCTCGAAGGCCGCGATCGGAGAGTGGTCGGCATCGAGGTCCTCTCCAGCCGAAACCCCACCCACAACGATGCTGAGGGACTCCGGTACCTCCGCGAACTCGCGGGAGAGCGATTCCAAGCGGGGATCATGCTGTACGACGGACTCGAGACCATCCCGTTCGGTGACGGAATCGTCGCCCTTCCCTACTCGGCATTGTGGGAATCTGACCGTCTTCGTTGAGTTCTGATGGAACTTTTAACCTTTGCATCTTTTTAACCGTCACACGCACATGAGTAAGAGCAAGCTTTTCATCGGCATCGTCGTCGTATTGCTCGCCATTGTCGGCATCAAAGTCGTCATGACGCTCAACGGCCCCTCGGATGCCAAGCTCATCCAGCAAGCCCTCGCAGAATCGATCAAGGCCAGTCGTGAAGGCCGGCCAGGCGGCGTGATGGACTACCTGAGCGACAAGCTCAAGATCAACAACGACGAACCCGGCCGCCGCCAAGTCGCCGACTTCATCAAGAACTCCCACCCCGACGTCGAAGTCGCCGACACCACACCCGTGATCCGCGAGGTCGACGGCACCGCCCAAATCAACTCCTCGATCCACCTCAAGATGTCGATGCTCGGCAACAACGTCGATCAAACGATCAAGAACGTGACCCTCAAATTCCAACGCGAGGACGCGAAAGAGTGGCTCATCATCCCCACCAAACAATGGCGCCTCGTCGAGGTCGCCGTCCCGCAAGAGTCAATCCCGAACATTCCCGGCATTGGCCCGTAGGCGAATCCCGCATTCTCTTGCCGAGATGGTCGTGCTCGGAGTTCTTCCCCTTCCTCTTCCAGCGCACAAACATCGCCGCAAAAGGAGGAGGAACTCCGAACACTTTTTGAACCTGGCACAACCGACCTGCCAAACTACTAACCATGAAGACTCTCGCCGCCCTCCTCTTCGCCAGCGCCGTCCTCGTCGGATGCAGCACCCCCGTCGATACCGGCACCAGCACGACCGGCGATGCCGCCGGCCATGCCACGCCTTCCCCTCTCCCGCCCGTCACCCCGAGCCCGTCGGCCACCCCGACAGCCGTGCCCACGCCCATCGATCCCGCTCCGAAGACAAAGTAGCCACCGAGTCCGAACCCAAACTAGGGCAGAACGACGGGTCCATCGGGTAACACCCGTGGACCCGTATGTCCCACCACCGTCTACTCGTCCTCGCGGGCGCAGCGTTGCTCTCCGCGTCTCTGTCCGCCGACCTGATCAAGCGCGAGCAGCAGCCCGCGATCTCACCCGACGGCTCGACTATCGCCTTCAGCTACCAGGGCGACCTCTGGACCGTCCCGATCGGCGGCGGCAAGGCCACCCGCCTCACCGTCCACCCGGCCAGCGAGAACGGCCCGCACTGGACGCCCGACGGCAAGCGGATCGTCTTCTCCTCGACCCGATACGGATCGGCCGACCTGTTCGTGATGGATGCCGATGGCAACAACATCAAGCGCCTCACCTACGACAGCGGCCAAGAGATTCCGACCTCGATCTCGCCCGACGGCAAGTTCGTGTACGGCACGACCAGCGACTTCGCCCGCCAGGACGTCTTCCGCGTCAGCATCGACGGCGGCGACGTGACCCGTCTCACCGATCACCCGCTCGAGTACAAGTTCCTCGCCGCCGTCTCGCCCGACGGCAAGCAGGTCGCCTACTGCCGCGGAGGTTACGGAATCCGAGGCTGGCAGAAGCCGGGCATCAAGAGCTCCGCGCTCCCCGACATCTGGATCGCCGACAACACGGTCCCGCTCACGAACCAGAAGAACATCACGCCCGACGAAGCGGACGAGATCTTCCCGCAGTGGGGACCCGACGGCACGATCTACTTCATCTCGAATCGCTCGGGTTGGCCAAACATCTGGCGGATGGGCAAGGACGGCGGCAACGCCAAGCAGCTCACCCATCACACCGATGGCACGGCGAGTTACCTGACCGTCAGCGCGGACGGCAAGACCGCGACTTACATCTTCGAGTCCGAACTCTACCGACTCGACACCGCGACCGGCGAGACCCGCAAGGTCGATGTTGACGTCTCCGCCGACGCTCGCCAGAATCCGGTCCAAGAACTGGACATCACCGACAAACTGAGCGACTACTCGATCGCTCCCGACGGTCGCCGCGCGGCAGTCGTGGTCCGCGGCGACATTTTTGTCCTGCCCGAGAAGGGAGGCACGACCCGCCGACTCACCGACAGCCCGGCGCTCGACCAGTACCCGGTCTTCCTCGACCCGAAGACGATCCTGTACTCGAAGTCGGTCGATAACGGCAAGCGCCAACTCGCGACGGTAACCGTCGATGGAGTCAAGAAAGACTTCATCACGACCGACCTGGACGCTACGCATCCGCTGCTTTCGCCGGACGGCAAGACGGTCGGCTTCCAACTCGGGGAGACCCAGATCGCCGTGGTCCCCGCGGGAGGAGGTGCTCCGCGTGTCGTGATGAAGGGCAACTTCACCGAAGCCCTACGTGGCGACGCGCCGTTTTCGTGGTCGCCGGACGGAAAGTGGATCACCGCCGCCATTCCGACCGACCGCGGCACGAACATCGTCATGCGCGACGTAGCGACCGAGCGACAGATCGTGGTCGCCCGACTTCCCCATGGCACGAACACGCCCCGCTTCATGCCGAACGGAAAGGGAATCTACTTCCTCGCCGAAGAAGATCGAGATTCCAATCTGTATGTGGTCGACCTGGTCCCCGCGGAAGTCAAGTTCACCGAGGACGACCTCGACAAGCTCGACGAGGCTCGCGCCGGCACGGGCCGAGTGGACGTCAAGGTCGAGGTTTATGAGCCGAACATCGAGAACCGCCTGCGCAAGCTCACGAGCGACTCGACGCTCGACGCGATCGCCACGCCGGACAGCCGCGCGTTCATGGCCAACGTGAAGGGAACCGTCGTCGCGATTCAACTCGCCGGCGGCCCTGCCCGTCCCGTCGACGGAGTACCAACCGGAGCGGTCGGCTTCTCGTTCATGGGTGGCAACCTCTACTTCGTTGTCGACGGCAAGCTCACCGCGTTGCCAATTCAGGGCGCGCCCGTGCCACGCACGATCTCGTACACCGCACATCAATCTGTCAACCTCCGGGCTGAAGAAAAGGCCCTTTTCGACGAGATCTGGTGGGCGATGGACCGGTTCTACTACGACGAGACGTTCCACGGGAAGAACTGGACGGCGATCAAGTCAAAGTACGAGAAGATCGTTCCGCACACGTTTGATCGCACAGACTTCTACTCGCTAATGGGCGACATGATGGAGGAGCTCGATTCCTCTCACCTTGGATCGACCGCGCCTCCCGAACCGCCCGTCCCCGGTGGTTCGACCGAACCCACCGGCTTCCTGGGCGTCGATTACGATCCGGTCCAGATGTCGCAAGGCAGATACGTGGTCGCCTCCATCTTCCGAGGTTCGCCCGCGGACAACCCGCAGACCCAGCTCAAGGCCCACGACGAGATCATCGCCGTGGATGGCGTGGCCCCCACGCCCGCGCGGCCGCTCAGCGCGCTCCTGGCGAACAAGGCGGGCAAGCACGTTCGCCTTTCGGTGATGCGCAACAGCCTCCGGACCGAGATCTCGATCCGACCAGGTTTACCGGCGCAGCGCGCGGCGGCGATCTACCAGGATTGGGTCCAGAACGAGCGCGAGATGGTGGATAAGCTGAGCAATGGCGAACTCGCATACCTCCACATTCAGGCGATGGACCAAGCGTCCCTTGACCTGTTCCGGCGCGAAATTCGCACGCGGACGATCGGCAAGAAAGGCGTCGTGATCGACGTTCGTTACAATGGCGGCGGCAGCACCGCTCAGGACATCCTGAACATCCTGCTCAAGCAGCCCTGGCTCATCCGCACCGCCCGCGGTCCAGAAGGCTTCAAGATCAGCGAGAACATCTATCGGGGCGACTCGCTCGAACTGCCCACGATCACGATGGTAAACAGCTACTCGTTCTCAAACGCGGAGATCTGGGCCGAAGGCTTCCGAAGGCTGAAGCGCGGAACTGTGGTCGGCGAACGCACCCCCGGATACGTGATCGGAACCGGTGCCCACTCCCTCTGGGATGGCGGCATGATCCGAATGCCGGCATCCGGCGCGTACACGATCGACGGTCAGGACCTGGAGAACAACGGTCGCAAACCGGACATTTTGGTGCCTTTTGATCCAAACGCGTGGCTTACTGGGCGCGATGTTCAGCTTGAGCGCGCGGTGCAGGAAATCCTAAAACAGATCAAAGGTTGAGTCCCAATCTGGGAACGCGGATGCGTTCCCAGACGTAACGCCTTGCGGCCTCGCACTTCTATTAGGGTGGCCGCACCGGTTGGCATCGCAAGCGACGGGTAAAGTGGCTGGAAAGCTCGGCGGATGATGCAATCCCAGAAAGGGGTGCCCCGCAGGAATCTGGAGAAATATTTGCATATCCGAACGTGGTTTTTAGCCCTGCTGGCACTTGTCGCCGTAAGCGCATTTGGACAGTCCGGGGCCGTGAAGTCGATCAAGGTGCGCGGGAACGAGCACGTCTCGACCGACGCGATTCTCGCGACGATGCGCACCAAGGTGGGCCAGCCGTTCGTGGAAGCGACCTTGGCCAACGACAAGGCCCTCATTGAAGCGATGGGCTTCTTCGAGGCCGTCGATGCTAGCGCCCACATGAACGACGACCAGTCGGGTTACGACATCACGGTGGACGTGCACGAGTACGCCGTCGTGAAGGAGATCCGTCTCACCGGCAACAAGGCGATTCCGTCCGCGATCATCATGAAGGCGATCGAGGTCAAGACGGGCGAAGTCTTCAATCGTCGCCAAGTCGCCCCGAGCAGCGACAAGATCCAAGAGCTTTACACCAAGAAGGGTCTGTTCGCGAAGGTCAGCGACTTCGGTCCGCTTCCGGACTCCCGCGGCACGATCAACGTCGAGATCATTGAGCTTCACGTCGGTGAGGTTAAGGTCAACGTCGCGAGTCCGGTTCGCACGAAGAAGAATGTTTTCAAACATTTGATCAAGACCAAGGCGGGCGAGGCGTTCTCCGAGCAGAAGTGGGGCGACGACCTTCGGCGTCTCTACTCGACCCAGTGGTTCGAGACGATCAAGCCGACCGACTCGCAGCCCGAAGCGGGCACGATCAACCTCGACGTCGACCTCAAGGAAGCCCGAACCGGCAACATCGGCCTTGGCCTCCAGGTTGACCCCCAGAGCTCCTTCGCAGGTTTTGTGAAGCTCTCCGACTCGAACTTCCGCGGTACCGGCCAGAGCGTCGGCCTGGACCTCCTCCAGTCGACCAGCGGCGGCGGACCGAGCGTCAGCTTCAACTACAACAACCCGTTCATCGACAATCGGGACACTTCTTTCAACTTCTCGCTCTATAGCCGCCTGTTGTTCCGCTTCGCGGGAACGGGCTTTGGCGGCAATTCGACGCCGACGGCTTCGGACCGATACTTCGAGCGCCGCACCGGCGGCACGTTCGGGTTCTCACGACCGATCCACGGCCCGAGAACGGTTGCCGGGATCTCCACTCGCATCGAGTCGATCAAGACGAACAACCTCTCTACGACCACAAACGACAATTTCATCCAGCAGGACGGCCTTGTCGCGGTCTTCACCGCGGGTCTGACTCGCAACCGTCGAGACGTTGACCAAGATCCCTCGCGTGGCGACTATCTGCAGCTCAGCATTGATCCGGGCCTGAGCCACATCACCGACATCGGTGGTCAGGTCCAGAACGCCGGATTGTTAGGAACGAACTACTTCCTCAAGTCGAATCTGGAATATCGGTTCTACTACTCGCCGCAGAAGCCGCGTCCGCTCGACAAGCTCGACGACCCTCGCCGGGTCTTCGCTTT
The DNA here is from genome assembly GCA_038216655.1 of Fimbriimonadales bacterium. GTDB lineage: Bacteria > Armatimonadota > Fimbriimonadia > Fimbriimonadales > Fimbriimonadaceae > JAFDWR01. Next base: position 77,079 of record JBBQPZ010000002.1, read on the forward strand.
TCGCGCGCGATTTGGCACGATCTCCGGGAACATCCCGTTCTTCGAGCAGTACTTCGTCGGTGGCGTGGACACGGTTCGTGGCTACCAGGACGACCGCTACTGGGGTCGCAACCAGATCATCACCAACTTCGAATATCGGCATCCGCTGCAGAAGTCGTTCAACCTCCTGTTCTTCGTCGACTACGGCGGAGCGTGGGCAGGCTACAGCGGAGTGAACGCGTTCACGCAGTCCGATCGACCGAAGATGCACCTTGGGTTCGGCCCGGGCCTCAGCTTCAAGACGCCCCTCGGTCCGATTCGCTTGGATCTTGGTTTCAACGAGCACGGCAAGACCCGAATTGACTTCCAGATCGGAACGTCTTTCTAAACAAGATATGAAAATAGAACTCGAAAAACTTGGCTGGGTTGTAGCTGCGGGCCTCGGAGCGATGGTTTTCGCCTCAGGCTTTCAAGGCACGAACACAAAGCTCGGCGTGGTTGATGTCAACAAGGCAATCACCGGCTCCGAGGGCTACACGAAGGGGTCCGATAGCTTCCAGGCTGCGTACAAGTTGCGTGGCGAATTGTTAGACTTTATCAGCACGTATCCCGTGTTCACCGTCGCGCAGGCCAATCGTTTTCTGGAGCTGAGCCTCAAGGCGACGCCCACCCCTGCGGAGACCGCGGAGCTGAACAAGATCAAGACCGATGTCAAGGCGTCGGACACGAAGCTCCGTGCCCTGCAGCAGAAGCCGCCCGCCAACCTGACCCCGCAAGATCGAACCGATCTCGATGATTTCGGGAAGCGCCAGCAGGAGCTCGGTCAGCACATGGGTGATTGGCGACAACAGTTCACCGATGAGCTTCAGGGCATGCAGGAAAAGGCGATTCAGGCTAACCAGGATTCCGCTCGCAACGCCATCCAGGACATCGGGAAGAACCAAGCCTTCAACTTGATCTTCAGCAAGGACGTCGCGCCGTACGGCCAGAACGACGTGACCGCCGACGTCATCAAGGGGATGAACAAGAAGTGAAGCGAAGCAGCAGAGGCTTTCACCAACTGAGTTGGACGCTCGCCGCGGCCTTCGCCGCCGTTTGGCTTGCCAGCGGCTTCGAGGGGCCGACCGACAAGTTTGGCGTGGTCGACATTTCGAAGCTCGTAACGTCGAGCGATTTTGGCAAAGCGAGCCAGGCGCAGATCGACAAGATCAGTGCCGCCCGCAAGGAAATGCTCACCTTCGTGACCGAGAACTCCGTCATGACCGTGGACCAAGCCCAGAAATTCAAGGAACTGTCGGTCAAGTCGCCTCGAACCCCTGACGAGGATGCGAAATACTCGCAGATCAAGGCCGACGTCGCCGCGAACAGCAAGAAACTCGACGAACTCCAGAAGAAGCCCGCTCCTACAACAGAGGAGAAGGCGCTGATGACCGATTTCGATACCAGCAGCCGAAGAACTCGGCAAATGGCTCAAGGTTGGGCACAAGAGTTCCAAGGGGAAGTCCAACAATTTGGCGAGAGTCAATACAACTTAACGATGGATCGTGTTCAGGCCGCTTTGGTCGACACCGCGAAGGCCCAAGCCTTCACGCTGGTGTTCGACACTCGGTACGCCCGGTATGGAGCGAACGATCTGACCGACGCCGCGCTTGCCGCGATGAATGCGAAAAAATAGAACGGAGCTGATATGGGTCGGGATCGCCTTGGCGATCGTTTCGGGCTGCAAGACGCAGCCCGAAACTGTTTACGTGGACCTCGATCGAGTCGCGATCACCGCTTCGAATGTCCTACACGCCACCGCCGCGCCCGTACCGCCCAAGGGCCAAACTGCAAGTACAGCGACCTTGCCAGGGGCCCCGGGCAGAGACTTTCTGCTCGATAGCCGACCTCAACTGGATCGCGCCCAAGGCTTGATCGACCAGGACCTGAAGCAGGCTCGGCGTGGCCTCGTCCGGCAGTACACGATCGAGCGGAATGCCGACATCGACGAGCTTCATCAGAAGCAGCTACGTTCGCTCAAGCCGCTCGCCGATCAACTGCGCGAGCAGGTTGGGCTTGAGATCCGCGCGAAATTCGAGGCATACGCGAGGGTACGGGGCCCCAAGCTCAGTCGGCTGACGGCTCTGCAGGCGATCATCCCACGGGATCGCCTTTCTGAAGACGCCCGCCGCGATGCCGTCGAGCTGGCAAACCTCAAAGGGGAGATCGCGAAGCTAGATGCGGCCTACGTGCAAGAGAGACTGACGCTTCAAGCGAAAGTCCAGACGGGAGTGGATGTCGCGCTTACCAAGATTCAGACCGATATTTCGCTTCTCCGAGTTCAGGCCAACGATGAAGCCGCAGTCGCGGCGGAAAAGCAATTGGCGGATACCAAGGTGTCGCTCCCCGCGCCCCAGTCCGTGCGGGTACAACTGAGTCCGCTCCCCGCACGGCAAACGGTCATTCCGGGTGCGCCCGGACCCTCCGCGCCCCCCAAGATCTCCGGTTCTCTGCGGTCGGACGATGTGAAGACGCAGCGTGACCTCGCCACCGAGCAGGCACAGATTTGGGCCGGGACGAGTGGGTATCGGCTTCAGTCGACTCCGGGCGGGGTTCGGGACGCGACAGCAGAGTTTGTTCAATGGATAAAGGATCGAAAGGCTGGACACTAGGCGAACTCGCCACGCTCTTGGGGGGAGACCTTCACGGACCCGCGGACCTCATTATCAAGGGACCGGTGTCCGCGGACTCCGTTTCGCCTCACGGGATCGCTTTCTGCGAGTCGGCTGAGTACCTCGCGCAGTCGGAGGGGGTCGGCGCGTTGGTGCTGCCCAGAGACCTCGACACCGACAAGCCGCACATCAAGGTGGACCAGCCGCGCCGCGCCTTCGGTGCTCTTCTGGCTCTTGCCGACACTCCGATGCCCTTGGTTGCTGGCATCCATGCGACCGCGATCGTCCATGCCGGTGCTCAAGTCGATCCTTCCGCGTTGGTGGGTCCCTATGCGGTGATCGAAGATGAGGTCGTGATCGGACCGCGAACGCGGATCTATCCCTTCGCCTACATTGGACATCGCTGCGAACTCGGGGCGGACGTGACGGTCTATCCTCACGCCGTTTTGTACAAGGACATCACCGTTGGAGATAGAACAATCGTCCATTCGGGCGTAGTGCTAGGAGCCGACGGATTTGGGTTCCTATGGGACGGCAAGCGAAGAATCAAGGTGCCCCAGGCGGGCGGCGTGACCCTCGGCAACGACGTCGAAATCGGCGCGAACACATCAATCGACCGCGCGACCACCGGCGAGACCAAGCTCGGCAACGGGACGAAGATCGACAACCTGGTCCAGATTGGGCACAACTGCACCGTCGGGAATGACACGGTGATCGCCGCTCTCACCGGGATTTCGGGAAGTTCGCACATCGGGAATCGCTGCATCTTCGGCGGGCAGAGCGCCCTCTCAGATCACGTGACGGTCGGCGATGACATCACCTTCGGTGGACGCACGGGAACGTCGAAGAGCCTTTCAGAGCCCGGAATCTACTTCGGGGCTCCCGCTCTGCCGGTTGCCGAGGGGATGCGCGTCTACACGCTCAATTCGAAGCTGCCTGAGCTGTTCAAGCGGGTGAAAGAACTCGAGCGACAGCTTGCCAAGCTGGAGAAGAAAGTTTGATGCGCCGTCGAACTCTCGCGGGTGAAGCCCACTTCGAAGGGCGCGGCCTTCATTCCGGTGTGCCGGTTGAGGTGCGCGTTATTCCCTGGGAATCGGGCATCCATTTCCGCCACGGTACCGAACGGTGGCAGGCGATCCCGGAGAACGTGACCGACACCTCACGCTGTACTCGCCTCGGGGGCGTATCGACTATAGAGCATCTCATGAGCGCCTTCGCCGCTCTGCAGATCACCGACGCCGAGGTCGAGTTGACCGCCCCCGAACTTCCCGGAATGGGTGGCAACGCACTCGGCTACTACCAGACACTTTCCCGCATCGGAACTTACGATCTAGGTGAGCGCGAGGCTGCCGTTCCCTTCAAGCGGGTGTACTTCCACGAGGGACCGGTCCAGATCGCGATCGGCCGCGGTGCCGGCCACTGGCGGTACACCTACAATGCCGGCGACCGCTGGCCCGGCGAACAGAGCTTCGAAGCGACCGATGTTCTCGGGCAATACCTCCAAGAAATCGCCCCCGCCCGCACCTTCGCTCTTGCCGAGGAATTGCCGATGATCAAGCAGTACGGCCTGGGCCAAGGCCTCGACGAATCCAGCGCCCTCGTCCTGGGAGACGACGGCTACCAGAACGCGGCGAACTTCCCCGACGAGCCCGCGCGCCACAAGCTCCTCGACCTAATCGGCGACCTCTACCTATCCGGCATCCCGATCTCACTCCTGAATGTGACCTCCACGGCTTCCGGGCATCGCACGAACGTGGAGGCGGCGAAACTGCTCCGCAGCAGCATTGAGGAAGGCAAGTATTGAATATTTAGGCAGAGTGATTGTCATCCCGAGCGAGCCCTAGCGACATCGAGGGATCTGACGGTAGTTGACTCCTGTGATCGACCCGGCCGGGTTGCTAGAGAGACGAGCAAGAGGCGATGACGGGCAGGTTCCTCCGTTCGCCGCTTGAAGCCTGTTCGCAAAGCTGGAAACTTCTGAGCGGCTTCGTTCGGAATGACAACTGCGAACGCTCCAATACCCCAATACCGCCGCCCGAACCTAAGTTCGGGCGGTAGTAAACCGCATCTTGAGCAGCGACTTGATCTGGATCAGCGTGAACCCAACCAGGATCGCGCCCATCACCCAGGCCGCCGCCGTCGCGTAGCCGAACTTCAGATACATAAACGCGTTCTGCCAGACTTCAAGCCCGATCGTGCGGGTTGAGTTCACCGGGCCACCCTGGGTCAACACGAAGATATTCTCCATCGCCTTGAACCCGGCGATGAACACCCCGAGCAGGTTGATCAGAATGAGCGGCTTAAGCCCCGGCAACGTGATGTAAACGATCTTCTGCCACCAGGACGCGCCGTCGATATCCGCCGCCTCGTACCGCTCCGGCGAGATGTTCTTTAGGGCCGCCAAGTACAGGATCGAACCCGGCCCCGCTCCCGCCCAAATCCCCGGCAGCACCACCGCGAACATCGCGAGTTGGGGACTGCCGAGCCAGTCGTTCGCCGTCGGCCACGGAGCCATGTGCACCCAACCCCGCATCGGGTTGATCCCGTGCTCGATCACCGGCCCCAGGAGGCTGTTCAAGAGCCCCGTCGGTTTCTTGTCGTACATCTGCCGCCACAGGAACGCGATGACGATCGACGAGGTCATCGCGGGCAGGTAGTAGACCGTCCGGAAGAACACCTTGCCGAACGGAATCTCGTTCAGCGCAAGCGCCAGCCCGATGGGTAGGAAGAACCCGATCAGCAGGCTCAGCCCGACATACAGGAACGAGTTGAAGATCGACTGGTAGAAAACCGGCTGGCTGAACACGCCGATGAAGTTATCGAGCCCGACCCACTTCGCCCCACCCAGCACCTTGTAGTCCTGAAACGCGATGACCAGACCGCGCGCGAGAGGGTAGTAAGACCACAGAAGGATCGTAAACGCCGCCGGAAAAACACAGAGCCCGACGAACGTGTAGACCCGCCGTTTTGAGATCCCCGCGGGGAGATTCTCCCGCTCCGGCACCTTCTTTTCACGACGCATCCGCACAAAGCGGCGTCCGCCGAACACGCCCGCGACCACCATCAACAAGCTCAAAATGCCCGTCGCCCATCCGCGGCGCTGCTGCATGATCGGCTCCGGCGTGAACCCGATCAGCTTGTCGTCCATCTCCTGCGCTCCCTTCTTCAGGATCTCCATCGCGGGCATGGAGGGATCGAGGCGGGCGCGATCGAGCACGTCGTCGAGCTGGTTGTAGACCTGCTGACAGTTCCGCCCGTACGGCTCCGGATGGCCGGTCTGGAAGAGCTGTTCGTTCGCCTTGATGTAGCTCGGATCGACCTGGGCGAGGATGTCGGTATAGCCAAACTTCTTGAGCCAAGTTGGGTTGACGAGCGTCCCGATCCCCATCTCGACGCACTTGGCGGCGTTGACGCGGGCGGCGTCTTGACCAGCGAAAAATTGGATGAACTTCCAGCAGGCGGCGAGCTTGGCCGGGTCCTTGACGTTGGAGTTGATCGCCCACATGCCAGCGTTGATCTCGTTCTGATTTCCTGCCGGACCCGCAGGCATGGCGGCGATCCCGACGACGGAAGGCGGCAGATCGTTGTTGCCATTCATCAGCACGTCGTTCGTGTAGGCGAACCACATCGAGGTCTTGCCGGTGCGGATGTCTTCCTTCAGATCAGTGCTGAGGCCGAGAGCGGGGCCTATCTGCTTGCCATCCGGCCCCTTCCAAGTGGTGAGCACCATCTTGCGGAAATAGTCCACGGCAAGCGCGGCTTGGGGCGTGTTGATCGCCGACTTCCACTTCCCGTCCGGCGTCTGTTCGACCACGTTCGCGCCCGCCTGATAGAAGAAGTTCGACCACTGGTATCCGGGCGGGGTGGAGACGATGAACCCGGAGCGGCCGTTGGTGGTCAGTTTCTTCGAGTATTCGAATAGCTCATTCCAGTCTTTGGGCGGCTTTGCGGGGTCGAGCCCGGCTTCGATGAAGTGGTCTTTCCGGTAGTAGAGCCCGAGCGCGACCTGGAAGAACGGCACCGCATAGATGTGCCCGTCGTAGCTCTTGACCACCTTCAAGATCGTCGGATTGACCCGGTCCAGCACGTTTGGGGTCTGCGCCACGAGGTCGTCTAGCGGTCGGCAGAACCCTTGGTCGAGGAAGGTGTAGTACTGCCGAAAGTTGACGTAAAAGATGTCCGGCGACTTGTCCCCCGCCATCGACATCAGGAACATGTTGTCGGCCTGGTCGCCGATCAGGTTCAAACCACCCGCGTTGACGACCCTTATGGACGGGTTTCGCCTATGAAACTCATCGAACACCGCCCGTCGGATGACGGTCGTGACGGCGGTGTTTTCCTTCGGAGGCACCCCATAAGCCGCCCCACCCATCATCCGGATCGTGACTTCCTCCTGCGCCTGACCCACCGCCGCGAAGGCGGCAAGGAGGAAGAGGCCAGCGGTGCGGAGATGGCGGAACATGGAGAGTAGAGCGGAGCGATGACAACGCTCAACCATAGTAGCGCGGCTCAACCACTAGTAGCGCAGGTTTTCCAACCTGTGCATTCCGAACGGAACAGAGAGGGGCTCAATGGGACCCTGCCCGCAAGCAGGAGCCAAGAGCCCCATCCCTCGGTTTCCCGGCCCGACACGCGGCGAGCCAAGAGCGGTCATTCGGAAACTGAGGGAGGGGGTTGGGGGTGGGAGCCATCGGCAGACGGGAAAAACGCTCTAGAAACGCCAGGTTATCCGCGAGGGCGAGGCTCCGTCCGAACCGAAGAGGGCGGATAATGCCATTCGTGAGCGCACTCTTACTTGCGATCGTTCTGTTAAAGTCTGTCCGGGCGTCCGTTCCGGTTGAGCTCACCCTTCGGTTTCGACCGGTTAGACAAGCGAAGTACAACCTCAAGAGGGTTTGGGTGGCGAATCCTCCAGCCTCCGGCAACGGAAGTCAAGTCCACCAATTCGGAATCACCTGCACTTCAGGTGGGCGGAAGCTTGAGTTGACGATCACCAGATTCAAGGGGACGGCCAAGCCTCCGTATGATCATGATTTGAAGGTTGCGGCTCGGAACCTATCGGGCATGAAGTTTTCCAGGAGATTTGCTTCGTGGGGTCCGGTTGACTCGTGGGAGTTCTCGGGAGGTAACGGAAGCGGATGGGCGGGCATGATGGTGGCGAAGGCATGCGGCATGTATGAAGTCGGGCCGTTCGACGTTCCCTTCCCCCCGAACGCCATCCGGGTTGGCTCCTCGTGGACCTCCCCCGTGCATCTCGGAAATGAGGGGTTCGACAGCAGTAAGACGCAAAGCGTGAAGGGCAACAATCCTCTTTGCACCTATCACTTGGAATCAGTCGATCCTGCCCGGCAGCTCGTGATTATCTCGTTTCGAGTTGAGGCGAGAATCACGTCCACCTTTTATAGCAGTTTCGACAAGAAGATCGACGCATACAACCACACCGTGAAGCAATCCGGCACGTGGACAATCGACTTGGAGTCTGGAATGCCAAGGCGATACGATTCAAAGCGATTCAGCGTCACCGATGACGGTCACCCCACCCGTCCCGAATTAGAGTCAACGGTAACTACGATGACCAGGAACTGACATCCGACATGGTTGCCGCCATCGTAATTCTCGCCTTGGCCGCTCGGCATTCCCAGCGGTCGCTCAGGCTCAAGCCAAACGAGCTACTTCTGCGCCGCGCCGACCCCGACTTCGTGGTTGACCTCGACATCAGCCCAGAAGGAGCACCGAAGCAATCGCGCCGCCTGAGCTTCCTCGTCTCCGAGTCAATCCCAAAATCAAAGATCACCGCCGACGCTCTCAAACGACTCCAAGCGAACCCGGGCGATTCCCTTGGCATACAAGGATTCGAAGCAAAGTTCACCCCGGAACTGGAGCCACCCTCCTCCGACGGGTCGAGCGGCGTCCTGGGTGCCGATGTCTTGGACCGGTTCGCGCTTGGCTTCGATCTCGATGAACTAAAGCTCAGCTACTGGCCAGCTCGTGCGCTGGACGACCAGGGCATCCGAAGCTGGTTCGCCAACCAGCCCGCATGGCCGACCCTGGGATCGACCCACCGTGGCATAAATGCGGTCCCGATAAGCCGGACGAAGGAAGGCCTCGCCGTCGCGATGACGATCGGAGGTGAGCCCGCCAACATGCTCTTGACCACTGCCGCCGCCGGAACAGTTTGGTGGCGAGGGCCTATTCCGTCGAACCAGTCGGTTCCTCTCACGATTCCCGGACTGAAGGTCGATCGGGCCCTAGCCTGGAAGGCCGACTTAGGAGACGTGAACATGCCCTGGCTGGTTCTGGATCTGGCAAGCCCGGAGCCTGGACATCCTTCGCTGAACGGCAGCATCTCGCTTTCGACGTTTCCGAGCCGGCGAGTCCTGCTCGACCTCCCGGCGGCCAAGGTCTACTTCGAAGCCTTGCCCACGCACGCAAAGGCATCCCTCGCTCTCCGACCCCTCATCGGCCTTCCCGTCTTCTTGCAACGCGGTCGGCTTTGCCTAGGGGAATGGACGACCGCCTCACCCGCTCCTTCGGGAGCGGACAACCTTCAAGATTCCGAAATCACCCGCCTGGGAGACTTGCCCGGCATCCGGGTGGCGGGAGCAGCGGAGCATCCTAGCCTTGCTTCCGCAAACCTCCTCGCACGACTGTATCGACAAAGGGCTAGCAAGGCGGTGGTCGAAGTAACGACCCAGGCGGACCAACTCAAGTACAACTTTGAAGTTCCACCGATTCGGTAAGTCAGGAGCCGGATTTCCGGCTCCTTCCCCGCCCCGGGGGGAGGCTGGGAGGGGCCGGTTGCCACCAACACCCTAAATTTGCGAATTTCGAAATATATAGACAAAGTTCTACAAAAGTGGTTGACGCCCCGAAAAGTTGTTGGTAAACTTTAGTTCTTATGCGGCGAGCGAGCGACACAGCAGACAAGGCGGCAGTGACCTACAAGGACAACGCGGTGGACCGCGAGCGAGCCTTAGATTTGGCTCTGGGGCAGATCGAACGCGCCTTCGGCAAGGGGTCAATCATGCGCCTCGGCGGCGGCGAGCGGGAGATGATCGAGTCGATCTCGACCGGCTCCCTTTCCCTCGACATGGCCCTCGGCATCGGCGGCATCCCTAAGGGGCGCATCACCGAGATTTACGGCCCAGAATCGGGTGGCAAGACCACCCTCGCCCTGCACTGCGTCGCCGAGGCCCAGAAGGCGGGCGGCCTCGCGCTGTTCATCGACGCGGAGCACGCGCTGGACACGGAATACGCCCGCGCCCTCGGCGTGGATGTCGAGAAGCTCTACATCTCCCAGCCGAGCAACGGTGAGGAAGCCCTCGAAATCGCCGACGCGATCATTCGCTCCGGTGCGGTGGACATCGTGGTCATCGACTCCGTCGCCGCCCTCGTCCCGAAGGCGGAAATCGAAGGTGAGATGGGCGACGCGTTCGTCGGCATCCAGGCTCGCATGATGAGCCAGGCCCTCCGAAAACTTGGTGGCAGCCTCAACAAGTCCAAGACCGCGGCGATCTTCATCAACCAGCTTCGCGAGAAGATCGGCGTGATGTACGGCAACCCCGAGACCACCCCCGGCGGTCGCGCCCTCAAGTTCTGGGCGAGCATCCGGATGGAAGTCCGAAAGGGCGACGCCCTGAAGGCCGGCGTCGATCAGATCGGCACCCGCACCAAGGTCAAGATTGTCAAGAACAAGGTTGCCCCGCCCTTCAAGACCGCGGAGTTCGACGTCATCTTCGGCCGCGGAATTTCGAAAGCCGGCGACCTCCTCGACATCGCCGCCGTCAAGGGAATCGTCACCCGCGCCGGGACCTACTACAACTACGGCGAGACTCGCCTTGGTCAGGGTCGGGACAACGCGCGAAACTTCCTCGAAGAGAACGAGCCGATCTTCAAGGAGATCGACGACAAGCTGCGTGCGATCTTCGCCGCCGAGCGCGCGAACCTTGCGCCGGCGAAGGACGTAGATGACGAAGCCGAGCCGCTCGACGACTGAACCGCTCGCGCTGGCCCTGGAGTTTCTACGGGTTCGCGAGCGGTTTGAGGCGGAGATTCGGGCTCACCTGGCGTCTAAAGGAGTGGACGTCGGTGTCGATGAGACGCTGGCGCACCTCCGGCAACGTAAACTAGTCAACGATCGACGATTGATTCAAAACCTGATCGAACGCAATTCCGGGAAGCGGTCGGTCGGGATAGAAAAACTTCGCGCCGAGCTCACAAGGCGAGGCGCCCCGGAAGAAGAGGTTGAATCCCTTCTCGCTGAACTCGGCGAGCAGGGTGAGGGCATTGACGCGCTTCTGGACAAGAAGCTGCGACCGGGAGACAGCCGCGCGAAAGCCGGGCGTTTCCTCTTTAGTCGCGGGTTCTCCGAAGAGGCGATCGAAGATGCGCTCAACCGACGCTTCCCGGAAGACTGACCCGGCGAAAAACTTATGCTCGCCACGATGATGCCCCTCCTTCTGGGAGTCGGAACGGCGGCGGTCGCGATGCTGGCGCTCTACGCGCTCTGGCTCCGCCCGACGCTTAAATCCGCCCAGCGCAAGGCCGAGGACGCCGACCTGCTCCAGCGACGTCTGGATGCGGAAGCGAAATTGCGCCTGGACGAGGCGATTCTGAGCGCCAAGGAAGAAGCTCTGCGCGTACGTGAGAAGCTAGAAGACGAACTCCGCCAGCGCATGAACGCCCTCGAACGCCAAGAAGAAAAGCTCGAAGCCGAACACCGCAAGCGCCTCTCCGCCCTCGTCCGCCAAGAGGAGAAGCTCTCGATCAAAGAGGACTCCCTCGAGTCCCGACGCCAGAGCCTCGAGGAGCGCGAGAAGGCGATCATGGACGAGCACCGCGGCCTCGGCGAGCGAAATGACGCCGTCGCTCGGCGCGAGGGCACGATTGAAGCCGAACTCCAGCGCATCGGCAAGCTCAACAAGGAAGAAGCCCGCGACATCCTCATCCACCGCATCGAGGAAGAGTTCCGAGGCATCGCCCAACGCAAGGCAAAAGAAATCGAAGCCCAAGCTCTCGGCGAAGTCGACGGCAAGGTCAAACGCATCCTCGTCGACGCGATGCAACGATCGGTGGTTGACTATGTGACCGCCGCGACGTTAGCCGTTGTAGAGCTCCCGAGCGAGGACATGAAGGGCCGGATCATCGGCCGCGAGGGCCGCAACATTCGCGCTTTCGAGCAAGTCACCGGGGTGGATCTGATCGTCGACGAAACCCCCCAAGCCGTCGTCATCTCCTGCTTCGACCCCGTACGGCGCGAGACGGCAAGACTTGCGCTCATGAACCTGATGCTTGACGGGCGCATCCATCCCGGCCGCATCGAGGAGCTTTACGAGAAGGCGCAGGAAGAGGTTGAGCGAACGATCAAGGACGCCGGCGAGCGTGCCGCGGAGCGAGCGAACGTCCACGGCCTCCCGCCCCAGGTCATCGACATGATGGGCCGCCTGCGCTTCCGCACCAGCTACGCGCAGAACGTGCTCGACCACTCCGTCGAGGTCTCGCGCCTCTGCGCCTCCCTCGCCGCCGAGCTCGGCGCGAACATGGAAGTCGCCAAGCGTGCCGGCCTGCTCCACGACATCGGAAAAGCCCTCGGTCCCGAATGGGAGGGCCCCCACGCCCTCACAGGCATGGAGTATCTCAAGGGCCTCGGCGAGAAGGAGGCGATCCTCCACGCGGTGGGTGCCCACCACCACGAGATCGAGCCGCAATCGATGGAAGCGATGATCGTGATCATCGCCGACACCATCTCCGCCGCCCGCCCCGGCGCGCGAAGGGAGAGCCTCGACAACTACCTCAAGCGCCTCACCGCGCTCGAAGAGGTCGCCAACGCCTTCCCCGGCGTCGAGCGCTCCTACGCCGTGCAAGCGGGGCGTGAGATCCGCCTCATCGTAAAGCCGGGAGAGGTGGACGACCTCGGAGCGGCCCGCCTTGCGGAGTCGGTGGCCCGGAAGATCGAAAGCGAGCTGGAGTACCCGGGCCAAATCAAGGTCACGGTGATTCGCGAGACGAGAGCCTCCGACATCGCCAAATAGCTGCCAAACCAAGCTGCCAGCCCGTCACCGTAACATGAAGACGCTTGCCACTCTGCTCGCCGTCGGATGTGCTGCCCTCAGTTCAGCCTGCTACTGGGATCGAGACTCGTTGGAATTCGAGGCGAAGCGCATGCCTGAGGTCCTGCAGGCAATCACCGGCCGGTTCGACCGCAATCCGCCGCTCTACTACTCGATGCGACTGGAGCGGGTGACCGGGGAGATCACTCAGCATCCCGATCAGCTAAGTCTGTACGACGACGCTGGCGTCTCCGCCTCGCGACTGGGCCATCAAGACGAGGCGATCCGGTGGATGGAGCAAAAGCGACAGCATCTCGATTCTGCTCACGCCAACAGCGATGATCGCTACAAGACCGAGTCGAACGAAGGCACGTTTGAACTCCTCGCGTGGTTCGCTCTGCCGGACCATTTGCATAATCGAACCCTTCTGAAAAGAGCGATCGGGCGAATCGAGCAAGCCCTAAGCATCAACCCTCATGCCCACTTCGATCGGGAAAAGTATCAGCTTGCGTACATGAGGTGGCTGGCTGGGGATCCGGGCAAGGACGGCATCGTGAACTGGATGCCGGTGGCCGTCTTGGATCACAAGGACAAGTCCGCAGATCGCGCCGCCCAGGTCAAGGGCCTTACGGGCCTCATCGTCTTAGGGCCCGCATGGGAAAACCCAGATATCCTAGGCGCGCTTGCTGACACGCTTGGCGAGCCAGCGAAGAGCTCTGCTGGCCGCAGAGATCGCACGCCCTCCACTGCTTACCTGGCAACCTTGCGTCGGCAAGAGCTTATCGGTAAGGGACAAGTCGCCCTTGACAAAACGTTCTTCGGCGAAGGGAGTCTGGACAGTGGAGACCACGCCTACGTCGAGGCTCAGTACGAGCGACTCCGCGCCGAGGCGGACACCTACGAGGCTCGTCGCGCAGAGTATATGGAAACCCGGATGAAGGCGGGTCGGCACCCCGATATCGACGCGGAGTTCTGGAAGGGGTGGGTTGAGGTTCCGCCCCCGGCGGTCGAGCCAATGGGCTGGTTTGGGAGACATCGGCGCGACCTTGCCACCTACGCGATCATGATGATTCTCGTCGCGGGTCCTGTGCTGCTGCTTTGGCTGGTGATTCGATTAGCCCTCAGGCTCAATCGCCGAATCAGCCGCTAGTTTGGGAGTGCGCGAGCTTGCTCGCGCTTTGCATTAGGTTCGAGCTTGCTCGGCCCCCGGCGTCCAGCGAGTAACCTCGCCCGGTGAGTGAGCGAACCCTCTTCCCCCAGCATGCGTGCGCGATTGAGCGACTGACCGCCCACTACGAAGCTCAACCCGACGCCATCGCCCTGATCATCGGCGGCTCCGTTGCCAAGGGCTGGGCACTCGAAACTTCAGATCTCGACTTCCTCCTCGTCCTCCCCGACGCCGAGGTCCAGCGCCGCTCCGTCAACCTCCAACAGACCATCTTCAGCCTCGACTTCACCGACTACGAAGGCGGCTATATCGACGGCAAAGCGATCACCCTCGGCTTCCTCCGCGAAGTCGCGGACCACGGCAGCGAACCTGCCCGCTCCGCGTTCGTCGGCACTTGGTGCGCCTTCGATCGCTCGCCCGACCAGGAAGTCACCCAACTCATTCAAGCCGCCCAGCGCTATCCGGAAGAGGGTGCCGATGAGCGCATTCGTGGCTACCTCGCCCAGCTCGGAATCTGGGGCTGGTTCGTGCGCGAGGCCGAGAAGCGTCAGGATCGTTACCTGCTCCTGCAAGCCGTCACCAGCCTTGCCCTCTTCGGCATGCGCATCGTGCTGACCGAGAACCGACGAATCTATCCCTATCACAAGTGGGTCTCGCGAGCGGTGCTCGAACTGACCGACAAGCCAACCCACTTCGAAACGCTAAGGGACGCGATGCTGAACGAGCCGAGCAACGACACCGCCAAGGCTTTCACCGATGCCGTGTTCGCTTGGCGCAACTATGAGCTCGCCCCTGGCGAAGCTTCGCATCGCTTCGTTCAAGATCGCGAATGGACGTGGCGCGAGGACAAGACCCCCATCGAAGATTGGTAGGCTCGAAAACCAAGATTGCTACGGCGAAATCCGGTGGTTTCCCGCCCGGCGGAAGCGTAAGAATAGATCAGATGGTGCCGAAGACCTTGACCGAAGAAGAGATGTACGCCGCCATCCTGGCGAGCGACGAAACCTACAACGGCCGCTTCGTGACCGGCGTGCTCACCACCGGCATCTACTGCATCCCCTCCTGCCATGCCCGCAAGCCCAAGCGCGAGAACGTGCGGTTCTTCTCTAACTTCGACGACGCCCGCCAGGAAGGCCTCAGGGCTTGTCGGAAGTGCAAACCCGACGAGTTCGAGCGCGGTGAAGACCGGGAACTCGCCGCGCTTGAATTGATCGTGGCCCGGCTTCGAGAAGCACCCGACCGAATCGCTGGCGTCCCCGATCTCGCCGAGGCGATCGGCTGGGGCACGACCAAGCTCCATGAAGCCGTCCGCCGTCACTACCACCGCACCCCCGCCGACCTCATCGCCGAAGCCCGCCTCGATCGAGCACAACAACTCCTCAAGGACGGCGAGATGCCGGTCACCGAGGTCTGCTTTGCCGTCGGCTTCGACTCCGTCTCGACCTTCAACGCTCGCTTTCGGGAAGCCACCGGCCTCACCCCCACAGGCTACCGAGACCTTGCAGCAACGAACCAGTTCACCATCCAACTCCCTGCCGACGCCAACCTCGAACCGTTGCGCGGACGGGCCGAGCGGGACTCGGATGGCGTGATCGAATCCTTCGATGGCGATACCTACCGCCGAGCGGTCACCATCGACAACCAACCCGCCACCCTCGAACTCGACCTCATGCCCACCAAGGTTCAGGTCACGGTTCACGGCGATAGCCCGGACATGTTCGCCGCCCACCGGATGGTGAGCCGTATCCTCGGCCTCGGCCAAGATCCCCGTGCCTTCGAAACCCATTGCGGCAAACTCAGCGCCGAAAAGCTCTTCGAGGGCCGACCCGGCGTAAGAATCGCTCTCACGCCGACCGTCTTCGACGGCCTGATCTGGGCGATCGTCGGGCAGCAGGTGAACCTCACCTTCGCCCGCACCCTCCGCCGTCGCCTCGCCGAGACTTTCGGCTCGCCCGCGCCCCTCGATCTGACCGCCCTCCCGACCCCCGCCCAACTCGTCGGCCGGGACCCCGATGCGTTCGTCCCGCTTCAGTTCTCCAGGCGCAAGGCCGAGTACCTGATCGGCGTCGCTGAACTCAGTCCGACCGGGTTCGAGGAGCTGACCAGCCAGTCCGCCACCCGGATTGAGCAGACCCTCATGGCGATCCGCGGCCTCGGGGTCTGGTCGACTCACTATCTGATGATGCGCGCGCTCGGCTTCGCCGACTGCGTCCCCCTCGGCGACACGGGCCTCGCCGCCGGGCTCCGGCGCCATTTCGCCCTCGAAGCGAGCCCGAAGCAGCCGGAGCAGAAGGCGCTCATGGAAGCCTTCTCGCCGTACCGCAGCCTCGCGACCTACCACCTCTGGCAAAGCCTGAAGGACTCCGCATGACCCAGTTTTACAACCACCTCACCACCCCCGTCGGGATCCTCACCTCGGTCGTCGAAGGCGACGCGGTGGTCAGTCTCTGGCTCGGCCCGATCGAGCCCAAGGGCGCAATCCTCGATTCCCAGGCGACCGCGTTTGTTGACCGACAGCTCACCGAGTACTTTGCCGGCGATCGTCGGGTCTTCGATGTCAAGCTCGCCCCGAAGGGAACCGAGTTCCAACACCAAGTCTGGGCCCTCCTCCGTGCGATCCCGTTCGGCGAAACCCGAAGCTACGGCGACCTCGCCAAGGCTCTCGGCAACCCGGGTGCCTCCCGCGCGGTCGGACGAGCGAACGCCACCAACCCCATCGCCATCATCGTCCCCTGCCACCGCGTCATTGGCCAAAACGGCACCCTCACCGGCTACGCGGGCGGGCTGACGATGAAGGAAGCCCTCCTGGAGCACGAACGCTCGCACGCGACCCAGCCAGCTTTGGCTTTGTAGCTTCAGTGCCGTGTCCTTCCGGGCACAGGTTGGAAGACCTGCGCTACGATGTCGGGCTTCTGTCGATTCCAAGGCTGGCCGACAGGAGTGTCGGCGCTCCCAGTTAGCTTCTCCATGTCTTGCAACCTACGTCACGGGTTGCCCAGGCCGGATGCCTCAGGGTTCTCTTGCCGCTTGTCTATGCCCGTTATCCAGTTATGACCCTGAGGCTAAGAGCACGGACTCCCGAACCCGATTCTTGCATTCCCGATTTCAGGGGCGGGACGCCCCTGGGACCACGACCGGGACGGTCGTGCCACGGTTGGCACAGATGGCACAATTTGCATTTCGTCTAGCCGGAATGCTCGACCAATTCACTCGAATCGAGCGTGCTCCGACCGCAAACTCGCGGAAGTCGCCTTTTGGAGTCCCGAGGCTAATGGACCCTGATTCGGAAGTCCGTGCTTTTAGCCTCAGGGTCATTGATCGGTGGCGGGGCGTAGACCGGTGGCCAGAGAACCCTGAGGCATCCAATGTGGACAAACGGTGGGGCAGGGTCTCACGAGGCTAATGACCCCCGATTCGGAATGCCGTGCTTTTAGCCTCAGGGTCATGATCGGTGGTGGGCTTAGACAGGTGGCAGGAGAACCCTGAGGCATGCAAGTCCGCTCTTGGCGCAGGCTTCCAGCCAGCGGACTCAAAATTGGAGACGTTAACTGGGACCGCCGACACTCCTGTCGGCCAGCCCTGGATTCGACAGGAGCATCGAGTAGGGCAGGTTTCCAACCTGTGCCTTCGGACCTGGACCTAAGCCTCGGCTTTCCCCGCGGACTCCGGCTCCTCGAAGCCCAAAGCGTGCAGCCTTGCATACTCGCCGTCCATCGCCAGGAGCTGGTCGTGGGTGCCTTGCTCGACCACCCGGCCGTCGCGGAGGACGATGATCTGGTCGGCGTTGCGGACGGTCGACAGGCGGTGCGCGATGGCGAAGGTGGTACGGCCTTTCATCAACGGCACCATCGCGTCTTGGATGAGGCGTTCGCTTTGGGTGTCTAGGGAGGACGTGGCCTCGTCAAGGATCAGAATCCTAGGGTCCTTGAGGATCGCGCGGGCGATTGAGATCCTTTGCTTCTCGCCGCCGGAGAGCTTATATCCGCGTTCGCCGACGATGGTGTCGTACGCTTCGGGGAGGGAGGCGATGTGGTCGTGAATGGCCGCCGCTCTTGCCGCGGCTTCGAGCTCGGCGTCGGTAGCGTCGGGCTTGCCGTAGCGCAGATTCTCGCGGATCGTGTCATGGACGAGGTACGTCTCCTGGGTCACGACGGCGATGAAGGAGCTGAGACTCGCGAGCTTGATCTGCCGGACGTCATGCCCGTCGATCTTCACGCCGCCCGACTCGACGTCGTACAGCCGAGGAATCAGGTAGGTCAAAGTGGTCTTGCCTGCGCCCGAGGCACCGACCAACGCGACGAGTTGTCCAGGCTTGGCGGTAAGCGAGACGCCGTCGATCGTCGGTTCCTCCTGCTCCGGCGAGTAACGGAACACGATGTTGTCGAGCTCGACCTCACCGCGCACGTCGTGGGGATCCAGGGAGATCGCGTCGGGGGCGTCGACGATCTCCTGGGGGAGGTCGATGTACTCGAAGATTCGGTCGAACAGGGCCATCGCGCTCGAGAGTTCGACCTGCACATTGAGTAGGCCGGTCAGCGGGAAGAACATTCGGGACTGGAGCGCGGTGAACGCGACGATGGTGCCGATGCTGAGGGAGGCGTCCTTGTTACCGATCGCGAGGTAGCCGGCGAGCCAGTAGACGAGGATTGGGGTGATCGAGAAGGTCAGGCCGATGAGGTTGAAGAAGAACTTCATGATCATCGCCATGTGGATGTTCGTCTCGGTGAGGACCTGGTTCTCACGGATGAAGCGATCCCGGGAGAGCGTCTCGCGGCCGCTGGTTTTGGTCAGCAGGACGCCCGAGACCGAGAGGGTTTCGCTCATCGTCGAGTTCAGATCGGCGAGCTGGGCCTGGCCGATGCCGCGATAGTGCCGGGCGCGGTCGCCGACCTTGCGGGCAATCCCGGCGAAGACGGGGAGGATGCCGACGGAGAGCAGGGTGAGCCGCCAGTCGAGAATGAACATCGCGACCAGGGTCGAGAGCACGGTGGTGACGTTCGAGAGGATGTTCGCGGCAGTGTCGCTGACCACCGATTGGACGCCGCTGACGTCGTTAGCGAGGCGCGACTGGATCTCTCCGGTACGCGTCCGGGTGAAGAACGCGAGGGGCATGCCTTGGAGGTGCGCGTAAAGGGAGTTACGCAGATCGCGCATGATCCGCTGCCCGACGATGACGCTCAGGTAGCCGAACCAGAGGCCGAAGCCGACGGACCCTAGGGTGGCGAAAATCGTGTAAAGCGAGAAGCGCGTGACCACGCCGAGGTCGCGCTTGAGCAACCCATCGTTAATGATGTGCTGGAGGAAGAGCGGGCTGAGCAGTCCAAGGGTGGCCGATGCGAGCACCAAGACCGCGGTGATGATGACTTCGCGGCGGTACGGAATGAACGTCGCGGCGACGCGCTTGGTCGTCGCTTTCGAAACCTTTTTCTTGGGCTTTCCGGAGGTCGGTCGGGCAGCAGCAGAAGCCATTGCCAAGTATAGCGGGCAGCCGGAGATTCGAGCCTAGGCGGCGCGCGGGACGAGGTCGCGTTCCTTAACCGAAAGGCTGACTTCCACCTCGCCATATTCGGCGAGCGTCATCGGGATGACGAGGGACGGGTGATCGACGGCGGACACGGAGACGTTGGCCCCGCGGACGATGGTCGGCGGCGCGATGTAAACCGAGCGCCCGTGCTTGGCGAGCGCGGCATCGGTGGCGCTCGAAACGTGAAGACCGAGTTCCGCGATGGCGGTCGCCGCCGTTTGGTCAAAGGTGACGATTGCGATACCGGTCATCTTCGAGGCGATTTTGTCGGCGGTGCGGATCGACATGCCGTACACGATCACGCCCTCAAGGTCGCCCGAGATCAATATGGTGACGTTGATCTGGTGGCGGGTGGCATTGTCCGGTCGGGTGCTGAGCGCGCCAAGCGTCGGCGCGATCCCGATCACCGAGTGGAATACTTCGACGATTTCTTTGGCGAGGGGCGCGACGAACTCTGCTTTCATGGCTATCCGCCCACGGCACCTAAGACCGCACGATTCACTTCGCTGGCCCGGTACGGCTTGCTGACAATGTCCTTGGCACCGGCCTGGATCGCGTCTCGGATGCGCCGCGGCTTGCCGACCGCCGTACACATGACGACGACCGCCTTGCTGTCGATGGCGCGAATCTGTTTGAGGGTCGCGACGCCGTCCATCTCGGGCATCGCAAAGTCCATCATGACGACGTCGGGTTTGAGCGAGCGGAACAGATCGACGCACTCGCGTCCGGTACCCGCCTCCCCGACAACGTCGAATCCACAACGCGCGAGGATGCCCGCGAGGAGCTCGCGGGTGAATCGGGTTCCGTCGGTAATCAGGATTCGGGTCGCCATCTTTGGATTCGACGTAGACTTAGTGAGCCGCCTTGGCTCATTCGGTCGCGTCCTCACCTGAATCTTTGGTTTGCATTACATCAGACTTCACTGCTTCAGCCCAAAATTAACGGTGAATCTGAAAATTAGTCAGTGAAATAGATCATGAATCGCTCCTCAGAGTCAGTACTTTTCAAGTCTTGTCATGGCTGTGCTTAATAACGAGTACAGCCTCACTCCGGACGAGGAGCCTCAGCCAAAACAAAAGACCCCCACTCGAATTCGAGTGGGGGTCTTGAGGTCGCGGGAGGATCAGGCTGCTTTCGGATGCTCTTCAAAAAGCTTGTCGTGACGGCTATAGGTGAGCAGAAACTCGTCCATGAGGGACGTGATGTCGTCGGGCGAGATCTTCATACGCTCGAACGCATTGAGGCTGATCTCGTACCGTAGGCCGTCCCAGCCAGGGTTCATCCCCGCGCTCATTGCCATGAAGTCGGCGATGTGAACGCAGTCGACCAACGGCTCGGGGTTTTCCACGACGTCGGGGCAGTGGTGGAAGCGGATCGCCCGCACCAGCGGCTTAGGCAGGTTCCAGCTTTCCGCCATGTGGGCTCCAGCCTGCATGTGGTCGAATCCGAGGACTTGACGCTCGACCGCGTCGAATGGCGCCTCGTCTTTGGAGATCGCGTCGAACAGTGCTTCGGCACGTGACTCCAGCCAGACGCTCATCGCGACCTTTCCCAGGTTGTGGAGGAGACCGGCGCTGAAGGCTTCGCTCTCGTTGAGGCGAGCGCGCCGGGCCACGACCTCGGCTCCGATCGCGACGCCGAAAGAGTGCGCCCAGAGCTCGCGAGGTCCCAATTCGTACCCTTTGAGTTCGCGGCTCATCCACGGGTAGCTGCCGGCGATCATCGCGAGGTTGCGGACGGTGCGCATGCCGAGCACGACAACCGCTTCGGGGACCTCCATGATCTGGCGGCGCAGGGAGTAGAACGCACTATTGGCGAGACGCAGAACGCGGACGGCAAGCGCGGGGTCTTGGCTGAGGTACTTGGCGACCGACTGGGCCGAACACGTCGAGGACTCGGTTTCGCGAATCACCGCCATTACCGCGGCGGGCATGACGGGGAGGTCTGGGGTGTTCGACACCAGGTCCTCAAGCGAAAGGGGGTTCTTTAACGTGGTCATTGTGGGTTCACTTAGGCGGCTCGGAGTTCGCATAGGACTCGGTCCTCCCTAGAATTGGCTTTCACGAAGACGGCCCCAGTGTCGGAGGCAAACGTGATCGTTCGGCCGAGATTGCCGCCGGTGTCGGCGGCGACGCAGGCGATTCCGTACTTGTTCAATTGCTCTTCGACCGCCTGCAGGTTGCGGGGTCCGAGATCAAGGCTCTCTCCTCCCCCGAGGATTCGGAACATCTGCGCTCCTCCTCCCATGGCGGCGACGATCCGGGTGGGATCGGCCCCGCGCTCTTCCATCGCCGCGATGAGGGCGGGGATGGCGGTGTCGGCGAACTTCCCCGGACTTTCCGGTTCATGGTCCGCGAACGAGGCGGGCAGCATCACGTGGGCAAACCCGGTCACCTTTGCGATGGGATCGAACAGGCACACGCCGACGCAGCTCCCAATTCCGACGCATCGAAATCGGACGTCGCCCTGCCGGACCTGAATCTCGGCAATGCCGATGGTCACGATGTCGCTCATCGCGCACCACGTCCTGAAGTCGTTCTTGAATCCCCGTTGATACTCATCTCACCCTCCCGCATTGAAGGTCCTCCACGCTGCTGCGCTTCGAAACCCTTCGCCGGGTGAGCCTTTCCACTGGGGTGCCATTTGTCAACACGCAATTTTGCAGATTGGCGCGCGGGGCGAGCCAACAAACTTGCGTCGTTTCGGGAAATCCAATCGTCGCTAGGTCAATCGCGCAAGCGATTGCCTCTCCTCTCAACAGGGGGTGCTCCTTCAGAGCGCCCCTTCTTTTTTGAGATTGAGACGGTGTTGGGGTGCCATGGGCGCAGCCCGTGAGGCGCTTGTGGAGCGGCACGTGCTTCGCCCATGGCACCCACAAATGTCTAGTCCTGCTAGTGGCTGCCGGTGGCTGTCGGGGCCGATTGTTTGAGGCGGCGCTCGTCGTTCCAAGCTTTGGCGTCGTAGCCCGCCTCCGAAAGTGCGCGGTCAACTGAGCTGGTCGAGGTTTCGAGGGTTGCGGCGAGGCCGTCAAGTCCTTCGGAGAACGCGGCCTGGTCTCCTTTCTCCATGGCATCGCAGATCTTTTTGAGATCGTCGATCGCCGCGCCGTCGGCCTGTCGGCTCGCTTTATCGAATCCGGCGAGCGCGTCGGGCGGGCGGATGTCCTCGAACTTCTTCATCGTGGCTTCGAGCCGGGCGATGATCGGACGGAGTTCTTCGGCGGCATGCTGGAGCGCGGCGCTACGGTCGCCCGTGGCTTTGTTCAGATCGGCGAAGACCTTCTGCACATCCTTTGCGGCGAGTTGGTCCTCGGCGTCCCACTCCTGGCGCTTGCTCTCGTAGCGCGGACCGGGGGGTGCCTCGTTCGGGGTTGGGCTCGGTACCGCGACGAGGGATGAGATGGGGATTCCCTTGGACTTCGGCTCCGGCGTTTTCGAGCCGCAGCCCGGTGCGCCGATGAGCACACTTAGCCCCAGAGCGGAGATCCAGCCAATTCGATCGAGGTTCATCTTTGCGGTCCGGAGGAGGTCAAAAGACCCCAGTTGAGGATTCTTCGATTATCCTAACCCTATGAGAGTTATTTTGGCGCTCGCCGCCCTCGCCTTGGTGATCGGTTGCGCGAAAAAGGACGATCCGGTTCCGGCCACGCCGTCCGCAAGCCCCTCGC
Organism: Fimbriimonadales bacterium; assembly: GCA_038216655.1. Lineage (GTDB taxonomy): Bacteria > Armatimonadota > Fimbriimonadia > Fimbriimonadales > Fimbriimonadaceae > JAFDWR01. The sequence continues at coordinate 100,117 of JBBQPZ010000002.1, forward strand.
CTGCGGGCAAGCAGGCTCAGGCAGGAGGGGGGAACACGGTTGCGGGCGCGCCCTACGTGCCGGGTGCCGGTGCGGTCAGCCCAGTTCAGGGGGGTGATTTTGGCGGCGGTGGGGGCGGTGTGCAGCAGGCCGCGCTCGGACGGGCGCGCAAGGTCGCGGGTGGGGAAAGCAACACGACTCACGGCACCGAGTCCGGCGGCGACTAGCTCGCGCGTCGCCGATTGAAGATTCTTAGGTCCCTGGGTGAAACGGTTTGTCCGGAATTGTAGTTGATAGTGAAACCGGAACCACTTCCCGGCAAGCCGTGCTCCTACGCACCAGTGGCAATTACAACGCACGGCTTGCCGGGAAAGGATTGAAAGTCTCAGACAATTCCGATTCCGGACAAACCGTGGCACCCCCGGCTCTCTCGAGGGTAACGCTCGCGTGGGGATCTGGGGTCCTTCGGCGCGCAAGCTTGTCAGTACGCTGACACGCTTAATTTGTCGCTTTCGCTACGCTCGTTCCTCACTCCGGTCAGGATGACGCTGAGTAGAGATGAACCGTGTCACTCTACTCAGGATGAGACGGAGTGGCTTGCAGCGCGGTCTGGGTGTCCAATGCATCCACCAATGGGCTCGCGCCGTGGCGGATGGGGTCCACGCAGATGTATCCGGTCTCAGATTGGATTGCCGCGCAAGCAGCCCGCGCCTCGTCGTCTGATAGGTGCACCGTGTTCAAGGCGATTGCCACCGTTCTAGGGCGGGCGAACGTGCCGCAGGCCTCGCCCAGGTCCTCGTACAACTTCGCGTAGGCGTTGAGATTGGGGATTTGAATGTCGGCTGACCGGCGAAGGTGAGTCTGACCGGCACGGTGGCAGAGCACCAAGTGGGTTGGACAGGAGCCTCGCAGCAAGGGCAGGTTGGCGGTCGAAGCGGGGTGGATGAGCGCTCCTTGCCCTTCGATCACGATCATCGATGCGGGGTCGTGCCCGAGCCGGTCAGCCGCTGCGAGCGTCTCACGCTCAATCGCGCCGGTGGCGAAGTCGACCCGCACCGCGTCCAGAGGCACGCCTTGTCCGGTGACGGTGATCCCGATCTGACCGGTGGCGACGAACTCGGCCTTCGCACCGCGCTTGCGTGCCTCGCGAACAATCTCCAGCCCCGCCGTCATTTTGCCGACGGCCATGTCGGTCCCGATCATAAGGACGCGACGCATCGGCAGATGAGCGGCTAAAGCGGAGCCGTTACCGAGGGCCTTCGGCTCCATGCGAATGTCCCAGATCCACTGACCCGGTCGGAGGTTTGGATAGTGAGGGGCCAGCAGGTCGTGAAGACCGTTCACCAAGGACATCCCGAGTGCGACGGCGCGGTCGAGCGCCGGGCGCCACTCGGCGGGGATGAGGCCGCCGGGAGGGGCCGTGCCGAGGATCAGCACCCGCGCCCCGAGGGCGGCGGCCGCCTCGATCGTCGCGATGATCGGAACCGAACGGTCGCTGCGACCCAGCTTCTGCATGTCGTCCGAATCGGCGATTGAGTCGATGACGCAGACCACGGGGTTGGGCGAATAGCGGAGCACGCCGAATCCCATCTTGCCGATGTCCAGGTTCGTCGCCCCCTCCATGTAGATGGCAACGGGTTCGGTGGGATTAAGCATGAAGCAGATGTCCGCCGTGGCCCGGGTGGTCGGTGGGCGTGATGATGCCGTCGAGGATGGGGGCGCCTCCGGCCGGGTCAGGATACAGGTTGAGGTGGCTGTCCAGATCAATGTGATCAAAGAGACCACCGATCGCGGCTCCCGCTGCGATGGCGATGCTCGATTCGCTCATGCAGCCGATCATCGTCTTGAGGCCGTGCGCGCGGGAGACGGCGACGATGCGCAGGGCCTCCGTGATGCCGCCGCACTTCATGAGCTTCAGGTTGATGCCATCGACCCACCGCGCCAGCCGGGGGACATCGGCGGCGAAGCAGCAAGATTCGTCGACGAAGATCGGCAGTGGGCGGAGTTGCGAGAAGATCTCGAGCCCGGCTTCCTCCCCTTTGGCCAGCGGTTGCTCGATGTAATCGACGCCGTGATCGGCGAGCCACTCCGCCATCGAGAGCGCTTCGGTGATCGTCCAGCCTCCGTTCGCGTCGACGCGGAGTTGAACGCCGAACGGCTTGGCCGCTTCCGCCGCCGCCAAGAAATGCACCTTGTCGAACTCGCGTCCTTCCGGGGAACCCAACTTGATCTTGAGCGACTTTGCTCCGGTGCGGCGGAGGATTTCGGGGACCCGATGATGCGTCACTTCAGGAGGGTTCAGGCCAATCGTCACGCTGGTGGCGACCCGGCTCTTGGGCAGGCCGAGGAGGCGATAGAGGGGCATTCCCGCCTGCTTGGCAAGAAGATCCCAGATCGCAATATCGAGCGCCGCCATCGCGGGCGGATCGAGTTCCGCCTCGCGCATCGCATCCCAGGCTTCGTGGGGAGCGGGCGGGCCGTTCTTGAAGAGCTTGCTCCCGGAGACGAACGCCTCGATTTGCGACTGACCACGCTCCGCGGTCCAGCCGGACCCGATCGCAGGGGAGAGTTCCCCGATTCCCTTCAACTCGCCATCAGAGACCTCAACGAATAGGTTCTCGGACGATGCCTGAGTCCCTCGACTGATCGCGAGGGGATAGCGTTTGACCAACTCGATCATGCGGGTGTCGACGCGGATCACGACGCGAGACTACCAGGCACAGCAGGCTGGAGGCGAAATCGACCATAACTAGATTGATGCGAACGCGCGATCTACTTTTCCTGGGCGCGGCCGCCGGTTCGGGCATGTTCCTCTACGGCGCGCTGGTCGAAGCCGAACGGCTGGTCGTCGAGCGGACCCGAATCAAGATTCCGCACTGGCCCGCGCGCCTGGATGGGTTCAAGATCGCCCTTCTTGGCGACTTCCACATCCAAAGCAAGCGGACTCGAGACCGGGCGCGCCGCGCGGTCGAGATGGCGCTCGATGAATATCCGGACATCGTGGTGCTGATCGGCGACTACGTCGGCCACTGGACGCTCGAGAACCCAGCGATGGTCGGGGACGCGTTGGAGCCGCTCCTGGAAATGGAGGGCCGCGTCGTCGCGGTGGCGGGGAATCACGACTACGAGGTCGGCGACGCCTCGCTGCTGCATCCGATCTTCGCGGAGCTGAACATCCATCTCCTCCGCAACGAGGTCTGGACCAACCAGGGGATCACCTGGGTCGGGATCGACTCGGCCAATGTTGGAAGGGCTCGCCCGGAAATCGCGCAACTCGCGGCGCGGGAGGCTCCGCCCGAGCACCCGCAGATCGTGCTCTGGCACGAGCCCGACCTCGTCGGTCAGCTCGATCCCGGTCCGGTGCTGCAACTCAGCGGCCATACCCACGGCGGGCAGTTTCGGCTGCCGGGCGGGATTACGCCGATGCACACGGAGAACGGTCGCAAGTACGTGCGAGGCTACTATCCGGATGCGCCGACCCCGATCTACGTGACGCGAGGGGTCGGGACAACCCTCCTGCCGACGCGCTTCCTGTGTCCTCCCGAGGTGTCGATTCTGACGCTTGTCGGCTGATTTGTCATTCCGACCAACCCCGCGCACTTATGGGTGGTTCGAGGATTGACGTGGAGGCGGGGAGTGGAGGAACCTGACGGTAGTTGCTTCTTGCTTGTCTCACTTTCAAAGGGTGTGTGGCGAGACAATCAGCAGGCGATTCCAGTCAGGTCCCTCCACGCGTCCGCTTAGAAGCTTGGCGATCGAATTAGAGCTGGTTGGGCGGACTTGGTCGGGATGACAAGCTCGCTTGCTTACGTCGCTTGAGAAACCGGTAGATTAAGTTGGCAACGAGCGAGGCTGGACCAATCACCAACAGCTCTTGAAACCCGACTGCGAGGGTGAGTGCCCAGAAATATGTCTCAACGGGGCCGTGATGATCTTCGGGCAACTGTCGAATCCCGGTGACTGCAATCTCGATCATTGAGATGGCGACATTGAGAATAAGCCCTTTGATTAGCCAATCGCTGTCACGATCCGATCGCCATAGTCTCAGCAACGAATTCATAATTGCTCTGCCTTTGTCAGCTGCCGGAGCTCCCACCGCCAACCCCTCCCTCAGTTTCCGATAGGGGCCCTTGCCTTGCCTCATTCCGGGCCGCGAAACTGAGGGATGGGGCTCAGATCTGGCTAACCGGCCTTCTCAACCGGCGTAGCCCCTGCATACTCGCCCGCCATGATGCGTTCGAACTCGCCGGAGAGGACCCAGCGTTCTAGCCTTTGCGTCCGATGCACCGGCATCGGGTGGGTGAACGTGCTGCCCATCAAAAGGAATAGCAGCACCTTGCCAAACTGCTCCATCGGCCCCGCGTCCTGATAGGCGCGGGCTTGCTCCATGAACGCATCGCGGTTCATCTCGTGGGCCAGGCGATTCGGACCCGCGGTCAAAGCGATGTTCGCGTCGATGCTTAAATCCAGCGACTGCGCGACCAAGAGTCCGGCGCGGTCCGCAGAGAACTCTGCCTGGCGCATCCACTCATAGAACGCCAGCACAAGCCCGTAGCTCGCCACGTCGCCGAGGCCAAGCGTGCGGCGACCGAGCATCTCCAGCAACGGGAAGAGAACCTGGGAGACGGAGAAGTAGAGGACGTGCTGAGCCTTCACGTGCCCGAGTTCGTGGCCGATCAAATGGTACAGCTGCTCGTCGGAGAGGGTCTCAACAATCGAGGAGCGGAGGGTAATGTAGGGGCGCTCGACGCCGCCGGTCCAAGCGTTCGGGAACGGGTTGTTCGAGATGTAGAGTTCGGGCTCGGGCATGTCGAGCACCTCGCACGACTCGCGCAGGATGTTGTAGAGCGTGGGATATTGATGCGGGCCGCAGCGGACCGACATCGACATGTTCATGCAGTAAAGCCAGCGATCGATGCCGACTTCGTAGAACTTCGACATCACCTGCGGGAGAAGGGGGATCTTCTTGAGGGTGGCCAGCGCCATCCGATCCGCGTCCGAGACGAACGCATCCGCAGTGATCCCCTTTAAGGCTTTACGCTCCATAGGCTTCAGGATACGACGAAGGGTCGATCCGGTTGCGCCCGGCTAGGACTTCTAGCTCGGACGCGCCCAAACGGCGGCGACATTGGCCGACGGAACCCACGAGTCCGAACTGCTTACTTCATCCACGAACTGGAAGCCGCGACGCTGGCAAGCACCGTGGGCATCCTGGGCGTAGTCGACACGGAAAACCGGGTCCGACGCGAGGAGTTCTCCGACGAGATATCGCTCCCACGCTTGGAGATCGGTGATCTGCTCACGAGCATGCGAGGCCTCAGGCGAGTCGCCGATCGCGCAGCGCGAGAAGGCGAGGACGGCTTCGCCGCAGTGGCCGAGCGCTTGGTGCGAGGCACCGCGGAGGGCGTGGTAGCCGGGCTCGTACGGGTTCAGGGCGAGTAGTCGCTCAAGGGTCGGCAGCAGGGCCTTGAATTCCCCGAGGTGCCATTGGACCTTGGCGAGGGTCTCGAGGGCGCCGATATGATCCGGATCGATATCGAGGATGGCACGGGCACGACGCTCCGCCTCTCGATGGCGACCGAGTTTCAACAAATCTTCGTGACTGATGCCTTGGGTTTTCTGCCGGTTCCGCGTGTTCACGATGCTCTCCTTCCGCCCGCAGACTGTGTCGTACCTTCCGATGGTCGTTGTTGCCCACTAAAGGGCTCCCCAGGCCATATCAGATTATCAACCTTTCTGGCCTGCCGTGACGAGCAAATGTGCTGGACCTTTAGTTTCATGCGCTTAACCTGGAAATTTCACCGACATGGTTTGGCACGATTTGAGCGACTTTAGCTCGCAAAGCAAGCGGGCCGCTTCCCGTTCCGTCCAATCTCGGCATGCCGATCATCGAGGCAGTGGCCGCGGCGTCGTTCGCCCAGCTCACCGCGAAGGGTTCGGCGACCCCTTCCAAAAAGACGAGATAGTCCCCTTGGGGACGCGGGCAAAGCACCCCCCCCCGCGGAAGCTGGGCGCGGAGTCGCGTTTGCAGCTTGCGGGTGGCGGTTTCGACCGCCGGACGCCCGTACACGAGTCCGATTTGTTCTCGGTGCAGAACTTCCAAAACGATGAGACATCCGGCCCGCTCCGCAACGAGGCGGCGGAAATCGTCGGCGGGGATCAATCCTTCCTCGCGTTGCTCGCTAATGTCGAGCAGGGCGAGGGCGCGTGAAAGCTCGGCGGCCACCACACGGAGAGTCTCGACCTGGAATTCGTCGATGCCTCCGATCTGGTGGGTCGCGGCGGAGAGGAACCCGACCGGTCCCTTCTTGCCGTGGAGCGCGATCTGGCAGTAGCTGCCGATGCGGCGGCGGAGCGGCGTGTCGGAAGGGCAACGCTCGTCATTTCGGGCGTCGAACATCACGACTTCGGGAGCACCGGTCTTGATCCAGCCGCGAAGTCCGGTTCCGAGATCGAAGTTCAAAGAATCGATGAGCGCGAGGTTGGCCCCTTCGGCGGCGAGGACATCGGCTTCACTCGCCAGGCCATGAATCGCCAAACCGTCGACCGGAATGATCTCGCTAAGTTCCTTGATCACGCGCTGGGCGAGTGCCTCGGGCGTGGTCGCTCCCGCTCCAAGAGTGGCGATCGAGTAGAGCATCTCCGAATGGCGAAGTCTTTGGAGGTTTAGATCCCGCTCGAGTTCCTCACGGAGAAAGAGGGCAACATACGCGGCGGCTCCTTCCGCCTTTTCGCGACAGAGGCGCAGCGATTCGGCGTCGCTGGAAGCGACACAGATCAAACCGACCACACGGTCTTCATCAATGAGTAGGACGTTGGCAAAGTCGCGAACCTCCGCGGAGGGGACGGCGCGGGTGGCGGCGTCGAGGCGGAGCCGGACGTCGCGGTGCCCCATCGACGGATCGATGACCAGTGCCTTCTCGGCGAGCTCATCGGGGAAATCGGTGGTCGAGCCTCGAATGACGAGCGCATCGGTTGATTGGGCGACGCCAAAGATAGCGGCGGCGTCCGCGCCGGTGACCTCGGCCAGGACCTCGGCCAATCGCGGGAACGCGGAGCGTGGCGGCAGGCCGCGCAGTTCGAAGAGCCGAACGACGAGGCGGTCGCGATCGCTGCGAATCTCAAGCTCGCGGAACCGCTCGCGGAGGGCTCGGTAGCTCTCGCGGATCTGGAGGTAATCGTCGCCCGCGACGGTGAGGGGTGCGGTCATCCGGTCGGGCAGTTCGAACTTGGTGGTGGCTATTTGGGGCAGGGGCTTGGGGAGGAAGGCGAGCATCATGCCGATTCCGACCACAATCCCCGACTGGGCGATGAGGGCGGGGTCGAACATCGCAAGGTGACCGGCGAGCATGTTCGCGGCAATCAGCAGGGCGCCGGAGATCGGCGCAATGGCGGAGGCTTCGACGTCCTCGCGGGTGACCGCCCACAGGATGGGGGCGAGCACGATGAATCCGTAGTGGGTGATCTCACCCGCCGAGGCAAGCCACGCGGCGATGCCGGCGATCTCCAGTGCGGTAAGCACGAGCGAGACCTGATGGGTCCTCAGCCCGCGAAGGCGAAGGAGGTAGCCGAAGCCGGTCGCGGCGGCGAGAACCAGACCGACGCGCAGGCTCAGATTGGAGTCGGCTCCGGGCAAAAGGAAGCCCGCTCCGGTCGCGACGGCGATCAAACAAAGACGAACAACGAGCTCAACCATAAAGTCTTGCTCTAAGTTTCGGAAGGTGAAACCCTCCTCTTTAGGTCGAATTATTGAACGCGTCTACGACTTGCTCGCTCCTTCCTCTTGCGGCGATGATTGTGCGCCGGAGGAGGAAGGGTTGGGGGATGGAGGTTCTGCGCGGATACCCGCGCGAGATTAGCTTGGCGTCGCAGAGGAAGGCCCGGAATCTCCACCCCCTAACCCCCTCCTCTTCCCGAACACGATCATCTCGGCAAGAGGAAGGGGAATCACTTTGGGTTACTTGCGGTAAGTTTCGGCGTCCATCTCCCTCAGTTCGAGGGTGAGTTGGACTTCTCCAGCTTCGCTGGACATGGTGAAGTGGGACTGGAATTCTTCCCACATCCCGTCGGCGATCTTCTGGCGGAGCTCGACGGGTCGGCCGGTAATGATCGCCACCGTGACATGAGCAAAGCCCGCCGGCGCTCCCGCACCCATGACCCAGTTCGAACGAAGGGTGTGGTACGCCTTGATCGATTCGGAGTTGATGGTTTTGAACCCGCTGAGCCGCTCGACGAGGGCCTCGAGGATATCGGGGATCGCGCTGTTTTCCGGCAGATCGGCGGTCGTTTCTAGGACGATGTGCGGCATCTAACCCTAATTGTGGGCTAGAAAGGCCAGAACAACTTAGGCAGCTTCACCGGGTGTTTGGCGGCGAAGGCTTTTGACGGTAAGTGGGTTAGCAACTGTCCGCCGATGGGGCCCTGGAGTCCGCCGGTGCCGGTGCGCTTGAGGGGCTGGCCGGACGGGAGTCTAGGCGGCCTAAGGGCTCGCTCGAACCCGGGAGGGGGCTTTGACCCGCCATCTTGATTCTTGTCGTCCAGGTAGTACTTGCCGTGCATCTGTGACATCTCGTAATCGTCGTCCGCGTTCTCCTCATCCTTCGTGGACATCTTTATCCACTCGGCAAGCATGTCGTCGCCGGTTGAGAGACGAACTCGCGTATCCACCTTACCGCCGACGCTCTTCAGAAGCATGGTCTCCGCCTCTCCATCGTAGTCGGCTTCGGTCGTCCAAACACGACGCCAACGATCTTCGGGCAGCGATTGGTAGGCCTGAGGCGAACCGGTGGCGATGCCGTGGCGGTTGCCCTTCTTGTACCAGTACTCGATCTTGTCCGAGAGAACGGACATCGGATATTTGCGCAGAGTCTTCTTCGAGCGAACCGGATCCTCATCCTCGCCGGGGGGCGGAGCCGCGGGCCGGCCTTCCGCGACCGCGTCAGGGACCATCGGCCGGAAGGGTGGAATCTCTTCGACTTTGGCCTCCTTGTCCGTGTTCTTCGGCTTGATAATCATGTTGACGTTGCCAGTTAACACCGCACGCTTTTCGTCGGTGTAGATCGTGGCAAGGTCGCACGTCATGTTGGCCTTGGTCGAGTAGTAGAAGACCTTGCCGGTTGCGGTGATCACTTTGGTCTTCAGATTTCGTTTGATCGTTTGGGCGGTGACGATCGTCTCGCCGTTCTCGGCGTAGCCGTTCGTGGAGGTCTCGATCCCCTTTGACGAAATGGTGTGGTCGCCTCTAATCCGCCACTCTTCACGTTCTGCTTTCTTGTCGCCGTCCTGAGCGAGCGTGAGCATTCCCACCCACTCGGACTTCCCCACTTCCCAGTCGTGGGTCTTCGTGTTGTACGCAAACCCAACCGCCGTGATGTCACCGTCCGAGATCTTGCCCTTTATCTCGCCGGGCACATTGAGCCGCGACTTGATCGAGTCAAATTCGAAGTGCGGTACTTGGAGATCGAAATCGGCGCTTTGCACGTGGCCGCCGGTGGTGACATCGAGGCGCTTGCGGACCGCGTTCCACTCGGCCGTCTTGCCGCTGAAGTGGAATTCGCCCTGCTCGCCCCGGTAGACGCCGTCGTGAATCCCCTCGAGGAACATGTTCTGGCGGTTCTTCTGGACGCTGACGCGATCCACCATGGCCATGGTCACCAGCTTCGCTCCGTTGTAGTGGGTGATCTTGACGTTCGTGAGCTCGAACGCGAGGCGGTCGGCCTTGGTGCCGGTGGGGGCGAAATTCGCGAACGCGTCGACCTTCACCAGATGCAAGGTGCCGTAGGTCAACAGGCCGACGGTCGCCGTTAGGGCGACGAGCCCGGCCGTCTTCTTCAATGTCGATTTTGTGGATTGAGCCGCCATGCGATTCCCCAAGTCATTTTACGCCGCCAGGCCCCCGCGAATTGCCTGGGCACCGGGGATTGCTCCGTTCGCTCCTACTTCTCAGACGATCAAATTCGGTTCAAGGATCAATATGTTGGGTCACCAGCATCCCGGAGGGGGCAAGTCGAACGCCTTACCCCCTGACCCTTTACCGCCTTACTCCTACTGCGCCGTGAACTGCAGCACGGGGCAGATCGTTCGCGAGGTGTCCGAGTTGGCGAACCCGGTGATCACGAAGTAGTAAGTGTTCCCGTTGGTCAGACCCGGCCCGCCGTAGACGAGCGAGTTGCCGCCGACGTGGCCGCTGGCCCAGATCGGGTTGACGCCCAGACTCGGGTAACGGTCGAAGACCATCACCACGTAGCTGGTCGCCCCCGAGGTCGTGACCCAGTGGAAAGTCGTCGGGCCGAAGGTCGTATTGTTGACCGGCAGATCGCTCAGCGTGGTGACGCTGACGAAACCCGAGAGGGCACTCTCGCCGTGGTTGCTACCGTCGAGATACGACGAATTGAGCGACGTAAGCGCGTAGTCATAAGCCTGGCTCTGCACGATCGCGTCGTCGTTATCGGCAAACAGCGTCGCGAGCGGGTCCTTCAAGAAGTCGATCGCGGTTGGCGTTCCGCCGCCGGACAGGCGTCGGTAGACGCCGTAACCAAGCAGGCCGCGGTCGCTTAACCCGTTCCAAGTGAGCTCAACCTCAATGGGATTCCCGCCGCCCGAGACCTTCGGCTGCATGCCCCGAACCCGGCGTCCCGGCTCCAGCAAACGCTTGACCTGCTCGTAAGCCTCCGCTTGGCCAGGTAGGGTCAAACTGCCAACTGCGAACGAACCGTTGGTTGTCGGCGTGGTCCAGGCAATCGCGCCCAGGCCGGTCGGTGCGGGGAGCACCGGATCGCTGGCTGAGCCCATAACGAGGTCGAGCTCGGTCGAACTCGAAGCGTTCGGGGTCACCGTGTCGACCGCTTGATTCAACCCCGCCGCCGTGGCAGACACGTCGTAGGTAAAGCCGCTGACAAGGGTGTTGACGCGATATTCGCCGTTGTTATCGGTGATCGCGTAGGTGCTGGAACGATTGCCCGAGCTGAAGAAGACCCGGACGCCCTTCAACAGGTTGCCGCTGTTGTTGTGGACTGTTCCCTGTACGACAGAGAGCTGGTTGGTCCGAACCACGAAGATGTTCGCGTTCTTCGTCCGCTCGCCGTCGAAAAGCTCGACGACTTGCTCGCCGTAGTAATTGAGCCCGTCCTGATCGGTGGTCGCCTTGAGCAACACCTGATTGGAGGATACGTTCTGGACGACGAACTCACCATTTGAATTCGAAAAGGTCCCGATATTGGAGTTTACGTAAACGTGGGCATCGCGCACGATGTTGCCGTTTGCGTCATAGACGATGCCGGAGATTTCCCCCGGGACATTCAGGCCGGGGTTACCACCGCCGCCGCAACCCGCGAGCAGCGAAAGCAGTCCCCCTGCCCATAAAAGGGCCAGGTATGGTTTCACGCTTGTGAGACGGGTGTGGAGCACGAAAGTTGCGTGCTATTTTCCGGATGCCGCCGAAGCGATGTCTCGGAACGTTGCCGAGCGGGTGGATTCGTCATCGCCCATCCAGATTCGAACGACCTTTCCGTTCTCGACAAGGTAGTACAGCGGCGCTCCAGTCGCCAGAACAAGTCGGATGTTGGCGCCTGACGGGTCGGTTAAGACGGCGACGGGGCCATCACCGGTGTGCCCGATCTGTTTTGTCGTCAGCACGATGACCTTGGTTGAACCCTTCAGCGCGGCGTTCAATTCGGCTAAATGGGCGCTGGCCCGCTTCGAGGGCTCTTGGGCAGGATCGAGAATCGCAACGATGGTCCGGCCACTTTTCACGAGATTGTCCGCCGCGACGCGAATTCCACGGCTGTCGACCCAGGTCCCCAAGTGGAGGGGTTGACCTTTTTGAAGGGGGTAGACGAAATCCGGAATCCCGAAAGAGAAGTAACCCATCGGCGGCCGGATGTCGAAGCTCGTCGGAGGGCTGATGCGGTAGTTCGAGAAGGTGAAGGCGAGATCGACGGTGCCCATCGGACTCTCCGAATGGGTGTGGTATTGGAGCAAGTGGCCCTGCGTGTCGACCGCAAACGAGCCGTAGTTGTGCCCCTTCTGGTTCCCGGCCTCGATCTTCGTCACTCCGCCCGTTTCTGAAACGACCTTCAGAGGCAAACTCTCGAAGATCTGCTTCAGGCGACCGTTCATGATCATCCGCGGGGCCATCGCGCTGGGATACTCGGAGAACAGCGACTCGTAATCGGCTAGCTTCTCGCCGAACAGCGCGGGCGAGAAGAGCGTGAGAAATCGATCAAATTCAACGCCCGCGTCGCCGTTCCGAATCATCACATAGTCGACCCCCGCCTTCTTGAATTCGAGGCGGAACTGCTTCGGCTGTTTGACCACGAGGTTTCCGCGCACGTTGCCGTTGGCAATGAAGTCGACCCCCAGATAGGGATGCGCCTTGATGTAATTCGTGAACCTAGCGCAAGCCTCGTCGGGAGTGGTGGCGGAGGTGCCCACGGCGGCATAGATAAGGAGGCTTAGCATAGGGATCTCATTGATTGTCGGCGGCTCAAAGCATTTCTACTAGCAAATGCAGAGCCACGTTACCTCTCCCAACCCCTCTCAATGGTTAGCAGAGGGCGGCGATGGCATCGGCGAGCACCGCTCGCGGCGCTCTTGAGGCGTCGAGCACGACGAAGCGGGCGGGGTCGAGCCGGGCCTCGCTCAGGAACCCGTCACGAATCTTGCGATGAAACTCAATCGGCTGCGCGTCCATTCGATCCTTCGACTTCAATCTCGCGATCCCGATCTCCGCTTCCAGGTCGAGGAGAAAGGTCAGGTCGGGCACCAGCCCCCCCGTCGCGAAGGCGTTCCAGGCTTTGAGGTCTTCTATCGGCAGTCCGCGGCCGTAGCCCTGATAAACGACGGTCGAGTCGCCGTAGCGGTCGCAAATCACCACCCCGCCCTTGGCGAGATGGGGCCGGACAATCTTCGCCACATGCTGTGAACGATCGGCGAGGAAAAGAAAAAGCTCGGCCTTGGCGTCGAGTTCCTCTCCATGAAGGAGGATTTCGCGAATCGCTTTCCCGACGGCCCCGGCACCGGGTTCACGAGTCAGGAGGACGTCCTTGCCAAGGCTCGCGAGATGGTCACGTAGGCCGGTCGCCAACGTGCTTTTCCCCGCGCCTTCAGGACCCTCGAGCGTGATGAACACGAGGTTAGTTTACTGAGTGGAAGTGGCGGTTGGCAGTGCGGAGGAGTTGTCATCCCGAAGGATGTATGTGCCGAGGGATCTGACGGTCAGTGCCTATTGCTCTCTTCTCGCTGACCCAATTTGTCCTTGGGAGACGAGCAAGAGGCGATGACCGTCAGGTTCCTCCCCTCCGCCGCCTCCAAATCTATCCCGTGACTCAGGAAATAGGGTGGGCGACGTCGGTCGGAATGACAATTCCAAACAACATCCTTCAGCACTGCCCACTGCCCACTGCCTCTGCCGTTCGAACCTAAGTGTGATATTCGGCGTTGATCCGCACGTAGCCGTAGCCGAAGTCGCAGGTGAAGATACGCGCCGATTCACCTTCCCCGAGGTTCAGGTCAAGGACCACGTGGTCCGACTTGAGCGCGGTTGACACGCGCTTCGCGTCGAACGCAGCAGGAGACCCGTCCTCGAACAACGCATGGGTCTCCCCCGCCGCAATCACCTTCAACGTCGCGTGACGCGGTTCGAAAGGGACGCCAGCTCGGCCCGCCGCCATCATGACCCGGCCCCAGTTCGGGTCGCATCCGAACATCGCGGTCTTCACAAGGGGCGATTCGGCGATCGTGCGCGCGATCTTGGTCGGGTCGGTCGTCCCGCAAACGCGGACTTCCACCAGCTTCGTCGCCCCCTCCCCGTCTCTTGCCACCTGCTTGGCCAGCGAGGTGCAAACCGCGTTGAGCGCGGTCTGGAAGAGTTCGGGATCGGGTTTCACGCCCGCCGCGCCGTTCGCCATGATAATCACCATGTCGTTGGTCGAGGTGTCGCCATCGACGGTGAGCGAATTGAAACTCACCGCATTTGCCCCGCGGAGCGAGGCGTCGAGATCGAGATCCGAGCAGTCGAAGTCGGTGAGCAAGAACGCGAGCATCGTCGCCATGTTCGGCGCGATCATGCCCGAACCCTTGCACATGCCGTAAATCTGAGCCTCGCCCACGACTCGCTCTCGCGAGATGATCGGCGCAAGGCTCGGGCCGCCGGGACCGAGCAGGGTCAGCACCCCGCCCAGCGTGATCGGAGTCGCCTCTACATCCTGTTTGTAAGGAGTCGGTTCGAGCTTGGGATCGGAGAAGGTGATCTTGCCCTCGGATACGGAAGCGAACGCCCACTTCTCCACGAGGTCAGTGGTCAAAATCGCATCCATAAACGGCTTCGGGTCCTCGCTGAGTTTGGTTGAAGCCTCCAAGATTCCTTTCTCAACCTTGACCATATCGAGGATCTGACCGATCACTCCTGTCGAAGCGACCGCGACCGCGGTCGGCGGCACGCCGAGCGCGTCTCCCGCCAAGGTCGCCATCCGATGGGTATCCCGTTCGCCCTGCTCACCGGTGCAGCAATTCGCATTCCCACTATTGACGACGACCGCCTGCAGCGTCCCGGTCGAAAGCGCCGAATGGGTGTAGTCGACGCACGCCGCGCGAACCTGGTTTTGGGTCAAGAGCCCGGCCGCCTTGGCTGGCTTCTCCGAGAGGATCAGCCCCAAGTCGTTGCGCTTGTTCTTCAGGCCACAGCGCGCGCCGCCGAGTTTGAATCCCTTGGGGATCATGGCCACACCCCGTGAACCGGCAGGCCGGTTTCCTCCGGCAGTCCGAGCATGATGTTCATGTTTTGTATCGCTTGTCCGGCAGCGCCCTTGATCAAATTGTCGAGCACCGAGATGATCACCGCATGCCCCGTACGGGCATCGAGAAAGACGGCAATATCGCACCGGTTCGAGCCACAGACCTGTTTGGTCGAAGGCGGTGTGTCGACGATCGAGACAAACCGCTGACCCGCATACACCTTCCGATAAAGCGCAGTCAGATCCTCGATTGAGATATCCGAAACCGGCGCGTGGATCGTGGATTGGAGTCCCCTTGCCGCCGCGATCAAGTGCGGGGTGAAGCGCACCGGGCACCCAACCATCTGTTCGATCTCGGGCACGTGTCGGTGCCCGGTCACTCCATAGCTCTTGAACGATCCAGTGAGTTCGGTAAACAGATATTCGGTCTCCTGTCGAGATCGCCCCGCCCCGGAAACGCCGGACTTGGCATCGATCACCGGCACCCCGTTCAGGATCCCTGCGTTCACCAAGGGCATCAGGCCGAGCAGTGCGGAAGTGGGATAGCAACCCGGGTTGGCGACTAAGTTCGCCTTTGCGATCGCCTCGCGACCCACCAACTCAGGCAATCCATAGACCGCCTCCGTACTCGGCGCGGTGTGATCTCGACCGTAAGCGGCCTTGAAGATGTCCAGGTCCTTCAGTCGGAAGTCGGCGGAGAGGTCGATCACCTTGGTCTTGGCGATCAAAGCGGGCGCGTTGTCCATCGCGAACCCGCTCTCTTGGGCGAGGAAAACGACGTCCGCGTCCAAGGTCTCCGGATCGTATTCCGAGAGGATCAGATCGGTAGCGAGCCAGGGACAGGAGGCTCGAAGCGGGGTTCCCGCCAAGCGTCCGGAGGTGACTGTCGTGACTTTGACCGTGGGGTGAGTCGAAAGTAGACGCACGATCTCGGAGCCGCCATATCCCGCCGCACCCACGACCGCCGCCCGTATCCGTCTTTCGCTCATTAGGCTATGTAAGGTACCTCGTCCTGGTGGGAGCGGTCCTCTAGCCGCTCATCGGGTCGGTGCTTGGGTAGCTTCCCAGCACTGTCGTCTCAAGCGCGTATCCGCGTAGCGTCTCGATCGCCGCCCTAAGTCCGTCGTCGGAGTGGTGCCCCGCCGCGTCGCAGTAGAAGATGTATTCGAAGCTCGCCCGCGGGGCGGGGCGAGACTCGATCATCATCAGGTTCACGCCTTGCGCGTCCAAGGCCCCCAGCGCTCGGTAGAGCTCGCCCGGTTTGTTGCGGAGGTTGAACATGAGGCTGGTCTTGTCGCGACCGGTCTTGGTCGGCTCGTTGTAGCCGATCACCAAAAACCTCGTACGATTCTGCGGATTGTCCTCGATATGCTCGGCGAGCAGGGGAATGCCCACCGTCTCGGCTCCAAAGCTATTACAGATCGCCCCGCTCTCCGGATCCTTCAGAGCGGTTTCCGCCGCGCGGGAGGTCGGAATTACCTCGACGATCTCCGCCTTCGGCAGGTGATCGCGAAGCCAGCGCTTGCACTGTTGCGAGGGCTGAGGCCCGGCGTAGACCCGCTTGATATCCTCCAAGCTCGCGGCGACGCTGGCCAGGTGGTGATGGATCGGCACATACGTCTCGGCGCAGATCCGGACGTTGGTCTGAGGGAACATGTCCAGCGTCTCGGGCACGATGCCCGCAGTAGAGTTCTCGACCGGCACTACTCCGTAGTCGCAGAGGTGGTGCTCGACGGCGTGGAAGACGTCCGTGATCGAGTCCGCCGCGCGATACTCGCTGCTCCCGCCGAAAACCTGCTTTGCGGCGAGATGAGTGAACGTTCCCGGAGGGCCCCAATAGGCGGCAGTGAGGGGTTTCTCCAAGGCGCGGGCGGCGGAAATGATCTCCCGGAAGATGCTCGCAAGCTGCGAAGTGAGCAAAGGCCCTGGATTGCTGCGCTCCAACTTCTCAAAAATCTGCTGCTCGCGCTCGGGGGTGAAAAAGGGGCGGCGATCTTTGCCTTTCTGGCGTCCAACTTCTTGGGCCAAGCGGGCGCGTTGGTTCAACAGGTCGACCAACGAGGCGTCGACGGCGTCGATATCCTCTCGGATGGCGGCAAGTTCACGGGCGGGAAGTGGTTCCATTTTCCTAGCGCGAGGACGACGTTGGCCCGCTCGACTATTGTAGCTTCCAAGCATTGGCCCTAAACGTTAAGCGGTGGCGGCTACAATCATCTAAGTACGTGCAGACGTTTTATCGACTGGTGAACGAGCTCTTCCGGCCCCGGCTCTCCGAGCTGGCGCCGTGGGTTGTCCGCTGGGTCGATATTCTCCTCGTCGCTATACTGATCTACCGCTTGTTCCTGCTCGTCAAGGGCGCACGCGCCTGGCAAGTTATCGGTGGGGTCGTCGGGTTCCTGATTTTGCTCTTGATCAGCAAGCTGGCGAATCTTCAGACGCTCAATTATGTTCTTGAGCGCGCGGCGTTGTTGATGCCGGTCGTGCTCGTCATTCTCTTCCTTCCCGAGCTCCGGCATGGTCTTGAAGGGTTGGGCAAAATCAGCAGCCCCATTCAGAAACTCGTCAGCAACGAACCACGCCCCAGCACGACACGGACGATCGACGAGATCGTCCGCGCGATGATCGTGATGGCCGAAGAACGCGTCGGCGCGCTTGTCGTCATCGAGAAATCTTCGGCTCTCGGCGATATTGCCAAGACGGGGATCGAGCTTGACGCCCGCGTCAGCTCGGCTCTCCTTGAAAGCATCTTCTATGAAGGCAATCCCCTCCACGACGGGGCCGTAATTATTACCGGCGACCTCATTATCGCAGCCGCTTGCCAGCTTCCCCTCAGCGAGTCCTCGCGGCTGGATAAGACCGTTCACATGCGCCATCGAGCCGCAGTTGGGGTCACCGAGATGTACGACTGCGTCGCGATCGTGGTGAGCGAAGAGCGCGGATCGGTCTCGTGGGTCGAGAATGGCAACCTCCGCCGGCTGGCTCAACCGTCGGAGTTGAAGGAAGTCCTTGTTCGTGAGTTCCGCTCGGAGGCCGAAACCCACGTGGCTCGGCCGAAGAAACGAAGCGAGCGCAAGGCGGTCGCGAAAGCGGAGGCGAAAGGCAAGTGAAGTTTCAAAACCCGCTCCTCGCGGTGTTCGCGTTGCTGATTTCGCTTGGCTTCTGGGTCTACGTGAGCATCAAAAACGAGAACCCCGACGTACCTTCTAAGCCGGGTGAATGGAAGATTGAGGTTGATCTCTCCGGGCTTCCGCCGGACTTCATTAAGCCGAGCATCGCCCCCACCGTCTATCTCATTGCGAAAGGAAAGAAGGAGGAGATTGACCGCCTGACAGATTCGGTCAACAAGGACCGCTCGCAGATTGAGGTTCGTCCTGACCTCTCGAAGCCCCAAATAGGAAACAAGAAGTACCCTCTTCAAGTTCAAGTTCCAACCGGATTCGATGTCACCTGGGATCTTCCTAAGGACGTGCTAATCCCTCTCGATCGCCAAAAGACCAGGGAGATCCCTGTCGAAGTCGTCGCGTCGGGGTTGCCGCCGGAAGGCTATCTCTCTGATCGTCAAGTCACTGAGCCACGTATGGTCAGCGTTAGTGGACCTTCTTTGAAGATCGATGCCATCGAGCATGCAAGGGTCGCATTGGACCTATCCGAACTAAAACCCAGTCAGACGTCCACTGCATCTGTCCAGCGTCCCGTTGAGCTACTTGAAAGCGGGAATGTGCCCAGCAGTGCCCAGGCGACTCCTTCGCAAGTTGTTGTGTACGCAACGCTCTTCCCTAAGCCGACCGTCGCGAGGATGTTGATCAATCCAGTGTTCGTGGGAACGCCTGCCTTTGGCTATCGGGTCGTAAATGTTCTAGTCGAGCCTAATCAAGCGATAATGCGGGGTCCGAGCGAGAGTCTCGCGCGCCAAGCTAGCGTGGATACCAAGCAGATTCTAATCTCTGGCCTTAAGGAAACCAAGCAGTTTGTGACATCCGTGCAGCTGCCCGACGGACTCAAGGAAGTTCGTCCACGCAGCGTCCGGGTTACCGTGGTGATTGCCACGGTCAACGCAGAACCTCGGGCCACTCCGACCAACGTCCCCGCGCCGAACCCGACCGGAACCCCGCCACCTCAATGATCGAGATTCGGCCGATCAAAGAAGGCGAAGGCGAGCAGTTCTTGGGATTGCTCTGTGACGTCTTCGAACTCGATTACTACCGGGCCGAAGGCGTCTTCTTTACCGAGCCGATGTTCGAGCTTGAGCGCAAGTGGGCGCTCTTCGACGGGCGCGAGATGCTCTCCATTCTAACAACGGTTCCCTTGCAGTTTGGCTGGGGTCGGGCCTTTGGTGTGGCTGGCGTCGCGACTCGAACCAACCGGCGCAACGAGGGCCTTGCGGGCAAGTTGCTCGACAAGGTTGTCGAAGAGTCCGCCAAGCAAGGCGAGACCGGGGCTCTACTCTTCGCTCGCGAACTCGGCGTCTATGCCAAGCATGGGTTCGAAGCCATTGACCGCGTCGTGCGCGGACGCATTGCGGGTACGCCCGAGAATAAGAACCCGCGGATTCTCGACTTCGCCGAGGTGCAGCGCGAGTACGACGCCTGGGCACTGCAGGATCAGGACCGCCTTCGGCGAGACGAACAGCGCTGGCGCTATTGGCGCTGGAACCTTCGAATCTGCTCCGCTCTTGCCGGAGGCTATCTGTGCCTTGAAGGGAACACGATGCGTGAAGCGGTTACCCCGGGAAGCCGCAAAGATTGGCCGGTCGGGCCGTATACCGAATGGCTAGGTCTCACCTTCATGGCCGATCAACTTGGCCTCGAACTCCATGACGCCCAGGTTGATCTGTACCTGATGGGGAAGGGCGTTCCTCGGGTTCCTCAGATGTTCCTGACCGACCAATTCTGAAGGGCCATCCCGGGCAAGGTATTCTCCCGGGTTGGCAAGATGAGAATTTTTACTTCTGAGTCCGTGAGCGAAGGGCACCCGGACAAGTTAGCGGACCAGATTTCCGACGCTCTTCTCGACGCTTTCCTCGCACAGGACCCCAATTCCCGAGTCGCGGTTGAAACCCTCCTCACCCGCGGCGTCGCCGTCGTGGCCGGAGAAGTTACGACCAGCGGCTATGTAGACGTGGCCCGAACCGTGCGTGAGACGATCACCGCGGCGGGTTATACCGACACCGATCTCGGGTTTGACGGCAACACCTGCGGTGTGCTCGTCGCGATTCAAGAGCAATCCCAGAACATTGCGATGGGCGTGGATACCGGGGGCGCGGGTGATCAGGGCATGATGTTTGGCTACGCGACCAAGGAAACGCCGGAGCTGATGCCCCTGCCCCTCTCGATCGCCCACGCGCTGATGCGCCAGTCCGCGGAAGTTCGGCGCAAGCACCCGACCCTCGGCCTCCGCCCCGACGCGAAGGGCCAGGTCTCCGTCGAGTACGACGCGAATTACAAGCCGGTGCGCATCGACACGATCGTCGTATCGCAGCAGCATGCGCCGACGCTGAGCCAGGAAGGCGTGGCCGAGATCGTCCGCACCCGGATCATCGAGCCGGTCCTCGCGGCCTACCAGGAATACATCACGGGCCCGATCACGTATCACATCAACCCCACGGGCATGTTCGAGATCGGCGGCCCCCAGGGCGACACCGGCGTGACCGGGCGAAAGATCATCGTCGACACCTACGGCGGCATGGCTCCGCACGGCGGCGGTGCATTCTCCGGCAAGGACCCCACCAAGGTCGACCGCTCGGCGGCCTACATGGCCCGCTACGTGGCCAAGAACATCGTCGCGGCGGGCCTTGCGGATCGGGTCGAAGTTCACTTCGCCTACGCGATCGGCGTCGCCCAGCCGGTGGCGGTGAACATCGAAGCGTTTGGCACCGAGAAGGTCAGTGAGGACGAGATCGAAAAGCGCGTTCGCGCCGCGTTCGACCTGTCCCCGAAGGGGATCATGGACTTCCTCGGCTTGCGGACCGTGAAGTACCTGCCAACCGCCCGCAACGGCCACTTCGGCAACGCCGACTTCCCTTGGGAGCGAACGAACGACTGTGCGAAGCTGAAGGGCTAGTCGAGTCTGAGTTGGAGTTGCGGTTGAAGTTGGAGTCCGATTCCGATTTTGGAGTTGTCATCCCGAGAGAGCCCTAGCAACATCGAGGGATCTGACGGGAAGTGTCGCCTGCTTGAAAGCAGGCGGCCATTTCTATGATCTGCGGTGTCACGGTTTGGTCGGGATTGGAAGTACCCGTCGAACAGGAGTAGTTTCCCGGCAAACCGTGCGTCGTCATTTCCACCGGTGTGTCGGAGCACGGCTTGCCAGGAAGCAATTCCGGTTCTCAAGCATTTGCAGTCCTGGCCAAACCGTGGCACCGCATGAAGCGTGTCCGTCATCCTGACCGGAGTGAGGAAGGAGCGTAAGTGGAAGGACCCCGGATCCCCGCCCCGTACGTCCAAATGAGGGGGTCTTGAGATACTTCGACTCAGAGTCTTCGCCGAGGCTCGATATTGTCATTGATCTGCGGTGCCAGGGGTTGGCCGGGATTGAAATCGACCCTCGAACCGGAGTCGATTCCCGGCAAACCGTGACTTGTAATTACCACCCGTGCGTAGGAGCACGGGTTGCCAGGAAGCATTTCCGGTCTTTCAGGCATGGCCAAGCCGTGGCACCGCGATCAACTCGACAAATGAAACTTGATGGTCGACTCATGATGTCGGCGAACGGAGCAGGTTTTGGCTCGCTCCGAATTACTAGGGTTGACTTTCGCCGCGGAACGGAACGTATACAAGTGCCACCCACTCCATGCTCAGCCTTCTGAGGCGAAGCGAACGTGAGAAAGTGAGAGTGGAAAAGTGAGAGTGAGAATGTGAGAGTTGAGTCTAAGAGAGTGAGAGTTGAACTTAGCCTGTGGCTCAAGGCATCCGCACTTTGCATGGTCCCTGCGGACCAATGCATGGGTTGGAAAACCTACGCTGCGAAGGTCGCAAACCGGGCAAAATAGACGGACGCCGTGACTCCTGAACTGCGCCATGAAGCCGAAATCCTGCTCGCCGATCTGACTCGGCGGTTTCCTATGTCTTATGAGGCTCGGATCGTTTGGAAGGCGATGCGGGTTTCGGCGGGGATGGCTTATTTCCGGACGGGTCTGATTGGCCTCAGCTCGCGTGTGCTCAACGATTCGGAGAAGCTCAAGCTCACTCTGGTTCACGAGTACGCCCATCTGCTGGCGGTGGATCGCCACGGCCGAAAGGCGGCGGGGCATGGGCCGCTTTGGCAGGGTGTGATGTTCGAACTTGGCGCGGCTCCTACGGTGCGGCATCGGTACGAAGTCGAGCGGAACCAAGCGAGGCAAAGGGTCACGTACCTGTGTATCCGGTGCGGGGCATTGGTTCACCGAGCTCGACGACTTCCGAAACGTCGGCGTTACGTTCACGCTCCCTGTGGGGGCAACCTGAAGCTCCAATCCGTCGAGAAGATAACAACCGGCCCGGGTCCCGCGTAGACTTAAACGAAGGCGTCGAAGAAGACGCCAGGAAGGTGCCCCCTCCGTGTGGATCGCGAACGCCGAACGCAGCAAACAGATCGACTATAAGGCGGCGTGTGAATTCGGCTTACCGGCGACGGTTCTGATGGAGCGTGCGGGGCTGGCCGTGTTCGATGCGGTCAAATGTCTGTTACCTGAAGGCGGTCGCATCGTCGTCCTTTGTGGCAAAGGCAAGAACGGAGGCGACGGCTTCGTCGTCGCTCGGCTCGCCCAGGATAACAATTACGGCGTTGAGGTGCTCGTCGCGGCGACAGAAGCCGAGTTGACCCAGGAATCGGTCGAGCAACTCCGCGCCGCCCGTGCCCATGGCGTGAGCCCGATCTTCTCCGACGACGCCCGCTGGGCGCGACGGATCGACATGATCGCCTGCCGCGACCTCGTGGTAGATGCTCTCCTCGGCACCGGCGCGAACAAAGAGGTCCAAGGGCCGATCAAGGATGCCATCCAAGCGATCAACCGTAGCGGCGTCCCCGTCGTCTCCGTCGACGTGCCGAGCGGGATCTGTTGCGACACCGGTGAAGAACTTGGGGAGAGCGTCTGGGCGCTTCGCACGGTCACTTTTGGTCTGCCCAAGCCGTTCCTATTCGAAGGGATTGGCCTTGAGCACGCGGGATATTGGACGGTTGCCGACATCGGATACCCCCACTGCCTGCTCGAAGAGCCGACCGAAGCGCGCGTCGTGGACGCCGAATGGGTGGGCTGCCTCCTCCCGGAGCGGCGACGGGCGAGTCACAAAGGCGAGAACGGTTCGATCCTCATCATTGCGGGAAGCCATCGGATGCGCGGGGCCGCCGTGCTTGCCGCCAAGGCGGCGCTGCGGAGCGGGGCCGGCCTGGTGACTGTGGCGGGGATCGAGGAAGTCTGCGACGCGGTTGCGGCGAGTCTGCCCGAGGCACTGACGCTTCCGTTGCCCGACAACCACGGCGTGATTTCCGCCGACGCGGCCCGAATTCTCCTGGAGGCCCAGCCTCGTTTCCACAGCGCGCTATTCGGACCCGGGCTCACTCACGATGAGCCCGTTGTTGATTTTCTAACCCGCGTCTGGCAGGAGTGGACGATCCCGTCAGTCATCGATGCGGACGCCCTGAACTGCGTGAGTCGCGGCGTTCCGCTTCCGAAGGCGGAGTGCGTACTCACCCCGCATCCGGGTGAGATGAGTCGGTTGCTGCACTGCTCGATCGCCGAGATTCAGGCCGACCGGTTCCGGACGGTGACTCAGGCGATCAACGAGACAAACCAGTGCGTGCTGCTGAAGGGGCCGTACAGCATCGTCGGCGAGCCCGGCGCGCCGATGATGGTGAATTCGACTGGGAACCCCGGCTTGGCGTCCGGCGGAATGGGGGATGTATTAAGCGGAATCATCGCGACCTTGCTTGCGCAAGAACTTCCCGCGTACCACGCCGCGTCCTGTGGAATGTACTGGCACGGAGCTTCGGCAGACATCTGCGCGGACGAGATTGGCCCGATTGGCTTTAGTGCATCCGATGTAGCTAACGCTTTGCCCCGCGCTCGGGTTAAAATCACCTGCACTTGCAACCAAAGATAGCTCTCTTTCTTCTCGCTCTCGCCCTTCCGCTTGGAAGCATGGCGCAGACGAAGCTGCGACTCGAGTTCGAAGAGTCCGCGCCTCGGGTCTCGTGGGTCGGTGAAACACCGACTCCGCCCCCTTCGGCGACCTCAAACGAAGGGAAGACGGCGGACGTCACCGCCGATGCGACCCAGGGATCCTCAACGGTTTGGATATGGAACCGCGCGACCGGGAACATGGCGACCCGCCCGGTGAAGTCGATTCAGGGCATGTGGCCAGTCAAGCTCGCCGACTTTACGCTCGTGGGCAAGGTCACCGTTCGCGTCGAGAGCCACGGCCAACCCGTCGCCTCGGCCGAGGTAGCCCTGAAAGACTCCAAGGCGGATCACTCCGCCCTGCTCACGCCGGGCGATAAGGGCGAGCTCTCGTTCTACGGCCTTGCCCCGGGGAATTTGGCGCTGACCGTGCGGTACAAGGTCGCGGGCAAGGAAGCCGAGCCGGTCAAGCAGTCGTTCGACGTCTCCATCAAGCGGGACAAGCCCGATCCTCAGTTGATCGTCTCGATTCCGGACGCGGTGGACGTGGTCGCCACGCCGACGCCTTCGCCCTCGGGGAGCGCCTTACCGTTGCCCGGTGCCTCCGGCGCGCCCGGGGGGGCGGCGGCCAGTACTCCCACGCCCGCCCAATCGATCGACAGCCCGTCGATCATCGGTCGGATCATAACGCTGCTGCTCGTGTTGGCGCTGATTGGCGGTGGCGGCTACTACCTGCTGCTCCAGATGCGAAAGAACTCGGATTTGGTGCAGGACAAGCTCCGTCAGCTCGGGGTGGACGTTCCGAAGGGGATGCCCGCGACCCCCGTGGACGCGGTTGTTCCGGCTCCGTTGGCCCCTCAGCCGCCGCAGAAGATTGTTTTGAGCGATGCGACACCGGATCCGGTTGTTGCGGCGGCTCCCATTTCGTTGTCAGCTCCGACGGGAGTGCCGCGCTTGGTTCTGTCCAATGGGGATGCCTTTGATCTGCCGGAGGGTGAGACGGTGATCGGACGCGAGCTTGGGCTTGGCCTGAGTTTGACCACCGAGACGACCCTCTCCCGTCGGCACGCGTCGATCATCAAGTCGGGGAGCATCGTTCAGGTCACCGACCTCGGCTCGTCCAACGGGACGTACGTGAACGGGGCGAAGATTTCGATTCAGACGCCGTTGCGACCGGGCGATTCGGTTCAGTTTGGATCGGTTCAAGCTCGCTTCGAGGGATAACACGATGGGCCAACTCCTGTTTCGCACGCTGATCGGGCTGCTTGCCGGGCTTGCCGCGTGGGCGATTCGGGAGCCGTTCATGCCCGGGCTTTCCCCCGAGGCTTACTCGAATTGGGAGCGCACGTTCATCTTTGCCATTGGCGCAATTATTGGTGGCTCGATTGGGTGTCTCAACGGGTTCCTCCGTGGCGGCAAAGTCCACACTTTGCGCGGTCTGGGCCTCGGGGTTGCCTTCGGCGCGATCGGCGGGATGATCGGCTACTCGTTCGGCGGGCAACTTGCGACCGGCATGGCCGGGCATATCCCGATTTATGATGTCGCGATGCCGTTCCGCATGATCGTCCGGGCGGCGGCGATCACGCCGATGGCGGTGCTTCTCGGCGCAGCGATCGGTGCGGCTTCCCTTTCGCCGAAGAGCATTCGGAATGGCGCAATCGGCGGATTCTTGGCCGGCGTCACTTCGGGACTATTGTTCGACATCTTAGGCTCGGCGCTTGAGAGTTTCTTCGCGCAGATGACGGCGAAGGCCGGGCAGAGTGCCGAGGTCGGCGCACTCCCTCGGGCGATGACCGCGGTGCTGATCGGGGGGATGATCGCGCTGTTCATCGGCATCGTCGAGCGCCTCGCGCGGACCGCTTGGCTGCGGCTACGGCTCGGCAAGAACGAGGGGAAGGAGTGGGTCGTGGATATGCCCCAGACCTTCATTGGGCGCAGCGAGCGGGCTCACGTGCCGTTGTTCGGGGACCCGACGATCGCCCCGATGCACGCGTGCATCGTCAAGAATGGGGGGGCTTACGTGCTGATGGACTCGGGCGGAGGGACGGGGACACGGCTGAATGGCTACCCGATCCAGCAGGCACCATTGACTTCGGGCGACGCGATTACCGTCGGGCAGACGACTTTGGAATTTGTGACGCGGGCCGGGGCTGCGCCGGTGCGCGGTCCCGAGCAGTACATCGGCCAAGCGTATCCGCTTCAGGGTGGCGGGCAGGCCGTGCCTGTCGCGCCGGTGCCGATCTCGCCCTACACGCCGCATCAGACGCCCGCGCCGATCCAAACGCCGATGCAGACCCAGATGCCCACGATGATGGCACCCATGACCCCTGCAGCGGGCTACACGCTGGTGGCGTTGGACGGACCCCTATCGGGCAAGCGGTATCCGCTGACCGGGCCGATCGATGTCGGCCGCGAGTCGACGGTGATCCCGCTCGGATTCGACAACATGGCCTCGCGCCGCCATGCCCGGTTGGAGCCGGCGAGCATGGGCGTGCAGGTGACCGATCTCAACAGCACCAACGGAACCTACGTGAACGGCAACCGGACGGCGAGTCACGTCCTGAATCCCGGGGACATGGTGCGGATCGGTAGTACGACCTTCCGACTGGAGAGTGCCTGAGGCAACTTGTAAGTTGGATTCATCGCGCACGGACCCTGTGCGTTTTGCGGGCAGACACCCGATACAATAGGAGAGAACTATGGACCCGACTCAGCGCATCGACCCGAACAAAACGATGATGACCCCGGGCCCCGCCGGGTTTGACCCGATGCGTACCCAGGCCATGGGCGGGTTTGATCCGCTCAAGACGAGCGCGATGCCCGCCTTGATGCCCAACGGCAAAGCCGTCGCGGTGACGGTGACGGCAGGTCGCGAGACGACGATGGCCAACGGCCCCGCGCGGGAGCAGTTCCTCGTCGAGATCACTGCCGGTGGAGCCCCGGGATTGAATGCGGGCACTGGGGCGCGCACTCCACTGAATCTTTGTTTGGTCATCGACCGTTCCGGCTCGATGGAGGGTCCGCCCCTGGACTACGTGAAGCAGGCCTGCACCTACGTGGTGGACATGCTCACGCCGAACGACATCCTGAGCATCGTCACCTTCGAGGAGACGGTCGACGTGCTGATGGCCCCGCAGCGGGTGACGTCCAAGCAGCCGATCAAGGACGGAATCTCCCGCCTGATGCCGGGTAACACGACGAACCTGTACGACGGCCTCACGCTCGCGATGAATCAGGTCGTGAACACCGAGGAAGCGGGTCGGGCGACGCGGCTGATCATCTTCACTGACGGCGATCCGACCGCCGGAATCAAAGACTTCCCCTCCCTCGTCCAGCACGCAGGCGAGATCAAGGATCGCGGGATTTCGTGCACGTTCTTAGGCTTTGGACCTGACTATAACGAAGAGCTTCTCGCTGCGATGGCGAAGCGTGCAAGCGGAAATTACTATTACATCCCGCAGCCGCAACTGATCCCCGAGGTGTTCCGCACCGAGCTGGAGAAGCTGATGACGGTCACCGCGCGGAACTTGAAGCTGGACCTCAAGCTGTCCCGCTGGGTCAACATGCGCTCACCGCAGTCGGCGACGAGCGGTGAGATCTCAATCCCGTTGACCGACCTTGAGCGCGGCACGACAATCAGCCAGGTACTCGACTTCGAGTATCCGAACCACCCACTTGGTGGCTATCGCGTGGCGTCGGGCAAGCTGACTTACGACGACATGCTGACGGGCAAGCTTGAGACGGTCGAGCTGGACTTGGTTCAGGACTTCTCGTCGGACTCGGCCCAGTATTCGGCACCAGTTCATTCGATGGTCGCGCAGGCGGCTCAGGTGGCGGCGGCGAGTCGCGTCGTGGAACGCACGATCATGGGCCTCAAGACCGGCCAGCTCACCCAGATGGGCGCGGTACAGGAACTTCAGAAGACGCAAATGCTACTCGTCTCTCAGGGCAGAACGCAGGACGCCCAGGAGGTCACGATGGCCCTTCGCGCGCTGCAGAGCGGCGACGTAGGCGGCGCTGAGAAGACCTTGATGGGCACGATGGTAAACCTGGATCAGGGGAAGCGCGGATAACTCTGGGCAGGATGCTTAACATCCATTAAGATGTAAGCGGCCCATGAAAAGATCGCTCGCCCTCTTTCTTTCGACCTTCGGTCTCCTGTCGTCCCTCGCGGTCGCCCGGACGGCCGATCCGGTGCCCGATCATTTGACCGAGGCGACTAGACTAGTCGACGTTCTTAAGCCCGAGCAGACTGAATATCGGCACCGCCCGAGCGTGATGCATTGGCCAGATGAGAAGGAAGGCAGCGAGTGTCGTACGGACTGCAGTGGTTTCGTGGACCTCCTGCTACGCCACACCTACCCGTGGGCAACCAAGGAGTGGCTGGAGACGACGATCGGGAAGAAGCGGCCGCTGGCGGGCGATTATTACGACGCGATTCAGGGCCACCATGGGTTCGACCCAGTCGAGAACGTGGCCGATGTGGCGCCGGGCGATTTCATCGTGATGAAGTACCCGGTCGACTCGGACAACACGGGCCACATCATGCTCGTGTCCGCCAAACCGACGCCGCGCAGGGCGGTTGGCCCGCTACAGGATGGGACGAAGCAGTACGACGTCGCAGTGATCGACGAGACCTCGGTGCCGCACGGCAAGACCGACTCGCGCTACGAGGGTCCGGGTGTCAAGAACGGTGGCTTAGGCCGAGGGACGTTCCGACTCTACACGGACATGGACGGCAAGTTCGCGGGTTATGCATGGAGCGCGACAGCAACCAACAAGTTCTACGGCCCGGACACTCGTCCGATGATCGTGGGTCGGCTGCAGATTCCTGGTAAGTAGGAGCCTACATCCCTGGGAGAGCCAAACTTCCGCCGCCGACATCGCGCTTGATCTCGTACCACTTCGTCGTGTTGTAGTGCGAGCAGATGTCGCCGAGATCGCCGTCGGCGGCCCCGAAATACTTGTCGATCGCCCCTTCGCTCGATCCCTTCATCTTCTCAACCTTCTGAAGGGCGGAGGCGGGATCGGTTTGGATGGACTGAAGCACGTCCGCAAGGTCGCCGGCAAAACCGGGGATCTCGGAAAGGGCGCGATAGTAATCGTCCCTTAACCCGACGCAGGGCTGAGGCGGCGGCATCGACTTGAACTCCTCCACGAGCGCGTCCCATCGTCCTTTCACGTCACCGAAGGTCTGGGTGGTTTCCTTGTCGGGCTTGGCACCGTCGCCGCCGAGGTCCTCGTCGTGGTTCATTAGCCCTTCGGCGCCCCCGAATGTCCCAAGTTTGGCCTTGAAAACTTCCATTTCCGCGATCATCCTGGAAGCGAGATCAATCTTCTTGTGCTCAATCCGTTCGACGTGTTCGAGGTAGCGGCGGACGTCGTCCGGCATCCCGGGCGCGTTCTTGCCTTGATCCTGAAGGATGGGCTTCGGCCCGGTTCCGCGGAGGCCGAGGGTGTCGGGCGCGGCCGCCCCTGCCGCGGCGAGCGATCGGTTATCCGGATTGCGCGAGCCGAACTGGAGCAGCCCGGCGGCCTTCAGGCCGAGCGCTACCGCCAGCACGGCGGCGATGGTGCCGACAACCGCCCAAAGAGTCGTCTGCTTGCGCGCCGCCGCCATCGGTACGGCCATGCCGCCCTGAGCCGCCGCAGCCAAGAATTGGCCGCAGTGCGGGCAGAACGCGACCCCGTTTCCGATGGGGTTTGCACAGCGTGGGCATTGCATAAGAATTCAAACGCTTTGCACCAGCGTTCCATGCCCATTATCGCACCGGTCGGTGAGATTCCCAAGTGGGTGCCAATAAGGAGTTAGACTATCGGCCATGCACGACGTTGTTGGTCCAGTTAAAGGAAAGTTCCTTAACGCAAAGTCGAGACTCTTGACCATGGTTTCGGCCACGCCCCAGGATCGACTCAATTGGTCGCCCTCTCCGACTTCTCGGTCGGTGATTCAAATCGTTGGCCACGCGGCCATGTCTATCAGGAACTTGACTGAGACCTTTGAGGGGCGGACATTTGCGATCCCGACTCCGGTTGCGGCAGAGGCTCATTTCAGGGAGGAGGACAAGACTTTCACAAGCTTAGAGCAGGTGCTTGCGCTCCTTGACCAGCATAGCAGCACGTTCATTGCCTTTCTCGATTCGCTTACGCCTGAGCGGCTAGGAACCATGGTGACCATGCCTTTCGCGTTTGGCGAGATGCCGATGTCAATTGTGATCGATTTCCCGGCACAACACACGATCTGGCACGAGGCCCAGATCGAGTATCTGCAAACAATTTATGGCGATCACGACTGGCACATGTGATTAAGCCAATACGGGCAGGGGCTTGAGTCCCGCCTCGATCTCATGGCGTCGGCCTTCGAGGAACGGGGGCAGGGCAAGCCGCTCGCCGAGGGTTGCCTGACTCTCGTCCGACGAGAAACCAGGCCCATCCGTCGCAAGCTCGAACAAGATTCCCCCCGGCTCGCGAAAGTACACGCTCTGGAAGTAGAACCGGTCGATCTCGCCGGAGGTCTGGAGCCCAAAAGCCCGCACCTTTTCCTGCATCTCCAAAAGCTCGGCCTCATCTTTCACGCGAAAGGCGACGTGGTGTACCCCGCCCGCCCCGACGCGCCCGAAGCGGGGAACGGCGTCCTGGACGATGCGAACTCGGGCGTTCCAGCCGTCTCCGTCGGTGAAGTAGAGGCCGTCGTCGCCGCCACGATAGCCGAGAATCTCCTTCAGCACCCGCCCGGTTCCTTCCGGACGAGCGGTCTGAAGGTCCACCCCGAGGATCCCCAAGAGCGCGTTGCCTTCGCCCACCACCGAGGCCCATGGCTTGGCGTGACGGTTGGGCTCGTCCTGCCCCACCAACTCCAGGCGCTGACCTTCCGGATCGGAGAACAGAATCGAGTTGCCTTCCCGCGTCGGGGAGGTACCCGCCGCGTCGAGGCGGGTAAGCCACCAATCCAGCGAGGCGTTTGGCGCGCGGAAGGAGGTGAGGGCTACGGTGGCCGCGCCGGGGACACTCTGTCCGGCGTCGGGCCAGTCGAAGAACGTCATATCCGTCCCCGGCGAGCCGACGCCGTCTGCGTAGAAGAGGTGGTACGCGTTTACGTCGTCTTGGTTCACGCTTCGCTTGACGAGCCGAAAACCGAGCACCTGGGTGTAGAACCGAAGGTTCTCGCCCACTTGAGCGGTGACGGCGGTGACGTGATGAATCGCGTGGGCGGACATATCGTGTACTTCGAGGGTTTGCGTCCGTCAGTTCCCACTTGACCGCCCGCGTTCGGCTATCATTGCCCCGAAGGAACCTGAATGGACGTACTCATCACCGGCGAATCCGCCAAACTGCCGCCTGCCTATGCCGACCTCATCGACCCCGGCAAGCCGATCCCAACGGGCGTCGCCTACTTCGAGAAGAAGGTCGTGACCTCCGATCTGGCGAAGGCCGCTGGCTTGGCGCTGGCGTTAGCGGTGACCGGGGCGATGATGATCATCCTGGGGATACTGGTCTTGAGCAAACCCACGGTCGCAAAGACAAGCACGATGGAGTACTCGCCGCTCTTCTTCGGCATCATTTTGATCTTCGCCAGTTGGATGATGTTCAGCTCGCTGAAGAAGCGGCGCGAGGTGATGGCACTCCAGAACGAGGGAACGACGACCCGGCTGGGAATCTATCTGACCTCGGACTGCTTGTTCGAAGTGAACGAGTACGGCTATTGCGTGATCCCGCGCGAGCACTTCCGGGGGCGGGAGTGCTTAACGATCAAGTACGTGCTGGGTGCCGCGGAGAAGTCGTTCCGGCTTCCCGCGGAGTTGACGAATGCAGACACGTCGGCGATGGCGTCGGCGATCGACCAGTGGGCGGCCACTTCGTAGCAAATCTCTAGCAACGCGAGCGACGGGTCAACCGTCTTGCAAGAATGACCGGATTGGCGCTTGCCTGCCTCCTTTCGTTTTCCGTGCGAACTTCCGCGCCCCCGCCCCTCGATTCCTGGCGTCTTGCGGACAGCTCGCCGCTTACCCTGAATCGGCGGGACCTCGCCAAGATCCGGCAATTTGAACTCGACGATGCCTGCGCCCTGTCGGATGGTGAAGCAGCCGGAACCTCGCGGGAGAAGTTTGTCGACCTTTGGACGGAGACATTTGCGGGGCAGAAGGTGCCGTTGCACGAATTCGGCAAGGCCCCGAAGGGGAAGGGTGAAGTCGGCGAGATCGACACTACGCTCTGGACGCAGCCCGCGGCGAGCGACGACGACGTGATCGTTCTGATCGACACGAGCATCGTGCGCAAGGTGAGGCACTCCGACTTCAAAGGCGGGATCGCCCGCGTCCCGATCGTCCACATTCGAGATATGTTCGTCGTTTCGCGAAAGGAGGCGGGAAAGACCGTGGCCGCCCACGTCAGGGCACTAGGCGAGTACCTGATTTACTATTGGCAAGCCCCGGTTCCCGCCAACTTCAAATAGTAGCGGGAATGCGGATTCCTTAGGTGCCGCCTAGTTCAAGCGGAGAAAGAGGCGGTAAGTCGCGATTCCCGTCGGAGTCTGGCCAGGCTCCCAAGGTCGCTCCAGGCAACGCATGGCAAAGGGCTCCGAACCGATTTTGCCCTTGCCCGTCTGGATCGCACCGTGGAACTCGAGGAGCTTCCCGCGATCGCCGGGGAGGTACTCGACCCT
Organism: Fimbriimonadales bacterium; assembly: GCA_038216655.1. Taxonomy (GTDB): domain Bacteria; phylum Armatimonadota; class Fimbriimonadia; order Fimbriimonadales; family Fimbriimonadaceae; genus JAFDWR01. The sequence continues at coordinate 132,584 of JBBQPZ010000002.1, forward strand.
GAAGTCAATCTCACAGGGGGCAGAAGAGGTTGTCCCCTTAAGCACCAGGTCACGCGCCGTCAGGCTGTCGGTCGGGTCAAGGGTGAGGCCGCGTCGGCTGGCCTGGTCGCGTAGCCAGACCGCAACGTAGTCGGCCATTTCGGTGTTCGTCGGCAGTAGTTCTGTGGCCATGGGAGTTCTCCGGAAGCTTCGAGGCGCTCCCTCGACGACATTGCAAAGGCAGTCAAGGGCACGTTTCTGGGACGGCCCAGATTCGGATGGAAAAATTGGCGGAGAGATCGGGATTCGAACCCGAGAAGAGGTTTACCCCCTTACCCACTTAGCAGGCGGGCGCTTTCGTCCACTCAGCCATCTCTCCGTGCCAGTGGCGAGTATATCATCTTGGAGGCCCCGGAAAGAAACCCGCGGGTCGTTGAACCTATGGTCCCGGCGCGCGATCCTTTGAAACTTGGCCGGGTTTGGGGCGGGCTGTCCCTGCCCTGCCGAGTCTATTTCGGGCTCGTGCTGTTCGCGCTCGCAGGTTCGTTACTCTCTCATCTCGCTCAATTGAACCCTGGAGTAATCGCTCCGATTTCGGCCCTGCTCACTCTCGGCGTCGGTCTCTGGACGGTCATCCGCGCGTATCGCGAGTTCCCGCGGGCGTGGCTGGCAATCTTGGCGGTGTTCGCGATCGGACTGACCACGGAGGTCGTCGGAGTCCGGACCGGCCGTCCGTTCGGGCATTACGCCTACACCGACCGGTGGTGGCCGACCTTCCCGATTGGCGACGGGTTGAGATTTCCGCTCCAGGTTCCTTTTGCCTGGGTCCTGGTGGTTCTGGCGTCCTTTGCGCTCGCGACTCGGTTGATGACACGGTGGCCGTCGGCGATCGTCGGCGGGATGATCGCCGCTTTGGTTGATCTACCGATGGAGCCGGTGATGACGCGGGTGCTCGGCTACTGGACTTGGCTCCAGCCCGGGGCGCTTCCCGGCGGGGCTCCGGTTGAGAACCTTTGCGGTTGGTGGGGCACGGCGACCCTTGGCTGCTTGTTTCTGCTCGTCGCCATCCAGCCCAAGCGGATCGAGTCGAACGAGCCGATCTACGTGCTCGTGGGTCATGTTGCGATGACGTTAGGAATCGGCGCGATCAGCCTGATTTAGCGGCCGGACGGTATCCTAGGACCTTCCTATGGCAATCGAAACCACTCTCGTTCTCATCAAGCCAGGCGGCGTCAAGCGCAACCTGATCGGCGAAATCACCCGCCGCATCGAAGCTCGCGGCCTCAAGATCGCCGCACTCAGCCTGCTTTCGGCCGACCGCGCCATCGCCGAGGCTCACTACGCTGAGCACAAGGAGCGCCCGTTCTTCGGCTCCGTCGTCGAGTACCTGACCTCCGGCCCGATCGTGGCGATGGCGGTTTCAGGTGAGAACGCGGTCAAGGCGATCCGCGCGATGATGGGCGCGACCAACCCGGTCGAAGCCGCTCCCGGCACGATCCGCGGCGACTTCGCGCTGTCGATCGAGGACAACTTGACCCACTCCAGCAGCGACTTCGAGGCCGCTGCGGGTGAGCTCAAGCTCTGGTTCCCGAACGGCACCGTTGCATAGTTCGACTTCTCTGGGCAGCCCGCCGTCTTCTTGTCGGCAGGCTGCTCTCTTTTTTTGGTGCAAAGTGGCGCGAATTGCCCACGTTGTTTAGGTTCAAATCTGCACCTTGGCACCGCTTTTGTGCAGAATTTTGACGATTTTGAACCTAAATTGGGGCTGCACTAGAATTCCTTCAATTCCTTGCGTAGTTGCATCATTTTTTGAGGTTAAGTCGGCGCTTCAGGTGGCGTCGCCCGGTGGCACCCGGAGAATTCTTGGTCAATTGACATCGCGTTTGGTTACCATCAGCTACTAGTATCGTAGGGAACGGATCTGTCAACTACTCTTCCGGGACGAGCAAGCTCGTAGAAATGCAAAGCGCGAGCAAGCTCGCGCACTCCCAAAGTTCTGGAACGTCCATCCCCCGGCCCACAAACGCCATTGGAGGGGTAAACTGAACCTAACACGGCAACGGGGCCGGCGTCATTGTCGACCTCCTTGCGTCTTGAAGGAACCCCAACCAGGATGTCGACCATCACCGCCGAACCGATCAATCTCGCCCGCGCTTCCGAAGTTCTGTACAACCCGTCGGTTGAGGAACTTATCGCGATTGCCCTGAACGAAGACGATGCGGTGCTGGCCTCGAACGGCGCGGTGGTATGCAGTAGCGGCAAGTACACCGGCCGGACCCCCAAGGACAAGGTCGTGGTTTGCGACGCCCAAACCGAGGACAAGATCTGGTGGGGCAACAACGGGAAGATCGATCAGGCGACCTTCGAGAAGGTGCGCGGGAAGCTGCGCGACTACGCGAGTGGTCGCAAGCTGTTCGTGATCGACACCTACGGCGGGGCCGACCCGAACTACCGGATCGCCGTTCGATTCATCGTCGAGAGGGCCTACCATGCGCTGTTCATCAAGCAGCTCTTAATCCGCCCGACGGTGGAAGAATTGGCCAATTTTCAGTCCGAGTGGACGGTGGTGGATATGGGCAAGCTGCAGCTTGACGCGGCCGAGCTTGGGATTCGTTCCGAGGCCTGCATCGCGCTCAACTTCTCCGAGAAGCAGGTTCTCATCGCGGGCACGCAGTACGCCGGCGAGATGAAGAAGTCGGTGTTCACGATCATGAACTACCTCCTGCCGCTGCAGGGGGTGCTGAGCATGCACTGTTCGGCGAACATCGGCAAGGACGGCGACACCGCGCTATTCTTCGGCCTGAGTGGCACGGGCAAGACCACGCTCTCCGCTGACCCGGATCGAGCGCTGATCGGCGACGATGAGCACGGGTGGACCGACGAGGGCGTGTTCAATGTCGAGGGTGGCTGCTACGCAAAGTGCGTGAAGCTGAGCAAGGAGGGTGAGCCCGAGATCTGGGACGCCATCCGACGCGGGGCGGTGCTTGAGAACGTGATTCTCGACGCCAGCAAGACGCCCGACTACGACGATATTTCGATCACCGAGAACACCCGCGCGGCGTATCCGCTGGAGCACATCGCCCAGGTCGTGCTGCCGAGCGTCGGCGGCCATCCAAAGAACATCGTGTTCCTCACCTGCGACGCGCTGGGCGTGCTACCGCCGGTGTCCAAGTTGGCGCGGGATCAGGCGATGTACTACTTCCTGAGCGGTTACACCGCGAAGGTCGCGGGGACGGAGGCGGGTATCACCGAGCCGACGATCACGTTCTCGACCTGCTTTGGCGCGCCGTTTCTACCGCTCTTCCCGCACGACTACGCGAAGCTGCTCGGCGAGAAGATCGACAGCCACGAGGCGCACGTCTGGCTGATCAACACCGGTTGGACCGGTGGCGGCTACGGCGTGGGCAACCGCATGAAGCTCAAGTACACGCGGGCGATGATCCGCGAGGCGTTTACCGGCCACTTCGCGGGGATCGACTTCGAGACCGATCCGATCTTCGGGCTTCACATTCCGAAGTCGTGCCCAGACGTGCCGGACGAGATCCTGAACCCCCGCAACACTTGGGCCGACAAGACGGCCTATGACGCCAAGGCGCACGAGTTGAAGGCGCTGTTCGAGCAAAACTACGCGAAGATCAGTAAGGAGTAGCTTGCCGAGTGGCCGTGGCACCCTGTCAAGGCAATGCACACACGCTTTAGGATGGCTTCAAACGCGGCGAAGACGGTGGACCGCTGAGCAAGGTTCGAGTGGATCTGCCCCCTCCCGCATCATCAAACTAGCTGCATCTGTCACATATCGCTTGCCGCAAGTCAATAGACTCTTGGCGGTGTCTCGATCAACCCGCCCCTTACGGTGTGGGCGTTGGCAACAGTTGTTGAGCGGAGAACTTTTGGTCCGGCTAGAAAACAGCTGCGGGTCAAGTTGTCTCCAAGCGAAGGCGGCCATTCATCCTCCGTGGAGGACCGCCGTTCTGCCAAGGTGCGTCTAGTCGGGCTAGATATTCTTAAGGGCCTGCTCTTGGTGAAGCTGACCCTTGATCACCTTACGTGGGGTCCTCAAGGGAGCTATCTCAAGTGGGTACACATCTACGCACCGTGGACATTCGGTGCCCTATTCTTTGCTTATGGTCTTGGCATTGGAATGTCTTCACGTGTTGCTCGTTGGACCCCGTTCGCGGTTCTATCCGGGCTTTACGTCGGACAGATGCTGGCGCTTTGCTTTCTGTCACCGAACGCACATCCGTGGGCTTCGCTCCTGAGGCTCATTATGCTCCGGGAGGGCGTTGAGAGAGTCGACTTCCTCCTGCCCTATATCGTCGTGTCCTTTGTCCGCGCGGCCTGGGGTTCGAAACTAAGCGCTTTGCCGCCGCATACGATGGCGATTGGAGCCGTCGGTCTTTGTGCCGTCGCCCGTCTCGCTCAGCTCTTGCCCGCACACACAGTCGGCTCCGAACTTTGGGGCGTCTACGGCCCGCTAACCAACGCCCCGATCTTGGTCGGGGGTGTGCTGTGCGTTCCCCTCCTCAAGATGCTGTGTGCTCGCCAGTGGACTCGGCGTGATCACCTACTGCTCGGTGGATTCACCTTACTCAGCCTCGGATTCACCGCATTTGTGGCCGCAGCGATAAAGGCACAAGGGTCGACCGTCCGGCTGGGTGACGTCCGCTACATTGCAGGATCGGCTGCTCTTGCCATGGCGATGATCCTGGTCTTGGAACGGTGCCTCGCTGGGAAGGACGCACGAATATTCAAAGTTTTCGGCTCCCTGGGCAGGAACTCCATCACCATGATTGGGGGCAGCATCACCCTCTACTCAGCAAGTGGTTACCTGGGCATCGAACATCTGAGCCGAGCCGGGCTGACGATCTTTGCCGTTGGACTGACGGCAGCTCTTATGGTCGCGACGCTAAATGCCAAGAGCATCAAGGCTATGGCTGAATCGGGAATGCAATCACTTCTGTCCGCAATGGATCGCCGTCAGCGGATCAGCGAGCAACAAGTTCTGCAGACCGCGCTTGCCGATCAGCGCCTTTGGCAAATCATTTGAGACGCAATGCCCAACACTTAAGCGTGCTTCTTGGCATTCGATGGTTTGACTTGAAATGAAGATTCGGCGAAGTCTAGAAGTTTGTCCGCCCAAAGCACAAGAAACAAGAGAAGCCTCTCCTCTTAGGGAGAGGCTTCTTAAGTTAAAAAACGTGGAGCCCGAAGTGGGATCCGAGCCCCATGCTCGAAGAGCATCGGAATTCAAGAGCTTATTAAGCCTTGATGAGTTTGATGGTTTGGCCCTGAGTCGAGAAAGTGATCGAACCGTCGTCCCCGACGGTACCGGTCTGCGAGTTCTTCGGGGAGGTGACGGTTAGGGTCTTGTCCTTGAGGTCCCAGGTTCCCTTTTCCTTCTTGCCGGTTCCATCGTCGCTGTCCGTGGTCTTGTCCGAATTGAAGGTGACCCGCATCTTCTCAAGGTTGGCTTTGGCAGCCTCGGGTGCTTTGTCGAAGTTGGGGATGGTCGAGGTATCGACCTTGTAGGTTCCACCGAACCCACCGCCCTTGCACCCGACGAGGGCGATCGATAGCATGGCGAGGAGAATCGTGAACCACTTCATGGCCCCAGTCTAGGCCAAAGCGGGCGAATCCTGCTTGAATTGTGCCGCAATCGCGTAAAGTGCGATGATCCGCACACGAGGATTTATCTTCATGAAAATTCGATTCCTAATCCCAACACTCCTTGGTTTGGCGGCGATCGCAGCCGCCCAGGCCGATCCCGCGACCATCGCGAGAATCATCGACGAAGGCAAGAATCACAGTCAAGTAATGCCGCTCCTCACCCGGTTGGCCGGCATCGGCGCGCGCCTCACCAGTTCCACTCGCCTGGATAAGGCCGAAAAGTGGGCAATGGATCAGTTCAAGAGCTTCGGCTGCGCGAACGTCCATCTAGAGGCTTGGGGCACCTACCCGGTCGGATTCGATCGCGGGACCCACGGCTTCGGCCGCATGGTATCGCCCGACAAGATCGAATTCGAATACACCTCGCCCTCGTGGAGTGAGGGCACGAACGGCCCGCTCCGGGGTCCCGCGGTGAAGGCACCCAAGACGAGGGAGGAGTACAACGCGGTCAAGGACAAGTTGAAGGGCGCGTGGGTGGTTTCCGACACGCCGTTCTTCAACCGCCGCGGCGGCCGCCCGGGTGCACCGTCCCCCGAGTTGACGCCCGAGCAGAAGATGCAGGAAGACATCAACAAGCTTGTCGCCGACGCGGGGATCGCGGGTCGCGTTTCCGCATCGCGCAACGATCTCTGCGTGACCTCGGGCAGCTACCGAGACAAGACTTTCGAGAACCATCCGATGGACCGTCAGGTGACGGTTCGCAAGTCGGACATGGACAAGATCATGGCCGCGATGACCGCCGGCAAGCCGGTCGAACTCGAGTTCAATCTGGACCAGAAGTTCCGCAAGGGTCCGATCACGAATTACAATGTCGTCGCCGAGATTCCAGGAACGGAGAGGCCGGACGAGGTCGTGATCGTCAGCGGTCACCTCGATAGCTGGGACGGCCCGGGAAGCCAGGGCGCGCTTGACAACGGCACGGGTTCTTCCGTGACCCTCGAAGCCGCCCGCATTCTTTGCAAGGCGGGGGCGAAGCCCAAGCGCACGATCCGGTTTATTTTGTGGACGGGTGAGGAACAGGGTCTGTTTGGCTCGCGCGGCTACGTTCAGCAGCACCTTTGGGAGTTGGACATGATCTCCGCGATCCTTGTTGACGATGGCGGCACGGACTATCAGGGCGGCTACGACGGTGCGGAGTCGATGCGCGCAATGATGACCGAAGCGTACGCGCCAGTCGTTGCGGCGTTCCCGGACTTGCCGGAGAAGTTCACGACCCGAACCGCGAGCCAGACTCGCATCGGCAGCGACCAGGACTCGTTCAACGACTATGCGGTGCCGGGGTTCTTCACGATCGAATCGTTCAACGAGAAGATCGGACCCTCCGACTACACGTTCATCCACCACACCCAGCACGACCGGATCGACCGGGCGATCGCGCCGTACCTGGTGCAGTCAGGTACCAACCACGCGGCGGTGTCCTACTATCTCGCCTGCGCGCCGACCCTGTTGCCGCGCTTCGCGAAGCCGGAGTTCAAGGGCAACCCAGCCGGCGTGCCGGGGCTGATGGACATTCTCAAAAAGAAGGGCTAGACCGACAGTATTGAGGAGAGGAGTATTGAGAGGGTAGAGTCTTCTCAATACTTTTATACTCAATACTCTCCGTCTACTCTTCGACCAAGTACTCAGCAATCAGAGCCGCGGTGTCGACGAGAGCTTCGATGTGGGTTCGCTCGTAGCCGTGGCTCGTGTCGACGCCGGGGCCGATGAGGGCGACTTCGGCTTGACCACCCGAGCGCCAGTAAACCGTTCCGTCCGATGAGTAGAACGGATAGTAGTCGAGCTTGAGGTCGATCCCGCGTCGTTCGGCGATCGTTCTGAGGCGATCGTTGAGGCGCTTGGAGTAGGGGCCGCCGCCGTCTTTGACGCAGAGCGAGCAGTGGAATTCGTCGCCGGTCAAGCCTTCACCGATGCAGGCCATGTCGAGCACGACGAGTTCGCAAAGGTCATCGGGCAGGCCGTCGCGACCACCGTGGCCGACTTCCTCGTAGTTGCTGATCAGCACGCTCGTGCGCTCGGCGGGGGTGATCTTGGAGTCGTGGAGGGCCTTGAGGGCGGCGAGGAGGCAGGCGACGCAGGCCTTGTCGTCGAGGAACCGGGATCGGATGAAGCCGGAGTCGCTCTTTTCAACCCGCGGGTCGAAGTAGACGAAATCGCCAATCTCGATGCCTAGCAGGCGAGTTTCCTCGGCGTTGCTGGTTCGCTCGTCAAGGCGGACTTCCATCGTGTCGGCGTTGCGGGCGGAGGTGGCGGCTTCTTTATTAACGTGGAGGGCGCCGTTCTTAAGGACGATCGACCCGCGAATCTGGCGGCCGCTGCGCGTGGCGACGCGAATGCCTTCGCTTTCGACGGTCGGCCAGTTCACGCCGTTGAGCGGGGCGAGCTTGAGGCGGCCGTTGGGCTTGATCGCCACGACCATCGCGCCTAGGGTGTCGACGTGGGCGGTGAGGGCGCGAGGCTTGTCGTTGCGGAGGCCGTCGAGGGTCGCGACGAGGGCACCTTTGGTGGTCACTCGGGTCGACACGCCCATGTAGTCCAGCTCCTGCTGGACGAACGAGATCGCGTACTCGGTGTCGCCGGTCGGGCTGGGGGTGTTCAGCAAATCGACCAGGGTCTTCAATAGATAGTCTTGGGATATCTCAAATCGGGCCAAAGGACGCCTCCGTCAAGCCCTTCGCTTTTACCCCAGGCTTGGGGTGACGGGATGAAACCTCTTGATGGAACTGATGGAATTGAGCAAAGATCCACCTCGTGATGGAGGTGACATCTTTTGCTTGCCCTCTCCACGTTGACAACATTTGTGCTTGTGAGACGGACAAGGAGGGGTGACGTTCAGGTTCCTCCACTCCGCCGCATTCGGACCTGGGCTACGACTCGCAAGCGTGTGGGCGTCGTCGGTCGGAATGACAGTTACAATCTAGGAGCCAACACTCCAACACTCCAACACTCCAACACTCCAACACTCCAACACTCCAACACTCCAACAGCCCCTGCAACTCCAATACTCTAATGCTCTAATACTATTCTCTGCAGTTCCGCAACGGTTTGGTCGAGGTCGGCGTTGACGACTTGGTGGCCATAATGCTCGCCGAGTTCGATTTCTTCGAGGGCCTTGTTGAGGCGGCGTTCGATGACTTCGGGTGCCTCCGTGCCTCGGCCCCTAATACGGCGTTCGAGTTCTTCCAGGCTCGGAGGGAGGAGGAAGATCGACACCGCGTCGGGGCGTAGGTGCATGGCGGTCAAAGCGCCTTGCACGTCGATCTTCAAGACGGCGTTCAACCCCGCGGCGAGCATCTCCTCCATGTCATGGAGGGGCGTGGCGTAGCCGTTGCCGTAGACCTCTTTGTGCTCCAGGAAGGCACCCGCATTGATCCGGTCGTTGAACTGGTGGCGGGTGACGAAGTGATAGTCAACGCCGTCGACTTCTCCCGGCCGGGGATCGCGGGTGGTGTAGGCGACGACGCGACGGATGAGGGGATTGGCCATGCGCCAGGCATCGAGAACCGTGTCTTTGCCCACGCCGCTCGGGCCGCTCAGGATCACCAATCGCCCCGCCATCGGAGGGAAGTTACCCGGCCTGACGAATGATGGAATTGAGTTCTCCTGATGGAACGGATGGAATTGACCCGGATGTGTGAGTCACCAGGGTCAGGCGGCGAGACAACTCAGGTTGTGCTTGGCGCCGTGGTGGTTGGGCTCGAGTATGAGGGCTTGGTTGAACGCCAGTTTCGCACCATCTTCGAGCCCGAGCTGAGCTAATGAGTTGCCCAACACGAACCAGCCGTTGGGGTTGGTCGAGTCGAGCCTCAACCCACACTGGTAGATGTGGGCCGCGTCATCGAAGTGCCCCATTTGGTACAGCAGATCGCCGCAGTTGAAGTAAGCGTTCGGATTCTCGGGTTCGCGTCGCATCGCCTCGGTGAAGAGGGTGAGCGCGCGTTCGAACTGGCCGATGGCCTGGAGGGCGCGGCCCCAATTTACGATGATTTCAACGGTCGGCTCATGTCGAGCAGCAAAAGCCTCGTAGGCCGTGACGATGGTCTCGGTATCTCCCCAGGCGTTGGCCGCCTCGGTCCATCCGACCCAGCAGTCGTAATCCTCCGGATCGGCTTCCCAGGCCTCGCGGAATAGTTTCGCGGACTCCTGAGCCAGACCCATTCGCAGGGTGACGCGGGCGGCGCCCTTGGTGCCGAGCTGACCGACCGACGGATCGCGACGAGCGGCGAGGAAGCCCTCGTAAGCGTTTGGCCAATCCCCGAGTTTTTCGAGCGTCGCGGCCTTGCTGTAGAGCGCGGAGGCGTGATCGGGCACGACCTTGAGCGCACGGTCGAACATTTCGATCGCGTCCTCAGATCGGCCGAGAATCGCCAGGGCCTGGCCTCGAACGATGAATCTTTTGAAGTCGTGGATGGAGCGGTCGCCGGTCATTCCTTCCGGCCACTCGGTGTCGCCCATCGAGCGGTCGATTGCGCGCAGCGCTTCCTCCGGTTCGTTGGCACGAAGGTGTACGTTCGCGCGCTCGAAGTCGATGAGCAGTCCGCCAAAGCCGCGGGCGTTTGCCTCGTCGCTCATTTGGAGCGCACGGGTCAGCTTGTTCTGGGCGGCGAGCGCGCCGATCAGGAGCTGGTAGTTCAGCGTCCCGTACGGGTCGCCGTCGGCGAGGAAGCGAGCGCATTGGCGGCCCGCATGCTCGGCCTCGGCGAAGCGCGTGGCGACGAAGAAAGCGTTGCAGAGATTGAACCAGTGGAACGGCTCGGTCGGGTGATCGAGCACCTCTTTCTGGAGCAGGTCAAGGGTTCGGGCGATCTTGCCTTTGGCTTCCATCTCGGACGGACGATAGCCGTAGTGGAGGATGCGAGCGCCTTCGAGACTGGCACCGGGCAGCGCGAGCTCGCGCAGGGGTCCGCAGATTTGCTCGTGAATCCGTCCGGAAAAGCGCACCGTAGGGCGGTTCTGGAACAGTCGGATCGGTTGGTGGATGTACTGCGAGGTGTCGGTTCCGTCGGCGGTGAAGTTGACGATCTCGATCGAGAAGCCACCGAACTGCGGGCGCTGCACGGCGTTGCGGATGACTCGGGCGCTTTGGCCGACGAGCTCTTCGTCGGCGTCGATCCAGAGGATCCAGTTGCCGGTCGCGTGCTCGAGCGAGACATTGCGGGCGGCGGAGAAGTCGCCAATCCACTCGAAGTGGGCGATCTTCGCGCCGAAGCGGTTGGCGATTTCGATCGTGCGGTCGGTCGAACCGGTGTCGATGACGACAATCTCGTCGACCGCGTCCTTCAGGCTCTTCAGACAGCGCTCGAGGTGCGCTTCTTCGTTCTTGACGATCAGGCACGCGGAGATCTTGATCCCGACTTCGGGGGCGGGGTGAACGCCGAAGCGGGTTTCAAGTTGGCGAAGAGCCGCCGTCGCATCGACGTCTTTCTTGGAAGCGAGGTGGCGGCAATGAAAATAGTTCGCCAGGTGCTGGGCGACTTCCGTCAGCTCCGACGAGTCGGGCAACTTGTCGAGGGTGGCATAAGCCTGCGCCTCGCGCCCGCGATAAAGCTGATAGCGCGCCGACTCGGTGAGAAGTTCGGGGTGGTTCGGTTCAAGCCGAAGGGCCTCCGCGAGAAGAGCATCAAGTTGATGGAACTGCTCGTTCGCGCAGAGGTCGCGAATCTGTTTCGCCGCCGGGTGCTGGTGCGGCACGGACGTTACGCCGCCTTCCGGTAGTCGAAGGCCTTGGCAAGGTGGCGACGGGCTCCGGCGATCGAGAACATCTCATCACGGAGGAGGCGCTTGATGGTGAAGACGGTTTGGATATCCTCCGGGCGATAGCGGCGTTGGCCCCCATCGGTTCGTTCCGGGTTCAGATAGGGCTCAAATTCCTTCTCCCAATACCGCAAGGTATGCACCTCAACGGCGGTAATGCGGCTGGCTACACTAATGCTCACAGCCTGGTCGGCCCTAGATCGTTTTTCGATCGACATGCTGGTCGTAAACTCCCTTTGCGGAAGACCTTCTCGGTCATCCCACAGGATTTATCGGCAGATGCCAGTGAATTTGCAGGGCTGGGGAGCTAGAGGGCCCGAATTGGGGCGGTTTCGTTAGAACCTTGATGGACGTGAAGGTCCTGATGGAACTGATGGAATTGAGTGGAGCCGATGCCTCAGGACATTTCAAGTCCTGCGATTCGCAATTGAATCAGATGATGTCCTGAGGCATCTGATTTCAGTTCCGTCAGGACCATCAATTCCATCACGACGCGGAAAAGTTACGAGATCTCGGCCCGCTTCTTGAATGCCTCGTTGATATTCTCGAGGTTCTTGACCACGATGTTGTAGATCACCTTTTTCACGAGGGGGCCGAGGGTGGGGACGTTGTATTCGTACTCGAGCTTGGTGTCGAATCGGGTCCCACCGTTCTCTTCGCGAAAGTCCCACGTGCCCTCAAGCATGTCGTAGTCGCCCTTGATCTGCTTGAAAGAGCAGTGGTGCGCAGCATCGTCCCAGAGGTCCTCCTGCTGCCAGCGCACCTTCAGGCCGAAAGTCGGGATAACTCCCACCCAATCGGAAACGAAGCGATTTTCCGAAGTTTCGATGGGTGTCACGCTTTGGACATCCTTCATGTATTCGGGAAATGAGCGACTATCTTTGGCGATCTCGTAGACTCTTGCGAGAGGCGCGTTAATCCAGACGGTGGTTTCAACGGTTGGCATGGTGCGTAATCGGGTCAAGCAAGTTAGACGAAGTCTACTCCCGCGACCCACGGAAGAAGTTTTGAGCAAAGAAGCGGAAGTGAAAACCGACCGTCCGGAGCGCATGCGCGCCCTCGTCCTTGAAGAACCCGGCTGTCTCGGGCTCAAGGACGTCGCCGTGCCCGCCCCGAAGGAAGGCGAACTGCTGGTTCGGGTGGTCGCGGCGACGACCTGCGGGACCGACCTCAAAGCGTTCCTCCGAGGTCATCCTCAGATTCCGATGCCCGGCGTGCTTGGCCACGAGTACAGCGGAATCGTTCATTCGGTCGGCGAAGGGGCCCGCTTCGCTCCAGGTGAGGCGATCATGGGCGTTCATTCCGCCCCGTGCGGACGCTGCCGCTGGTGCGCGCGCGATCAGGAGAACCTCTGCGAGAGCCTGATGGCGACCAAGGTGCTCGGCTCGTATGCGGAGTTTCTGCTGATTCCCGAGCGGATCGCGCGAAAGAACGTCTTCCATAAGCCCGAGAGCCTGTCCTTCGAGATGGCCTCGCTCCTTGAGCCCCTTAGTTGCGTGGCGGAGGGGACTCGGGTGCTACACCCGCATCGCGACGACCGCGTGCTCGTGATTGGTCCCGGCGCGATCGGCCTCATGTTCGTCGCCGCGTTAAAGCTGCAGGGAGTCGAAGACGTCACGCTCGGCGGCCGCAACCCCGCTCGCCTCGCCGCAGGCGAGAAGTTGGGGGCCAAAGCTCTGCCCCTCGCGGAGGTCCCAGCAGGCGATTTCGACGTGGTCATCGAATGCACCGGCACGGTTGAAATCTGGGAAAAATCGGTCAACTACGCACGGCGTGGGGCTAAAGTCGTGCTGTTTGGAGGGTGCCCGAGCGGGACCACCGCGCGGTTCGACACCAAACGCCTTCACTACGATCAGATCACGTTGATTAGCCCGTTCCATTTCGGCACCGAGGCGGTCCGTAACGCCCGCGAGTGGCTGCTCGACCCGCGCATGGACCTCAGCCCGTTGCTCAGCGGGGAGCGAGAACTGGAGCAGGGCTCGGAAGTCTTTGCCGACCTCCAGGCCGGGCGGGGCCTCAAGTACGTTTTCCGACCATGAAACTCGCCCGCTATCTCGGCGGCGGCCAAGTCTTTATCGCCGATGAACCCAAGCCAGAATGTCCGCCGGGCGGTTTGCTCGTTCGAACCGAGGCTTGCGGCCTTTGTTCGGGCGAGCTGATGGACTGGTACATGGACAAGAAGATCCCCCACGTGTTCGGGCACGAGGTCGCGGGGATCGTCGAAGAGTCTCAAGACGAGCGTTTTCCTGTCGGTTCCAGGGTGTTCCCCCACCATCACGCGCCATGTTTGAGGTGCGAATACTGTCTCAGCAATCGATTTGTGCATTGTGCGCAGTGGAAGCGGACGAAGCTAGTGCCGGGAGGGATGGCGGAGTTCTTTGCCGTATCTCCCGAGAACCTGACCGACACCCATCGAGTGGACGAACTTTGTGCGATTGATGCCGCTCTGATTGAGCCTCTGGCGTGCGTCGTGAAGTCGATAGGAAATCGTACGAGGCCCCAATCTGCCGAGCGCTCTGCGGTGATAGGCCTGGGCGTCATGGGTCTGATGCATGCACTGTCCCTGCCGGGGTGCACTGCTTATGAAATTAATCCCCTACGGGCGGAATATGCGCGCTCCTTAGGGATCCGTGTTTTGAACCCAGACGAGGCGGAGCCCGCCGAATTCGTTTATGTGTGCCCCGGTACGAAACCTGCCCTGGATCTTTCGGTTCGAATGGTAGAGCCTAACGGCACGATCACGCTATTCGCGCCGATGCCCCCCGGCCAAGAGACGCCGGTGGATCTGAATCGCCTCTACTTCCTGGATGCTCGAATCGAGTTCGCCTACTCATGCGGGCCAATTGACACTATCAAAGCAATCAAATTGCTTCGAGAAAAGCGGGTACAAGCGGAACAGGTAGTTAGCGACTTCGTGGGAATTGATGGCCTCCCCCAGGCGTATCTAGCCATGAAGCGGGGCGAAATATTGAAGGCAATGGTGATTTTCTAATTGATTCAGAAGGGTGACGACTTCAAGTGGGGCGCGGTCGAGACTTTCGACGATGCTCCCGGCTCTTGGGTGGGTCTCACCCGCCAAGTTCTCATGCGTCCCAACGGGACCAAGTTCGAGACTCGCTTCTTTGAGATCGCACCGAGCGGGTACACGACCTTCGAGCGCCATCAGCACGAGCACAACATGATCGTGCTTCGTGGTCGTGGTAAGGTCCGCATCCACGACGAGTGGCTGACCGTCGAAGCGCCGGATGCGATTTACGTTCCCGCCTACGCCCCTCACCAACTCAAAAACGAAGGCACGGAGCCCTTCGGCTACCTCTGCGTAGTCGACAAGGAGCGGGACCAGCCCGTTTTGTTAGACTCGGAAGGACTGCCCCGGACGTCGTAAAAAAAGAGATGCTAACCGTCGCGCTTGCCGCCTTGGTAATGAGAGGGCTCCCTGTGGACCCCCCGGCGGCGTCTACGCCGACCCCTCCTCCGGTGACCGTTGATCCTTCCGTCAAGATCGATCCGAAGCATCAAAAGGACATCGAACGGGACATCGCTTTAGGCAAGGAATATTCGAAACAGATATCGCAGGACCCGACGTTCCATGTCTCGAAGAACCCGGAATATCTGGCCCGAGTCGAGAAGATCGGCTATCGCCTGGCCGCGATCGCGAACGTCACCCAGGCTAAGGCTCTATGGGGCGACAAACGCTTAAGTCCGTTCGAATACCATTTCACGGTTCTCGAGGATAAGGACGTCAATGCTTTCTCGCTTCCCGGCGGGTTTATCTACGTCAACGAAGGGCTGATGAAGTACGTCGAAAGCGACGACGAACTCGCTGGTGTGCTCGCCCACGAGATCGCCCACGCGTCCTTCCGACATGTGGCGACCCTGCAGCGCGAGTCCAGCAAGATGTCGATGGCGACTCTGCCGCTGATCCTGATCGCGATCTTCACGGGCGGTGCCAACAATTCGGCGATCGCCGTGTTGCAAACTTCGCAGCTCTTGACCCAGGCGATCGGGTCTGGCTGGAGCGTCAAGGCGGAGCAGGCAGCCGATTACGGCGGATTCCAATATCTGCTCAAGAGCCCATACAATCCGACCGGCATGCTGACGATGATGGAGCGCCTCGCTCGGGACGAGAAGGGCCTGGGCTCGATCGACCTCGGAATCTACCGAACCCACCCGCCCGGCCCCGCACGCGCGGCGAGTCTGACAAAGTTCTTGCAGCAGAATGGGATCCCGATCCACCGGAGCGAGGTCACCTTCAGCTTCCGTGCCGCATCCAAACCCGGTCCCGACGGCTCGGTCGAGGTTGATTTCGGACTTCGCAAGCTGATGACCTTGCGAGGACCTAACGCGGCGAGCCGCGCTGCAGATGCGGCCAAGCGGTTGAATACGTTCTTCGACCAGGTGCCCCAGCTTTACGAAGTTCGTGCGGGCAACGACGGTTCCGTGGTGGGTCTCGGGCAAGTGATGCTCACGATGACGCCAGCAGATGCTCCCGCAGGCAGCAAGGACTCCCCCGCGGTTCTGGCGGCGACCGCGACGAAGTCGATCAAGGATTGCCTGTACACCCTCGCCTACCGCGTCTGGGGCGTCCGAAACTAGGTAATCATCTCAGCCTTGTCATCGCCCGAATCGAAGCCTCGACGACGTGTTCGCCGGTGTCTCGGCCGTGGAACGACAGCGTCGCCTCATAGCCACCTCGATCGTAGTCATCGGGGGCGAGGATGTAGCCGATCCAGCCGTTGACGTGGGAGCAGACGAGCACCGCCTTGTAGCCGAGCTTCTTACCGGCGGCGACGATCCGCAGTCCCAGCGCACCGGTGGGCTCTCCCGGGATGCCGACCATGACGAGGCTGCCGAACCGGATCGCCGTGATGTACCCTTCGCGTGGAGCGAATTTGTCAACGAGCGCTTGGGCGAAAGCGGGTGGTGCGTGGTAGGTCGCTGCAAAGGTTGGATGGGGGTGTGGGGTATCCAGCGCGATCGGTTCCTCGATCACGGTCAGGGGGTCTCGCGAGCGCCAGACCGCCTTTGCCTTGACCTTCAGACTCGCTTCGAGTCGGTCACGGAAATCTTGCACTTTCACCGCGGGGTCAGGGCCGTCGACCGCAGGCGAGACATCGCCGATCGCGCCGACGAAGACGGGGGCGTTGGTGAGGGCGGAAACCGCGCCGGGCCAGTCACCACGAGTCTTGAGCTCTTCGGAGCCATAGATCGTCGCGTGAGCCGCGTAGTGCGTCCACAGCACCTGCTTGCCCGCGTCGAGCTCGGAGCTGGTGGGGTCAGGCGTGCCGTCCTTCCTTCTCGGGCGGTTGAGAGCAGCTTGCCCTTGCTTTAGATCAAGTTCGCCGCGCGAGATTCCGGGCGCCGCGAGCGCATCTCGGATGGCACCCGCGATATGGTCGGCGTACCAGGTCAGCCACTTCTGCGAGAAGGCCGAGATTCCCGGGAGCGAGAAGGTCATGCGGTCGTTGAGCATCTGGCTGTCGGGCGCGCAGTGGGTGTGGACGGCGGCCATGAAGAGCTTTACGTCGGCGGGGATTCTCGATCGAACTTCCCGAACGAGCGAGTCCGGTACGGTAAGCATCTCAAGGCTCACCATCGCCAGCTTCGTCCCGCCGCGCTCGAACACTAGCGTGCGCGCATACAGCGGATCACCGCCATCAATGAAGAATTTGCCCTTGCGCTCGGTATATCCGCCCAGCGCAAGCTTCTCGGGCGGGGTTATGTCCGTGCGGGAGGTTCGGATCGTCAGGTCCTGGGAGAGGGAGATCAGGGCGGAGAGGAGAACGAGCATTTTTCTAGTGGCAGTATTGGAGTGTTACTCGTGGATTGTAACTGTCATTCCGACCGAAGCCGCTTTCTCGGTAGGGATATGCGATGGTAGCGTAAACCCCGCTTAGCTCTGCGGTGCCACGGTTTGGCCGGGATTGGAACTACCTGAGGACTATCAGCCGTTTCCCGGCAAACCGTGCTTTGTAGTTTCATGTGATGCGTACGCGCACGGTTTGCCAGGAATCAGCTCCTATTCCTAGGGTGCCTACAGTTCTGGCCCAACCGTGGCACCGCAGAGCCAAGCCGCCGACGGCCAGAAACCGTGAAACCTGAGGATAAGCATAGCCGTCTGCTAAACTTACCGGCGATGAGCTTCACTTTGCGTCTTGCGCCCGACCTCCTCGCAGTCGAGGCAGGCGCGACTACGCCCCTCTCGCTGAATATCGCGAGCCGGGGCGAGGCGGCGGAAAAGCTTGAGATCCAAGTGGAGGGGCTTGACCCCGAATGGATCGCCACTCCCGAGCCGGTCTTTACCGTCGAGCCGGGGGAAGATCACGTCGAGCGAATTTTCTTCAAGCCGGGCCGTGTGAGCGAGAGCCTTGCGGGCAACTATCCGTTCGTGGTACGCGCACGGTCGCTGGATACCGGCGAAGCCAAGACCGCGGCCGGCGTGCTGCAGATCAAGCCGTACAACCACATCGCGATGGAAATCGGCCCGAAGAAGGGCTACTACTCGCGAGCGCGCAAGCACAACGTCTTCCAAGTCACGGTGATAAACCTCGGCAACACCGAGCACACCGTCCAACTCTTCGGCAACGACCCCGAGGACGAGTGCGCGTTCGACTTCGAGCAGGAGACCTTCGTGCTTGGCCCGGGTCAGTCGAAGATCGTAAACGTCGCAGTGACGCCAAAGACCGAGCGCACCTTCTCCAGTTCGCGTCTTTTTGGATTCTCGATCAGCCTGCGTAGCACCAGCGCCCCGAGCGTTTCCGCGTCGGCGCAGGCGCAGCTCGAACAGCGTCCGATCATCAGCCTCGGCTACATCGCATTTGGCGTGATGGTGCTCCTCGTGCTCCTCGCCTGGTTCGCGCTGTTGCCGAAGCCGGCGACGGTGACGTTGACCGCGATTCCGAGCCAAGTCATTCAGGGCGACAGTGTGCATATCTCGTGGGACAGCAAGGACGCCACGCGGGTGCAGGTTACGGTCAATGGGAAGGTGTGGCAGGATGATGTTCCGAGCAACCCCGCCGGGCTAGACTACAAGACGACCACCGCCGGGCCATTGACCATCGAAGCGACGCCCTACAAGGACCAGACCGCCGGCAAGCTGAAGCGGCAGGTGATCACCGTCGACTCCCCACCCTTTGTTGAGGAGCCGAAGATCGATGTCTTCGAGCCGATGCAGAAGACGGTCAACGTGGGTGAGAACGCGATTCTCAAGTACAAGTTCGGCGGCGAAGTGAAATCCGCCAAGCTCAGCCCCACTCAGCAGGACGTTGACCTGAACCTTTCCGAGATTCAGGTGACCCCGACCCAGGTGGGAGTGAACGAGTACACCCTGATCGCGTACAACTCGGCCGGGAAGTTGGTCTCCAAGAAAGTCTCAATTATGGTCAAGGAGAAGATCGACGTAACGATCGACACCTTCGATATAACGCCTCCGATCGTGGCGAATGTGGGTGACGCAGTGACCGTTTCCTGGAAGGTCAGCAAGTCCACGAAGGTTCAGCTCTCCGTGAACGGCGTTGCGATGGACGTGGCCGCGGAAGGCAGCCGCGCGGTTTCGATCGCCTCGGCAACGACGATCACGTTGATCGCGACCGACGACAAGAGCCATCGGGTGACGCGAACAAAGACCATCCGACCACCGCTCACGTCGCCGCCTCCGGATGCGAATCCGACCCCGCCGCCCGCTGGTGCGGGAGCACCCGTCACCGGGGGGCAGCCCTAACCGATATGCCTCGAGCACTACTCTCGGTCACCAACAAGACCGGCCTCGTCCCTTTCGCCCAAGCGCTCCGCGCCCGTGGCTTTGAAATCGTTTCAACCGGAGGAACCGCCCGCGTTCTGCGCGACGCGGGGCTTGACGTCGTCGACGTCGCCACCATCACCGGCTTTCCGGAAATGCTGGATGGCCGCATCAAGACGCTGCACCCGATGGTTCACGGTGGCCTCCTCGGCGATGTGCGGCATGAATCGCACCGCACTCAGATGGCCGAGCAGTCCATCGAGCCGATCGCCGTCGTCTGCGTGAACCTGTACGCGTTCGAGAAGACCGTTTCCGGTCCCCACACCGCCGAAGAGGCGATCGAGGCGATCGACATCGGCGGACCTACGATGATCCGGGCGGCGGCGAAGAACCACGCCAACGTGTGGGTCGTGGTAGACCCGGCTGATTACCACGCGGTTTTGGCCGATCTCGACAAGGGCGAGACTCGAGGCAGGTTGGCCGCGAAGGCGTTCCGCCACACCGCGTTCTACGATTCGATGATCTCGCGGTACCTGACCGGTGACGATTGGCTGACTGAAGAGACGCTGACCCTCGGCTTTCGGCGCGTGCAGACCTTCCGCTACGGTGAGAATCCGCACCAAGCGGGAGCGCTGTACGTCGATCCGCTCGCTGCGCCCGGGATCGCTCAGGCGAAGCAGCTTTGGGGCAAAGAGCTCAGCTACAACAATTTGAACGACGCGGACGGAGCTTGGGAGTTGGTGGCGGACCTGCCGGTCGGAGCCTGCGCGATCATCAAGCACGGCAACCCGTGCGGTGCCGCGATCGGATCGAGCCTCGGCGAGAGCTATCGCATCGCTCGGGCAAGTGACCCGATTTCGGCGTTTGGCGGCATCGCGGCATTTCACGGCGAGGTGAACGAGGACGCGGCGCTTGCGATGACCGAGAAGGGCAACTTCCTCGAAGTCGTCATCGGCACCTCGTTCTCGCCCGAGGCCGAGGAGATCTTCAAGACCCGCTCCGGTTGGGGCCAGGATGTCCGGCTCCTCGCCGCACCGCTTCCGCCTAAATCACCGAGCATCTCGGTGAAGAGCATTCGGGGCGGGGCGATCATCCAGCAGACCGACGAGGACCCGGGACTCGAATGGCGCGTGGTGACCGAGAGGGCACCGACCGAAGCCCAGATGGCGGCGCTTCGGTTCCAATGGGCGGTCATTCCCCATGTGAAGTCGAATGCGATCGTGGTCGGCACGGAAGATCGTCTCCTGGGAGTTGGCGCGGGCCAGATGAACCGAGTGCAGTCCGTGCGGCTCGCGCTCGATCAGGCCGGTGAAGGTGCGAAGGGAGCGGTGCTCGCGAGCGACGCGTTCTTCCCATTTCCTGACTCGGTGGAAACGGCGGCGGCGGCAGGGATCGCGGCGGTCGCCCAGCCGGGGGGAAGCAAAAAGGACGCCGACGTGATCGTCAAGGCGAACGAACTGGGGATCGCGATGGTCTTTACCGGCGCACGCCACTTCCGCCACTGAAACGCGGCTGTAACCTCGGAGGAGGAAAAGCGCGTCTACAATAGAACATAGCCATGAAGAATCAGAACGACCTTATCTATTCCGCCGTCGCGTTTGTCGTCTTACTCATCGTAGGACTGGTGTCGTTCTTCACGAAGCCTGAGCACCTAGCTCCTACCGCTCCTGCCATTATCGACGAGAAGATGCCTTCGCTTCCGGCGAACGATGTGGTTGTCGCCGATGCGCTTCCCGGTTCTCAGGGCGGCGGCGGCGGCGGTAGCGTTGGTGGGCCGATCGGCGGACCGGGCGCGCCGGGCGGTGCTGGCCGACCGAGCGCGGGAACGCTGGGCAGCCGCGGCGGAAAGTAAGCTCCGTCGTCTGATGGCTAGCGTAGGTTGTGGGCTCCGACCCAAGTAGACTAGGGCTCTTGAGGAGTCCAGCCTAATGCCGTCCCCCACCGTCCTAAACGTGGGATTCTATAACTATGTCCTGACCGAGAAGGTCGTGGCGTTGATCAGCAGCGAGTCCGCCCCGATGCGGCGACTCATCCAAGGTTTGCGGAAAGGCAACAATTTGATCGACGCGACGCAGGGTCGGCGCACGAAGTCCATCATCTTCACCACTGGATCCGCGGTGATCCTCTCGGCGATCTCGCAGGAGACGTTGGCCAAACGACTGAGTACAGGGGAGGTTGTCGCAGATGAGGAATAACTACGGAGCGTCGTTCTCGAACCGGCTTTTCAGCCGGTTCACCCGCGATATCGGGATCGATCTCGGTACCGCGAACACCCTCGTCCACGTCGCGGGCCGCGGCGTCATCCTCCGCGAGCCGAGCGTCGTCGCAATTAACAAGGACGACGGCAAGGTCATGGCGGTCGGTGAAGAAGCTCGGCGGATGCTCGGCCGAACTCCGGCGAACATCGTCGCTACCCGCCCGCTCAAGGACGGAGTGATCGCGGATTACGATCAAACCGAGAAGATGCTTCAGCACTTCATTTCGAAGGTCTGCAACCGGTTTCTCTTGCGCCGCACCGTCGTGGTGGGAATCCCCAGCGGCGTCACCGAAGTCGAGCGCCGAGCGGTTATCGAAGCCTCGCGCAACGCGGGTGCCACCCAGGCCTTCGTGATCGAAGAGCCGATGGCCGCCGCGTTCGGTGCCGGACTGCCGGTGGATGAGCCAAGCGGTTCGATGATCGTCGACATCGGCGGCGGCACCACCGAGGTCGCCGTGATCTCGCTGGGAGGCATCGTCCACTCGCGCTCGATTCGCGTGGCGGGCGATGAACTGGACGAGGCGATCTCCGCCTACGTCCGGCGTGCCTACAACCTGTTTATCGGCGACCGCACGGCGGAGCAGACAAAGATCGAAATCGGCTCAGCCTACATGCTTGAACAGGAGCTCGAGATTACGGTCAAGGGCCGCGACCTCGTCTCCGGTCTGCCGCGCAGCGCGGTGATCTCGTCGGAAGAGGTGCGGGTCGCGATCAGCGAGCCGCTGAACGCAATCGTCGAAGCCGTCAAGCTCACGCTTGAAGCAACCCCGCCCGAGCTCGCCGCGGACGCCATGGATCGCGGCATCGTGCTCGCCGGTGGCGGCGCGCTACTGCGAGGGTTGGACAAGCTGATCGCCCGCGAGACCGGCATGCCGGTCCATATCGCCCCCGATCCCCTGAGCTGCGTCGTGAAGGGAACCGGAATTGTGGTCGAAGGGATGCACGAGAATCCGCTGATTCGTAAGATGCTGGAGAAGGCGTCCCGGGTGTGAAGCGTCGCCGGGGGACCGATGCGATCTTGCTGATCGTGCTCTGCGCGATCGGAGCAATGCTCGGGCGCATGCAGTCTCAGGCTCGGGATGCGGGCCGGCTGGACGCTTTTTCCTCCATCGCCTCGCGCTTGGTCCTGCCGGTCTCCTCGGGTCTTGGGAAGGGAATTGACGCGACCGGGGACTTCTTTGCGGGAATCGTGCGTGGACCCGCCCTACGCGCCGAGGTGAGGCGCTTGAGGGCCCAACAGGCGCAACTCTCGCAGTACACCGAACACGTCGACGTCCTGGAGAAAGAGATCGACGATCTGCGTCGCCTCAACAATCTCGGCCGTCGGGCCGGGCAGACTCGAATACCCGCCGATGTGATCGGCTACACGCCTCGCGAGAACCGATTAACCATTAGCGCGGGTTCGGAAGAAGGGGTGGTGGCCGGGCTCGCGGTGGTCTGCCCCGATGGTCTGCTCGGGATTGTCAGCACAGTCGCCCCCCACACCAGCCAGGTTTCGATGCTCGGCACGGCGAATCTGATCATCGGGGCGATGGTCGGGAGAACGCCCCCGTCGGCCGGCTTGCTTCAAGGCGCAGGCGTCAATTCCCTCTACATCGATCTCAACGACCCGAAGGCCGAGGTCAAGGCGGGTGACTTGGTCCTGACCAGCGGCTATTCGGAGAAGATTCCGCGCGGCATTATCATCGGGCGAGTTCTCTCGGTCGACGATGTCCCGGAGCTCGGCCAACGCCGCGCCAACGTCTTCCCCGCGACCAATTTAGGCTCGAACCGCGAGGTGGTAATCCTCAAGTGAGGCACTCAAGCGGAATCGCGACGTCGATCATCGCGATCTACATCGCGTTGGCACTGCAGGCATCGGTTGCCCCGCGCATCGCGATTCTTGGCGTGGTGCCCGATTTTGGCCTGATGATCGTCGCGGTGCTCTCCCTCTTCACCTCTCGCCCGGTGGCGACGGTGTCAGGGTTCTTCACCGGGGCGTTCGAGGGGGCGTTGAGCGGCGTGAATCTGACTCATTACGTGATTAGCCGTACGCTGGTTGGTTTTTTCGGCGGTTCGGCGAGCTCGTTCGGATTTCAGCCTAATGTGGCGGTGGCGGCGCTGGTGACCGCGATTCTGACCGTGGCAAGCCAGTTGCTGCTCTTCTTTTTGGCTCCCCCGTCCGGCATCGGGAGGTTCCTCGGAGATACAATAGGTACGGCGATGTACAACGGAGTCCTCGCGATACCCGTTTACGCGCTTCTTAGAAGGATTTTGGCGACGCCAGGCAGCTAGCGTCGCCTCTGGTTTCAACGAATGAGCCAACACGTAAACGTTCTTCAAATGGCGCGCGAGCAACTCGCCACCGCCGCTCACTATCTCGATTTGGACGAAGGCCTTCACCAGGTCCTGGGCAGCCCCATGCGGTCGCTCATCGTCAACTTCCCCGTCGTACTCGACAACGGTGAGGTCCGCGTCTTCGAGGGTTACCGAGTTCAGCACAACTCCAGCCGAGGTCCCACGAAGGGAGGCATCCGGTATCACCCGGATGTCGATCTCGAAGAGACGACCGCGCTTTCCATGTGGATGACTTGGAAGTGCGCCGTCGTCAATATCCCGTACGGCGGAGCGAAAGGTTCGGTCAAGGTCGACACAAAGCAACTCAGCATGCGCGAGCTTGAGAAGCTGACTCGCCGGTTCGCCAGCGATATCAGCATCATCGTCGGCGAGCGCTCGGACATCCCCGCGCCCGACATCGGGACGAACGCGCAGGTCATGGCCTGGATCATGGACACGATGTCCATGCACGCCGGCCACACGGTTCCGGGCTGCGTCACCGGTAAGCCGATCGAACTCGGCGGCTCCGAGGGACGCGTCGAGGCCACCGGTCGCGGCGTCGTCACCGCGATGGAAGAAGCGGCCAAGAGCACGAACATGGACCTGAAGGACGCGAAGATCGTCGTTCAGGGCTTTGGCAACGTCGGCTCGGTCGCGGCCAAGCTCGCCGAAGAGATGGGCGCGACGGTCGTCGGCATCAGCGATGCCCTCGGCGGGATCTATAACGAGAAAGGTCTCCCCGTCGCGGAGTTGTATCACCGGTACACCGGCCGCGAGGGCGGAATCCGCGAGTACAAGGACGCGCAAGCGGTGTCAAACCAGGAGCTCCTCGAACTGCCCTGCGACGTCCTGATTCCTGCCGCCATCGCCGCGCAGATCACCAAGGAGAACGCGGACAAGATCAAGGCCAAGCTGATCGTGGAGGGCGCCAACGGCCCCTGCACGCCGGACGCGGACCGCATCCTCAGCGACAAGGGAATCCTCTGCGTGCCCGACGTCCTCGCCAACGCGGGCGGTGTCATCGTCAGCTACTTCGAGTGGGTCCAAGACCTTCAGAACTTCTTCTGGGAAGAGAACGAGGTCAACAACAAGCTCACCCGAATCATGCGGCACTCGTACGCCGCGGTCGAGAGCATGATGCACGCCCATAAGACGGACATGCGCACCGCTGCCTACATCATCGGCGTCAAGCGCGTCGCCGACGCCACGATCCGCCGCGGCATCTACCCCTGATCGGTCGCTTTACGTTTCACATTGGGCACGCCGGGGTTTTCCGGTGTGCCTTTCTCTCTGTCTCCTGAGGTGCGTGTTTGGGTCGGAAATCCGCGGAAATCTTGAACTCAAAAATGTGAGAGTTGAACCTAAACTCACGAACTCACTCTCACTTTGCCACAGTGCCCAGTTTGGGAGTTTGGGAGTTTGGGAGTTTGGGAGTTTGGGAGTTTGGGAGTTTGGGAGTTTGGGAGTTTGGGAGTTTGGGAGTTCATTGGTTCGGGCGTGCGGGCGTCTCTATCTCACATATGCGCAAGGTCGAGATTTGTCAACCAATGATTTGTTCAAGGAATCGGGTCGGTGTGGGCAAGATATAGTCGCGGCAATTGCACAGCTTGCCGGGTGGCGATTCCGGTTCGTGTGTCAATTCCAATCCCGGCCAAGCCGTGGCACCCCCCTGAGATTGGCTATGGGTGCGGGCTGAAGCCCGGCATACCGGGGGCGGAATGAATTCGGCGCTCCGTTTAGGTGCCGCGGTTTGTTCGGGTGTATCTACTCGAGCCGATTTCGCCGGCATCCCGGCAAGCCGAGCAGCCCTTTGGTCGTGACGACCAGTTTCCTGTGGGGGCTGCGTTCGGCTCGGACGGAGCCTCGCCCTCCAGGGTTTGCTCCTGGGTCAGGTCTCGACCAGACGCTCACTATTGTGGAATCGAGGCGATGTTGCTTTGTTGGCGACATCTCCGAGGCTGCGCCGACAGGATTGTCAGCGCTCCCAGTTAGCTCGATTTCGCGCTCTTGATTTATGGGAGAGCGGTTTGCGCCAACTCGCCGGACACGCACGATCCAGAGCTCGTTGCCGGAGGCTTCCCACAATGGGATCGCACCGCCTCTGGGTGCGACCTGCGGCAATGAACCTCTGGTGCCGGGCTATCGCTCTGTTTGGGAACGGGCAAAAGGAAACTTCCCTTGCCGTAACTGAGCCCAGCTACCTAATGTAGAACAGGTCCCACACATAACCTGAAAAGTGGGGCTGAGTACGCTTCGCGAGACGAAAGAAGCTACCATCCATGCAAATACGCAGGATCGGCCCATCTACATTGGGTCCCTGGTCAGGACGCCCCCATTCCAATTGCTTCCCGTACCACGGACATGCCAGCATGCCCACTTGAGGCATATCTCGAAGTCGCCGCCACTGATCCAGGTCGGAGTCGTAGGGTGGATAGGTTCTCAAATAGGCATAGCTAATTCGGTAAGGAACTCGCTCGTCTTCGCTAACAAAGAGCAACTCGGGGTATCCGCCCCTCGTTGGATCGGGCCGGTTTACGGGATCAGTTGGCGACCGAGTGGCGGAGTCTCCGGCAGCGGGAGGCTCGGGATACAGTGCGACGAAGGCGGCGGTCGACGCGGTGACGAAATCGGTCGCCCTTGAGCTTGGGCCGCGAAAAATCCGGGTCAACTCCCTGAACCCGGGGATGGTGGAGACGGAAGGATTCTGGTCAGGACGCGGTCGAAGCCAGCACGCCGCTTGGCCGCATCGGTCAGCCGGACGACATCGATCCAGTCGCGGTGTTCCTGGCTTCGTCGGATTCGGGGTGGGTGACCGGGCAGACGTTGCTTGTTGCGGGAGGGAATCGTGGGGTCTGACTTGATGGAGTTGATGGAGTTGATGGGATGGGCTTCGCAGGGAGTACTCGTCGAGTCCAGTTAGATCCCACGTGTTCGCTACCCGCTCCTTCGGGATGACTCCTCGTTACGCAATCGCCGCATCGATCGCGGCTAACTCTGCCGCCGAGAATTCCAACTTCTCGGCGGCCTTTACGTTCTCGACCACCTGAGACGGGCGGCTGGCGCCGATGAGGGCGGAGGTCATGGATGAGGTGCGCAGGACCCAGGAGAGGGACATTTGGGCGAGGCTCTGGCCTCGGGCTTCGGCGATGGCGTTCAGCTTTTTGAGTTTCTCCACCAGGGCGGGGGTCACCGCCTCTTCCTTTAGGAAGCCGCTCTCCTGCTTGGCGCGGGAGTCCTCGGGGACGCCGTTTAGGTACTTGTTGGTCAGCAGCCCCTGCGAAAGGGGGCAGAAGGCGATGACGCCGACACCGAGATCCTCGGTTGCATTCAGCAGGTCGGGTTCGATCCAGCGGTTGAGAATCGAGTAGCTAGGCTGGTGGATCACTGGCTTGACGAACCCGTTTGCCTCGCACACGCCGATCGCGCGTCGCGTCTGCTCGGCGTTGTAGCTGGAGATTCCCGTATAGAGGGCTTTGCCGCTTCGAACCGCGGAATCGAGGGCGCCCATGGTTTCTTCGAGGGGGGTTTCGGGATCGAAGCGGTGGGAGTAGAAGATGTCGACGTAGTCGAGCTGCAGTCGCTTGAGAGACTGGTCGAGCGAGGAAAGGAGGTACTTGCGGCTGCCCCACTCACCGTAGGGTCCGGGCCACATGTAGTAGCCGGCCTTGGACGAGATGATCAGTTCGTCGCGGTATCCGTTGAAGTCCTCTTTCAGGATTCGGCCCACTCGAGTCTCGGCGGCTCCTGGACGGGGTCC
This sequence comes from Fimbriimonadales bacterium, assembly GCA_038216655.1. Taxonomy (GTDB): domain Bacteria; phylum Armatimonadota; class Fimbriimonadia; order Fimbriimonadales; family Fimbriimonadaceae; genus JAFDWR01. The sequence continues at coordinate 160,049 of JBBQPZ010000002.1, forward strand.
GTAGTTGTTGGCGAGGTCGAAGTGGGTGATGCCGAGGTCGAAGGAAGTGAAGAGGATTGCCTGGGCGTTGGTGTGCATCGAGGCTTCGTCGGTGTGTCGCGCGGCATCGGTGCCAGGGTCGCCGAAGTTGTGCCAGCAGCCGATAGAGATGGCGGGGAGCTTCAGACCCGATCGCCCCGTTCGCCTAAACCAGCCGGAGGTGTTGTCGTAGCGGGAGTCGGCCGGGGAGTAAGGGGCGCTCATGCCGGGATTGTACTTGGGGACGTCTGAGTTGGAGTTGGAGCTGTCATCCCGAAGGATGTTTGTGCCGAGGGATCTGACGTAGTTGACTCTTGCTTGCTGTTCGATTGCGATGATGTGGTTGGGAGACAAGCAAGAGGTGGTTACGGTCAGGTTCCTCCGGGCACCGCATCCACGCTTTGTTGCAATGTTTACTAGTAAGCGGGCGGCTTCGTTCGGAATGACAAGTGCGGTCCTCAGAATCAGACTCCAACTCAGACTCAGGCTCAGACTCAGACAAAACAATCCTCCATCAAGGCAGGGCGGGTACCCTTGCCCTTGGATGGCTACTACCGACATCGCCGTTGAGCCCCTGTACAAGATCGAAGAGATCATGGGCTACTTGCCGCATCGCTACCCGATGCTGCTGGTGGACCGGATTCTCTCGATCGAGGGCAACATCGTCCGCGCTATCAAGAACGTGACGATGAACGAGCCGTTCTTTCAGGGGCACTACCCGGGCAAACCGATCATGCCCGGCGTACTGATCCTGGAGGCGATGGCCCAGGCCGGGGCCGTGCTCCTCCTTGCGCGCAAGGAGTATCAGGGAATGATCCCCCTGATCGGCGCCATCGACGATGTCAAGCTCCGTCGTCCCGTCGTCCCGGGTGACCAACTCCTCACCACCGCCGAGCTCATCGGTGTGAAGGGCTCCGTGGGGCGCCTGAAGGCAGAGGCCTCCGTTGACGGACAAATTGCCGCGACGATGATGATGACCTTTAAGCTGCTGAGGGAAGAAGGCTAATTGGCGAAGGTCCACTCACTGGCTTACGTCGATCCGCTCGCTGAACTCGCGGACGACGTCGTGGTCGGTCCTTTCTGCTTCGTGGAGGGGGGTGTCGTGCTAGGCAAAGGCACGCGCCTGGATTCCCACGTCACGGTCAAGAAGGGGACCCAGCTTGGAGAGGGGAACTATGCGGCGCAGGGGGCGATCCTTGGCGGTGATCCGCAGGATCGGCGCTACAAGGGCGAGCCGACCTTCCTGAAAATCGGCGACCGAAACGTCTTCCGCGAGTTTGTCACCGTCCACCGCGCCACCGGCGAAGGCCTGTACACCGAGATCGGCAACGACGGGTTCTTCATGGCGTTCGTGCACATTGGGCACAACTGCAACATCGGCAACTCGGTGACGATGGCTAACAACGTGGGCGTCAGCGGACATTGCACGATCGAGGACTTCGCGAACCTGGGCGGCATGACCGGCGTTCACCAGTGGGTTCGCATCGGCAAGATCGCGATGGTCGGCGGCATGAGCCGGATCGTGCGCGATGTGCCGCCGTTCATGATCACCGAGGGCCTCGGGCAGGAAGTCCACGACATCAACGCGATCGGCCTGCGCCGCCAAGGACTGACCTCCGAGGGGCGCATGGCGCTCCACAAGGCGTGCAAGCTTCTGTACAAGTCGCAGCTGGGCCTGACCAACGCGATGGAGACGGTGCGCCGCGAGGTTCAGATGACCCCCGAGGTCGAGTATCTGCTCGCCTTCGAGGAGCGTCGCTTCCGCGGCAAGAACGGCCGCGGCGATCAGCCGTAACGCAACGGCGTAAACTCCGACCATGCGCGTCTTCTTCTCCGCCGGCGAAGCGTCCGGCGACGCGTATGCCGCAGCGTTGGTGAGGGCGATGCGCCAACTGACCGGCGAAGCCGAGTTCACAGTGGAGGGAATAGGTGGAAAGAGGCTCTGTGAGGTCGCCACCGGGTCCGTGCTTGACTCGTCCAAATGGGGGGCTATCTCGATCAGCCAGGTTTTGGCGATGGCCCCCCGGTTCATCGCCGGATTCCTTCGCGCGAGATCGCAGCTTGTGCGAGGTGAGCCTGGCCTATTCGTCCCGATTGACTTCGGCTACTTCAACATCCGCCTCTGCAAAGTGGCCAAGCGGCGCGGCTGGAAAGTGCTCTACTTCGTCCCGCCAGGTTCTTGGCGCAGAGACAAGCAGGGGAAGGACCTGCCCTTAATCACCGACGCGATTGTGACGCCCTTCTCCTGGTCGGCGGAGATTCTGAACAAGATGGGTGGAAAAGCCCACTTCTTCGGGCACCCGATCAAGGAACTGATGCTCCAGCACGATGTGCCGGTCACGCCGGTCGGGACGATCGCGGTGTTGCCGGGGAGTCGGTATCGGGAGATCGAGCGGAATCTGCCTTTGGTGGCGGCGACGATCGCCAAGATGCCGGAGTTGCAGCTCGAGTTCGCGGTTGCGCCGACGGCGGACGCGGCGGAGATGCGGGCGGTCTGGGGGCGGCTGGCGCCGGGACGGAAGGATGTGTTCACCGAGAGCGACACCTACGGGGTTCTCCGTCGGGCTCGGGCGGGGATCATCTGCTCCGGAACGGCGACCTTGGAGGCGGCACTGGTGCGTTGCCCATTGATGGTGATCTATCGGGTGACCAAGGCGATGCATCGGGAGCAGCGACTGGTTGGGTTCAAGATACCGAAGTTCATCTCGTTGCCGAACATCATGCTCGACCGCGAGTTGGTGCCGGAGTTCCTGTGCGAGGAGATCGATGCGGGGCCGCTACAGGAGACCCTGCGGGGGCTTGTCCGGGACGAGGAAGTTCGGGCCAAACAGATTGCCGGGTTCGACGAGATCGACGTGATCCTGGGTCCCTCAGACGCGATCACCCGCGGGGCCAAGTTGGCGGTTGAGTTGATGACCACTCCGTCTTGAGATGGGGCAGCAGCCTTGCTGTCGCCAAGAGAATGCAGAGCGCTCACAGGCTCGCGGCGGAAAAGCTCGGCCAGGTCCGATCACTCCAAAGGTGGCTCGCTATCTACCCAACGGGGTGCCGGGGACGATTGAGGTGAGCGGCGTGAACCTGACCACCGGACCTTCGGCCTACCCAGAGGAGGAGGAATTGGCCCAAAGGGCCCGCAGTTTGTTCCGATTGCCAGGCGTTGGCTGTAGTCTCTACACATGAAAGCGCTCGGTGTGATTGGTGGTCTGGTGATTCTCGCCGTGATCGGTTGTGATAAACCGCCGCATGTGATTGGCGGCATGGGCCAGGGTGTTGGCGGTGCGGTTGGGAACGTGGGCAGCAACGGTGGCGGAGGCGGGATGGAGAACGCCGCCGGTGGCAAGGTGATGAACTACACCATGCACAACGTGCAGGACCCCGGCAGCAACAACATGGTGGCGTACACGTACATCATGCCGGCCGGTTGGGAGAACAAAGATGGGATTGCCTGGGTGAAGTCTACGGTCCCGTATCCCGTCGCAGCGCTGGTAACGACCTCTCGTGACAAGGCCTACGGCCTCGGCGTCTACCCGATGCTTGCAGGGACTTCCTGGAACGGCCCCGCCGGCCCCGGAGGAATGTCCTACGAGAGCGCCGGAGACGCGATCGACAAGATCATGTCGAAGGCGGACGGGGTTTCGAACTACAACCCGGTGCACGAGGATACTCAGCGAGCCCAGTCCGAATGGCCCTCGATCCAGGGTGGTCAGGGGAACGCGGACATCTCGATGAAGCGCGTGACCTTCACGCAGGACGGGATGGCGAAGGAAGCGTTCATCGTGGCTAAGTTAGATACGTTTAGCAACGCGGATCAATTCTCGACCAGCAAGCTATGGCATCTGTCGATCCGAGTGATGACCGCTCCGCAGGGCCAGTTGATGAGCAATCCGATCTTCCTCAAGCAAGCGGCGACGTTCTTCACGAGTGCGAGCATCACGGCTGAATACAACGCGCTCGTCAACAAGACGGCGTTTGATGCGAGCCAGATCAACCGGAAAAACGCGCTCCAAGAGAACGACCGGATCATGAAGAACTACTGGGACCAGCAGAAGGGGATGGAGAAGGGCGCGAAGGACTTCGACGACTACATCAAGGGCGTCCAAGACTTCAAGAATCCGAACGGCGGCGCGCCGCTCAGCCTGCCTTCCGGTCAGAAGTGGTATTCGGACGGGAATGGGAACATGAAGTCGACCGATGACCCGAACTTCGACCCCACGGAGGACGGAGGCGGAAAGTGGAATCCCCTTCAGCAGATGAATGGCTAAGATGTACCAGTCCTGTCGGCTTCTTGTCGCAGGCAGCCGCAAACCCGCCATGAAATCTAAGCTCGCACTCTTGTCTCTCACCGTTTTGTTCGTCGCGGGATGCGGCAAGCCACCGGCTCCCGGTGGGCAGCCGGTCGTCGGCGGCGTGATCAACGGGGCAGGTCCGAATCCCTTACGAAACGTGCCCTCGCGTCCCACGGGAGGGGGCGTGCCGATGCTCGAGTTCACGCCCTATCAGGTAAAGGACGAGCAGGTGGTGGCCTATACGTACCTGATGCCGAAGGGCTGGAAGAACGACGACAGTATCAAGTGGATGGGTGGCAAGTTGCCGTATCCCCTTGTCAAGCTCTACATAAAGCCGGAGGACGGGAGCCACTGGATCGCGTTTTTCCCGATGATTGGCGGCAATTCTTGGTCGGGTCAATACGGCTCGGGGGGCACCTCGTATGAGAGCGCGGGGGATGCCATCGATCAGCTCATTACGAAGACACCGGGAACCACCGACTACAACGTACTTCACGAGTCCACCCGTCCTGCCAAGACTATCTGGCCCCCGCTGGACGGGTCGGAGGGGCGAGCGGAGGTTTGCGTCAAGCGAGTGACCTTCACACGCGACGGTGAGGAGAAAGAGGGGATCTTCGTAGCCAAGCTCGACACCGACTTTATGAACAGCCCAGGTTCCCAGACCAAGCTCTGGCACCTTTCGCTTCAGGTGATGGTCGCTCCGAAGGGAGCTTTGGTCTCCGATTCGAAGTTTCTCAAGCAGTCCGCGACCTTTTTCGCCAGTGCGTCGATTACGCCCGAATACAACCAGCTAGTCAATAAGGTCTCCTTTGACGCCAGTCAGATCAACCGGAAGGAAGCGTTGGACGAAGATCGCCAGATCATGAAGAACTACTGGGACGGCCAAAAAGGGATGGAGAGGGGGATGAAGGATTTCGACGACTACATCCGTGGAGTCCAGGACTTCGGCGGCAAGAACGGCGGCCCTCGCTACAGCCTCCCGAGCGGCGGGCGCTACTGGACGGATCGGAACGGGAACATCGGAACGACCGATGATCCGAACTTCGACCCAAATCAGCAGGATGGCGGGGGAGGATGGTCCCCCCTCGCACCGACCGACGGCTGACCTACTTGCCGGCCGGCACGAGCTTGACTTTGAGCGCTGCGTACCCGTCGATCTGGAAATGCTCGACGCGGATGCGGTGCTTGGATCCGTCGAGTTTTAGATCTGCCGAATAACCAGTCGGGCCTTGGTACTTCCAGGCATCCGCGATGACTTCGAGGCCATCCACCCAGACTCGCGCTCCATCGTCGGTTGTCATTTCGACTCGGTAGCTTCCCGCCGGTACGGTGAAGGTTCCTTCGGCCAAAGTTGCATAGTGGTCGTTCGGCAAGCCGGTCGTGAAGGACGGGCCCGAGTAGTCAAGTTCGGTGACGTTGGCTTCTTTGATTGGCTTGGTCTTGAAGACTTGAGCGATGTTCTTCGGGTTGGCGTGCACTTCGGCGGGGTTCTCGGATTCGGTCCACTTGAAGAACTGGACGTGCCAGTCGATGGCCGCGTTGAACTTGTGGAAGCCGAAGGCGACCGACTTACCGGCGGGGGTTACGATGCCGCGATAGTCGGTGGTCGCTCCGCCTTTGTATTCGAGCTCGATGTCGATCGAACCCGCGCCCGTGGAAGAAGGCGTGATCTCGACGAAGCCGGGGACCGAACCGCTCGACTCGCTTAACGTCGCGCCCTTGACGGTGGTCGCGCGCCATGTGCCACGCGGCCCCCAAATCTCGTATCGCTTGGACTTCGCGCCCTCAACCGGCACGAGGACCGGGTGACGGAAATCGTACGGCCCCCACTCGTCGACAACGATGTATCGGCGACCACGCAGAGCGTCCTTCTTGAGGAACGGATCCATTCCGCCCTTGAGCGGTTGCGGGGCAAGGGCCTCGATCTCCTTGCGTCGGGGGTCTCCGCTGGCGTAGGGGTCCCAGGTGACGTCAAAACGATTTATGTAGGCCTGGCGATCGGGGTCGAGCCCGAGCACGGGGTTGCCGCTGGGCTGCATGGTGGACGGCGTCGGTTTGCTGCCCGCGTCGATGACGACGGTGTTGGTCACCCCGTACTTCGTCTTCACATCGTCGCGATCGGTCGTGAGCCGGTTACCTTCGAGCCTGAAGTTCGGATTCGGTTCATCCTCGCGGGCGAGGTTGCCGAATCTCTCGATGCGATTCTTGGTGATCGTGACGTCGGTGGTGGCGCGGATCTTGAAGACTGTGCCCGGGATGTTGCCGAAGTAGTTGTCCTCGATTCGGTAGCCGTGGCTCTTGGTGTCGCGATGCTTGGGGTAGCCCCAGTTTGGGTCTTGCGACTTGTTCTGCCAGAGGTCGATCCCATCGTTGTCGCGCCAGAACGTGTTCTGGGTGATCGCGTTGTTCTGGCCGTGCTCGATGGCGATGGCTTCGGCGTTCAGGCCGAAGGCGTTGCCCTGGATCTTGGTGTCGAAGGAATAGCCGCCCCAGACGCCGTGCCAGCACTCGAGCACCTTGTTGTTCAAGAAGAAGTTGCGGCTGAAAGTGGCTTCAATTCCGTTGGTAGGGGCGTGGCTGAAGTCGTTGCCGTAGACGAGGTTGTCATTGCAGCCGCCGACGCCGTTGTCCATGGTCGATTGCCCGGCCCAAAGGAAGAAGCCGTCCCCGCCATGGGTGACCGAGTTGTAGGCGAAGGTGTTGCGGTTGGACTGCTCGTAGATGAGGATGCCTGCGGAGTCCTGGCCGCGGTTGTAGACGCCGTGGGAGTAGCCGCGCACGCACCAGTCGATCTTGTTGTGCATGACCCGGTTGTCGCTGGAGCGGTACATGCCGATGCCGAGGGCGGAGAGGAACGAGAAGTCGTTGTTCCACACGAGCCCCTTCGTGCACTCGGTGAGCATTAGTCCGTTTTCGCCTCCGGTCACCTTCACGTTCTTGACTTCAAAGTTATCGCAGCCGGTGAGGTAGATGGCACCGGCATAGGCAGGGATGCCCTCGTCGGGACGGCCGTGCAGCCACTCGTCATGGTCGTTCTTGTGATAGAACATCCAGTCCGCCCCGTCTTCCTTCTCTGGGGTGGACTTGAGGTGCTGCTTCCAGTTGTAGGAAAAGTCGCAATCTTGAACCTTAAGACCTGTCGTTTTTCGTGCGAGGACGGCAATGTGATAGCCGCGCACTTTGGCGTGCTTTATCGTGACGTTGTTGCCTTCAACCTGAATCGCGAGCCCCTTGCGCTGGTCGGGATCGGTGTCATCGGGAGTGCCGCGGAGGACACGGTTGCCGAAGTCAACGGTGAGGTTGTTCCCTCGGATGACGATCGCGGCATGGTCAACGTCGGCGCTGGGGAGCGTTAACGGCGGGGGCGCGAAGTTGCCCGAGTGGGTGATGACGATCGGGGCGTTCTGGCCGAGGAATCCCAGGGCGATCGCGGAGATGAGGCACATGAATTTAGTGTGCACTCAAATGGCGTCGGATGCCGAGCCCGAGTTCTCTAACGTTGGCTTGCGGTACCGATCCAGAGTGGGACATGAAGAGTATTTGCTTCCTCCTCGCCATCTTCGCCGTTGCCTTGTCGATGATTTCCTGCGGGGGTTCAGGCACCGACGCGCCCAGTCCCTTCCAAGGCTCCTTCAGTGGCAACTGGATATCTGACGGTCCGGACGTGGGTACGGCGCAGATCGTCGTTAGCCCGGGCGGTCACTTTGGCGGCTCGGAGACCGACACGACGATAAGCCTGCAGGGCGCGGTGTCGGGGCACATTACCAATCAGGGCACCTTCACCGGGACGATCACGCCGACGGGAGGAAGCGCCATTTCAGCGACGGGCACTTTCAACATTTCTGGCGACAGCAACACGCTTTCAGGCTCTGTTCTGAGTAATGGCGTGACCTATACGTACACCCTGTCGCGGGTTTAGGATCTCGTTCAGGGGCGTCTCAGGATTTGAGGTGCCCCTTTTGCGGTCCGGTGTCCTGCGTTCTCGAGATCGTTAGCCTCGCGGACGCTGGCCCCGGGCATACCCAGAGACGTGATGGTGGCGACGTTTCCTCGGGTGGTGTCCTAAGGATACGAATTTGTTCGGGCATGGGGGATGCGAGGGGTTTGAACCATTTGTGATCGGCCAACGGTCCATAGACCATCCGTTCGCGCCTACAATAATACGAGGCCTATGATCGACCCCAACAAAACTCAGGCATTGAGCTCCGACCCGAATCGCACGATGCTGGGCTCGGCACCCGTATTCGACGCGAACAAGACGATGATGGGGACGGCCCCCACGCTCAATGCGACCCAGATCATCAAGCCGACCCAGTGTCCGGTCTGCAAGACATTCAATCCCGCTGGCGTGATGTTCTGCGTCGACTGCGGTTTGATTTTTGACCGAGCGCTCCCAGCCGACGCATTTGGCGCTCCGGCGGTGCAAGTCCCGCAACTGATCGAGCAGTCGGGCCGCGAGCATCCGCTTCGTCCGGGAACGAACGTGATCGGTCGTGAGGGCGATATTTCGATTTCCGACGGTCGCGTCTCGCGTCGGCATGCGCAAATCACGAGCACCGATTGCGCTTTGGCCCTGGAGGATTTGGGAAGCACGAACGGTACGTCCGTCGAAGGAACCAAACTCGCCGCGGGCGAGAAGCGGGCGCTATCGGGTGGCGAGAAGCTCTCCTTCGGTGGCGTCGAGCTTCGTCTCGCGATGCCGGGAGATAAGGGAGCCAATGCCACCGCGGTGGTTTCCTCGAACAAAACGGCGGCGATTTCCGCTCCGCCACAGGTGGAGCGCCCGGCGGCGACCCTGGTTGGCGAAGGACGCGAGATCCCTTTGAAGAAGGGGACCAACACGTTTGGACGGAAAGCCGAGAACGACGTTCAGATTCCTGACGCTTACGTGAGCGGTCGTCACGGGGTGATCGAGATCGCCGACGACGGGGTTTATCTCACCGACGTGGGCAGTTCCAACGGGACAATGCTCAACGACGCGAAGCTCTCGCCGAACATGCGAACGGCGATTACACCCGAAGACGTGATTCGGCTAGGGAGCCTGGAGTTCCAGGTTCGTTTGAACGTTCCGGCTTAGCCTCCCTTAGAATGGGCCCTATAAGGCGTATTGGACTTATGGAGACACTACTTGAGTGTGAAGAGCACGCCGGTGACGATGAGCGTCGCTCCGATGCCGAGGTTCCAGGTGACCTTTTCCTTGAGGAGGACGATGCCGAGGACCATGGCGAGGACGAAGCTGAGCTTATCGATGGGGGCGACGCGGGAGACGGGGCCAAGCTGTAAGGCGCGGAAGTAGCAGAGCCAGGAGAGGCCGGTGGCCACGCCAGAAGTGGCGAGGAATATCCAGTTTCGGGTGGAAAGGGCTTCGAGCTTGGTTTGCTTGGTCAGAAAGACAAGGCCGATCGCGAACACCAAGACGCAGGCGACGCGAACCGCGAGCGCGAGGTTTGAGGGCACGTTCTCGACGCCTTTCTTCGCCAAGATCGCGGTAACCGCTGCGAAGCCCGCCGACATCAGCGCCCAGATCCGGTAATCGTCCATACCGTCCAATATGGCGCATCTGGGGTAAGGGGGTAAGGGGGTGTGGGGCGTATGCGCGCGATCACCCGAATCGCTCGCCTTACCGCCTTACCCTTTACCCGTTCAAGCCAGCCGATCCGAACCTACGTAGGACCGAAGCACTTCGGGGAGGAGCACGGTTCCGTCCGCCTGCTGATAGGTCTCGACGATCGCGCTGAAAAGGCGCGGGGTGGCGAGGCCGCTGCCGTTGAGGGTGTGGACAAACTCCGGTTTCTCGCCCGGAGCCCGTCGGAAGCGGATGTTCGCGCGGCGCGCCTGGAAGTCGCCGAAGTTGGAGCAGCTTGATATCTCCAAATACATGCCGACGCCCGGGGACCAGACTTCGAGGTCGTAGCACTTCGCGTTGTTGGCGCTCATGTCACCGGTGCAGAGAAGCACCACGCGGTAGTGCAGGCCCAGAGCTTGAAGGACGCTTTCGGCGTCCGCGGTGAGGGATTCCAACTCGTCGTAGCTCTCTTCTGGGCGGGCGTACTTGACCATCTCGACCTTGTCGAACTGGTGCATACGCAGGAGGCCTCGGGTGTCCTTGCCGGCAGCGCCCGCTTCCTTGCGGAAGCAACCCGAGTAAGCCGCCATCTTCATCGGGACCTGATCGGCGTCGAGAATCTCGTCGCGGTAGAGGTTCGTGACGGGGACTTCAGCGGTGGGGATCAGATAGAGTCCCTCTTCCGCCTTGTAGAGGTCTTCCTCGAATTTTGGCAGTTGGGCCGTACCGAGCAGCGAGGCAGAGTTCACCAGAAAGGGCGGATAGATCTCCCGGTAGCCATTGCGCAGGGTCTGGTGGTCGATCATCCAGTTGAAAAGGGATCGTTGCAGGCGTGCGCCCTGACCGGTGTACACGGCGAATCCGCTTCCGGAGATCTTGGCTCCACGCTCCAGGTCAAGCAGGCCGAGTCGCTTGGCGATATCCCAGTGGGCTTCGGGTTGGAAGGCAAATTCCGGTTTGGCTCCCCAGGCCCGTACGACGACGTTGTCATCGGCGGTACGGCCGTCGGGCACCGAGTCGTGGGGCAGGTTGGGGAATTCGAGTTCGATCTCGCGGAGGCGGGCGTCGATCTCTCGCTCTTCCACTTCGCCCTCCGCGATGCCGTCCTTGAGGTCCTTCGCTTGGGTCTTGGCGGATTCGGCTTCTTCCTTTTTGCCTTGGGCCATGAGGGCACCGATGGACTTGGCGGCTTGGTTCATGGCCGCGCGCTTCTCGTCAAGGGCGGTTCGGAGGGTGCCAAAGCGTTGGTACTTCTCGGTCCATTCAGACACGAGCGACGACACGTCAATCCCCTTTCGGCGAGCCCCGGCGACGACAGCCTCGGGCTGAGTTCGAAGGAATTGGCGGTCCAGCATCTTCCCGTTTTACCCGGCGAGGGGCGGCGACGAGGACGTCTTTAGGTTCAAGAATCTGCAGGGGTGGGGCAAGAATTACGTAGAAAGTCGCAATTACCGGTGCGTTTCGGCGCACGAATCGTCATAATTTCAGTGGAGAGTGTCCTCTAGGCCTTGCATTTATTGCAGGATAGCGGCATACTCACCCTGATCGGGCTATGCCCGGTTACAAAAAGAGAAAGCAGGATGCGTCGCCGAGCCAATTGTTGGGGTTCGGATCTCATAGGAAACTCAAGGAAGTTATGGGTTCCTGGCCTTGGATGAGCGGCGAGCGCCGTGACCTGTGCTCTCAAAAAACATAAGGAGCATCAACAGGAAAATGACGCGCACATTCAAGTACGCACTTAGCGCCATCCTTGGCGCTGCGATTGCCGTCCCGGCTCTCGCGCAAGATCAGTTCCCTGACGTCCCGGCTAATCACTGGGCTTTCAAGGATCTTTCGGAACTCAAGACCGCGGGTCTTCTCGTCGGTTACCCCGACGGTCTCTTCCGCGGCGGTCGCCCGGCCAGCCGCTACGAGCTCGCCGTTGCGATCCACGCCGTGTGGGCCAACCTCAAGGCTCAGCAGGATGCGCTCAAGGGTCAGATCGATGACCTCGCCAAGCGCATGGACAACGTCGCCACGAAGTCCGACCTGGATGCCCTGCGCAGCCAGATCGAAGCCCTTCAGACCGAAGTTGGCCGCATCAAGTCCGAAGACATCGCCAAGCTGAATCGTCTCATCGACGAGTTCAAGGGCGACCTCGCTCGTCTGGGCGCGGATGTCAACGGCATGAAGGCTGACCTTAAGGCCCTCGAGGGTCGCGTCATCAAGATCGAAGGTCGACTTCCGAACTTCGATGTTAGCGGCGACCTCAACGCCGTCGCTCTTGGCGGCTATTCCAGCAGCGACCGCAACGGTGTCACCGTTGATGATCGACCGACCGGCGTCGGGCGTGGCAGCTATGCTGGCACGACCGTTGGCGTCGATCGCGACCTGACGTTCCTCCACGAGGCTGCGTTCACGGTCGTCAGCCACAACGACAACCCGGATGCGCCTAAGTTCAAGGCTACGGGCGTTTTCGGCAACATGCTCGGCGGCGGCTTCAGCCGATCGCTGGCACCGGCTCCTTCGAGCCCGGTCTTCGGCGGCCCGTTCGGCAACCAGTCGGACGTGTTCACCGGTTCCGCCTTCTCCGAAGGCAGCGAGACGTTCTACTTCCAGGAGTTCAACGTTGCGTTCAAGACCAGCGTCGCGGGTCTGAAGTTCAACGCCCAGGTTGGTCGCGTTGGCTACCAGGTCTCCCCGTACATCTTCAAGCGCCAGGACACCACGCCGTACTTTGCGAACGAGCGATGGGATAACGGCGATTGGACGTTCGACGGTGGAATCCTTGGCTTCCAGTTTGGAAAGGCCAAGTTCGATGTGTTCGGTGGACGAACGTCCGCCCTGCGCGATTCGAGCGGCAACCAGTTCCAGGCTATGGGCACGGGCCGCGATGTCATTCCGTTCGTTCCGGGCGATCCTGATCGACCGCGCGGTTACAACGGTGGCTTCTCGGATACGGGCATCATGCTCCCGGTTGACCAGTTCCTCGGAACGAAGCTCTCGATGCCGCTTGGCGGATCGGGCGCGTTGAATCTGTCCTACATTTGGCTGGACAGCAACACGGTCATCAACACGGGTACGTCGATCGCTCCGAAGCTCGTTAATGGCACCGCCGTTTACGGTGGCGACATCACTTTCGACTTCCACGGTGTGAAGGTCGATGGTAGCTACGCTAAGAGCGACGAGCGCTACAACGGTCGCAACGTCAGTTCGACCGACGATGCCGCTTGGGCCGCCAACCTTACCTATGCTAAGGATAAGTGGGGCGTCAAGGGTGGTTATCGCCGCATCGAGCCGCTGTTCAGCGCGCCGGGCGACTGGGGCCGCATTGGCATCTGGTGGAACCCGACCGACATCAAGGGCTGGAACGCCAACCTTTGGTATGATCTGAACCCGAAGGTTCGCCTCAGCGCCTCCGGCGAGTGGTACACGGGAACGGACACCACCCGCTATGGCTTCACCGGTCTCAGCAATGACGACAAGGTGAGCCGCTACGTGGTCGGCCTCGAGTACAAGCTCGCGACCAACTACAACCTCGCCCTCGGATACGAGGACGTGGAGTGGAATCTGGCCAACCGCGCAGCGACCAACGTTAGCGACGCGTTCACCGGCGGCAAGCCGCACGAGCGCTGGTACAACGTGGGCTTCGGCTTCGACCTGGGCAACCGGGCCAAGCTGAGCGTGCTCTGGCAGATCAGCGACTACGACGGTAAGAACCTTGTTGGTTGGAACCCGTTTGGCAGCGGCTCTGATTCCGGCAACGGAACCAAGGCCACGGGCGGTCTCATCACCACCCAGCTGACCATCAAGTTCTAATAGCTTCGGCTAAAAGAAACTTAACGAGCGCCTCGTCCCGGTTTCCGGGACGGGGCGCTCGCCATTTTAGGCGGCCATCTTGTATCGTGAATGGGTCCATGAAACATAAGAACAAGATCGCCATCGTCGTCGCCACGTCGCTGATTCTCACCGTCGGTGGGTTCACCCAAATCAAGCAGATCATTAAGGTGCTTGGCGTGGGAGCCGCGGTCAAGCAGTTCGGGCCGCAGATCAACTCCGCGATCAACAAGCTCGCCCAGCAGAAGGACACGCCGCGCATGAGCACCAAGGTCGTCCCAATTATCAGCGCCGGACTGGCGAGCCGACAAGCCATCGGTGCCGCCCAGGTGATGGGGCCCGAGGATCAGGTGAAGAAAGTTCAGGCGGTTGCCCAGTTGGAGCAGGACCTGCTCGGGCGGGAAGTGAAGATCCGCGCGATGATCCCCGTTGAAAGCACGGACGTCATCAAGAACATTCGGCGCGTCGAAGGGGTCGGGGTCAGCGGGATCGTGGACCTGAAGCTCTAGAACCTAGCGAAGGGCGCGCGCGAACTTATCGAGGCGCTCGAAATATTCGGTCCCCGACGCGTTGGAGCACTGAGCGTGCTCCGCACCGGGGACTACCCAAAGTTCGCAGCCGGCGGCATTGGCGAGCCGGTCGGCATGACTCCGGGGAATCAGATTGTCCTCCGCGCCTTGAATGACCAGGGCCGGACGACCCCGCCACTTCGTCGCCGCATCCATCGGGCGAATTGCCTCGGGTCGGAGCCCGCTCATGGCCGTCGCGAACCAGACGACCGGGCGCAAGTAGATGCTCGCGCCCGGGGCTTTACGGTCGAACCATCCGCGCATCGCTTCGTCGAAGTTGGCGTAGGCGCCCTCGGAGATCACACCGTCGACGGTGGGGTCGATTTCGCTGGCCAACCAGGCGGCCGCCCCACCCATCGAAATCCCCAGCACGACCACCCTCACATGATTTGCCCCGGCTTGATCGCGGGTCCAGCGGACGGTATCGACGATCGCCTGGGATTCCTTAACGCCGAATCCAACCGTGGAATCGGGACTTGCATCCTGGCCCGGCATGCTCGGCGCGACCGAATCGTAACCTCGTGCAAGCAGCCCGGCGCTCAAAGAAGCAAATCCGGCTCGGTCGCCACCGTAGCCGTGGGCGAGCACGAACACGACCTTGGAGGGGTGACCTGCGGCGAGCCCTGGAGTGGCATAGGCAGGATCGGGTCCGGCTTTCGTCGGGATGGAGACTTCCGCCAGGCCGACCGGCCGCACCGAGGTCCAGCGCGGTGGATGCAGGTAGTTGCGGGCGAGCAACGCGCAAAGCGCGAAGTAGATCGCCAGGAACATCGCGAACCCCGTCAGCATCTTCTTCGCCCGCTTCTTTCGCACATCCAGAAAGACGTTGGGGGTGAACGGCCGGTGCCCGGTCCTAGGCACGCGCTTCGGCGGCGGTGACACAGTTCTCCAGCAGAGTGGCGACGGTCATCGGCCCGACTCCTCCGGGAACCGGAGTGATCCAGGATGCCACTTCCCTCACTGACTCGAAGTCGACGTCACCGACGTCACCTTGTCGCCCTTCGACCTTGTTGTAGCCCGCATCCAGGACGATTGCGCCGGGTTTGATCCAGTCGGCCTTCACCATCTCTGGCTTTCCAACGGCGGCCACCAACACATCCGCCTCTCGGCAGAGGTCGGGTAAGTCGCGGGTTCGGGAGTGGGCGATGGTCACGGTGGCGTGCTTCTGGAGGAGGAGCAAGGCGGCGGGTTTCCCGACGATCACGCTTCGGCCGATCACTACCGCACGCTTGCCTTCGATCGAGAGGCCGTGGTGGTCAAGCAGCCGCATCATGCCAAGGGGCGTTGCGCAGCGGAAGCCCGGAAGGTCCGCGACAAGGCGTCCGAGCGAGGCCGGCGTGATGCCATCAACGTCCTTCTCCGCTCCGAGGGCGAGGAGCGCGGCGTCTTCGTCGAGGTGTTTGGGCAACGGGTGTTGAATGAGCACGCCGTGGACGAGCGGGTCAGCGTTGAGCTCGGCGATCTTATCGAGCACGTAATTCGGGGAGGTTTCGTCGCCAACTTCCCACGCCTCGCCGGTCATGCCGGCCATCTCGGCCCATTTCCGCTTCATCCGGACATAGGCGAGGCTGGCGGGGTCTTGCGTGGCGACAATCACATCCAAGCGGGGGGTGATTCCCTTGGCGCGGAGCACATCCACCCGCTCCTTCAATTGGGCGCGGACGATGCGAGAGAGGGCGAGACCGTCGAGAATTTGCGCGCTCATATTCCTCTCCAGTATGGCGGCACCTCGGAAGCCGGGAAAGGAGGGCGGCTTCGCCATCTTCAATGGACGAGACAGAACGTCCGAGAACGCCAGACAATGGGGGGTAGCCCTAGGTCAATCCGATTTCGCGCTGCCAGAGATGCTCGGCGAGTTGCGTGGTGCCTTCCTGGAGGTGTCGCCGGAACGACGAAAGGGATACGTCGAGCTTCTCAGCGGCAAGCTCTTGCGTCGCAACAGGATGGAAATAGGCGACGTGTAGGGCCCGGTACAGCTTGTTCGTCTTCGGATGGGATTTCATCCCTTGGGCGACTTCAAGAAGTAGCTCCCTCAGCGCGGTGATCCGGGTGGCGCTCGTCGCCTCTGTGCCGGCGCGCTCGATGACGAGTCTGGACTTGAGCAGCGGGTGTTGGTTCAGGGTGGTCGGCACGGCATATCCCTTGAGGGCGGATGTGATCGCGGGCTCGAACGCCTCGCGGCTGAGAACCACGACTTCGCGGGGGGCTTCGGTCCAGGTGGGAGGCGTCGCCCCGGTTTCCTTGCGTCCGAGAAGCTCCAACCATGCCATCGGCGGGAGGCTTCGCCAATCGTGGCCGAACATGGCGAAGTTACGTTCGCCGACCTGGAAATCCGCGCTCTCGAGCCGCCGCAACTCGGCGTATCCAAAGAGCGGAGCCCAGAATTCGGCATCCGCGACGGGTAGGAAAGTGTGCGCCGCATCGGCGATCGAGCTCCGTACGATGGCGACGAAGATTTGACTCTGGATCGGCGAGACTCCTTGATAGGTTTCGTCCGCCATCCAGAAGCGGAAGACGGTCGCATCCTCTCCTTGCCGGAGGGGTGCGCGGGAGGTGAGGAGGCGATGCGCCGAATCCATCGCCGGGTCGGCGGCGATGTCGCGGCCTTCCGCCTCGCTTAGGCTGAGCATGGCGACGAATCCGGTCGGCTTCTCAGGGCGATCGGCGGCTCTGAACACGACGAAGCGATGGGGTTGCAACTCGATCCAGCGCTCGGCGTGTCGCGCGCTTGCCTTACCTTCGTGGCGCTCCACCAGCTCAAGGATCGCGGGGATGTCCTCCTGACGTAAGGTCGAACCGAGGATGGAATTGGCCAACTCCCAATCGAAGAAGGGCTGAACCACGGGGTTGTGGCGGTGGAGGAAGATGTAATCGAAGAGTAATGCCTGCTGTTCCAGGCCCGACGTGTGTGCCAGCCGCTCGGCATAGTACGACCTTGCGCGGTCGTGCATCTTCTGTGAGAGGCTGGGATTGCGCCACTTGAGGTCGGCGATCAGGACCTCGCGAGCCATGTCGTGGGGAGCCAACCCGTCGCGTCCTTGCTCGACAAAGGAGAGTTTCCTCAGCCACTCGAACGGCTCGGAAACGCTTTCCTGATCAAGCAATCGAGCGAGGAGGGTCTCGGTGGTGACGCGGGGCAGGGCGCAGGCCTGAAGGGCGGCACGGTGCTGCTCGTCGGGAACTTCATCCATGAAGCGCTCAACCAAGTGTTGCACCAACTCGGGGACCGCTTCGGGTTCGAAATCACGGCCGGGAGATACTTCGTAGAGGTCCGCGACCAGCGAAAGCGCCAAGGGGTGCCCATGCGTGAATCGAATCACCGATTGTCTTTGCGCTTCGGGGATTGTGGTTCGTTCCAGGAGGTCGTTGGATTCCTTCGGGCTGAGATTTCGAAGTGGAAGGGCTTTGAGCAAACCACGCCACGCCGGATCGGCGCGCATCGCGGCCGATGGAGGTTGGCGAGAGGCGATGAGGATCAGGACACCTGCGGGGAGCGACGGGAAGTAGATGTCCCTGAGCCAGGGTTCAAGTGGCCCGAGCCGCTCGTAGCCGTCCAAGATCAGGACGACCTTTCCATCATGGGCGGCAAGCCCTTCCGCAAGGGTGTCGTCGTTACTCGCCGCATCGCTTACCGCGGCTTCGAAGGAAACCGGGTCCGGACTAAGGCTGGTGCCGTCCACGCTCACGGTTGGGATGGCCGCGCCGCGAGCGAGTTCGGCCATGCGTCTAAGGAGACTAGATTTCCCAACCCCGCCGGGGCCAAAGATATGCAACACGACAAACGGTGATTCGGCGCTACCGAGAGCACTGGAGAACAATGCCAACTCAGGCTTGCGCCCGACGAACCGCGCGGAGCGCAGTGCGTTCAGTTTTGAACCTAAACGAGACTCCATAGATGATGCGGTCGGACACCCTATCCGACCTCCTTCATAATAGCGTCCCTCCCCGTAAGTCGTTAGCAGAAAAGAGAGGGGCCCCTTGCGGGAGCCCCTCTTGAGAGAGATCGAGGGATCGAAGAAGCTAGTGTCCCTTCGTGCTCTTGTCGAGGTCGTGCGGACCGCCACCGGGCCACACCTTGTTGTTCTTCTCGGCCTGGCGAGGGTTCGCCGGTGACTGACGGTCCTTCTCGGTCACTTCACGAGCGGTGATGAAGAACACCACTTCGCTGCGTACCTTGTCATTGTTGACGCGGCTGAAGAATCTGCCGATGATCGGTAGGTCCCTAAGAATCGGGATTCCCGAGAGCGTCTTACGATCTTGGTTCTGAACCAGGCCGCCGATCGCAATCGTCTCGCCGCTCTTGATGTTGACCAGGGTCTCCGCGGTGCGGGAACTCGTCTGCGGCAGGCTTCCACCGCCGGGGACAGGTGTGAAGCCCTGAAGGATGCGGAAGGTGGGACGCAGGTCGAGCGTGATGTTGCCCTCAGCGCCGAGTCGTGGCGTGACATAGAAGTCGACGCCGACGTTGACTTCACCCGTGGTGATCGTCGGTCCATTGTTGCCACTGGAGATGATCGATTCGATGTAGCGGACCTCATCACCCACGAAGATGTGGGTCAAAGCACCGTCGCTGGCGAGAATGCTTGGACGGGCGATGACGTTGTTCTTGGTGCTGATCTGATCGAGAGTGCCGAGGGCACCAAGGTTGCCGCCACCCTTGAAACCGATCTTTGTGCTCACTCCACCGGCCGTGGTGTCCAAGCCGAGACCCTGGTTGATCCGGAGACTCTGCATCGATCCGCCCGTAAGGGCCGTAAGGTCTAGGCCTACCTTGAGAGCTTCGTCGTTAGAAAGCTCCATCACGCGGAATTCGATAGCCACCTGCTTTGGTGCCACATCGAGAATCTCAAGCATGCGCTTGGCATCCTCAAGTTGCTGCGGTGTTCCCTTAAGCAGAAGCTTCATCGGCGTCTGGAATGTGGAAACATCCGCGCTATAGGCAGTAACGCCTTCATTGGTTTTGGCAGGAGCCGTCCCGAGATTGGCGCTCCCGCCGCCGCTGCCAGAGCTACTGCCGCCAGATCCACCGGAGCCTGAGCTACCGGAGCCGCTACCGCCACCGCTGTTCTGACTGCCACCGGAGGCACCGCTTCCCGAACCGCTTGCTCCGTTCGAAGAGTCGTCTCCCTTCCCGCCCTTGAGACCTGAGACTGCGGTGTTCGTAGTCTTGATTCCCGCGTTGGGATCGACCGGAGCGGGCATCAGTTTGGCGCGGATCCCCGGGACGGCGTCGATAATCTCGACCATGGCGATCTGCGGCTTGATGAACTTCAGGCCAACCACCTCGTATGAGGTTGCCCCGCCATCGGACAATGAGTCCATGCTGCTCAGCAACTGCATCATGTTGTCGACTTCATTCGAGCGACCCGAGATGACAACCACCTGCTTGCTTAGGCTGGTGCGAGGCGTAGCAACCATCTGAATGTCGCCGAAGTTCGAGTTCTTGTCGGCACGCAGGCTGGCGACGAGATCCTCAGCGGCGATGCCGCGCGGCTCGTAAGAGCGCTGAACGGTGCCGTTCGAAGTCGGAATCTTAACGCCCATCGCCACGCAAATACGTTGATCGATCTGGCGCGCCGCGGCCTCGACTTCATCAAGTCGCGTCGGGGTTCCGACGATCACCATGTAGTTGTCGACCTGATCCTTCTGGACGCCGCTCTTGGTGTTGACGACGGTATCGTTCTTGCCCCCGCTACCCGAGTCGGTGGCCTTTCCGGTGCCATCGGCCGGGTTGGGACCGACCTTGGTCTGTTGGAAGATGCCGATATCCTCGCTTGAAAGCAGGATGTCATACTTGCCGAGCAGCGTCTGGACCGGGACCGACCCGAGCATCGCGGCCTTAACCTGCGCGCCCTGGTGGCTGTAGATTGGGACGACGCGGGTTTCGGTCGAAAGGTCGCCATTGCCCTTGAGCATCTGGACGGTCTCGGAGAATTTTGCCGCTGACGTCACGACATAGGTGTTGCCCATCTTCGTGTAGCGAACGCCTGCCATCGAGGTGATGAGGTCGAGCGCTTCCTGGAGAGACACCGAGCCAAGCGAAACTGTGAGCTTGCCGCTGACTTCCGGGGAGGTTACGATGTTGACGTTGGTCTGAAGGGCGAGCGCCTTGAGGATCTGCACGACGTCGGTGTTAACGAAGTCGAGCGAGACTCGGGATGACATTTCACGTGAAACGGTCGTGGTCGAGTTCACCGTCGGAGACGAGCTGATCGTCTTCGGACCGGGGATCGCGGGAAGGTGGTCCGGATACTCGTCCACGGGCTTCTTCGCGGAAACCTGCGGGGTCGGTTTGGCATCGCCGAAGTAGAGGCTGTAGCCCTCGCTCGTCTTCTGCATCGCCGGCTGGTTAGGGCCGTCGAGGTGCATGGTCAAGCGAACGCGCAGCGGCTTGCGGCTGTACCATGTCAGCTTCGCATCGCCGACGCCACCGGCATCGACTGAGAACTTCCGGTTTCCACCGTCCATTCCGGCATCGAACTGCAGGATGTAGTAGCGACCGACGCGTGAGACCTTGGGAGCGTTGAGATCGTGGCCAACGATCGAAATCGTCGCTCCGTTCTCTCCCACAGCTTTGCCGGTCACGGCGTCGATATGGCCCTCTGCCCACACGGTGGTGGCGAGGACGAGGGCCCCAAGGCCCGACAGCGAACGTAAGGTGCTATTTAGCATTAGGGTTCCCTCCCATGTCAAAGTGAAGCGTCTTGCCTCGGAAGCGTACGGAGACCTTGCCCTTCTCGATACCGGTCACCGTAGTTTCCGAATCGATCGATCCGCCGAGGCGGACCAGGCGTTGGTTGCCTTGGGCATCCACGAAAACGGCGGCCGGGTGTTCCCCGACAATGACGCCGCTGACTTGATAGCCGAAAGTGGGTTCGATGTGCAGGCCGGGGGCTGCGTTGTTGGGACCGCCGATCTGGCCGTTGCCGAGACTCCTCGGGTCGCCGCCCATCGGAGGAAGAGGGGGCACTTCTCCCGTATTCGGGCCGTACCCGCCCGGAATGCGCGTCGGATGCCTGGTCGGCTGCGGAGGCGTCGGGGTTGGCGTAGGCGTTGGCATCGGAGTGGGCTGGGCACTGGCGGGAACCGCGAACGGGTCACGCTCAGGCAGGGCCATGGCGACCTCTGGGTTCTTGGGTGCCTTCGGGTCGGTGGTCTCCGCCGCGATGGGTGCCTTCTTCTTGGCGACCGACGCAGGGGCCGGGCCGGAGCCCATGAATTGGAACGCCCCAACGCCGACTACCGCCAGCCCGAGGAGTGCCATGACGAGCATCTTCTTCTTGTTATCCTTCATGGGTCACCATTTGAGTGGAAGCGGTCTTGGTCGGAGGCGTCGCTCCCGGCTTAACCGGTTGCGGGAAAACGAAGGCCTTGAGCTCGACGACGACATCGAGTCCAGAGAACCCTTTGTTGATGTCGGTCTTCGGCGTCAACGTGACGGTCCGAGCGGCGACGATCTTGGGGAATGTCTGTAGCGAATCGACGAACTTCATCACGTTCGCGAATGAGCCGCGACCCTTCACTTCGATCACGAGCTCGTCGTAGGGCTTGCGCTCCTGCTTCTCGCCCTGCTTGGGATTGACCACCGGAACCGGCATCGGACGAACGCCGACGACTTCGATTCCGTTCGCCTTGCCCGTCGCTTCGAGCTGGCTCAGCATCGTCGGGATATAGGCGAAGTCGGGGATGCCCTCTTCGAGGTGCTTCAGCTTAGCGGCGGTCTCCGTCAGCGTCTTATTGCTGTCGTCGAGCTGCTTCTGAATCTCCTGCGTGGGCTTGACTTGGCTGCGAAGCGCGGCGACCTTGCCCTCCTGTTCAGCCAAACCGGTGTAGCCCATGTAGACGGCTCCCGCTCCCACCACAAAGGTGCCGAGCGCGAGGATCATGAAAATCTTGGGATTGGGTGACTTCTTCACTTGCTGGTGTCCTCCACCGTCTTCTTCTGCTCGAGGCTTCCCGCGATGTCCGCGGAAATCTCAAACTCCGTCCCCTTCAAGCCGCCGGCAAGTTTCTCCTGGGAGTACTT
Organism: Fimbriimonadales bacterium; assembly: GCA_038216655.1. Classification (GTDB taxonomy): domain Bacteria; phylum Armatimonadota; class Fimbriimonadia; order Fimbriimonadales; family Fimbriimonadaceae; genus JAFDWR01. The sequence goes on from JBBQPZ010000002.1 coordinate 182,330, forward strand.
GAGCGTCACCGCTTCGAGGTCGGTCGAGTTCTGGAGTCGCTCCATGAACTCGCCGATCGGAGCCTGCGCCGTCGCGACGCCGACGAAGCTGACGGAAATCGGCTTCGACGGATCCACCGCCATGGTTCGCATGGCGGTGAGCCAAGCGGAACCCGGGGTTTGGGTCGCGATGTGGTGCAGGATCTTGCTCCAGCGGTCGGTGCTGACCTGAGCGTCTTCCAGGGTCTTGAGCCGAGGGCTCAAGCTCGCGGTTGACTTGGAGTTCTGTTCCATTTGGTCGACCAACGGTTGATTCTTCCGAAGCTGGTTCTTCAACCGAGCTTCTTCGCTCTGAGCCCTCTCGGACTCAAAGACCACGAACCCGTAGAGGCCAACCGATCCCACGGCGACCGCGGCAAAGGTGAAGAAGAAGGCGCGAGCCTTCGCTTCGTTTCGCTTGACGGCAAGCCGTTGCTCTTGAATGAGGTTAATGAGTGGCATGGCGTAATCCTCAGGCGGCCTTTGCTTGAGCCCGCATCGCGAGACCCGATGCGACGGCTAAATCAAGCCCGCTCTCCTCGGCGGGGCCGGTGCGAACGAAGCGCGGGTTTGTGAAAACACCGGCTTCCGTCACCTGAAGTGAGAGTCGATGGGAAACGTATTCGGCAAGGCCAGTGAGCTTGGTTCCGCCGCCGGTGACGATGAGGGAATCGACCTGTTTGGCCTGCGCCCCTTCGCCCTGCTGCGACTGGTAGTAGTTCAAGGAACGGCGGATCTCACGGACGAGCTCGTCGATGTGCGGCTGAAGCACGCGCAGGGGCGGATTCTCCTTCGGCCGATTGTCGTCGAGTAGTTCGTGGAGGTTTAGCTGGGCCTTGCCCGCTTCCGCATCTCCCGCTTCGAGCTTGAAGTAATTCTTGAGCGCCTCGGTCAACACGTTCCCACCGTGGGGGATGGAACGGGTCATCGCGAACTTCCCGCCCGAGACGACGCTCAGGTTGGTGGTGCTCGCTCCGATGTCGACCAGAGCGACTGTCGACTCGGTAAAGTCGCGCTCTTTGTCGGCCTCAATGATCGACCGAACCATCGAGAAGGCTTCGATCTCGACGCACTCGACCTCGAGTCCCACAGCTTCCACCGCTTCGACTCGGCTGTTGACAATGTCCTTCGGTGCGGCGACGATCAAAACATCCATCTGGCCGTCTTCTGTCGGGCCGATGATCTCAAACTCGATGTAGCAGTCCTCCGGGCTTCCCGGAACGTAACGGCTGGCTTCGAACTTGATCGACTTGCGCAGGGTCGCTTCGGCCATGCGCGGCATCTTGACGGGGCGGACAAAAACGCTTGCACCCGCAATCGCGATGTTGGCCGAGGTCGCGTTGATGTGCGCCTCCTTCAGCATCGCCTTGAGGGCGGCGGTGACGCTCTCGCCATCGATCACGACGCCATCCTTGATGGCATCGGTCGGCGTGGGCGCGGTGGCCGTCTTGGTGACCTTCCAGTCATTGCCACTGCGCTCGAGCTGAACAGCTTTGAGCGTGTGGTGACCGAGGTCGATCCCGACGACTAATTTTTTTGAGAACAGACCCATGGTTTACGCGGCCTCCTGATCCTTTCGGTCCAGCTGCTGGAGTTGGAGCCACTCGTCGACCGCGACGCGTGAGAAGCGCCAGCGACCGTCGAGCAGGAACGCAGGGATCTCTCCCTCGCTGGCCATCGACTCCAAGGCATGGGACGGAATGCGAAGATGCGCGGCGGCTTCCCGCAGCGTCATGATCGTGTGCTGGCCGGTCACGATGCTCTTGAAGAGCAAGGCGATTTGCTCGGCCGTGAGGACTAGCTCCAAGCGGACGAGGTTGCCGGCAGGCGAATTGTTGTTGAAAGGCGCGGGGATTTCCGGCATGGGATTCTCCTGGGACGCACGCTTGGCGGTCGGCTTTGCGGCCGGTTCCGGAGCGGGCGCAGGCTCGGCAACCTTCGGTTCTTCGAAGGGGCGCGAGCGTTCGGGATACATTGCGGTGGCGGCGATGGAACCTGACTCGATCGCGGCGTTGCGGATCGCGTCGGCGAGGTTCACGAGGCCACCTCAATCCCGCTGTAATCAGCGATGACCGTATGGACGAGGAAGCCGTCAATGATTTTCAGCTTCTGAGCGAAGCCCATCATCAGAGCGTTGTCGGCGATCTGGGAGATCAATCGCGGGGCACCTTGGCAATACTTGTGGATCTCGAAGATCGCGTCGGGGCTAAAGGGGCTCTGTTCGCTGGCATAACCGGCGACCTTAAGCCGGTGATGGATCATCTCGCCGGTCTCGATTGCATCGAGCGGCTTGAGAGCCTGGCGGACGGCCATGCGCTGCTCCAGCGCGGGGACCTTGGCGAGCTTGACCCGGAGTTCGGGTTGGCCGAGCAGAACGAGCGAGATGAGGAACTGATCGTTCATCTGGCAGTTCAGCAGCAGTCGAATTTCTTCGAGGGTTTGCGCGGAGCGAATGAGGTGCGCTTCGTCGATCAGCAGGACCACGCGCTGGCCGCGCTCGTAGTAGCGCAGCAGGGTGTTGTGCAGCTCCTGCACGAGCACCTGGCGGTTCTTGGTGGTGATCGGTACTTCGAGCTGGCCCAGGATTTCCTGGAGCATCTGTACCGGCGTGAGGATCGGGTTGACGATCAAGACCATCTTGACCTTCACCGGATCGAGCAGTTCGAGCAGCTTTCGGCTGACGGTGGTTTTTCCAAGACCGATCGGTCCAGAAAGCATCGCCGCTCCCTTGTTCCGGGTGATGGCGTAATGCAGCATCATCAGCGCATCCTCGTGTCCTCGGCTCATATAAAGGAACCGTGGATCGGGCGTTAAGCTGAACGCTGGCTCTGTCAAACCCCAATAGGCTTCATACATCGTGTTAAGGTCTCCGCGGGAAATCCCTAGCAAAGTTGTCGGGGGTTTGATGGCAAAACCCCAGCAAATTTCTCAAGGTTTCATCGCAGCGAGGCCTTGTGCAGCGTTGTTGCTCCGGCCGGTCTCCCTCGATGCCCCACGGAGGTTTTCCGCGTGTGAAGCCTAAAGTGGTATGCCAGGATTGCTGGTTTCCGGCGTTGGGCCGTTTGAGTGATGGAACTGAGGGGGCGTGATGGAGTTGATGGAAATGATGGAGGTGATACAGTAGATCGCCTGTGAAGTACTTTGTCGGAATAACGGATAAGGAGTGGTTTGACCAGCTCCAAGAGATGCGACCCGACGAGTTGAACTTCTGGAAGCCAGGCGGGACCCAGGCATTTCGCGCCCTAGCTCCCGGCGAGCCCTTCCTATTCAAATTGCACAGTCCGCACAACTTCATTGTTGGCGGCGGATTCTTTGTGGGCTTCTCGTTCTTGCCGGTTTCACTCGCCTGGGATGCGTTCGAACGAAAAAACGGCGTCAGGGACAGAGTTGAATTCCTGCAGAGGATCATTCATTACCGGCGAGAGCCTCCGATTCCTCTCACTGATCCCACGATCGGGTGTGTCATTTTGACGTCACCCTTCTTTTTGAGTCGAGATGAATGGGTTTCGGTTCCTGCCGACTGGCCGCGAAGCACGGTCCAGGGCAAGACTTATTCGACCGAGGAATCCGTTGGCGCATCGTTATGGAAAGAGGTCCGGGCAAGAATCGAGGGCATTCCGGGTGCTTATGTGCCGTCTTCCTCGGTGCTTGATATACGGCCCACTTACGACGTGCTTGGGAGGGTGGGACAAGGAGCTTTTCGTGTTCTGGTTACAGACGCGTATGAGCGGCGTTGCGCGATCACCGGAGAACGAACGCTCCCCGTGCTGGAGGCGGGCCATATCGTTCCTTACTCTGTTGAACAATCGAACTTGGTGTCGAACGGTCTACTGCTACGCGCAGATCTCCATAAGTTGTTTGACCAAGGGCTTTTGACGGTCACGCCGGAGCTCCGGGTTAAGGTCAGTCCGGCGATTCGGGAGCGCTTTGAAAACGGTCGAGACTACTATGCCTTGCAGGACCAACCACTCAAAGTCACACCGACGGCTAAACTTTGTCGCCCAGATTTGGACCGCCTTTCTTGGCACAACGAGAACATATTCGTAGGCTAGAAGGTCGGGAAGATGTGCGAGCAGATTCTGCAGAAAGGCTATTTCAACTTGTCGCTGACATAGGTTACAAACCATTTCGGAACCCTATGTTCCTCGATTTGGAGGGTGACGTTGTTTGGAGACTCGAACTCCGCGACGAAAACGCGTTCATCGTTCTTGATCGAATTGTCGAAGATGTAAGCGCGGGTTGGAGTATCGGATGGCCCGAGACAGGAGTTCGAGGGACCTGTAGTAGCGATCAATGATCTTCTCTTCCGGTACGGCATGCCCGCCTGATTGGACTCGACTGCGCACCCGGGAGACATTTATCTGGGGATCATCTGTGGCAATGAAGTAGAGGTATGTGCGGTAACCCCGAGCTCGCGCCTCTTTGAGCAGCTCGACTTTAGAAGGATGCGACATGACCGTCTCAAAGAGAACGACTCGCCAAACTCCAAGAGCCTTCGCCTCATCAAATCCGACAGGCTGGCGGCGAGGTAGCTCATGCCCTCACCACCGTTTACGAACATGTGGCGATCGCGAATCACGATCTGACCCGCTGGAATCTCTAAGGCCGCAGAAGGAAACTTGCGCAGAGAGTCAAGGATCTCAGGGATGGTTAATTCGAAGGGAAGTCCAGAAAGGTCGTATCCAACTTCCGACTTAAGAGCCAATTCAATCTCGTCGGAATTGAAGTAATAGCCCAGGAGCGACGATTCTATTACGTTTTGGAGAGTGCTCTTGCCGGACCCGTTGGGGCCGGCGAACATCCTTAGGCGGGGTTGTCCGCCCACTGAATCGTAGTCCTAACGCCCTTCTTGAGCTTGACCCTTCGAGGATCGACACGACCAACAGATCTCACGATTTCCTCAGGAGCGCCCGCGCGAATTTTGATGAGGTTCCCGTTCTCGATGAACAGGATGGTGTGGCCAGCACGCATGGCAGATTGTCTTGCCACCCGAAAGGCCCTTCCGGCGGCAAGCGGGATGTCGTTCTCCGACGTAATCCTTGTGATCCTTTGCTTGCTCATCTTCTCTTCCTACTCTGACATACCTTCGGTTTCGGCAGGTCCTGCCTGTAGTTTAGCCCGTTACAATTCCGTTCGCAAGTCGATGTGAGGATTCATGCCGAGGTCACGCCCCCGAACGTGAAGGGACTCAGAGCTTCGGAAACCGAGGATGGGGCTTTGCCTCTGCCATACTCTGGGAATGGGTGAGGTGTTGCTGGACGCGGGGGATGTTAGGCGGACCCTTGGGCGGATGGCGCATGAGATTTTGGAGGCCAACCAGGGCGCGGAGAGCCTCGTCGTGATCGGCGTCCTCCGACGCGGGTGGCCGGTGGCGAAGCGGTTGGCTTTCTTGATGACTCAGATCGAAGGGACGACCGTGCCTTGCGGGAAGATCGATATCTCGGGCTCGCGTGACGACCGGAAGGAGACCCCGACCGAGGATGCGAGCGAGATTCCCTTCGATTTGAACGGTAAGCGGGTCGTGCTGATCGACGAGGTGATCTACACCGGGCGGACGATTCGGGCGGCGTTGGATGCGCTGATGAAGCACGGGCGGCCGAGTTCGGTGCAGTTGGCGGTGCTGATCGACCGCGGGCACCGGGAGCTGCCGATCAACCCGGACTACTGCGGGCGCGTTTTCCCCACCGAACGGGCGGACCATATCGTGGTAAAGATCAACGAATTCGACGGCGAGGATGCCGTGGTGCTGGTGCGAGCAGGGGAGGAGCAATAGCCGATGGGAAGAAACCTACTTGGAATTCGAGGACTCGAACGCGAGGACATCGAAGAACTGATTTCGCTGGCGACCGACTTTAAAAAGCGGATCAACGGGGGCAAGCCGGTTCCGTCGCTGAGCGACCAGGTGCTCGGGCTGCTGTTCTTCGAGAACTCGACCCGGACGCGCGTGTCGTTTGAGATGGCCGCGCACTACCTCGGGATGAAGACGGCGAACTTCTCCTCGGGAAGCTCGAGCATGACCAAGGGCGAGACGCTCAAGGACACGATCTTGACCCTGCGCTACGAACGGCTGAACGGCCTCGTGATGCGGCACAAGTCCTCGGGCGCGCCTTCGCTCGCGGCCAAGTTCTTCGGCGGTCCGGTTTTGAACGCCGGCGACGGGCAGCACGAGCACCCGACCCAGGCACTCTCCGACGCTTTGACGATCATCGAGCGCAAGGGTCCGCTTAACGAGCAGACGATCGCGATTGTCGGCGACGTCGAGCACTCGCGTGTGGCTCGATCAAACGCATGGCTGCTCCACAAGATGGGCGCGAACGTGCGGTTTATTGGTCCGCGCACCCTGATCCCCGCGCACACGGCTTTGCTTCCAGGGAAGGTGTTCTACGACTTGGAGACGGGTCTGGAGGGCGCCGACGTGGTGATCGCGCTCCGACTCCAGAAGGAGCGCATGCTTGAGGGGATGCTGTCGAGCATGACCGAGTACGCGAAAATGTATCAGGTGAACAAAGAGTCTCTCCGGTTCGCAGAGAAGAACTGCCTCGTGATGCATCCGGGGCCGATCAATCGAGGCGTCGAAGTGGACGACATCGCGGCCGACGGAGAGCGGTCAGCGATCCACGCCCAGATCGAGAACGGGATTTTTGTTCGCATGGCCGCTTTGGCTTGGGTCTTTGAGGAGACTGACGTTAAGGCGGGCAAGAAGAAGAAGTGATGGAGGTGACAGGGGTGCTGGTAGTGGTAGTGGTGAAATGTCATTCCGAGGGAGCCCTAACGACATCAAGGAATCTGACTGGAAGCACCTATTGCTTGTACCAACACTCGGCGATTACAGTCAGATCCCTCGGCACAAACATCCTTCGGGATGACAATTCTGAACCTAACACCTAACACTTTCCATTACCTCCATCACCCTATTCACCTCCATCAAAAAGAACATGAGAACTCTCCTAAAGAACGGCCGCATCCTGGACCCCTCGCAAGAGATGGATGAGATCGGCAGCGTGCTGATCGAGGACGACCAGATCATTGAGGTCGGCGCTGTCTCGGACGACAGTGATCTCGATGAGGTCTACGACTGCACGGGAATGTGGATCTGCCCCGGGCTTGTCGATGCCCACACCCACTTGCGTGAGCCGGGGGAAGAGCATAAGGAGACGATCGTCACCGCGACCCAGGCGGCGGCGGCGGGCGGCTATACCACCGTGTGCTGCATGCCGAACACGAGTCCCCCTCTGGACACGCCAGCGCTGATCGACTTTATCCTCGATCGCGCTGCTTCCCCTGAGGCGGGTGGCGTGTTCGTGGCCCCGGTGGGAGCGCTCACCGTCGGCATGAAGGGCGCTCAGCTCGCCGACCTTGCCGCGATGCGCAAGGCGGGAATCGTTGCCGCGAGCGATGAGCAGTATCCGATTCAGAACTCGCTGGTCATGCAGCAGGCGATGGAGATGTGCGTGCAGCTCGACCTGCCGATCATGGCCCACTGCGAAGACACTTGCCTGAGCAACGGCGGGAGCATGAACGAGGGCGCGATGTCCGCGATGCTCGGCCTCAAGGGGATCCCCCGCGCCGCCGAAGAGATCGCGGTGATGCGCAACTGCATCCTCTCGCTGAACTCAGGTTGCCAGCTTCACGTCATGCGAGTTAGTTCGTGGGGCGCGGTGGAGATGATTCGGCAGGCCAAGTACCTCGGCGCGCCGGTGACTTGCGAGATTTGCCCGATGCACTTTACGTTCACGGATGAGGCAGTCGGCGACTTCGACACTTCGTTCAAGACCTTGCCTCCTCTCCGGACCCAGGTCGACCTGGACATCATCTACCAGGCGCTGCAGGATGGCACGATCGACATCATCGCGAGCGACCACTCGCCGCACGCGTCCTACGAGACCGAGGTGCCGTTTGACGAGGCTCCGTTCGGCGCGACGGGATTGGAGACGACGGTTGGCGTGACGCTGACGATACTCACCCATCGCGGCGTTTTGACTCCTTTGGAGACAGTTCGCAAGCTGAGTACCAAGCCCGCGGAGATTCTGCGGCTTGAGGCGGGGACGTTGAAGCCGGGCGAGACGCCGGTCGCGACGGTCGCGGTGATCGACCCCGACTGCGAGTGGACTTGCGACAAGAACAAATCCTTCAGTAAGAGCAAGAACTCCCCGTTCCACGGGATGAAGCTTAAGGGCAAAACGATGCTGACCTTCAGCGGCGGAGAAATCTACCGCGACGCGCTCTTCCCGGCCGACCGGTACACGATCTCCGAGTGAAACTCCGCGTCGGGCTTCTGATCCTCGCGGGCCTCGTTCTTGCCGGGTGCAAGACCGGGGTCCTCAAGGACCCGAACGACCCGGCGGACGCGGGGGTTTTGGCTCCGGAGATCCTGCGGAGGAACCTGAAGGGCGTATCCGACATGCTCAACGAGCGGCTCGCGGCGGGCGAGATCGGCCCGCGACGCTATCAAGGGCTCATCGAGGATGCGGCGAAGGAACTGCTCGCCAAGGTCAACATCGACCGCGTCGATCCGGCGCACGCCTGGGAGTACGTCGAAGTGCTTCGCACGGCGGGTCGTTGGGAGGATGTCGAACGGTTTGCCAAGGTCGCAGTGAAGTCCGCGCAGAAGACGCAGAACGCCGATCGGTTGGTGAACGACACCCTCCGGCTCGCTCAGGCTCAAGCGAAGTTGGGGCGGGTGGAAGAGGCGATCGCCACGGCTCGGACGGTCTACGGCGCCAAGCCCACCGACGCCGCGCCTATCCTGCCCGCGACACTCTACGAGATCGTCCCCGCGGGTCGGGGGAAAGGGCACGACCCTGAGCTCGCGAAGCTGCTGGAGGACGCGATCGACTGCCACATGCGGACGATCGTGGACGCGAACTCAGATGCGGGCAAGATGTTCATCCTGGCTCGCCCGACGCACGTGCAGCGGGCTTGGTCATGGATCGTCTCGCTGTATCGGAACGCGAACAAGCCTGCCGAGGCCGAGGCGGCCGCGAAGCGGGCGCAGGCGATGATGTCTCAGTTCGGCCGGGCTTAGCGCGGTGACCAATCCCGGCTACTCACTCGGCTAAGCGGGTTTCGACTCGCGCGGCGGAAATAGAAACCTCGCGTATGCCACCAGGATCATGGCAAGGCCCAAAATGAGCGTGGCAAAGCTGACCGTAGACAAGTCGGCCGCTAACCCCATCGGGAGCATCGAAGGCACTCCCGGAGACGCTTCGCCTTTCCTCTGCATCATCTGAGCGAACGGAGCCGCAACAAGTGAACCCGCGTTCGCGACGAGGTAGACGGTACACGAAATGTGGACGATGAGGCTGCAAACTGCGGCCACCGTGCCGGTGGCCCAATCCCAATTCGTCGAAGACCTGTCCATTAGATCAGTCTAACGGAATGTCCGCACGGGCAGCGGACACCGACCACCCAAGTTGATTGACAAGCCCTAACTGGAGAGCGCGGAATCTCCATCCCCCGGCCCCTTCCTCTTCCCGAGCACAACCATCTCGGCAAAAGGAAGGGGAGAAGTTACCGACGCGCGGCGACGAGCATGTTCAGCCAGTACTTGGTGCCGAGGAAGTCGGTAGCGACTTGGCCGTGGCCGGAGCTGGCGTGGATGAAGTAGCCGTTCCCGAGGTAGATCCCGGTATGGCCGATCTTGCCCTTCTTGGATGACCAAAAGTAGAGTCGATCGCCAGCTTGGAGATCTTCGAGGCGGGTGATCGGCTGGCCGACGTTCACCTGTTCGGCGGCGGTGCGGGGGAGGTCGACGTGTGCGATCTTGCCCATGACGTTCTTGACCAGACCCGAGCAGTCGATGCCGCGCGAGGGGTCGTTGCCGCCCCACTTGTAGGGTGTGCCGATGAACTGATAAGCATAGTTGGCGACGGCGGCACCGGATCGCGAGGGGGCCCCGCTGTAGCTGCCATTGCGGCTGGTGCGCGACGCAGCCGAGGTGACCTGATACGGGAGCTCAGCGACCTTGTCGGCGGAAACGTAGCCGTCGGCACCGTTCTGCAGGAGAACCTTGTACCATCCCGTGGATTTGCTCGGGCGGAGGACGAGGTACTCGAATGCCGGAGCGCGGTAGTAGATTCGCGAATGCGAGGTCGGCGCGGCGTAAATTCGCGTCGCAGCGGTCGTCTGTCCGAGCTTGCCAAGCACGATTTTCGCCTGTGCAAAGGAAGACGCAGTGATGACGGCTGCGAGCAACGCGGCCAAAATTCTAACGATTCTCATAACTTCTAGGGGTAGCCCTACCACAGATTATGGTCGGAATGGCCCCGTGGGTTAGACGGGATCGGGCATTAAGGCCGTTCTCAGGCTCAAAAATTTAATACGCCACTTCAGGGTTGGAAGTGCCCCAAAGGTTCAAATTCGGGTGCCGCTACCGTCATTCGGAGCAAGCTTGCGCGTCGAAGGACCCCGGATCCTGACGCGAGCATTACTCCTATGTTCGTGAACGAGCGATTTCAAATTGTGGGGCGGGGATCCGGGGTCCTTCGGCGCGATCCTTCGCGGGGGCTCGAATCTTGCTCAGGATGACGACTGTGGATGTTATGCTTCAGGCATGGACCTGACCTACCGAAAAATTACCGACGACGAGCTTCGCTCGGGTCTCTCAGATTTGCCCGGATGGGCGGTTGAGGGCGGTCAGATTGCCAAGACGTTTGAGTTTGACGCGTATCAGAAGGGGCTGGTGTTTGCCTGCGCGGTCGGGTTCTTGGCCGATACTTTGAACCACCACCCGGATCTCCTGGTGACCTTCGGGAAGGTTCGCGTGAGCGTGAATACCCACGATGTCGGCGGGTTGTCGCCGTATGATCTGGAATTGGCTCGGCGAGTTGAGGGGATCGTTTAGGCTGCGCCTTGGAGTGTTGGAGTGTTGGAGTGTTGGAGTGTTGGAGTGTTGGAGTGTTGAAGTGTTGGAGTGTTGAAGTGTTGGATACTTCTCCTCTACCGATATCCTGATTAGACTGTCAAGCTTCATTTGTCTACTTATGGGTCCGTCATCCAGAGCGTAGCGCCGAGCTTTAGCGAAGGCAGCGCAGTCGAAGGATCCTTAGTCCAGCCTCCGACTCTAGCAGGCGCGCAGGATTTCTAAGTCGGAGGCTGTATCAGTGATCCTTCGACTCCACGCCTTCGCTAGGGCTCGGCATTCCGCTCTGGATGACGGCAGAGGGAAGACGAGACGGCTACTCGTCCGAGCGGATCTTCCAGCCGACCTTCATCAGCTCCTGCGCTTCTTCAGAATCTGGTTGGATTTCTTCTTCGACGACCTCGGGCTCCGGCTCGGGGGCTTCGGTGTCGTGGCCCTCGGCTGAGGCGGGATCCCAGTCGGCCTTGTCCGACTCGCGGACTAACCGACCCAACACCCCGTTTACAAACTTGCCGCTCTCCGCGGTCGAGTACTTGCGCACGATCACGATCGCTTCGCTGATCGTGATCGCGGGGGCGAGCCAGTCGATGAAGAGCAGCTCGTAGGCGGCGATGCGGAGGACGGCTCGGTCGACGGCGGCGACGCGGTCAAGCTCGTACTCGTGAAGTCGAGTCGAGAGTTCGTGGTCGATCCGCTCGCGATTCTTGGCGATCCCACCCACCAGCTCGGTGGCATAAGCGGTCTGATCGTCAGCGAGGGTCATGCCCTCGCAGACGTCCTTGACTACCGCGAGGGGGTCGAGGCCGGCGCGCATCAGATCGAGCTGATAGAGCGTGACCAGTGCCGCTTCGCGCGCCTTTCGGCGCGACTTAGCCAAGTTTTTCACCCATAAACTTGGTCAAATCCGCGCCTCTTCTTCCATCAGGAAGCGAGGAACGAAGGCGGTGTTGAAGTCGCCTGCCATGTACCGCGGATCGGCGATGAGCCTCCGCAGAAACGGGATGTTGGTGGCGATGCCGGTGACGTCGAATTCGTGTAGGGCGGTCTGTAGTTTGCGCACGGCGTCGGCCCGGTCGCTGCCACGAACGATCAGCTTGGCGAGCATCGGGTCGTAGAACGGGGTGACCGCAAACCCGGCGTAGCAGTGGGTCTCCATCCGAATCCCGCGACCCATCGGGGCGCGCCAGCCGGTGATGCAGCCGGTGCTCGGGGCAAATTCCTTGTCCGGGTCTTGCGCGGTGATGCGGGCCTCGATCGAGTGGCCGGTCAGCTTCACGTCTTCCTGGCGGATCGGCAGTTCTTCGCCGCTCGCGATCTTGAGCATGAGGTGGACAAGGTCGATGCCGGTGACCTCCTCGGTGACCGGGTGCTCGACTTGGAGTCGGGTGTTCATCTCAAGGAAGTAATAATCGAAGTTCTTGTCGACAAGGAATTCGACGGTGCCGGCGTTGGTGTAGCCGACGCTCTGAGCAACCCGTACCGCCGCCTCGCCCATCTCGCGGCGCACCGACTCCGGCAGTTCGGCGTATGGGGCTTCCTCGACGATCTTCTGGTGGCGCAGGTTTTGGATTGAGCACTCGCGCTCGCCGAGATAGACCATGTTGCCGTGGGCATCGCCGATCACCTGGATCTCGACGTGGCGCGGCTCGACGACGCACTTCTCGACGAGCATCTCGCCGGAGCCGAAGCTGGCGAGCGCCTCCGAACTTGCGGTCGGAAACATCGCGACGAGCTCGTCGGGGTCTTCGACGCGCCGGATTCCACGTCCGCCGCCTCCGGCGACCGCTTTGAGCAGAACGGGATAGCCGATCTCCTCGGCAATTTCAAGCGCTTCCTTCTCGCTCGGGACGGAACCTTCGGACCCGGGAACGACCGGACAACCCGCGGCGACGGCGGCTTTCTTAGCGGAGGCCTTGTCACCCATCGCTTCGATCGCCGCAATGGGCGGGCCGATGAAGGTGATGCCGAGCGACTGGAGGGCGGCGGCAAAGCTGGCTCGCTCGGAGAAGTAGCCGTAACCGGGGTGGACCGCCTCGGCGCCGGAGATTTGGCAGGCCATTAGGACGTTGGCGAGGTTCAGATAGGAGTCGGTGTTCGAGCCCGCCCCGACGCAGGTGGCCTCGTCGGCGATCTTGACGTGCAGGCTCTCGCGGTCGGCTTCGCTGAAGATGGCGACGCTGGCGACGCCCAGCTCACGGCAGGCGCGGATCACGCGGCACGCGATCTCTCCTCGGTTGGCGATCAGAACTTTTCGCAGCATCTTAATACTTCTCGTGTCCAAGGTGGATGCAGTGGACTTGCCCGGTCTTTGGGTCGTACTGGTAGGGCTCGTGCCCGAGGGGGCAGGAGTAGAAATCAGCGCCGAGGCGGGTGTCTTCCAGCTTCGCGGGCCAGGTTCCTTCGACAGGGTCTTGGTTGATTTGGAGGCTCGATCGGATCTGACCGAGGTTGCTTCGGCAGACGTCGTCCTTGGCGTCAGCGCGGGTCTGGCCGATGATCGTCTTCCCGATCCTATCCTTGCGCTCGGTCATGGTGCCGCCGCCTTTGAGAAAGACCACGGCGAGGACGGCGATGATCGCGATGACGGCAAGGGTGGCGACGAGGGTGTTGCCCCGCTGCAGTTTCACGCGGGCGCCACCGCGGCGATGGGTTGACCGAATTCGACAGGGTCGCCGGGCTTGACAAGTAGTTCGAGCACGGTTCCGGTGACCTGACTTTCGATGTCGTTGGCGAGGCCGAGAGCGGAGACGATCGCGACGCGAACGCCCTTCTTGACGTCGTCGCCGGGGGCGATCGAAATCGACTGGAGGTATCCGACGAGGCTGGACTTGAGGTAGAGCACGTCGGGCTCGGTGCTAACCACCGCGGTGGCGGCCTTGGCGGCGGCTTTTCGCGGCTCGAGGACCGCCGAGAAGGATGCGCCATCGGCAGAAATCTCGACTTCGGCGTACCCGTTCTCTCTCGCGACGGTGAGCGCGTGGCGAACGAGGTAGGAGTCCAGGTCCGGCATGGGAAGGGGATTGTACCTTGGGGGCTAATTTGGGTGAGGTTGAGGGGCCACCGCGCCCACAATGCAGCGTCATCCTGACCGGAGTGAGGAACGAACGTAGTGGAAGGACCCGGATACCCACCCGGCATTTCCAACTGAGTTCTAGGGATCCGGGGTCCTTCGACTGCAGAATCATCACTTAGGCTCGATTCTTCCGCTCAGGAGGACGTCGAAAGAGTGAGAAATTGAGGTTGACGGCTTCCTCAGTAGGCCGTCAACCTTCACTTGTGATCCATTGCCGACCGTGTCTTTTGGCTCGCCCCGCGCGGGCCGAGAAACCGAGGGATGGGGCCTAGACATGAATCGGAAATCCCTTTGTTAACAACGTCTTAACAGAAGGTCGGTACCGTTTTCGTGGGGCTTGAAACCTCCAAAACAAAACCTCATGAAACCAAATCGAAGGATTCTGATCGGCCTTGCGAGCATTGCCGTGATCGCCGCGGCGAGCGCGATTTTCATCGGCTGCGGTGATAAGAACCCGGGCGCGGGTGGCACCGAGACCTCAGGCCCGGCGCCTTCCGGCGGCCCCAAGACCGCAGCGGGCAAGATTTCCATCGACGGCAGCACCACCGTCTATCCGATCGCCCAGGCATTCGCGGAAGACTTTCACAAGAAGAACGACGGAGTCGTGATCGATGTAGGCAAGTCGGGTACGGGTAGCGGCATGACCAAGTTCGAGCGCGGTGAGATCGATATTGCAGCCGCTTCGCGACCGATCGAGCAGAAGGAAGCCGACGCCTGCAAGGCTGCGAATGTGGAGTTCATCGAGATTCCGATCGCCGCCGATGGCGTGTGCGTGCTGGTCAATTCGGCCAACACCTTCGCCGACAAGGTGACGATCGACGAGCTGAAGAAGGCATTCAGCAAGGGCAGCACGGTCATGACTTGGGCGGACATCCACGCCGGTTGGCCGGCCGAGCCGATCAAGTTCTACGGTCCGACCAGCAACCACGGAACCTACGACTACTTCACCGAGACGGTTTGCGGCAAGAAGGGCAACCTTCGCGATGACGCCGTGCTCAACCAGGAGTACACCGCGCTGATCACCGCGATCGCGGGTGACAAGAACGCGCTGGGCTATGTGGGCTATGCCTACTACCAGGAGAAGAAGGACCAGGCCAAGGCTCTGTCCATTGATGCCGGAAAGGGTGCCGTCGCTCCCACGATCGACACGATCAAGGACAACTCCTACGCTCCCCTCTCGCGCCCCTTGTTCCTCTATGTGAACAAGAAGTCGCTGGATCGCCAAGAGGTCAAGGACTTTCTGAAGTTCGCCCTGGGCGAAGGGAAGCCGCTGATCACGGAAGCTGACTACGTGCTGCTTCCCGACGAGGCCTATGAGATCGCTCAGAAGCTCGTGGATGCCGGCACGACCGGATCGAAATTCATGAATCCGCAGCCGGGCAAGAGCACGCTCGACATCATGAAGGGCTAAGCTAGAGACGGTCGCTTATGGCATCCGTTCCGGTCAACCCAGAACCCGCCCCCGTCGCCATCCGGCGTCGGGGGCGTCGTGCTCCCGGCCTCCGAGCAATCGGCGAGGGCGGGATCAAGTGGTTCACGTTTCTCTGCGCGTTGATCTCGGTCATCACGACTTTTTCGATTGTCGGGGTGTTAGTCGTTCAGGCCGCGCCGTTCTTTAGGCATGTCTCGGTCGGCGAGTTCTTCTCGGGCACGGAATGGCGCCCCGAAGCTTCTCCTGGCCAGTTCGGGATTTGGCCGCTGTTGGCGGGGACACTCGTCATCACGGTGGGTGCCGGCTTGGTGGCAATTCCTCTCGGTTTGCTCAGCGCGATCTACCTCAGCGAGTATGCGCACCCACGAGTGCGCTCCATTTTGAAACCGGCCCTTGAGCTACTGGCGGGCATTCCGACCGTGGTGTACGGCTTCCTGGCGTTGACCCTGATCACCCCCGCCTTGAAGCACTTACTACCTAGCCTAGGCACATTCAATGCGCTCTCCGGCGCGATTGTGGTCGGGATTATGATCCTGCCCTTGGTGTCGTCGCTTTGTGAGGACGCGCTGACCGCGGTTCCGAAGGGTTTGCGCGAAGCCGCCTACGGGCTGGGCGCAACGAAGATGGAGGTCACGCTCAAGATCGCGGTTCCGGCGGCTTTGTCGGGAATCATGGCTTCGTTCATCCTCGCACTGTCCCGTGCGCTGGGTGAGACAATGGCGGTGACTTTGGCCTCGGGGGCGGGGAACGGGCACTTGACTTTCAACCCGGCGGAGAGCATCCAGACGATGACCGCCTATATCGTCAATGTCACCAAGGGCGACGCGGCGCAGGGGACGATTCGCTACAACTCGATCTTCGCCGTGGGCATCACGCTGTTTGTGATGACGCTGCTGATGAACCTGCTCGCTCAGAAACTCGTGCATAAGTTCAGGACGGCCTACTCGTGAGCTCGGCTCCGGTGATCGCTCCGCGCGCGACCGCGCACATGAAGGTCGAGCAGGCCAAACACCGGGCCAAGCGCAAGCGTTTGGATGCTGCCTTTAAGGGGCTATGTTTCGCCGCCGCAGGGGTGGGAGTTCTCCTGCTCCTGATGCTGCTCTATAAGATCTTCTCCGAGGGCGCGGGGCGGGTCAGTTTCGACTTCCTGAAGGGCGCGCTGTCTCGCCGCGCGGGCAAAACCGGAATCTGGCCTGCGATCGTGGGGAGCCTGTACATCATGTTCCTCACTGCGATCATCGCGCTCCCGTTGGGGATCTCCGCGGCGATCTACTTAGAGGAATTCACGCGGCGCAAGAACCGATTTACACGCTTTATCCAGGTGAATATCGCAAACCTGGCGGGTGTGCCCTCGATCGTCTACGGCCTGCTCGGTCTTGCTCTGTTCAACCGCTGGCTGCATCTCGGCGCGAGCGTCTGGGCGGGCGCCTTGACGATGTCGCTGCTCATCCTGCCGATGGTGATCATCGTGACCCAGGAGGCGCTCAAGGCGGTTCCGAACTCGTACCGTGAGGGCTCGCTTGCCCTCGGCTCCACTCCATGGCAAGCGATTCGGCTCCAGGTCTTGCCGAATGCCTCGTCGGGAATCCTGACCGGCATGATCCTCTCGATCTCGCGTGCGGTCGGCGAGACGGCACCCCTGATCGCGGTCGGTGCGGTGGCATACGTGACCTCCTTGCCGACGCCGTCGAACCCGAAGTACACGGTGTTGCCGATCTTGATCTTCGACTGGGCGGGTGAGGCACGTCCGGGGTTCGACAAGGCGGCGGCGGGGGCGATCGTGGTGCTGATCGTATCGTTGCTGTTCTTCAATTCGATCGCGATCTTTCTTCGGGCCCGAGCGCGAAAGCGCGGGTAGCCTCCTCGGATGCGTCCGGAGTCCCTCGAGTTTCTCAAAGCAATCGTCAACGTCCCGTCCCCATCGGGCTACGAAGAAAAGGCGGCGGCGATCTACCGCGCCTACACCGGGCCGATTGCCGACAAGGTCGTCACCGATGTCCACGGCAACGTCGCGGCGATCCTGAATCCCGACGCCGAGATGAAGATCATGCTAGCCGGGCACATGGACGAGATCGGGTTCATCATCCACTACATCTCGGACGAGGGGCTGCTGTACTTCTCGGGGATCGGCGGGCACGACAGCGTGATTCCGGTCGGCCAACGGGTTTGGGTTCACGGTAAGGAGCCGGTGCCGGGAGTGATCGGGCGCAAGGCGGTCCACCTACTGGAGGAGGACGAGCGGAAGAAGAAGCCCGAGCTGAAGGACCTCTGGATTGATCTGGGGGCGACTACCCGTTAGCAGGTCCTCGACGCAGGGATCGAGGTCGGCGATGTGGTGACGTTCCAGGTCGAGTTCCAGCAGCTTCTGGGCGACCGCGCCACCGCACGCGGGTTCGACAACAAGATGGGCTCGTTCATCGTGGCGGAGGCGTTGCGGCTCCTGAAGGAGGACGGCGGGCTCGACACGGGCGTGGGTGTCTATGCGGTGGCGACCGTGCAGGAGGAGATAGGCTTGCGGGGGGCGCGGACAAGTTCCTACTGGATTAACGCGCAGAGTGGGTTGGCCGTAGACGTAAACCATGCGATCGACTATCCGAGCGTGAGCAAGTCGCGCTACGGCCAACTCGACACGGGCAAGGGGCCGAGCGTGATGCGCGGCGCGAACAGCAATCCCGTTGTGGTCCGGATGCTCCGCGACGCGGCTGCGCGGGATGAGATTCCCTATCAAGTCGACGTGACCCCGGGGGGCACAGGAACCGACGGGAATGCCATGCAACTGAATCGAGGCGGCATGGCGGTCGGGATTCTTGGCGTGGCCCTGCGATACATGCACACGCCTTGCGAGGTGCTTTCCTTGACCGACGTCGAGAACTGCGCGAAGCTGATGGCGGCCTATTGTCGGTCCGTACGCCCGGATACGGACTTCACGCCGCGTGAGAAGTATTGAGTGGCAGTGGGTTGCCATTCCGATCGACGCCGCCCAACCACTTCGTAAGACGAATGTTGACCTTGAATGCGGCGGAAGGAGGCAGCTTACGGGCATCGGTTCTTGTACGTCGCCCCACGACAAATAGGGCAGGGGTCCACGAGCAATAGACGACTCGTGTTGGATCCCCCGCACAGACATCCTTCGGGATGACTGCCCCTCCCACTTTTCCCGAGCTAGACGGGAGCGCCGCTTCGCGGCTCGGTGTACTTGAGCCGCGCCCTTGCCTGGTCGGCGAGCGGGCTCATCGGCCATCTCTGGACCACTTGCTGGTAGCAGGCGGTCGCCCGTCCGAAGTTCTGATACACGCTTTCGGAGATCATGGCGACCCGGAAGAGGCTGGTCTCGTGCTCGGCGTCGGACGCGTTGGGGTGGGCGAAGGCGGCCTCGTAGAGCTTGAGCGCAAGCTCGTTGGCGTGTGCCCGCTCAGTCTTGCCGGCGATTTCGACCAGCGACTGCGCCGGCACTTGGCCGGGAGTTTGAGAAAGGGTGTAGATGCACGAAGCCACGGAGAGGGTGTCAGCTTCACGGATGAGGCGGGGGATCGCCTTCTTAAAGGTGCTGAGGCACGGGTCCTCGACCCGGCCATCGCGGATCGAGCGGTCCATCCAGTTGAGCAGGATCACGTCATCCGTCGGATTGACGTTGTGTAGGTGTTCTAATTCGCGGCGGCTGAGGATGCTGAGGTCCTTCATTTCGGCAAGGCTGGCCTTTGCCTCGGCGACCTCCGCGTTGTCGCGCTTGGGTCGGAACGCCATGCAGATCAGGAACCCGGCGGCGGCACCGCCGATATGGGCGAAGTGCCCGACGCCGTCCCGGCCCGCGAAGAGGGCAGCCTCCAGAATGTCGAACCCGAGATAGAACAGGCAGACGCCCCACATCGGCCATTCCGTGATCCCCGCCCGCATGAGGCCCCAGGCGTAGGCAAGGCAGACTTTCGCGTAAGGGAACATCCATAGAGCCGCGCCCATGACTCCCATGATCGCGCCGGACGCGCCGAGCGACGGTTGGTTGGGGTGATTGATCCCGATAATCACATGGTGCAGCAGGTCTCCGGCGGTCCCGGCGAGGAGATACAGCGCGACGAACTTGAGCGTCCTGAGCCGCCCCTCGACCGCGAAGCCGAGGATGTAGAGGAACAGCATGTTCCCAATCAAATGGAGCGGTTCGGCATGCAGGAACATGCTCGTCAGGACCGTCTTGAAGCTGAGATTCTCGGCGGTGACCGCGTACTTTTCGACGATCTCACGCCGGATCGTCATGCCATGATCGGAGGTCGCCAGGTACACGGCGGTGTTCACGACGATCAAGGCGACGGTCGCAATCGGGAGACTTTCGGGTGGATTCTTGCTACGGTAGGGGATCAGCATGAGAACTTGGCCTACTAACGTAGCATGAAATTTGGTGGTAGAGGTAGTGGTAGTGCGGAGTCGGAGTTAGAGTTGGAGCCCGGATTACCACGGCTCGACTCTTTCTCCGGCTCTCATCACTGCCACTGCCACTACGAAGTCGACCCTGCCTTCAGATTGGCCTCGATCTCCTCGGCCACGTACCGGTCCTTCTCGCCAGGCTCTAGCTCAAGCTTGCGCAGGATCACCAGTGCCTCGTCGTGGCGCCCGAGTGAGCGGAGGGCGCGGGCGATGCACCAGCGAGCGATTTGCTCCTGACGAGTCTGGCCATTGGCTTCCCGGCACTTCCGGGCCTCCTCGAAGGTCTTCAGCGCCTCCTCGAACCGGCCGGCGTCGTGGTGGGTCCAGCCGAGATTGTTGAGCAGGGATGCTCGCCACTTCTGGGCCTTGGGATCCTCCGAGGAAGCGGCAAGGGAAATCGCGATGGCGAGCCACGGGAGGGCCGCGTCGCCCTTCTCGGTGATCGCGACCATGTGCGCGGCATCAACCGCAAGAGCATCCTCTTTGATCGCGACCGCGACCTCGTAGGCTTCCAAGAATAGCGGAGCGGCGTGGGGGATGTCTTTCGAAGAATTGAAAAGGCGGCCGCGTTCCAATAGGATGCGAACGGCGATGCGACCCTCGCGCTCGGGAAGCTGGTCGAGCACGTTATGTGCGGCCCCGAACTGACCCTGGAGACCAAGAGCCCGCGCGACCTGAGTCATCGCCTCATCGGCAACGGAGCGGAACCGGGTCTCGCTGGTAAGTGGGTCGTCAAAGTCCCAGAGGGTGTCGATGTCCATTGGGTTCTATGATGGCCCTTCTCGCAGTTGTAGGGGTAGTGGCGAAACTCACGAGACGCGGCTCTCCCTCAAAGGGCTTCCCGCGAACTCACTTTTCCCTTATTCTGGTTCGGATGAGCGATGTACTGCCTGACGTATCGAAGGATCGTCGGAGCATTGGCCTCGAGATTCTTGTCGTTCTGACGCTCTTCTATGTACCGACCTTAGCCTCGGGAACGGAGGGGTGGATTCTCCAGGGAAGGTTGGCGGTCTTACCCGAGCACATTCAAGATCCATCGACCTTCTCGAACGCGCGTCTAGTTCAATCGCTGATTTCATTTGGCTCGATGGTTCCAGTCCTCCTTCTGATCATGGCAAGGGGAAAAGGGGGTCTTCAGGGGGTCGGGCTTGGCCCGGCAGTCCGGTTTGGCTACTTGGCGATAATTCCCATTGCTCTCGCCTTCTATCTCACTTCATGGCTGGCCATCCGCATCTATGCGCCGTTTTTGGACCCAGTCAAACTGGCCGAGTTCTTCCAGGGGAAGCACCACACGCCCGGCGATCTTGGCGCGACTCACTTGTCGCTCCTAGGCGTCAACGTGGCGGTGGCGGTGTTTCTCGAGGAATTTGTGATGCGGGGATTCCTAATGTCCAGGTTCACCCAACTTAACTGGCGACCGTGGACTTCGATTCTGGTCTCCTCGGCGCTCTTCGCGAGCTATCACATCTACCAGGGCCCAGTTAGCGTCTCAGTGATCTTTGTGGACGGCATCGTGTTTGCCCTCGCCTTTAGGATCACGAAGTCGGTTTGGCCCGTATTTGTGGCGCACTGGCTGATCGATATGATCATCTTCTTCATCCGCCTCGGGGGGGTTGGAGCTTAAGCGATGGTGGAGCAAACCGTTCCCGAAGCAATCCCGGCGAGGGTTGACAAGGCGGGCCCTCTCGTAGAGGTTCTCGCGATGCTCAGTCTGTTCTGCTTCCCGCAGATACTCATGGCAATCCAGCGACAGTTTGTCTCTATCCCCCGGAATAGGGATGTTCAGCCGTCGGCCACGGTAACCGCGTGGGTGGGAGTTCTCCTGTGCGTCTGCTGGATTCCTGCGCTGCTCTTTGTCGCGAATTTCCGGGAGCGAGACTTACGCCGATTTGGACTTGGGGTGGGAGTGAAGTGGGCATACGCCCTGTGATTCCCCTCTACTTCGCCGATCGGATCGCGATGTGGTTTGGTTTCCTTTGGGCGGCTCCCAACTCGCCTCCCCCCGACTTCATTCAGTGGGTTTTAGGACGGAGTATGACCTTGCCCCATGGGAACCCCGCATGGCTCGCCGGTACGATCGTTTACACGGCCGCGTTCTATTTCGCGATCGAATTCGTCCTGCGGGGCTACTTGATCACGCGCCTTATCGAGCTTACGGGCCGCGCCTGGCTCGCAATCCTGGTCTCCTCGGCCCTGGTCTCATTGCCGTATGTCGATCACGGAATGTGGGAAGTGCTTCCGACTTTCCTCGCAAGCCTGGTCTATGCTCGCTTCTACCGATTCAGCGGCTCGATCTGGCCCGCTGTCCTCGCTCACTGGTTGCTTTACGTCCTCTTGTCGTTGTGAATCGGGCTCCGTGTTGGTTGATTCGATCCAATCTCTATCTCTGCACTTGCCCACTCGATAGCCTGACTGCGCGATAATGCGCTATGCGTTGGGGTTTGGTTCCTTTGATCGCCTTGTTCTCGACCGTTGCGATGGCGGATTGGCCGCTGACGCGCGCCGAGAAGACAAATTACGACGAGACGTCGCACTACTCTGACGTTGTCCAGTATCTGCGCGATCTGCAGGCGATGGGAGCGCCGATCCAGGTTTCGACGATCGGGACCAGCTTCGACGGCAAGGCGATGCCAATGGTGGTCGCGTCGATTCCGCCCGTCAGCTCTGCCGCCGAAGCGCGTCGGCTCGGCAAACCGGTCGTCTATATCCAAGCGAACATCCACGCGGGCGAAGTCGAGGGCAAAGAGGCGGCCTTGATCGTCCTTCGCAGGCTGTGCCAGGCTGGAGGGAAGGGGCTTCTGAGCAAGATCGTGCTGGTCATGACCCCGATCTACAACATCGACGGGAACGAGAAATTCGGCCCGGTTGAGCGCACCCGACCTGAGCAAGTCGGCCCCCGCGAGGCGGGACTCCGGGCGAGTGGACAGGGGTTCGACCTGAACCGCGATGGCATTAAGGCGGAGTCGCTGGAGATGCGTGCGGTGCTCGAGAACGTTTACAACAAGTGGGATCCGGACTTGATGATGGACCTCCACACCACCGACGGCACGCGCCACGGGTTCGATCTCACCTATCTGCCGGGAAGCCACCCCGCGTCCGAGCCGGACGTGTACAAGTTCGGTTACGACGTACTGATCCCCGCGGTCAAGAAGGATCTGCAGTCCAAGTACGGGTTCGCGATCTTCGCTTACGGCGACGTGATGAATAAGGACGGTAAACCGGCCTGGCTCACGACCGGCCCCGAGGGGCGGTACTGCACGAATTACGTCGGGCTGCGTAACCGGATCGGACTCCTCTCCGAAGCGGCGACCTACATCCCGTTCAAGGAAAGAATCCTCGCCACCGACCGATTTGTGACCTCGACCCTGGAATACGTGGCGAGCCACGCCAAGCAGATTCAGGACCTTTCGCGAAAGGCGGATGAGCAAGTCGTGGCGTGGGGGAACGGGATCAACGCCCCGATGCTGGCAGTTCGGACCGAGCTCGCCAAGAGCGGCGAGCAAGCGGTGCCGGTCGAGAAGCTCGCGGCGGGCGAGAAGGCCCCCTTCGGACGACCGAAGACCCTAGCGATGATCAAGATGCCGATCTACGATCGGTACTCGGCGACGCGGCTGGCCAAGTTCCCGATGGGCTACCTGATCCCCGCGACCGAGATGAAGACGGTCGAGCTGCTGAAGCGCCATGGCATCATCGTCGAGAAACTGCTCGGCGACTGGACGGGCACGACCACCCGGTTCGACATTGACCAGGTGGTTCCTGCCGCCTCAGTCTTTCAGGGGCACCACTTGACCAAGCTCGAAGGGAAGTACGTGGATGCCACGACGACCGCGAGCGCGGGTTGGTACCTCGTCCGGACGGCTCAGCCGCTGGCGATCGTGGCGTTCGAGATCCTCGAACCCGAGAGCATCGACGGCGCGGTGGGCTGGGAGTTCATCACCGGACTGAAGACGGGATCGGCGTATCCGGTGTTGAAGGTCTTCACCCCGGTCGCGGTGGCTACGGAACGGCAGTAAGGAGGTAAGGAGGTAAGGAGGTAAGGGGGTAAGGCGCGTGATTCAGATTTCGCTTTACCCCTTAACTCCTTACCCCTTCACGGCATCGAGCGCCCGCTGGTAGCGCTCGCGGTCGTCGGCGTCGGCAGTCTTCGCAAGTAGGTGCCGCAGGGCGAGGCGCTGGGCTTCGTTGAGGGCTTCGGCGGGGTCGACTTTGACGTCGGGGATGACACCGGTGCCTTCCCAGTTCTTCTTGCTGTACGGGTTCATCGCCTGACCGACGGGAATGAAGGCGGTGAAGTGGTCGTTCAACCGCTCAGAGCCGCCCGGGTTCGCTCCACCCCAAGTAGAACCACCGACGATGGTGGCACGGTGGAGGTTCTGAAGGTCGTAGGCGAACTCCTCGGCTCCCGAGCCGGTTCGGGGACCGGTGAGAACGTACACCTCGCGATTCAGGTACCGCTTGCCCGGCACCGACTTGAGGGTCCAGAACTCCTCCTTGTGGGTTCCTCGATCAAAGTAGATGTCGTTCAGATGCACCGGCTTCGAATCGAACAAGTAGGAGCAGAGCAGTCGGACGGTGGCGGGGTCGCCGCCGCCGTTTCCGCGGATGTCGAAGATCAGGGCGTCGGTGTTGGCGACGAAATCCATCGCCGCCCGTGCCGGCTCGGCCGCGACGGCGGGGTCGAGGAAGCCGTCGAACTTGATGTAGCCGATGTTGCCGGGGAGGCGCTGAACACTGCTGAAGGCACCGTTCATGAAGCGATCCATGTGCTTTCCCTTGGCGATCTCTTCGGCGCTGGGGGTCTTGCGCTCGGCCCGGACGGGTAGAGTGTCTGCGCTGAAGGTAACGTGGAGGTGGGCGTCGTGGCAAAGCGCGCGCATGTCCTCAGTCAAGGTCTTAGCAAAAGCGGTTCCGTCCGTGATCGCATCGTACGCGTTTGAGGCGAGCTTGGCGCGAAGGGCGGTCTCGACCTGTTTGGACAGACTCGCCGAAAAATAGTCCTCATTCATGGCCCGAATGAGTTCATTTACCGTCTGCAATTTTACGGAAGACGATATCGGGGTAACGTCCGCATATCTTGTTGACGTAGTGATCAGCAATGAAGCTAGGAGAGCGATGTTCATAGTGTTTTAGGGGCGGGTTAATCCGCGAATCAGGAGATCGACGAGGTTGGATAAGTTCTCCCGGATCGTTTCCGGCGATCCGAGTTCCCTTACAGACAGGCTGTAGGGCAGGTAAGCGTTCGTCGCCACGATGAGCGTTTCCGCTGTCTCGGCATCATTGTCGAGGCAAAAGTGGCCACTGGCCGCTCCCTCGGCCAATACCTTGGTGAGCAAGTTGCGCTCGACTTCGAAGTAAGTCTTCCGGCGCTCCATGTAGGCGGGGCGAACCGCTTCAAACAACTCGTCGAGCGCCATCGTGTAGTTGCGGACTGCATTCACGCGGCTCATGACGCGCACCATCAGCATCTCTCGCAGGCGGCGGCACGGGTCGGTTGGCTCGCGGCCAATTGCCGCCATTGAGTGCTGCGCCGCTTCGACGACGCGCCCGATGGAGGAGAGGCCGAGTTCTTCCTTGCTGGAAAAGCGAAGGTAGATCGTGCGCTTGGCAACGCCGGCTTCGCGGGCGACATCGTCCATGGTGATCCGCCGAAAGCCGTGCTGAGCCATCAGGCGATCGGCGGCGTCGAGGATCGCATCGCGGAGATCGATGGGCGCGGTCATGCTCAATTATATGCATATATGCACGGATTGCGTTTTCCGTGCATCAAGGCGGGTCTAAAGGCGGGGTGGAGGATGCTCAGGCTTGGAGAGTTGGAGTGTTGGACGGGCGGGTTGCGATCGGGAAGGCCGAGTCCTCCTGGCCTTCCATCGATTACTCAAGGCTCCAATACTCAAGAGGCAGTCAAGGTCTCACTTGTCATCCTTCATGCGGTGCCACGGTTTGGCCAGGATCGTAGATGCCGGAGAAACCGGAACTGCTACTGGCAAACCGTGCTCCTGCGCACCGGTGGTAATGACAACGCACGGTTTGCCGGGAAACGACTCCCATCCTAAGGGCACTTCCAATCCCGGCCAAACCCTGGCACCGCAGATCAACGACAACGAATGAAGGCTCGCATCCACCGTTATCCATTCCTTACCACCTGTCTCTCGGGCCGGAAGGACCCGCTTGGGGTTTAATGTGGGTCGGACGAAATGCCGAACGACGGACCCTTACCCGAATCTCTGGGTTCCCCCCCATCTGTGCCAGGGGGTGCACATGCTCCAACCTCCTTGCCTGCCAACGTCGAGCGCTTTGTACGTTGGACTTGGGCTTTCATCCTATACAACCTGGCGGTTGTGGCCTGGGGCGGCTTCGTTCGCGCGAGTTTTTCGGGAGCGGGTTGCGGCGATCACTGGCCGCTTTGCGACGGAAAGATCCTTCCCGGGTTTGCAACTTTCGAGCAGAAGGCGGAGTTCGCCCATCGGATTTCGAGCGGCCTGGCCATTCCGATGGCGGCTTTATTGCTCTTTTTTGCGTTCCGAGTTTTCCCGAAAGGGAGCGCGGTCCGGCGCGGTGGCGGGTTTGTCCTCCTATTCACGCTGACGGAGGGGGCAGTAGGCGCCTTGCTTGTGCTCTTTGGTTGGGTCGCCCATAAGGACAGCGTTTCGCGGACGATCTCGATGTCCGTGCACATGGTCAACACGTTCTTCCTGCTGGGAGCGCTCACCTTCACGGTCCTGGCGGCTTCGGGTGTTTCGAAACCGAAGTGGCGCGGGCAAGGACCCGTCGGAGTCGCGCTGATCGTGGCATTCGGTTCGGTTCTGCTGCTCGGCGTGTCCGGTGCGTGTTCCGCCCTCGGGCATATGCTGCAGCCGACCGACAACGTGCTTGGTTCGGCGCTGGCGGCGGGGTCCCACTATCTGGTCCGGCTCCAGTTGATGCATCCGTTTGTCGCCGCGAGCGTTGGGCTCTATCTGGTCTTCCTGGTAGGAATTCTCAATCACTTCCGGCCCGACCCGGCGGTCAAGCAGGCGGGGCGTTGGATGCTCGGGGTCTACGTCTTCCAGACCGCGCTGGGCGTCGTGAATATCTGGCTCAAAGCCCCGATCGCGATGCAGATGGCGCACCTGGTGCTCGCTGACCTCCTCTGGATCACCGTGGTGATCGTCGCGAGTTACTCGCTGCGCGAGGGCGTGATTCGAGTGGAAAGCTCCGCCGACTTGCCCGTGTTCGAGGGCGAGCGCAGTCAGGGTCGCGCGCTGCTCAAGCAATACATCGCGCTGACCAAGCCGCGCGTCATCTCCCTCCTTCTCTTCACGACGCTGGCGACGATGTTCATCGCCGCCCGAGGTTGGCCGGGTGGCTGGCTGTTCACCGCGGTCGCCATCGGCGGCTACCTGTCGGCAGGCGCGGCGAACGCGATCAACATGGTGATCGACCGCGACATCGACGGGACGATGAAGCGAACGTCCACACGCCCTACGGTCACTCAGGACATCACCTCGACGAACGCGTTGGCGTTTGGATTCGGTGCCGCCGCAGTCGCCGCGGTGCTTCTCGCTTTGGCCGCGAACATCCTGACCGCGCTGATGGCGATGGCGGGGCTGGTCTTCTACGTCGTGGTCTACACGCTGATCCTGAAGCGCCGGACTTGGCACAACATCGTGATCGGCGGCGCGGCGGGAGCGTTCCCTCCGCTGGTCGGTTGGGCGGCCGTGACGAACAGCCTCCCTGCGCTCGCTTGGGTGCTCTTCGCGATCATCTTCGTCTGGACGCCGGTGCACTTCTGGGCGCTGGCACTGCTGATCAAGGACGACTACGCGGCGGCGGGCGTTCCGATGTTGCCGGTGGTTCGCGGAGATCGCGTCACGGTTCAACAAATTGCGGTTTATACAGTTTTGACGGTCGCGGTGACGGCGGTGCCGTTTGTCCAGGGGCAGGCCGGGTGGCTGTATCTGGGGAGCGCGGTGCTGCTCAACGCCTACCTCCTGATTCTCTGCGGGAAACTGTACAAGGTGATTGACCGACCGCGTGCGAGTCGGCTCTTCCACTACTCAATGCTCTACCTCGCTTTGCTATTTCTGATGGTCGCCGTCGATCGTGCGGTTTTAGCGTGAAATTTCCACTATGCAAGCCGAGATCGAAGGCGGGTAGCCTTTTGCGCGCCACCTTTCTACAAGGAAGCACCCTCTAATGCCCAACGTATTTAAACCGAGTAGCAATACGGTCGCCCGCGCAAGCCTGGTTGCAGGTCTTGCGGCACCGGTGATCCTGGGTCTGGCCGTCGCGGCTATCTCGCGCTCACCGATGAACACCAAGGTGAACGTGCCGAAGAACCAACCGGTTCCCTTCAGTCACCAGCACCATGCGTGGGAGCTTGGGATTGACTGCCGCTACTGCCACACGTCGGTCGAGAAGTCGGCTTCCGCGGGCATCCCCGCGACCGAAGTTTGTATGAGCTGCCACTCGCAGATTTGGCAGAACTCGCCCCTGCTCCAGCCTATCCGCGATTCTTACGAGACCAAGACGCCGATGAAGTGGACCCTGGTCAACAAGGTCCCCGAGTTCGTCTATTTCAACCACTCGATCCACATTTCCCGCGGCATCAACTGCAACACGTGCCACGGCCCGGTTCAGCAGATGCATATCACCTGGAAGGGCAACTCGTTCCAGATGCAGTGGTGTCTCGAGTGTCACCGCGCGCCAGAGAAATACCTGTACAAGGATGAAGCTCACCCTGAATTGAGCGGACGCCAGCAGGTCTTCGAGCTCTACTGGAAGATCCAACGGAATGAGAAGCTGAGCCCGAAGGAGCAGAATTTGGTGATTGGCCAAAGCATCCGCACCGAGGACTCCGAGAGCGTCGAGAAGGGCAACGAGCTTGTGAAGAAGTACGGAGTGAAGACGCAGCAGTTGGGCGACTGCTCGACCTGTCACCGATAGTTTTCGACCCAATAGAGAGTAATGAGCGAACAGCCGAAACCTAATCCGAGACTTGACCTCGATGCGATCCGTGCGAAACTTGCCGGAAAACAGGGGAAGACGTATTGGCGTAGCCTCGAAGAGGTTGCGGAGACTCCGGAATTTGAGGCGTGGTTGGCCGATGAGTTCCCGAACCGCCGCGAGATCGCGGACATCGATCGCCGCTCCCTACTGAAGTTTATGGGCGCCTCTCTGGCGCTCGCCGGTCTGAGTGGCTGCCGCGGCTACTTCATGCCGGAAGAGAAGATCGTCCCCTACGTCACCCAGCCCGAAGAAATGGTGATCGGGAAGCCGCTGTACTACGCGACAGCTTTCTCCCACGCGGGTTTCGGCTACGGTGTGCTGGTGAAGCAGAACGAGGGTCGCCCGACGAAGATCGAGGGCAACCCCGATCATCCGGCGAACCGAGGAACGACGAGCACGTTCATGCAGGCGTCGATCCTGACGATGTATGACCCGGACCGCGCGCAGACGGTGATGAACGCGGGTCAGCTTTCGACTTGGGAAGAGTTCTTGAAGGCAGCGCGGAAGGCCCTTAAGGCACAGAAGAACTTAGCTCATCGTGACGGGTCTTTGAATATAGGATCTGGTGGACCTAATGCTGGAGCGGGTACCGGCTTCCGCATTCTCACCGGAGCCGTCACGTCGCCGACGATGCTCGTGCAGCTCGCCGAGCTCAAGGCTGAATTCCCCGGTATGGATTGGCACGCCTACGAGCCGTTCGGTCAGGACAACGCTCACGCCGGCACCAAGATGGCCTTCGGCCAGCCGATGAACGTGGTTTACGACTTCGCCAAGGCGAAGGTCGTGGTTTCGCTGGACTCGAACTTCCTCCAGGAGTCGCCGGGAAGCCTGCGCTACGCGCGGGACTTCATGGATGCCCGCCGCGTTCAGGACGGAAAGGTCGAGATGAATCGCCTTTACGCGATCGAGGCCACGCCGACGATCACCGGCGCGATGGCCGACCACCGCTGGGGCGTCCGTCCGAGCCAGGTGCTAGCCGCGGCGAATGCAATCCACGCGGGGCTGAACGGTGGCGTGGTAGCAAAGGTCGACGGAATCTCCGCCGAGGCCCTGGGCGCGATTATCAAGGATCTCCAAGCCAACCATGGAGCCGCGGTCGTCGTGCCGGGCGAATTTGCGCCCGCCGAAGTCCACGCGGTGGCAGCCGCAATCAACGAGGCGCTTAAGGCGCCCCTTGTTTTGACCGCACCTGTCGACGGCAGCGTTGCCGCCAAGCCGATTTCTGAGCTCGTCACCGCGCTCAAGTCGAACCACGTCGAAGTCCTGATGATCGTCGGCGGCAACCCCGTCTACGATGCCCCCGCCGATCTGCAGTTTGGCGAGAACCTCCGGCGCGCGAAGGTCAAGATCCGCTACGGCTACTACGTCGACGAGACGAGCGCCCTGTGCGACTGGCATCTCCCGGCGACCCACTTCCTCGAAGAGTGGAGCGACACCCGCGCCTACGACGGCACTGCGTCGCTGGTCCAGCCGCTCACTACCCCGCTTTTCGAAGGCAAGTCGATCCATGAAGTGATCGATGCGCTCCTGGGCCGCCCCTACTCCGGGATCGAGCGCGTTCAGGCGACCTGGAAGAAGGCAGGCCTCGGGGGTGCCGACTTCGACAAGGTCTGGCGAGAGTGCCTCCACCAGGGAATCATTCCCAACAGCGCTTTGCCCCCCGTAGCGAGCCGCGTGACCGCGGGGTTCGCGCCCCCTCAGGCAAAGAGCGCAACGGGCATGGAGATCGCGTTCCGCCCCGACGTTCAACTTTTCGACGGACGCTACGCCAACAACGGCTGGCTGATGGAAGTCCCCCGCCCGCTCACGATGATCACGTGGGACAACGCGGTGCATCTCAGCCCGCGCACGGCCAAGCAGCTTAACGTGGTGAGCGAAGACAAGGTTCGCATCACGAGCCGTGGTGTGAAGATCGAGGAAGCCGTGGTTTGGGTGCTTCCGGGTCAGCCCGACAACGTGGTGACGCTCCACGCGGGTTACGGACGCACGAAGGGCGGCACGATCGCCACCGACGCTGGCTTCGACATCTATCCGCTCCGCACGAGCGAGGCTCCGCTCTACGATGCGGGGATCACGATCGAGCCAATCGGCGGCATCTGGCCGATCGCGTCGACCCAGATCCATCACGCGATGGAAGGCCGCGACATCGTCCGATTCGGGACGATCTCCGAGTTCAAAAACAGCCCAACCCTGCGGTACTCAGAGACTGAGCCGAAGCTCCTCACGCCGGAAGAGCAGAAGAAGGAAGAGGAAGAGATTCGGGATAAGAACATGTATCCCGATGAGATCTTCGGCAAGGACAATATGGCGCAGTGGGGGATGACGATCGACCTCCATACCTGCATCGGGTGCAACGCCTGTGCCGTCGCCTGCCAGGCGGAGAATAACATCCCCGTCGTCGGCAAGGACCAGGTCAAGCGCGGACGTGAGATGCACTGGCTCCGCATCGACCGGTACTACACCACCCACGATGCGAGCACCGAGGCCGAGATTCGGAAGGACGACACGGGTCTGGTGGACCCGATCGAGAATCCGATGCCGGTGTTTCAGCCGATGATGTGCGTCCACTGCGAGAAGGCGCCCTGCGAGCCGGTCTGTCCGGTCGCCGCGACCGTCCACTCCCACGAAGGCATCAACCAGATGATCTACAACCGCTGCGTCGGCACGCGGTACTGCTCGAACAACTGCCCCTACAAGGTGCGGCGGTTCAACTATCTGAACTACTCCGACAACCAGGCCCAGTTCGCGCTGACGGTCATGGATCTGAGCCAGAAGCTGCACATCCCGGGGCCGATCCACACGCCGAAGGAGCACGGCATCGAGCTTCTCCGGATGCTGAACAACCCGGACGTCACCGTCCGCGGTCGTGGCGTCATGGAAAAGTGCACGTACTGCACCCAGCGCATCAGCCAGACCCGTATCGAGGCGAAGAAGCAGGGTCGCGACATCATCGACGGCGAGGTCATTACGGCCTGCCAGCAGGCGTGTCCGACGCAGTCGATCGTCTTCGGCAACATCGCCGACAAGAATTCCAAGGTCGCGAAGATGAAGGAAGACCCGCGCAGCTATCGGGTGCTCGAAGAAGAGCAGACCCGCCCGCGCACTTCCTACATGGGCCGCATTACTAATCCCAACCCGGAGATCCGATCTTGAGCCCGGGCAACAGGAATCAGGGAGCAACACAAAGGAGGATGACCGAACAAAGCTGATTTCAATGACGGAGAGCCCATTCGCTCTTCATCCAGCTCCCGGATACTGCCATGGCAACGACAGACCCGTTCTACGAACCTCTTATAGAGGGAGATCAGACTTTCACCACGATCGATGAAAAGATCGCGGGTGTTATTCGGGATCAGAAGCGCTACCACTTCAAGCACCCGTGGTACCTGTTCTTCGGATTCGGCTTCCTTCTGCTCAATGTTCTCCTGCTCTCGATCGCTTGGCTGCTGTACCAGGGCATCGGTATCTGGGGCAACAACGTTCCGACCGCTTGGGCGTTCGACATCGTCAACTTCGTCTGGTGGATCGGTATCGGCCACGCCGGGACGCTGATCTCGGCGATCTTGCTGCTCATGCGCCAGCAATGGCGTAACTCAATCAACCGCTTTGCCGAGGCGATGACGATCTTCGCGGTCATGTGCGCGGGCTTGTTCCCGCTCTTGCACACCGGTCGTCCGTGGGTTGCCTACTGGCTGTTCCCGTATCCCAACATCATGGGAATGTGGCCGCAGTTCCGGTCGCCGCTCATGTGGGACGTGTTCGCCGTCTCGACCTACTTCACGGTTTCGCTGCTGTTCTGGTTCATGGGCTTGATCCCGGACTTCGCTACAATGCGCGATCGGGCGACCAACGGCATCCTCCAAAAGGTTCTCGGGCTGCTCTCAATGGGCTGGCGCGGCTCGGCCCGTCACTGGCACCGATATGAGCAGGCGTACCTACTCCTGGCGGGTCTTTCGACGCCGCTGGTTCTGTCGGTCCACACGATCGTGTCGTACGACTTCGCCGTCTCGATCGTCCCTGGCTGGAATATCACCGTCTTCCCGCCGTACTTCGTCGCGGGCGCCGTGTTTGCGGGCTTTGCGATGGTGCTGCTCTTCGCGATTCCGGTTCGGAAAGCCTACGGCTGGAAAGAACTGATCACGATGAAGCACATCGACTGGATGGCGAAGATCATGCTCGCCACCGGACTGATCGTCTTCTACGGCTACATCTTGGAAGTCTTCTACGGCTGGTACTCCGGCGAGAAGGTGGAGTGGGCGCTCAATTGGTGGCGTTTCAACGGTCCGTACGCTCCGGCTTACTGGTGCTTGATCCTGTTTAATGGCATCATCCCACAGTTGCTGTGGTCGCCGAAGATTCGGCGCAACACGACGGTGGTGTGGTTTATCGCCTTCGGTATCAGCATCGGCATGTGGCTCGAGCGCTTCGTGATCATCCCGATGTCCTTGATGCGGAACTACCTGCCGAGCTCGGATCGGATGTACTACCCGACGGTGTGGGACTTCGGCATGTTCTTCGGCACGATCGGTCTGTTCCTGTTCCTCATGATGCTGTTCATCCGCTTCATGCCGGTTATCAACCTGTTCGAAATGAAGGATCTGCTTTACAAGCTGCAGGGCACTAAGAAGGTGGTGTACGACGATGCACTACCGGCGACCAATCCGGCGGGAGGCGAATAATGGCAGGCTTCACCAAGCATAAAGATACGCCTCACGCCTTGGTTGCGGAGTTCACTCACCCGGACGATTTGCTTGCTGCGGCTCGAATGGCTCGCTCCGGCGGCTACAAGAACCTTGAGGCCTACTCGCCCTTCCCGATGCACGAGATGAGCGATGCGATCGGGTTCAAGGACCAGCGGGTGCCTTGGATCGTCTTCCTCGGCGGCTTGACCGGCGCGTTCTGCGGCTTCGGCCTGCAGTACTACGTGAACGTCTGGGACTACCCGATGAACGTTGGCGGTCGACCGCTCGTGTCGATCCCCTCCTTTATCCCGATCACGTTCGAAGCGACGATCTTGTTCGCGTCGCTCGGCGCGTTCGTCGGAATGCTCGCGATGAACTTCCTGCCCCAGCCGTATCATCCGATCTTCAACACTCCGAACTTCGAGCGAGCCTCGCAGGACCGGTTCTTCCTCGCCATCGAGGCGAGCGACCCGCAGTTCGACCGCGAAGCCACGCAGAAGTTCCTTGAGGGACTCAATCCTGAGGCGGTGAGCTATGTCGAAGGTTAATCCGGTGCTCACCAAGTTCATGATCGCTGTCGGTGGTGCCTCCCTCTTCATGGTGGGCTGCCATACCGACCAGTGGATCCAGCCGAAGATCCGACCGCAACACGAGAGCGAGTTCTTCGCCGACGGCGCGTCCAACCGACCGCTGGTCGAGGGGACGGTCGCCCGTGACCACCTGCGCGAGGACGAGGCGTTCTTCACCGGTTTCAAGGACGGCAAGCTCGTCAAGGTGATCCCGATCAAGATCACGAAGGAGCTGTTGCTACGGGGCGCGGAGCGATTCCGCATCTACTGCGTGCCGTGTCACGGACAGTTGGGCGACGGTCAGGGGATGATCGCCAAGCGTGGGTTCACCCTGCGCCGACCCATCGCGAGCTATCACACGGATCGCCTTCGCGCGATGCCGATTGGCCACTTTTATGATGTGATCACGCGTGGCTACGGGGCGATGTACTCGTACGCGTCGCGCGTCGAGCCGCAAGATCGCTGGGCGATCGCCGCGTACATCCGTGCCTTGCAGCTTAGCGAGCACGCCACGAGCACTGATTTGACGCCGGAAGAGCAGAAGTCGCTGGAAGCCAATCCGGCGGGCACTCCTCCGCCTCCGACCGAAGAAAAGGCAGGTGGCGAGTAATGGATTCTATGTCGGATACCAAACAAGTAAATCTCGGGCGGTTTGGCAGTGCCGGGCTCGGCATCGGTTTGATCGGCGGCTTGGTGTCGATCGGCATGCTCCTGTCGGGCGACAAGATCATGGCGCAGAGTTATCTCTTCGCCTGGGCCTTCTTCGTCGCGCTGACCCTCGGCTTCTTCGGACTCATGCTTCTCCACCACACCGTTCGCGGTAAGTGGGGATTGTCGATTCTGCGTATCTTCGAGGCGGGCGCCAGTATCTACACCTTCGGACTCTTGGCCCTGCTTTACATCCCGATCCTCGTGCAGATGTTCATGGGTCAGTCGGACCTGTACAAGTGGACCCACCCGGCGGTCGTCGCCGCGGATCAGATTCTGAAGAACAAGGAGCCGTATCTCAACCTCCCGTTCTTCACGCTCCGGTTTGCCCTGTTCTTCCTGCTCTGGATCGGTCTGGCAATGATGATGCGTCGTTCGACGCGCAAACAGGACGAGAGCGGCAACGTCGCCGAAGAGCAGAAGCGCAGCAGCTTTGCCGCACCCGGCCTGGTCGCGTTCTTCCTCAGCATCACCTTTGCCGGTACCGACTGGCTGATGTCCCTTGAGCCGAGATGGTCTTCGACCATGTATGGCCTCTGGTGGGCGATCGGCATGGGCCTGATGGCTTTGTCTCTGACCGTGATCATCGTGGTGAGCAACCGCGACCGCGAGCCTTACAAGGGGCTTGTCAAGCCGTCGCTCACACGGGACTGGGGCAACCTGCTCTTGACGCTGACAATGCTCTGGGGCTACACCTCGGTGTCGCAGTACCTGATCATTTGGAGCGGCAACCTTCCGATCTACACGAGCTACTTCGTGAACCGGTCTCTGGGCGGTTGGAATGCGATCGGGTTCGTGACCATCATGGGTCAGTTCTTCATCCCGTTCTTCTTGCTCTGCACGCCGCGGATCAAGGCGACCCCGACGTCGCTGGCCAAGGTCGCGGGCTGGATATTGGTGATGCGGCTGATCGACACCTATCAACTTGTGATGCCGTCGTTTGCCGCGGGTACCCGAACGTCGCCAATGCCCTACGCGCAGGACATTCTGGCGCTGGTTGGCGTGGCCGGACTTTGGACGTGGGCGTTCTGCTCGGGAATCCGCCGCTCGAACTTGCTCCCGAATTACGACCCGAGACTGAAGGAGGCTGAGGCGCATGCACACTAAAGAACCGCGAAAAGACCCGCTGATCGAACTCGGCTACGAGAAAGAAGACCTCAACATGAAGGGGGTCGGCAAGGGGACCCTATTCTTCTTTGTCTTCACTTTCGTATGTATTGGGCTCGGATATTGGGTGTTCGCCGTGATGAACCCGGATGCGATGAAGGGTCATCAGGAAGATCAGCCAGCGTTCATGGGCAAGGTTCCGCCCGAGCCCCTGCTCCAGAGCAACCAGACGACCAAGACCGACATCGTCGACCTTCGCGCCAATGAAGACAATGCGCTCAAGATCCCGGCCTACGTGGATCAAGGCAAGGGCGTGATTCGGATTCCGATCGACCGCGCCATCGACCTCACCGTGCAGCGCCTGCAGAATCCGGTGACGAATCAAGGGAATACGCCGCCCCTTCAGTTTAATGGGGTTCAGCCCACCACTCCGGCAACGACGGTGCCCCACACGGCCCCGCACTTCAACAACGTGATGCCGCCTTCCCAAACTCCGGTGCTAAGCTCGACTCCGACGCCCAAGCCGAGTCCCACCCCTGGAGGCACGCACACGCCATGAGGTTGCGGACGATTCTCTTGGGTGCAAGTTTGATGCTGGCCAGCTTCGGCATGGCTCAACAATTCCCGGTTCAGCAGACTTCGACCGCTCCGGCGGCGGGCCAAGCGCAGAAGGATGCGATGGCCAAGATGGGATTGGACCAGAAGCTGGGCGATACGGTCGACAAGACTCCGATGGTCGTCACCGAGTTCGGAAAGAAGATCCCCTTCGGCGATCTCACCGGCACGCGGCCGATCATTCTGCTTCCGATGTTCTACACCTGCAAGAGCGCGTGCGGCATCGAGGTGGATAGCCTCCTCAAGAACCTCGCCAAGATCACGGACTACACCGTCGGCAAGGATTACGATGTGGTGTTCCTGAGCATCAACCCGAAGGAGACGCCCGACGTCGCGATGGCCAAGAAGCAGCTCCTGATTCAGGACTACGATCGAAACGGCTCGACCGCGGGTTTCCACTTCCTGACGGGGTCGTTCGAGGACGTCAACAAGATTTGTCGCAGCGTCGGCTTCCGCTACGTCTGGAACGCCGAGAAGGAGCAGGTCTTCCACCCGACCGGTCTGATTATCCTCACGAAGACGGGAATGATCTCGCGCTACTTTTACGGCACCGAATATTCCTCCAAGCTCGTGGAGAGCGCCCTGGTTTCGGCCCTCCGCCAGCAGGTTGGCGCGAAGGCGACGCCGATCATGCTCGGCTGCATCATGCTCGACCCGGTGACTGGCGCGCGGACGCTGAACATCATGCGGACGCTGCAGGTGCTCGGACTGCTCACGCTCATTGTGCTCTTTGGCTCCATGGCTTGGATGAACGCTCGCCATAAGGAGACGGTCGCCCGCGTCACCAAGGGGGGCACTCCGGTTTAGCCGGGTTTCATTCTTATGAACTACTCCATGTCCCCGCCTCAGGCCTCGAACTTCAGCGGTTGGCACGACCTGCTGTTCTACGCGCTGCTCGCGTTGACGGCGGTTTTCACCCTGATCGTCGGCGTCGCGGTTGTATTCTTCGCGGCAAAGTACCGAGTGGGCAGCAAAGCCAATCGCGCTCGCCCGGTACATGAGCACCTGCCGTTGGAACTGACCTGGTCGATCATTCCGTTGATCCTTGGCGTGATCATGTTCCTCTTCGGGACGAAGATGTTTATCTGGGAGCGCACCCCGCCTAAGGATGCGCTGAACATCTACGTGGTGGGCAAGCAGTGGATGTGGCACATTCAGCATGAGAATGGAGTTCGCGAGAACAACACTCTTCACATTCCCGTGGGTAAGGCGGTCAAGCTCACGATGAT
Source organism: Fimbriimonadales bacterium (assembly GCA_038216655.1). Taxonomy (GTDB): domain Bacteria; phylum Armatimonadota; class Fimbriimonadia; order Fimbriimonadales; family Fimbriimonadaceae; genus JAFDWR01. The sequence goes on from JBBQPZ010000002.1 coordinate 220,028, forward strand.
TTCGCAGGACGTGCTCCACGCGTTCTACATTCCGGCGTTCCGAATTCAGTACCATGTCGTTCCCGGGCGCTACACGCAGACCTGGTTCACGGCGACAAAGCCCGGAACCTATCACCTGTTCTGCAACATGTATTGCGGCACGCAGCACTCCGAAATGGGGGGCTACGTGTATGCGATGGAACCGAAGGAGTACGCCGCATGGCTGGCCAGGGGAGGGGAGGACACGCCTCACCTGACCATGGAACAGGAAGGCGCGCGACTTTGGAACAAGCTGGGCTGCGGCAACGGAAGCTGCCACGGCTCGTCCGACTCCGAGCGCGGCCCCTCCCTCAACGGGATCATGGGCAAGACGCGCAAGTTCACCGATGGCACGTCTGTTGTCGCTGACGACGCGTATCTGCGCGAATCGATCCTCCAGCCGTACAATCACGTAACCGCGGGCTTCGAGAACACGATGCCAGCGTACCAAGACCAGATTGAAGAGGAAGAGTTGATGAGTCTGCTGGCGTACATCAAGACGCTAGGCAATACTCCTCCCGCGAAGACCCCGCTCGAACCGGGTAAGGGCGCTCCGCTCTCGGGACCCTACAACAAGAGCGTTCCCAGCTTCAGCACGGGCGCGATCGAGGCTCAGCGGCCCGGTCGGCCTGGCGCGTCTCCAGGCAATAACTCTGTCGGCGCGGAGTCGGTACAGAAGCAAGGTAGCAAAGAATGAGTGATCTGAATCCTTCCAACGCGGCGGCTCCCGAAGGGGAACCGACCCACGACGAGGGCGTGAGTTACCTCGAAGCCGGTCACACGATCAAGTCGTGGCTGCTCACGGGCGATCATAAGCGGATCGCGATCCTGTATCTCATCTCGACGACGCTGTTCTTCGTCGTCGGCAGTATCCTCGCCGGCCTCATCCGCCTCGAATTGACCTCGCCCGCCGGCGTTCTCCTTGAGAACGACACCTACAACAAGGTGTTCTCCGCGCACGGCATCGTCATGATCTTCTTCTTCCTGATCCCGGCGATCCCCGCCGTGCTCGGAAACTTCTTGATCCCCCTGATGATCGGTGCGAGGGACCTTGCATTCCCACGCTTGAACCTCGCCAGTTGGTACGTGTTCATGGCGGCCGGCGTGCTTGCGGTCTTCGGACTCTGCACTGGCGGCGTCGACACGGGCTGGACGTTCTACACGCCGTATTCGAGCCTGTACTCGAACACCCAGGTCACGATCGTGATCATGGCGGCGTTCCTCGCCGGCTTCTCGTCGATCATGACGGCGGTCAACTTCATCGCGACCGTCCACAAGATGCGCGCGCCGGGAATGACCTGGTTCCGCCTCCCCCTGTTCGTCTGGGCGGCTTACGCCACCTCGGTCATGATCGTGCTCGGCACGCCGGTCATCGCGATTACGCTGGCGCTGGTGGTTCTGGAGCGCGTGTTCCGACTCGGCGTCTTCTCGCCGGAACTGGGCGGCGACCCGGTGCTCTTCCAGCACCTGTTCTGGTTCTATAGCCACCCTGCGGTCTACATCATGATCCTGCCGTCCTTCGGCGTGATCTCAGAGTTGTTCGCGGCGTTCACCCGAAAGCGGGTATTTGGCTATCACTTCATCGCCTTCTCGAGCATTGCGATTGCGGGCCTCGGCTTCCTCGTGTGGGGCCACCACATGTTCGTCACCTCGCAGTCGATGTATCAGGGCGTGGTCTTCTCGCTGATCTCCTTCCTCGTCGCGGTCCCTTCGGCGATTAAGGTTTTCAACTGGACCGCGACCATGTATAAGGGGCATGTGCGCATGCAGACGCCCTTCCTGTACGCACTCGGGTTCATCGGCCTGTTCACCGTCGGCGGCTTGACCGGCCTGTTCCTCGCCTCGATGGGAACGGACGTTCACCTGACCGCGACCTACTTCGTGGTCGCGCACTTCCACTACGTCATGGTGGGTGGAACGATCATGGGCTTCCTAGGGGGCATCCACTTCTGGTGGCCGAAGATGTTCGGCCGGATGTATCCGGAGTTCTGGGGCAAGCTCAGCGCGATCAGCGTATTCGTCGGCTTCAACGTCACGTTCATGCCGCAATTCATCGTGGGCTTCATGGGAATGCCGCGACGGTATCACTACTACTACTTCGCGCCGGAATTCCAGATCTACAACATCCTGTCGACCGCCGGTGCCACGGTGCTCGCCTTCGGCTTCGCGCTACCCGCGTTCTATCTGACCTGGTCGCTGAAGAAGGGACCGAAGGCCACCGCGAACCCCTGGGGGGCGCATGGACTTGAATGGCAGACGGCTTCGCCGCCCATCACGGCGAACTTCGTGTCCACGCCGATCGTGACCGACGAAGTCTATGACTACTCGCATATGGACGAGTACGAGCAGCAAAAGTCGACGCTCGAAATGGACAAGCCGGGTACGCCGGGAGTTGAGACCAAGGACGGCGAAGTGATCGCCGAGGAGCCCAAGTAAGCATGGCCGCCGTTACCCACGATCACGATCACCACGTCGAAGGACTGCACCATCAGTTCGAGGACATGGAGCAGCAGAGCGAGACTTATCTCGTTGGCATGTGGTCCTTCCTCGTCTCCGAGGTCATGTTCTTCGGGGCGATGTTCCTTGCCTACTCGCTTTACCGCTGGAAGTATCAGGCCGACTTTCATGCCGTGCATGAGAACCTGAGCGTCATGTGGGGTGGCATCAACACCACGGTGCTGCTGATCTCCTCCTTCACAATGGTGATGGGAGTGCACTTTGCCCAGCTCCGCAAGGGCAAACTCGTACAGATGATGCTGGGTGCGACGATCGCCTGCGCGTTCGGCTTCCTGTTCATCAAGTTCACCTTCGAATGGCCCGCCAAGGCCGTGGAACACCTGGTTCCCGGCCCCACCTTCGGCACGATAAAGGAGGCTCTACACGGGGCCAACCCGCGTCCGGCCGAGCTGTTCTTCAGCCTCTACTTCGCGATGACCGGCTTCCACGCGCTCCACATTATCGTGGGGATACTGATGCTGGCCTACCTTGCCAACATGTGGCGCAAGGAGCATCCGCTCGTCACGAAGGACTACGTTCCGACCGAGTTGATCGGCCTTTACTGGCACTTCGTCGACCTCGTCTGGATCTTCCTTTTCCCACTCTTCTACTTGATTCCCCGCTAGACCCATGAAAGGCACTCACCACCAAGGCGCCCACCACATCGTCCCGCCCCTGACCTACGTGAAAACGTTGGCTGCCCTCTTGGCACTCATGGGCCTCACGATCTACTTTGGCGGCATCGTGTTCGGACCGCAGCACCTCTTCGGGTTGACAATCGACGGGAGCTACCTCAACAATGGAATCGCGATGCTGATCGCGGTCACCAAGGCGTTCCTCGTCATCACGATCTTCATGGGCGTGAAGTACGCGTCCAGCCTGGTCAAGCTCTGGGCGATGATGGGCTTCATCTGGCTGACCTTGATCTTCATCATCCTCAACGACTACGGCACGCGCAAGTACGAGCCGGTGCCGTCGTGGACAAAGGAAGACGCCGGCACCGGCATGAACCGCACCATGGAAAGCAACAAGGACATGGACGGGCGGATGCTTCGGTCACGACCCTAGTGGTAGTGGTAGTGGTAGTGGTAGTGGTAGTGCAGAGCTAAAGTATCGGTGTCATCCCGAAGGATGCTTGTGCCGAGGGATCTGACGGGAATCGACGATTGTATGTAGAGGGGTCGGGACCAGTAGTCGGCTGAACTCGCCCGGGGATCGCTTGCCCCCTACCACTACCACTACCACTACCACTAGTCAACGTAGTTCTCGCTGATCCCCATCCCCTCCGGAGCGTGGAGCCTTAGCATCTTCAATGTCACGTCCTTGGGCAAGGACGCGCTTGTCGCCTTGGACACCAGCACCATTGTCACGATCGCCAACGGCACGCCCCAGATCGCGGGCTGCTCCATGAGCGAGCGGACGAGCGGCGGCAGATCCCAGGCGAGCACCTTCTTGTCCAGCAACATGTTCGCCACGATCGCGAACAGAGAGAGCAAGCCGCCGAGCAACATGCCCGTGGCCGCCCCCACGGCCGTGAGACCGCGCCACCACGCGCCTAGGAGCAGGAGAGGGAAATAGCTCGCCGCACCGATTGCGAACGCCCAGCCGACCATCGTAGCGATGTCGAAGGTTTCTACGAAGTAACCGAGAACCATCGAGATCACGCCGACGCCGACCGCGGCGACTTGAAACGCCTTCTTCTGGCTGTCCTGGCTCGCGTTCGGACGAATGATCTTGCCGTAGATGTCGTGCGCAAATGCGCCGGACATGCTCACGAGCAACCCCGAGAAGGTCGACATGAACGCGGCGAACGCACCTGCTGCCGTAACCGCGCCGAGGATCTGCCCCAAAGTGCCTTCGATCATCGTCGGTAGCTTGATCAACACTGTGTCGGTCGAGTTGTTCGCATAGAGCTGCGGCATGATCGACCGCCCCAGCGTCCCCCAGACCGGGGTGAAGACGTAAAAAGCTCCGAGCAGGATCATCACCCAAAAGGTCGTTCGCCGCGCCGCCTTGCCGTTGGGGTTCGTGTAGAACCGCACCAGGATGTGGGGCAGCCCCGCGGTCCCGCATACCAGGGCGATGATCAGGGAGAAGGTGTAGAGGACCGGATAGCCCCACTTGCTGGAGGTCGGTCCGTAGGGGTTGAGCCACTTCGCCCCGGCCGGGGCGTTCGGCGCCACCGCCGACTTCGTCGTCCCCGCGAGGTGGAGGGTCGAGGGAGTGACAAACTCAAGCTTGACCCCCGAAAGCACTGGCTTCCCGTCCTTCATTACGGGTGCGCCGCCCTGCGTCACCGGCACCGGGGCGAACTCGAAGGACGCGCCCGCTGGAAGGTGCATGGTTCCCCATGCCCCCGCCGCTTCCGAGGGCGCGATCGCGAAGTCCTTGGTGCGAGACTGCTCCAGAATCTGTGCGGGGAGCTTGACCTTGTCCTCGCCAGGCTCGGACTTCCGAGAGGCGGACATCTTGACGTCACATGCTTCCGCAAAAGAGATCACGGTCGGGCCCGAGGTCGACAGCGCCAGCACGTTGGCCGGAGCCGCCTCTTTCCCCTTCATCTTGATCGCGGTCGTGGAGGCAATCGAAAGGTCGCTGGCCGCCCCCTTGGCCGGGGTCGGTCCGCCCAGGAATGCCGCCAACACAAAGAGCGGGATACAGATGGCAAACAGCTTCGCCCAATACTGGAACGCCTGAACCAGCGTGATCCCCTTCATGCCGCCGAGGGCGACGTTGAAGGTGATGACCGAGCCCACGATCACGATGCCAACCCAATACGGCCAGCCCAGAATCGCGCCCATCGTCACGCCGGCTCCCTTCATCTGCGGCATCGTGTAGAAGAACCCGATGAACAGCACGAAGATCACCGCGATCTTGCGGAACGCGGGCGAGTTGAAGCGTCCCTCGGCGAAGTCGGGGATCGTGTACGCCCCGAAGCGGCGAAGGGGTCCGGCGATAAACAGCAGCAGGAACAGGTAGCCCGCGGCGTAGCCGACCGGATACCAGAGCGCATCGTAACCGGACTTCATGATGAGCCCGGCGATCCCCATGAACGAAGCCGCGCTCAGATACTCGCCCGAGATGGCGGAGGCGTTCATGAGCACCCCGACGGTCCGCCCGGCGACGAAGAAGTCGGAGGCGGTGTGCGCCTTCTTCGTCGCGTAGAGGCCAAGCGCCACGGTCGCGATGACCATCAGAATGACGCCGATCAGAGGGATCACTTACCCTCCTCCTGAAGAAGCTCTTCCTCAATGCGGTCAGAGTGCTTGACGTAGTAGCCGGACAGCGCTCCCGTAAGGAAGTAAAACAGCAGCCCGAGCACGAGCCAGGTGAGCGTGAATCCCGCGATCGGGGTGGCGGCAAACGCCGGCGCCCAGAGATTGAACAAGGGAATAGCGACCAGCAACGCGATGAAGACCATCGCGACCCGGACGCTCAAGGCCACCTGTTTGCGCATCAATCGGCGGAGCAGCGCTTCCTGCTCGGCTTCACTCAGACCATCGAGTGGAGACATGGATAACACTCTACAGAATCAGAGTTCGTTTTTGGCCCGTTGTGATGGAATTGAGGGTCCTGATGGAGTTGATGGAATTGAATGCCAATGGAATGGGTCGGTAGCTGGCTCTGTTGGGCTTTGAACCTGGCAGGGCAACCTCCCAAATGGTGTGGCCGAAACCCAGGAGTCAATTCCATCAATTCCATCAATTCCATCAGGACCCTCAACTCCATCAAGGAAGCCAGTCCAAAGGCTCACCGAGCTGAACCTACCGACATTCTCGCCCGTCAACGTGATACATCTTGCGAGGAATGCGGAATCAGTTCTCAAAGGATTGGAAAAATGGAACGCAACATCGACCCTCATAGCCCGATCCGCTCGTTCTTCAGCGAAGCGCTTCACCGGTCGCTCCACAAGGAGCTTGGCCTACCTGAAACGCAGGATGTTGACGCCTATATCGTCGAGATGATGGTCAAGTTCATGCACTGGGATTCGGTCTTCGCCGTGCGCGATGCCTCAGGTCGTCCGGTTGAGACGGTCGCGGCGATGCTGATGGAAGGCGACATTCGAGTCAACGCAGACTCGTTCGCCCGGGAACGCGAGGTGCATCGACACATTGGCGACTTCCTGCTGTTCTGGTCGGGCATGTTCCCCGAGTTCCTCAAGCACCTGAAACGTCCCGGCTCTCCGGACTCCGTGCTGGATGTCACCGAACAGGCGCGCTACAGCTACCACGTGGTCAGCACGTTCGAATATCCTCCGTTCGACGGAGAGGCACCGATGTTCCGCAAGCTCAGCGCGGACTTCGAAGCCTATCAAGAGGGGCTTCGGCGCGTGCGGTCCGGCTTCGAAGGGTTGGGACCTTGGGTCAGCGGCTTCTCGGCTTAGGCCGCCATGCTGTAACCTTTGCAAATGCCCGCGCAGATTGCGATCCTGATCGGCCCGAAAGGGCGGGGCTCCAACATGCGCGCGATTGCCGAAGCTTGCGCCTCGGGGACCGTGGACGCCCAGGTCCGAACTGTCATCTCCCCGGTCGATGGGACCCCCGCCGTCGAGTGGGCCCGCTCATATGGGCTGAAGGTTCAGATCGTTCCCAAAGGGGAGGGCGAAGCCGCCGGACTGATGGCCGCGCTTGAGGGGGCCGACGTTCTCTGTCTCGCCGGTTTTCTGCGCCTGCTTCCGGCCGAGGTGTTGCAAGGAATGCTGGTTCTCAATATCCACCCAGCGCTACTTCCCAAGTTCGGTGGCAAAGGGATGTACGGGATGCACGTCCATGAGGCGGTCATCGCGGCGAGTGAGCGTGAGTCCGGCTGCTCAGTACATCGAGTGACCGAGGTTTATGACGAAGGAGAGATTGTCCTGCAGATGAAGTGCCCCGTCTTCCCCGACGACACGCCCGAGAGGCTGGCGGCGCGAGTCCTGGACCTTGAGCACAGGGCCTATCCTGAGGCGATTGGGAGAATCATCCATGGCTGAGACCGAACTTCCGCCGCCCGGACCGATGTCGGCCTATCACCGACACGTGCGGGTACCCATTTCGCGAGCATTTGCCTGGGTGGTGTTCACTCTGTTTGGCCCCACCATCGTACGCGGCAGTCGACGCATTCCGAAAAAGGGCGGGCTCTTGATCCTCGCCAATCATCAGGCGGACGTCGATCCAATCCTGGTTCAACTCGGTTGCGCCCGCGGGATTCACTACATGTCGAAGAGCGAACTCTTCGAGATGAAGTTTGTCGGCAACCTCGTGCGCAGGTACTACGCGTTCCCCGTGAAACGCGGAGAACCGGACCGGGCTTCGATCAAGCGGGCGGTCGAGCTTCTGCGAATGGGAGAGGCGGTAGGCGTCTTCCCCGAGGGCGAGCTTTCGGTTTCAGGTGAGATCTTGCCGCTCAAGGCGGGCGTGGCGTTGCTCGTGCGGATGTCCGGGGCGAAGGTGATCTGCGTCGGGCTGCGCAACTCCCGCAGGATGATGCCCTACGGCACGATGATCCCCCGCCCGGCGTTCAGCTTGATCTCAGCGAACTGGGGCGAGCCCCGGGAGTTCGAGAAGAAGGCGGACACCGAGGAGATCATGGCCTGGGTGCAGTCGGAGTTGATGCGGCTGACAGGCTACGGGCTAGCGCCAGTGCCTGAAGAGCCCGAGATGGAGCCCGCCGCTTCGAACCCCCTTGAGGGAGCAGGGGGTGACCAAGTGGCTCCCAGTTCAGAAGCCAAGCCAGAAACCGAAGGCCAACCCAAGAGCCCGTCACCCTGAGCGGCGCGCCGAGCCTTGGCGAAGGTAGCAGAGTCGAAGGACCCCAGATCCCAACCCCGTACTTCCAATCCGTGCGTTCTAATTACCACCGATGCCTTGGGAGCGGAAGGCGGGGTGCGGATGCCTCGGGGTGCTCCAGCCGCAGGCTTAAAAGTACGAACCTGTCGAAACCCCGAGGCTAAAAGCGCGGCCTTCCAAACCTGGGGCCTTAGCCTCGGTGTTCTGATCAAAGGCACACCAAAGCCCGAGGCATACATGGCTGCAACTGGTTGACAAAGCCGCTCTTCGCGCCCTATAGAGGAAAAAGTTCATCCACCACTGGCCCGACCATCCAGCGGACGAAATCGGAACTTAAATACTCATGCGTGGTGGAAAGTGAGCAGTGAGTTCGTGAGTTAGAGTCAAGACTCACAATTCACCCGCGCCCAATCCCCTTTCAGACACGCTCCAGCAGCCAAAGTGCACAGGCGAGTTTGCTCTGCCGCCCGCTCGTCTCCGATGACCCGTCCCTCCGGACTAGGGTGAGCACGTTCTCGTCCGCATCGAACCCGATCCCGGCCTGACTTATGTCGTTGACCGCGATCGCGGCGAGACCCTTTCGAGCCAGCTTTTCGCTCGCATATCCCAGGTCCGGCGACGGCTCGGCGGCAAACCCGACCACCCGCGCCGCCGGGTTGGCCTGAGCAAGGGCGGCGATGATGTCGGGGTTGGGGATCAGCCGGAGGTCGATCGGGTCAACTGTACGACGGCGCTTCCCTTCAAGGGGCGTCTCAACCCGATAGTCGGCCACCGCGGCGGCACCGATGACGAGGTCGACGGCCCCGACCAGCGCCAAGGCCGACTCGAGCATCTCCCGGGCGGTGTTCACGCGAATGACCTCCGCTCCCAGGGGGTAAGCGACAGAAACGGGACCCGACACGACGACCACCCGCGAAGCACCCTTGAGAAGCGCTGCGCGGGCGAGCGCCGCTCCCATCTTGCCGCTCGAGCGATTTCCGATAAACCGGACCGAGTCGATCGGTTCGTGGGTCGGACCACTCGTGATTAGCACCGTCTTGCCTTCGAGCTTCTTGGTGGCCGCAGCAATGTCCTCGACCACCCGAACCATCTTCTCGATCGAAGTCAGCTTGCCCTGGCCCTTTTCGCCACAGGCGACATCGCCCTCATCCGGCTCGACGATCGCGGCGGCGCGGGCACTAAGGAGCTTTAGCGCCGCCTGGGTCGCGTCGTGGGCGTACATCGCCGGGTTCATCGCCGGGGCGATGACGAGGGGCTTGGTGCTTGCCACCGCGATCGTGGTCAACATGTCATCCGCGATGCCGTGGGCCAATTTGGCGATCGTGTTGGCCGTGGCCGGTGCCACGAGGATCAGGTCAGCCTGTCGGGCCCAGTCGATGTGGGCCATCCGACCCGCCGTCGGCTCCTCGAAGGTGTCGGTGAGGCAGGGCTGCCCGGTGAGGGCCTCAAAAAGGGCAGGGGAGACGAACTTCTGGGCCGCGTCGGTCAGGCAGACACGCACGGTGAATCCGTGGCGCATCAACTCTCGGGCCAGGTCGCAGGCCCGGTAGGCCGCGACGCTGCCGCTCACACCCAGCACGAGGTTCATGGGTCGAGTTTACTGCGCGCGCGCCTCATGCGATAATCGCGGCATGTTGGTGACCCTCGTCGTTGCAACCCTCTTATCCCGTCCTCAGGACGCAAATTTCACGCAGGTCGATGCTACAGCTCAGCCGGGCGGCCAGGCGATCATGCTGCTCATCCCGAAGTCGTACGATGCTAAGAAGAGCGCGCCGCTGATCATCTACCACCACGGAGTGGGGGAAGACCAACGCGCGTTGTTGGCTGACGGATTGAAGAGGGAATGCGTTCAGGCACTCCTCGACGCGGGCTACATCCTGTGCGGGAGCAACGCTCACGGGAACAACTGGGGTACGCAGGCGGCCCTGGACGACTACGCGGAGCTTTTTTCCTATGCCCGAAAGCACTTTAAGATTTCCAGGACGTGCTTCTGGTCGCAATCGATGGGTGGGATGAGTGGGCTGCTGTCTCTCCAAGATCGCCGGATTCCCGATGTCCAAGGTTGGCTCGGCACCTACCCGGTCGCCAACCAGCAGACCATGTACGCCAAGACGCCAACGTTCCGCACCCAAATCGAAGCGGCGTTCAGCTTCCATGGAGAAGAAGGGTTTGCGGCGGCGACCAAGGGTCACGATCCCTGCCTACTCAATCCTAAACGGATCAAGTGTCCGAGGTTCAGGTTCTACGCGAGTTCGGCCGACACCATCGTCCCTCAAGGTGACAACACCGACGTGATGTTCGCGCTCCTAAAACCGGGGCGACGCGAGTGCGAACTCGTGACGTGCCGAGGCGACCACGGCGACCGGTCGCACTTCGTGCCGTCGGAGTACGTTGCGTTCTTCGACCGTTGCAAGCGACGCTAGTCAGCCTTAATCGAATCGTCAACGTTCTCAACGCCCTTGGTGCCCTTGACGAGATCGAGGATCGTGTGGTGTTGGGCTTCGCTGGGGACGTGACCGCTCAGGGTCACCTTGCCGCCTTCGACTTCGATCTTGATCCCGCTGATGTCCAGGTCGCGACGCCAACTCAGGACGGCATTGACCTTGCCAGAGACCGACGCGTTGCTCAGCGCGGTGCTGGCACTCTGAGCCAGATTGCCGGCGTCGCGTTTGAGGTTGTCCTCATCCTTCGGGTTACAACCCGCGCCGAGCAGGGTCAGGGGGAGCAAGGCGATCACGACGCGTTTCATCGTAAGCGTAATACTCGATTTCTGGGCGCGGGTTGCAGACCGTCGGACTTTTGGGCCGAGCTACTTTCTCTTCGCGGGAAGTTGATGGAAGGGGATGGCGATCCGGTTCCAGGCATTGATCGCCACGACGACCATGTTCAGATCGAACAGCTCCTTCTCGATGAAGATGCTCATCATGCCGTCGTAGATCTCGTCCGGGACGTCAGTGTCCGCGAGCAGGGTGACCGCTTCGGCCCACTCAAGGGCGGCATTCTCGCGGTCGCTATAGAACGGAATCTCGCGCCAGACCTGGAGGAGGTCGAGCTTCTGCTCGTTCACGCCAAGCTCCCGGAGTTGCCCCAGGTGCAGGTCGATGCAGTAGGCGCAGCCGTTGATCTGGGAGACCCGGAGCTCGACGAGGTGCCGCAGTTCGGGTTCGATCGAGGAGGTTTCGAGGTATTTGCTGAGGCCGACTATGGCGGCGACGCCCTCGGGCGCCACTTTTTGAGCATTCAATCGCATGGCGAAAGTCTACTTGGGCCGGGTCGTGCGCCGTTCGATTCGCTTCTCGTAGTTCGTGCCCTGAATGATCCGATCGACGTAGATCGCCGGGGTGTGAATCTGGTCGGGTTCGAGTTCGCCGGTCTCGACGAGGTGTTCAACTTCGGCAACGCAAACCTTCCCGGCGGTGGCCATCATCGGGTTGAAATTACGGGCGGTCTCGTGATAGATCAGGTTCCCGGAAGTATCGCCCTTCCAAGCCTTCACGACAGACAGATCAGCTACAAGGCCAGTCTCCATCACGTACATGTCGCCGTTGAAATCGCGAGTCTCTTTGCCCTCGGCAACGAGCGTTCCGTAGCCAGTCTTGGTGTAGAAGGCGGGGATCCCCGCGCCACCAGCGCGGATGCGCTCGGCGAGGGTGCCTTGGGGGTTGAATTCAAGCTCGAGTTCGCCGCTGAGATACTGCCGCTCGAACTCGCCGTTCTCACCGACGTAGCTGGAGACCATCTTCTTGATCTGGCGGGTTTGTAGAAGCAGGCCCATCCCGAAGTCGTCAACCCCGCAGTTATTGCTGATGACGGTGATCTCCTTGACCCCGGAGTCGCGTAGGGCGAGGATCAAGTGCTCGGCGATCCCGCATAGTCCGAATCCGCCGGACATGATCGTCATGCCGTCGAAGAGGAGTCCGTCTAGGGCGGTCGCAGCGTTGGGATAGACCTTGTTCATGGTGTTGGCGTTAGGCGTTGGAGTGATGGAACTGAAATCTCCTGATGGAACTGATGGGATTGAATGATAGGATCGCCTCTCGCAGGCCACGCACTCGGTCTTGGAGGGAGCCTCGCCATTCGGGGCCAATCTTTCCGGTCAATTCCATCAGTTCCATCGGGCCCATCAATTCCATCAGGAGCGCCAGTCCGCATGAGTCTACTTCCCCGCATCCGAAGAGATGGCGCACAATAGAAGCGGCACAGAAATCGCTGGGTTCGGAACAATCGAGTCCCAGGATGCCGTAATGAGAAATAGGAAGCTCGAACGCCCATGCCTTTAGCCGTCGCCCAAACTGAATCGCTCGCCCTTGGCACTTCGTCACGCGAGCTATTCGAGAATCTGATCCGCCGCACGAACAAGCAGGCGTTCAGCCGCGCATACCGGCTGACGGGCAATGTGGCCGAGGCGGAAGACCTATGCCAAGAGTCGTTCGTTCGCGCTTTTCGCTTTTTCGATAAATACGACCGGAGTCTCCCCTTCGCCAGTTGGCTCTACCGCATCATGACCAACGCGCACATCGACCTGGTGCGCCGCAAGGGTCGGCTGCGAACCACGAGCCTTGAGCAAGGCGGGCAGGACGGGAACACGACTTGGGAGCTACCGGACGCAATGTCCTCTCCCGATCGCGAGATGAAGCACCAATCTCTCGACGCCCCGGTTCAAAACGGATTGATGGCAATGACCGCCGAGTTCCGCACCGCAGTTTTGCTGGCGGACGTGGAAGGATTAGCTTACGAAGAGATCGCGGATGTGATGCACACCTCGGTGGGCACCGTCCGGTCTCGCATTCATCGAGGACGGAAGCAGCTTCGCAGTTATCTGCTCAAGCACGCGCCCCAGAGCTACCGGAGTTACAACGATGAACTGTAAGAACATCCAATCCCGGTTGTCGGCTTATGTGGATCGCGAGCTCGACAAGTCTGAGATGCTGGAGATCCGGACGCATCTTCACTCCTGCGAGGATTGTCAGGCCGAAGAGTTTGGTTACCGCACGCTCAAGCAGTTCCTGGAAGGCGCGGCTCCCGTCGAGCCCCCCGCCGGTTTCGAGGATCGCCTCATTCAGAACGTGCTCGGCGGATCTTGCCGAGATGCGGCGGCTCCCTCACGCAAACCCGCCTACATGTTCGCCGCCGTCGCGGCGGCCGCGGCGATGATCGCTACGCTTTTGATTCTGCCTGCAACGCGCACTCCGGTTCGGATGCACAACGAGGCAGCGACCACATCTTCCAACGACTACGCTCTAGAGATTAACCGCGATCAGCTCTACGAAGCGTCCAGTGACCCGCTCTCCGGTGGGCATCTGGCTTCTCCGGCGGTATATGGTCGCTAAGCGCGCCGCTTTACTCTTCTCCGCTTTGTTGCCCTGCCTTCCGGCGGTGGCCCAGGGACCTGGCCCAACCAGCCCGCCCGAAGACCCTCGATTGCGACAGCTCGTGGCCCGCAGCATGGAGCGCGTCCCCGGCTTCAACGTCGTCGCCGTGGTGATGTATCGCCTCGGTGGGAAATCCGAGGGCGAGCAGGCAAAGCTTGAGATCGCCCGCGACGGGCGCATGCATCGCGTGGTCCTGCAGCCGTTAAGCCGCGAAGGATTTGAATCCGTCGACGATGGGAAGGAACTGCGGACGCTGGTCCCCGATCACAAGACCTTGCTCATCCAGGATTCGCCCCTGCTCGAAGCGAGCGACGTCAATTTCCGCCTAGCCTTGTTGTTCCGAAACTACCACCTTCAAGTCGAGGGCCCTCTTAAGGTCGCTGGACGAGATGCTCTATCGGTGCTCGCCCAGCCTCGACACGAGGATGTACTTGCCCGCCGGCTCGTGCTCGATGCCCAAACCGGCTTCATGCTCCGCCTCGAAGTCGCCACGGTCGAAGGTCCTATGGAGACACGGGTCGAAGTAAAGAGCGTCACCTTCCCGAGTTCGATTCCATCCAGCGTCTTCGATCTGCGGACGGTGAAAGACGTCCGGACGATCCGCTTTGGCAAACGCACGGAAGTCGTCTCGAAGTCCACCATCCCAACCGGCCTCACTTTCAAGCCGATCCTGCCGCACCACCTTCCCGCCGGCTTTCACGTCCAGACCGCACAGTACAACAGCGGTCGCTTCCGTTCCGTGACTGTCCGCATTACGGATGGTCTGGTGAAGGGAACGGTCTATGAGTGCTCGCCCGACGACGCACCGGACATCAAACTTGAAGGAGCAACCCGACTGACCTCGGGAACCGTAACCTTCACCGTCGTGATGGACGCCCCCGCCAAGGTCCGGGATCGGATTGCCCAGTTTTTCGTCCGAGAACAGCAGGAATCGCTTGACCGACACCCGGCCCCGCCGATGGTGATCGTTCATTCCTCGGCTGGAACTGCGGGCCGGGTTGAAGATGTTTCTTCTAAAAGATCGAGTGGCTCGGCGTCGGGCACTCATGGTGGCGGTCGCTAAGCCCGCCCCGACCATTCCCAATTCTCTGAGAGTTGCATAAGAATATGGAAGCAAAACCCCCTTTTATTAAGAGCCCCGGCTTCGTGGCTCTCTGCGCGGGCATCGTTCTTGCCGGTGCCGGACTCGCCGCCTCAACCGGCGCGTCCCACCGGACCGTGTTGCCCTCACCCTACACGCCCGCGAGTTCACCCGCCGTCTCGATCGCCGCGGAGCGGATGGAGACCCTGCCCGACCTGAAGGCGCTTGATCGCGCGTTCCAGAAGTTGGCCGACTACGCGGCACCCGCGGTTGTCAGTATCAAGACCGAAGGTAAATCCGACTTCTCGATGACCGGTCAGCAGCAAACCGTTTCCGGCGAAGGCTCCGGAGTCATTTTGCGGCCCGACGGCTGGATCGTCACCAACGACCACGTCGTCGCTGGCTTCGACAAGGTCACCGTCATCCTCCACGATGGACGCGAATTCACCGGCACGGTGCGCCGAGCCCCCGAGAACGATATCGCGGTAGTGAAGATCGACGCGAAGGACCTCCCCACACTCCAATTCTCGGACTCATCGCAGGTTCATGTCGGTCAACTCGCGATGGCCGTCGGCGCTCCGTTTGGACTTGAGAACAGCGTCACCTACGGACATGTCAGCGCGACGGGTCGCCTGAATTCGATTCCCGATCAGCGGACGCGCTCCGTTCGCCGCTACTTCGACCTCATCCAGACCGACACCGCGATCAACATGGGCAACTCCGGGGGTCCGCTGATCAACGTCGACGGCCAGGTCATCGGCATCAATTCCGCGATCTTCTCCCTCTCGGGCAGCAGCAGCGGCATCGGCTTTGCGATTTCGAGCAATCTTGCCCGGACCTTGGCGGAGACTCTGATCGAAAAGGGCCAAGTCGTCCGGAGCTACACCGGCATCCTGCCCGAATCGCTGAAAGAATACGAGCAGAAGCAGTTGAAGCTCACGTCGGGTTCGATCCTGCGTCACGTGGAGAGCAACGGCCCCGCCGCGGAAGCCGGGCTCAAGGCGGGCGACGTCGTCATCCGAGTCGGCACCCTCCCGATCAGCAACGAGGTCGACGTGCGCAACTCCATGTTCCGATACACCCCCGGAACGACGGTGCCCTTCGAGATAATTCGCGACGGTCAGCACAAGGTGTTGCAGGTCAAGTTGGCCGAGCCTCCGAAGGAAAACACGACTTTGCCGCCGACGCAGGACGATCCGCAGCAGATCCCCATTCCCAAGGAGCTCGTTCCGCAAGTCCCAGAGGGTCACCCCGACCTCAAATCGAAGGACGGCCGCGCCCATCTCGGCGTTCAAGTCCAGACCGTGTCCGACACCCTGCGCAAGCAGTACCATATCCCCGCCGACGCGGAGGGAGCGGTGGTCATGCTGGTCGAGCCGAACTCGGTGGCAGCTCGCCTCCGCTTGCAACCGGGCGATCTGATCGACAGCCTCGGCGGTCAATCGGTGAAATCGTCGGAGGATCTGGTCGGCATCCTGGCCGGTATCCGCTTGGGCGATACAAAGTCGCTCTCGTTCCAGCGGTTCGCGGACGGTAACGTCCGTACGCGGGCTCAAATCGACGTGACGTTCCGGTAAGCCGACAAGAACAAAAAGGTGCCCTCGCCAAATTGGCGAGGGCACCTTGCTTTTGATTCCGCTCCCGCTAGTTTCGCGGGGTGCCGGTGATCTCGATCCTGATCGAGGTGACATCAAATCCGGCTTCGCGAGCCTGCTCCTCGATCGACCGCAACAGCGAATCGGGCAATCGAAGCTCGTTTACGGTACTGGTGGACTCGCAAATGAGGACCGCGGATCGTTTTCCGCTGCAATCGGCCATCCGACAGGGGAAATATCCGTCTACCACACCGATGTGATGGATAAGGCCCACATCCTGTAATGTAGATAGTATACGGTACACGCTAACAACGTCGATTTTTCCGCCGCCGCCAATGATCTTCTCATGGATGGCATAGGCACTCAGGGCACGACTGGTGTCGGCGAGTGCTCGGATCACTTGAACGCGCGGCATGGTGATCCTGTAGCCTGCATTACGCAGGATCTTCAGGGCATGCTCTTCATAATTTCGTGCCTCGTCGGGCGGCACCGCCGGGGTGTCCAAGGGACTCTCCAATATGCGTCGGTCTTTCATGCTGATACTTTGTACGACGCTATTCAAACGCAACTTATCACCGATTAGTTCACGAATGACCGAAAATTGCAGAAAGCTGCGATTATGATTTTTTTACGCTTATTCGAAGGAAATCGCACTTTCGCTCTAGACTCAACTGAACTTGCGGTATATGATAGGTTGTCAGTGGCAGGAACCAGGCTTAACGGTCAGGGGAGGGCCGGCTTAGGAGGGAAACATGCAGTTCTATAACCTAAAGACTCGTTCGCACGTCGACGTGCCGGAAGGCAATGTTAAGAAGAAGAAGATGATCCGAAAGACGAAGTCGGGTGAGCAGACTCGCTATGCTCTAATGGCATCGTACGAGGGAACGACTCTGTACAAGTTCATTAATGAAGCTACGTACAAGTCATCGAACGCCGCCGAGGCGTAAGAGGCTCCATCTTCAGGAGAGGGGCGGGTCGACTTCGGTCGAGCTGCCTCTTTTTTTTGTGCCTCGAGGTCTTGGACTGAACCCCTGGCCGAGACCTTCGTTATACAGAGCATGGCTCTCCTCACCGAACGGCAGAAATGTGCCCACGTCCTCCGACGCTTTGGACTCGGGGCGAGTGAATCCGAGCTCGATTACTATCTGAAGGGCGGTTTGGACTCGGCGATCGACGTCCTGCTCAACTACGAGCAAACGCCCGAGACCTTCGACCTCGACATTGAGTCCTTTGCGAACGCCAAAAACGGGAACGTGAATCCCAACGCGGTCGCGGTCTGGTGGGCGGCGCGCATGCTGATGACCTCACGCCCGCTCCAGGAGAAGATGACCCTCTTCTGGCACGACCACTTTGCTACGAGCGGATCAAAGGTGCAGGGCGGTCTGCTCATGCACAAACAAAACGAGATACTGCGGGCGAACTGCACGGGGAACTTCCGGACCATGCTCCACGAAGTCAGCAAGGACCCCGCGATGCTCTTCTGGTTGGACAACCAGTACAACGACAAGGACCACCCGAACGAGAATTTTGCCCGTGAGGTCATGGAGCTCTTCACTCTCGGCATCGGGAACTACACCGAAAAGGACATTCAGGAAAGCGCGCGAGCCTTCACCGGCTGGTCCATCGCCCGCGGAAACGGCAGGGCCATTGGCCAGGATGCGAAGCAGATCAAGCGCGGCTCAGCCGAGTTTGCTTTCCTGCCACGCAAGCACGATTCCGGCGAGAAGACCTACCTGGGCCAGACCGGAAACTTCAACGGCGATCAGATCATCGACATGCTCTGCGATCGACCCCGCACGGCGTTCTACATCACCCGGAAGATTTGGGAGTGGTTCGTCTTTGAGAACCCGGACGATGCACTCGTCAACCGGTTCGCGACGAAGTTCCACGACTCAGGGCTGAACATCAAGCTCCTCCTTCGCAACATCATGCATGCGCCGGAGTTTTACTCCGATCGAGCCGAGCGAGGCATCTACAAATGCCCCGTCGACTTCTGCGTCTCGACCTTGCGGCAACTTGGAGTCGGGCAGATCGTCGCGCGTCAAATCGCCGCATCGCCCGCGGATGGGCCAAAGCGGGTGCCTGCCGCGCAATTGACGCGCACCAAGCTGAAGGACATGGGAATGGAGATCCTGTTCCCTCCCGACGTCTCGGGCTGGGACGGGGGCGCCAATTGGGTTAGCACGGCCACGATGGTCGAGCGGATTGAGTGGGGCTCCGTGTTGTTCGCAAACGCCGGTCGCGTCAACCTGCGCTATCCGGTGGCAGGCTTGCTAGGAAACAACATGACTCCGCAAGGAGTGGCCGACAAGTTGGTCTCGGTGTTCGATGCTCCCTTGCCGAAAGACAAAGTGCGTCGTCTGGTTGCCGCGGCCCAGAAGGTTTCCGGAGGAACGGTCACCCCGCAGAACGCGGGCGATACCGCGGCGATGGTCGCCAAATTGATCTTCGCCTCCCCCGAATTCCAGTTTGCCTAAAGCCCGGGGAATGGGGAAAAGCAGGGGCGGCGGAAGCCGCCCCTTGTCATATCAGAACCCGGCGGTGCCGTGGGGCGACCCTACACCGGTGCACCGATCGAAGCCAATTACGCACGGGTTTGAGCCCGCTTGCCCCCCGACGATGTCGTTGAAGAGAGCGTAGTTCGCGTAGATCGTGCCGTGCTCGTTGAAGCTAGTCGACGAAACGTGCCCGGACAACGTGTAGATGCTGGCCACGATCGGGGAGGAGAGACTCGTTCCACCGAATACCATCCACCCGCTTCGAAGCGTGGAAGTGGGCGCGTAAACCGCGCATCCCGTGTTGGGATCGGCGACGGCCGAGACATCGGGGCCGTTTCGGCCCGTGCCCGTCACGCCCGGGAACCCGGACTGATAGGCAGGAATTCCGTAGAAGCGACTGAGCCCTCCGCCGGTTCCCGACCAAGCAGATTCAAGCCAGCCGCCCGAGTTCCGGAGGCTAGTTCCGCCGACCGAGACGACATTCTTGCTCATCGCTGGCCATTCGATGGCACCGCCGGTATCGCCTGAACTCGCGAAGTACACGACGTTGGGCTTGGCAAAGTACGTGTCATAGCCGGTTTCCCCAGAGAACTCTCCCGATGCCCAACTCATCGAAACCGCGCGAACGTTGGGAAGGTTGGAGGCCTTCGTGACGCATGCGAGCAAGTTGGTTAGGGTGGCGGAGTTAGCCTCGACGAGGTAGATCTTCGCTCCGGGTGCCATGGCGTGGGCCCACTCGATGTCGAGCGCCTCTTCCTGGTTCCATCCGACATTGACCGCGGGCGCCGAGCTTCCCTGATAGACAAGCTGGAGGACGGCCCCATTTCCCGTTTCGAGCGGGAGACCAAACTGGGTTGAGAAGACGTTGAAATCGCGAACCGCGTTCTTGTAGTGGTACGCATCGACGATCGCAATGGCGGTGCCGGCACCCGACGCGTTGGTCACGTTAAGACTGTAGGCGGAACGGATGCTCGCCGGACTGAATCCCGAGGGAGTGGCTTTCGGCTGCATCTGCCCAGGGGTCCCTTGCCACGGCCCGTCGAGCACGAGATGGGAAGTGTGAGCGACCCTTCCCGCATCCGAAGCGCGTGCGATGGAAGACGGCGGAACGTAGACGTTGGGGTCCGCGTTCGGGGCTTGGGGCGCGTTCAGCGCGAGGAAAGCAAGAGAGGCGTTAAGCATGGCGGGGAGATTCTCCGGTGGTGGGATGGTAAGTCCGCGAAGCGCGATTCGACGGCATATTGTTAAAAGGTCGGCGGGTAAGCCGGAAACAACGAGTCCTGGCGAACGAATAGTTCTCTGATATATCGATAAACCTGTCTTATAATCCGGGAGGGCGAGTGCCCTTTCGAGATATATACCATGCGCTTATGGAGAGTCCTTCCTTTTGGTGCAGCGATTGCGCTGGCCGTCGTCGCTGGCGCTCAGCAGACCCAGAACGTGTTCGACGACTCAACTCATTCCGGTTGGGCGAACTGGAGTTGGGCGACGGTCAACTTCGCGAACTCGACGCCGGTGCATTCGGGGGCGACGAGCATTTCGGTCAGCGCGGGAGCTTATCAGGCGCTGTTCTTGCATCATTCCGCCTTCGACAGTTCTCTTTACGGTTCGATCTCTTTCTGGGTGAATGGAGGTTCGTCAGGCGGGCAACACCTGAACCTCCAGGCACTGCTGAACGATGTCTCACAACAGGGAGTCAGCGTCGGCCCGCTCGTCGCCAATTCTTGGACGCATGTAACGATCCCGCTCGCCAACCTCGGCGTGGCAAACAAGCCCAATTTCACCGGCTTCTGGCTCCAAAACACCTCTGGTTCGCCAGCCCCGACCTTCTACATCGATGACGTCCAGGTCACGGGAGCGGCCCCGCCAGCGAGCGTGACGCTCCAGATCGATGCTTCCTTTCGTGGCGCTCCCGTAAACCCGCGCCACTTCGGGATCAATGCCGCGGTGTGGGATTCGCAATTCCCGACGGCGAGCACGCCAGCGTTGCTCCAGGAGATGGGAGCGCGCGCGCTCAGATTTCCCGGAGGCTCGCTCTCCGACGAATACCACTGGCAAACCAACACCACGCTGAACAACAACTGGACCTGGGCGACCAGCTTCGATGCCTTCTCACAAAAGGCGGTCGCCGCGGGAGCGGAGATGATGGTCACGGCCAACTACGGAACGGGCACCGCCCAGGAAGCCGCCGCTTGGGTCACCTATGCGAACGTAACCAAGCATCTGGGTGTGCAGTTTTGGGAGGTCGGCAACGAGAACTACGGTACCTGGGAGACCGACGCGAACTCGCGCCCGAACGATCCCTACGTTTATGGCGAGCGGTTCCTGAGCTACTTCAAACTCATGAGGCTCGCCGACCCTTCGGTCCGCGTTGGAGCGGTGGTCACGACCGGCGAGGACGATTACGTGAACTACACCGACCACCCCGCGATCAACCCGCGCACCGGGGTTACGCACAACGGCTGGACCCCGGTCATGCTCACCCGACTCAAAGCAAGGGGCGTGAACCCAGGGTTCGTCGTCTTCCACCGATACGCCCAAAACCCAGGTGAAGAGGACGATCAATCGCTTCTTCTCTCAAATGACACCTGGGCGGCCGACGTAGCTGCGGTCAAGCAGATGGTCTACGACTACCTCGGCCCAACCGCCTCGCGGGTGCCGGTGCTTTGCACCGAGAACAACTCCGTCTCCTCAACCCCGGGCAAGCAGTCGACAAGCCTCGTGAACGCGCTCTTCATGGCGGACAGCGTGGCAAGCGCGATCAACAGCGGCGTGCATGGGTTCTACTGGTGGGACCTGCGGAACGGTGGCGGGACTGGTAACAACGACCCGAACCTCTACGGCTGGCGGACCGCTGCTGACTACGGCGTGCTTTCTCCGAGCAATGAGAAGTATCCGACCTTCTACGCGATGAAGATCCTGAGCCGGTTTGCAGAACCGGGATCGCAGCCCCTGGCGTCGGCGAGCAGCTACCCGCTATTGTCCTCCTACGCGATTCAGGCGGCGGACGGAACTTTGCGGGTGATGGTGATCAACAAGTCAAGGTTTAACGCGCTGAACGGGAACCTGCAGATCGCGGGGTACACGCCGGCGGCGGATTATCAGACTTGGAGCTACGGCATTCCCCAGGACACTGCCGCGCAGCTTGGCGTGGGATCGACCGATCTGACGTCCGGCACAGGTTCAGATGGAGGCACCGCGATGAGCCACTCGTTCCCTCCCTATTCGATCACCGTGCTGAAGTTCCATTCGACGGCAAACTTTGGCCTACCCGTGAGTCCGCCGCAAGGCTCGCGCGGCGGACGGTGAGTGGCGTTCAGCTAAGAGGCGGTCGGCTGGAGTAGCATGATTCCACCATGTTGTGGCCTTGCCTGCTTGCCCTGATTTCCGACCCCCTTCCCGTCTTTCGCGACCCCAATGCGGCGATCGATCTGCGGGTCGACGACCTCGTCAAGCGGATGACGCTTGACGAGAAAGTCAGCCAGATGAAGCACAAGGCCTCCGCTGTGCCGCGACTGGGAATCCCCGCTTACAACTGGTGGAACGAAGCGCTCCACGGCGTGATGCAAGGGCCGTACTCGACCGAGTTTCCCCAGGGAATCGGGCTGGGTGCCACTTGGGACGCGCCGCTCATGCACAAGGTTGGCGATACCATCTCCACCGAGGCGCGGGCAAAGTACAACGAAGAAGTCAGGAAGAACCCCACCGCCTTCGAGATGGGGATCGACTTCTGGGCCCCCAATATCAATATCTTCCGGGACCCGCGCTGGGGTCGGGGACAGGAGACCTACGGCGAAGACCCCTATCTGACCTCGACCCTCGGGGTGCAATTCATCAAGGGCCTCCAAGGCGACAATCCGAAGTACCTCAAGACGATCGCGACCCCCAAGCACTACGCCGTGCACAGCGGCCCGGAGCCGATCCGCAATCGCTTCGACGCGATTGTTGGCGTGCAGGACATGTACGGCACCTACCTGCCCCAGTTCGAGGCGGCGATACGCGAGGGCGGGGCGTACTCGATCATGGGTGCCTACAACCGAGTCAACGGGGTGCCGTGCAACGCGAACCCCCTACTGCTCCAGAAGATCCTGCGCGAGGAGTGGGGCTTCAAGGGATACGTCGTATCCGACTGCGGTGCGATTACCAATATCTTCGCGGACCACCATTTCGTGCCGACCAAGGAAGACGCGGTGGCAGTGGCAGTGAAAGCCGGCTGCGATTTGGAGTGTGGGGGGATCTATCCTTCGCTCGTACAGGCCGTGAAGATGGGCAAGATCACCGAGAAGGAGATCGATACCTCGGTCAAGCGCCTGATGGAGGCGCGATTCCGACTGGGGATGTTCGATCCCCCTTCGATGGTGCCCTACAGCAAGATCCCGTACAGCATCATCGACTGCCAGAGCCATCGTGAACTCGCGCTCCAAGCCGCGCACGAGTCGATCGTGCTACTCAAGAACGATCTCAACACCCTGCCCCTCTCGTCCAAGATCCACACCCTGGCCGTCATCGGCCCGCATGCCGACAACGCGCCGGTGATGATGGGGAACTACAACGGCACCCCTCGCACAACCACAACGGTTTTGCAGGGGATCCAAGCATCGGCGACCAAGCGTGGGATCAAGGTGCTCTACGCGAAGGGCTCCGGCGTGTCCGATAACAACCACGAGCCGGTGCCGTCCATGCGTCTGCTCGATCCGAATGGCCGCGAGGGCGGCCTTCGCGCGGAGTACTTCGCCAACAAGGAACTGAAGGGCGAGCCCGTGCTGATCCGAACCGAAGTGCCCGACTTCGATTGGGGCGCCGGCTCACCCGGCCCGAAGGTGCCCGTCGACAACTTCTCCGCCCGCTGGACCGGCTCGATTGTACCGACCGCGACGGGTCCCACGACAATCGGTTTCACCGCCGACGACGGCGTCCGAATGTGGATCGACGGGAAGCTCGTGTTCGAGAACTGGATCGAGCACGCTCCGATGCGCAGTTCGGTCACGATCCCGACGGTCGCGAACAAGCCGCTGGCCGTAAAGATCGAGTACTTCGAGAGCGCGGTGGGCGCGGTTGCCCGACTGGATTGGTCGACTTCCGACGCCCAGCCGTATAAGTCGGCACTGGAGACCGCGGCAAAGGCCGATGTGGTGGTGATGGTGCTCGGAATCAGCCAGGACCTCGAAAGCGAGGGCCTGGATCGTGCGGATCTGGACCTGCCCCCCGTTCAGCAGAAGCTGCTCGAGGCGGTCAAAGCGCTCAACAAACCGATCGTCCTCGTCACGATGAACGGCAGCCCGCTCACCCTGAACTGGGCTGAGCGCTACGTCCCTTCGATCGTCGAAGCGTGGTATCCGGGTGAAGCCGGAGGCACGGCGGTCGCCGACGTGCTATTCGGCGACTACAACCCGGGTGGCCGATTGCCGGTCACCTTCCCTGAGTCGTTGCGCCAGGTTCCGGAGTTCACTGACTACTCGATGAAGGGCCGCACTTATCGTTACATGACCGCCGAACCGCTCTACCGCTTCGGCTACGGGCTGAGCTACACGACCTTTGAGTATTCCAATCTGCGTGCGATGCGCAAACCGGGCGGACCCTGGGAAGTCTTCGCGACGGTCACCAACATCGGGTCGCGTGAGGGGGATGAGGTAGCGCAGTTCTACCTGTCGCACACTGCACCCAAGTTCACCGCGCCCATTCGCGAGCTCAAAGGCTTCCGACGCCTGCACCTGATCCCGGGGGAGAGCCAAACCGTGCGCTTCCCGATGACCGACAAGGAACTCTCGCTCGTGGACGCCGATGGCAAGCGCGTACTCGTGCACGACGCAGTCCGGGTGTTTGTGGGCGGGCGTCAGCCTGCCGGTTCGGATGCCGCGCGGGCGGATAGGGGCTCGGTGGTGTCGGTAGAACTCGCCGACCCCGCCGGGTCGCGTTAGTGGATCGACTCCCCTTTCGAACCCGCCTCGACCCGCGGTCGGCCCCCGAACGGCCGATCGCGGAGTCGGTCAACATCCCGCTCGAAGAACTCGCTTCGCGAGTTCACGAGCTACCCGCAAAGGGCTCGCGTTTGGAGGTAGTCGGCCCCGCCGATCTCGCGGACCAAGCAATCAGTCTGCTCAAATCCATGGGCTTCGACGCCCTCTTTGGAGTGGACGGGCCCGGCCACGCTTTGCTTTCGCAAGCCTGCGACCGCCCGACCGCCGGAACCGATCTTGAATTCGCGGACTCAATCGAGCCAGGTCGCCTCTGGCGACCTTCACCCCTGATCGAACAAGTCCTCCCGCAACTGAAACCCGGTTCGGCGGTCGACTTAGGGTGTGGCGGCGGACGGGACGCGGTGTACCTGGCCGCCAACGGCTGGGAAGTAGAAGCGATTGACGAGCTTCCGGACGCGGTGTCCCTTGGGCAGAGGCTGGAGGAGCGCTACGCGAGGGCTGAGTCAACACCCATCCTTTGGCGCACTGGAGACATCCGCGTTCCGGAATCACGTGACTTTGACTTACTTGTGAACTGCTTCGCGTTCAGCGTGCTCATGCTTCCCGACCTGGCGCGGTGGCTCCGTCCGGGCGGCTCAGCCTTGATCGAAACATTCACGCCTCAACACCGGGAGAAATTTGGCCGCCCTTCGGCATCCCGGGTGTTGCCCGTGGAACGAGTCGCGGAGTTGAGCGGGATGGATGTTGTTCAGGCGGAAGAAATCTGGGTCGGGGAGCGTCACATCGCCCGGGTCTGGCTTCGGCGCCTTTAAGGCGCCTTCACCCGGTCGGTCACTTCGATCATCTTGTACGGAAAGCTGTTCCCCGAATACCAGCTCTTATCCGGCAGAACGGGGCGAGTCTCACCGAACAGACCGTTGAAGATCAGGCGGAAGGAGTTGACCGGCGTGATCGTCGAATCGAGCTTCCCCTGCATCTCCGGCGGTAGGTAGTAAGCGCTCAAGTTGCTGAAGCACTCGTTCAAGTCGGTCTTCTCCACGTTTTCCTGATCCAGGTTCATCTTCGACCCATGGTCGCCCTGAATCAGGATAATCGGCTTGGGTTGACCTGCCTTCTGAATCTGGTCCAAAACGGGCAGAAGGCATTTGTTGAGGTACTCGACCTGGCCCACGTAGCCCTGGTGGTATTCCTCCTTCTTGCCGCCATATTCATAGAAGTGGCTCCCGTCCCAGAACCCAAACGAGGAGTGGCGCTTGGCCGCGTTGCCGTCCTTATCGAACACGAACGGCGGATGCGGCATGAGGATGTGGGCGAAGATGAACCTCGGCACGGCCGTCCGCGGGGCCTGATCCCCCAGGTTCTTCAACGCCGCCAAGAGCTCCTCGCGACGTTGATCGAACATCGAACTACTTACCTGGTCGTTCATCTCGAACGGCGTGAGCTGGATCACCGCGTCTTCAAACAGAGACCTCCCGGTCGCTTCATGAAGCCACTGGTCCGCCAAGCGCATCTTGAAGGGCGGGAAGCCCGAGGTGATCGCCACCGTCTTGTAGCCTTCGGCCCTCAGGTGCCGCGCAACTTCGCTGTCCTGAACCAGTGCGTCCAGCGGAGAGCGGTCCTGATCGTCGTTCTTCATCTTCGGAAGAAGCGTCGGGATGTAGTCGAGGTTGAGCGAAGACGCAAGAGAGATCTCGGTCTGGCAGTAGTTCGCGTGCGTCTTGTTCGCCACATAAAAGCCGCGTGACTCCAGCGCCTTCACGAACGCGGAATTGTCGAACCCGAAGACGCGCTGAAGCTGATCTTGGCGTCCGTATCCGTCGAGGACGATATAAAAGATGTCGGGCTTAGGGCCCGTGGCGACGGGCGAGCCGGTCTCTTTGGCAGGTGTAAGCTCGGCCAAGTGGCGCTTCTCGGCGGCGAGCCCGAAGAAGACGGATCCCAACGAACTGGCGACGAGAGCCGTCCCCAGGACGTTAAGCGCGGGGGTCTGCCAATCCCCCTTCTTGGCGCGTCGCCCGAGCAGCCAAAGGACAAGCAGCGAAACGACGGTCCAAATCGCGAGCTGGGTAAATCGACCGATGTCGTGATTGGCCGCCGGGATCGTGACGATCTTCCCGTAGACGAAGACCGCCACAATCAATGCGGAGGCAATCGCCGCGCCCCGAGCGACGTTCCGAAAGACGGCGCCGACCACCAGCCAGGCAAGCAACGAACCACCCATCGCAAGAAACAGCGGATGCCAGAGGTCGTCGAGCGGCACGATCGCCAGGTTTGCCGAATAGAGCGACAAGATGGGGAAGGCGGCAATCAGCGGAGGGTGAAAGGGGATCCGCCGCTTCACTCGACTCTCCGGAGGAGATAGAGCGTGCGCTTGCTATCGGGAACCGGGGCACTCTCGACGATCTCGAAGTGACCGCAGAGGGCGGCCTCGAACCCCTTCTGGGTGTAGTCGGGAAAGACGTCTTCCCGGCTCGCAAGCAGTCTCTCCACTTGCGAGTCTTCCTTAGGCACCCACTCCACCACGGCGAATCGGGCGACCTGAGCAAAGTAGGCGAGGATATCCGGGAGCGGGACGTTGTTGGCGATCGCCAGGTGGTGGATTAAGGCGAGCGCGAACAAACCATCCACCGGCCCCCGCTTCAGCAGGGAATCCCGCTCATGCTCGGCCCAGCCGAGATTCGCACTCGGGTTCATCAGGTCCTGCTGGAGAGGAAGGAGGTTGGTTTCCTTGTTCTCCTTGACCTTGCGGTAGGCAAGTTCGACCGCCGCGGGGTCGATGTCCCACGCGACCACTTCGACGCCCTTACCAGCGGCAATACGTGAGAACTCCCCGGTGTTCGCGCCGAAGTCCCAAAGCCGCTTCGGACCCTCCATCCGATCCACCATCCGCCCCACGATCTCGTGCTTGGCGGTCATCGCGGAGGACGTGTAGTTGTTGTCCTGATAGTAGTCGGCCCACTGCGTTCCCTTCGGCTCCCAGGTGAGGCGATCAATCTGCTTCTGGAGCGAGTCCACCAGCCCGAGTAGCGCATTCTTGGGGAGCTTGGCCCTCGGACCCGCGGAGGCGGTGGTGGCCTTGCGATTCTCCATCTTGCCGTGCACATGGATGTGCATCGCGAGCCCAAAATTAAACCGCGTCTTGCGGGGCAGCAGTGAGGACGCCAGGTCCAAAGGAATGCCGTCGAGCGAAGTACGCATGAGTTGACCGAGTCGCATGTCAACTAGACTCATGAGCGCCAGCGGCGCAAGAAAGTGGCGGCAGAATTGCCGGTAGGCGACCCAAGGTGTTCCCTCTACGTAGGGCTCGAACGACAACGTGTCAATAAAGATGGCTCGGCCCTTGTGAAACTGAATATTGAACGCGCTCGCGTCCTTGAGCGCCAAGCCCCGGCCCAGCGCCCGCCGCTGGATTTCGAGGGTCACCCGCGCCGCATCTTGAAGCTGACCGAAGGACCACTCGTACGGATAGGAGATCGTCGCGATCCGCTCAGGGCGGATGATAATTCGCGCCGCCGGGGTTGCGGCAAGGCTGAGATCGACCTCGTCATGAGGGATCAGAAGACCGGCACCGAGGAGTTCCTCGTAGAGCCCGGAGTCAATAAGAGCGCTGTAATCCGCTTCGGCGGATGGATTGATCTGCCTAAGCAAATCTCCATCGCGGGTGTAAACGAACCCGCTCGGGTCCCGAAAAGAGCCCCCGAGCCGCCCCGAACTGGCCATACCTACGAACGATGCGTTTTGCGGGCGAACAGCGCCTTCAAATTCTGCCAACGAGACCTAATCGCGAACCCTGCGCTCAGCGCACCGGCGAGCGCGAGTTGAAGAAGCATGCTGCCTGATCCACCGTCCAGATACGCGAAATAGGGAAGCCCGAAACTTGTTAAGTTATCTAACATAATCAACTGCCTTGACGGATAGAGAACGAGAGAAGTTCACTCCGTTGTTCCCGGATAATGGAATTATTGCGCCCGTAGGCACATTTTTTATGTCGTTGGTTCCATGGACTAGAATCCACTAATGGCCGAGCGGAGGGGTAAGCAAGCTGAGGACGCGGCGGCAGACTATCTGATCTCGCTCGGGTATACGATCGTGACCCGCCGCTATAAAGTCCGTTCGGGCGAACTGGATGTGGTCGCTCTCGACGGCGACACCTTGGTGATCGTCGAAGTGAAGGAGCGCCGCGCCCCGGATTGGATTCCCGAGGAGGGTGTTGACGATCGGAAGATCGCCTCCCTCTCGGCTGCCGTTGAGCAGTATCTGCACCAAATGGGCGAGCCCGAGCGTGTAGTCCGATACGACCTGATCGCGATCGACCGTGACGGGCTCCGACACCACATCGACGCCTTCCGCCCCTAGGTAACCTTGCCCCATGCGTTTTGAGGGTGAAGTCGTCGTCGTGACCGGAGCCAGCCGCGGAATCGGGCGGGAACTCGCCGCTGCCTTCGCCCGCGAAGGCGCAAAGGTCGCGTGCGTGGCGACCACCTTGCTGGGAGCCGAGGGAACGGCCACGGCAATCGGCGGGGGCGCGAAGGGTTACGCGTGTGATGTGAGCGATTCGGCATCGGTCGAGGCCCTGTTCGAGGCGGTGGTTGCCGATCTCGGTGTGCCCTCGGTGCTCGTAAACAACGCCGGCATCACCAAGGACACCCTCCTGTTGCGGATGAAGGAAGAAGACTGGGACCGCGTCGTGGACGTGAATCTCAAGGGCTCGTTCCTGATGATCCGCGCCGCCGCGCGGCCGATGATGAAGGCCCGATACGGCCGCATCGTGAACCTGTCGAGCGTGATCGGCTTGCACGGCGGCTCGGGTCAGGCAAACTACGCCGCCTCGAAGGCGGGCGTGGTCGGGCTGACAATGTCGGTGGCAAAGGAGCTTGGATCCCGGGGGATCACCTGCAACGCCATCGCCCCTGGCTTCATCGAGACCGACATGACCCACGACCTCCCCGCCGAGTTCCGCGAACAAGTCGAGAAGACGGCACCGGCCGGTCGGCTCGGGACGGCGGCGGACATCGCGCCAGCGGTCCTGTTCCTCGCCAGCCGCGAGGCCGGCTACATCACCGGTCAGACCTTGACCGTAGATGGGGGACTGTTCCTCTAACGGTCATTCCGAGCGAGCCCTAGCGACATCCTTCGGGATGACATCCAATAGGGGTGGCACGGTCTGCTCGGGTGCTCCGCACTGCCTTGAGCCAAGAGTCTTCGGTCACCCGACAGACCGTGAACCTGGTAGTCGAGCAAGCCGTGCTCGCGCACCCGCCGTAATTCCAATCCGCGAGCAACACCATCTTTCAGGGCTGACCGCCGAAGTTGGAGGGCCTAACCGAGCTTTCTCGGTCGGATCTTCGCAACCGGGTTCACCAGCCGTACCTTGGCCAATGGCTTCGGTCGATCGTACGCCCCTTCCGCGACCAGACTCTCAAGCGGAATACCTAGCCCATCGTGGAGCTTGCGGATCATCTTGACCGTCAGCTTGGTCTTCCCCGAGAGCACCTCGGAAACCCGACTCGCGGGCCCGATGAATGGCTCCAGCTCTCGATTCCGAAGCTTGCGCTGATCCATCACGAACCGAATCGCCTCGATCGGTGTCGGCAGCGGAACGGGGTGATGAGCGTTCTCATAGGCCTCAATCAATATCGAAAGAGCATGCAACTCGTCGCCCTCTGGAGTCCCAACCGCTGAACCCCATAGCTCCGCCACCCGCTCCACCGCGGCCTCTAGGTCGTCGTCATTGCGAATCACGATTACGTTGACGGTGGTCATATCGAAATCACTTGTTCCTTGCTGAGCTTGCTGTACTCGGCGTGAGTGCCAAACCAACGATAGAGAAGACCATGCTGCTCGAAGTCAATGAGGCAAATTAGCCGGTAGCTATTGCCTCGAATGTTGACGATCAGTCGGTCGCCGCCAACCAAATCCGCGGAGGGTAGGTCGGCGCGTACCGCTGAAAACGAGTCCCATTCCGCTTTGACGGCAAGGCTTTGGAAAGCAAGCAGATCACCTTTGGCAGCGGAGTGCTTGTCCGCCCACAGATTGATCCGGCTCTTTGCAATCGCCCTCACAAAGCTATTATACGGCGATAGTTACGTTTTGCGTAACAAAGTTTACGAGTTTCGTAAACTTGAAAGGCGAAACCAAGCAGCTAACTCGACACAACCATCCTTCGAGATAACATCCAAATGGGGGTGGCACGGTCTGCTCGGGTGCTCCTCACTCCCTTGAGTCAAAAGTCTTCGGTCACCCGACAGACCGCGCCACCCGCGGAGTTACAAGCTTGGCAGAACCCGACCGCGGCATTCGCCGAAGCCGATCCGGTAGCCGTCGCCTTGGCAGTAGCCGGTGAGAATGAGCTCATCGCCGTCCTCAAGGAACGTCCGGGTCTCGCCCGTCTCCTCCAAGGTCAATGGCTTGGTGCCACGCCAGGTCAGCTCAAGCAGTGACCCAAACGATCCCTCGGCAGTCCCGCTGATCGTGCCCGTCGCGTATAGGTCCGCCGCCTCAACCGGCGTGCCGTTCGAGGCCTGGTGGGCAAGCTGCTGCACGAACGACCAGTAAAGGTGCTGCGCGTTCGAGCGGCAGATCACCTGGGGCCTGGTCATTTTCGCCGTCTGAATCGCGACCTCCAACCTGATATTGTAGTGAGAGGCGCGAGGCGCTTGCAGGTGCGGCAGCACCGCCGGTTCCTGAACCGGACCGGCGATCCGGAACGGCTCTAAAGCGTCCAGAGAAACCACGTACGGCGAGATCGTGGTCGCGAAGCTCTTCGACAGGAACGGGCCGAGCGGCTGGTACTCCCAGCGCTGAGTGTCACGCGCCGACCAGTCGTTCACAAGCACGATCCCGAAGATGTAATCTTCGGCTTCGGCGATCGGGATGGGGACGCCCATCTCGTTCCCCTTACCCGTGATGAACCCGAGTTCAAGCTCGAAGTCGAGCTCCTTGCTGGGCCCGTACGTGGGCATCTCGTCATTCGGGCCCTTGGTCTGGCACTTCGGCCGATGAATCTCGGTGCCCGAAACGACCACGCTCGAAGCCCGACCGTTGTAGCCCACCGGCAGATGTCGGTAGTTCGGGAGCAACGGCGGCTGGTCGGGACGGAACATGCGCCCGACGTTGCTCGCATGGTGGATGCCGGAATAGAAGTCGACGAACGCGTTCGGCGTGATCGGCATCAGAATCTGGGCATGCTCGATCGGGATGAGCACCTTGGCGCGCAACCCTTCATCGCCCTTCAAAGTGTCGTTCCCTTCCAGAAGCAACTCGAAAAGCGCCTTACGAACCCCCGCCAAGCTCTCACGACCGGCGTGTTCGAGGGTCTCCTGGAAGTCGATACAGAAATGGAACTCGAACCCGGGCAGGAGTCCGGCTTCTGCGAGCTCATAAAGGTCAACCAGGAAATCGCCGATCCGAACCGCGATCGACCCATGCTGGCAACGCTCCGCGGCATAGGAGCAGTAGGGCAGGTTCTGGATCGGAAAGTCCGAGTTGGAGGCGACATCGATCCAACTGCGGGCATCGGCCGGAATCACGAAGGTGCTCATGGTCTTAGAATCTAGAGGCGGTCGATTTCTTCAAGAGGTTCCTCAACGGAACAGGAGCCGAAGCCGACGAACAGCTCGCGGGCTTCCACGATTTGCTCAAGGCTGGCCCGGTGATCGTTCCAACTCATGCCTTGCGCCGTGAATTGGAAGGCCGCGGGATTGGTCTCGTGTAGGATCTTCTCGATTTCGCGCTTTGACAAGTCCTCGGCGTACGCCAAGGCGGTCCCCCCGATGACATTGAGGAAGCCGTGCATGTCAGCGTCCAGCGCTTTGTCGTGATGCCGTATCGCGTGGTGAAGTCCTGCCGTGCACTTGAAGTTGAGATCAAGCTGAAGGCAACTTTGGATGAACGCGGCGAGGTCGGTACTGCTCGGGAACGCGGTGGCCTCAATCCCGCCGGTGCGGGCCTTCACGCCGAAGCCGTCGGCTTCCGCGCAAATCGCGAGCGAGTCGGCCATCTCGTCGCCCCATGGAAGTTCGAGGAAGAGGTCGGCTTCGTCGAACGAACGGAGGTCGCGCAGATACTCGTTCAGGTTCTTGTGATCGGGCAGGCGAACTTCGAAGGCGACGATCTCCGCCCGGCGCTCCGCCGCCTTCTGAAACTTGGCCATCTCGGCGGCATCGTGCTCCAAACCGTGGCCCCAATGTTTATGATCTGGGCTGGCCGTGCCGACGACGGCGATCGCGAGCGGGTCGCGGCCGTTGACCTCATCGGGGGTGTGCTCGTTGAGCTCCGCGAGGAGCTCGGGAAGCCGTCCCACACTGCAGACGAAGCGGTCCAATATCCACGCCTCCGGCCCGCGCCGGTAGAGCAGGTAGTTATCGACGGACTCCTTCATCGGGAGCTTGGCGGGAGGAAACAGACCGGCATAGTCGATCGCCCCCTCCAGCAGTCGCTTCAGCGCGCCTTGCATAGATTCAGTTTAGCCCTAGTGTGTTATGATCTCGCTTCGGGTATCCTAGCCGGACATTGGCGGGAGCTTCCTGCCGAGCAATTTGCGGGACTCAGTTAAGCATGCGAATCAAGAACAAAGAAATCCGACGCCGTCGGCAACGCAAGGAACAGATCATCAAGGCCGACCAGCGTGAGCTGAGAGCCAAATACGGCGACAAGAAGGTCGCCACCGGCGATAAGGTCGCTGCCAAGCCCAAGGCTGCTCCGGCCGCCAAGAAGGCTCCGGCCGCTGCCGCTGCCCCGAAGCCAGCCGCCCCAAAGAAGGCCGCCGCCCCCAAGAAGAAGGCCGACGCTCCGGCGGAGTAACTTCACCTCCATGTTTGAATGAGGCTCCCTTCTCTTCCCGAGGAGTGAGCCTTTTCTTGTGCCTGAAGACTAGCCCCCTTGAGAAAGCTATGGGGGTGACCACATGCTCCCCATCTCGAAAGCTCGCCTACGGATTACGTCGGGTGACGCCATGACTGGGTGCCAGGAGTTCACCCCCAACCCCTCAAGGGGCCTAGCCACGTTGTGGTTGATAGAAAGCTTGCGAGGATTTTCCGCGAACTCGGCATAAACTGAACGGTGCCCCCGTCCATTGCCAGGTTTCTCGTTGCCCTCAGCCTCCTTACCGTCACCCTCGGATGCGGGGGAGGAAGTCAGGTCAACGCGGCGGGGTTCTCCGCCGAGGTGTTCGTCCCGAATGCCGACTTCCCGACCGCAGTCCGGTTCGCGCCCGACGGGCGGATGTTCTACACCGAGAAGAACTCCGGCAACGTCCGAATCGTTGACAACAGTGGCACTCCCGTCAACCAGCCGTTTGCAACCCTGCCCGTCGGAACCGATGGAGAGCAGGGCCTGCTAGGCCTCGCCTTTGATCCCGACTTCGCGAACAACCACTTCGTTTATGTCTTCTACAGCGAAGCAAGCCCGGCCGCCCAAAGGGTGGCGCGGTTCACCGATACCGCGAATGTCGGCACGAATTTCACGGTGATTGTCGACAACCTACCTCGCGGCTCGAACCACAACTCCGGGCGCCTCGCCTTCGGACAGGATGGAAAACTCTACGTAACGGTCGGGGAGACCGGTGACCCCGCGAACTCTCAGAACGTAAACGTCCCCGGCGGGAAGGTGCTCCGCTACAACCCGGACGGGTCGATTCCGAACGATAATCCAACCCCCGGCAACCCGCTCTTCACCCTCGGCCACCGTAACTGCTTCGGACTCGCGATGAACCCGAGCACCGGCACGTTCTACGTCAGCGAGAATGGTCCAACCTGCGATGATGAGATCAACCGCCTAACTCCCGGTGGCAACTACGGATGGCGACCGAACCAGCCTTGCGGCGACACCGATCCTAACTACATCCGGCCCGTTCGACGGTACCCGAGCATCATCGCCCCAACCGGCATCTGCTTCTACACAGGCTCGGTTTATCCCGATCTGACCGGGAACTTGCTCTTAGCAACCTACGAAGAGGGAGCGATCCGAAGCCTCAAGATCGACGACTCGGCCCCCGGTCATGTGCTCTCGGAGTCCGTGCTCGTCCGCGTCCCTTCGGCGACCGACGTCACTGTCGGCCCGGACGGGAACATCTACGTAGCCACGCAAGACTCTATCGTTAAGCTGATTCGGCCCGTCTAGGCGGGTTGGAGATGTGATCTTTCGGCCCTCCTATTGGAACCCGCAGAATCAAACACCATGACA
Organism: Fimbriimonadales bacterium; assembly: GCA_038216655.1. Classification (GTDB taxonomy): domain Bacteria; phylum Armatimonadota; class Fimbriimonadia; order Fimbriimonadales; family Fimbriimonadaceae; genus JAFDWR01. The sequence continues at coordinate 254,956 of JBBQPZ010000002.1, forward strand.
AAGGTGTCAAACTTCGGATTCATCGAAGCCACCCCGAAGGGTTGGGCGTAGAAGATCGTCGGAGAAGTGATCAATGGCAGCGGCGCCGTTCAGTTCCTTCCGACCTTCCCGTGGGCTTCCTTTCTAAACGCATATGTTCAATCACCTCCGTCTTCAGCGGCCGCTAGCCTCCGCCATCCTCGCCTCCGCCGCCCTCTTCTCGACCGCTTCGGCGCAAAGTCCGCGCGATAAGCGCGACCTCTCCAAAGGAAACACGCTCTACGTCGTTCCCTACGCTCACCTCGACACGCAGTGGCGCTGGGCGTATCCGCAGAGCATTCGCGAGTACATCGCGAACACCCTCAACCGCAATTTCGCGCTGATCGACAAGTATCCAAACTACGTTTTCAACTTCTCGGGATCTCGACGCTACGAGATGATGAAGGAGTACTACCCGGCGGAATATCAGCGGCTGCTTGGGTACGTGAAGGCGGGGCGGTGGTTCCCGTGTGGCTCATCGGTGGATGAAAACGACGCGAATATCCCCGGCGCCGAATCCTACGTCCGCCACATTCTCTACGGCAACAACTTCTTCCGTCGCGAGTTTGGCGTTGCGAGCCAGGAGTACATGCTCCCGGACTGCTTCGGCTTCCCCTACGCGCTGCCGAGCCTGCTGAAGTTCTGCGGCCTGAAGGGCTTCTCGACCCAGAAGTTGACCTGGGGCTCCGCGGTCGGCATCCCATTCAAGGTTGGAACCTGGGAAGGACCGGACGGCCAGAGCATCGTCGCCGCGCTCGATCCGGGATCGTACGGCGGAGCCGTTGAAGAGGACCTTAGCCAGAACACGAGCTGGCTCGCGCGCATCCAAAACACCGGCAAGCAGTCGGGCGCGTTCGTCGACTACCACTATTACGGCACCGGCGACACCGGCGGCGCGCCGCGATCCAGCTCGGTCGAGTGGATCGAGAAAAGCATCGCGGGCACCGGCCCGATCACCGTCGTCTCCTCGAAGGCAGACGATATGTTCAAATCGCTGACGCCCGCGCAGATCGCAAAGCTCCCGCACTACAAGGGCGAACTGCTTCTCACCCAACACTCGGCGGGCTCGATCACCTCCCAGGCCTACATGAAGCGCTGGAACCGGAAAAACGAGCTCCTCGCCGACGGCGCGGAGAAGGCCTCTGTCGCCGCCATGTGGCTCGGCGGGGCGAGCTATCCTTCCCAGCGAATCTACAACGCCTGGGACCTCGTGCTCGGTTCGCAGATGCACGACATGCTCCCCGGCACCTCGATCCCGAAGGCGTACGAGTACTGCTGGAACGACGAGCTGCTCGCTTCGAACCAGTTCGCGGCAGTTGAGACCGACGCCGTCGGCGCCGTCGCCGCATCGATGGACACTCGCGGACCGGGCGTTCCGCTCGTGGTCTACAACCCGCTCTCGATCACCCGAACCGACATCGTCAAGGCTCGCATCGCCGGCTACACCGAGCCCTTGAAGCCCTGCCAGGTCTACGGACCGGACGGCCAGCCGGTGCCGACCCAGACGCTGGGTGCCGATGGCACCGGCACCGACATCATCTTCCTCGCCACCGTCCCCTCGACCGGTTTCGCGACGTACCACGTGAAGACAACCGGCGGCAGCGAGAAGTCCCCGATCCTGCACGCCACGGGCCGAACGCTCGAAAACGAACGGTTCCGCGTGACGATCAACCCGGCAGGCGACATCGCCTCGATCTACGACAAGACGGCAAAGCGCGAGGCGCTGAAGGCACCGTCGAAGCTTGAGCTCCAGTATCACAACCCGAGCCAGTTCCCCGCGTGGAATATGGATTGGGCCGACGCCAAGCTTGCACCCCGCGAGACGGTTGGAGGTCCGGCTGAGATTCGAGTCGTCGAGAACGGCCCGGTTCGCGTTTCGATCGAGGTCACTCGTCACCTCGGCGCGTCGACCTTTGTCCAAAAGGTCAGCCTAAGCAAGGGTGGCACCGAAGTTCTCGTCGCGAACACGATCGATTGGCAGACCCGCGAGCGTGCGCTGAAGGCGTCCTTCCCGCTTACCAGTGGCAACCCGGAGGCGACCTACGACCTGCAACTCGGCACGATCAAGCGCGGGAATAACGATCCGAAGAAGTACGAGGTGCCGCAGCACCAGTGGTTCGACCTCACCAAGCCGGACGGTAGCTACGGCGTCGGAATTCTCAACGACTGTAAGTTCGGCTCCGATAAGCCCAACGACGACACCGTTCGCTTGACCCTGCTCTACACCCCCGGCATCAAAGCGGGTTTCGACGACCAGGCGACCCAGGACTTCGGCAAGCACGAGATCCTCTATTCGATCGCCCCGCACATCGGCGACTGGCGTCGTGGCGGCGTTGCCTGGGCGGCCAAGCGTCTGAATCAGCCCCTCCGCTCGTTCACCGCAACCGCGCATGCCGGACGCCTCGGCAAGTCGTTCTCGCTGGTTTCCACCAACTCCGCGCAGGTCGAGGTCTCCGCGATCAAGCGATCAGAGAACGGCAACGGCGTGATCGTGCGACTTCGCGAGATCTTCGGCGAGACGGCTAAGAACGTGAAGCTGACCTTTGCCGGCCCCGTGAACTCGGCGCACGAGGTCAACGGGCAGGAAATGCCGATCGGACCGGCCACCATCTCCAAGGGCTCGATCCTGACCGACGTCGGCGGCTACTCGCTCAAGGCGTTCGAAGTGAAGCTCGGCGGCCCTTCCTCGCCAACTCCCGTGACGGTGAGCCAGCCGGTCGCGCTCCCGTTCAACGTGGACGTGATGTCGACCGACGGCGACCGCTCGGACGGCGCATTCGACGGTCAGGGCCGCTCGCTCGCCGGCGAACTGGTTCCGACGAACTTGAGCGTGGACGACGTGACCTTCCACTTCGGCTCCTCGCAGCCAGGTGCGAAGAACGCGATCGCGGCGAACGGCCAGACGATCAACCTCCCCGCGGGCTATTCCAAGGTCTACGTGCTCACGGCTTCGTCTCAGGGCGATGTTGTCGGCACGTTCGGCATTGGCCGAGATGCCGAGATGGCGCGCATAAACGATTGGGGCGGCTATGTCGGCCAGTGGGACAACCGCCAGTGGTCGCTGAACCCGGGGCCGAACTTCACCAACTACGGTGACAACATGAACGGCCTTAAGCCCGCCTACGAGAAGAGCGGCGAGGTCGCCTGGTTCGCCTCGCACCGCCACACCCCGTCGGGCAACACGTTCTATGACTACTCGTACCTGTACAAGGTCGGGTTTGATCTGAAGGGGGCGACCACATTCAAGTTGCCGAACGACCCGCGGATCAAGGTGCTCGCGGTTTCGGTGGCCAAGAACGGCCACGACGCGCTTGCCCCGGCCGCTCCGCTCTATGACAAGCTGGACAACCACGTCTCCGAAGCTGGGCCGTCGATCGAGGTTATCGGCGGTTCGTTCAAGGACAACGTCAAGATCCAGATCAACCCGCCGCTCTACTACCGGCCGGGCGGACTTCGCTACACCCTCGATGGAAGCAATCCTTCCAAGTCGTCACCAGTCTATCGCGGCCCGCTGATCCTCAGCGAGCCGACCATGGTGAAGGCGGCGGAACTGAATCCCGACGGCAGCGTCGACTGCACGATTTCTGCCCTCAAGGTGAACGTGAACGACGTCACGCCACCGTCGGTGGTTTTGGCCGCTTCACCAAAAGCCCTTGGCTACGTGAAAGTCCAGTTCTCCGAGCCGGTAACCAAGGCTTCCGGCACAGACGCGGCGAACTACAAGTTCAGCTCGGGCACGGCGATCCGCCAGATCCGGATGGTGGACCCTACCACCGCCGAGATCACCCTGGCTGCCGCGCTCGCACCAGGCCAGACGGAGTTGCTGGTCGTTTCCGGAGTGCAGGACGTTTCCCGAAAGGCGAATACGTTGGGTAGCCAGACGGTGACCCTCGCAGAGCGGGGGGCCGTGTTCACCGCTCCAACGCTGGAGAAGGCGACGTCGAAGTCGTTCCCCGTGCAAAACCTGCCGGTCAAGGGCACGGACGCTTGGACGGTGAACCTCTGGTGCGAGATCGACACTCAGCCCGAGGATCGCACGATGATCGCGGGATTTGGTCGCTCGACCGACGGACGCGCGGGCACTGGGCGGTACTTCACCAAGTTCCCGGAAGGCATCAACTTCTGGGCCGCGGACAAGGACCTGATGACCAACGTGCAACTCGACCTGGGCAAGTGGCAGATGCTGACCGCGACCTACGACGGCGTGACGATGCGCGTGTACAAGAACGGCGTGGTGATCGGCGAGCAGGCGGTGACCCTCGAGAACGACCAGTCGGTCGCCCGGGCGATGCCGCTGGATGCCTGGGAGCGCAAGCGCCGCTTTGGTGGCGACATTAGCGACTTCACGATCTGGGACGTGGACCTGTCCGGTGAGGCGGTCAAGCGGCTATGGAAGTCGGGTCATCACTAGGGTTTCGAGTGCGGGACGCTGTGACTCACAGCGTCCCACCCTCACTCCGTCATCCTGAGCGGAGCACCGAGCCTCCAGCGAAGGCACTAAGTCGAAGGACCCCGGATCCCCGGGGCTCAAATTGGACCCATGCTCGCGGCATGCTCGCGTTGCTCCTCCTGTTGGCCGCCACCGCCGCGTTCGCGCACCCCGCCAACGTTTGCGTGGCCAAAGCAAAGGTCGGCCTCGACCGCTCGCTTGAGTTCCGTATCCACTTCGACATCATCGCCTTTGCCTGCGAGGAGCGCCCGACGATCATTGCCGACGCGCCGATGAACGCGTTGCTCGACGGACCAGAGGACGACCTCAACGCGCGGCTCGCCGATGCGAAGAAGCGCCTGTTGCGTGACTTGAAAGTGGAGATTGACGGCAAACCGACGACCCTCGACTCCTACCAATTCCCGTCCCGCGCGGAGATCCTGAGTGCCGCCGCGGAGTCGCCGCAGGCAAGGCTTCCGGTCATGATGACCGTCGTGTTCAACGTCCACATGCCCGCAGACGCCAAGGCCGCCAAGTTCACCCTCCCCGCGCTACTTGACACCGTGATCCTCACCACTGAGCTGCCCTACCAAGAACCCGCAGCCGAGCCAGTGGAGCCGGGGCAGTCGAGTTCCTCGATTCAAATCCCCACCAAAGCGGAGATCGACAAGCTCGCCGCCAGCTTCACAAGACCGCGCGCGGAGCAGCCCCCCACCTCGAATCTTGCCGAAGTTCGCAAGGCGATCCAGGCCAAGTACGATGCGTGGACCAAGGCATACACTCACAACGACGTGGACACCCTCCTGTCGATCCTCGCGACCGACTACACCCTCAAACCCGCGAAGGGGGACGTTCTGTCGTACGCCGAGTACGCGACCGGGCTAAAGCTCAAGCGAGGCAAACCGGCGGACACGAAGACCTACACGCAGAAGCTACTCAACCTCACCCTCCAAGGCGGTATCGCCGCAATCTACTCGCGGGAGACAACGATCGTGACCAAGCCCGCGCCGGACGGGAAGGTTGCATCGACAACGTTCGTTCACGACTACATCGACACCTGGATCTGGCGCGGCGGGAAGTGGCTGCTGCAAAGCACGGTCACCCAGCGCGAATTGATCGGTGCCAAGGCCATTGGATACTAGAGGCAACGTCCGTCATCCTGAATAGGCTTGCAAGTTTCATTGTCCTATCGATCCGTCATCCTGAGTAGGCTGACACGCTTCATTTGTCACTTTCTCGACGTCATCCTGAGCGGAAGAGTTGAGCCTAAGCGATGATTCTGAAGTCGAAGGACCCCGGATCCCTAGAACTCAATTGGAAGTGCCGGGTTGGGATCCGGGGTCCTTCCACTACGTTCGTTCCTCACTCCGGTCAGGATGACGCTGAACCAGACAAATGAACCGTGCCACTCTACTGAGCGAGCCTGCGGGTCGAAGGACCCCGCATCCCAACACCCGAATTGGCGGTGAATGAACGGGCCGGGATCGCCCAAACCGGGGCATGCCCTGGTAGCGCGGGTTTTCCAACCCGTGCCGTTAGCAAGTCAGCGCATAAGAGCTTGAATGTTGGTTGACTTACGAGCCTCCCAATAACGAATACTTGTCATTCCGACCGGAGCCGCCCTCCTGTTCGTCGTTCGACCACCAGGCCGGATGCGGCGCAGTGAAGGAACCTGACCGTCATCGCCTCTTGATCGTCGCCCAAGCACCGCCTCGTATACGGCATGCAAGAGTTACGAACGGTCAGATTGCTTCGGCACAACATCCTTCGGGAGGACATGACAGTGAGCCCGACAATCAGACCGCAAAGCCAAATGCTTCAGAAAACTCAGAATCCAGACCAAACAACGCCCCCAATCTCCACCAACTCAGGTTCAAAACCGTCTCCAAAACCTCAATTTGTGTGAACATCCTCAGAATCCCGGGAATCTTGAGAATCCGCAGAAAGGAGCCGAGAGCTTTGAAAACGCCACTATGATAGATTCATGTTCGCCCTCCTCCTCGCCCTGACCCAGCGCACCACCGTCGCGGTGACACCCGCCGAATTCGCCTCGGCAAAGGAGCCGCAGGTTGCGATCGACTCGGACCACCGGGTTTACGTGGCCTTCGGGCAGGAGAATGCGATCTACGTGTCGATCTCGGCCGACCAAGGGGCTACGTTTGCGACACCCGTCAAAGTGACCGAGGCGGGCAAGTTGTCCCTCGGCATGCGCCGTGGACCCCGGATCGCCGTGCATGACGGGACCGTCACGATCACCGCGACCTACGGTCAGCGAGGGGGCGGTCAAGACGGTGACCTCCGAGCGTTCCGGTCTACCGACCGAGGGCAGCATTGGAGCGCTGGGGTCTCGGTCAACGACGTGGCCGGAGCCGCACGCGAGGGCCTGCACGGAATGGCGATGGCACCCGACGGTACGCTCGCCTGCGCCTGGCTCGACCTTCGCTCCAAGGGAACGAAGCTGTACTCGGCGGTCTCCAAGAATGGCGGGGCCACTTGGTCAAAAAACGCTCTCGCCTACGCCTCGCCCAGCGGCACCATCTGCCAATGTTGCCAACCCTCAGTCGCGTTCGACGCCAAGGGTGGCCTTTACTGCATGTTCCGAAACGTTATCGACGGCTCGCGAGACATGTATCTCGTTCGCTCCCCCGACTTAGGCGCAACCCTCTCGGAGGCTCAAAAACTCGGGCAAGGCACTTGGCCGCTCAACGCCTGTCCGATGGACGGTGGCGCGCTGGTGGTTCGCCGAGACGGACAGGTCGAAGCAATCTGGCGGCGAAAGGTCTCGCTATATCGATCTGTCTCAGCCGAACCCGAGAAGGAGATCGGGGAAGGATCGCAGGGCTGGCTCGTCGAGGGGGAAGAGGGAATGGTTTCCACGTGGAACCAGGATCGCCAAGTATTGGCATCGACACCCTCATTCCGAGAATTGGTTTTGACGGCCAACGGTCAAGATTCGGTAGTCGCGGCGTCGCCCGACAAAAAGCTGGTCCTCGCCGCATGGACGGAGAACGGAATTCGCCTTCGGCGCTTGAGTCGGTAGACGCGAAAAAAGGGAGCGGCCTGGTTTTCCGCTCCCTGCATTCGCTAGGTGTGTCGTTTTCGATATTCGAAATTTCACCTCCCACTACCGGCGCCATGTCGAGTCCGAATTGCCGCCCTGCTTCACGGATGGAGGAGTGGACAAGAGAAGCTATTCGAGGGGCTCGATCTCGATGCCAGAGTGAACTTGCCATCGCCTTCCCCGGATCATTTTCGATGAAGCAGGCTGCTAGGGCTTGGAGCGTTGTTTTCATCTGGGTGATCCTTCGTCTAGATTCAAGCGAGTCCTATCTATCCAGACACCGGATCCGATCGGATCCGCATGAAGAGAAGATGAAGTTGGCCTGCCCTCGGCTCGCCGTGCTTTTGGCCCACGCGCTCGGGGGAAAGGTGACAATTTGTGCTCCCTTAGGGGAAAGTTGAGTGGAGCGAATCTTGCTTTGCTAAAACGTCGCGTGCCCCCACGTTTCCTCCTCATTTTCTGCGCCTGCCTGGTTCCATCCGCCGTGTTAGCCGGCAACGAGCTCAAGGCGGTCAAGATCGTCAAGCCGCCCGTAATTGACGGTGTCGTTGACGCGGACGAGTGGAAGGACGTGCCCTTCCTGGAGGGATTGCAGGACACCAATACCGGAGCGGCTTATACCGACGGCGGGAAATTCTGGCTTGCCTACGACAAGGACTTCGTGTACTTCGCCGCCCAACTCCAGGAGAGCGATCCGCACGGAATCCGGGCAACCCAGTACCGCACCAATGTCAGCCTCACTGGCGACGACAACATCGAACTCGACCTCGACCTCTCGGGCTCGCTGAGCAATTTCAACACGTTCCAGATCAACCCCCTGGGCGCCACCAACATCAACATCGCCGGCGGCCGCGCCGCCAAGCGCGAATGGCTCGGCGAGTTCCAGGCCAAGGCCCGTCTGACCGCTACCGGCTGGGAAGCCGAGGCGCGCATCCCGTGGAAGGCAATGGCGATCCCGCGCGGGGGGAAGCGCGACGTGCGATTCAACATCCTTCGCTTTGTGGCCAAGACCCAAAGAACCCTCGCTGCAGTGTATGTGCCCTTAACTCAGACCGCACTCACCCCCACCTGGACCGCCGTAGACCTCCCCCGTCCAGCAGTGGACCATAGCATTCAGCTCCTGCCGTACGCCTATGCCGGCTACGACCCCAAGATCAAGGGCGTCTTCAACTCCGGGCTCGACGTGAAGACGGCGGTGACCGATCAGATCAACGTCGTGGGGTCGATCAACCCCGACTTCCGCAACATCGAAAACCAGATTCTTTCGATCGATTTCAGCCGGTTCGAGCGGCTTACCGGGGAGACGCGGCCGTTCTTTCAGGAAGGGCGACAGTTCAGTAATTCCGCGATCTTCGCCAGCCAGCGGATCGGTGGCTTCGATGTTGGCCTAAACACCTACGGGCGGATTTCCGACAAGACGAGTTTCTCGTTGATCGACGCCACGAGCTTTGGTCACGAGAACGACCTCGTGTTCAACGTCTCCGAAGATCCGAACCCGAACACCTCGCTGCGCGCGACCGTCACCGACTACGAAAAGGACGGGATTAGCAACAAGGCTTATCTCGCCCGATGGTCCCAAAACGTTGGCTCGTACAATTTCTTCCTCCGAAATATGGGGAGCCAAGATTCGACACAGGGCTTTGGAATGCAGAGCGACGCGACCGTCGCGTACTCCAAGGCGGGTCTCTCCTTTGAGTCCGGATATACGCGAGCTGACAAGGGGTTCAATCCCCGGCTGGGGTTCATTCCCGAGGTGGACCTGCAGGGCCCGTACGTGAACGTTGAATATGGCCGCGCATTCAATCACGGGGGAATCAGCGACGCGATTATCGCGGCGGGAACGGCGACCTTGGACCATACCAACGGCAGCTTCTACCGAAGCGAGTCAGCGGCGGCGGGAGCGATCACTTTCCGACCAGGGATCAACCTGCAACTCAAAGCGGATATTGGCGACTTCGAGGGGAGCCACGACAGTCTGTACACGTTGCAGGTGGGTTACCCAAACGGAAACCCGTACAACAACTTAAAGCTGCGCTACGACTTCGGACGTCAGGCGGGATTCCAGTATCGGAGCTTCACCCTGGCCAGCGCCTATCAAGTGACAAAGAAGGTGCAGTTGACCTTGCGCCACCAGCACGTAGATTATCAGGGGCCGAACGATCAGACGGTCTTCTCTCTCAACTACGACCTGGGCAAAGATCGGACGGTGAGCGGGCGGGTCTCCCGACAAGGTGGGAAGACGAACGCCTACGTCGCATTCCAACGAAGCGGCAATCGGGGGGCGGAATACTTCCTAATCCTGGGTGACCCCAATGCGCCAACCTTCCGTAGCAGCCTGATCCTGAAGGTGACTTTCCCGTTCCATATCGGCTAGCTAGTCGCGCAAGGTGCGGGCGAATTTCAAGTTCTTTACAAGGTCAGGCGCACCGGGATAGTCCACGCTCTTGCACTCGCCGCGCGTCTTGATCTCGAGGCCAGTCTTGGTATCGACCCAGAAGGTCGCTGACCAGGTCCCCTTGCCCTTCCCGCTCGCCTTGCCAGCAGATCGGACGCGCATCGTCGTGTAGCCGAGCATCTCCTCGGTTCCCTCCGCTGTGTAGGCGACGTCAAGGACGACGTCGCCGCCGGGAACGGTGGCTTTCGAGTGCAGGTTCCACGTGTCGCCGACCCGAATCAGCGAACTCGGCGAGTGGAAGTCTGAGATCGCGCCCATGATCACCGACGATCCCAGGCTCCCATCCTTTTCCTCGACCCCAATGATCTCCCCGTGCTTGCCGTAGGTTGTCTTCGTCACCTCGGCAGGCATATCGACCGTTTTGCCCCCAGTCTCCGCAGTTCCCTGAACCGTCGAACTCTCGATGTAGCTGCCGTCGCTCATGACTTTCTTGATCGTCACGGTTTGGACGAGTCGTAGGGTGACCGTCCCGACGTCCGGGAGAATCATCGACAGCTCTTCGTCGTAGAGCACAGGGCTGTTGACCTTGGGCTGAAAGACCAGATTGACGGTGGCCCCCGAAGTGGGAGTCGGAGTTGGTGTAGGGGTAGGAGTCGTGGTGGGGACCTTGGGAGAGGGATCCGCGGTGACGCGACCGAAGCTGATTCCCAGGGCACCGACGATCAGAGGATCGGGTGTCTGGCGGTTGCCGGACTGCAGCCCCCAAGACTCCATGAGCTTCTGGGCGAACTTGGTGACCGAATACGGCGAAAGGGTGCCATCTGGCTCCGCGGCGGAAGGGTCGGCCAATGCCTTAAGCAGGAAGTAGGTGAACGCACCGTGCCCTCCTTTGTCGAACTCATAGCTGCGCTTGCCCTCTTGGCAGGCGAAGAGCACCGCCGACCCGGGCTCACCAGTCTCGGCGGTGCGAGAGACTTCGACCATCGCCTTAGAGAAATCGGAGGTGCGCCCCTGCTCTGTTCCTTTGGCCTTGGCGGTTGGGTCGTTGCGGCAGGAGTCAAGGATAAATACACGGTGAAGGGCGGAGATGCGCCCGATGCGGCGCTTCAACAGGTCGACCGAAAGCGCGGTGTCTTCAAGGGAATCGGCGCTTCCCGCGCGGCAGTCCGCAGTCCCGAGGAAGCTTTTCCCATCAAGGGTGAACCCGTGTCCGGAGAAGTAGAAGACGAAGGTGTCTTCCGGCTTGAGGATGGCGGAGAGCTGTTCGAGACGGTCAATGACGTTGGCGCGGGTCGGCTTGCCTTGGGCCTCGCTCGCATCCGAGGCAAGGACGACCGTGTCAGAGAAGCCGAGCTTCTGGAATGCGGTGGACATCCCGCGGGCGTCGGCGACGGCGAAGCGGAGGCTGCCGATCGAGGTGTCTTCGTAATCGTTGACGCCGATCAGGAGGGCGTAGCGCTTCCCCTCGGGCTCCGCTGGCCGCATGGCCACCAGCGGGAACAGCAAGGCGAGAAGAGCAAGCAGGCGGACCATCCTGACTCTATGATATAGCCAATCCCGTTCAACCGGCCCCCTGAGGCCGTCAGATAGCGCAACTGGGAGTGAAACCTCTACACTGGGACCGACCATGTCCCGTTACCTGCTCTTCCTCGTCGCGATCTTTGCCGTCGCCCTTTCGCCCGCACAGCCCGCGCCGCGAGTGAGCGCACCGCCTTCCTCGTTCTTCGAGATCGTCACGGCGTCCAGCCGTGAAGCGGCGCAGAAGTTCTACTCCAAGTACATCGACGTCAAGGGGATGCCAGTGGTGGCCTCGGGGGTCGTGGCGGATGCCGCACTCCAGCGCACCTATTGGATCGTCACCCACCTCCTCGCGGGTCGCCCGGACGTGATCGCGGCGATGGTCAAGGAGAAGATGTATCTGATCATCATCGGCAAGGATCAGGTCTACACCGACATGCCGGAGTACAGCAAGACCCCCGACCCGGCCTACATGAACGAGCGGGTGCGCGGCACCGGCGGGCTCCCGACGAGCTTCGGCGAAGAAAACCTCCTCTGCCTGCCGCTGGATCGGTACGACGACGAGAGTATCGGCGTCCACGAGTTCTGCCACACGATCGACAGTGCGATGGCCTCGGTCGATACGACATGGAATGCCCGTCGCAACACCGCCTACCGGCACGCGCTGGCCAAGGGTCTTTGGAAAGGCGCCTACACGGCCTCGAACCCGGCTGAGTATTGGGCGGAGGTCTGTCAGTCCTATTTCGACTGCAACCGGACGAACAACTGGAATCACGGCCCGATCGCCAATCGGGAGCAGCTCAAAGCCTACGACCCGGAGAGCTACGAACTCGTGCGCGTTGCCTTCAACTTGAAGCCGGAACAGGACTGGCGCTATGCGTGGCTTCAGAAGCAGCCGAGCATAACCACGCCGCCCGCGAAGTTCAAGGTTGACCCGTACTACACGAAGTTCACCTGGGCCCGTGAGTTCACCGTCGTCGGACGCCAAGCGAGCAATGAGGCACTGCTGAAGGCGAACGACACCGTTCGGAAGATGTTCGCCTATCGCCACGACATCCTGAAAGCCCTGATCACCGATGGACTGAAGCTGGTCGTTTTGGGGCCGAAAGAGCACCTTTACGACCTCCCCGAGTTCAAGAATCGAACGGAAGTGGATCTGCTCGCCCGCTACGCGGGCTACTCGAGGGAGACCAAGACGCTGGTGGTCAGTGAGGAGAACGTGATGGGCGATCCTCGGAGTTTCAGCGTTGGGGCGAATCAGGTGATTCGCGTTTTCGCCGACGCGTTGTATCAGGTCACCGCCTTCCGCCCCGTCGACCCGAGCTGGGACAAGCGGGGCCGCTCTGTCCAGCAATACGAGCTTCGCGTGAAGCGCCTCGACGAGGATTTCGGGAAGCGCCTGAAGGCCGCCTACGACGCTGCGGTCGCGAAAGGAAGTTGGAAGGGCGCGCCTGGGTTCAATTCCGCCGCGGACTATTGGATCGGTGGCGTCCTCGCCTACTTCGACGCCACTGGACAGGACGGGGCTCCGAACGACGCCGCGCACCCGATCGCCACCCGCGAGCTTCTTAAAGGGTACGACCCAGGCCTGTTCGATCTCGTGAACGAGACGATGTCCTACGATGGCCACGTCGACTGGCGGGTTCCGACCCTAATTGGGGCAGAGAATCCGATGAAGTCCTTGCAAAATTCGGGCTGGGCTGACGAATCACGAAATCACCAACGCCGTCCCAACTGGTTGACCAAAATCGATCCCAAGCATGTAGAGACGTGAGTATCAACAAGAAGTAGAACTCCAACTCCAACTCCAACTCAGACTCAGGCCAGACCTTCCCCGATTGCCAACGTGGGTAAGCAGTGTGAGTGAGTGAAAACGGGAAATCCCGCCTGCCTGGGAGCTCAGCACGGTCAAGCACGTCGATCCGCACGGAGTTCGGTCCCTCTCCCCCGCACGGCTTTTGCCATCCCACAAAGTCTGTCGGGCGGGAGAGGGCTAGGGTGAGGGGGGACCGCCGGAGCTTTGAATTTGGCCGACCTCCCGATGAAGATGGAATGAAGTTCGAACCCGGAACGGTACGGATAGGGCTTCCGATCCCGTAGATTGCAGATGTGAAGATTCTCGTTGTCGAAGACGACCAGGAGATTTCCGCCGCCTTGCGCGCCGGACTCGAGATCGGAGCCGACGACTATCTCGCCAAATCCTTCCAGTTCGAAGAGTTGCTCGCCCGGGTCCGCGCCCTGCTGCGTCGCGACAAGGTCAACAAATCCGCTAAGATTTAGGTCGATGATCTCATCGTGGACACCTCGGCTCGCGTGGTGACCCGAGGAGGCCAAGAGATCGTGCTGACTCAGCGCGAGTCCACGCTCTTGGAGGCACTTGCCTGTCGCCAAGGGCAGGTGCTGACCCGCGATACGATTCAGCATGCGGTCTGGGTGGATGAGTTCAGCACCTCGAACACCGTCGACGTCCACGTGCGCAACCTACGGAAGAAGGTGGATGGTGGTTTCGAGCGTAAGCTAATCCATACCGTCTTTGGGGCAGGTTACACGTTGCGCCCCGAAGAAGCCGCCGAACTTACGCATGATCCGAACTAGACTGACGATCTGGAATTGTGTGGTTCTCGCCCTCGTGCTCGCGGCGATCGGTGTCGGCGTCTATCTCACCACGCGTGGGAGCGTCGTGGCCTCAATTGATCGCGACTTGCTTGACCGGGCTCAGATCTTCGGCAACGACTGGCCCGGCCCGTTGGACGATCGTCGGGGCCCGCCCCCCGACATGAATCCGATGGACCCGAACCAGGCTCGTCGCGAGGGGATCGACCCCCGTCAACTCCGACAGGTTCAGGCGATGAACGCCGCCCTTCGACCGATGATCCTCAAACTCGATGGAACCGACATCATGTTCAAGGAACGCAAGCCTTGGAGCAAGGCGAGCTTTGAGGGAGCGAAAAGGGGCGAGCCGACCTTTGCCGATGTGATGGAAGACGGAGTTTCGCTTTGTGTGCTTAGCGTCCCGATTCAGAAACAGGGCAAGATCCTAGCGGTTGCGCAGATTGCCACTGCCATGAATGCGCAGGAAGAGGCCCTGGGGAGGCTCGCCGGTATCCTCGAGATCGTCCTCCCGCTCGCCGTCGTAGTGATGCTGCTGACGGGCGTCGTGCTCACGCGTCGGGCGTTGCGACCCATCTCCCAGATCGCTTCGGCGGCGGGGCGTATCGAAGCGACCAACCTTAAGGGCCGATTGCCAGTACAGGGGAAGGACGAATTCGCCCACCTCTCCGCGACCTTCAACACGATGCTCGACCGATTGGAAGTCGCGTTTCAAGAGAAAGACGAGGCGATTGAGCGCCAGCGGCGGTTCACCGCTGACGCCTCGCACGAGTTGAAGACCCCCCTCACCGCGATCCAAGCGCGGACGGGAATTGCGCTCCAACGCGACCTCGCACCGGGCAAATATCGCGAGCACCTCGAGGCGATCGACCGCGCGGCGGGACTGATGACGTCGGTCGTTCGCGACCTCCTCCTGCTGGCCGCTTCGGATGACGGTCGCCTCGTCCTGCATACCGAGGAAGTAGCTCTGCGTGAGGTCGTAAATGACGCGTTAGCCGCCGTCGACCTTAGCCGACATGTCGTTGATGTCGATGTCCCGGAACAGATCCGCCTCATGGCAGATAGCTCAGCCCTCACCCGAGTACTCGTGAATCTCCTTGAGAACTCAGCGAGGCATACCCCGGCGGGGAAGCGGATCAGCGTCTCCGGGTCGATCGTCGCAGGAAGGGTCGTGATAATCGTCAGCGATGAAGGCGAAGGCATTCCCGCAGATCACGTGGCACTCGTCTTCAACCGGTTCCACCGTGTGGATAGCGCGCGCGACCGCAACTCGGGTGGCAGCGGCTTGGGGCTTGCCATCGCCAAAGCAATCGTCGAAGCGCATGGCGGCAGCATCCGGTTAGAGAGTCCCGCGGAAGGCGGCACGGTCACGACGATCGAACTTCCCACGGTTGCGAGAGCTTCTTCATAAGTGCTTCATGGGTCGGATCGTAACCTGAAATCAGACCGAGCAAGATCGCTCGGCCCCGTAGGAGACCGACGATGAAACTTAAACTGACAGCTTGTACAATCCTCGCCATCGGACTGATTGGCTCCCTTATGGCCCAAGACGGCCCTCCGGGTGGCCCTCCAGGCGGCTTTGGTGGCCCGGGCGGCCCGGCGGCTTTGGCGGCCCCATGGGCCCGGGCGGCTTTGACGGTCGAGGCGGGATGATCCTGAATCGAGCCGACGTTCAGGCGGACCTCCAACTCACTACGGACCAAAAGGGCCAAGCTCAAGGCCCTCATGCCGCAAGGGCGAGGGGGCCGCGGCGGCGGCCCGGGCGGTCAAGGTGGGCCGGGTGGTCCTCCTCCGGGTCAGGGTGGCCAGGGCGGACCTCCGCCCGACCTGCAGGGCGGTGATCCGGACCAGATGCGCAGCCAAATGGAGAAGCGGCGCGCCGAAGAGCAGAAGAAGATCGAAGCGATCCTGACACCGGCCCAGGTCACGCGAATGAAGGAGATTCAGATCCAGCTCCAAGGGAATTCGGCGATCCTGGATCCCGAAGTTCAGAAAACGCTCGGAATCACCGACGACCAGAAAGCTTCCATCGCGGCGGCCCAGGAAGATCAGCGCGACCAGATGGAAGCGAACCGGGACAAGATGATGAGGGGTGAACTGACCCGCGAAGATATGCAGGTGATCATGAAGCAGCAGCAGGATAGATCCAACGCTGCGCTCGGGAAGATTCTTACCACCGATCAAGCCGCGAAGCTGAAGACGATGGGAGGCAAGGCGTTCAAGCGCCAAGACCCGCCCGCCGATGGCCGAGGACCGGGCGGCGGGGGTGGCGGCAACTAAGCCGTTTGCGCCATCAGAATTGGCCTCGAGGCAAAGTGCCTCGGGGCCATTTTCTATCTGAGCATTACCGAGCGACGTTGAGTTCGCGGGCGAGGACTTGCACGCCCCAAGGCTTGAGTTGAGCCTCTTCGGTCGGTACGCCGGTTGCGAGATCGCGTAACTGTTCGCGGCTCAGATCGACGCGCCGGTTAGCTGAGGTGCAGTTCAGCAAGAACACAAACTCCTTGTCGGCGTTCGCCCGCCGCTGGGCCGTCACGCCCGCGGGCAGTTCCGCGCGAATCGTGCGACGAAGCCCGAGCCGCTCACTGAGCGAACCAAAGAAGGTCCTCTGGAACTCCGCGTCATTTCGGGACGCGACGTAATAGGCCAACCCATCGCCCACTCGGTTAACGGTCAGTGCGGGTTCGCCGGAGTAGAAGTCACTTGAGTAGTGAGCGACGACCTCGGCTCCTTCAGGGTGAATTCGAGCGCAGAAGGTTCGGGCTTCGAAATGACCTTGGAGCCCGAGCGGGTTTCCGGCCTCAAAAGTGGCGGCGTTGACTTGGTCGTCATACAAAACATCCAGCTCTTCGTTCCACACCCCCAGGAGCTTCCTCAACGGGCCGGGAAAGCCCGGGAAACAGAGATCGGACTCGTCCGCGATCCCGGAGTGATAGGTCGTCACGAACGTTCCTCCCGCCCGAACGAATGCCTCGATTCGCTCGGCAACCCCCGGCCGGACCATGTAGAGCATCGGCGCGATCATAAGTCGGTACTTCGAGAAGTCCTTCTCTGACCCGATGATGTCCACCGGGATTCCGGCTTGCCAGAAGGGAAGGTAGTGGTCTGTGACCGTCTGTTTGTAACCACGGTCGCCCTGCAGCGGACCTGCCGCGGCAAGGATTGCCCAGGAGTTCTCCCAGTCGTAAATCAGACCGACCTCTGCCTCCGTGGTCGACCCCGCGACTTCCCGGATTGACTCCAGAATGCGCCCGAGCTCGGCGACCTCCTGAAAGACCCGCGCTTGCTGGGTCCCGTCTTGCTGAACGATCGCTCCATGAAGCTTCTCGCCCCCGCCCCGGGAGGCGCGCCACTGGAAGTACTGCACGCTGTCCGAGCCGTGGGCGAATCGCCTGGATCCCTTCAAGCACGTGCATTCCCGGGCGCTTGAGAGCCATGCGCGGGTACCAGTTCGAGGAACTCGGAGTGCATTCCATCAGCAAGAACGGCTTATCGAGAAAAGCTCGATAGAGGTCGTGAGCCATCGCCACTTTCAGCCAAGTCGAGGTCTCGACCAGGGGCCCGGAGAAGGCCGGATAGCTGTCCCACGAGACGACATCGAGGTGCTTCGAGAGCCGCTCGTAGTTCACCCCTCCGTAGAAGCCCATCAGGTTCGTGGTGATGGGAGTGTCCGGGGTGTGCTGCCGGAGGATCGTCGTTTCGTTCTCATACAGCGCGATCGTCTGGTCGGTGACGAACCGGTTCCAATCTAGGGTCAGCCCGTGCATCGAGGTCTCGCCGTGGGGATCGCCGGGAATGTCGAGCTGCGACCAATCCGTGAAGGTGTGACCCCAGAACGCCGCCCAGTAGGCGGCGTTGAGCTTGTCGAGGCTGCCGTACTTTGCCTTGAGCCAACCGCGAAACGCCTCCGCGCAAAGAGCGCAGTGGCAGGCACCGCCATATTCGTTTGAGATGTGCCACAGCGCCAGCGCCGGGTGCCCGGCGTACCGCTTGGACAACTGCTCGACTAGGATGCGGCACTTCTCGCGGAAGACCGGCGAGGTGAGGCAGTAGTTGACGCGGTTTCCGTGGCGGTTCCGAACGCCGTCAGCGCCGGTGCGTAACACCTCCGGGTACTTCTGGTCGAGCCAAGCCGGAGTCGCCGCGGTGGAGGTCGCGAGGATCACTTTCCGACCGTCCTTGTCCATCCGGGCCATCTGCTCGTCGAGCCAATCGAACTCGAACCGCCCCTCGGCCGGTTCAAGGGTAACCCACGAGAACACGCCGATCGTGGCAACGTTCCAGTGGGCCAGGTCCATCAGGCGGCCGTCTTCGTCCCAGATTTCGCGCGGCCACTGCTCAGGGTTGTAGTCGCCGCCATGCCATAGGCCGCGCTGATCGCCGACGGGAGGGAAGTCATCGAGGTTCATGCTTTGCTCAGGTCAGGCAAAATGCTACCTACGACCGTCCCTCCCGCGCCAAGGCCCTTAGTGCATCGTGGCCATCTGCTCGTACAGGGCCCAGCGCTTCTGGATCGCTTCCTCCGCCATTGCCATGAGCTGGTCCGCTTGCTTCGGATTCGTCTGACGCAGCACGCGGTACCGCAGCTCGTTCTCCGTGTAGTCGGTGAATTTCCTCGTCGCCCGCGCCGAGTCCAGCATGAACGGCGCGAGCCCCGTGTCGCGAAGGATCGGGTTGTAGCGCAGGAGCGGCCAGTAGCCGGAGTGAACGGCCAATTGCTGCTGCAGCAATCCCTGCTCCATATCGATGCCGTGAGCGATGCAGTGGCTATAGGCGATGATCAGCGACGGGCCCGGATAGGCATCCGCCTCGCGGAACGCCTGGAGCGTCTGCTGGGCACTCGCGCCCATCGCGATTCGCGCGACATACACGCCGCCATACGAGATCGCCTGGAGGGCGATGTCCTTCTTGCCGACCTGCTTACCGCCGTTCGCGAACTTGGCGACCGCCGCCAGCGGCGTCGCCTTGGAGGCCTGACCACCCGTGTTCGAATACACCTCGGTATCCATCACGAGGATATTCACGTCGCGGCCTGAGGCGAGCACGTGATCGAGCCCCGCCGAGCCGATGTCATACGCCCAGCCGTCACCGCCGACGATCCAGACACTTCGTCGCGTCAGGTGATCTGCTAGCGATCGAAGCCGCTTCGCCTTGGCCGACGGATTGCGATCGAGCTTCTCGATCAGCACCGCAACGCGCTCGCGTTGCCGGCGGATCTGGCTTTCCATCACCTGGGGCTCTTCGATCAAGTCCCGCACGAGAGTCTCACCAAGCTCTGCCTGCATTTCGATTAGGAGTGTATGCGCCTCCGAAAGGTGGCGGTCCGCTCCAAGGCGCATGCCAAGACCAAATTCAGCGTTGTCCTCGAACAGCGAGTTCGCCCACGCCGGTCCTCGGCCCTCGCTGTTGATCGCCCAAGGGGTGGTCGGGAGATTGCCGCCGTAGATCGACGAACAGCCGGTAGCGTTTGCCACGATCATCCGGTCGCCGAAGAGCTGGGAGAGCACTTTGAGATACGGCGTCTCGCCGCAACCGGCGCACGCCCCCGAGAATTCGAAGGTCGGTTCGAGGAACTGAGTCCCCCGGACCGTCGAGAAGTCGACCGAGGCCCGGTCGTTGACCGGGAGTGACTCGAAGTGCGGGATAAAAGGCGTGCTAGCTTCGAGGCCAGCCTCCTTCGAATCCATGTTGATCGCTTTTCGCGACGGGTTGTCGTCGGTCTTGACCGGACAGACCTGCACACAAAGTCCGCAGCCGGTGCAATCCTCAGCGTAGACCTGAAGCGCGTATCGCGTCTCTGGGAATCCTCTCGCGTCGATCGGTGCCGAGGGGAAGCCTGCCGGCCCTTCACCGAGGTGCGACTGGTGGAACAGCTTCGCGCGGATCGCCGCATGCGGGCAGACGAAGCTGCAATTTCCGCACTGGACACACGCGGCGGCATCCCAAACCGGGATCGTCTCCGCGATGTTCCGCTTCTCCCAACGCGAGGTCGCGCTGGCGAAGGTCCCGTCGATCGGCATCGCGCTGACCGGGATGAGGTCGCCTTCGCCGACCATCATGCGCGCGACGAAGTTGCGTACCACGGGCGGCGAACCTGGTGCGACCATCGGCAGCATCTCGATGATGCTCGTCGCTACGGTCGGGACCTTGACCTCGAAAAGGTGCGACAGGGTGTGGTCGACGGCATGCCAGTTCCGCTTGACGACCTCCTTTCCCTTGCGGCTGTAGGTCTTCTCGATCGACTTCTTGATGCTCGTGATCGCTTCGTCTCTGGGCAGAACGCCCGAGATCCCGAAGAAGCACGTCTGCATGATCGTGTTGGTTCGGCCACCCATCTCGGTCTCGCGGGCGACCTTATTGGCGTCCACTACATAGAAGCGCAAGCGCTTCGTGAGGATCTCGTCCTGTACCTTGCGCGGGAGCATGTCCCAAACCTCATCGGGCCCGTAGTGCGAGTTCAGGAGGAACGTCGCGCCGGGTGCCGCGAGCTTGAGCACATCGACCTTGTACACAAAGCCGAACTGGTGGCAACCCACGAAGTGGGCTTGCTTGATGAGATAGGGAGCCCGGATCGGGGAATGGCCGAAGCGCACGTGCGAGACCGTCGTCGAGCCGGACTTCTTGGAGTCGTAAACGAAGTAGCCCTGGGCGAAGAACCCTGGTTCGTCGCCGATGATCTTGATCGTGTTCTTGTTCGCCCCGACCGTTCCGTCGGCTCCGAGTCCGTAGAACACGGCGCGGAACACGTCGTCCGGCTCCTGGTCAAAAGCCTCGTCGTAAGGCATGCTCAGGTGGGTGACGTCGTCCTCAATCCCGATCGTGAATCGATGCCTTGGGGCATCCTTCTTGAGCTCATCGAACACCGCGGCCACCATTCCGGGGGTGAATTCCTTGGAAGAGAGCCCGTAGCGACCGCCGATAATCGTCGGCATCGGTCGCCCCGAGACAGAGAGGGCCAGGATGGTGTCCGTGAACAAGGGCTCACCCAGGCTGCCCGGCTCCTTGGTCCGATCCATCGCGGCGATCGCCTTCACCGTGTTGGGGATGGCGCCGCAGAAGCGCTCGGCGTCGAACGGCCGGTACAGGCGAACCTGGACCACGCCGACCTTTTCGCCGAGGGCGGTCAGGCGGTTGACGGTCTCGATCGCCGTCTCCGTGCCCGAGCCCATGATCACCATCACGCGCTCCGCGTCGGGCGCGCCGTAGTATTCGTAGAGCTGATAGTTCCGGCCGGTCAGCTTGCCGAGTTGACGCAGCTTGCCTTCCACGATGTCCGGACAGGCCAGATAGAACCGATTGGAGGCTTCGCGGGATTGGAAGTAGGTGTCCGGATTGCTGGCCGTGCCGCGAATCGACGGGTGGTCGGGGTTCAGACCCCGATTGCGATGAGCGAGGATCGACTCCTCGCTCAGCAGCGCCATCATCTGAGCGTCGGTAAGCAAGTCGAGCTTGTTGACTTCATGCGACGTACGGAAGCCGTCGAAGAAGTTGATAAACGGGACGCGCGCCTCAAGGGTCGAAGCCTGGGCGACCAGCGCCATGTCGTGGGCTTCTTGCACCGAGGCGGACCCCAACATCGCGAATCCAGTCTGGCGAACTGCCATGACGTCTTGGTGATCGCCGAAGATCGACAGGCTATTAGTCGCCAGGGACCTCGCCGCGACATGGAAGACCGTCGGCGCAAGTTCGCCGGCGATCTTGAACATGTTCGGGATCATCAATAGCAGGCCCTGCGAGGACGTGAACGTCGTGGTCAGCGCACCCGCTTGCAACGAGCCGTGGACCGCGCCGGCGGCGCCGCCCTCGCTCTGCATCTCGATGACCTGGGGAATTTGACCCCAGATATTGGTGGACTTCTCACTCGACCATTGGTCGGCCCATTCCGCCATCGCGGAGGACGGGGTGATCGGGTAGATCGCGCAGACTTCGTTGATCCGATACGCAACGTACGCGACCGCCTCGTTGCCGTCCATCGTCGCGGAGACGGCGGTTTCGATTTCAGGGACTGTATCTGGGTTAAGCAAGGCTTCTTTCGCCGTCATTTGGAGGCTACTCCCTGGAGTTCGGGGACAAGTGAGATGGCATGTACCGGGCACTGATCGAAGCACGTGCCGCATCCGGTGCAGCGGTTAAAGTCGACCTCGTACCGTTTGCCAGCGCCGAGTTTGATGATCGCGTCCTCGGGGCACGCGCCGTAGCACCCGTCGCATTCGAAGCAGTTCCCGCAAGAGAAGCACCGCTTGGCTTCGAATTGGGCATCCTCGGGCGTCAACCCCTGGATAACCTCGCCGAAGGAGCTGGTTCGATCCGCGATCGGGATTTGATTCTGAATCCGCGCTGCCGCATCCGTGAGGAACCACAGATTGAGCTTCTCGAGCTCGGCGATCTCCTTCGGGATCTTCTCCTGGGGCTCGATTCCTAGGAGGTAGCGGTCGATGTTTCGCGCCGCCTTCTTTCCGTGACCAACCGCCACCGTGACCGTCCGCTCCGAGGGAGCCATGTCGCCCCCCGCGAAGACGCCCGGGTGGCCGGTCATCATCTGTGGGCTAACGAGCACGACACCGTCGGACTGGAACTCAATACCGTCCAGATTGCGAAGGAATGAGGTGTCGGTGTCCTGACCCAAAGCGAGGATCAGGTTGTCGGCATCCAGAATCTCCGTCTCACCCGTCGGTACGGGTTTGCCGTTCTCGTCGAGGGTCATGACCTCGACTTCGATCTGGCCCGCCTCGATCGACTTGATCGTCCGGAGCCAGTGAATCTTGACCCCTTCCTCAAGTGCCTCGGTGGCCTCGAAGTCGTGGGCGGGCATATGCTCGCGGTCGCGTCGGTAGATGATGAGCGGTTCGACGCCCATGCGTCGAGCGACGCGTGCGGCGTCCATTGCGGTGTTACCGCCGCCGTAGATCGCGACCTTGCGTCCAAGCTTGGGCGCATCTCCGAGCTCAACGTCCTTCAGGAAGCTGACCGCATCCAGAATCTTGCCCGCGTCACGTGCGGGGATCTCGGTCTTCTTACCGACTCCGGCGCCGATGGCGAGGAATGCGGCGTCGAACTTGCCGTCCAGCATCTCTGCGTTCAGATCGTCAACCTTGTGGTTGAGGCCGATTCGAACGCCCATCGCCTCGATCCGGGCGACCTCGGCGTCGAGAATCTCACGCGGAAGACGGTAGGCAGGGATGCCAAAGTGCATCATGCCGCCCGCCATGGGGCCAGCTTCGAGGATCACGACGGTGTGCCCGAGTCGGTTCAAATGAAACGCGCACGAGAGACCTGCGGGTCCGGCACCGACCACAAGCACTCGACGTCCTGTGCTCTTGGGAGGCGGCGGGACTTTCCAGCCTTCGGCCAAGGCTCGGTCGCCCAAGTAGCGCTCGACGGCGTGGATGCTGACCGGGCTCTCCAGCTTGCCCCGGTTGCAACTCGACTCGCACGGGTGGTAGCAGACGCGTCCGTGGACAGCGGGAAGGGGGTTCTCTTGAACCAGCGTCTCCCAGGCACCCTTGTCGTCGCCTTCGACGACCTTCGAGAGCCATGCCTGGATGTTCTCCCCGGCGGGGCAGGCGTTGTTACACGGCGGTAGGAGGTC
This sequence comes from Fimbriimonadales bacterium, assembly GCA_038216655.1. GTDB lineage: Bacteria > Armatimonadota > Fimbriimonadia > Fimbriimonadales > Fimbriimonadaceae > JAFDWR01. The sequence goes on from JBBQPZ010000002.1 coordinate 278,576, forward strand.
GAGGTACAGCGGCCTCCGAACTCGGATAGGGCCCACCGCTCGGTCTCGTGTGAGATCGGGTGGCGACGTAAGGTCGTTATATTTTCCCGTCATCAGCCGTCCTTTGCGCCGCAAGGGCGCCATATGTCAGTCGCGGGGGTGAGCCAGTTCGAACTCGCGTTCGAACGATTCGATCCGCGTCTTCACCTCGCGCTCGGTGAGCACCCGCAGGTACTGTACGGCAAGGACGTTGACCCAGTGGACCGAACCGGTGCGGTGAACTCCGTCTTCAGCGTCGTAGACGAGATCGAGGCAAATCATGTCGTACTCGAGCCCGCGCACCGCGTACACACACTTTTCACATTGCTTCTTAGCGAAAGGATGAGCCGCTGCCCATCGCACTTCAACGAGTTGACCAATGAGATCCAACTTCGATCGGTCGAGCGAGAGAACGTCAGTGGACATAGAAAAAGCATACCGTTGGCTATTTCAGGTTCGATGCGGTTAGAAATCACGACAGAGAGCCTTGTAGAGGGCTTCTCGTGTCGGCGGTTTTAGTTAGTTTTCGCCGGCCAAACCCGCAGTTCGACGAGGTGAACTCCCTCGTTGGCACTGCCATGGAGCATGTTCACTTTCACGAATCTGACCCGCTGCGGTTCGAACAGGATCTCGTCGCCCTGCGAACTCGCGGGCTTCGTGTTGGCCGAACGGTCAGCCACGGTGGCCCAGGAAAGCCCGCCCTCGCTGACCTCGACGGTGTAGCCGTAATAACGCCGCCCGTCCCAGTAAGGGAAGACCTCGATCCGATCGACTGAGTGAAGTCCGCCCAGGTCAACCCGGAGCCATTGCGGCCCCGGTGCCGCCCACCAGCTTGAGGCCAAATCGAGGTTGTCGTCTACCGCCAGCTCCGGGGTTTGGGGACCTTGGGTGCCCCCCGAAGAAGTCACCTTCTTCCCCGTCGCCAGGTTGGGAAGATGAGGAGCGACGTAGTAGAACGTCTTCGCCGACTCGTAGCCCAGCCTGCCACCACGAATTGGGTTAAAGACTGCGGCGCGAATCGTTGTCGTCTGGGTCAGTTCGATGGGCTTGGAATACTCAGGCGACGCGAAGGTGGGTGGCTTGCCGTCGGTCGTGAATCGCACCGACCCGTTCCTCGTCGCGTGAAGGGACACCGTAAGGGGTTTGGAAAAGCAGGGCACGTCGAACCCACTTGGGTCCGTCGCATCCAGTGGCCCGGAATCGATGCGGACCGGATGCACCAGTTGCTCCAGCAGCGAGTCGGTCGCCTTCATCCGAGCCTCGAACTCGTCATAGGGAGCAGCCCGCGAACTCCAGATTCGCTCCGCCATCGCCGGCACGAGTCGCCGCAGGTTCTCGATCTCCGACTCCTCCGGTCCCTCCCACGAGCAAACCTGGGCGCCTTGAATGTGCTCAACGTTCGGGGCTTTGTACCAACCCGTGGTCGGATACAGATTAGAGAATCGCCCGAACTGCGAGATGTCCCAGTCGTACACTTTCCGCGCGGGCCAGACGTGCCGATTGACCACGTACAAGGGCGTCCACGACGCGTTGACCAGCGAGTAGCCATCCGACAAAAGATCGGTCGGCAGGTAGTACGCGTTCTCGAACTCCATCACGAGGATGTCTTTGTCGATCGGGAACTTCGACGCCGGGTTTGGCCCGAATCCCTCCCACACGATCAGCTTCTTCCCGCGCTTCTTGACCATCGCGTTCACCTGGTTGAGGAAGCGACGGTAGAGCTCCTGCTGGGACTTGTCGGGCAAGCCCAGCTCCTTGAAAGCGGCCTGGAAGTCCGGGTGCTGATCGGCGAGGGAGATGTCCGCCTCGTCGCCGCCCATGTGAAAGTAGGGCGAAGAGTGGAAGACCTCGCACATCTCGCCGATCAGCATGTCGACCGCCCTGAGCACCGCTGGATTCACGAAGTTGATCGACGCGTGATGCTCGTACGGCTTGGTCCCCTTGATCTTGAACAGATCGGGCATCGTCCGGACCAGGGTCGCGGAGTGGCCGGGGATGTCCATCTCGGGGATGATCGTGACCCCGCGCGCATCGGAAAATTGGACGAGGCCCTGAAGCTCGGCGAGGGTGTAGCTCGGGCCGCCGTGCTCGTTCTGGGTGTTGATCAGCGGGAATGCTTGGCTCGGGAAGGTGAACGACTGGTCGTCGGACAGGTGCAATTGAAGGTAACCGAGCTTGTAGAGATGGCAGAGCACGACACACTGCTTGAGCACGTCGATCGAGTGGGAGCGCCGGGCGACGTCGATCATCAGCCCCCGGTACGGGTGCGCGGGTTCGTCGGCGATGTGTAGCCTCGGAACGGTGATCCGCCCCCTCCCTTCGATGGCCTGGAGAAGGGAGACGCTTCCCCAGGAGATGCCCTTCAGAGTCGGGGCGATGATCGTCACCCCAGACGTGACCTCGATCCGGTAGCTCTCCGGGCCGCCCCCAGCCCTTAGTCTCAACGTGATCCCCTTCCGGGAGGGACTGGACGAGACCCCCGGACGCACGCCGGTCTTTGTCTCAATCTCTTCGGCCAGCACATAGGCCAGCGGCACAAGGCTTGGCGCGGTTGCCACGATGACGGGCTTCCGCAACTCGATTGAGCCCTTCCCCGGCACCAAGGAGTTTGGCGTCGGCACCAGGGCCGGCAAACCCGCCAACACCATCGCGCACGCGATAAACGTGATCATGGCGTCCGCGGCTTGATGTGGGCTTTCATCCACGGCTCGACCGCCTCCGCCCAGATTCGATATCCCTTGTCGGTTGGGTGCAGGAAGTCGCCCATCGTCGCCCGGCTGATTGTGCCGTCAGGCTCCAGGAACTTGGCTCCGATGTCCATGAACGTCACGTTGCGCAGCTTGCCGAGGTCGGCGAGGAGCTTGTTGACCTCGATCGCCTTCAGTCGACCTTGGTCGGTCGGCTTCTCCCCGCGGGGGAAGATCGCGAGCAAGAGAATCTTAGCGCGAGGCCTCTGGGTTCGGATCGTGTCGATGATCGCCTTGACTCCATCCCGAATCTGCTCAGACGTGTTGAACCCGATGTTGTTCGTCCCGATCATGATCGACACCGCTTCGAGCGGCATGTCGTTCAACTCGCCTTGCTCAAGTCGCCAGAGCACGTTCTCGGTCCGGTCCCAGCCAAAGCCGAGGTCGACCGCGTCGCGGTTTCCGTAGAAGCTCTGCCACACCGGGTTCGGTTCCGTCAGTCCTCGGTCCAGGGGCGGGCCGCCGAAGAAGTGGTTGATCGAATCGCCGATGAACGCGAGTCGGCATGGGTGATCTCGGCCGTACTGCTTGGTGGCCATAAAGCGGGTCATCCAGTCGTACTTCGGGAAGTCGCGGTTGTGGACCACCGGCACGACCGCCGAGTTCGTCGGATCGAGCGTGGTCTTCGGCTTGCGGTGCATCAACTGCGCGAGCGTCGGTTCCATCGCCATCGCCCACTTCCGGTAGCCGAAGGCGAACGGGTGGAGCAGGTCGGGCATGACCTCCGCCGGGATCTCGCCGTTGGCGTCCACGAACGCGCGGCCGATGTCGAGGTAGGTGACCTTGTGGCTCGGCGCCCAACCCGCGAGGACGCCGTTGATCTGGGCGATCATCTGGCGGGGGCGGGAGTTCGCCCTGTCGCGCGGGAAGATCCCCAGAAGCAGGATCTTGGTCGATGGCGTCAGGGTGTGGACCTTGTCGCAGACCGCCTCAATCCCCGCCTCAATCTCTTCCGGCGAGTTCGAGCCCAGGTTGTTGGTGCCGTTCATGATCACCGCGACTTTGGGGCGGCACTTGCCCATCTCGTCGTGGTCGAGCCGCCAGAGCACGTGCTGGGTGCGATCGCCGCTGATGCCGAGGTTCAGCGCCTTGTCGGCCCCGTAGAAGTAGTCCCAGGTGTCCTTGCCCCGATCGAGGAACGACTCGCCGGTCTCCGGTTCACCGCCGAAGGCGTGGGTGATCGAGTCGCCGATGAACACAAGCTGCGCCTCGCCCCGCCGGGCAACCGCGACCATCGCCTCGTGGCGGTGCGTCCACTCGTCGGACGACACGGGCACGGGAACGAGCGCAGTGTTTTGAAGCGCGGTCAGGACGAAGCTGGCAAGCCAAAATGACACGGCTCATTATCGCCGAACCGGGCAAAACGCGAAAGTCAGGTATCGGCGGGCAACCGAAGAGGGTTTCCAGCGCGTCGTCCACGGCATGCGCGACTTTGTCAGCTCGGCGGGAATTCCTGGTTTGTCATTCCGTTTCAGTGCATTGTCATTCGGGGCGAAAAGGCCGTTTTTGAAGCTGGTGTCATTCTGTCATTCTGTCATTCGTCATTTGCACGGTCGATTCTGTTCGAAACCGAATGACCAAAGGGGAAAAGCGAATCGGGGCGAGCAGGCCCAAGCTTCTGTTTTGGCCCGCTCCCGATTTCTAGAAGTCCTTGCCGCCCATGCCGGGTGGGGCCCCCGTCTCCGCCGCCTGCCTTCTTGCGCTCGGGCTTCTTTTATGCCTCGGCACGTTCTCTGCCGAGGTTTGATTGGCCTTCCCGTTCGGAAGTCTCGGTTCGGGTAGACCGGGTGACCACCAGAGCTGCCGAAAGGCGGTGCCATGAACTCATCTTCGAATCCCGAAGGCCTTCGCAGATTTCAATAGGCGGATACCTCTGCCCCGCTGTAGCCAAGTGCAAAGGGGTAGAGGCTTGACTTCTCCTTGCCTTCGCCGCTACCGCTTTTGGCCCCTCCGATTCAAAGAGTTCAGAGGGGCAGAGGCATCACGGGTTGAATTTTGCAAATACCTCCACGAATCACGAATCCCGTCCCCGACTTAGTTGACAAAACTGGATCCCAAACACAATATGATCGTGCACACAAACAAACCACTACCACTACCATTACCACTACCACTAAGAAGTTGCCGGATTGCAAACGTGGGTAAGCAGTGTGAGTGAGTGAAAACGGGAAATCCCGCCCGGCAAAGGCGTCGTCCAGGCGAGATTCGAGACGGTCAGTTGCCCTGATGGTCTGCTTTGTTCACACCAATGAGCATCCAGGTGTTGGCGGCGAGGATCGGTTGAGGTGGTCGTCGGGCACGGAGTGGATCAGGACGCGCGCACCGCATCCAGATACCTGGTGCCGACTCGCCGTGGTGGACGATCTTGGCCTTGGGATTGCCAGCCCGGAGGGAGTTTGCGACCCGACCGCGGTGCCGCCGTCGCGCCGACCGTGCTGGTCCGGCCGCCGTCGGTTGCGAAGGCGGAACCCAAGTTGGTCTACGACAATAACAACCTAGGCGCAGTGCTGAGCGGCCCCACGCAGGTGCTTTGGCTAACCTTCGCCCGCGACGTCGTCATCACTCAAATCCAGACCTATTACTGGAACGGCGGGCGCGGGACGCAAGGCGGATCGATCTCCCTGGTCGAGAAGTCTTCTGGGCGTGCAGTGGGTACATGGCGCGCCGTCGGTTCGCCGGGCATGAACGGTGTTCCCAATGCGTCATGGACGGCGGCTCCAAATCTGCTCATCCACAAGGGCGACTACGGCGTCCCGGTCTCCGTCCCGGAGTCCTGGTCCTATAACGCCGAGTCGGGCGACGCGGGCTTCATCCGTATCTGGGCGAGACCTGCTCCCTGAACCGCCCGGGACTGGATTAGAACTTCTCTCCTTATTGATTCTTCCTTCAGGCGGTCAAATTCCGTGAAAAGTGGCCCTGCCTCAATTCCTGAAAGATGCTTGTGATTTCGCTTTACGGTGGTCATTCCAAGAGCGCAGCGTTGAGCGCCCCGACATCTCGAACCGTGATGACTTGATGCTCCGTTGTCACGATCTCGGCCTTCTGCCACTTGCTCATGACGCGAATGCAGGTCTCGACAGTCGTGCCAGCCATCTCGGCTATGTCTTGCCTGGTGAGCGGAACGCTCAAACGAATTCCGCCTAGCTTGCCTGTCCGGCCATAGGATTCGGAGAGGATCAGCAGCACGGCGGCGATGCGCTGCTCGATCTTGCCCGAGCTCATGCGCGCCATCATGTCGTGGGCCCGCCGCAGCCGGGGTGAGAGCGATCTCAGCATCTGATCGCGCAGATGGGCGTTTTCTCGATACGCTTCGAGGATCACCCGAGTCGGCACCTTCAGATACCAGCAGTGGGTGACGGCGATTGCAGACAAGGGCAGGATGCGGCCCTCCAGGGCAGCCAGCAAGCCGAAGCATTGGCCGGGGCCCAAGAGCTCGACGGCGACTTCCGCGCCTTGCGGAGTCGACCGGGTCATCTTGACGAAACCGGTCCCGACGACGGCAAAGAAATCGCTCTGAGCTCCCGCCAGCCAGATCGCTTCGCTCCGCTCTGCATACGCAATAAAGGACTGTTGCGCCAGAGACTCGCGTTCCTTTTCGGTCAGCGCATTCATGACCGAGCATGCTTCGATGACGCTGAGTACCGAAGGGCGGTCCGGAGGAGTGGTCATTTCATCTCTGATCATAGGGGATTCAGCCTGCACTTTGGGTCGCTCCCTGGAAATTGACCTTACGACCGTACATCGTTCGTGCCATGGACACTCCCCAGAGGAGCAGGCCGCATAGCTCGATGAACCCCGTGATGCCCATGAGGGGGAAGACGCGTGGGGTGTAGTCAGTGCCGATCTCGCAGGCCACCCGCACGGCATTCCCCACGTTGAGGAGCAGGAAGGTCGGCCAGAGACGGGGCAAGCTAACGTCCTCAAGATCGTTCATCCGAGCGATGACGTGCGACCCGATCCCGATAATCATCTGCGAGATAAAGCCGACGGTAAGGGCGTGTCTGATGGCTCCGGTGTAGGCGTGGGAGAATGGTTGGCCGATGGCGCGCAGATGAAGCGGTTCGACGATGAACAGGATGCCTGCAACCAAGAGCCAGCCGTAGGCGGCACGGAGGAACTTGTGGCTCCGAAGTGCCTCTCTGAGGACCCCGAACAGGCGTGTAGCAAAGAGGAGGTACCCAGCCCCGGCGGCGAGGAAGACGCCGCCCATGAAGTACGGAACTTGTGAGGTTCCTTCCATGCCGTGACGGAACGCCCACACCCAGCCGATCATCCGCATGAGAAGGCCAACCATCCAGCAGGTGAAGCCGACAATGCCCAGCATCTTGTCCGCAGGTTTCGCTCCGAAGCAGGAGGAGAACTTCGTGAGGGACACCCCGAAAATCATCATGGCGACGAAGCCGAGGAACTGAGCCTCGCGTAGGGGCGAGAACCACTCGGCGACGAATTGGATGGACTGCATCCGGTCCGCTTGGTGCGCACCAATGAAGACGAAGGGCTCGGCGACCGAAATCGCGAAGAGCCAGAACAGACTCGCGAAGACAAACAGCGACGGCCAGGTGAGCGGCTCTCGAGGGTTAGGGCGATGCCGAGTGTAGCTGGTATTGAAGAGGAACAGGACGACCGCGATCAGTTGGAGCAGGCAAGCCACGACGCCTAGCGGCACGCCAAGCGGTGCCCCGTCGGCCGCCATCGGTTCGGCGAAGAATCGTAGCGTGATACCGGAGGCCATAAAGCCGAGGGATCCCCAGGCCAGCCGATGAAAAGCCTTCGCTTTTGCCACGCTCGGAGCATGCTGCTGAAGGGCGAATCCGATCACGAAGAACCCGACCCAGCCGAAGAGCTGAGAGTTGGCGTGGGCGAGGATCGTTGGAGTCCACGCGGAAGCGGTGTACGACTTCGTGCCGGAGATGCCAAAGAGGGCGATCGCGCCGAGCAGGCAACCCACCGTCAGAACGGTCACGATTCCGGCGGTGAAGAACGGTCGGTAGATCTCAACAGTTGCCCGATCCGACGCCGATTTCGGGGCGACGCGAGCCGGGAGGACACGAAGCGGAAGCAAGTTGGAGCGTGCCATCGAGTAAAGGATGGGGTCACGCGCCGTAGTTGGGCCATGACGAGGGTCATATTCGGCCGCGCATCGGCCGCGAAACCTATGACGCGCATCATAGCGCCCAGCCTGATTCTCATCGACAATCAACCACGAAGGGCAGAGTCTGCCCGAAGGAGAACTCGACCTTGGCCACCCGACATTCCGTCCCCGGCAGAAACGGCTCCATCGCCGCCCCCGGCGAAACACGCGTCGTTCGTACCACCGACAGTCCCAACTGCACCGGGGCATGCGGATGGCTCGCCACGGTCGTGGACGACGTCATCGTCGATCTCAAGCCAGCGGCCGACTATCCTTGCGCGGAGTACAACCCGCGGGGCTGCCTGCGCGGCATGTCGATGACCCACATGATCTACGGGCCCGACCGCGTAAAAAAGCCGCTCATCCGCGTCGGCGAACGCGGCGAAGGGAAGTGGCGCGAAGCGACCTGGGATGAGGCGCTCGATTACATCGCCGCGAAGATGATCCACATCAAGGAGAACTTCGGGCCGGAGAGCATGCTGCTCTTCAACCAAGTCGTCGGCACGGGCTACGTCCAGAAGGGGGCTCAGGTACGAATGGCGGCGTTGCTCGGCATGAGCTTCGCCACCGCGTATGACTTCAACGGCGACATCTCGATGGGGTTCACCCACACGATGGGGATTGACTGCGTCGAGTGCGAGACCAAGAGTTGGGGACACGCTAAGACGGCAATCCTATGGTCAAGCAACATCTTTCAGACCCGCATTCCCGATGCCCAATTCCTTACCCGCGTCGCCAAGCAGCGCAACAACTGCAAGATCATCGTCATCGACCCGCGCTGCAGCCAGACGGCGAAGGGTGCCGACCTCTGGGTTCCCATTCATCCCGGCACTGACGGGCTGCTTGCCCTCTCGATGTGTTACGTCGTGCTTGAGAACAATTGGGTTGACTGGGAATTCCTGCGGACCTACACCGATTGCGCAACCCTGATCCGAGAGGACAACGGCCAGCGCCTCCGCGCAAGCGACATGGGGATGGGGAGCGATATGGAGTTCCTCGTCTGGGACGAGGCCACCGACGCTCTGGCCAAGCTGCCCACGGAATCCCTCACCCTTCCCGTCGAGCTAAAGCCTGCCTTCCGCGGGACACGCACCGTCTTGATCGGCGGCCAGTCGGTCAAGGTCACGCCGGTCCTTCAGACCCTTGAGGACACGATCATGCGGGACGAGTACAAGCCAGAGAACGTCGCCGCGCTTACGGATATCCCTGCTGAGACCATCCGTGAGATCGCCAAGGAGTACGCGCTCAACCGCCCGAGTTCGATCATCATCGGGATGGGCGTCAATCACCGGCTGCATGGCGATCTCGCCATCCGCTCGATCCTGTTACTCTCCGCTCTGGTTGGCGCTCATGGCAAGCCGGGCGAGTCGGTGTCGATCTACTCTGGGCAACACCACTTCCGGCTCGACACGAGCAAGTGGTGGTTCCCCGATGGCAAGCGACCGAACGGTGTGCCGATGCACTACTTCGTGCTCGGAAAGCCCACCGAAACGATCAACCCAAAGATCAAGTTCCCCAAGAACGGGTTCAAAGCCCTTTTTGTCAGCCACGGCAACCCGCTCGTCACCGAGTTCTCGGAGCCACTCAAGAAGGCGATCGATGACCTCGAGCTGTTCGTCACGATCGACTTCTCAATGACTCCGACCTGCGACTACAGCGACGTCGTTCTCCCGGCACCGACGTTCTGGGAGAAACAAGAACTGGTCGGTACCTCGTGCCATCCCTATCTCCAGATCCAGCAGGAAGTGGTGCGCCCACAGTACGACAGCCGAACCGAACTCTGGATGGCGCAAGAGATCGTGCGCCGGGTGGACCCCACCGCCTACAAGCAGATGCAATTCGAGGAGCCGGAGATCATCGACATGATGCTCGAGACCGGAGGCAAAGAGGTCGCCGGAATCACTTACGCGCAGCTTAAGGAAGGGCCGGTAAGGCTAAACGTCCATGATCCCGAGGTGGGCTGCGACGAGCAGTTCCTTGAGCACAAACCGTTCCCACCGCGCGCCTACCCCTTCCCCGAGGGAGCCCAGCGTGAGTTCCTGAAGACCGGACGCATGGAGTTCTACAAGGAGGAGGATGTCTTCCGCCGCCTTGGCGAAGAAGTGCCCGTCTTTAAAGCGGCGTTCTCCCACTTACCGGAAGACGCGCAGAGGCTGCCCCTTGCGATCGTTACCCCGCATAGCAAGTGGCGGGTCCACTCCACCCACTCCAACAACCCGGTTCTCCTCAACCTAAACCGTGGCGCGGTGGTCGAGATCAACCCCATCGACGCGATGAAGCGCGGGATCAAAGATGGCGATCCCGTCGAGATATTCAACGGTAATGGCTCCTACAAACTATGGGCACTCCTCACCGAGACGATCAAGCCTGGCGTTTTGTGCGTGGACCACGGATGGTGGGACCGCTACCTCGGTGGCGGCAAGTACCACTCTGTCCACACCCACCAAAAGGTGAAGGCGACCCACGAGAACTACTACCTGCCCGCGGTCTACGCACCGGGCCAACATTGGAAAGACACGCGAGTTGACGTGAGAAAGGCTTAGTCGCGGGACGGTTATGACTGGCCAGTGGCCCTGATCACCTGGTAGCTCTGCGCCCTCTGGTTCAAAATCTCGGGTGCCAGCACGCGGCGCTTGGAGAGAGGCTATGTGTCTTTCGGTAATTCCGCTCGCGACCTTCCGTGGTGGACAGCAGTGTCGGTAATGAATCCATCGCACGGGAAGGAGGCGGCCTATGACCGCCGTCATAGCAAGGCGAGCAAGGGTCATCGACAATCAGACTAGCTATGGCCAGACTCTCGATGCTTATCGACCTCACGCGCTGCATCGGTTGCGATGCGTGTACGGTCGCGTGCAAACAGGAGAACGGGACGCCGATGGACGTCTTCTTCGCCCGAGTGCTCAACGTCGAGGCCGGCGTGTATCCGAACGTGAAGCGGGTGTACATCCCTGTGCTGTGCAACCACTGCGAGAACCCGCCGTGTCTGAAGGCGTGCCCGAACAAGGCGATCGTCAAGCGTCAGGACGGCATCGTGTTGGTCGACCAGGATCGTTGTCGCGGAACCGGGGCATGCGTTTCGGCCTGCCCTTACGGCAACATCATCCTCCCTCTGGCTGACCGTTGGTACCTTAACGAGGACGAGCCCTATGAGCGGGACCACGTAAAACCACGACTTAAGCCTGGGGTGGCGCGTAAGTGCACCTACTGCGCCCAGAGAGTCGACGAGGGTCTCGACCCAGCTTGCGTGGTCGCGTGCCCAACCACGGCCCGCATTTTTGGCGACCTTGACGATCCGGACAGCAAGATTCGTACCTACATGGCCGAGCAGAAGGTCGAAACTGGGCGTGAGTCGTTCAGCCTCCTGCCCCAAGCGGGCACCAAGCCGAGCGGACGCTACCTCGGGACCATGGCGTCCCAAAGCGTTTCCACCCTCGGCCAACCCGCCGAGCCGACGTTCGAAGAGGAGGTCTCACGATGAGGCACGCCGCGGTGATTCTGGCCCTTGTCCTGCTGGTCGTCGCATCGGCGTTCGGACAGCCGAAGAAGGACCTCTTCGGAACAAGCCAGTGCATGGGCTGCCATGGTGCCAACGCGATGGGCGGGCTGGGCCCTCCGATTGCCAAGACCAAGGTGCCCCTGGCTGAGTTCCTCCTCACGGTGCGGAAGGGCAAAGGGATGATGCCCGCGACGCCCGAGACTCAGCTCTCCGACGCCGACCTCGACACGGTCTACACGGAACTGCAGGCGAAAGAGTGGAACCCCGACGAGATTCCCATCTCCTACAAGGTCGGCGCGCTCCTCACGACTCAGGGCGTCACCAAGATCTTCCTCGCAGTGTTCCTCTTCAGCGCGATTTTTGCAATCCGCAGTCTGATCTACTGGATCCGACTCGCGAGTCTGAAGCAGATGATGCCCGCTTTGCGCCGCTTCGGCATAGGCAAGGCGCTGGTCGTCGCGCTGAAATCCGTCATTGTCGACGGGTTCCTTGTCGCCTCGCTCTGGCGGAAGAGCAAGAGCCGATGGCTGATGCACGGGCTGATGCTGTACGGCTTTTGCGGGCTCGCGCTTGCCGACGTTCTCATTCAAATTGCGAACCCCGCCCGCGCTCACCTCGCATTCAGCGATCCGCTCAAGATCCTTCCCGTCGCGGCCGGCCTGATGGTGCTCGTCGGCGTGGTGTACGTGATGCGTCGATACAAGACGGACGAGTACATCGACAATGGGCTCACGCTGGGTCGCGACTACCTTTTCGTGACGTTGCTGTTCCATACGGTGCTGAGTGGGGTTTTCACGCTTCTGATCAACCGCACCGCCGCTCACGGCTGGGTGATGCCGATCTACTTATATCACCTGTGCTCGATTTCGGCGCTGATCGTCTCGGCTCCGTTCACGCGCTTCCAGCACGTATGGGTCGTTCCGACGATGGTCGCCCTGACCCGGGTGACCGAGGCGGTCACCGCATCGGGCGTGGACATCGGGTTTGTACGCGAGCCTTCGCCGAGCCGACATCACAAGTCCCTCCGCATCGCCGAGGACGTCATAGGTCGCGTCGCGCCGGAACTCGCCAAGAGCGTGAAGCTTCGCTACTACCCCTAGGAACAACGAACATGAATAACGACGGTTGCAATTGCGGTTGTGGAAAGCAAGTCGAGCCTGAGCCCGAGCCAGTGTCACGTCGATCCGTGCTCGGCTGGTTGGTGACGGGGATCAACCTCGCCGTCGTGGCCGCGCTCGCGATACCGGCAGTGCGATTTGTCGTCTCCCCGATCGGCAATCGATTGAAGGAGAAGTGGGTCGACATCCTTGGCGAGCACGAATTGAAGGAGGGCCAGACCCGCGAAGTCAGCTACACCATGAACGTCCGCGACGGCTATCAGGACGTCGACCGGGAGTACACCGTGTATCTCCACCGAAGTGCGGAGGGAGTGAAGTGCTTCGACCCGGCGTGCACCCACCTTGGTTGCCGCATTAAGTTCCAAGACGACCAGCGCCGCTACTTCTGCCCCTGCCACGGCGGAGTGTTCAGCGAAGAGGGTCAGGTCGTCTCTGGACCACCCCCGAAAGGTCTCGTCGAGCATCCCGTCAAAGTCGCGAACGGCCGCATTCTCGTGAGCCGACAGGTTTAGCCATGATCAAGGATCCTTCCAATCGATCTCCGTCCGAAACCCGGGAGCGACCGGTGGTCAGTGCGACCCCGGACGTCGAGCCGCACGAGCAGCTTGCGCGGGAGCGCCCTGGTCTTCAGGATTGGCTGGAACTTCGCCTCGGTTGGTGGGGCTTTGTACGGAAGAATCTCGACGAGCCGATGCCGCCTGGTGTCGGCTGGTGGCAAACCCTTGGCAACTTGTTGCTAACATTGCTCGCCTTCCAATTCACCACTGGCCTTCTGATGGCGATGTACTACAGCCCGTCTCCTCAGACCGCTTACGCCAGCGTCCGGCATCTGACCTTTGAAGTCGCGGCAGGATCGGTAATTCGAGGTCTGCACGTGTGGGGCGGGACGTGCATCGTCGTGGCGATGGTGCTTCACACCCTCCGCGTCTTCTTCTGGGGCTCTTACAAGAAACCACGGGAACTGACGTGGGTGGTAGGAGTGCTGATCTTCCAAGTCATGCTCGCCTTCTCGTTCACAGGTTATCTATTGCCGTGGGACCAGAAGGCATACTGGGCGACGGTCGTTGGCACGCGCATCGCCGGAACGGTTCCCGTAATCGGTCACGGCCTGATGGTTCTCGTCCGTGGTGGTGAGGAAGTCGGGGCACTTACCCTGACGCGCTTTTACGCCGTCCACGTCATGCTGCTCCCGGCCGCCCTGATGGGTTTGATCGGCTTGCACTTGTACCTGGTTCGGCGTCACCACATCGCGGGTCCGGTGATTCCGCAGAAGGGAACACCGCAGCCGTTCTTCCCGAACCAGTTATTCAAGGACGCGATCGTGGTGTTGGTCGGGCTCGGGCTTGTATTCGCGCTCGCCTCATTCTTCCCGCCAAATCTCGAAGCAAAGGCCAACCCCGCCGGGACCGACTTCGCCCCTCGTCCGGAATGGTACTTCCTTGGTCTCTACGAACTCCTGAAGATCATGCCCCCCGGCTGGGAGATGGTGGCCACGGTGATTATCCCCGGGATAATCACCGTGGGGATGTTCGCCTTGCCCTGGCTTGACCGGTCGAAGTCTCGGCACCCGGCCAAACGCGGCTGGGTGATGATCGCGGGGATGGCGGTGATTCTCCTGATCGGATTGATGACGCTCAAGGGAATCCTCGAAACGCCACCCCACATCGAACACAAGCCTGCTCCTAACGTTGTTGCACTTCACTGACTAACAAAAATCAAAGTATGCTCACTTAATCCATGGCAAGGCCGCCCGTCTCCCTCGAACAACTCCAGGACCAGTTCGGCCCACACCTGAACTACAATCCGCCAGGGGGATGGCAGGGCCGTGGTGAGCCAGATAAGGTAGTCAAGACGCACTGTTGCTTCTGCGGACAGCAGTGCGGCATCCAACTCAAGGTACGAGAGAACAAGGTCATCGGCTTTGAGCCTTGGGAGGAATTCCCCTTTAACAAGGGCAAGCTTTGCCCGAAAGGTGTCAAGCGGTATATGCAGGGGAATCACCCCGACCGACTGCTTTCCCCCCTCAAACGGGTCGAGGGAAAGGGCTTCGTCCCCACTACTTGGGACGAGGCTTACTCCACGACCGTCCGCGAGACCCAGCGCGTGCAGCAGCAATACGGCAAAGACGCCGTCGCCATTCTGTCGGGAGTCTCCCTCTCCAACGAGAAGTCCTACCTGATGGGCAAGTTCGCCCGTGTCGCCGTTCAGACCGCTGAGCTGGACTATAACGGTCGACTCTGCATGGTCAGTGCGGGCACGGGCAATAAGAAGGCATTCGGGATTGATCGCGCGGCCAACTCCTGGGACGATATCGTTCTCGCCGATGTGATTCTGTGCGCCGGCACCAACGTCGCCGAGTGCTCGCCGATCACCACCGACTACATCTGGCGGGCGCGAGATCGGGGCGCGAAGCTCATCATGATCGACCCGCGGATCACCCCCTTGGCGCGGACCTGTGATCTCCACCTACCGGTTCGCCCTGGAACCGACAGTGCGCTCTTCACGGGTCTCCTGCGGGTCCTGATCGAGGAGGGATTTGTCGATGAGGAGTTCATCCAAGCTCACACAAGCGGTTGGGAAGAAGCCAAGGCATCTGCGATGGCCCAAACCCTGGAGGAAGCTTCGCGCATCAGCGGCGTGCAGGTTGAGGACATCCGGAAGGCCGGACGCATGTGGGGTGAGGCGAAAACGAGTTTCCTCCTCCATGCCCGCGGCATTGAGCACCATACCAAGGGCGTCGACAACGTGCTCGGCTGCATCAACCTCGTGCTAGCGACGGGAAGACTGGGCAAGCCCGGTTGCGGATACGGCACGATCACCGGACAGGGCAACGGGCAGGGCGGGCGAGAGCACGGCCACAAATGCGACCAACTCCCTGGCAATCGGGACATCGAGAATCCCGAGCACCGCGCGTATATCGCTTCGGTCTGGGGCATCGACGAGAGCGAGATGCCGCGCAAAGGGCACACCGCGCAAGAGATCATGAACATGATTCACGAAGGGACGATCAAGGCCCTCATCTCGATCTGTTTCAACCCGCTGGTCTCGCTTCCCGACTCGAATTTCACCCGCGAAGCCCTTGGCAAGCTTGAGCACTATACGGCCATCGATTTCTTCCTCAGCGAGACCGCGCACCACGCTGATATCGTTCTCGCCGGTTCGCTTCACGAAGAAGAAGAAGGCACAAGCACGAGCGCGGAGGGCCGGGTGATTCGAATCCGCAAGGCGGTCGACCCACCGGGTGATGCCAAGCCTGACACCGAGATCATTCTCGAACTAGCCCGGCGGCTAGGTCGAGGGAAGTACTTCGACCACTTCAAGTCTAGCGAGGACATTTTCAATGAGTTGCGGGTCGCCAGCAAAGGTGGCACCGCCGACTACTTCGGGATCACCTACCAGCGCATCGAGGATGAGTTCGGTGTCTTCTGGCCATGCCCCGAAATGGGGCATGCGGGCACGCCGCGACTGTTCGAAGATATGAAGTTCCACACGCCCGACGGAAAAGCTCACTTCCACGCCACGCCTTACCGATTTAGCGCGGAAGAGCCGGATGTGGAGTATCCGGTGATCCTGACCACGGGGCGGGTCGTGTCGCAGTATCTGAGCGGAACGCAGACGAGAAGGATCGGCGGACTCGTCGACCTGTGTCCGGACCCGTACGTGGAGATTCACCCGTCGCTCGCCGCTCAGCATGACATCGTGGATGCCGCCTGGATGAAAGTTGAGAGCCGCCGAGGATCAGTGATCCTGAAGGCAAAGGTCGTGACCACGATCCGGCCCGACACCATCTTTATCCCCTACCACTGGGCGGGAAAGCGGTCGGCGAACAACCTCACGCAACGCGCATTAGACCCGTTAAGCAAAATCCCCGAGTATAAGAAGTCGGTCGTCCGAATCTCGGCGGCCGCGGGGCCCGAATGAGCGAACGCCAGTTCTACATCGACCCCAGTCGGTGTATCGGCTGCAACGCTTGTGTCGCCGCCTGCGCCGAGTGTGACACCCATGCCGGGGTATCGATGATTCACCTCGAAACGATCGAACGAGGGGATAGCGTACAGACGACGCCCATCATTTGCATGCATTGCGAGGAGCCGGCGTGCGCGGCGGTGTGCCCAGCGGACGCGATCAAGCGAACGCCTGATGGCGTCGTGCAAAGCTCTCTCAAGCCAAGGTGCATTGGGTGCACAAACTGCGTCTACGCCTGCCCGTTTGGAGTGCCCAAATACGACGCGCAGATCGACCAAATGATGAAGTGCGACATGTGTTACGACCGCACCTCAATCGGTAAGAAGCCGATGTGCGCCACCGTGTGCCCCTCGCAAGCCCTGATGTATGGAACTCCAGAAGAGATCGCGGCCCAACGTGGCGGGACGCCGGTCAACGAATTCGTTTTTGGCGGCCGCACGATCAAGACCAAGGTGAATCTAATGATGCCCGTAGGCACACGGCGGCTGGAAGTCAAACCCGGGGCGATGATCCGTAAGGCAGACCTGATGAACAGTTCGAGGTTGAAGTAATGGAAAGACGGCTAAGCGACGATTTCCCCATCGATTGGGAAGAGGACCAGTTCGTCTCTCGGCGTGAGTTCTTCAAGTTCATGACCCTCGCCAGTGGCGGACTCGCCATCGGGTCAGTTGGGCTCGCTGCCTGGTCGCAGGGGATTCGCGATCAGCGCCAATTCGAGGGGAAGAGGATCGCCATGTTGGACGATATTGCGGCAGGAACGGCCCTAGCGTTCACATATCCTCGACCTACGGACTTATGTTTGCTGGTGCGCCGACCCGACGGGTCGGTCGTAGCCTTCTCCCGGCGTTGCACCCATCTTTCCTGCCCGGTTGACTATCAACCGGAGAAGGAGCGGCTGTTCTGCCCCTGTCATAACGGTGCATTTTCGACCACGGACGGCAAGGTCCTCCAGGGGCCCCCTCCTCATCCGTTGCCCCAAATCGTCGTCGAGAACCGTGAAGGTGAGCTATGGGCGGTCGGCGTCAAGAGCGCGGAGAAGATCAGTTGAAACCCAATCAATCGCAACGACATCAGCGTTCGCAAGTCTTTAGCGCGCTGCTGCTGTTCAATCTGGTGCTCGTGCTCCTGCAGCTTTGGCTGTTTGTGAGCGTCCTTGAGGGGGTAATTCACGGGCACATGGCGATGGCGGTTCCGGCGGGGATTGCCAGCATTGGACTGTTCGCGGTGAACCTCTGGATGCTGCGCGGCATCATTCGGACTGGCTAACCTACGAAGGGCTGGCCGTCGATCATCGCCGCCTGATTGAGCGCAATCAACTTCCTCTTCTCGACGGGTGACAGGTCTTGTTGTGCCCCGAAGTCCATGCCGAGTTCTCGCATCAGGGCGACCATGTCGTCGTGGTGCATCTTGCTCTGATAAGGTTCGCCGCTCCGGGCGCAGATGGCGAGCTCGGTTCGGGCGCTTTCTTCCTTGTAGTAGGCGACACCCAACTGGGCGGGCCGCTGGATGACATGAAAGAGCTTTCCAAAAGGGAGCCAGAGCAGCAGGATGACCACGGTGAAGGCGTGCAACAAGGAAAGGAACGCGAAGTTCTGACCTCCCATCAACTTGTAGCTGGCGGTGATCATTAGCCCAGTGACCGAGACGGCGAACAGGAGAAAGAGGGGGAGGAGGTCATTCGCGAAACTTTGTACTGCTTGCGCACCCTGGTCAAAGAGGCGGCGGTGCATGGCGAGGGCCACCCCGGTCAGCACGAGCACCGCACTGATGTTTAGCCCGTTGAACATGAAGAACGCGACGATGCTATCGGGCGGGAAGGCGAACTGTCGCACCCCCATAAACTCGACCACGTAGTCGTGCCCGTTGGGAGCGATCCCGAATTGCACCCAGCCCCAGCTCAAGGGAAAGGTGATCGTAAAGGCCATCAAGCAGCCCCATGCCAAGCACATATGCGCGGCCCATCTCTTTCGGCTGCGTCTCTCAATGAATCGCTGCGCGACGATCTGGTTCCAGGCGAGGCCGACCAGCTTCAGGAGATTCTTGGCGAGGCGATTCGGCCTCAGGAACAGCCGCCAGCCCGCCTTGAAATAGAGCCACGTCGGCGGCCGCTGGACCCACATCGTGTAGCGGTAAGCGATTGCGAATCCCGCGAAGACCGTCGCCGCCGCGTAGGCGGCAAGTGGCGGATCGAACCGAGAGAGGCGACCTGACCCGAGGTAGATCGCGCCCATGATCAGCAACGCGACCCCAAGGCCGACTCCCATCGAGATAGATTGCGCGCGCCCCGGTTTAGTCATTCGTTTTCGCAGGCTACCAGGTTCCTCTAGCAAGGCTTCTCAGCGCCCTTGCGAGCGTATAGCCACCAGTTCAGAGCGATGTTAAAGGCATAGAACACGGCCACGTAGTAAAAGAACGATGTGCCGGTGCCGGTCTTCGCGATGATGGCTCCAAAGGCGATCGAAAACAGGAAGGGCCCGTACGCCGCGATTGCGGACGTCCAACCGATAACCCCACCCGCTTGTCGCGGCGGGAAGATCATCGGCATCTGCTTGAAGGTCGAGGCGTTGCCGATGCCGCTGAAGAAGAAGAGTCCGAGCATGCACCAAAGGAAGCCACCCCATGTCTCCATCCCGGTTGGGTGGGTGAACTGGGTTACGCCGAGGGCGCAGGCAAGCAGACCGATTCCCGACACCATTGTCACTCTGGCACCACCGAACTTATCGGCGATCGGGCCGCATGCGGCTCGCACCGCGGCCCCCACAAGCGGGCCAAGGAAAGCGTACTTCAGAGGATCGGGGCCGCCCGGAAACTTGCCGTAGGTTTCCTTTATGAGGAGCGGGAACACGGCGGAGAATCCACTGAACGACCCGAAGGTCATCAAGTAAAGGCTGGTCATATACCAGGTGTGCTTCTCCTTGAAGATATCCAGTTGCTCTCGGAAGTTCGCTTGAACGGGCACCCGCTTGAGCCCGAACCAGGCGGCGACCGCGCCAACCAAGATAAACGGCACCCAAATAAACGCGGCATTCTGAAGGAAGACATCGGTCTGGCCCTTCTTGTCGGAGAAGTGCTGGCTCGAACCCACCATCGCGATTCCGATCACCACCGGAATAAGGAACTGGGCGACCGAGACCCCAAAATTTCCGATACCGGCCTGGATCCCCAGCGCAGTTCCTTGCAGCTTCTTCGGAAAGAAGAGCGACGTGCTGGGCATGAACGAACTAAAGTTGCCGCCGCCTAAACCCGCCAGAAATGCGAGCATCATAAACGTCCCAAAGGACGTTGCGGGATTAGCCACTGCAATGCCCCATCCGATCGCCGGGATGAGTAGGAGGAGCGTGGAGACAGCCACCGTCTTCCTCGTCCCGAATATTGGAATGAGGAACGTATGGATGATCCGCAAGGTGCCTGCCGCTAAACCTGGCATCGCGTTGAGCCAGAACAGTTGTTCTTTATCGAATTTGAATCCGATCCCGGTCAGCTTCACCACAATCGCGCTGACCATGAACCAGGTCGTAAA
The DNA here is from genome assembly GCA_038216655.1 of Fimbriimonadales bacterium. Lineage (GTDB taxonomy): Bacteria > Armatimonadota > Fimbriimonadia > Fimbriimonadales > Fimbriimonadaceae > JAFDWR01. The sequence goes on from JBBQPZ010000002.1 coordinate 298,572, forward strand.
ACTGAGAATCAGGCAGAACGTGGTGATCCAGAGGGTCTTCCATGCAACGGGCTTCGCGGTGGACTCCCAGAACTCCGGTTCGTTAGGCTGCCATGCATCAAGCACTTCGGGTTTGTCGGTCACTGTTGCCATTGTGGTGCGTCTCCAACTCCTAGTGTCGCCGCCCAACGAAATCACCGCTATGACACGAGTCATAGACGGAGATTGCGATGGGTCACAAGATCAGTGCTTCGAGGTCATTCCCCGAGTCATCCGAAGAATCACCAAGTGCATCCACACCAGGCAGACCACGCTGAGCAAGGCAAGGAAGAGCCAGCAGGAAGTCCAGAGGCCGGTAAGCTTCAGTAGATAGCCAAACAGGATCGGGCACAAGAAGCCGCCAAGGCCGCCGATGACTCCCACGATGCCACCCACCACTCCAACGTCCTTCGGGAAATACTCCGGGATGTGCTTGTACACGGCCGCCTTACCAATCCCCATCATGATGCCCGCCATGAACACAAGGGCCGTGAAGACCCACACATTCGCCTGGAAATACACGTGGGTAATGCCGCGAGCGAGGAGGTCCTTCTTCTTGATCGCCTGCCCCGGCTGAACGGCCGGCTCCTGCCACGAGCGGAAGGTCGGCCAGACGAGTACGCCCTCCTCAAGCTTTTTGGGATCGATCGGTGTTTCTGAACGCAGGGCGTATGTCTTGACGTCCGCGAGCTTAGCCCCTTCTTGCTTCGCCAGCGAGGAATCCACGACCACCTGGTTTGCCTGTACGGAGATCACCTTCCCGGCGCGTTCGGCCATGATGCCTTCGCCGGGAGAGCGGATGTCCATGCGGGGAGCGACGAGTAGGAAGAAGAACACTGCGCACGCACTCAGGACCCAATACATCGTCGAGCGCGCCCCGAATTTGTCGCTCGCCCAACCCCCAAGTGCCCGAACCACACCGGAGGGGAGAGAGAACACCGAAGCGAGGAGGCCGGCCATCGCCAGCGACATCCCGTACACGTTCAGGTAGTAGGGGACCAGCCATTGAGCCAGGGCGACGAACACGCCGAAAACGAGGAAGTAGTAAAGGCCGAACCGCCACACTCGTACATCTTTGAGAGGGCGGAGCATCTGGCCGAGCGTCCTCTGTCCGGCGTCCTCCACCTTCTTGTTCACCGTGAAGATCGCGAAGAGACCGGCCATGACGAGCAGTGCAACCCCATAAACCAACGGTAACGTGCGCCATCCTTCCATGTTCTGCCCGCCGTTTGTGAAGTTCTTGAGCATAGTCGGTGCGGCAAGAGTGGTGATCGCGGAACCTGCGTTTCCCATCCCGAAAATTCCGAGTGCTGTGCCCTGTCGTTCCTTCGGGAAGAACACGGACGAATACGCGATCCCTACCGCGAACGCCGCGCCGCTCATCCCGAACAGTAGCCCACCTGCCATGAATCCGGCAAAGGTCGAAACCTGGCTCGTTACGAACAGGGCGAGCGCCGCGAACACCATTACCGACAGGTAGACCGGCTTCCCGCCGAAACGGTCGGTCAGTAGCCCCACGGGCAATCGCATCACAGAACCAGTCAACACGGGAATCCCAATGAGCCATCCGATTTGCCCCTTGTCGATCAGCAAATAGCGGTTGTCAACAAGGAAGGTGATCAGCACCCCGTACATCGTCCAAACCGCGAAACACACGGTGAACGCGAGGGTGTTCATAAACAGGACCCGATTGGCAGTTGCGCGATCGCTCACGATCAAATCTTGAGTCGGTGGACGAGACACCGCTATGATCCCTGTCATGCGACCCCACGGTGGTGCGCGCTAACCGCGTATGCTCTGGGGTGTCTGGACCGAAGCGATGAAACGCCATCCCGCCCTTGAACCCTTCTCCCGAGACCACAACGACGGGTTGATCCTCGCCCGGGGGCTTCAACTCTCCCGGGAAGGTGCCGACGAAGCTTTTAAGCATGCTTGGGAAGTCGAACTCCAAGACCACTTCGCGGAAGAAGAACGCCTCCTAGGTCCGCTCGCCGAATCCGCATTTCGTGAGCAACTGATAGCCGAACATCTCGCCATCGAAGATCTGATGGGCAAGTTGCCCGATTCAAGGCTTGAGCTAGGCAACGCGCTTCACGATCACATTCGGTGGGAGGAGCGCGTCCTCTTCCCCGCGATCGAAGGCGCGGCGACTCCAGAGATGCTGGTGAGTTTGGCCATGGAGACCGATCAACTTGAGGTGCGTCGCTGGAAGCTGGATGCGCGGCGCGAGGAACTCATCCGAAGGAGGCTGAAGTGATAATAATCCAGGGCCTGACCGCGCTCGGCTCACAAGGCGCCGTTTGGGGCACTGAATCTGAAGATCTCGATGCCACTCTCGTCCGCTGGGAGGAGGGTAGGGGCGTGACCGCGCATATCGGCAAAGAGGTCGACGTCGTGATGGTGGTGCTGGCAGGGACGGGAATCGTTCGTGTCGATTCCGAATCGCAAGGAGCCGCGGCCGGAACGGTGATTGTGATCCCCAAAGGCTCGGAACGCGAAGTTCGGGCGGGCCAAGGCGGGCTGACCTACGTCAACGTGCACAAGCGCAAACGCAAGATGCTCCCCAACATGGTCCGCCCGGGCCGATAGGCTAGAACCTCAACTGAACCATCAGGTACATCCATTTCTGGTTGTCGCCATGACCGCCGTTTCGCACCTTGACGAACCCGCCCGGAGAGAACAGTCCAAAGCCGCCGGAGACCGAGATGTGGGCATCTTGTTTGTAGGTGACATCGAAGTCGATCTCACGCCCCAAGTCGCGACCGGATGCACCTGTCGGGTCCTTGAAGACCCCGTTCGCACCCTGATTGGGGGCACCGCCCGCTCCATACCAGGCATCTGAAGCGTCGCGCAGGGCGAAGCTGTGCCAGCTTCCTTTCAGGTTCACCCTTGGGTTGAGTTGATGCTCGATTCCGAACTCGATTTCCGTCATGTTTCGCCAAGACTGCAGGTCCATCGAGCCGTAGAACTTGTGATTGGTGGGGAGGAGGTTGTCGAACGTGAAAGAAGTGGTGCCGTTGCTTCCGCCGCTCGCCGCATTCAGTTCCATGAACCCGCGCGTAGATTTCGCGAAGGCATACGCGCCGCCAGCATGAAACGCCCAAGCCCTCAGATTCTTGCCCGACGTATGACCGACCTGTAGAGCACCCTCGCCGTCGGCGCTCCACTTACCCCACTTGCCGGTCCAAAGATGCGAGAGGGTCCAGTGGTCAGTGGACGGGTTCAAGGCGTCGTCGTGCTTGAAGATCAGCGAGGACAGACCGTAGTGGCTTGTGTACGCAGTGCCTGCGATTCGTGTTCGCTCGGGCTTGGGCAAGGCGACCGCGACCTTAAACGCATACGCGTCCCATGAACCTTCTTTGACACGGAATCCATCGAACGCCCGCCCCGTCATCGACCACTCAAGGGAACCGATCAGGCGCTCGGAGCCGATATTGATCTTCTGCCGACCCATGGTTAACTCAACCCTCGAGTCCTTATACCGGGCGAAGGCGAGGTTGACGTCGCTCGCCTGTACGTTCGTGGTGCTACTGATCTTATAAGACTCATCCGTGGCGAACTGATACTGCAGTTCTCCCGACCAGTGCTTGCCCGACTTCATCTCGAAGCCGACGCGAAACCGGTTCAGGAAGTCCGTGCGGTTGTCGTTCTTCGGCGAGTATAAGTCTCGGTTGGTCCGTCGTTCGTAGCGAACGCGGTAATCCAGATATGGCTTGACGTCGAATTCAATCGGTTGTGCAGGAGTGGCGCAAAGGAGCATTAGAACCTCTGGATTCATCCTGAGGTTTGCTTGCCTGCGGCGCTATGACCACGCTCATACGGCAGGATTTCGATTGGGGTCGTCGGGGCCATCTCGCCTTAGCGGGTTTCCAAGGCGCTGACCGCGGAGTTGGCTAGCGTCCGTCAGAGCATAGCCAAGGTCGACGAAAACTCTGATCCGACCTAGACCCCATATCTCTGTTAGAACTCGCCTCAACGGCTGCAGACAGGTTCAAAACGGCAGAATCTGCCCTTCAGCGAGAACTCGTCGCGTCGGTGTGTTCGAACTCTTCGTTTACAAGCGAAGGTGTACAGGTTTCGTACCGGAAACCGTTCGATATCTTCGCCGCAGTAGGGGGTGAATCGCCCCAAAATGGGGGTAATTCCGACGAAACTGAAAAATGGCTGCCGGACTAGGATTCGAACCTAGACATACGGCACCAAAAACCGTTGTCCTGCCATTAGACGATCCGGCAAAGCGATGGAATTGTACCTTCGGGGCTGAGACATACTTTGTAAATGGACTCAGCAACCCCCGTCGCTCGCCTCGCTCAAGCCCTCGCCGACCGTGGAATGGACGCCTTTTTTGCCAACGCCCCCGTCAGCATGGGCTACTTGCACGGGTTTTCTGAGTTCGCACATGAGCGATTTCTCGTGCTGGCGATCTCCGCGAAAGGGGATTGTCGGCTGATCTGCCCTGCGCTATCCGCCTCCCAAGCCACCCGCGTCGGTATCCAAGACATCCGAGCCTGGCGTGACGGCGAGGACCCCCTCGCGCACCTAATGACGCTGGCCAGAGACTGGAACCTTGAGAGCGCGATCATCGCCGTCGATGATGAGATGCCTGCCCTAACCCTTCTCAAAGCCCAAGCCACCCTTCCCGCCGCCCTGTTCAAGGCGGGCGGCGAGGTCCTTTCCTCGCTGATGAGCGTCAAGAGCGCCGAGGAGATCGAGACCATGCGTCATGCGGGAGACATCGCCGACAAGGCGTTCCATGATGTCTGGCCCAAGCTAAAGCCTGGCCTCACCGAGATCGAGGTCTGTAAGATGCTTGAGGAGGCGATGGTCGCCAGAGGTGGCGCTCCGTACTTCAGCATCGTCGCCACCGGCGCCGCATCCGCGGAGCCTCACCACCTTTCCGATTCCACCCCGCTCAAGGCCAACGACATTGTTCTGCTCGACTTCGGCTGCGATGTGAACGGCTACAAGAGCGATATCACCCGCACGGTGTGCCTGGGGAAGGCAACCGAGAAGATGAAGGAGGTCTATGGCACCGTCCATCGCTCCCAGGCGGCGGGTCGGGCAGCAGTGAAGGCGGGTGCTACGGGCGCGGAGATCGACGCGGCATCCCGGAAAGTCATCGCCGATGCGGGCTACGGCCAATACTTCGTCCATCGCACGGGCCACGGCATCGGCTTGCGCGGCCATGAAGACCCGTACATGGTCGAGGATAACCACGAGCCGCTCGCGCCGGGAAATTGCTTTAGCATCGAGCCGGGGATTTATCTGCCCGGCGAGTTCGGGGTCCGCCTTGAGACGATCGTTGTCGCGACGAAGAACGGGCTCGACTCCTTGAATGAGGAGCCGAGCCCGACGATGCTCGAGATTGGTGCTTAAGGAACGCTTACTTCGCCCGTCGCTTGCGGACAAATAGGGTCACGCCAAGGCCGAGCGCAACCATCGTCGCGGGTTCCGGGACGGGCGGCGAGTGTGGGTGCGGCGAGTTGTGGCTCACCAGACCGAACGCGCCCAAACCAAGTAGACCGGCAAGCGGGAAGGCGCTGAGGCCCGGTACGACGTGCTGATTGTCAGTGCCCACCGTCGGCAATTCGACGGTGCCCGGCTCCGCCATGGCGAGCAGGGGTTCCGGCTCCGTTCCAACCGGCGAAACGGGATGCGTATCGGCGACATCCACCGGCGGCGTCGGGAGGATCGTGACCAGGGTCGGGGTCTTGCCCTCGACCACGGGGTTGCCGCAGAGGGCGACGAGCGCAGGCTCGTTGTCGGCCGAAAAGAACATCTTCGTGCCCTTCTTGATCTTGCCCATGTGCGCCTTCACATAGCCGCCGTCCGGGATCGAGTAAATCTTATAGACGCCGTCCTGGGGCAATGCACCGGGGTGCAGGCCGCTCAAGTAGGTAACGACCTCATCGCGGGTCATGCTGAAATGGCGCATGTAGCGATCCATCACAACCGGATCTTTCTGCGCTTCAGCCACAAGCTGGCCCGTAGTCGCAGCCTTGTAGTTCAGGAACGCGTTCAAGTCGGGACGCGCTAATGCGACGCCCATCGTAGTGGCCAACATGGCCACCAATAAAATGCCTCTCAATTTAAACACCATCACACCTCGTACGACCGTCCGGGGTTAACCCGGGTTCTGGTCTCTGAGGCACATATGGGCAAATGACGTGCCAATCCCGACTTTAAATCGAAAATGGATCGTGCGCCATCTCTCTAGCTCGCCGTTCTCGCTGGATTACGTCAAGCGCGTCGGCAGCGGCCGATTGCTCCGCTTCCTTCTTAGAGCGCCCTGTGCCCTCTCCCATAACCGTATCGTCAAATAAAACTTGCACGACGAATCTTCGCTCGTGCGCAACACCTGTCTCCCCTACTATACGATACTGTGGGGTCTTTCTCCACGCTGCCTGGGCTACTTCCTGTAACTTTGACTTGTTGTCATAGGGGTTTACGTCCCCTCCCGAAATCTGCATTAGATAGTCATGAAGTTGCTCTAAGATGAACCACCGTACGACCTCAAGACCGCTTTCCAGGTACACCGCGCCGATCACCGCTTCAAAGACGTCCGCCAAAATGGATGGCCGATTTCGTCCTCCCGTCGCTTCTTCGCTCGGGCTTAGAATCAGGTGATCTTGCAGGCCCATCTTGAACGCGGTTTCCGCGAGGGGCTGCTCCTGAACTACGGAACTCTTCGCTTTACTGAGCATCCCCTGATCCCAATCCGGGTGATGCTCATACAAGTACTGCGCGATGACAAGGCCGAGCACCGAGTCCCCAAAGAACTCCAGACGCTCGTACGAATCGGGAATTGGCGTGGAGGTGTACGACCGATGCGTCATCGCGAGTTTGAATAGCACCTCGCTCCGCAACGGTATCTGCCTCGGAATCACGCGCCTTTCCCCAAAGCCCCGGCAATGCGGGCGACGCCCCGTTCGATGTCTTTCTCGCTTGCCGCATACGAAAGTCGTAAATGGCCGGTTCCCTCAAACACCGAACCCGGGATCGTCGCGACTCCCGCATCAAGCAAATCCCCGGCAAGCTCAAGATCGGTGCGACCCTTTAGATGCGCACTGAAGTCGGGGAACACGTAGAACGCTCCCTTTGGCACCGGAGTGATAACTCCGGGGATTGACTTCAGCAAGCCAACGATAAGGTCGCGCCGCTTAGCGAAAGTGTCGCGCATGGCGGTGACCGCGTCCTCCGGCATCCGGAACGCCGCGATCGCCGCCTTCTGCGAGATGGAAGAAGGATTGCTTGTTACTTGATCCTGGAAGTTCGACATCGCCTTGGCGATCATCAGCGGGGCATAGGCAAATCCAACGCGCCACCCGGTCATTGCGTAGGTCTTGGAGCAGCCATTGATCAGGATCGTGCGCTCCAGAACTTCCTTGGGCTGAGCCATAAAACTCAAGTGCTTGCCTTCGTAGACCAGCTTCTCGTAGATCTCATCCGACACCACCCAAAGGCCCTTCTCGACAGCAAGCTTGCCGATTGCATCCAGCGTCTCTGCCGGATACACCGCTCCCGTGGGGTTGGAGGGCGAGTTGACCACGATCATCTTCGTGCGCGGCGTGACCGCGGCGCGGATCGACTCGGGTGACGGGACGAATCCCTCGGCCGCCGAAGTGTGAACCACCACCGGGACGCCCCCAGCAAGCCGGATCTGATCGATGTACGTCATCCAGTACGGCGCAAACACGAGGACCTCGTCGCCCGCATCTAGCAACATCATCATCGTGTTGTAGAGGCTGTGCTTTGCCCCGCAACTCACGATGACCTGGTTGAAGTCCACGCTGACCCCGTGATCGTCGGTAATTTTCTTCGCGATGGCTTCGCGCAGGTCTTTGGCACCCGCGCTGGGCGTGTACTTGGTAAAGCCCGAGTTGATCGCCGCGATCGCGGCTTCATTGACCGGCGCGGGCGTATCGAAATCAGGTTCGCCGGCGGCGAGAGAAATTACATCTTTCCCTTCCGCGCGCATTGCCTGCGCTTTGGCGGTAATTCCGAGGGTCGGGGAGGGCTTCAAAAGGCCCGCACGGGACGAGAGACTCAGAGTGTCCACTAGGCGGAGTATACAACCCGGTCATAATCCCGCAGTGTCTGCGCCCCCCGAACCAGCCCGACAACGTGCCCTCCCGGTCGGCATTTTGCTGTGGCTGAGTGGGCTCACGCTGGTGGCGCTTGTGCTCTACGTAGGTTGGGGAACCGAGTACATCTCGCCCCTTCGCGTCGTAAAAGAACTCCTGCGTGGTATCCACGCTGGTGAATCCTTGAACGATATTGTCTGGCAAATTCGCCTGCCTCGTGCGCTGGGCACGGTGTGCGTGGGCGGACTTCTCGCCACGGTCGGCTGCGCGTTCCAGGGGCTTCTCCGTAATCCCCTCGCCGATCCTTACATCGTTGGCGTCTCCTCGGGAGCCGCGCTCGGGGGCGTCGCCATCCTCCAGTTGGGCTTGGTCTCCGCACTAGGAGGGCTCGCTCTGCCGCTTGCCGCATTTGCCGGCGGACTAGGTGCGCTCTTCCTCGTTATCGCCCTCGCCTCGGGACGCGGCGCGCTCGACATGCGCACTCTGCTCCTCGCCGGCGTGGTGACCGGCTCGATGCTCAGCGCGATCCTCAGCCTCGCGATCTACTACAAGGACCAGGACACGACACTGTTGCTCCGCTGGCTACTCGGTGACACCCACGATCTCAAGTGGATCGAGGTGACGATGCTGGCGGTCGTTCTGCTGATCGGGTTCGTCATCCTCCAATCGCGAACCAGAGCTCTGAACGCGTTCGCCATCGGCGAGCCCACCGCCCTTCGGCTAGGCGTCGACACCAAGCGCCTCAAACCGATCGTGCTCGTCACCGGCGCGGCGATGACCGCGATCGCGGTCGGAATGGTCGGCATCGTCGGCTTTGTCGGCCTCATTGCACCCCATATCGCTCGATCCATCGTCGGGGCCGACTGGCGGCGCTCGATGCCGGTCTCCCTGATCCTCGGAGCCCTCCTGCTCCTCGTCTCGGACCTCGTCGCCCAGCGCCTCCTGGCGTCGGGAGAGATCCCCTTGGGGGTAGTCACCGCCATCCTCGGCGCCCCCGTTCTCCTGGTCCTGCTGCGCAAGGGAACGTAGCTCCCCCTCCCCTTGCCGGATCATTGTGCCGGGAGGAGGAAGGGGTTGGGGGATGGAGATTCTGCCCGGATTTCCGGGCCGGGGTGGCACGGTCTGCTCGGGTTCCCTTTGCTTGTACATGCCGCATGACCTGGTAACCCGACAGACCGTGGTTTGGAATTACGGACTCACGGTCTGTCGGGCGACGTTCGTGTCCGGCGATCTGAATTCAGCGCGCCCGAGCAGACCGTGCCACCCTCCCGAGGGGGTTCAGTCTCGCGCGGGAGGTACCTTGAACCCCATGAGTGCCCTCGAAGGCTTGAAGTTTAACGACGACGGACTGATCCCGGCGATCATCCAGGACCATGCCAACGGGCAGGTGCTGATGATGGCGTGGATGAACCGCGAGTCGCTCGACCAAACCCTCGCCACGAACCGCTGCACTTATTGGAGCCGTTCGCGCCAGAAGTTCTGGATCAAGGGCGAGACCAGCGGCCATACTCAGCAGGTCAAACGCATCGCGGTGGATTGTGATCAGGATTGCCTCCTCATTGAAGTCGAGCAAGTCGGTGCAGCCTGCCACGAGAACTACCGCTCCTGCTTCTTCCGCGACCTCTGCGACGGAGAGCTACAGGTCAACTCCGAACGCCTCGAAGCGTAGACCCCCAATCCACATGACGATTGAGAACGACAACGACTTAAAGGTCGCCCTGGCGAGGGTAGTCACCCTGTGGGGTGCCCCGGTCGGGACACCCAAGGGCGACGATCTCGATGCCCTGCTCGTCGCAATCAAGGCATACGAAATTGCCAGCCCCCCGGCCGAATAGCAACACTATCCCTTGACCGGGATCACCTCGAACTTCAGGCTGCTCGGGTGCTTTGCATCGTGATACACCGTGTGTGTCGCCCTTATGAGCTTAGTCGCCGTCCGGTCCGACTCACCGGTGCCCGGGTTGCGAGCGAAGAGCGGGAAGAGATCACTGGTGATTTCCAGCACTAGGCGATGCCCCGCCGCAAATTCGTGGGCCTCCCACCACGGCCTTACGACGACCTTATAGATCTGTCCGGGAACGAGCGGCTTCGCAACTCCCGTTCCGTCAGCAAAAGTCGCCCGGGTCGTGCCGGGAATCGAGATCATCCGCATCGTCCCATCCGGCGCCTGATCGAACAGCAGGACATGGAAAGTCGCGTCCTTGGCGGTCGTCGACACGTATAGCGTCGCTTCCACCGGACCGGCGATCACCTTCCCCTGGGCCATCGGCGCGGTTCGAAAGAGCAACTGAGACGAGGTAACCGCTGCGGGCTTCACGATCGTGGAGGCCTCTTCCGGCTGAAGGTCTTCCTTTGACACCCTCACCGCGTTCGGATCGTAGTCGTATGAGCTCGGCTTTGTCCCCGACTTCAAACCCAGTTCACCCGCGCCATCGTAGCCGTTCGCGGCGTTCGGCGCATTCAAGAACAGCGTCTCCGCGCGCCACGCCAGGGTCGGCCAATCCGGCTGGCTGATCCACTTGTTCGCGCCGGTAACAAAGATCCTCACATGCGGCGATGCCTCCCAATTCACTGATTTGCCTTTCAAGTACGTATCGAAGAACCGGAGATAGACCGAATCCAGGTCGATCAATGACTGCGGGCCGTAGTCCACATCCGCGTGCTTCTGCTTGACGTTGAATCCATGCTCCCATGGCCCGAAAACCATCCACTGGTTCTTCTTCCCGACGGCGCGCAGGGTCGTCCAATGCAGCTTTGTGCCGACGCCGTCGCCGTCCCAGGTCCCGCTGATGTGCAAAACGGGAATCTGCACCTTCGCGATATCCGGCAGCGTCGTCGCCCCCGCCCATCTCGCGGGCGTGTCGCGGTCGAACCACCGGTCGAAGAACGGGACATCCCGTCCCAACACCGCGTCGTCCACCTTGGGGAGCGGCAAGGTCAAGAGCTTTGCCGGGTCAGGCTGAAACTTCGCGCCCGCCAAATCTGCGTCCTTGTCCCGCACGATGTTCGTCCACCACACACTCGGCTGCAAGAAGAACACCCCGTTCTCGAAGGGGATGTTGTACTGGGGCGGAGGAGGCGAAACCTGCGGGATGATGCACATCAGCGCGGAAGGCTTCTCGACTGCGGCAGACCACTGGACCAGGCCGCCGTAGCTCCCCCCGATCATTCCCACCTTGCCGCTCGACCACGACTGCTTGGCGATCCACTGGATCGTGTCGTAACCGTCTTTGCGCTCGTTTACGAACGGGTCCCATCCACCGCCACTCTCGCCGCGCCCGCGAACGTCTTCGGCAAAGAAGATGTACCCCCGCCGCGCCCACCATTCGCCCTGCAGCAGTTCGTTCTTTCGCCCGTAAGCGTCGCGCGACAGGATCACCGGATACTTGCCCGGCTTCTTTGGGCGAACCATGTCGGCGATTAGGGTCACGCCGTCTCTTATGGGCACCTTCAGCCCCGCCACCTTCTCAGTGTCCTCAATTGACTGACTCAGCTCCGGGAATTTCGCCATCGGGTCGACAAAGAACCCCTCATAGCCTTGCGCCGCGCCCGAGAACTTCTGGACCGTCACGTTAAAGCCCGCGATGGTCCCGTCTTGCTTGGCCGCAATTTCGATTCCGATCCCTGCAATCTCGAGGGTGAAGTCGGTAAGGCTCTCACCAGCCAATTTCCTCGGGGAGTTGGTTGCGAAGGCCACGTCGATTACCGCGGCATTGTCAAGAAGGGCGACCTTCACCTTCTTCCCCTCCGAAGGAAGAGGGAGCATTGATTTCCAAAGTTGGGGATGGAAGGTTGAGAAGAACACCCCGTCCTTGTAGCCCGAATCGATATCCACCGGCTTCTGGCCGGGAGCATCAACGTGCCAGTGCCCATGGTCGAAGGCGATGGTCGCCGTCTTCCCGGCGGCGGTCTGCTTCATCGTGATGAGCTGGATCTTGCCGTTCTCCCACTTGCCGGTGACCACCGAATCGACGGGCGTGTCCCCAAGTCGGATCTTGCTCGTCGAGTGGAAAGTGCCATCGGGATCTTCCGAGTAACTGTTCTGCCCCACCTCCCCACCGGCGAGTTGGAACTTGAAGTTGGTCTGGGCACTGTGGGCGCAGATCGCCAGCAAGAGCAGGCCAATCGAAGTCAATGCACGCATGTTGCGAGTATGCGCCCCGTGCCTAGGATCGATGGGTCCTTGGCCCGATTAGTCCAGCATCTGCTCGCAGATCAGGCGATGGAAGTGGTGTACGCCTGCTTCGCGAGTTACTGAGTACCGACCCCGGTCGTAGAAGCGCGATCTCAATCCGCGTTGCACGGCCTCGACCACGACCTCGTCTTCGCGCTCGACTCGGTCAAGCTCTGCCCCGGCGCCAGATCCCTGGAGCTCATCGCGCCAAACATAGGGAATGAACGTTACTTTCATTCGATCCGGGCCAAGCGGCCGAACGACGTTGACGGAAAGCCCCCACGGATAGAAGTTCAGCATCAAGTTTGGGAAGACCCAGTAGTAGTAAGCGCTGATCGATTGCCCGTAGTCGGGTGAGGACGTGGGAAGCTCGAACGCCGCAACGGTCCCCTTCGATGCCGCGAGTTGCAGGTTGCACCAAGGGTACAAGTGGGAGGTGTAGTTCTCGTAGTCGAGGACCTGGTTCAGGGCGGCATGGATGAACGGGATATGGAACCCCTCCAAATAGTTGTCCACGTATAGTGCCCAATGCGATCGAATTGCGTACTCGCGCACCCTCGCGGCGTCGAACTTGAACTCGTTCAAGGGCAGCCAACCTAGGCGCTCCTGGACCGGTCTCAGCACATCCTCAAGTGGGGCGACTGGGTTTAGCGAGGCGAACATAAAAGGCCCCCACTGTGCGCTCGGAATCTTCGGAAGGTTGTCTCGCTCGGAGGGGAATCCGCAGACGCCGTCGAACTCTGGCATGTGGGCGAAGCAGCCGTCCAACCCAAACCGGCGACCGTGGTATCGGCAGCGCAAGAACCGCTCGTTGCCCCCCGCCTCGGCGACCAGCATGCCTCGGTGAGTGCAGACATTGCTTAGGGTGTGGATTTGGTCCTCCATGTCGCGGGTCAGGACCATCGGCTCATCGAGACAGCCTTCGAGGAGAGTCAATGGGTGGACCGAGCCAGGGACTTTGACGAGGTCGTCAACGGAGCCCAGGAATTGCCAGGAGCGGGCAAATATCTTGTCCCGCGCAGATTCGAAGAGCTCGGCGTCTTGGTAGAACGCCGATGGCAGCGTTTCCGCCTTGGAGATATCGGGGTCCACGTCGAGCCGCATCCGCCTAGTTTAGTCCGTCTTGGTTCTCCCGACGGCATTCCAGCGGGTTCTATTTGGAGTGCTCGGACCTGGCCGAGCTTTGCTTGCCGCGAGCCTGCGAGCGAGTTGGTCGGACGCGGCGACGGGTCGCCGGAAAGGAAAGCGTCGCCAGGTCGACGCACTCCAAATCGGAAAAGGTCAGCGCGTCTTCTTCGCCGAACGGCGGTGCCGTCCGAAAGCCACTAAACCCAAAGCAAGCGCCGCCAGTGTCTCGGGTTCAGGTGTGGCGGGAGCGACCGAATAGTAGGAGAAGTCTGAGCTCGCGCCTGCCGAACCCGTATCGTCGCCGACCCAGAGGAAGTTCGGGGTGGAATAGGGATTGGGCGAGCCGGTGAAGGCCGAGTAATCCCGAATCGATCCACCAAACAGCGAAGATCCCTCGGCGGAGAGGGCGTAGTTCCCGCCGGCCACGTGCAGCACGTAGTGCCTCAGACTGCCAACTCCCGAGCCGGCGGCAGTGGTGTCGTAGGCGGCACCTTCCGCTTGTGTAAACAAGGGCGAATCTGCCTGAGCCCAGATTTTGTTCGTCCAGAACGACAGCTCGATTCCTTTATGGTCCTGTCCGAGGACGATCAGCGAAAGGCCGGCTCGGTCGTTGTTGGCATGGGCCTCCTGATTTACGCGAACGTCGAAAGTGACATCGTAGCCGGCGGAGTTGTCGAGCGCGAACGGGGCGGCCTGAATCCAGCCTTCTTGGGCGGCGTTGACCGCAGAGGAATCCAAGCGGGTGAAATGAGAGCCTGCGGAGGGGGCAGTAACGATGGCTCCGGCTCCTCCGAGCAGCCAAGACCACGGGGCGGTAGTCGGTGTGGCAAGCGTCGAAGCGTCGTAAAGGACGACCGACCACGCGGCGCTTATCCCACCGAGACCGAGCGAAAGAACGGCGATGCCTCGAAGCGCGCGAACGGAACTCATTCACGCACTATACGCGGCACAAGTTGAATTCCGGTTAAGACGGCTTGATCCAGGTCGAAATATCCAGCAATTCGAGGGAATGTAGGAGTTGGTCGGCCTCACTCAGATCGAGCATCGCGGTGACGTCGTTCGGTACGGCAACGCACCACATCCCAGCCGCCTTCGCCGCCTTGACTCCGTTCGGGGAGTCCTCGAGCGCCAAAGCTTGGCTTGGGGCAACCCCCAACTTGTGGCAGCAATGAAGGTAGAGGTCCGGGTGCGGCTTTGCCCGGGGGGCGTCGCCGCGGCAAATGACCGGCTCGAAACGATCCCAGAGACCCAATCGCTTAAGATGTCCGTCGACCCAAGGGTGGGCCGAACTCGAGGCCAGTCCGATTCCGATCCCGTATTCAGCCGCGGCATCAAGTAGCGAAACAACCCCCGGCCGGACCTCCGCCGCCGTGATCCCTTCGAGGCGGATTCGGTTCACCCGAGCCATCACCGAATGCTCATCGATCGGCCGTCCCAAGAGTCGCTCCAGGAGATCGATCGGCCACTCCAAGACCTCTTCCGGACCACGACCCGTCACGTTGTGCCACCACCCATCGGGGATCGCCAGGTCGTGACGCGCGAACTCCGCATCCCACGCTTCGACCTCCGGAGTCTCAGTATCCAGGATCAAACCATCGAAGTCAAACACGATCGCGCGAATGGGGCCGGGCATTGTCGATAAGTATGCCCGCCCGGGCCGAAAAGGTAGATGCAGGTACCCTGTTGCCTTATGGCTACCGTCGAGGTGATCGCCCTCGGGGGCGTTGGAGAGATTGGAAAGAACTGCACGGCAGTTCGACAAGGTGACGATATCATCGTCATCGACTGCGGGTTGAGCTTCCCCAACGAGGAGATGCTGGGGGTCGACATCGTCGTCCCCGACTTCACTTATCTGGTCGAGAACAAGGACAAAATTCGAGGGGTCTTCCTGACCCACGCTCACGAAGACCACGTGGGCGGCCTCCCGTACTTGCTGCGCCAGATCAAGGTTCCGGTTTACGCCTCGGACTTCACGATCGCGCTCATCACATCCAAGCTCGACGAGAAGCTGGGTCCGAAGGAATACGACCTTCGCCCGTTCAAGTTCGGCGACATCATCGAAGCCGGCGGACTTAGCGTCGAGCCGGTCCGCGTCACCCACTCGATCCCCGAGAACGCCTGTATGGCGGTCCGCACGACCCACGGGATCATTTTCTTTACCGGTGACTTCAAGTTCGACTTCACCCCCGTCGACCATAAGTTGACGAACATTACGCGCATCGGCGAACTCGGACGCGAGGGCGTCCTCGCCCTGCTCAGCGACTCGACCAACGTCGAGCGTCCGGGTTGGGGCCCGAGCGAGTCCACCGTGACCGAGGGCCTGCGCCGCGTCTTCTCCGAAGCCGCCGGGCGTATCCTCCTCACCACCTTCGCCAGCAACATCCATCGGATGCAGCAGCTTCTCGAAGTCGCTGGCGAGTTCGGCCGTAAGGTCGCCGTCGTCGGTCGGCGGATGGAGCAGAATCTCGACACCTGCACCCGACTCGGCTACCTCAACCCGCCGAAGGGCGTGCTGATCCGCCTCGACGAGCTCAAGAACTACAAGGACAACCAGGTCGCGATTCTCACCACGGGTTCGCAGGGTGAGCCGATGAGCGCGCTTGTCCAGATGTCCAAGGGCGAATACGGCCGCCTCCAGATTCGCAGCGGCGACACGCTGATCTACTCCGCTCGACCGATCCCCGGCAACGAGGGAGCGATCTGGCGCACGATCAACCGCCTGTTCCAACAGGGTTGCCGCGTCATCTACGAAAGCCCGACCCCGATCCACGTCTCTGGCCACGCCTATCAGGAAGAGCTGAAGATGATGATCAACCTGACCAAGCCGTTCTACGTCGCCCCAGTCCACGGCGAGCCGCGGCATCAGTTCATGTACAACACGATCGCCCGTGACATGGGCTATCCCGAGCACCGCACTTTCACGATGCAGGCGGGCGTCCCGCTCGTGCTGGACGACACGAACGCGTTCCTCGGCGAGCAGGTCGCCTGTGGGCGTGTCCTCATCGACAACTCGGGCACGCCCGGCGTTACCGATGAAGTCCTTCGAGATCGCTACACGATCAGCAAAGACGGCCTGATCATGATCACCCTCGCGGTGGACATCGAGAAGGGCGAACTGGTCGGCGATCCGGTGGTCCAGTCACGCGGTTTCCACGGTCCCGAGGGGACGCTCGACAAGGCCTACGACGTGCTGTTCGACAACCTCAGGCAGCTCAGCAAGGAAGAGATGCGCGACCTCTCGAAGGTTCGTCACGAGGCGGCGGACGTGGTGCGGCGCTTCATCCAAAAGCGAACATCCCTGCGCCCGATGGTGCTGCCCTCGATTATCGAGATCTAGCTCGCCTTTGGCGTCCGGATGCAGGGTTGGTATCGGTTGTTTTCTACGGTGTGCGCGTAGAAGTTGCGCCAGCGGATCGCAGAAATGCGATCCATTCCGGTTAGGAGAAGCCCGACTCGGTGGTAACTGGCATGCGTCTTGTCACGGATGCAGTAGCGAACCTCTACCTCGGCCTGAATAACGGTGTCACCCACATTTACGCCGATCTTGATTACCTCGCCTTTTTCAACTCTCGTCGGCGAGAGGATGCTAAGCCCAGAAATGCTGACGTCGAGCACGCGCGCACATTCCAGCCGCCTTAGGCCAGGTACGTCCAATGAGGCGGTAAGTCCGTCGGTAGAGAAGCGGGGATCTTGGGCGCCATGGCGAAGAGTGATCTCTCCGCTGATTAGGAATACATACTCGCGCTCGCTCGAGCCCATGGACATTTTGGCGGCTTCGGTGCGAAACGAGGCAAAGAAGAAGGCTTCATGTCCCGCGCCAAACACTTGGAAGGCAAAGGACTCTCCGGGAACGAGGGTTTGCTCCACCGAACAAATGACATTCACGAGGTCATCCTTAAGACGTCGGATTCGGCCCGTAAAGAACCGGGCATCGTGCGTCCGTTGGAAGGTCGTCCGGGTATTTACCAGCGGAATGCCCTTGCCGTCTGGCTCGCTCATTTGAACTCCGGCAGAACTTGCTTCATAACCCTGGGAACGAACCATTCGTCCTATGTTAGTTGTCGGCGGTTACTGCGAATTATCCAGCAATGATGTACATGATCACGTTGATTTGCTGGCTCTCGAAGCTAAAAAACCTCGCATTGCCGCCAGTGTCTCGTCGGAAACATGGTGTTCGATACCCTCCGCGTCCGTTTCCGCAACGTGGGGAGGTACCCCCACAAATAGCAAGAAAGAGTGGACCAGCGCGTGGCGCTCGCGCGAACGCTCGGCCAGTTGACGGCCCTCCTCGGTCAGGAAGATGCTGCGGTAGGGTTGCATAGAGACGAGACCTTCCCGCTGAAGCCGCTGGATCGTGCGCGATACGGAGACATGGCTGATCCCGAGTCGGCTCGCAAGGTCCACGACCCGGGCCTCGCCCTTCTCCGCGATGAGCGATTCGACGAGCTCAACGTAATCCTCACCCTTCTCGCGCTGATGATCTTCGCGTGTGCGCTGAAAGCGGTTGGTCGCCATGCATTCAGGTTGTAGCACAGCCACGGGGCCGGTACGCTTGCGATTCGATGATCGATTGCATTACCGAGGAGCGGATCAGGGTTCGGTACGGAGAGACCGACCAGATGGGGCATGCGTATTACGCCAATTATCTGTTCTGGTTCGAACAGGCTCGCGGAGCCTGGTGTCGCGACCGCGGGTTCACCTACAAAGGAATCGAAGACGCCGGAGGACTCATGCCGGTGGTCGAAGCTCACCTAAAATACAAGGGCGAGGCGAAGTACGACGACTGGATCGTCGTGCGCGTCCGCTTGAGCGAGATGAAGCGCGCTGCCCTGAAGTTCGAATACGAGGTTTGGAACGAGACGCGCGACACGCTCGTTACGGAGGGATACACCTGGCACGTCTTCATGTCGCCCGAAACGCGCCGGGCAATTGGCATTCCACCGCAATTTCGTGAACTCATGACCCGGAACCCCGCAGACTTTGAGCGACTCCCGTAAGTACAGTGCGTAGACAGGCATGAGGATGAAGGAGTCCCCCGTTGCCACCGGCGCCCACGCGGCGCTTGAGGAGCTCGAGCGCATCGCGCCCGGCGCTCCCCTGTTGGCGTTGGGTCAGACCATTTTCTGGGACGAACCGATGAAGGCTGGCCTTGCCCAGGCCCTCCGCCGTAACGGATTCAATCGTCGCTTCATCGCCGGCGTCCACGACACCGACTACTTCGCGAAGCTCTCTTCCGGGCGGAAACAGCCCGGCCGGTTCCGCAGCTTTCCCCACAACGACACCACCACCCGTGGCCTCTGGAGCGCCGCAGGCGAGTTCAGTTCGCTCTTCGGGTCGGAGACGGTGGTTACCCGTGAGAAACTGGCGCGCGGGGGCCTGAGATTGGACCGCTTAGCTCATGCCCGGCCGAACTTCCTTGACGAAGCCACCGAGGCCTGGGGCTGGCGCGGGATCGTGTCGCTCGACGACGATGCCCCCGTCGCTGCGGAGGTCCCGATGCGCCAGGTGCAGAAGGAGCTCTTTGCGGCGCTTGACTGGGCG
Organism: Fimbriimonadales bacterium; assembly: GCA_038216655.1. Lineage (GTDB taxonomy): Bacteria > Armatimonadota > Fimbriimonadia > Fimbriimonadales > Fimbriimonadaceae > JAFDWR01. The sequence continues at coordinate 317,517 of JBBQPZ010000002.1, forward strand.
CTGAACGCCTCCACCGACCTCATCGCTGGAGCGGGGAAGGAAACCGCCGAACGGCTTGCGGACGACCTGCGGACGTTGCTGTGCGATGCGCGGGACGAGGATGAGAACCAGTCGCTGGCGGCATTCTATGAGAGGTTGTTGCCCGACCTCTACCGATTCTGTAGCAGCTCAAGTGTCAACGTTGACACAGAGCGCACCAGCCGCCTTCTCAAGTTCAACCGATCCACCGCCACTTCCCTCCGCTTCCGACTCGCCGCCCTCTTCATCGACCATCGATCCCGCGAGACCGCGCGGACTGCCTACGACGACGCGGTACATGGCTCGGGCATCTTCAACCTCGCCCGGTTCGGCACCGGCGCAATCCCGTTCGATCTCTACATCCCCGGCATCGGTCGAGGCACCGTCCGCATCGGCACGCGTGGCATAGTGATCAACACACCGCGCCCGCAGTTTCTGTCGCTGAAGAAACCGTTAGAGTCGATCGAGGACTTTGCCTCGGCAGTGGAGAGCAAATTTGGGTTGGACTGCGTGTTGGTCGGCAAGGCGGTCACTCTGATCGGGATGCTCGCCGCCGAGCATGTGTTCGTGTTCCACGAGGGCGCGAGCTCCTATGTATCCCGGAGTCGCGAGTTGCACCGCTTGCTCCGAGATCGGATTGGCGGCTTGCCTCAGTTGAATCCGATCTTGCGGGTCAAGTACGAGACCTGGTCTTCGATGACCGTTTGCTGCTCGTGGCTCAGGATGCCCGAGCCGTTCCAACGCGCGTTTGGAACCGAAGAGCTGTGCGCGCCGAGCTTCGCTCAACGCTGGCGAGGCGTGGTCGATGAGCAGTCTCACCTGCTTGAACAGCTCGGTGAACTGCGACGTCCGGTCGACCTGATTGACTTTCTCGAAGCCACCCTCGGCGGTCAGTGGAGCATGCAGGCCGAGGAATATCGCTCGCTTCATAAGTCGCTGGATGGATTCCTCACCAAGCTCGCCGAACTTCATCGGTTGCGCGCGGAGAACTACGAGAAACATGGCCGACTTAAGCGCGAGCGTCTCGCCGCCGAAATTGCCAAAGGCGAGCACTTCCGGGCAAAGATACTCGCGAAGTTTCCCACCCCAGATGAACAGAAAGAACGCACGTGTCTGGCGGCGGAAGTGGATCGGATCATCGGCGACATCGAGATTTGCCGGGAGACCGCGCGTACGCTTGAGCGCGACCAGCGCGAACTCGTCCACGGCGACGACGTCATCCGCGTCCACGACCGCCGCAACTCGATCGAGATCGAGGCCGAACTCAAGCGCCTGCGCCTGATCCGCGAGGCCGTTATTACCAGTAACGGCCTGCCACGCGCGAATCACCGCCCCAGCGCCTGGTGGTTCCGCCTTGTTTGTCCGGACGGTCTCTGGTTCCGCGAAACCGTCGACACCGCCGAGTACTACCTGGAGCCCTTGACATGAACCCCGAATCAACTCCCCCCTCTCTGAAGGGCGAGGCTCCGTCCGAGCCAGTCACCCCTAAGTCCCTGGAGGGCGAGGCTCCGTCCGAGCCGCAATCGGCAGGATTACCCTTCTGGAAGATGGAGGCGATCGGCAACGACTTCCCGCTGATTCACATCGAGGACCTCGGCACCCCACTTCCCGGCGAACCGTCGATCGACTTCCAACTCGCCGAACTTGCGGTGCGGATGAGCGACCGAAAGTTCGGAATCGGCGGCGACGGCATCCTTGCCGTGGCCAAGGAAGGCGACGCGGTGCGCCTGCGGATGTTCAACCCCGACGGCACCGAGGACTTCTGCGGCAACGGCCTTCGCTGCGCCGCCCGGCACGTCCACGACATCGGCTGGGTCGGGGCAACCTTCGTCTTGAAGCACCTCGACAAGGACGTCCCGACCGAGGTGGATCCCGACGGCAATATCCGCACAACCCTCCCTGCCGCCAGCTACGATCCCGATAAGGTCCCGCTGATCGGGCGGAGGATCTTCAATGAGACGGTCTGGGCGGGGATGGACTCGGGGATGCCCTTGTCGTTGTTCGGCTCGGTCCTCACGACGGGTAGCACCCACGCGATTATCCCGACCACTCAACTCCCCGAAGACGACACCTTCTTCTCAATCTCCCCCAAGATCGAAATAGATCCCCAATTCCCCCAAAGAACCAGCGTGATCTGGCGGCAGGAGGTCGAGCCGATGCACCTCAAGATTCGCATCTGGGAGCGAGGAGTCGGCGAGACCCAAGGCTGCGGCACCGGCTCGTCGGCGGCAGCGATCGACTACCTTCGCCGCGCGAACCGAGGTGGCACCGTCTTGGTCGACAACCCCGGCGGCACGATCTCAGTCTCGGCCGAGACCTGGGAGTCGCCGATCATGATGGAGGGCGTGGCGGAGACGGTCTACAAAGGTAGGTATCTGCGCTGATCCGGTTCCCCCTCCGCTTGCGGCGATGATCGTGCGCCGGATCAGGAGGGGGTCAGGGTGTGGAGATTCCGGAACTTGGAACGCGCGCCAGTATCCGCATGAGGGGTGGCACGGTCTGCTTGGGCGCTCCGAACTTGAAAAGCCTGAGCAAGATGTCGCCCGACAGACCGTGCCACCCCACCTCCCCCGCGCCAACGTAAACAACTGTCCGTCCGGGTGCCACGGTTTGCCGCAGTTGCGTTTTGTTCGACTGCGCACGAACCATCGCTGCAAGAGCAAGGGTGCGAGTCCTGCCAACTCCACTTAAGAACCTCGCCGTATATAATGCGGACTCTGAAGGCAGAGAGATTTCCCGTTTATCAGGTCATGTACTTTCTGTGCCTGTCGGGCTTAAGCGCGATGTTCCTTCCCGGAATAATGTGGGGCGTCTTTCTGTCGCTGGCATTCGGAAGCTCATTCATATGGCTAATCAGCCGCGAGACTAAGCTGGGCCGCGATCGATAGCGTAAGAGCGGATATGAGGATGGATCGGCTTGTTTAGACTGCGGTGACCTGTCACCGCTTTCCCCAGCGAGCCTGCGAGCGGAACTACGAGCGAACTTACATACGCGCCGACAGGTCGGCTGATCGAAAGCGGTGGCAAGCCACCGCACTATATGAACCGCAGTCTGAACTTCCAACCCCTTCCTCCTCCAGCGCACAATCACCGCCGCAAGAGGAAGGGGAGCCAAACCCTCGAAAGGTACACTCCCCCTGTGAAGGTGGAGCGAAAAACTAGTTTGGTCGGGATGACCCGGGCCGAGCTTGAGGAGGCGGTGGGCGACCGGCCTGATGCCAAACTCCGCGCCAAGCAACTGGCCCATCACCTCTACGCCCGCGCTATCGGCGACTTCGAGGAGATGCTTGACCTCCCGAAGGACCTCCGAGCCGATTTGAGCGAGAGATTCGTCGTCCAACCCCTCGCCGTCGCTACCCACCGATCCAGCACCGACGGCGTTGAGAAGCTCCTCGTCCACAATGGCGACGAGCAGGTGTACGAGTGCGTCCTCCTCCCCTACGCCGACCGCGTCAGCTCGTGCATTTCGAGCCAAGTCGGCTGCCCGATGGGGTGCAAGTTCTGCGCGACCGGGCTCGGGGGATTCGACCGCAATCTCACCGCGGGTGAAATCGTCGGCCAATACTTGATGTTGCAGCGGCTTTCCGAACGTCGAATTTCTCACGTGGTCTTTATGGGAATGGGCGAGCCGATGCTGAACCTGCCGAACGTGCTTAAGGCGCTCCGCTTGCTGCATGACGAGGTCGGGCTTAGCTACCGCCACCTCACCGTCAGCACCGTGGGCCTCGTGCCGCAGATCCGCGAGCTCGCCAGAGCCAAGCTCCCGATCCACCTCGCCCTCAGCCTCCACTCCCCGCTCGACGAAGTCCGCAACAAACTCATGCCGGTCAACCACAAGTGGCCGGTCAAAGAAGTCATGTCCGCGATGCGCGACTACGGGAAGCTCACCGGGCGTAAGATCACGATCGAGTACCTGCTGATCAGCGGCATCACGGACACCCCCGAGCAGGCCCGCGCGCTCGTACCGATGCTACGTAACACCCCAAGCGTGGTCAACCTGATCCCGTTCAACTGGGTCGACACCGAGCAAGGCTTCGCCCGCCCGTCTCGAGACCGCGTGCGAACCTTCCGCGGCATTTTGGATCGGGCCGGGGTCAACACAACTGAGCGGGTCGAGCGGGGACACGACATTGCCGCGGCTTGCGGCCAACTGGCGGGTCAGCACCAGGGGCGGTTTGCCCGGAGGGAGTCATCGGTCGCACTGCCGTTGCACTCCTAATCCTGATGCTGGCACTGGCGGGTTGCGGGAAACGCGGAGGCGGTTCGGCCGTTAAGTCTCCGGTGCCCAAAGAAACGCCCCCCGAGCGCGAAGTGCTGACCGGTCCGGGGAGCCTTCTGCGAAAAGAAGAGCCGATCAGCCTCTGGATCATCCCGATCAATGACTATCTCAATTGGCCACTCGTGAAAGCCTATGAGGTTCACTACCAGGAGTCAGATCTCACCTATCAAGAAGTTCCAACCAACGATGGGAAGACACAAAAGAACTACGGAGGGACGATGGAAACCGTGACCGGCACGCTCTACAAGGACGACCAGCCGATCGCGACCTTTACCGCCGACCGCGCCGAGGGGCATACGAGTTCCAGCCAACTCGATCTAAACGGGCATGTCCGAGTGGTCAGCCTGCCGCCAGCGCCTAAGCCGGGCAAGCAGCCCGACGGACCCACTACTTTGACCTGCGATCATCTGCAATGGCTTCGTACCGCCAAGGTGGTCAAAGCCCAAGGAGGCGTTAAGGTGGTCGGGGATCGGGGCACGGTTGGTCCGATGGACGAGCTTTGGAGCACCGACGACCTCAAGACCCAGGCCACGCCCGACCTATTTCCAACCCCATGAGACGAACGTGCCTGAGTCTAATATCCGTGTTCGGAGTGGGGCTCGCGCTGGCCGCGAACACATTTACGTACCGCGGAGCGAACGATGGTTTCGAGCTTCTGAGTACAAGCGGTCGACTCAGCCAGTTGCCCGGTCCCGTTTACAGCTTTGTGCTTCAAGGAAATGTTTCGGCGACTTCGGCGAAGCAGGGCTTGCGCATTACGGCTCAGCGAGTGGTCGGTGACGCCGTCCCTAACGGCAAAGAAACGAAGATTCGGACCGCCACCGCCACGGGCGGTGCGCACGTGGTGAAGACCACCAACACCGGGGGCAGCACCCTGACCGCGAGTAAAGCGGTCTACCAAGACCGTGGCGACAATGCCCTCGTCACCTTGACCGGGTCCGTCACGATCACTTCGATCGACAACCGCAAGCAACGCAACTTCAACGCTTCCGGCCCCAGTGGCAGCGCTATTCTCGATCCTTCGGACAAGAAGGACTCGCTGCGCACGGCGACGCTCTCCGGTGGAGTGCGGGTTACGATGAACGATTCGGCGGCGAAAGGGATGGGGCAGATCGTGGCCACCGGCGACCGATTGGTGTACGACAACGTCTCGAAACCGGCGACGGTGACCCTCAGCGGAGGCGTGAACGTGAAAGGCACCGGCAACTCGCCGTTTGGAACGTTCTCCGGAGCTCGGCGAGCCGTCTTGAAACTGAATGCGAAGGGAGAAGTCGTGAGCACCGAGGTCGAATCTTGAGACGTCTTCTCCTGACCGGTCTCGCCGGCGTTGCTGGCTTCGCTCTCGCGATGCAGGGCGAGAGCGTCTACACGTCCCGCGATGAGTCGTTCGTCGTGCGTAATGTCGCTCACCAGACCACCCACACCGAGGATGACGGCATCCTCGTGTTTAGCGTCCAAGGCGCACCGGCGATCATCGAGCGCAAGGACAGCGGTCTCACGATGTCCGGTCGCAGTATTACCGGTCACGCCGCTCCGGACGAGAAGTCCTACTACCTCGTCGACGGCCAGTTCTCCGGAACGGCTCAACTGCTGCAGGACAGTGTCCTCGAAGACGGCTTCCGTAAGGCGCACAACCTCCCTCTTGCCAAGCGCAGCAGCGAAGACCGAACGGAACTTGATACCGAACGCTTCGATTACTTGGGAACGCGGACGGAGGGAACGGTGGCGATCCCCGGCGTCCTCACCATGACCATGCACAGCGTGGGCACGCGAACGGTGAAAAAGAAGGTTAAGGGAGTAGATGTCACCGGACCCGAGATATTCGACCAGATGAGCACGCTGAACGCGATGAGTGGTTCGATCGCCCTTGATCCTCGGCCAGGGACGGCACCGGAAAAGCAATTGCGGAAAGGAGAACTCGCAGGACCGGTCAAACTGCACGTGACCCGCGGCGCAAAAGGCCCGGGAGACGTATCGGTGGTGGTGACGAATCTGGATTTAACCGCAGACAAGATGAGCCTCGACTTCACGGGAGCCGAACGAAAAATCACTCTGACCGGACACATCGTCATCACCGGCGACAATACCGTGTTCGGAGGCACCACTCGGGCGGACAAAGCGGTGGTGGTGGTCGACGAGAAGTTCCGGGTGAAGTCGATCGACACGACCGGCGACCCCACCGACACCCAGATCAAGAAGGTCGGAGGCAGCCGATGAAGATCACGGGCCAAGGCTTGCACAAGTCGTACAAAGGCCGCCCGGTGGTCAAAGGGGTGGACTTCGAGATTTCCCAGGGGGAGATCGTTGGCCTGCTCGGCCCGAACGGCGCGGGGAAGACCACCACGTTCTACATGACGGTAGGGCTTGTGAAGCCGAATGCCGGGCACGTGCTTTTCGATGGCGAGGAGGTCACGAAGTGGCCGATGTACAAGCGTGCCCGTGCCGGGGTCGGTTATCTTCCGCAGGAAGCGAGCGTCTTCCGCAAGCTCAGCGTCGAGGACAACATTCGGTTGGTCTTGGAGCTCAACGGGTTCTCACGGCAGGCGCAGAAGGAAAAGATCGCCCAGCTTGCGCACGAGTTGCAGATCGAGAAGATCCTCCACAGCAGCGCGAATGTGCTGTCGGGCGGCGAGCGCCGCCGCGTCGAAATCGCGCGGGCGCTGGCGGTGGAGCCGAAGTTCATCTTGCTTGACGAGCCGTTCACGGGTATCGACCCGAAGACGATCGAGGAGATTCAGGAGATTCTGTTCCGACTCAAGTCGCGGGATATTGGAATCCTGATCACCGACCACAACGTGGGGGCGACGCTCAGAATCACCGATCGGAACTACATTTTGATTGACGGCGAGATCGTGGCGAAAGGGACGTCGAAGGAGGTTGCGGCCGATGCGATGGTGCGCAAGCACTATCTTGGGCAGCAGTTCGGGACGGATCCTTTGGCCGTGGATCGGACGAAGCTAGAGGCGGAAGATCCGGAGGGCATCTCCGAATGAGGCAGCAAACCCGTTGACCCGTCTCGATCGCCTCGTGATCAAGGAACTGATCGGCCCGTGGGTATTTGGCGTCGCCATGTTCACCGTGCTGATCATGGCCGCGAGCTATTTGTTCAAGGCTTCTGACTTCCTGGTCAACGGGATCAGCGGCCTGACGGTGCTGCAGTTCATTCTGCTGAACCTGCCTGCGGTGATGGTCAAAACCTTTGCGATGGCGGTGTTGCTGGCGTCGTTGCTGGCGTTTGGCCGGCTCAGTTCGGACTCCGAGATCGTGGCGATCCGCGCGGCGGGGGTGAGCGTGTACCGGATCATGTTGCCGGTGGCGATGTTCTCGTTCGTGATGGCGATCATCGCATTTGGGATCAATGAGACGATCGTTCCGGCGGCGTCGATGCAGACTTACCGCATGGAATCCGAGATCGCGAAGGGTCTGAAGGGAAAAGTCGATCGCGTGATGGGCTATCCGATCGAGGATAAGGGTGTGTTGAAGGCCGTTGTCAACGCCAAGAGCATCAGCATCGAGACCCGCACGATGGACGAGGCCTTGGTGGCGAGCATCGGGAAGGACGGGAAATTCGAGTACTACATGCGCGCGACTCAACTGGAGTTCGATCCTATGCGCGTGAAGGACGGCACGGGATGGCGTATCCGCGGCGGCGCGACCTTGACGTCGGTGGATGGCAGCAACGTCGTTCACATCACAGACGATGCGTGGCCAGGGAATATCCCGAGTCTGAATGCTTCGCCGCTCGACATCTTAACCGACAAGGTGAATAACCTTGATGTGTTCTCGATGTCCCAAATCCTGCGTGAGATCGACAAGGAAAGGGCGAAGGCTCAGCCTCGAAAAGAGAAGATCGCCAACTACCAGTTTGGATACTGGAACAAGATTGCCCTTCCGCTGGCCGCGCTCATTTATGGGCTGCTTGGCGCTCCGCTCGGCATCCGCAACGCCCGTACGGGTACCGCGACGGGGTTTGCCCTGGCCGTGGCCATCATCTTCGCCTATGTCACGATTTCGAACACTCTAAATGTTTACGCTATGGGAGGCGCGATTCCGGCCTACGTTGCGTCCTTTGCCCCTTTGATAATTGGTCTAATCTGTAGTGGCGTAATAATGTGGCGGAGGAACGCCTAGCTTAACGACGCATGGACGCGACGAGCCTGTTCTTTGTGATTGTGGTGGTGGTCCTGGGGGGACCACTGGCCTACTTTGCCGACCAACTCGGTCGCAAGCTGGGCAAGAAGCGCCTGAGCGTCCTTGGCCTGCGACCTCGCCATACCGCGACGCTGCTCACCGTCAGCGCGGGAATCCTCATTCCGCTCATCACCGTGTTGGTCATGGTGGGCCTGAGCAGCGGCGTTCGCGAGTGGGTGCTGCACGGGTCGCGGGCCCTTGAAGAGAAGCGCCAACTTGAGATCGATAAGGTGCGCCTGCGCGGGGACATCAAGGATCAGGACCGCCGACTGAAAGAAGGCGGCGTCAAGCTTGGGGACATCGATCTGAAGTATCGGCACGAACTCGGTCTCGCGAAGGCCCTGGAACGACGAACCAAGGTCCTCTCAAAGCAAATTAAGGAGCTCAACACCCGCCTCGACAAGCAGCGCAAGATCCTCGCGGGTCGCGAGCTTGACGTCAAGCGGCTGACCGCGGAAGTGAAACTACGCGCGGCCTCCATTGCCTCCATCAACGCGGAACTGGCCCAGCGTCAGGCCGAACTGAAAACCGCGCGATCCAGCTACAACAAGCTCAACAAGGAATACCTCGAGCTCGATCAGAACCGGACGAAGCTCGATCAGCAGAACCAGCAGTTGCAGGGGCAGATCGATCGGCTGAAGCCGGAGATCGAGGACCTGAAAACACAGCGTGCCGAACAGGAGCGCCAGCTCGGCCAGGCGAAGGACGATCTCATCACCGCCCAGGGCGAATTGACGAAGACCAAGAACGAGCTTGTCACCGCTCAGGACGATTTCAAGAAGTTCGCCGGAGCCTGGATCAACGAGCCGATGATCTACGCGAAGGACACGGAGGTCGTTCGGCTAACCGTCGAACCGGGTCTTAGCGCGGACGACGCGCGCCGCGCGGTCGAGACCCTCCTGAGCATGGCTCGCGAAGAGGGACTTCACCGCGAGGCAGGCTCAACCGAAGACATCAACCTTGCCGACTTTATCAGCATTCAGCGGCCCGTGCCCATGACGCCGATCGAGGTGAAGTCAAACCTTATTCGACGGATCCTGAACCTGCGCGAGCCCGCGGTTCTCATCGCGACCACCCCGGTCAACGTCTTCCGCACCCAGCCGGTGCCGCTTGTGGCGAGCCTCAAACCCAATCCCCTGGTCTACCGAGCCGGGCAGACGATCGCCGAGACGCGGATCGATGGCCGCAAGGAATGGGCGGATGTGTTCCAGCAGTTGGGTGTCTTCCTCTCTGAGCGGGTGACCCAGCAGGCAATCACCGACCAGATGATCCCCCGTGTGCGCGAAGGGACGCCGCCCTTCGGCGAAATCAACACGCGCCAGATCTCCGACGTCGTGGACGCGATCCGGGCCGAGGGTCGTTCCGTCCGCCTTCGCGCGGTGGCCAAGGTCGACACCCACGCCGCAGATCCTCTCCAACTTGAGTTCAAGGTGGTCAAGTAGCGATGCACGAGAAGACCGTCCTCGCCATCGACCCTGGCACCTCCAAGTGCGGGATGGCCGTCGTCGCCCGCGATGCCCAAGGGGGCATTTCGCTCCTGTGGCGTCAGGTACGTGCCACCGAGGAACTCGCCGTTGGACTCGACGAGGCCAAGGAAGTCGCCACCTATTCGCTCGTTATCGTCGGGGCCGGCACTCACTCGCGAGAAACCGTCCACGTGATCCGCGAGCACAACCCGAGCACCGCGATCCTCATCGTGGACGAGAAGAACACCACCCTAGAAGCGCGCGAGAAGTATTGGGAGTATCACCCGCGCAAGGGCTGGCGACGGCTCTTGCCCGCGACCATGCAGGTCCCACCCGACCCTGTCGACGACTTCGTCGCCCTCATCCTCGCCGAGCGAGTCCTGCACGAGGGGTGACATCCCTCCTCGCTCGTGGTAGGGCTAGCCCCCTTGAGGGGGCTGATCTGAAGCCGAGATTATTGCCCCCTAGCCCCCGAGAATCTGTTTAACCACGTCCTCAAGAGGCTGATCGCTGTCGATCTTCTCCCAGTCCGGTCGCGCGGCGTACCGCTCGCCGAGGTCCTCGTGGAGTCCCGGAATCCAGGAACCGAGTTCGACCGGGTCGAAGTTCTTGTTCGTCCGGGTCATGTTTCGGTGAAGCGCCACGTCGACCTTCGGAACGAGGGCGACTTTCCGGGGAGACGGGTGGCCGATTCGCTCAATCATCAAATCCGTCGCCTCCGGCGGCAGTAGATCATCAATCGCCACCGTGAACCCGCGGCTCAGGTAGATCTTCGCCATCGCCGCCGCGCTCTCCCGCGCCAGATCGAACTGCAACTGGATGTCGTCGTTCCACTCGGGTTTGGGAGGCTGCATGCCCGACACCACCTGATCGCGCAGGTCGTCCACCGAGATGCGGACCCCCAACGGGAAGTGCTGCAGCAACGCGTGACACGTGGTCGTCTTGCCCGCGCCGGGGCAGCCGGTGATCAGAAACAGTCGCGGCGACATCCGTCTATTCTGCCGCGTCCCGCGCCTCGCCAAGTAGTGCGATCGCCTTCTTGCGCTGTTCTGTATGGTGCACTATCGGCCGGGGGTAGGTCTCACCAAGCAGGACGCCAGCGGCCGCAAGTTCGAGCGACGTCGACTCCCAAGGCGCGTGGATTGCCTTTCCGGTGAGCTCCTTCAACTCGGGAAGCCACTCGCGGATGAACGCTCCCTCCGGGTCGAACTTCAGACTCTGCAGCACTGGGTTGAAGATCCGGAAGTAGGGCTGCGGGTCGCATCCCACCGACGAAGCCCATTGCCATCCGCCATTGTTGCTCGCGAGCTCGAAGTCGAGCAGGAAACGCGCGAAGTACGCTTCGCCCCAGCGGTAATCAACCAGGAGATCCTTGGTCAGAAACGAGGCGACCACCATCCGGAGTCTGTTGTGCATCCATCCGGTCGCGTTGAAGCACCGCAACGCCGCGTCGACGAGCGGATATCCCGTCCGCCCTTCGCACCATGCCCGGAACTCGTCCTCGCTGCCCGGATACTCCAGGCCTGCGTATTTCTCCTGAAACGGCTCGGAAACCACCCGGGGAAAGTTGCCGAGGATCGTCTGGTAGAACTCACGCCATATCAGTTCGGCCAACCACTTGTCCGCCCCGGTGCTCTCGCTCTTCAGCGCCCGACGCACCGCCGCCCGGATGGAGATCGTGCCGAACCGGAGGTGCACCGACAGTCCACTTGTCCCGTGCTTGGCAGGAAAGTCGCGCTCCTCGCCGTACCGGGCAATCTGCTCGCTGAAGGCATCTAGGCGCCGCCGCGCCGCGTCCTCGCCCGCTTCGAGCCAAAGCCCGGATTCCGTGAATCCGAGCGCCGCGAAAGAGTAGTCCTCCCCAAACGGCCTAAGCGTCGCCGCCAGGAGCAGGTTTGACAAATCCGGGTCGTGCCGAGGCGCATCCCGGGAAGCATCGAACTTGGCGCGCCAAGCCCGAGCAAAGGGAGAGAACACCCGGAACGGCGCGCCCGCTTCGGTCAGGACCTCACCCGGCTCGAAGATCACGTGATCCTTCACCGCTTCGAACTCGATTTCCTCGGCCTGCAACGCCGTCGTGACCCGTGCGTCACGTTCGATCGCGTACGGTTCGTAGTCCCGCCCCGCGACAACCAGATCCGCCTCCAATTCGACCGCCACGGAAGGCACCAACTCCGTAGGGTCTCCAACTCGTACGATCAAGTGAGAGCCAAGCGCCGCCAGCTTCGAAGACAGCTCGGACACAGACCGATGGATAAACGTGACGCGCCGGTCGTCACGGTCCGCCAACGCGTCGAGAATCACTCGATCGAACACGAACATTACCGCGACCTCATCCGCAATCGAGGTCGCTCGCGCCAAAACCGCCTGGTCCTCAAGGCGCAAATCGCGCCGAAGCCATACCAATGCGCGGCGCTTTGTGGGCATGCAAATTCCTACGCGTGGGCCTATTGGTCCGACGGCTAGAACGGAGGCACAAATTGACCGTCTTGGCATGCGGAGCGATGCGCAATAATCGAATCTTAGGAACCCGATAGAGTCTTTCGGTGTGACCTAGGGATTAGAGGCCACCGAGCGACGCGAAACATGAGTCAAGATCCTGTCTTTTACGACCCGCACGGCAAGCGAAGAAATCGCTTCCTGCAGGTGGCGCTGGGGGTCGGCGTTATTGGAGCCGTCCTCGCCGTCGTCTTCTGGATTACCCTTTCGGTCGCGCCCAAGCTCCCCAAGATCCGTGGCTATTCCGGCGACAACGTAGGGCGTCCGAGCTTCCTCGCGAGCACCCTCGACGCCGATGCCCGCCAGTCCGCGTTCCTTGCCCTAAAGGCTCGTCGCGCTCTCCTCGAACGACAAGCTCTCGACGCCAAGAACCCGAAAGTAGTCCCCAAGGGAAAGCCGACTAATCGCGTCGTCGCCGGGTTTTACGCAACCTACGAAGAGGCCGGCTACCAGTCCCTCGTCGCGAACGGTCGAAAGCTGACCCACCTCATGCCCGAGTGGCTGCACCTGGACGCGGGCGGTAACAAGCTGGACTTCTCTGACTTCCTTGTCGAGAAGGATCCAAAGAACCCCGAAAACCAGGCCGTAAACCCCCGAAACCTCGACGTCATCAAGACATCGCGCGAGTACGGCCTGCAGATCCAACCGATCCTAAACAATGCTAACGGCGGCGACTTCGACCCCGAGCGCGTGCGAGAACTTCTCGCCTCACCCGAAAAACAGCAGCAACTCGCGGTCGCCGTGGCGACTTGGCTTAAGCAGCAGGGATTCCAAGGGATTAACATCGACTTCGAGAACCTGCACGAAGACGACTACCCGAAGCTCGTCCCCTTCCTCAAACTCCTTCACGCCGCTTTCGCACCCGCGAACCTCAAGATCAGCATCGACCTCGAAGCGGACAAGGACCTACCGCTAAAGAACCTCGCCGACCAATGCGACTTCGTCGTGCTCATGGCCTACGACCAGCACTCCGGGGAAGACCCGCCCGGCCCCATCGCCGGCATCGATTGGACCGAGGAGAAGCTTGACAACGCCCTCAAAGCCATCGACCCGGACAAGCTCGTCATGGGTGTCGGTGCCTTCGCCTACGACTGGACCGTCGGCTCGAAGGCCGTCGCCAAGTCGATGAGCTACCAGGAAGCCCTCCTCAACGCCGAGAGCGAAGAAGGCAAACCAGAAGACATCGTCGAATTCGACTCCAAGAGCCTGAACTCAAACTTCGAATATGAAGACGAGGACGGCAAGCGACACAAGGTCTGGTTCCTCGACGCCATCACCGCCTTCAACCAGTGGAAGTTCATCGGGGAAGACGACCTGCGCGGCTCCGCCATGTGGGTCCTTGGCCAAGAAGATCCCAGCGTCTGGACGTTCATGGATCGGGACAAGGTCGATACTCCGCTTAACCCGATGGACCTGAAGACGGTCACCTATCCGTATCTCGTTGAGCGAGATACCGACCGGGGCGACATCCTCAAGGTCAAGAGCGCTCCCAAGACCGGCCAGCGCAGCATCGAGGTGGACCCCGAAACCGGCCTGATCTCGGACTGCGTCTACCGGGCGTTCCCCGCCTCCTACGTGCTTTCAGGCTCCGGTTTCTATAAGAATAAACTCGCCCTCACTTTTGACGACGGCCCCGACGCCAAGTACAGCGACCCAATCCTCGACGTTCTCAAGGAACTTCACGTCCCCGCGACCTTCTTCCTGATCGGCGCGAACATCGAATCCGCCCCGGATGTCGTCCGAAGAATGGTCGCCGACGGCCACGAGATCGGCAGCCACAGCTACACCCACCCCAACATGGGCCTGGTGAGCGAAGATCGAGCGCGGCTTGAGATGAACGCGACCCAGCGCGCGATCCAGAGCACGACGGGCCGCTCGACGATCCTCTTCCGCCCGCCCTACAACGCCGACTCCGAGCCGGAGAAGCCGGAAGAGCTCATCCCCGTCGCCCTCGCCGCGAAAATGGGCTACGTCACCATCGGCGAGAAGATCGACCCCAACGACTGGCGCATGGATGAGGCCCAGCCTGACGGCTCAATCCGCCACCGAACCGCCCAAGACCTTGTGGACGTGATGATGACCGACATCAACAAGCACGAGGGCAATATCATCCTGCTCCACGACGGAGGTGGCGACCGCAGCGCCACCGTCCAGGCTCTGCGAATCCTCGTCCCCCAACTGCAGAAGCAAGGCTACGAGTTCGTCCCCGTCTCCAAGCTGATGGGCCTCACCCGCGATCAGGTCATGCCGCCCGTCACCGCGAAGGAGCGCCTCCTCGTCGGACTCGACAAGTTCGTCTTCTGGGCCGTCTACGCCTCACAATGGTTCCTCGCCATCGCGTTCGTCGTCGCGATCGGCCTCGGCCTGACCCGCGTGTTCCTCACCGTCCCGCTCGCCCTCACCCACGAGCGCAAACGACGCCTCCAAGTCTTCGATCCCCTCTTTCAGCCGACCGTATCTGTCCTCATCGCCGCTTTCAATGAGGAGAAGGTGATCGGCCGCACCCTCGCCTCGATCCTTCGCTCGGACTACCCCCTGCATGAGGTCATCGTCATCGATGACGGCTCCAAGGACAACACCGCTCAGACCGTCCTTGACCTGTTTGGCTCGCATCCAAAGGTGCGCGTCGTCCGCCAGGACAACACCGGCAAAGCCGGAGCCCTCAACCACGGACTCGAACTCGCCACCGGCGAGATCATGTTCTGCGTGGACGCCGACACCCAGCTCGACGAGAAGGCCGTCGGCCTCGCCGTCCGCCACTTCCACGACCCCAAGATCGGGGCCGTCGCGGGCAACGTCAAAGTCGGTAACCGCGTCAACTGGCTCACCCGCTGGCAGTCCATCGAGTACATCACCAGCCAGAACATGGATCGCCGGGCTTACGCGGAGCTCAACGCGGTCACCGTCGTCCCCGGCGCAATCGGCGCGTGGCGCAAGTCCGCCGTCCTCGAAGCCGGTTCCTACAGCACCGACACCCTCGCCGAGGACATGGACCTCACCTTCCGCATCCGCCGCGCGGGTTACGTCATCGAGACCGAGAACGAGGCGATCGCCTACACCGAAGCGCCCGACACCGTCAAGGGCTTCTTCCGCCAGCGCTTCCGCTGGGCCTACGGCACGCTCCAAGTCCTCTACAAGCACCGTAAGGCGGTTGGAAGATATGGCTGGTTTGGCCGTCTCGCCCTCCCCATGATGTGGGTATTCCAGATTCTATTTCAAGCCATCGCGCCGCTCGTTGACATTCAGTTGATGTACTCGCTGGTCGTCTATGGGATGGCGGCCGCGGCGAGCCATATGTACACCAAGGACTGGCAGCCGATCGGCCAGGCGTCGAGCAACGTCGCCCAGGTCGCGATCCTATACGGCATATTTTTCGCCGTCGAATTCGGGGCCGCGATCGTCGCGTACCGCCTGGATCGCGAACGCCTCCGCGGCGTGAGTGGCCTGTTTTTCCAGCGCTTCGTCTATCGCCAGGTGATGTACGGCGTGATCTACAAGTCGGTCGTTACCGCCGCTCAAGGCATGCGCCAGGGTTGGAACCGCGTCGATCGCAAGGCCACCGTCAGCGTCCCCGAAGCCCAGGTCCGCAAGGCCCGCCGAAAGACCAAATCCTCGGTCTCGTCCGACGACCAAGAGTAGGAGTAGAATTTCTTTGGAATTCATAGCCCTGGCCGTGCTTTCCGTAGGAAGTGCCGACGGGTCTCTTGGAAGAAGGCCTAGTCCTCCGGGCGGAACTACCGGCCGAATCCGGATCACCTCCATTACAATGTCACCTCCACCAAGAATCCACAAGCGTCTCGCGTTCATATTGCTGACAGCGATGCTTCTAGCGAGCTGCTCAAAGCAGGAGAGCGGAGCCACCGTCGGAGGCTCCGACGTGCCCAAGGGCATTGTCGTCGCGAGTACCGCCTTCACCGAAGGGAATCCGGTCCCCCCGGGAAAAATTCCACCGGAGATCACCTGGTCGAGCGCCCCGGCCGGGACCAAGAGCATCGTTCTTGCCGTGCTTGACCCGGACGCCTCGAACTTCCCGCACTGGCTGATCGCCAATCTTCCGCCCGACGCGACGCGGGTGGTCGACGGCGGCGTCCCAGGCCAAAACGGCTCCGGCGACACCGGCTACTATCCGCCCGAACCCCCGCCAGGCCCGCCCCATCACTACCATTTCAAGGTGCTCGCTCTGGACACGATGCTCACGCTTCAGCCCAAATTCACCGTCGAGGAGCTCGATAAGGCGGTCCGTGGACACATCCTCAGCCAAGGGGAATTAGTCGGCACTTACCAGACGAAAGAGTGAACCGAGATCGCGTAGATAAAGTCGTAAAGCGGATCGCGGTTAGCGGCCGCCAAGAGGAGAACATATGCCAGAAAACACCAGCCCCGGAACCGTCGACGGATTCAGCGACAATGCCGAGGGTACCGTCGGAATCCCCGATCCCGGCACGGAGCCCAAACTCAAGCCCTTCAGCGCCGAAGAGCGCGCCAAAGAGGAAGCCGAAATCCGCGCCAACGGCGGCGCCGCCGATTTGAAAAAATAGGTCGGCAGTCTTTCCATCGCTCCTTCGTCACCCTATGCAGCTTGCGCGCCGAGGGGCCCGGATCTTGACTTGCGCTCAATACAACGTTTGCGTGGGGATCCGGGGTCCTTCGGTGCGCAAGCTTGCTCAGGATGACGGCTTGCGAGTGTTTTCGAGGAGCGCGGCTTCAATATCAGCCTCGGAAAACCAGTCTGCGGCGAGGCCATCGAGCTTAGGATTTTCCCTATGAATCAAGCTTAGTTTCTTCGCGCGAACCCACCCCTTCAGTTGCTTCTCACGCGCGATCGCGTTCTCAATTCCTGCGAATTCCTCGAAGTACACGAGGCGACTGCAATTGTTCTTGGAGCTGAATCCTCTCAGGAACTTGCTTTTGTGTTGCCACACACGTTGCTCCAGCTCACTGGTGACCCCAATATAGAGCGTCCAGTGGTAGCTCGCCATGATGTAGACCCACGACTGCATCGCAGCATTATAATAACACTACTAAACTCTCTTTCATAAGGATCGTCATCCTGAGCGGCGCAGCGAGCCTTGGCGAAGTTGCAGAGTCGAAGGACCCCGGATCTCTACACTGGCCTGGTAGTCAGGTTCGAAAGTGATGGACTCGAAGTCTTGAGCCCGGGATCCCGGTCCCTTCGGCGCGCAAGCATGATGAACGGAGAAATGAGGTGTGCTAGACCGACACCGGTTCTTGCGGAACCGGCAACTCGGGAGCGACCGGGTCCCCCGGACCCCGGATTCCGAAGATATCCACGTCGTGCTCCTTCCCCTTGAGCAGGTGCCGACCGTGGTCCACCTTCACAAAGTCCCCGATCGTCCCGAGTCGGGACGCCAACTCCCCCGAGATCAAAAACTCCTCGCCAAGCACCGAGCACATCCCCTGAATGCGTGCCGACGTGTTCAAGACGTCGCCGTGGAACACGATTTCGCTTTTGACGTCACCGACCTCCGTAGCGACCACCGGCCCGATGTGCGCCCCCGCCTTGAACTCCGGCACCAATCCGTACTTCGCGCGATAGTGCCCCGCCCGGCTTGCTAGGCGTGACCGGAACTCGAAGAATAGCCTCAGGCAGTTCGCCTCCTCCAACCCCGGCGCGACCTTCCAAGTCAGCACCGCCTCGTCGCCGATGTAGTGGCTCACCTCGGCCCGCGTGTCGAGCACCGGCTTGGTCAGGTCCGAAAAGAAGTCCCGCACCAACGCGCTGAACCGCAACGCCCCGAGCTTCTCGGCCAAGGTGGTCGAGTCCTTCATGTCCAGAAACATGAAGATCCGCTCCTCCTCCTTCGGTTCGTGGTACTTGCCGAGCATCCAGTTGCCGAGGACCCCCGGCCCCATCTTCCGGGAGATTTGGAAGATGCCAGATACAATCATCACGCCAAAGAAGCACCCGGCGAAGGAGTAGTGCATGCTCGGCGCCGCATAGATTTTTCCGAGAAACTCGGTCACTTGCGGATTCCAAGGCGGCAGCGACTCATTCCAAGCGATGAGCACCAAGAACGCCGAGGTGAACGCGGATAGGATCGCGAGGACCATCACGACGCTGTGGCATAGCAACGTTAGAAGAAAAGAGCGGAACCGAACTTTGGTCTGAAGCGCCTTCGCGGCATTGATGCACAGGCCGAACGGGACGCCCCAGAGAATCACCTTTGCGACCCCGGGCACGCGGGGAAAGTAAGGGACGAAGAGCATGGGGATCGAGAAGACGCAAGCCATCCCGATCGCTCCAAAGAAATCGCCCCACTCTTTCGCCTGGCTCCGCGTCACGCCTCATTATATAGAGTGCGGTGGCCCGGTCACCGCTTTCCCCAGTGAGCCTGCGAGCGGGAGTGGTTCGTCCCACCATGGGCGGACCTCGTCAACGGAAAAAACTCGGGCCGTCGTACAATAAGTTGCGTCGAGTCCCCGCATGGTCACTCTCATTGCCCTGAATCTTGCGTGGACCTTCGCAGCCCTTCCCGCGGCTCCTTCCCAAGCCGATGCCAAGTCCCGGGAAGCGATCGAGATTCTGGTCACGTGCCCCAGTCTGACTGACCTCTGGCTCGTCCAGAATCCTAATTTCCAGGACGAGTTGAACACCCTCCTCGGGAAGATTGAAGTGGCGATCCGAAAGCTTAGCCCCTATTCGAACGCGACCTTGAGGTCGGCGCTAAAAGACACTGGAAGACGGTAGATGGTTTGGGGTCGAGAGCACCGACTGGCTCTATCAACAGCAGCTTCGAGTTCATCCCGAGTTTGCGAAGATGGGACAGGCGATGAGGAATCTCGCGATTGAGGGCTACCTTATCAGCGAGATTGAGAAGGGAATGTACATCTCCCATCTTTTGTTCACCGCGAGTGAAGGTGCCCCCTATCCGGACGGCGTAGGGATCTGGCACTCGTGCGAGATGGGTGGGATCAAGGGCGATCGAATCGATAGAATGTATCCGTTTCGCGTCAAGGGCCTGCACGTGCAGGTCATTGGCCAGGTCGAACAGCAAAACGGAGGTCCATACCGAGCGGTCGAGGAATTCGACTACTACTCCAAGCACTATCCACGCCGGGCTTGGCCGGGTCGCTGAGTCCAAGTCGGGTTCGGGGGGGGTGCCATGGGCGAAGCCCGTGAGCCCAGACTGGATCTGACATCGGACTTGGGGGTGGAAGCAACACGTGCTTCGCACATGGCACCCGGAGTCTTTTTGGAAGGTGTTGGGCTTCAAACCGCCCGGGACCAGATCACCATCGCCTCGTCGGGAAACGCGTCGTACGCCTCCTCCACTACTGCCTCGACCGTAAACCCGGTCGCCGCGTAAAACCGGCAGGCGGCGACGTTGTTGTTCTGCGTCTCGACCTTCAACACCCGGCACCCCGCGCGACGTGCGACTTCCAGCGCACGCTCCACCAGCGCCCGCCCCACGCCCTGACCAGGCGTCGCAACCCGGATGTCGATGACGAACGCACCGCCCGGACCCATGTAGTCGGAGTCGTAGGAAGCCGGGTCGACCGCCATTATCAGCCCACCAACCCGCGTCTCACCGTCAAACGCCCCCAGGGCGATCCAGCCGATCGCGGGATAGAACTCCGCCACCACTGAGGGTCGCCAGAGCTGGTCGTAATCCTTCGAAAAGGGAGCGCAAGGATGCTCGGTGAATAAACCGCGCCGGAGGTCGGCAACATCGAGGAAAGAGCGACCCTCGAACCGGATCGGGACCGACTCGTACTCGGGCGAAAATGCCTCCTCGATGATAAGCACAAGAGTCTTTACCCGACCGTGAGCAGCGATGTCGGGCGTGGCTGCGGCGTCCCGTCCCTGCAGGCTGGGCGTTGCCCCATGGGGCTCTAAGAGAATTTGACGAAGGCCAGTTGACAATCAAGCTCGAAGCGAACCTAACCTGTAAGTCCGCCCCTCCCCGAACTAACCCTGAAGTCAACAGAGTTAAGCAACTTAAGTACTGTCTCCCCTGTATAGTGAGCAGTGAGTTCGTGAGTTAGGTTCAAGACTCACAAAAAAAGCCCCGCCTTCTAGGCGGGGCAAGCGTTGGACCAGTTTTGCTCCCGGACAAGCGCCGGGTTCTTCCGTGTTTGCGGTCAATCAAGCGGAAGGCAAACCCTCCGCCCGACAACCAAGTGACTAGCTGCGCTGACGTCGCAGGAACGTCGGGATGTCCATGTCGATCTCTTCGAGACCGATCGGGTTCACTGGCGGCTGCGAAGGAGACGGGGCCGAGATCTGCTGGCTCATCGCCGAGGTATCCGCGGCCGCGCGGTTGAAGAACACATCGGCATCCCGAGTCTTCTTCTGCGCCGGCTGCATCCCCGCCGCCAGGAGCGTGACGTAGACCTCGTTGTCCGGGTTGTCCCGAAGCACGTGGCCCATGATGATGTCGGCATCCTCGACGTCGGTGAACTGGAGGATGTACTCCATCGCCTCGTAGGCTTCCCCGATCGAGAAGTCCGGCCCCGCGGTGATGTTGATCAGCAGCCGCTTCGCACCCTCGATGTTCGTCTCGAGCAACGGCGAATTCGCCGCATGCTGAGCCGCCATCTTCGCCCGCTGCTCGCCGATCCCCTTGCCAAGGCCCATCAGCGCGACTCCCGCGCCGCTCATCACCGAGCGGACATCCGCGAAGTCGACATTGATGATGCCCGGCATCAGGATGATGTCGGAGATGCCCTGAACGCCCTGACGAAGCACGTCGTCCGCCGCGGCGAACGCCTGCTGCATCGTGGTCTTCTTCTCCACGAAGTTGATCAGCCGATCGTTGGGAACGGTGATCAGCGTATCGACATGGCTCTGCAGCCGCGCCGCGCCTTCCTCGGCCAGCCGACGTCGCCGCGGTCCCTCGAAGAGGAACGGCTTGGTGACCACGCCGACGGTGAGAATCCCCATCCGGCGGGCCGCCTCCGCAACCACCGGTGCCGCGCCGGTGCCGGTACCGCCGCCCATCCCGGCGGTGATGAAGATCATGTCACAGCCTTCGAGCTCGGCCTGAATCGCCCGCTCGCTCTCATGTGCCGCCGCTTCGCCGACCTTAGGATCGCCGCCCGCGCCAAGCCCCTTGGTCAGCACTTCGCCGAGCTGGAACTTCTTCTTCGCGCGGCTCTGTGAAAGAGCCTGGGCGTCCGTGTTCATCGCCACGAACTGAACGCCGAGCACGCCCTCCTGAATCATCCGGTTGACCGCGTTCGAACCCGCCCCACCGATGCCGAAGACCTTGATCGTTGCTTGATTATCGAAAATGTTTTCTGGTCGCATCGCACACTCCAAAGCGCAGCCCGAGAACCTTGAAAAGTTCACGGGGTTGCAAGAAGTGACGAGGGGGGTGCTCTAGAACGATTCGACTTTTTGAGCCGGAGGGCTTATTCCTGCGGTTAATGACCGCACTCCAGAACGGGTGGGCTGTGTCGATTGTCCAAACTCCTGCACAACCGCATTTCAGGCCAGTTTGTCGCTTGCTGTCAGCGATGCTTCCGCGTACGATTTTGCGGTGTCGCCTAGGCCTAGGAAACTGGGCTCTTCGAAGGCAAGCAGCAGCACCCCTCCGATGGTCAGGCCAAAGACAGCCACGAACGGACCTCCTCGTCGGACACCTTCAATAAACGAATTACTCACCCGGGGGTTTCCCCTTGACGATCGGCCCCTCGCAAGTGCCCTTCCAATTCAACTGAGTGCCGTTGTATATGTTCATTGAGTCGACGTGTCCGTCCAGGAACAGGGCATTCGACCGGTCGAGGTGGGATGAAACAAAGCGACTCGTCCTATCTCCAGGGACAGAGTAGGTCCAAGTATCGTACAAGGATGCGCATCCAGAAGGATTTGTGACCGTACTGGGTCGGAAGGCGACAGCCAATTCGGGGCCAGGGATCCTTGGCGACTGAAAGAGCATGAGGAGGTTCTCGTTGTAGCTCGTTTCCTCCACACGGGTCTTTACTTGCGTTTTTGAATCGAGGGGACAGTAGAAAAGATCATCGCTCTTCGTGTATCCATGGATCGCTGCTTTAAACTTGCGAGCACCATTGACCGGATCAGAAGCGATGTTAACAAAGCAATAGGGGGGCCAGGTGTCATCATGGTCCTGCGCATAGAGCTCAATCGCATGGCTCATCTGATTCAGGTTGCTCGCGCAAGAGGAGACCTTTGCAGAGAATATCCCTCTGACCACGACGGTCGTTATCAGAGCGGCCAACAAACCCGCGATGATCGTGACGACGATGACCTCCATGATGGTGAAAGCCGAACTTTGACCTGTTCGAGATTGACTACTCAAGACCCCCCCCTAAAGCCAATTAGCAACTACGTCCGAGGTCACCCCAAGGAGAGTTGCAATTTTAATGATTCGTGAATAGTATAATCGCAGTTTCACCGAAAGGTGTGGATAACTATACATGCTGGCAAGTTCAATGCTGCTGCCCCCGCTCGTATCTGGAGACGGGTTTATCGCCTTAGCGCGAACGCGTAACCGCGTACTCTGCGAGTCCGACCAACACCTCAGAGGGCCCGGGCAGTGCCGCCACCGCGGCTTGGGAATGGGAGAGAGCCAACCGCCGAGATTCTGCAACCCCGAACAGCGCTGGGTAAGTCGCCTTCTGACGCTCCCGATCCGAGCCGACCGACTTGCCAAGTTCCTCGGCGGTCGCGGTCTCGTTCAACAAGTCATCGGCGATCTGGAAAGCCAAACCGACATGCGCCCCGTAAGCGCGCAACCCTTCGACCTCGGCGGGAGACCCACCCCCCAAGATCGCCCCGATCGCACAGGAAGCAGAAATCAAAGCGCCGGTCTTCCGGGAGTGAATAAACTCCAGGGTTTCCAGATCGACGGTCTTGCCCTCGGAGAGCACGTCCACCGCCTCGCCGCCCGCCAAACCGTCGGTGCCCGTCGCATGAGTCAATTCCTGAACCGCGGCCAAAACCAAAGGAGCGGCCAAAGGAACCCGGGCCAAAGTATCGAACGCGAAGACCATCAACGAGTCACCGGCGAGGATCGCGACCGCCTCCCCAAACTTCTTGTGGCAAGTTGGTAATCCTCGCCGGAGGTCGTCGTCATCCAGCGCAGGCAGATCGTCGTGGATCAGCGAGAAGCAGTGGATCATCTCCACCGCGCATGCCCCGTCGATCACCGATTCGGTAGAACCGCCAACCGCCTCCGCCGCCGCCATCACAAGCGCGGGACGGAGACGCTTGCCCGGCGCGAGGCAGGAATACCGCATCGCGGTATGAAGTTCGCTCGGCATCCGGTCGTCCGGCGGCAGGAGCTCGCGAAGTCGCGCGTCGACCCTGTCCGCGTAGGCCTTTAGTCGGGATTGCAGCGCCACTGCCTGGAGTCTACCAGTGGGTTCATTGAACCTCCGGTATCATCGCTGTCTATGGCGACGATTCGCCCCTTTAACGGTCTGCGCTTCAGCGCTGAAGCCGGTCCTCTGGACCTCCTCGTCGCTCCCCCCTACGATGTCCTCAACCCGTCCGAACGGGAAGAGTATGGTGCTCGATCACCGCACAACATCGTCCACCTGACGCTGCCCGAGCAGAATTCGGACGACCGGAGCAAGTTCGTCAAGTACGCCCGCAGCGCCGCGCTCCTGGCGGAATGGCGTCGAGACGGTGCCCTCACTCCCGAGGCTGCCCCGGCGTTTTATCGTTACACCCAGTCCTTCTCGCTCCATGGCCTGCCCGATCATTTCACCCGAACCTCGGTGATCGCGCTGATCAAGACCGAGCCGTACTCGAAGGGCGTCGTCTTGCCGCATGAGCAGACCTTCCCCAAGCACAAGGAAGACCGCATGCGGATTTTGGAAGCGACCCGCGCGCATTTGGAGTGTATCTTTGGTCTTTACGAGGATCCGAACGGATCGGTTCTCGCCGCCCTCCGCGCTGCTCCCGCTGGCGCCGCCGTTGAGGTTCGCTCCGAAGACGCCGTCGCCCAGATGCTGGAACCCATCACTGATCCGGCCGCTTGCGAGGCACTTGTCGACCTACTGGCCGACAAAAAGGTCTGGATCGCCGACGGCCACCACCGCTACGAAACCGCGGTTGCCTTCCGCGAAGCCCAAGGCCCGCGAGACGGACTTATCGCCGAGGACTTCATGATGATGGCCCTCAGTTCGATGAGCGACCCCGGCCTGGTCCTCCTCCCGACCCACCGCATCGTCGGCCACTTGCCCTACGATCACAACGAACTCCTCCATCGCTTGGCCGAGATGTTCCACGTGACGGAGATGCATTCGTCCCGCCTGATGTACACGATCGAGGCCAGCGCCGCCGCGGGAACGCCCGCATTCGGCATGGCCACCGAGGGTGGCCTCGGCTACGTGCTCGTCGCCAAGGACCTCGAAGCGGTTCGGAATCTTGCCGGTGAGTCCGGCAGCGAAGCTCTGCGCTCGCTCGACGTCTCGGTCCTCCACCACGTGATCCTCGAGCGTCTGCTCGGGATCAAGGGGACCGACGGTCTGACGTACACCCGCGACCCGTACGAGGCGGTCACTTCCGCTGACGAAGGATCGGCCGCGTCGTTCCTGATGAACCCGCCGAGCGTCGAGGACATGCGCGTCATCGCCAACGGCGGCGAGCTGATGCCCCAGAAGAGCACCTACTACTTCCCCAAGATTCTGAGTGGCCTCGTGGTCTGGAGCCTGAACGACTTCTAAACAATGCAAATCCGACTCATCGGCACTGGCTCAGCTGACGGCATCCCCGCGTTCTTCTCGGACAGCGTGGTCAGCGAGTACGCCCGTGCACATGGAGGCAAGGATGTCCGCACCCGCTGCGCCGCGCTGATCGACGGGACGATTAAGATCGACCTCCCGCCCGAGACGTTCATGCAGTGCGTGCAGCAAGGCCTTGACCCGCAAGATTGGTCTGCGTTGGTGTTCACCCACTCGCACGAGGATCACTGCGCGATCAGCGAGCTCCAATACGGGTTGATCCCGTTCACCGAACGGGAGTTTCTGGAGTATCCGATCTACTGCAACGGCGAGATCAAGCGGCTCATCCGGGAGCGCTATCCGAAGTGGCCGCTCGAGGTCGTCGAGACCAAGTCGTTCTGTTCCTTCCACCACGAGGGATACAACATCACCCCCTTCGCCGCGAACCACAAGGAAGACGAGGACAGCCAGAACCTGATCTTCCAGCGCGATGGAAAGACGCTGATCTACGCGACGGACACGGGAATCTGGGAAGAGCCGTCGTGGGCCTTCTTGAAGGAGTTTGTCGTGGATTGCCTCGTGATCGAGTGCACCGACGGCTTCCACCCCAGCGGCTACCACGGCCATCTGGCGATCGAATCTTGCGTGTCCGTTATCGAGCGCTTGCGCTCGCAGGGCACGCTTCGGGCAGACTCGAAGGTGATCACCACCCACCACGCCCACACCGGCGGCGCAACTCACCAGCAACTCACCGACGCCCTCGCCTCCCACGGCATGGAGCCCGGTTTCGACGGCATGGTCATCGACGTCTGAATTTAGACTGCGGTGACCTGTCACCGCTTTCGTTCAGCGAGCCTGCGAGCGCTCATTACGAACTGGCTCGGACGGAGCCTCGCGCTCCAACCTCAAAAGGAGGCTTTCGTACGTACGGGAATTCTAGCCTCGGGATACCGGCTCAGGAGCTTCAAATCAGGGGCATAAATGTGTCCTGAGATCAAGAAGGATGCACGTCGGTGTACGTATCACCTCTTACCGCCTACATATGAGCGATGTCGGCCTATATTTGACCGTTTGCGGTGTGCATATGAGCCTTGTCGGTCTACATATCGGCTCTTACGCTCTACATATGAGCAATGTCGGTCTGCATCGGACCGTTTGCGGTGTGCATATGAGCCTTTTCCCTGTGCGGCCAAGGTATCTGTCAAGTCCGCAAGCACTCATGATGGGCGGTCGAGGCGGTCTTGAAGCCTCTCAGCACGGCGCGTACCAAGATCGGAGCGGTGGACTAGCTCTTGTTGCGGATGTGGATCAGGTCTCCGTCCTTGATGACGTAGTCCTTGCCCTCAAGGCTCATCTTGCCGGCGGAATACGCGGCGTCCAACGAACCCGCCGCCGAGTACTCCGCGAAGTGAACGATCTCCGCCCGGATAAAGCCCTTGGCGATGTCGTTGTGGATTGTCGCCGCCGCCTTCAGTGCCGACGAGCCCCGGCGCAACGGCCAGGCCCGGGTGTCGTTATCGCCCGCGGTAAAGAAGGTGATGAGGCCCAGCGCGTCGTAGACCGCGCGGACTACGTGATTGCTCGCCGGCTCGGTGAGGCCGAGCGACTCAAGAAACTCTGGCTGATCCGCCGCGTCGAGTTGGGCGATCTCCTCTTCGAGGGTCGCACAGACCGCGAACGCCTGCGTCCCCGCCGCCATCAACTTGTCAATTGCCTCGACAACCCGCGCGGACGGCGAGCCCGCCTCACCCTCGGACACATTGAACGCCACCACCATCGGCTTGGCGGTTAAGAACTGATAGTTGCGAACAACCGTCTCGTCGTCCTCGGTCAGTTCGATATTCCGAATCGGGGTGCCGCCCTCAAGCGGGCTCTTGAGCTTCTCGAAAGTGACCTTGTCGAGATAATCCTGATGTCCCGGCGTCTTGACGTTCAGCGACTTGGCGAGGCGCTCCAGACGGTTCTCGACGATCTGCAAATCCGCCAAAACCAGCTCAACGTCGATGCCTTCCTGATCCCGAACGCCGTCGATTTCGGCGTGGTACGGCGAGGTCGGCGACTCGAAGGCGCGGACGACGTGAAGCAAAACGTCCATCTTCTTGGCCTGATCCAGAAACCGCGGCGAGAACGCCTTGCCGGTCGGTTGGGCCGCCTCGATGTCGTCATGGAGGATGACGGTAGCCGGGGTCTGCTTCTTCGGCTTCACCTGCGCGACGATCTGGTCGAACCGCGGGTCGGGCACGGGCACGGCGGTCACGTCGCCTTTGGCAAGGCCAAGCGCAGCCGCGCGGTAGAGCGAGCTTTTGCCGCTCATGGGGTATCCGATCAGTCCGACTTTCATGGTTTGGGGGTCGTCTTCGTGTCCTGCGCGAACTCAACCTTCACGGGCCGAGGCCCCAGTTGGTGCGGCAGGATCCAGAAAACGTAGGTGGTTCCGAGCAAAAGAATCACGAGCACCCACGGAAATCGGGCGGGTGCTTTCGCTGGCGTTCCCGTGCGCGGCACCTGACTCACAGTAGTTCAGGATACCCGTCTGCTAATTCCCGGTCGCGGGTCCGCCAGAAAATGACTTCTTGTAGTAGAAGATCTTCTCCGGATTGTCGCGAAGCGTGAGGTCCTTCAAGTGCGCCGATCGCAAGATCGAGACCGCCCGAACCGCTTGTGTACGACCTATAACCAACACATCACCCATGCCGTTGTGATGCGAAAACATTGACGTGATGTTCTGCTTGGCCAAAATCCTCATGACCGTCATTTGAGCCGACTGAGTACCCTTGCCAATCCGGTACATATCCGGAGCCATCGCGGACTGATCGGGGTGCCCACGTTCTGGAGCGACTACTTTCTTAGGCGGGTCAAAGAGGATAAGGCCCTTGATATGGACCTTACGCAGGATCGCGACGGCACGCTTGGCGTCGACTCGGCCGTTCACGCTCCACGCGGGTTCGGCGTATCGACTTTCCTCGATTCCAGCGCGAATGTGATCCTTGGTCAGCCTTGTGACGGCAAGGTCCATCGCGTGATGCGATCCTCGACCCACGAGATAGGGGTCCAGATGCAAACTGGGGACCCGGCCCAATACCAGTCCCGCAACAAGTGAGGCGATCATCGACCGCTACTTCCCGCGGACTATCGCCGGTTTCGTGTACACGGTGAATCCTTTGATATGGGCATGCCGAAGAACCACAATCGAGCGGTTCGCGTCGCTAAGGCTGAAAACAAGCGTCTCGCCCGTGCCCTGGATCTTGGGGTCTGGCACGAAGCCGGACTTGATTCCCGACTTGTCGAGCAGGGCCGAGACGTCGAACTGAGTCTTCTTGCTACCGCGACCTATTTTGTAAAAGTCCGCAGATACAACCACATGCAGAGGCCGGTGGAGCGCGGGAGAAGCCGGTTTAGCGAGCAAGAGCCCGCCGAGGAGATAGGCGATCATGCGCCCATTATAAGGCTACTTCGTCGCTTTCAGGCCGACCGCGGCTTCGTACTCAGCCTGGGTGTCGAACATCTCGAGCTTCTCGTTCTGCTTCAGGATGTAGTCGAGCTTCCGCTGAGCGTCGGCGAGGATCACAAGCTGCCCGACCGAGTTCTCGTAAACCCGAACGCCGGTCCCCAGATACGCCGCCTCCAAAGCCCCGGGAGGTGCCTTGAGCCACTTCATGATCGAGAACGACCTGTGGTCGAGCGAGGTCTTCACGCCGTACTCGCCGAGCAGGCGGAACTGCACGACGTCGAATTGGAGCTGGCCCACCACCCCGAGGATCGGCTCGCGGGCCTGCGACTTACGATCCCAGAAGATGTCGACGAGACCTTCCTCAGCGAGCTGCTGAACGCCCTTTTCGAACTGCTTCAAACGAGAAACGTCGTGGTTCTGCAGCACTGCGAACGCCTCGGGAACGAAGTGCGGGACTTCGTGGAATTTAATCTTGCCGTCAATGCTCAGCGTGTCCCCGAGCCGAAACGCGCCGGGGTTGGTGAGGCCGACGATGTCGCCTGGATAAGCTTCCTCCACGGTCTCCCGATCCTGCGCAAAGAGCCTTTGCGGGCGAGTGAGGCGCAGCTTCTTGCCGGTTCGCGTGTGAACCACTTCCATGTCCTTCTCGAACTTGCCGCTGACGACGCGCATAAATGCGATCCGGTCGCGGTGCTGGGGATCCATGTTTGCCTGAATCTTAAACACAAACCCGCTGAACTCCTCGCCCGGCTCAATCATCTCGTCGCCCGATGGACGCCCCACGGGTGAGGGCGCGATCGTCAGGAATGAGCGAAGAAACGGCTCGACGCCGAAGTTCGAGAGGGCCGACCCAAAGAAGACGGGAGTCAACAGTCCGCGGCCAACTAACGCAAGGTCCAAAGGATCACCCGCGATGTCGAGCAGTTCGATCTCCTCTTGGAGGGTGTTGAAAAGCTCTTTGCCCAACACAGAAAGGCAACGCGGATCGTCAATCTTGATCTTGTCGACTTCGGCCTTGGTCGCGCCGTGCGCGGTGCGCCCAAACAGGTGAACCATCTTCGTCAAGCGGTCAAAGACTCCCCTGAACTCCTGGCCCTGCCCAATCGGCCAATTGACCGGCGAGGTTCGGATGCCGAGCACTTCCTCGACCTCCGCTAAAACCGCCATCGGCCCCTTGCCGATGTGGTCCATCTTGTTCACGAACGTGAAGATCGGGATCCCGCGCTGGCGGCAGACCGCGAACAGCTTGCGCGTCTGCGCCTCAACGCCCTTTGCGTTGTCGATGAGCATCACCGCGCTGTCCGCGGCGGTCAGCGTGCGGTAGGTGTCCGCGCTGAAGTCTTGGTGGCCCGGGGTGTCGAGCAGGTTCAAAACGTGCCCTTCGAACTCAAATTGGAGCACCGTCGAAGTCACCGAGATGCCGCGTTGTTTCTCGAGCTCCATCCAGTCCGAGGTCGCGCGCCGCTGGTTTCGTCCCGCCTTGACCGATCCTGCAAGCTGAATCGCGCCTCCGTAAAGCAGGAGCTTTTCGGTGAGCGTGGTCTTCCCCGCGTCAGGGTGCGAGATGATGGCAAACGTCTTTCGGCGCTGCGCTTGGTCGGTGATTAAACTCAAAGGTCTGGGCAGGAGAACGTTGGGCAAGGCGAACGGGGAGAACCGCGACAGGTCAGAATATGACCCGGGGCAGAAGAGTCAGTGTACCCTTGAGCCCGAAACCATAGCCTCAACCGGCTCGTAGGACCGACTGCGCCTCATGGCAACTTCTCAAGAACCCACCAATCTTGTCGACATTCAGAGCACCGCCGACGAACGGAACATTCCGATCGATAAAGTCGGCGTGCGCAAGGTCAAGTACCCCATGCACGTCCGCGAGCGGGACAACGGCCTGCAGCACACCGTCGGCGAGTTCTCCTTGACCGTCGATCTCCCCCGTGAGTTCAAAGGAACCCACATGAGTCGGTTCCTGGAGGTCCTTGGCCAACACAATAAGGACATCAGCGGAGAGACGATCACCGTCATTCTCGCTGAGTTGCGCGAACGCCTCAAGGCCGAGTCCGCTCACCTTGAGGTGACCTTCATCTACTTCCGTGAGAAGGCGGCTCCCGTGACCGGGAAGGTCGGCATGATGGGCTACCAGTGCGGATTCAGCGCCTCGGGAGGCGCGACCGAGTGTTTTGAGATCCTCGTGACCGTCCCCGTGACCACCCTCTGCCCTTGCTCGAAGGAGATATCCGACTTCGGTGCCCACAACCAGCGCGGCTACGTGAGCGTGCGTGTCAAGCCCGACGGCCTCCTCTGGCTGGAGGACGTGATCGACATGATCGAGGCATCCGGCTCCGCCCCGCTGTATCCCGTCCTCAAACGGCCCGACGAAAAGTTCGTGACCGAGCAGGCCTACAAGAACCCTCGCTTCGTCGAAGATATGGTCCGTGAAGTCTCGCTTGCGTTCGATGCTCATCCGCGCGTTCTGGCGTACGAGATCGAGGTCGAGAACCACGAATCGATTCACGATCACAACGCTTACGCGTATCTAAAACGCGATAAGCGCTAAGCCGGTTTGAACCAATCGGCGACTTGGGATAAGCTTAGAGCCGGAATCTCGCGGAATGGTTAACAACGAAGTCAGAGAACAGCTTGCCTTGATCGTCCGCCAGCATGGGCAGGGCATCGCTGAGGACGCGCCGCGACTTCAGGGTCTTCTGAAGGACCTGGTCGGGCAGTATCGCCGTGAGATCAACATCCTCATGCAGGCCGCCCGAGCGAACGTGCCCGGAGAACTGCAACGGGCCAGCGGCCCGACGATGATCACCGCCGAGCGTCTATCCACCCGCCTCCAAGAAGAGACCGGCTTGGCGATGGACGCGGCGCAGTGGGCGGTCTCCACGTGGGGCAACGCCATGGGCATCCCCGTCGAGTTTGGTGAACCCGAGCCCGAGGCGGTCATCCCTCCACCGATCACCGCGGTGGCCGACGCTCCCCAGCGTCCGGAGACGATCGAGCCGACCGTCTCGTCCTCAATCAGCGCCCCCCCCGTCAGCACGCCGGCGTCGCCCGTGCCTCCTCCCGTCTCACAGCCGAATCCGTATGTCGCACCGCGCACGAGTTTTGCGCCCCAGTCGTTCCCGCCCGCGAAGAAAGGGATGAGCGGCGGTGTGATTGCGGCCGTTTCGGTGGTGGTTGTAGCGGCCATCGGCGGAATCTTCTTCGTTGTCACGCGAAAGGGAAGCGACAGTCCAGGTCCGACATCCAGTCCGACCATGAGCAGTTCACCGTCAAATACTCCGTCGGGCTCACCTTCGGCTTCGGCCTCGACCGAGCCCTCGCTTTCGCCCACGGAGTCAAACTCCCCCTCCGCGTCGCCTGGCGGTGGAGCCGGCACGTTTGAGGACGGCGTGTTCAGCGACGGCTTCGGCCTGTTCTCATTCACGCCGCCCGAAGGCTGGGGCATGAGCAACAGCAGCTCCGACGGTTCCATCCAATGGACCAACACGAAGAGTCCCGACCTGAAGGCGGCAATGGACCTGCGCGAAGTTGCGAACGGGAGCGGCAAAGACCTACCGGATCTGGTCACGGCCACGGAAGAAAAGCTGAAGACCGACATGAAGTTCGAGGTCAAGTCGGATAAGGACATGCAACTTGGCGGTGAGCCCGCAAAGTTGATCTATGGGACGATTTCGACCGGAGGAGTCGCCCAGGAAATGGCAATGGTGATGGCGCTCAAGAACGGCAAAGTAGTCATCATCACCATGGGCGCCGTCGAGGGCAAATTCAGTGAAGTCTCCGGTCCTCTGGACACGTCGCTAGCGACGTGGAAGTGGAAGTAGCCGACAGTATCGAGTATTGAGATTGTAGAGAGTTCCTTCTTGACTGTCTCAATACTCAATACTCAATACTGTTCCTGCTGCCGCCGACTTCCACGCCGCTTCGGTCAGCCGGATGACTTCCAGGCCGCACTCGAATGGGCTCTCGCATTCGGCTTTGCCAAGGCATGCATCGACAAAGTTCTGATCAGGCGTTTGACTGCCTTCCAGGCTATCCGCCTTCCAGCGATCCCCCGACTCCTCGACCGTCGTCAGCTTGCCGTCGCGAACGTAGTAGGCGCGCTTCTCGCAGATGATCGTGACGTCCTCGTGCCAGCCCGGCGTGTCGCCGACAATGGCAAGGCTCCCAATCGCTCCGCCTTTGAACCGAATCGTCACCGAAGTGTCAATGTCAACCGGCGTGCCGCGGAAGTCGCCCACCGCCGATACCGTTTCGGCCCGCAAACCCGTTGTCCAGAGCAAGATGTCGAGGAGGTGGCTCCCACTGTCATTGAGTTGCCCGCCGCCCGAGAGTTCGGGGATCTGACGCCAGCTTCCCTTGGTGAGGCGCTTCCAATCCTGACATTGCAATGCCTGAACAAACGTGACCTTGCCCGCGGTGCCGTCCGCGATCTCGCGGCGGATGCGCCGGAACTCGGGCATGAAGTGGCGCTGGTAGCTGACCATCCCCACCTTGCCGACCTTGTCCCGCGCCGCAATGACGCGGTGGGCATCAGCCACGCTCGTCACCATCGGCTTCTCGGTGCACGCATGGAGCCCCGCGGCGAAGGCGGCGAGGATCTGATCAACGTGCTGGGTGTGCGGGGTCTGAATCATCACCGCATCGAGCCCACCCGCCGCGATCATCTCGTGGTAGTCCGCATAGTCGGTCGCGGAGTGAAGCGAGGGATGCTTGGCCTTGGTTTGATGGATCTGCTCCGGCGCGGTGTCGGCCATCGCCACGACTCGTGCCTCGGGCACTTGGAGAAGGTTGCCGATCCGATAGCGAGCAAAGCCGCCCACGCCGATGAGTCCGATCCGAAGCGTTTCCACGCGCCCATTATCACCCTTTTGGAGCCAGAAGGTTGCTCCCTTTCCTCTTGCGGCGATGATTGTGCGCCGGAGGAGGAAGGGGTTGGGGGATGGAGGTTCAGCGCGGATTCCCGCGCCGTATTGTCAAGACGCCGTCATCCTGCGTAGAGCGACACGGTCATTTGTCATCTATTGACCGTCATCCAGAGCGGAATGCCGAGCCCTAGCGAGGCATGGAGTCGAAGGATCACTGATAGAGCCTCCGACTTAGAAGACCGACGCGCTTGCCGAGATTCGCCAAAGCTCGACGCTCCGCATAAATTGACCGCACCCGGAACCTCCGCCCCCCCCCCCCCGCCGCACAATCCTCGCCACAGACGAGGGGAATCCGTTACTTCTTCTTCACTTTGCGAGCCACAACCCCCACCGAGGCGTCGATCCAATCGCCCAAAGTGTCCGGATCGGACAAGACGTCGGCGGGAACTTCGCGGTATCCGAGGTTCGACTGATCGCCCAAGACCCAAGGCTGCATCCCTCGCGCCTCATAGGCGGCAAGGTTCACGGAGTCGACCTTGAAGAACAGCCGGTCGTCGTCGGCAATGGCGAAGAACGCATCGCCGAGGTAGATTCCCAATCCACCGAACATCGCTTGATGCCGAATCGGCCGCGCGGCGGTGAGACGAGTGATGGTCGATTCGACGAAGGTCTTTGAAACCGGCATGGCCGACTCCTTACTTGACGGACTCTTGCATGTATCGATAGGCAGGGTAGTCGAGTGATGTCCGATCAACGCTAGGTCGCGGCGTGGTGGATTTGCCCTCGACCGCATGGTCAGCATGCTTGCGTGCGCGACCGTTGGTCGCCTGTGTCGAGGTGTTTTCGGATTTCTTTTCCGCCATGTGATTTATCTTCCCGAGGGATTCGATTTGCTCCGAAGAAAATTGCCAGTTCTTCATTCCCGGAGCCTCCAAATGAGGGCCAGGTGCTCGGTTACGTATTCAAGTAATTCGTCTGAGACGTGACGTAACACCGCATCCTCGAGCCCGTCCAGCGGGTCCTCACAGTCTACACAAACGACCCCCGGAAGGCGATGGGTCTTTGGCGTACATGACGAGCGGAACCGCAAATAATGCTCGCGGCTTTCGCTGCAATTTGTGGACCGGAGCGGGATCGACGTGCCACTGATCTCTTACCGCTTCGACGTACGCATCGATGTCGAGTTCCGGATCAGGTAGGTGGGCCAGACAAACCGTGCCTTTGGCCTCAAAGGCCAGGCGGAGCCCCTGAGGAGGTGCGACCGAGTAGTGGGTGTTTCCTGCCGTCACCGCCACTGCGGAGTTGCGACCGAACCGAAACTTCGTGGACTCAAGCCTGGGCGGGTCTTCGGGCTTGTCCCGCGTCACCTGAAAGATCGAGACCCGAGTGTGGAGACCTGGAATTCGATCCGCTGGCAAGAGATCGTCAAGGTGATTCGCGATCTTCGGCAGTTCGGAATTGATGCGATCGATGACAAAAGGAGTGCAGCCGCATTCGTGACGAGGCATGTGCCGAATCGAAGCGGACCCCCATCCGAACTCCATGCTTGGCGAAGACAACCAGTGGCTCGTCGCCGAGCGCGGGGCGAACATCGGGAACGAGTGCATGGCGCTCGGCCGGTTGCATGTCGGCGAAGAACCGTTCAGACATAACGACCTGGCCGCCATCGGCGAAGTTGACCAAGCGCGCCACGTCGTTGAGGCCTGTACCGGCAACCTCCTTCCTCTTGAGCGGCAATCTCAACTCGTGCGAATAGCCGCTGTGGAGTGCGATGCGTAACTGGAGCCCCACTGCGTCCATCTGATCGATAAGGCGCCGCGCGGCCGAGTAGAGGCTGGCGTAGCTGGTCTCCTCAACGTCCCAGAGCGCGAAGTACAACCCATCGCCGGTGCCCCACATTCGTGATCGTCGCCGCGGTGCGGGCTTCAAGAATGGGTCGCCTAGGGCGACAAACCATAAGGACTTGACGATTTCTTCCTGTTTTGGACTGGGGCTGGATGGAGAAGTCTGCGAGTTCGCAAAGGAGAATCAAACTGATGTCGAGGCGAGCGGGCATTAGGACTCTATCCGTGATAACTCGATAGTCATATCAGTCCTGGACAGAAAAGTCAACCGTCCTCCTCAACTTCTCTTCGACGCGATTTCGTGAACTGCCGGTTTGGTAATCGAACCCAAGTAAACTAACGCCTCCAATGGCAGCACAACGCACCGTGATCGTCGTGGGTGGAGGACTGGCCGGGCTCATGGCGGCCATGAAGCTCGCCGAGGCGGGGAATAAGGTCAAGATCTTCTCCCTCGTTCCCGTGAAGCGGTCCCACTCTGTCTGCGCCCAGGGCGGCATCAACGGCGCGGTCAACCTGCGCGGCGAAGGCGACTCCCCCTACCTCCACTTCGAAGACACGATCACCGGCGGCGACTTCCTCAACCACCAGCCCCCCGTGATGCGCATGGCCGAGCGCGCTCCCGCGATCATCTATCTCCTGGATCGAATGGGTGTCCCATTCAACCGCACCAGCGAAGGGCTCCTCAGCTTCCGCCGCTT
Organism: Fimbriimonadales bacterium; assembly: GCA_038216655.1. Classification (GTDB taxonomy): domain Bacteria; phylum Armatimonadota; class Fimbriimonadia; order Fimbriimonadales; family Fimbriimonadaceae; genus JAFDWR01. The sequence continues at coordinate 353,485 of JBBQPZ010000002.1, forward strand.
CGGCGGCACCCTCAAGCACCGCACCGCCTACGCGGGCGCTACCACCGGCCAGCAGTTGCTCTACGCCCTGGACGAACAGGTGCGTCGCTGGGAGGTCGCCAACCTCGTCGAGAAGTACGAGGGCTGGGAGTTCCTGGGAATCGTCAAGGACAAGGACGGAAACTGCCGCGGCATCACCGCCCAGAACCTGCGAACGATGGAGATCGAGGCGTTCGCCGCCGACGCCGTCGTTATCGCCACCGGCGGGAACGGCGTCATCTTCGGCAAGAGCACGAACTCGATCATCAATACCGGCGGTGCCGTTTCGATCTGCTACCAGCAGGGCGTGCACTACGGCAACCCCGAGATGGTGCAGATCCACCCAACCGCAATTCCCGGTGAGGACAAGTGCCGACTGATCTCCGAGTCGGTCCGCGGCGAGGGCGGGCGCATCTGGGTGCCGCGCGATCCGATGGACAAGCGCGTCCCCACCGACATCCCCGAGGCCGAGCGCTGGTACGTGTGCGAAGAGCTCGACCCGGTCTACAAGAATCTCCTCAGCCGCGACCTCGTCAGCTTCATCATCTACTGCGTCTGCAAGATGGGCAAGGGCATCCAGGGCCGCGAGCAGGTCTACCTCGACATCACCCAACTCCACGAGAGCAAGGGCGGCCCCTACACTCGCGAAATCATCAACGACAAGCTCGAGGGCGTGCTCGAGATCTACGAGAAGTTCATGCGCGAGGACCCGATCGCGCTCCCGATGCGCATCTACCCGGCGGTGCACTACACGATGGGCGGACTCTGGGTCGACTACGCGACGGACAGCGACGGCAAGTGGAACGTCGATGAGCCCCGCAACCAGATGACCAACATCCCCGGCCTCTACGCCGCGGGGGAGTGCGAGTATCAGTATCACGGCGCGAACCGCCTCGGCGCTAACGCCCTGCTCGCTTGCCTCGTGGCGGGTGAGATGGCCTCGCAGGGGATCATCGCCTACATGAAGGAGATGCCCGCCAGCGGCACCGACCTGCCTGTCACCGAACTCGCTGCCGCCCGCGCGCAGCGCCGGGCCGAGTACGACGCGCTCAAGCGGAGTAACGGCACCGAGAACCCGTACAAGCTGCACGACGAGCTAGGGAACACGATGTGGAACAACTGCGGCATCTGGCGCACCCAGCGCGACCTGCTGTCAGCGAAGGAGAAGCTGACCGAACTAAGTCAACGCATCCACCAGTGCAACCTGATCGACGACTCGGGTTGGAACAACCAGGCCGTCCCGTTCACCCGCGCGATGGTAAACATGGTTGAGCAAGCCAAGGCGATCGTCGGTGGCGCGCTCTCCCGAGACGAGAGCCGCGGTGCCCACTTCAAGATGGACACGCCGGATCGCGACGACACGAAGTGGCTGAAGACCACGATGGCGAAGTGGTCCCCCAACGGCCCCGAGTTCTCGTTCGAGCCGATTGACGTCCGCTACATCGCCCCCCGCGCCCGCAAGTACCGGATCAACCAGAACAAGGTGGTGAAGGAGATCATGGGTGAGGAAGCGCTGCAGGGCGTCGGCGTGGCACCTACGGCGTCGGTCTAGCCTCCGGATTGGAACTACGCAAGCCTCCCCTTGAGGTTGGAGGGTGCCCGGATGGCACTACTTCGTACCGAGATTGAAGCCAGTTTGGAGTTCGGTGGCCTGCCACCGCTTTTCCCCGCGAGCCTGCGACCGGCCGCAGGCCGCCTGCGAGTTGAGCCTTGGCGGACATCCAAGGTTGAGGGCAACTGAACACCCACCCAACCCTCCCCTCAAAGGAGGCCCTGAATCTGCCCTACCGCTTAGCGGCTTCGCTTCAGCACAACCCGATACTGACCTCGCGGCCCGACCGAGACGATCGCTGGCCGATGCAAGTTCTCGATCGCGGCGTCGATCGGCTCCAACTCCTCCCAAAAGGAAGCGAACTTCGGGTGTGCGACTTTCAGATCGCGATACTCGCGACTCAGCATCCGAGCCGGGAAGACGTAAACCGGCACCCCGTTCTTCTTGCCGCCGAGGGCGAGCAGATAGATCTCCTCGATCTTTTCATCGGTCATCGCCATGCGCCCGATGCTAAGCCGGTTGCCATGAATGTAGATCTGGCCGCCTGGATTCTTAGGGTCCGAGCGATGCCGGTCACTCGTGTTCGGATAGTTCAGGCCAAGGGACAAGAGGAACTGACTCTGAGGATTGAAAGCCGCGACGTGGTAGACCCCTTCCGGAACCTGATTGTCTCCCTCCACGCGCTTCGGGCCCGGCCCGCCGCTCGCCGCCGCAATCACGTAAGTGTTGAACAACATATACTTCCCGCCCTACGAGACCCAGACCTCCATCTGGCGCTCCAGCTTGTAGGCCCGGATGAACACGTGGCTCGGCGGGTAGGCGACGTGCAACTCCGCGCACTGCTCGCGTAACGATGCCTCGCAGTGCCTTCGAGCCTGAGCGACGCGGTCGGTTGCCATAGAAACGCAAAAGAGTCCGAGGGCCAACACGAAGGCGAGGAGAGTTCGGACCATCACGAGAGGATACAATCCAATGCACCTCCGACGCAAAGAAGCATCCATGGCACTATCCCGCGAACAACTCGCCCAGCGCGCCGCCCTCGAACTTCGAGACGGCTTCTACGTGAACCTGGGAATCGGCATCCCGACCCTGGTCGCGAACTACATCCCCGAGGGAATGGACGTCGTGCTGCAGAGTGAAAACGGCATGCTCGGCCTCGGCCCGTTCCCCTTCGAAGGCGAAGAAGATCCCGACCTGATCAACGCGGGCAAGCAGACGGTCACCGCAATCCCCGGCACGAGCTACTTCTCCAGCGCCGACTCCTTCGCGATGATCCGCGGTGGACACATTAACCTCTCCATCCTCGGCGCGATGGAAGTCAGCGAGCAGGGCGACCTCGCGAACTGGATGATCCCCGGCAAGATGGTCAAAGGCATGGGCGGGGCGATGGACCTCGTCGCCGGCGTCCGTCGCGTGGTTGTGGTCATGGAGCACACCAACAAGGCGGGCGAGAGCAAAGTGCTCAAGGAATGCCGACTACCGCTGACCGGTAAGCAATGCCTGGATTTGATCATCACCGATCTGTGCGTGTTCGAGGTCAATCGAGGACGCGATTTGACCCTGATCGAGCTGGCTCCCGAGGTCACTGAAGAGGAAATTCGGGCCAAGACGGAAGCATCCTTCACGGTGTCTCCGAACCTGGCCGTCGTGCCCGTCTAGCCCGATCCGAGCTATAATAGAAACTCTCGGTCACGCCGATGTGCCCGTCTCAGGTGTTTTTTATGGGCCAACTTCGAGTTCTTATCGCCGACGACGATCCTATCATTCGTCTTGACCTCAAGCAGATTCTCGAGAATCTGGACTACGAGGTCGTCGCCGAAGCCGGCGACGGCCAGCAGGCCGTCGATTTGGCGCGCGAAAAAATGCCCGACGTGTGCATCCTCGACGTCAAAATGCCGGTGATGGATGGAATCGACGCCGTCGATATCATCACCGAAGAGGGCATCGCCCCCACGATCCTCCTGACCGCCTACTCGGACAAGGAACTGATTGACCGCGCCAAGGCTGCAGGCGTGTTCGCCTATCTGGTTAAGCCATTCAAGCCGAGCGATCTGCCTCCCGCCATCGAAGTCGCACGCAGCCGCTACGAGCAGAATCTGCAGCTCTCCAAGGAAGTCGGCACCCTCCAGGAGCGCCTCGAGGCCCGTAAGGCAGTTGATCGCGCGAAAGGAATTCTGATGGACGAGCAGGGTCTCGGCGAAGCCGAGGCATACCGCCGCATCCAGCAGCAATCCATGAACCTGCGCAAGTCAATGCGCGAGGTCGCGGAAGCGATCATCCTCGCCAAGTCGGTCTAGGCGTTCCCCTCCTTTTGCGGCGATGATTGTACGCTGGAAGAGGAGGGGTTAGGGGTGGAGATTCCGGAACTTCGAAACCGAGGCTTGACCGGTTGTAAATGAGCCGCGGCCCGTTTAGAGTGCGGTGGCCTGCCACCGCTTTCTCCAGTGAGCCTGCGAGCGGAATTGCACGCGAACTTGCATGCGCGCCGTTGGGTCGGCTGAACGAAAGCGGTGGCAGGCCGCGGCAATCTAAAGGGCCTTCAATCCGTCTTACCGTGCGAGGACTTGATCTTCAGCCGGATCGGCGTGCCCTCGAGCGGATACTGCGCCCGAATCTTGTTCAGCAGATACCGCTGATACGAGAAGTGGACGATCTCGGGATCGTTTACGAACAGCAGGAACGTCGGCGGTCGCGTCGAAACCTGCGTAGCGTAATAAATCTTCAGCGCCTTGCCCTTCGTTGAGTACGGACGCGAGAACGTCGCTTCCTGGATCAGCCGGTTCAACGTGCCGGTGGGGATTCGGAACGAGAAGTTCTCGACAGCCTTCAAAACATTCTCAAGCACCGGCTCAAGCCCCGCACTCTCCGTTGCCGAAGTGAACGTCGCCGGAGCGTAAGCGAGCTCGGGCACCTGTTCGCCGAGGACACGGATGAAGTCCTTCTTTACCAGACTCATCTTGCGCGGCTCTCCGTCCGGCGGCTCGATCGTGTCCCACTTGTTGATCGCCCAAACGACCGCCTTGCCGGCGTCATGCGCGACTTTCGCGACGCGTTTATCGCCGTCCGTGAGGCCTTCCTGGCCGTCGATCAGCACCAAGGCGCACTCCGCACGCTCGATCGCCCGAGTGGCTCGGTCGACCATGTAATACTCGACCGTTCCCTGAATCTTTCCGCGGCGTCGGATTCCTGCGGTGTCGATGAGACGGAATGTCTCGTCCTTGTATTCAAGCTCCGTGTCGATCGCATCGCGCGTCGTGCCCGCGATGTTGCTGACGATCATCCGCTGCTCGCCGGTGAAAGCGTTGATCAGGGAAGACTTGCCAACGTTCGGGCGACCGACGATCGCGACGCGAATCTCGTCGCGAGCTTCCGTGGCCTCGTTGTCACCCTTGGGCAGGAGACGGACGACCTCGTCGAGAAGGTCGGCCACGCCGCGGCCGTGCAGTCCGGAGACCGGATAGATCTCACCCATCCCAAGTCCGTAAAACTCATTTGCGAAGGTGTCGCGGTTCGGGTGGTCGGCCTTGTTGACGACGATGAGGATCGGCTTCTTGATGCCACGAAACGCGTTCGCTAGCTCCATGTCGTCGGCGTTCTTGCCGTCGAGAACATCCGTCAAGAAGAGGATGACGTCGGCCTCTTCGATGGCGACGTTCGCTTGGAGCCGGATCTGCTCGGCAAACGGATCGTTGTCATCGAACAGGATTCCGCCGGTGTCGACGACCTGGAAGCGGACTCCGTTCCACTCAGTCTCGGCGTAAAGACGATCGCGGGTAATTCCGGGCGTATCTTCAACCACGGCCACGCGTGAACGAACCAGACGGTTAAAGAATGTGCTCTTTCCGACGTTCGGGCGACCTACGATAACGACAACCGGCAACTTGGACCGCATGGGGGGAGGTAAAAGAGTACCTCACGCCAACGAACATGAACGCCCGCCTGCTCCTCCTCGCCCCCCTCGCCGTTGCCTGCCTGGCCTCCTCGCAAGAAATTTCAAAAACCGGCAAGAGCACAGAAATCGGCATCTTCGGAGGCCAAGGCGAGAAGATGCTCGGGTCCGAATTGCGCCGCAACGGCTTTGGGGCGACCTTCGGTGTCGGGAAGCCGGAACCACGGTTTGCGATCAAGGGGTTGCCCGCGCAGTTGGTCTACGAAGGGTACGTCCTCGCTACTCACAGCTTCGCGAACAGCTTCCACGCCGCCCAGAACGAGTTCGGCGTCGGCGGCCTCGCCTTCGCGCGCTACCGCTGGGCACGCAACCACGGCGTCGGGGCTTACTTCGATGCGGGGATTGGGCTCTTCTACATCAACAAAACCGACCGAGACGCCCCGAGCCACCTGAACAGCACCCCTTACTTCGGCACCGGCCTCAGCTTCCCCGCCGGAAATGGGGAGTGGCTACTCGGCGTCGAGCTGCTTCACATCTCCAACGCGGGCACAGTGAACCACAACCTCGGCATCAACCTCGGCGCGGTGTCCCTGAAGTACCGGTTCTAGTCTGAGACTGAGTTGGGGGAATTGTCATCCCGAGGGAGCCCTAGCGACACCGAGGGATCTGACTGTCATCGCCTCATGCTCGCATGTTCGACGACAGAGTTGTGCAAGGGAGACGAACAAGGGGCGATGACCGTCAGGTTCCTCCACTTCGCCGCATCCATTGAGCCCTTCAATTGCAAAACGGCGGGCGGCGTAGGTCGGAATGACAACCGTAAGCTAGAAACGATCACTACATCAGTCAGTTCCATCAGGCCCATCAATTCCCTCACTGCATTGACGTCAAGCGGACGACGCCAGGGTATACTGGTTTTTCTGTGCGCGGGTGGCGAAATTGGTAGACGCACTACCTTGAGGTGGTAGCGCCCACAAAGCGTGCTGGTTCGAGTCCAGTCCCGCGCACCAGTGTTTTATTTGTAAGGCGTTCCCCTGCGGGACGCCTTTGTCATGTAGGAGAGCGGTGCGGGAGCAAACCGTGAGGTAGCACGGTTGATAGGAATGGTATGGGGATAAAGGCGTCCCAGGGTTTGGAAGCATGAAAGCTCTGAGAACGCAGCACGGCCTACTGATGTTTGTGGCGATCGCACTCCTGGTGCTGACGCCCCTGTTCCTTGTCGCCATCCCCCCCATGGTCGACTATCCGAATCACCTGGCTCGTTGTTCGATTCTTGCCGATCTCCCGACTCATCCAGGCCTTGCGAACCTGTATTCCTCGCGTGACGCGCTCTTGCCAAACATGGCCATGGACGCGATCGTGGTCCCCTTGGCGAGGATCATGCCCGTCGTTCTGGCTGGCCGTCTCTTCTGCGGCCTGGTGCTGATGGCGATCTTCAGCGGCTCCTTCGCCCTCAGCCTTGCCCTCTATCGCCGCCTCACGTTCTGGAGTTTCGCGCCCGCGCTCCTGCTCTTCAACCACATCTACACGTTCGGCTTTCTGAACTACATGTTGGGCGTCGGACTGCTGCTCTGGGGTCTCACCGCCTGGATTGCGATGCGCGAAGGCAAACTCTGGGCGCGCCTTCTCGTCGCCGCGGCGATTGCCCTCGTCCTCTTCTTCTCGCATTTGGTCGCCCTGTTCCTTTTCGGCTGCGCCATCCTCGGCTGGGAGATCGGCCGCTGGCGTAGTTCCGAAGACCATCACGCTCGCAATCTGATTCGCGAACTCGCCTGGCTCGCCGTCGTCTTCGCCCTTCCGTTTGCTCTGCTCCTGACCAGCCCAACCCACTCGGAGGCGAGCAAGTACATCGCGGACAGCGTCGGTACCAAGCTCGACCAAGTGGCCAAGATGCTGCGCGTGGACGGCACGCCGTTCGATCGCGGCTACACCTACCTGATCTTCTTCGCCGTGCTCGGCCTCGTCGCCACCAAGGCGCTACGCATCGAGCCGCGGATGCGCTGGCCGATCGGACTCGTGACCGTCGCTTTCCTACTTCTCCCTTCGGCCTTCGCGACGTGCGCCTGCGTCGACGTTCGCGTACCGATCGTGATCGCCCTAATGCTGGCCGCGGGCACCTCGATCCGAAACATGAGCCGCATGACCCAGGTCTGCACTGGACTGCTCGTGGTCGCGTTCGCGCTGCGAACCGCCCAGGTGACCGAGGTCTGGATGTCCGCCCAGCGGACGAGCAGCCAGGTCGTTGCCGACTTCTCCAAGCTCCCCGCGAACTCGATCGTCTTCTCCGCCGCCGACCGTGCCGCCAACCTGTACGGTGAAGACTCCTGGCAGCCCCCGATGGCCCACCTGCCGCTGCTCGCAATCTCGAACAAGCAACTCTTCTTCCCGCAGATCTTTGCCCTGCCGACCCAGCATCCGCTGGCGGTGCGGTCCGAGCTAACGGGCCTGCAGAAGTTCCAGGCCACCGATCCGAAGTACTTCCAAGGCGGCGAGAATCTCGGCGTCGCGATGAAGCTGATTCGGATCGCCCTCTCCGATCCCAAGAACCTTCCCCCGAACCTGGGCACTGACCCCGGCGTCTACGTTTATGTGGTCACGCAAGATCGCGAGAACTTGGCCGGGTGGGGCGACGCGGAATTGGTCATCCACCGCGACCGATATGCAATATTCAAGCTAACCAACCTGGCGAACATCTACGCGATGCGAGACCAGTACTGGCGGCTTGGGCCAAACGCCCTGCCCCAGGCGCTAGCGATGAAGCGGTCAAACAAACTCGCGCGTCCCTAGTGATGAAGGAAGGTCACGGCCAAGAGGTCGAGACCGTCATGGGAGGAGATCGGAATGAACAAAACAACGATGAATTGGATCGGCCGCGCGGCTTGCGTCGGCGCCTTGGCGATCATGCTACCGGCCGCTCAGGCTCAGGGCCAGCGAGACCGAGATAACCGGGGAACCGCGCACTTTACTTTCGGCGAGACCGACAAGCGCCCGCGTTTCAACGATCCCGATGCGATCTACGTCTGGCGTCAAGGGAAGACCTTCTTCGTCGCGATCGGCGGTGCCCAGCGGGGTAGCGTGTTTGTTCGCGCTGATGTCGAGCGAGGCACGATCGACGGCGTCAGCCATCGCCGTGAGGGCGGTTGGACGAACGAGCGGTTCAACACCAACGATAATTCGGGCGGACAACACCATCGCGACAACACTCGCCAATTCGACGAGCGTCGCTGGACCGGAAGCAACAACGAAGGCGTCCGACGCGTGAGCCCGGACGTGATCGAGTACACAACCCAAGCCGGTTCGTGGGACTTTGTGAAGTTCGACGTCCGCCGCGGCAACAACATCCGCTTCAACTTCGACGCCGCCCGCAACGGCAACCTCCGTCGCACGATCTACATCGGCGGCGAAGAGAACCGACGCACCCGCGCCGAGTCGGTCGTGATCGACTTCGACCGCCGCTAGTTCGCGGTCAAAGCCTAAGGGCGGCGCGGTTTACGCGCCGCCCTTTTTGTCGATTGGTACACTAGCCACGAGCGCCCCCTTAGCTCAGCGGATAGAGCAACTGCCTTCTAAGCAGTAGGTCGTGGGTTCGAGTCCCGCAGGGGGCGCCAATATTTAGGTTCAAATGGCGGTCTGAATGACTTCTCGAAGGCTCTGCATCTTGCCGAATGGGAGAGGTTGTGGGAGAGTTCGTATCTATGAGCACCCCGAATAAGCCTTCGGCGGACATGCCCGGCAAGGCAAAAGCGGAAAATGAATCGACATGGCTGATCCAACAACCGGCCTTCTCCTTCTTTGAGCTTAAGCAGACGGAGCGATCAGCGAACGTCTACAAGGCGGGCATCCTGGGCCATTTCTACTTTCACGGTGTTGACTCAACATCTTTGGAAGCACTGCCGAGTCCTGCGAGTCGCTTGAATAGCCTGGGTCAACGGGTGCTCGAGTTGGCGAAGGTGTTGGACCCTGATGACGATGCGCGTCGCAAGACTGAAGTTCAGGCTCTCCTCGAAGACCCGGCGGCATGCGGAATTCCTTCGGTCGATGCATTCGAGTGGATGCTCTTTGGCTTGACTGCGATCCTCATAAAGTCGGCGCGGACGGCCCGCGATGGTCAATGGAGTTGACGTGGACGACGAAACAAAGCGCAAGTTTGCTTTTGGTTGGGCTGATCGGATGTATGGCCCTAAGGCGATTGTGGCGGATACGGACCTTCGAGAGCATTTCGCGACTTTTGCCAAAGAGTGGCTTGTACGGTTCGAGCGAATATGGCCTAAGAGTGTGGATGAGGGCGGGCACATCTTCACGTTAGAGGCTGCATGGAGGTCAAGGCAGGCTGCTAGCGAAGTCGAGCACCTTGCCAGAAAGCTTCAAGAGAATGTGTTTAGGGCGCTCGGTGGGTCTCGCACTAAGAAAGATGGCGCGAACTTCATGAAGGATGACGAGTTCGGCACGCCAACGTGGGAACGAGATTGTTTAGCCTATTGGATGAGCCGCGTAAAAATGAGACCGGCGTCTGAAATCGTACATCAGGTATGGCCGGGGCAGAAGCGACTGCCTGACTATGTTAAGACGCGGACGGATGCAGTAAGACGGCTCCTCGTGAAGTTGGGACCTCTTCCCGAGCGGAGGATGGCGGCAAGCACGGAACTGCACCCGAACAGCTCCTTCGTAAATCTTGACTTCCTACGGCAGAACTATTCGGGTAGCTGAATAGTTACGCTCTCGGAACACTTGTGCGTGTGGATCAATGGTTGTGCGCGGTCGTTGCACGCCGCCATCGAGAACATGACACAACCCCTACTCTTCACCGTCCGTGAGTCCTGCGAGCGCTTGCACGTAGGGAGATCACTTCTTCACCAACTCTGCCGTAGCGGTGCCATCCGCTCGGTACGTGTTGGCAAGCGAGGAATTCGAATCCCTCTCTCGGAGCTAGAGCGATTCATCGAGGTGCGGCTTGCCGATCCAACGTACTCTTGATTCTCTGAGAGGTCCACGCTTCCACGCTGTAGAAGTCAAAACCCAAGTTTGGAAGCATTCCACCCGCATTAGAAAAGTCAGGGCTTTGAAGCTTAGTCAAAAGCCAAGTAAGAGCGAAAAGAAGATTGTCCGGGGTCTCAGTTGGAAGAGCGCCGCAGGCCTTCGCCATGCACTCTCTGAGACTGATGCGACCTTCCCCCAGTTCGTAACCTTAACGTTTCCATGCCCAGTGGAAGATGACCGCGAAGCAAAGCGAGCCCTAAACGCCTTCTCTGAATGGGTAGTTCGCCGCAAAGCTTGTCTGTTTTGGAAGCTGGAGTTCATGGCGAACTCGCGTCCTCACTTCCACCTTCTGGTCTCAAAATCCTTCCCTCTCAGGGAGATCCAAAAGGCTTGGAGGTCAGTTCTCAACTCCTCCGACGCCAAGGTCACTGCTTCCGACGTTCACTCCCAGAGGAGTGTCAATCAGTACCTCATCAAGAAACTCAACTCTCCCCAAAACATCGTGCCGGCCACCTACCGCAACATGGGACGTTTTTGGGGCTGTAAGGGCCTTGGGGCTCGCCCAACGCCTCTGCTAGAGATCAGTGCCTCAGAAGAGGTCACCGTGCCAGTGAGACGGCTTCTACGTTCTTTGAACAAACTCGGTCTGAAGAAACTGAACCCTAGAGGCAAACCCCGACCTGATAAGGGTTGCGTCGGCCATAACTACCGCTTCTGCGGTGGGGAAGGCGTTGCGAAAGCTGTAGAAAGGGTTCTTGGAGCTTGTGACGATGTGGATGCCTGAAATCAAGGCGTCTCTCGTGTTGACATTGCAAGTTATTGCACCTAAAAAAGGACCTGGAAGCGACGATGGAAAGAAGCTTTAGAAATCCGTTACCCAACCGCCTCCCTGGGGCCGTTTGCGCTCAGTACGTGGACAAACGGGGAAAGAGGTACGGCCCCTATTGGTATCGCTTCTATCGGGAACGTGGACGGTTACGCAAGGTGTATGTGCGCCCGGAAGACCTTGACGATGTCCTGTCAGCGTGCGCGGAAAACCATCGGGCTCTAAAGGGACGGGCTGCTATGCGGAAGACGTCGAAGGCATTCGGAGCGATCGTGGACGATGTCTGCTACATTGTTAGGCGGTTGGACCGGGTCAGTCGTTGGCAACGAACCGGCATCTGCCCTTTCAGCAAACGCGAGATGGATCGGATGGAGAAAGCCCTATTACGATCCGGGAGCCTTCAAGCGGCTTGCAATGCGGCATTTCCCAAGGGATGAGCTGGTGGTCTACAGATTTCGGCATTTGGAGAAATATGTCCAGAGGTGAATACTACAGGCGGCGACGGTTCACCGTTGGGGAATGCGAATGCTTCCCAGCAAACCTTGTCCTTGCGTGGATACGAGCGGAGGGCTATTGGATGGGCCTTGAGTCGGGGGCCCTCATGTCGATCGAGAAAGAGGACAGCTACGGGATCAGGATTCGAATCAGATACGGGCAGGCAACTTCCTTTGCCGGTCTTGAGACGACGCGAACCCCATTAGGCGGCGACCGTTGGTGGTGGGTCTGTCCCGCGTGCTGCGTACGTCGAGCGCGTCTCTATGTCGATCCTCGCGGACGCGGTCCCCTTTGTCGGGACTGCCTTGACCTGACTTACCAATCCTGCCAAGAGAACCATCGGATGAATGCGATGGAGCGGATGATCATGTACCGCTGCGGATACCCCAAAGAAACCCTCAATTGGATTAGGCGTTGGGAGGAAAAGCGCGAAGCTCGACCCAAAGCCTTGAACCTGTGGAGGCGCAACAAGCGGTCCATGCGCAAGCGGAGTGCGCCTCCGGCCTTGGAGGTTGCCGAGAAGATCGAGTCCTTGAGCAAGTTGACGCGGGAGGATTTAGCTCGTGTAAACGAGCATTTCAAGTTTCAGCAACGCCCTGGCAAATTATTGGTCAGAATCCATCAGGTCCGCGAAGCAATACAATATGCACACAGCAATTAAAGCAAAAATCCTGGAGGGCTGCTGGAAGTCGCGGCAAACAATCATTGGAGGCCCCAAGTAATGCCACCCGTCACCAGCGAGTCGCAACGAGCAGAGCTGCACAAGACGATTTGGCGCATTGCAAACGACATGCGCGGTTCTGTCGATGGCTGGGACTTCAAGTCCTATGTGCTCGGCATGCTCTTCTATCGTTTCATCTCAGAGAACCTTGCGGCCTACATCAACAAGCTCGAACGTGAAGCGGGTGAGGAGGACTTCGACTACGCCAAGCTCACAGACAAGGACGCTGAGTTCGGGCGCAAGGAGACCGTTGCCGAGAAGGGCTTTTACATTCTCCCTTCAGAACTTTTTCAGAACGTTCGCAAACGAGCGCCGAAGGACGAAAATCTCAACGAGACCTTAGAGCGAGTGTTCACTAACATCGAAGGCTCAGCCGTCGGTGCAGATAGTGAAGACGACCTCAAGGGGCTTTTCGACGACCTCGAAGTGAACTCCCAGAAGCTCGGGCCAACGGTTGCCAAGCGCAACGAAAGACTTGTAAAGCTCCTCGACGCCATCGGTGACCTCCCGCTCGGAAACTACGAAGACAGCTCCATTGACGTGTTCGGTGATGCCTACGAATACCTCATGCAGATGTACGCCAGTGCCGCTGGCAAGTCCGGTGGCGAATACTACACGCCGCAAGAGGTCTCGGAGCTTCTAGCCCGTATTACAGTGGTCGGCAAGACCCAGGTCAACAAGGTTTACGATCCAGCCGTTGGGTCGGGCTCGCTCCTGTTACAGTTCGCCAAGGTTCTTGGCAAGGATAACGTCCGACAGGGATTCTACGGTCAAGAAATCAACCTGACCACCTACAACCTTGCCCGGATCAACATGTTTCTGCACGACGTGAACTATGAGAAGTTCAACATCGCTCATGGCGACACTCTCACCGACCCGCAGCACTGGGACGACGAACCGTTCGAGGCCATCGTTTCCAATCCGCCCTACTCCATCAAGTGGGACGGAGACGCGAACCCGCTCCTCATCAATGACCCGCGCTACGCCCCTGCTGGAGTGCTCGCGCCAAAATCCGCCGCCGATCTTGCCTTCACGATGCATATGCTTAGTTGGCTCGCGGTCAACGGCACAGCGGCCATTGTTGAGTTTCCAGGTGTTCTCTACAGAAGCGGAGCCGAGCAGAAGATTCGCAAGTACCTGATCGAGAACAACTACATCGACACGGTCATCCAACTCCCCCCCGACCTGTTCTTCGGGACGACCATCGCGACCTGTGTGATCGTGCTCAAGAAGTCCAAGAAGGACAACTCGATTCTCTTCATCGACGCATCCGCCAAGTTCACGCGAGTTGGTAACAAGAACAAACTTACCAAAGCGCACCAGCAAAAAGTGCTTGAGGCGTTCACGAAACGGGAAAGCACAGAACACTTCACGCGCCTCGTTCCGAGCGCAGAGATCGCAGAGAATGGCTACAACATTTCGGTTTCGTCCTATGTTGAAAAGGAGGACACGAGCGAAGTCATCGACATCACTGAACTCAATGCCAAGATTGCTCAGATCGTAAGTCGGCAATCCGAGTTGCGAACTCAAATTGATGCCATCGTTGCCGACCTAGAAGGGAGCCGAGTATGAGCGACGAACTGACACCTCAACCACCGAAGTCAACGGTCTTCGAGCAGATCAAACGGCAGACATCAGAGGGCAAGGAGTTCTGGTCGAGTCGCGAATTGGCCCGTGTTCTCGATTACACCGACTACCGGAACTTCGAGCAAGTTGTAGCCAAAGCCAAGCAGGCCAGTTTCAAGAGCGGTCAGCGGATCGAGGATCATTTCGTTGACGTCACCGAAATGATCGACTTGCCGAAGGGAGCACAGCGGGCGATCCCGGTGACCTACCTCTCCCGCTACGCATGCTATCTGATCATCCAGAACGCCGATCCAGCTAAGGAAGTGGTTGCCCTCGGTCAGACCTATTTTGCGATCCAGACCAGGCGACAGGAGCTAAGCGAACAGGCTACAGAGGACGAACGCCGCCTCATGTTCAGGGAGGAAATGAAGCTTCACAACGTTAAGCTTGCGGGTGCGGCAAAGGACGCGGGAGTGATCGAGCCGATCGACTACGCCATCTTCCAGAACCACGGCTATCAAGGGCTGTATGGCGGACTTGGTCAGAAGGAAATTCACGGCAGGAAGGGTCTCAAAAAGAGCCAGCAAATACTCGACCACATGGGTAGCACCGAGCTTGCGGCCAACCTTTTCCGAGCTACTCAGACCGAGGAGAAGCTGAGGAGAGACGGCATCAAGGGCAAAGCCGCCGCCAACCAGACGCACAAGCGAGTCGGGGCCAAAGTTCGCCAGACGATCAAGGAGCTTGGCGGAACAATGCCCGAGTCCCTTCCCGCCGAGGAAAGCATCAAGGCGGTTGAGCGACGGGTCAAAAAGCAACAGCAACTCGAATCAGGTGAAGGTTCAGAAGGAGGCGAGGAATGACCGCAGTCGCCCCTTTTTATCGTTCTCGCATTTTCAAGAACGATGCTTGGCATTTGAAGTTCAGCTCATGCACTCAGGAGATTCCAAATGAGGCTTTCTGAAGTGCTAACCCGAGCTCCGAAGACTGAGAGCCTTCAAGTGGAAAACTTCCTTGGTTTTAAGCGGATAGGATGTGGCAAGAATAAAAAAGTTGAGATAGGCAGAGTATTTCAGAATTACTACTGCTTAGCATGCGATAACCTTCAAACGTACCAGTCAGATATTAGCTTGAATTGTCTAATAGCTGGAGTCGATATAGTGAGCTTCGATGTTGTTTTGCAGTGTCCTCGATGTGGGGCCTCGGTGGAAGCCTGGTACTTGGTCAAGTGTCAAGATGATCTATTTGCCAGGAACCCCACGATGTACTTAGTGCGATACACAGACAATCGTCGCGGTGCGGCAAGAGGAATTGGTGAAGGTGCGGGCGAATTTGAAGATCTACTAGATCAGGCGCAAGTCGCGTATTCCGATCGGCTTGGAGCAGGAGCCATGATTTATCTAAGAAAAATATTTGAAATGGTCACATCTCAAGTTGCGATTAAAGCTGGAATTGCCACTACTTTAGACAATGGAAGAAGAAAGTCTTTCAAGTCTCTGCTTGAAGAAGTCGACCGAGGTCATCAGATCATTCCGTCCAAGTTTTCTGAGAACGGTTATCGTCTCTTCAGCGAGCTGAGTGATGTCATTCACGGTGATTCCGACGAAGAGGATGCATTGCGTAAGTACCTTCCTTGTCGTCAGTTGGTTTTGAGCGTCGTTAAGAACGTAAAAGCAAATGATGACATTGCTGGAGCAATAGATAACCTTGGGTGGGATGTGAGTGGATTGCTGCGAATAGCCGGCGGAGAGGTCGCTGTATGAGCCACATTGACGACCTGATTAACGAGCATTGTCCAAGTGGCGTTGCGTTCAAAGCTTTGTCCGACGTGACTGCTCGTGGTTCAAACATTAGGTGGGTGCACGTAGGTGAAGCTACGTTCCGTTACATTGATCTCACCTCAGTAGATAGAGTTACCCGGAAAATTGGGGAGACTGCCACGATCAAAGCGGGAGAAGCTCCGAGCCGCGCTCAGCAACTCGTACGTGAGGGTGACGTCATTTTCGCTACGACTCGACCGACACAAATGCGCTGGGCCTTGATTCCGAAGGAATACGATGGGCAGATCGCGAGCACTGGATATTGCGTCCTTCGACCAATCCCAACTGAAATGTTGACCAACTTCCTTGCACATCTTCTTGGCGCAGAACAGTTCCGCAAGTATGTTGAAGAGAAACAGGTTCCGGGTAACTATCCTTCGATTCCCGATACACTTGTTCGGGCCTATAGAGTTCCTGTTCCGCCGATTAAGGTTCAGCGAGAAATCGTAAAGATTCTAGATACCTTTAGTAAGCTGGAGGCAGAGCTGGAGGCAGAGCTGGAGGCAGAGCTGGAGGCTCGACGTAAACAGTATACCTTCTACCGTGATCAGTTGCTGACGTTCACCGAGAGAGAGATCAGGGTGGGCAAGAATGAGTGAGTTTTCAACACTTGTTCGCGGAAATGGAATGCCAAAGATAGACTTTTCTGAATCGGGTGTTGGGGCAATTCACTATGGGCAAATCTACACTTATTACGGGACATGGACCACTCATACAAAGTCCTTTGTTCCCGCAGCGAAGGCAGCTAAGTTGGCCAAGGTTGATCCTGGCGATGTGGTGATTACCAATACAAGTGAAAACATAGAAGACGTTGGCAAGGCAGTAGCCTGGCTAGGCTCCGAACAAGTTGTCACCGGCGGCCACGCGACAGTGATAAAGCACGATCAGAACCCGAAGTATCTCGCTTACTATTTTCAAACCGCACAATTTGGGGCTGCCAAGAGGAAGAGAGCAACTGGAACGAAAGTGATTGACGTGTCCGCTACCAAATTTGGTGAGATTCAGATCCCACTTCCTTCACTAGAAGAGCAAGAAAAGATCTTCGCCATCCTGGACAAATTCGATGCACTCGTAAACGACCTCAGCACAGGTCTCCCTGCAGAACTCGCCAGCCGTCGAAAACAATACGAACACTATCGTGACCGCTTACTCACATTTCAGGAGGCGACATGAGCGAGGAGCGTACTACATACAAATATGACTCCATCGCAGTCTCAAACGAGAGCACGGTCGTTGCCCAATATATCCCCGAGGGCATGGTTCGCGAGGCAACCTACCAGAGCGAGGACGCCCTGGAGCGCGAGTTCATCAAGCACCTTGAGAAGCAGGCTTACGAGCACCTCAGGATCACATCCGAAGACCAACTGCTAAGTAATCTGCGCAAGCAACTTGAGTTGCTGAACGACATCAAATTCAGTGAAGCGGAGTGGAAGCGGTTCTACGAAAGTAAAATTGCAGGTCAGAACGACGGCATCGTTGAGAAAACGGTCCGCATCCAAGAGGACCCAGTTCAGCTCCTTCACCGAGATGACGGGACGACCAAGAACGTCAAGCTGATCGACCGCCAGCACATCCACAATAATCGCCTCCAGGTCATCAATCAGTACGAGATTGAAGGGGCACGAGCGAATCGTTACGACGTCACTGTTCTGGTGAACGGCTTGCCGATGGTCCACATCGAGCTCAAGCGGCGCGGCGTGGATATTCGTGAAGCCTTCAACCAAATCGACCGCTACCAGCGCGACTCGTTCTGGGCGGGCTCAGGTCTGTTCGAATACGTGCAGCTCTTTGTGATCAGCAACGGAACGCTCACGAAGTATTACAGCAACACCACTCGAAGGCAGCACATCCAGGACGCCGCCGGAGCGAAGAAGGTCAAGAAGACTTCGAACTCATTTGAGTTCACCTCGTGGTGGGCAGATTCCCAAAACATGCCGATCCCGGAACTCACGGCGTTCGCCAAAACGTTCTTCGCCAAGCATACGGTCCTGAATATCCTGACCCGCTACTGTGTGCTCACCGCTGATCGGATGCTGCTGGTCATGCGTCCCTATCAGATCGCGGCGACCGAACGTCTCCTCCAGAAGATCGAGATTTCCACCAACTACAAGAAGCTCGGCTCAATGGAGGCGGGTGGATACGTCTGGCACACCACTGGTTCGGGCAAGACTCTGACTTCCTTCAAGACCGCACAGCTCGCCAGCAAGATGCCAAGCGTGGACAAGGTGCTGTTCGTAGTGGACCGCAAGGACCTCGACTACCAGACCATGCGCGAGTATGACCGCTTTGAAAAGGGGGCGGCCAACTCCAACACTTCCACCTCAGTTCTCAAGCGTCAGCTAGAAAAGTCCGACGCAAGGATCATCATCACGACGATCCAAAAACTCGCGACCTTCATCGCCGCCAACAAAGGGCATGAGATATTCGGCGGGCACATCGTGATCATCTTCGACGAGTGTCACCGCTCCCAGTTTGGCGACATGCACACTGCGATCACGAAGGCTTTCAAGCGATACAACCTCTTCGGTTTCACGGGAACCCCAATCTTCACCGCCAATATGTCGAGTGGCGGAAACCCGAACCTGAAGACCACAGAACAGGCGTTTGGCGAGAAGCTCCACACCTATACGATTGTCGATGCGATCACGGACAAAAACGTCTTGCCATTCCGAATCGACTACGTGAACACGGTGAAAGTCGGCAATGTTCATGACAAGAAAGTCGCTGCGATCGACACCGAGAAAGCACTCCTCGCTTCTGAACGCCTGAGCCAGGTCTCGGCGTACATCTTGGAACACTTCGACCAGAAGACCAAGCGTTCCAGTGGCTATGTTCACTCCCTGATCGCGAACGTGAGTGATGTTGCTGGAGGGCGAAACAAAATCGACGCTCTCCGAGTGACGAGCCGAGTCAAAGGATTCAATGCGCTCTTTGCAACCGCCTCGATTGAGGCAGCCAAAGGGTACTACGCTCAATTCTCCGAACTGCAAAAGGGATTAACTCCAGACGCTCGCATCAAAATTGGGCTGATTTTCTCCTTTGCTGCCAACGAACCTGTTGAAGACGGTGCACTTGAAGAAGAAGGCTTCGAGACTCGTGAGTTGGACAGCTCATCACGCGACTTCTTGGATGACGCAATCAAAGATTACAACGTGATGTTCGGCACGAGCTACGACACATCTGACGACAAGTTCCAGAACTACTACAAAGACTTGTCGCTGCGGATGAAGAACCGCGAGATCGACCTTGTAATCGTGGTCAACATGTTCCTGACTGGTTTCGATGCGACCACGCTCAACACACTGTTTGTTGACAAGAGCCTCCGTGCCCACGGCCTAATCCAGGCGTACTCGCGCACCAACCGAATTCTCAACTCGGTGAAAGCCTACGGCAACATCGTCAGTTTCCGCGATCTTGAGAAGGAGACCAACGACGCTCTGGCTCTGTTTGGAAACAAGGACGCGAAGGGTATTGCCGTGCTCAAGCCATATGGCGATTACTATGGCGAGTACCAAGCCAAAGTGCAGGAGTTGGTTGCTACGTTCCCGCTTGGACAGCAGATTGTCGGCGAGCAGGCGAAGAAGGATTTCGTTGCCCTTTTCGGAACTATCTTGAGACTTCAAAACATCCTGACATCCTTTGATGACTTTGAAGGAAACGCAATTCTCTCTGAGCGTCAGGGCCAGGACTACCGAAGCGTCTACCTCGACATCTACGCTGACTTCCGCGCTGGCCGTGATTCTGACAAGGAAGAGATCAACGACGACATCGTCTTTGAGATCGAACTGATCAAACAGGTCGAGATCAATGTTGACTACATCCTGATGTTGGTTGCGAAGTTCCGCGAGGCAAAGGGCGACGGAGACAACGTCGAAATCCGCGCCCAGATCACCCGCGCCGTTGATTCCTCCCCAAGCTTGCGAAACAAGAAGGACTTGATTGAGTCGTTCGTGGATTCCCTTTCCGCCACAGGAGAGGTTGACGCCGAGTGGCGAGCGTTCATCGCGAAGCGCTGGGAATCCGAGCTTGAGCAGATCATCACCGATGAGAATCTTCGGGCAGACGAAACACGTACCTACGTTGAGACAGCGTTTAGGGACGGAGCTTTGCGCTCGACCGGAACAGAAATCACGCGCGTTTTACCGCCCACTACTCGCTTCTCGGCAGATGGAGGCCACGGTGAGAAGAAGCAGCGGGTCCTAGCCAAGCTCATTGCGTTCTTCGAGCGGTTCTTGGGGTTGGTTTCGGGAAATGGTTAGGAGCCAAGGGACGCTCATTTCCATAGTGCCCAATCTCAACAGATTCTCCGAACGGCAGCGAGCCTAGTCAATCCGGCGCAGCCCTTGCTTTGAGTGTGAGGTGCCCTGATGTATTGCAAGGCTCATGAGCAAGGCGAGCGTAGGCCATGGATGGCCGAAGCGAGTAGCGAACTGCCGAGGGGTGACGGGCTAGATGGTCGGGGCGGTGTGAAGGCGAGAAGGGCGGCGGGCGGGCGATTCGATGTACGTTCCTTTCCTTACGAGCCTTCCCACTGTCGCGGACAGCTAGAGCCATGGATGGCGGTCCCGACCCCGCAGGCAGGCGCTACGGATGGCGCGTGAGGCATGGCGAGCACTTAGACCGTCATTGCCCGAACTGCCTCACCTAATCGAAACTGGTGAAGCCATGGATGGCGAAACTCATTATTTAGTCCAAGCGCGTATCGTGCCTCACACTCGTGGTGTCGCAGACTTCACCGAACGGCAGCGCAGCTGACGCAATGACTTGCTTCGTAAATCACTCCGCTGTCCCATCCTTGGGAGTAGGTCGGATTCGATTCCCAAGGGCGTCAGCGGTCTTGCGGGACTTCTCTTGCGTTAAGTGTCCATACAGGTTACTTGTCAGGCCGACTTGCTGGTGCCCTAGCATCTTCTGGACTGCGTGGAGGTCGCTATCCATCAGAGCAAGCGTGGCGGCAGTGTGGCGAAGCTTGTGGGGGCTAACGAGTGGCACTTTGGCTTTGGCACAGGCTTTGTGCAATTCGTTGTAGACGTACTTCTCGTCCAATCTCCGACCAGCGGCATTGAGGAACACGATCCTGTCAGGGTCGGTCGATTCCTCCACCAAGCGACGTGACGAGAGGACTTGGAGTTCTTCGGCCATCCACTGAGGTAAGGCGATCTCACGGTCTTGGTTGGTCTTGGTGGTCGGCCGATACTCGAGGTTTCCAGCGATCCGCTGGAGCTGGCCGCATATTCTGACGATCCGGTTGGGAAAGTCGATGTCCTGCCATCGAATTCCTCGAGCCTCTCCAAGTCGTGCGCCTGTCGCCAACATGAATAACACGAGCTCGCGGATCGGGGACTTCCCCAGGTTCTCAGTGAGGGTGACGACCTCCTCAGGAGTGAGGAATTGCGGGGTCTTTCGGGACTCGGCAGGAAGTTCGACGTGATCGACAGGGTTCGAGCTGGCTAGACCGTCGCGGATGGCGTCTTGGTACACCGCATGGAGCACTCGAACGGCAACTGCGATCGTGCGACGGCCAAGGATTCGAAGTTCCTTTCGCTCGGAGGTTTCTTTGTTGTCGTCTCCTTCCTTCTTGGGGTCCTTGGGCTTTGATCTCGACTGGACCTTTTGGACAGAGAGGGCACGGACTAGGGATTGCACGTCGGGGCGGGTGACGTGGTCTAGCCGCTTCTTGCCGAGTGTCGGTATGACGTGTTGATTAAGGACCCAATTGTATTGGGCGTAGGTCTTGGGGGCTCTTGTGGGCTTGATCTTGTCTTCTAGCCATCTTTCGATGCATCCCGCGAGAGTGAGGCTAGACGGGGCCGCTAAGGGCTTCAAACGAGCCGCATGCTGGAGCTTGGCAAGAGCTTCGACCGCCAGGTCATGAGTCTTGGCCCTTCTCTTCAAGTAAACGGGCTTGCCGTCCTTGGTGTCATAGCGAAGAAGGACTTGGACGCGGTAGCCGTCACCGTCCTTGTAGATCGCCCCGGTTCGGTTGTCTCTTCGTCCTGTCGTCTTCGCTTTTGCCATGTTTCGTATCTCTTCAAGAAACTCTCCCACATTCAAAATGGGAGAGTTTCAGGTTCAAAAATGGGAGAGGTTATGGGAGAGATTGTATCAGGCAAGTGGGCACAAGTGGGCACAAAAGTGCACAAGTTTGAATTCAGATTGAAAAACCGCAATTCGTAGCTACTAGCTTCTAAGCAGTAGGTCGTGGGTTCGAGTCCCTCCGAGGCCGCCAAAATCCCGTTGTCCATACCGGACACATGGGTTACAGATTGTTCCGGACACATAGGTTACACCTTGATGGCTCCGAAGGGGTTTTGCAGGGGTTGTAGGGTCTTTTCTTCTAGGTC
>JBBQPZ010000003.1:0-241704 GCA_038216655.1 Fimbriimonadales bacterium
GATGCTCGCCCCCGCGTCGATCTCACCAAGAACCTTGAGGATCTGCTCCTCCGTGTATCGTTTCCGTCCTGCCATGTTCGTCTCCTATTTTGGAGCCGAATCCTCTATTCTTGCCCTGGAAAGCCTAAGGGGAACCGGTCACCGTGAGTCCGCTCCGGACAGGGACGTGGCGCTTCGAGATCGCCTCCGCAGCGTCTGGAGGCCCAATATGGGCTACCGGATGGCTCATGCGCTGGTGAAACCAGAGTTCGCGCCGCTGAACGTCAAAAGAGTGCATCGGGTTTGGAAGGAGGAGCGCCTGGGCCGGATGAAGCGCTATCGCAAGAAGCGAACGGGCAACAACGTTCCTTTGAAGGCGGAAGAGCGAAACCATGTGTGGTGTCTGGACTTCTGCTTCGACGCCTGCCTGAATGGAACCAAGCTCAAGGTGCTGGCGATCGTGGACGAATTCACTCGCGAGTGCCTGGCATTGGAAGTGGCCACCAGCTTCAAGTCTCTTAGGGTGCAGAAAGTCCTCTCAGCCCTCTTTGAGAGCCACGGCGCTCCCAAGTTCCTCCGATCCGATAACGGCTCCGAGTTCATCTCCAGGAGCCTTGCTGTCTTCCTTTCTCAGTCTGGGACCGAGAGCCGGTTCATCAAACCAGGAAGCCCCTGGCAGAACGGCCACGCCGAGAGCTTCAATTCCAGATTGAGAGCCGAACTCCTCGATGTCGAGGTCTTTCACAACCTAGCGGAAGCAGAGGTGAAGCTGGCGATCTTTCACCGGTTCTACAACCACCAGCGTCCCCACTCGTCCCTCGGCTACCGCACACCCGCGGAAGTCATGTCATTATCGTCGAGGAACTCATCTTAAAATGACTTCACGAATGGGGGCTGACCAACAAGAGGAGAGCAGAATCCTATATTCCTAGACTGGAAACTTATTGGGGACCGGTCAAGTCTGAACCCCGATTCCATGCGTGCGACCGACCGAGGCGATGCTCGCTCCGTCGTCGATCTCCTTCAAAACCTTCAGGATCTGCTCCTGCGTGTACCTCTTCGCGCTCATTCCTCTTCCTCCATTGTGGAGAAGACGAATCCTACGGATCACAAGTGGTCATCCTTAGGGGAACCTGTCAGCAACACGTAAAGGGCGAAGTTGATGAGACTCACTGCGGAAATCGAACGTGGCGAGCTCATTCTGCTGAAGTTGGAATCCCGACTAATCGTCTTTTTGGCGTACTTGTTCGATGGTTCAGACCAGCTTCAGAGAGATGCGACGAGCAGCCGAAAGCTTCTAGGTCCCAAACACCTTGAACAGACTACAATTTTGAACACCACCGATAAATACGATAAGATTCAAAACCACGAAACTCCTCCCGCACTTTCTTGGCAAGAGACGGTATTCTCTCCGAAACCTTCAGGTCACTATCAATCAACATCAACGAGAATAAGGCATGCATTGCGCGCTCTTTCTGGGTGGATCGCCATCTTTCGTAGACCCCAATCAAAAGCGAACCTGCTTCAGCCGGCTTAAGGAAAATCATGCACTTCGCCGAAGCCAGATCCGCCATCGAAGCTAGCACTGAATCATCACAACCCGCCACGGCAACTCTAAGGCACTTATACCCGTGTTCTGCCCAATACTTGCGCGCTGTCGGAATCTTTCGGTTCGCATTGGCGAGCGCCCAGCATACTAGACCCGCAGACAGCGCCTTCCTTCCATCCAAGATCCGCAACATATCATCCCCACCATTTGACGCACTAATCGCCGTCTCTGAATCAATGCTGTCTACCAGATGATTATATGAAAGTAGCGCTAATGGTTCCCTATGCAGAAATAAGAGGTTGGATGGCGACAACGTTCCATTGTAGTCAATCAGTTCTTGCGTCCAAAAGTGTGACATCCTCACTCCTATGCTCGCGCGAGGAAGCTTCTCATCTAAGGGAAACTGATGGATTTCCTCAGCTCTCCCGGATAGCGGAGAGCAAAACAACAACCACAAGAGAGTCGTCGTCGGCAACCGACGTACCACACCGAACCAATGCGAAGTTAGATTGCACAATGTTTTCATAGCAAACAAACACCTCCGACTATTCAAGATGGAAAGCAATTCCGCAATGTGAGTCAAGTGGTGAACGACATTCAATATGCAGAAACCATCGAACGGTTGCCTGGCAAGGGGGACTCCCAAATTGACCTGGGTCAGGGTCGCCGCAACAAGTCCTAACGTGCCAGTCAATATAAAGTGGAAAAGATTCTGCGTCAAAATGGCTCGCATCGATGTCTACCGTGCAGTCATTTACACTTTGTTTTGAACCATCGCCAAATCCAGGAGAATCATTACCATCCATTCCGTATAAACAAAAACCGATAGGATATGGCCCTGCGCACCTGGCATGCCAATCCCAGCTTGGGGTAACAACAGGAGGACCTTCGATTTTTTCCAAGCCAAAGATCCACTGACCAAAAATCGAAGATGTTGGTCTTTCAGTACAAGCACAAGCCGAAGGACACCTGAGCAAACAGAAAAATCTCAGAACAACATTCGCTTTCACCTTGAAGTCATTGCCACCGTGCTCAATTGAATTAACTTCATCGGTCTTCCAAACACCCAGCCCTATCGCGTCACATTTCAATCCACTAGGGTCAATCTTCCACAATGGACTTGCGCTAGCATAACCATAAGCTGGTTCACGGGGCCAAAGTCTATCAGCACTAATCCATCGCGCTCCATTCGAGTCGAAGTGACGAGCCCTAACATAATGAAGAGGGCTCGCACCATCGCACTGACGATACCCCCAAGTGCCGATCCAGCCAAGAGCAATACCATTGGGGCCGTCCCCTATCCCGTGAGGCGTGTAACTTGAGGTCGCGGTCAGAATGCCGTCCACCCGAGCTTTTGTGACAGACCCAAGTGCATCAGCGATCAATAAGCTGATCACCCCGCCGCTCGATTGCGCGCGTACGCGGCTATTTATCGTGTCATAAGACTTCTTCAACTGGATAACTCACCTAACCCATCATATTTCATCAGAGTAGAAACATCCTACGACTCGAAGGTCGGCCCGGTCTAGCCATGAATCAATCCTACATGGGGCTTAGATTTCTGCATCGAACGATTGCACCCTAAAGAAGGCATCAAACAATTCCCTCATTAGTGCGGGCTGTCGCGCTACTCACAGCTAACGCAACACTATAGAACAAACTCTTGAATTGACCATGATTCATGGGGGATTAACGCAAAGTCCATTTGTCCCAATTAGGCCAGTTGGCCACCCCAACTGGAAATCGACCTTATCGCCATTGACGTCATAGGTGATCGACTGATAAAAATGTAACTCAACAGCTTCAACACACTTCCCTCCGCCGCCCCGAATCCGTACCGTTATGAACAAGTGACGTGTCTTCTCCCCAATTACCTGATATACCTCCTTGATTCGCTGAGTCGTGAGACTTGGTTCATCATGAAGTGTTCCACTCGTAATATTGCAGTTGAAGCGACGCTTATACCAATCCTCGAAACCAAACGCAGTAGCCGTGTTTCTCGTCAGCCATGTGCCAATTTTATAATTCTTCGTTAGCGGAAAGTTTGAACACTCATGCCACTCGAGCGTGCAATCCCCACCAGCCAGTGATTCTTTGTAAGCAGTCAGGAAGAAAACACCAAAGTTTGTGCCATAACGTGGCAAAGGATCGCGAGGATTCAGATGGGACGGTTCGTTCGAAAGAGTAACCGCCGGAGGCGGTGGTGTTGGCCACAAAAGAACCGGATCACAGCAGCACTTTTCCTGACAGGCCAATCCGCTAGGATCAATCAATGAGACAGGGTTCGCAAGATAACTGAAGGCCGGTTCCCGCGGCCACAGTGGATCCTGGCTTGTCCATCCCGCCGTTGACGGAGAGTAGTGTCGAGCTCGGACGTAGTACCCCGACAATTGGGATGGCAATGGTCGATAGCCCCAAGCCCCTACCCAGCCGAATATCGCCCCCGGTGGGGGAGACCCCTGTCCAAAGGGAGTAAACTCTGCAGCTCTGGTGCCGTCCTCGTCACGCACACTTGTCAACGAACTCAGCGCATTCGGAGAGTAGATCAAGTCCTTTCCATCAGCATGCTGCGCTCTGATTTGCCCATTTATTGTATCGAATGTAGCGTGCATTTGAGTGCTTACAATTCTCCAACATATTCAGGTCCATCCCAAACTATTGTTGTTATAATCCCTGCAGTGCTTTCCGTAAATTTGAAGCCGTTGAACCTATACGTACAGGTAAGGATTGACCCGTTGGGCTGTTGCACAGAACGCATGCGATTCTCCTTGTCCCAAGTTAACGTGGTCAGGGCAGCAGCTTCGTTAACATTTACAAGGTTTCCAGCCCGATCAAAGCTGTAGGTGGTTATTGTCGAACCCTGAATATTCGTTACAAGTCGATTCGCAAGGTCGTAGGTGCTCGTGACAACAGGAGACCGCTCGCCGTTCGAGATTAAGTTATTTACCGAGTCGTATTGATAGTTGTAATCCCACCCATCAACGCCGGAGCGGACCGATCTGATCAGTCTATCCTTCAAATCATAGGTAAACGTTGATTGAAGATGCCCGATCGTTTGTTCCGTAGTACGATTGAGGTTTGCATCGTAGGTATATGTCAATAGCTGATCGGGGCTCGGTTCTCCCATCGCCTGATCCAGAATGCTCAAGACATTTCCCAAGGGATCATGCGCCACGACTCTAACCATTGCTCCCTGGTTGGTGACACCGATTTCCTGGCCTCTTCCGTCGTACTGAAGCGTTGTGACTTTACTGGCCGCATTGATGAAGGTAGTGACCCGATTTTCAGCATCGAACATGTAAGTTCGAACGCCACCATCTGGATCTGTCATTCCCGTTCGATTTCTCGCCCCATCGAGTCGAAAGGACATTACAATTGGCCCGGGTTCAGTGGTTCCCGTCAGCTCGGCTCTCAGGTTGTACGAATATGTCGAGATGCCATTCCAATCGATTAACTTCGTTAGGTTCTGAATCGGGTCATAGCTCAATGTTGCCAAGGTTCCATCGCTATACATCCTAACTATTTCTTGCCCCAAGGCGTCGTAGGTATAAGTTGTGAGATCGCCTGTGGCTAGGGCCCGGGTGACTTGATTGCCAACCGAGTCGAACGCAGATGTCGTCATGAATCCGATTTCGTTAATAACAGCTTGACGGTGCGATCGTGGAGTATAGATCGTGGTGATGATGCCAGATCGCGGTCCGATTAGTGCAATGTTTCGCCCGTCAGAGTCGAACACAGATGTTACGACAGTGTTGAGTGGGTCCTGAATCGCAATCTGCTGGTTCAGGCGATCATAAGTTCTTGTCACTATAGCCCCGAGCGGACGGGTCATCGAAATTTCGTTTCCGTTCGAGTCATGGGCAAAACTTGTTGAGAAGCCGAGCGGGTTTGTAGTTCGAGACCTCAGTCTTCGAGAGTCAAATGTCGTAGTTGAAGTATAACCTAGGGCGTCAGTTACGGCGATGCGTTGGCCGATGGAATCATAAATCTGGGTTCGACGATAACCAAGCGGTGAGAGGGTTCCAATTTGCTGCCCCTTCCCATCATAGACGCTCGTACTAACTTGTCCGAGAGGATTGCACGTTGAGATCAATCTCCCATTTTGGTCGTATTGGTTCGTGGTAATGAAGCCGAGCTGATCTTGTGTTTGCACAACTCGTCCATTTTGATCGTAAGTATATGTAGTCTCGTTGCCTGCCGCGTCTTGCACCGACAATAGTTGGCCCGCTAGATCGTAGGTATTAGACGTACGATAGCCTAACGCATTGATGGTGGCGCTCACGCGGTTCGAGTCATTTCCGTAAACCGTGGTGCTTAAGAACCCTAAAGAATCTTGGGTAGCTTCCTTATTTCCGGCTGCATCGTAAAGGATTGTAGTTCGGTTCCCGAGCGGATCTATTTGCGAGATCGCCTGCCCAGCTAAGCTGAAGCTCGTTGTGCTTATGAACCCAAGCGGTGTTTGATTGGAGACTTTCCGTCCGACCTTGTCATAAGTAAAGCTCGAAAGGAATCCGAGTGCATCCTGCCGAGCAATGACACTTCGTGCGTTATGGACGTTAGTTGTTCGGTTTCCGTTCGCATTCTGGAAAGCATTTGGCCTAGAAGATGAATCGTAGGTGTAGGTCGTTCTAAACGCTAGGGCATCAACGTCTGCGATCCTGCGCTTGGATGCATCATAGACGGTCGTTCGGATATTGCCGAGGGCATCCACGACCTCGGTGGGATAACCCATGTTGTCGTAGTTGTAGGTCGTGACGAAGCCGAGCGCGTCTTGCACCGTCGCGGGCTTGGACCAGCGGTTGTACGTTGTAGTTGTTCTGAAACCCATCGGGTCAACGGTCGCAATTGGAAGACACGTGTCGTAAATCCAGCGAGTCATCTCACCGGCAGCGTTGGTCTGAGAAACAACATTGTCGTTGGCGTCGTAGCTCCACGAAGTTGTTCTCCCGATTGGGGCAGTGCTGGCGATCCGACGATTGAGAGAATCGTAAACGTTTGTTACCACTCCGCCATCGGAGTTGGTCTGGACAGTCGGATTGCCCCAGGTGTCGTACTGGTAACTCGTGATCAGGCCACGAGGATCGGTCATCGCGGCGAGCGTTCCATCGCTATTCCACGTCCACTTTGTTAAGCGCCCGAGAGGGTCCGACTGCTGGACCATGTTGCGGTTGCCATCGAACGCCCAGGTCGTGATCGCACCCTCTGCGTCGACTTGCGTCGTCCTATTGTTGCTGGCGTCGTACTGCCAGGTAGTCACGTAGCCGAGCGAGTCGAACGAATTAATGACCTGGCTGCGAGCGTTATAGACGATGCTCTGGGCGTAGCCGTACGGAACTTGCTCGGCCACCTGTCGACTGTTGGCATCATACGAGTAGGTTGAGATGTAGCCTTCAGGATGTCCGAGGCTCGCTAACAACCCGCTCGTGCTCATCGTGTGAGTCGTTACCGATCCAGACGGAGACGTCATCGCCGACCCGGCGGAGTGAAAGGCGCTGAAGTACGTCCAATTCCAAATTCCTGCGCCCGCCGCCATGCTAGCGACGCGGCTGCTGGAATCGTACATGTACGTTGTCGCGTAACCCCGCGGGTCCGTTATCACGTTGAGCATGGCGCTCGGAGCACCAGCGAGCGCATACGAATACTGGGTCGCGCAACCTAGCGGGCTCGTGAAGGTGGTCAGTTGGCGATTGGCATCGTACTGCATCGTCCAGACGCGAGCGGCCCAGTCCGTTACGGTCGAGAGCAGCGAGGTGGGAGTGCCCGCAACATAAGTGAACGTGGCCAGTTGTCCACCCGGCACTTGGATCGACTTCAACTGACTCGCAAGCGGTCCAGTTCCGTAAGTGTAGGTCTGGATGCTGCCGTTGGGGGTCGTAACCTTCGTTAAGCCAAAGATCTCGGGACCACTTCCGCCCGCAGCAGCTCCTTGGTCCGAATAGGTTAAGACGGTTCCGTCAGGGAGCGTCTCAATAAAATCTGCGCCACTCTTAGTAATGACCGAGCCACTGTATTGAGTTGAACTCGGGTTGTAGTTAGATCCAGATTTTGCGTAAGCCGCGCTGGAGCCATCACCACGAAGGACGATGACACTTGATCCGCCATTGGTGTTGGAGAGGATTTGAGCCTGAACGCTGGCCGAGCGATTCTTTCCCCACTGAGTGTCCGTATTGGACTGGCCTAGGTAGTAGAACTCTATCGAAAGGTTGAACTCCTTGGCTTTCAGGACAATCTCTGGATCGACAAAG
Organism: Fimbriimonadales bacterium; assembly: GCA_038216655.1. Lineage (GTDB taxonomy): Bacteria > Armatimonadota > Fimbriimonadia > Fimbriimonadales > Fimbriimonadaceae > JAFDWR01. The sequence continues at coordinate 7,774 of JBBQPZ010000003.1, forward strand.
AGCTCGCCCGTTCCAGGCCGTGGCGTCGCCCGATACGGGTGACCAGGAGAGAGGTCGGGATACTCCCGCGATGGGCCAAAGCTCAATCCTTCCGGGGCAAGGGCTTTCGATGGCGTTGAATTAGATTGAGTTGACCCATCTGTGAGCATCGGCCCAGCCGTGACGTCATTAGAGGAACTGTTTTCCATATCTGTCACTTGGGACTAGGTGGGCAAGGCGCAAGGCGGTCCAGGAAGTGGCGAGGGAGTCCCCGGAGGCGGGCAACTGTTGGTGCCCGTGCCAATTTGGGGAGTCGGGGATATTCCCGGCCGCATTCCCTGGTACAAGCAGTTGAGGGTGCAACCAGACGGCGAGCAGGAACCGCCCGAAGGTGCACTTGACGTAAAGGGCAGACTAGCCACGATTGGTCACCGTAATATCCTTTGAATGGTTCATCTCAGATTCCTAGCTCTTCCTAAAGGCCTTGCTCAGCTCACTTGATTCCCAACGCATCCCTGAGCGCCAACACCGTCATGTCAGCAAAGTGGCCCTTCCCTTCCGGGAGGCCCCCCACGAGCAAAGTCAAGTCCTCAGCCATAATTTTCGATGCCTTGTCTACACCAAGGCCTTTGGATACAAGCCAGCAGATGGTGCTGCCCGTGATCCTCGAAGAAGGACAGCCGTGAGTTCGGTAAGCCGCCCCTCGGATGATTCCTTCTTCAACCTTCAGCCAAATCTCTAAGAACGCTCCCTCCCCAGGCTCCCCTTCGATGCCGTGGTGGGTTGCCCGTTCCAAGGGACCACAGAAGCGGACATCTTGCGCACGCGTCAAAGCTTGCTCGGATAAAGACATGCCCTTTGAGAGTTGGTACGTGCAAGCATAACAGCGGTGTTGTCAATTACCAAGGACTTTTTGCAGATTTAATGAGAATTGGTGAGAATTCTCAATCAGATGGCCTAGCTCAGGTTCAACGCAAGAGCTGGACTGCACTCGCATTCCTGCGCGGAGCCCGGAAAAAGAGATGAGGATACGGGCGGACTAAAGCAGGTCACCCGTCTGCAGGACGTCAGGTTCTCGTTCCAATATTGACTATCCCGCTAACGGAAGATGACGCCAAAGCTCGTCCAGTGCATCGCCGGGAGCTCAAGCTTTACTTGGTCCAATTCGTCCCACCAGGCACTCATGCACGGATGCATACGGATGTCGTCCAAGAGGATGAGCCCACCTTCTATGACAAGTGGCCCGAACTGTGCCATCTCAATGCTTAGGAAACAATAACGCCGTGGTGAGCCAAGGAGCCGCAAGCGCAGGCTCACGTCTCCGAGGAACGCGTCGTAGGCTACTATTTAGGGCATGGTGCTCGTTTCCGATCTCCGAGGCTCAAATTGCGGGGAGCTCAACGCTGTGTGCTTCTGGAGTGCGGAAGGCGTCGCTAAGCTGGGAGCCCCAATTTATTGGGTTTGCAGAGCCTGCGGAGGGGCGGACGTGACGGGCAATGAGGCCGATTGGATGAGTATAGGGGAGTGTCCCTCCCAACTCAGTGCCGGTACGACTGGATGATCCTCCAGTCGCCGAAGAAGTCTGATGTCTCAGTTACGAGGCACTCCCCACAGCTAAAAACTGGCGACCCTATTTGTCGGGCTCGTTGGAAGACGGCAGACTTGTTTTCGCTTCGATTGTTCGCCGAAATCGTTCATTCTGTCCGCGCAAAACTCTACCTGGTCGTGCTTTTGCCTTCCACTCGGTCACCCTACCAAGGACAAAGGCCGAGCAGCGCAAAGGCCAACAAGAAGGACGACCTTGGCACATTTCGAGACAGAATCTTCGATCGGGTTGCGCAGGAGCAATGCCGCTACTGGATAGAACGAGAAGAAAGACGGGTATGGAGTACCGCGCCGAACACGCGAACTTCCTGCCGAGACCGGCGCGGGAATGCCTGAACTGCAGGTTCTGCGAGCTGTGGCTAGAGGGGACGTCGGAGTGAAGCCACGTGCAGAAAATGGGGATAACTTTCCCATGCTTCTGACCCAACAAAACCGTCCTCAATCAGTGTATTCTTGACCACCTGGTGGGGCGTGGAGTTAGTGGTGCAGCATAGTCTTTTCAAGGAATTTGAACCAAACCCGGGCGGTCCAAGTGGTGATAATAATGCTGTCGCGCTATTTGCGCTGTCGTCCATTAGGGGCGTAGGATTCGGAACCGTGAAAGCTCTCTGTGAGGAGTTCAAAGGAGACCTGACCCAAGTCTTCCGGGCTGACGACGCGACGCTCAACGGCATTCTCTACGACGCACGCACCCCGCATCCGGCCGACGTAATTGCGGAGATAAGGCAAAACACGAAAGCCCTCGTCACCGAGGGGCGCAGGACTTGGGCAAAGTACCTCGCTCAAGGGGTGAGCCTGCTCTTTCGCGGCAAGCCGGGCTATCCCGCATCGCTGCTCGACTTACCGTCGCCACCGTCCTGGCTTTTCGTACAAGGGAACGCGGAACTACTCAACTCACCTTTCCTGGTGGGGTTCGTTGGGACCCGGAATCCGACTGTCGAGGGGCAGACCATCGCTCGGCGCGGGTCCGCAATGCTGGCTCAGATGAACACTGTAATCCTATCGGGCCTGGCCGAGGGCATCGACGCAGTCGGACATCAGACCGCGATCGTTTTCGGAGCGCCCACCGTCGCTGTGCTTGGCCATGGCATCGATCATGTTTTCCCCGCATCAACCGCCAAGGTAAGGCAGGACCTCGTGCTCTTCGGTGGGGCTGTCATCAGCGAGTATCTCCCCGGCGACACTTACGGTCGTGACAAGTTTGTCCACCGCAACAGGATTCAAGCGGCGCTTTCTCGCGCCGTTTGCTTTGTCGAGGCCCGCGAAAAATCCGGGACAGCCCACACACTGCGATTCGCCAAAAGTCTGAATCGACCGATATTCGGTCTGGTAATGGGCGGCTATCGTGGTGTGCCCGAGGAGGAGTTGCTTCACATCCTTGAATCCTTGGGTGGAACTGTGTTCGACATCGCTAAAGATAGCCAGCACTACGACCTCTCGGCCTTTGTTCACGGAGCGTTCACCCGCCCGGCTGAGATTCCCGAGGACGATACACCAAAGATGTTTACGAACATCGCCCGAGAGGTACGCCGACTGGCCGAGGAGTACGGTGCGACCAAAAAGGATTTAGACTGGCTGCGCCGAGAGCTATCCCGAATTCCTGTGCTTGAGTCGGCCGATGGGCCGCCCTCCAAGCCACGGAGTCGGAGGCCAAAGCGTGCCAGTTAGGACGGTCATCCTCGATAGAGATGGCACCCTCTACAACGAATATAAAGGGGTCTTGCAGGCCGGAGTCCCGGAAATGCTTGAGCGCCTTAAAGGATTAGGGCTCAACGTCTTTATTGTCTCGAATGAGGAGCGAGAGAAAGGGGTCGAGACTCTCCTTGGCGTAAGCAGAGACCAGTGCCTTTACAACGCCGACTGCGGCGTCAAGGGGAGCAAGAAATACGTTCGCAAGGTTATCGAATTGACCGGTGACAAACTCAACGAAGTTGTTTACCTCGGCGACAGCGACCTGGATATGCGCGAGGCGGCTGGCGGCCACGAGAGACTTGCCCTGTTTAACGCGGAGTGGAGCAATCCAAACTATATGTATGGGCTGCCTATGAATACTCCGGCAGATTTCGTTGACGTTTTGGAGACGTATTTCCTCAAGGAACACCTTTGGTTCTTTCGTGTTGACGGTGACGATTCGCTGAACCGGCCGGTGATGTTTCGGGCTCTCTTGGATCCAGACACGTGCAAGACCGAGGGCATCACGGACTTGCTCAAACAGAGGAAGCCAGTACTCTCCAATAGGGAACAAGAGCTAGCTAACCACCTCGTCTTACACCTGCTTGCAAGCCTCTATCTGGAGGGTCTGCACCTCATTCGCGAACCGAACAATCAAGGTGGCTTCAAAAAACCTCTGTACACAATCTATCCTGGCTGCACTGGAGACATCAGCCCCGTTCTCCGTCTCTTTGAGAGATTTACTGCGCGCCTTCTGACAATGAAATACGAGGAGACGTTGGTCAGTAGGCACACGCCCGCGCCCAGTTCTCATAAACAGCGTATGGGCGGTGGCTCACCTGAGGTTGCTGTGCAATTCAACACCATTCAGGTTAGCCCGGCCTTTGCCAGCAAGGTTAAGGGCAACGTTGTTCTGGTGGCTGACGACTTCAGTACAGGCAGCAACGCCATGGAGACTTCGCGAAACCTCCTGATGACAGTCGGTGCAAAGCGTGTCATCGGAATCACCGTGGGAAAGTATCGGCGAGACTACACCGCATTCTCTCCGGACGCCAGTTGCAAGCTACCTACCGGAGGAGGACCGGCAAACATCACTGGCACCTCTTTGGCTCGGAAAACGATGCCGGTTGTTCAAGACGACGCAGCCAAGGGTGAGTTCTAGTTCACTGAGAGAACCCGAGCCGCCCGATAAACCACTCGCGGCTTGCCCGTGCCCTGCGCAGCAGGCCCGGAGGCTCCCTCGGTCAAAATGGACACCCATTTTGTTGCCAACTCATCATGGAGTTGCGGAATCCCGGCGACGCGAAGAAGGTCTCGGACTCGCAACGCGACGAACTCAGCCCTGCGACAAGGAATGGGCCGGTCGATTCGAATCGAATGGATGAAAGACCGGTTTACAGCTAATTCGCGAGAATCGAGCTTCTTGTTGCGCCGGTGCCTCAGGGCACCGCTGGGTGGGATAGGTCCTTCTGCAATTTCTTTGCGCGACGCCCAGCATGTGAAAGATTCACCGTCCAAATTCCACAGCGGTGCTTTCACGCATCTCGCGCTGAGATGCCGGAGTTTGAGCGGCAAGTTCTGGAAGCTTTACGCCAGCCGCTTGAGGACGGGGTCGTGACGGTAGCCCGGGTTCAGAACACGATCACCTTTCCCGCCGAGTGCATCCTGGTCGGTGCCATGAACCCCTGCCCGTGCGGATTCAAGGGGCTGCCCGAACAGCAGTGCGTTTCCTCGCCGACGGTCTGCGGGCGCTACGCCTCGAAAATCTCGGGTCCCCTGCTCGACCGCATCGACCTACACCTCGAGGTGCCGCGTTTGAAGCCAGACGAGCTTCTCGGGGCAAAGGGCGGCGAACCGTCGGAGGCGATCCGGGAACGGGTGATGAGGGCGCGTGAGAGACAGAACCAGCGGCTCGGCAAGCACCGGGTGAACGCGAAGCTGACCCCGAAAGAGCTGAAGGAACTCGTCGCGCTCGACGAGGAGTGCATGGATTTCATGAAAGTGGTGCTCACCCGGATGAACCTCTCGGCGCGGGTCTTCGATCGGGTGCTGAAGGTTGGGCGCACGATCGCCGACCTAGCGGGTTCGGATGTGTTGCAGAAGGCGCACCTGAGCGAAGCTGTCCAGTACCGGGATCGGACGAACCTTTAGGGTCATTTGGGAGTGCGTCGAGCTTGCTCGGCCCGTCAAGAGCTGAAACTGATGAAGAAATTCACTGCCGTCGTGCTACTTCTTCCGATCCTTCTTCTCCCCCCGGTGATGGGGCAGAAGAAGGAGGTCGAGGGGACCTATAGGAGAAAGCCGTTCGTCGGCTTTGTTCCCGATGCCGCCACGGCAGAGAAGATCGCCCTTGCGATGACTCCGGCACTCCTAGGCTCTCAACTTGCCCGGGAAGTTAAGTTTCGCGCGGTCGCTGAGGGGAAGAGCTGGCGAGTCAGCGGTTACTTCGCATTGTCAAGGAGACCCGGCGTCCCTGGCCTTAGCGACCCCATGAACGCGCAACTTCCTGTATTTGTTCTCAGTCGCGAGACCGGCATGGTATCGCTTTTCACTTGGCACTAATCGACTGTCATATCTGAATCTAAATGTCCAGTCCCTGAGGGCGACTCATTCCGATGAATTTCTATGCCGATCTACTTTGCCCGTCCGATTCGCAAGGCTCCGAAATCGTACAGATTGAAAGAACCTGCTGCGTCAGCATTGACACTCCACTCGATTATCGCTTAGAGTCTAAGTCTGCTTTCGTTCTCGTAGTAATGGCCGTGCGCACGTTCCTCCGAACTCCACTTTCTCGCTGGATTGTTGCGCTTTCCGTCGCAGCCGTCGGTTCCGGTTGCACGAACAATCCGAACCCGCCCGAGTGGTCGAAAGAGGACACCTACGTGGTCGCGATGGCCGCCGAGCCCTCGAACTTCGACCCGCAGGTCAGCTACACCGCGCTCGACGCGGGCGTGATGGATCTGATCTATCCCGCGTATTTCCGGTTCAACTATCTTCAGCAGAAACCCTGGAAGTTGGAACTCAATCTCGGCCTCGTCGAGCCCAAGCGCGAGCCATATTCAGGCACGATGCACACTAAGGACGGGGACAAGCCGTTCACGGGCGAGAAGTGGGTCTTCGAGCTTCGCCACGACCTGAAGTTCCAGGACGACCCGTGTTTCGAGGGGGGCAAAGGGCGGCCGATTACCGCTAAGGACGTCGAGTACTCGTTCAAGCGGCTCGCCGATCCGAAGCTTGCGTTCCCTCTCGCCGACAATCTCTCGGACAAAGTGATTGGTTGGAAGGAGTACAGCGCCGCCTTCAAGGAGGTGGGCCCGGCAAACTACGACCAACCCTTCCCGGGAATCGAACTCGACCCGACCAACCCCTACCGATTTACCGTTCTCCTCAGCCAGAAATATCCTCAGCTTCGATTTATCGCGGCGATGCACTTCGTGTCGCCGACTCCGCGCGAGGCGGTCGAGAAGTACAAGGACGAGTTCACCCTTAGGCATCCGGTCGGCTGCGGCCCATTCAAGCTCGATGAGTACATTCCCCGCGACCGCGTCGTGTTGGTGCAGAACCCGAACCATGACTATGAGAAGTTCCCGACCGACGCCAAGCCTGGAACGATCCCGGGGGCGCTCGCGGGAAGGGGGAAGCCGATCCCCTTCGTCAAACGGATCGTCTTCCGGATTCTTACCGAGACGGTCACGTCGTTCAACCTCTTCGACCAAGGTTATCTGGATTCTTGGGGTATCGGCCAAGCCAACGCGCAGGTCATGCTTCGGTCGCTAAGACCGGATTCCGCGATGACCAAGCGGGGCGTGACGACGCAGAAAGGGGCCTATCCGGCGATCGAGTACGCCGTGTTCAACATGGAAGACCCCACCTTCGGTGGTCTCGAACCCGAGAAGAAGAAACTCCGCCAAGCGATCTCGCTCTCTCTCGATACCGACGCCTACATCTCCCTGATGTGGCAGGGGCTCGGGAAGCATCTCGACTTCATGATCCCATCTGGCCTAGGCGGCTACGATCCGAACTACAAGAATCCGTACCGGCAGTACGATCCCAAACTCACCAAGGCCAAGCAGTTACTCGCCGAGGCGGGTTATCCCGGCGGCGTAAGCAAGCAGACCGGTGAGCGGTTGACGATCAATTACGACAACTACGCCGACTCCCCGATCGACCGCGCCCGCGAGCGTCAGATCACCAAGCAACTTGAGGCCCTCGGTCTGGCCGTGGTCTCACGAGACACTGACTATCCGACCTTTGACGACAAGGTCAAGCACAAGAAGGTGCAATTTTTCACCTACGGATGGGTCGCTGACTATCCGGATGCGGAGAACTTCTGCTTCCTTCTGTCCAGTGATCTTGTCTCGCCGGGTCCGAACTGCGCGGTCTACAAGAACCCCGAGTACGACAAGTTGTTTTATCAGATGCGCGGCATGGACGATAGCCCCGCGCGAGACGCGATCATCCACAAGATGCGCGACATCTCCAACGAGGATTGCGCTTACATTTACCTCGCCGAAAATGAAGCGCCGACGGTCTACCAGCCCTGGGTCAAGTACGGCCTGAGCAACCCGATCCTCAGCGACATCGCCAAGTATCGGGATATCGATACGGAGATGCGAACTCGACTTCAGCGCGAGTGGAATCCGCCCGTGTTGTGGCCATTCATCTTGGCCGTCGCGCTCCTGATTCTGGCCTCGATTCCGGCCATCGCTACGGTGAAGCGCCAGCGCCATCGAAGGGTGCGGCACGCGGCTTCGAAGGGGAACAACTGATGCTGAGGTATCTGATCCGGCGGGTTCTGTACATGATCCCGACCTTGATTGGCGTATCGCTCCTCACCTTCGTGCTCTTCTTCGGGATCTTCTCGCCCGAAACGATCGCCCGACGAAACCTCTCCGCGAAGAACGCTTCCCAAGAGCAGATCCAGACTTGGGAGCACGAACACGGGTTTGATAAGACCAAGCTCGAGCTCTTCGAGGTGCACATGAAGAGCCTGTTGGGGTTCCAGTTTGGCAAGTCGGATAGTAAGTCCAAGGAAGTCATCTGGGATCGCATTCGTGAGGGTGCGTTGCCTTCGTTTGAGCTGGCTTCCCTCGCTTTCTTCTTCACCCTTGGCTGCGGACTCGCGCTTGCGGTGGTTGTCGCGTATTTGCGGGGGACCTATATCGACACCTTGACGATGGCCCTCGCCGTCATCTCGATGAGCATTCCGATTGTTGTGTACGTAATCGGCCTCCAATATTTCTTTGGCAAGATGCTGAAGTACGGCCCGGTGGCGGGCTATGAGCCGGGATTCTCGGGCCTGCGATTTATGATCTTGCCGGTGATGGTTTCGTTGGTGAGCGGCACCGGATACTACGTTCGGCTCTATCGAACCTTCCTCTTGGACGAGACGGGTCAGGATTACGTCCGCACGGCGCGCGCCAAGGGCGTGGCGGAGAATCTCGTGCTCTTCAAGCACGTGCTCAAGAACGCGATGATTCCGGTGATCACGACAACGGTTTCGGTGATTCCGTCGCTGATCCTAGGAAATCTGGTCCTCGAGTCGTTCTTCGGCATCCCCGGGCTTGGCAACTATTTGATTGGCGCGATCAAGGGTCAGGACTTCGCGGTCGTTCGCGCGATGGTCTATCTCGGCACCTTGCTTTACATCTTCGGCTTGCTGCTCACGGACGTGCTTTATGCGGTGCTTGACCCGCGGGTGAGGCTCCAGTGACCTTGGCCGTGCTGTTCAGCAACTTGATCGCGAACTTACCGGTCATCGTCGTTTTGGTCCTCGTGATCCTCATATTTGTCCGGAGCCGACGTGAGGTCTTGTGGCGAGAGGCCTATCGACGTCTTGGCAAGAACAACTTGGCGAAAGTCGCCATGGGCATCCTCGGTATCTACTCGACGCTGGTCATTATGGACTGCTTCTCGTGGCAGGCGTCGCGCAATGAGGAGCCTCGGACGGTGGTTGATGCCATCTTCCAGAAACCGTTCGAGCGAACCTACTCGGCACCCCTCGCTCCGACGACCAGCGGAGAAGTGATGGATCATCCTCTTGTATCCAAGCACCTGCTCGGCACCGACAGTGTCGGGGAGGACGTGGTCTACAAGGTCATCAAGGGGATGCGGACCAGTTTCATCATTGGCGGCTTCTCCTGTTTGGTGGCGGTTCCCATCGCGCTTGTCTTCGGGCTGCTGGCAGGGTATTTCGGAAAGTGGGTGGACGACATCGTCCAATTCCTCTACACCGTATTTGGCTCGGTGCCGGACATCCTGTTGATTATCGCCATCGTCATGATGCTCGACAAGAGCATTGTCTATGTCTGCGTCGCGTTGGGTTTGACCTCATGGACCGGGTTATGCCGTCTCGTTCGGGGTGAGACTTTGAAGCACCGCGACCGGGAGTATGTGCGCGCGGCCAAGGCGCTCGGGGTCAGCGATTTCCGCATTCTCGCCAAGCACATCCTGCCCAACCTAATGCCGTCGGTGATCATCGCGGTCACGCTCCTCTTCTCCACCCTCGCCCTCTACGAGACGATCCTGAGTTACCTTGGGGTGGGGATGCCGCCGGGCTCGGGAAGCTGGGGCAACATGATCGATGCCGCCCGCGACGAGCTGACGCGCAATCCGATGGTGTGGTGGAACCTCGTATTCGCCTCTGGTGCTCTGCTGCTTCTTGTTTTGAGCCTCAACGTGCTCGCCGATGCCCTGAGGGACGCGATTGACCCGCGCTTGAGGACGCAATGAGCGACCTCGCCCCGGTGCTCGAAGTACGCAATCTGCGGACGTATCTGGAGACGATTCGCGGTCGCGCCTGGCCGGTGGATGATGTCAGCTTCGATCTTCATCCGGGCAAGATCCGGGCGATCGTCGGGGAGTCGGGGTCGGGCAAATCGATTACTGCGCTGTCGATCATGCAGCTTCTGCCCGAACCGGCGGGGTTCATCGACAGCGGACAGATTCTCCTCGAAGGCAAGGACCTCCTTGATCTCACCTGGAACGAGATGCGCCAGCATCGCGGACATGACCTCGCGATGATTTTTCAAGAGCCGATGACGAGCCTGAACCCGGTCTTCACGATCGGCAACCAGGTCGCCGAGTCGGTGGTCGCTCACGGCGGGACCTGGGAGCAAGGCAAGAAGCGCGCGCTCGAGCTCCTCGAACGCGTCGGCATGGAGCGCCCCGAGCTGGTCCTGCGGCAGTATCCGCACGAACTCTCGGGCGGGATGCGCCAGCGTGTGATGATCGCGATCGCCCTCGCCAACCGGCCCAAGGTCCTCATCGCCGACGAGCCCACCACCGCGCTCGACGTCACCGTCCAAGCTCAGATCCTCTCCCTCATGCGCGAGATTCAGAAGGAGATGGGGATGGCGATCCTGCTCATCACCCACGACCTCGGTGTGGTTGCCGAGATGGCCGACGACGTCTCGGTGATGTATGCGGGCAAGATCGTCGAGGACGCACCGGTGCGTGACCTGTTCCGCAGCCCGCAGCATCCCTACACGATCGACCTGCTGGAGAGCCTCCCCGCACGGCAGCACCGGGGCCAAGACCTTGCCGTTATCGAAGGCAACGTCCCCGCTGCCACCGCTTGGCCCGCGGGATGTCGGTACGCGAACCGCTGCCAATACTGCATCCCGGCCTGCACCGAGGGCGAGATCCCGATGGTGACGGTCAACGGCGTGACCGATGCTCGCTGCATACGGATCGGCCAGTTCCAGCGCGGCGGGGTGAAGGCGTGAGTCAGCCGATTCTCCAGATCGAGCATCTTGGCAAGGTCTTTGGCCGGGCGCGCGGGTTCCTGCGGAAGGATAGTCAGAAGGAAGCGGTCAAGGACGTCTCGCTCGATGTGAATGAGGGCCAGACGGTTGCCCTGGTCGGCGAGTCCGGGTCGGGTAAGTCAACCGTTGGTTTGATGGCTCTCGGGCTGCTGGCACCGTCAAGCGGACGGGTGATCTTCGACGGCACGAGCGTGGTTGACCTCGGTGGCGCGGAGCGCCTTGCTCTTCGCCGGAAGATCCAGGTCGTGTTCCAGGATCCTTACGGTAGCCTGAACGGCCGCATGACCGTACGCGAGGCCCTGACCGAGGGGATGATGATCCATCGCATCGGCACCTCCGATGCGGACCGTGAGGCCCGCGCGGCCGTACTGCTTGAGGACGTCGGCCTCACGCCCGAGGCGCTTAACCGCTACCCCCACGAGTTCTCCGGCGGGCAACGTCAGCGCGTCGCGATCGCGCGGGCGCTCTCGGTTGAGCCGAAGTTCATCGTCCTCGACGAGCCGACGAGTGCGCTGGACGTATCGGTCCAAAGCCAGGTCTTGAACCTGCTACGCCGGTTACAGCGCGACCGCGGACTGTCCTACCTCTTCATCACCCACAACCTGGCGGTCGTGGAATACATGGCCGATTACGTGTGCGTCATGAGCAAGGGCGAGATCGTCGAGCGCGGCGGCATTGAGGCGATCTTTGACACGCCGCAGCAGGACTATACTAAAGGCCTCCTCAACTCGATTCCCTCGATCGATCCAGAGGCTCGGAGACTAGGAGCATGATTCACTTCTTCAAAGCCCTCGGCGCCTGGTTCCTGGTCGGTCTCGTCGTGGGGGCGTACGCGGGCTGGAACATCGGCCGTAAGCGCCAGGCGACCGACGCCATCTTCGGCTGGATCGCGGTGATCGGGGTGTTTGCTCTGGTGTTCTTCGCGAACGGGTTCGGAGCGTTCCTGCCTCGTTTCTTGGGTTACGTCATCGCCGCACCAATCGGGCTCCTCGCCGCTTACTCGATGGCGAAAGCGACATAGTTCGGCCCCCCTCGCGTAAGCCCGCCAGCTGAGCAAAGCCTGCGCGCAGAAGGACTCCGGATCCCGGCCCCCATGATTGTATCTGGGTTCAAGTGAGCATCCTGCATCACGGCTACCGCGGGGATTTGCGGTCCTTCGACTTCATGCCTTCGGTAGGGCACGGCATTTTGCTCAGGATGAAGGAGGGTGCACCCCGTGCTTTAGCTTTCTTTCGCTTTCTCCAACTCAGTGATCCGGGCCTGAAGCTCGCGGACCATCGCGATCAAACGGGCGACGTCGCGACCCTCCCACTTGATATCCCGCCCCGCCCAGCGCTCCCAGTCGATTAGCTCCTGCTCCGTAAGCTCGCGATGCTCCGCCATGGCGTTAGCGTACTTAGTCGGAACGGGCTGAAGGTTTGGATTTTTCCGAGGCAAGCCGCCCCCCCCCGGTCAGAAGCTAACTGACCAGTTGGTTGACCAAAAGCATTTCCCGGCATATAGAGATATGGCCCAAAACGGAACACGGCACACCGTCGTCGCCGGCCGCCGCCGCCCCAAAAGCGTTCCCACATTCCCAACGTGGGTAAGCACGTGTGAGAGTGAAAACGTAGAGTAGCGAGGACTCGCTCGGAGGAGGCTTAAGATGGATGGAGGGCGAGGCTCCGTCCGAGCCGCTCGGATTGCGGCGGGCTCTCTCCGATCAGGTGCCAGATCCCTTGCAAAGTTGTTCGGAATCCTGCCTTCGCGGCTAAAAAGGATTGGTGATTAGGCTCGGACGGAGCCTCGCCCTCCAACTCAAGGCAGTTTGACGGATAATCCTTGCATGGGCGAGAGTCAGGCGTGGAGGTGGATGAGCGACCGCCAACGGTGGCGAGCCGTGTCGATCACGTTCGTTCTGCTCTTTTGCGGAGCGTCACTCTGGCTCTATGCTGCCGGCGGCGGATTCATTCCCCTCCCCAAAACTTATGACTCACGTCTCGTCGGGAATTGGAAATCGGAGCAAGTCTCTGGCGGTGAGGTAGTCCGTCGCACGTGTGTTTTTCGAATGGATGGGACCGGCGAGGCCTTCCTCAGCGACCGGCTGATCTGTCCGTTCCGATGGGGAACCGAAGATGGAGTGTTGTATCTGAAGTAGCGAATCAGCAATGTCACAGGTCTCCATGCCGCTTACGAGATCAAGGGTGGTGACGTGGAACTCAACTTTGAGGGGACGGGCCTCGGAATTATCCCGCCTTCACCCATGCAACGCTACGCCACGAAGGCGCGGTAGGCGAAGTAGAGGGCCATTCCGATCCCGTAGATCGCGATGGCAAGGCGCATCTTCTCGGGGTTGAAGCGCTGAGAAACCCGCGCCGCGACGAAACCGCCGATGAGGGACCCGACGGTCAGCCAGATTGCTGGCTGGAGGTCCACCAAGCCTTGCGAGATGAACACCGCCGAGCAGGAGAAGTTGATGATCAGGCCGAGCCAGTTCTTCACCGCGTTCAGCTCGTGGATCGTGCCTTCCATGTACAGCGCGAACGCGGCGAGCATCATGATCCCCATCCCCGCCCCGAAGTAGCCGCCATACGCCGAGACCAAAAACTGCAGGCCCCAGCCGTAGGGCGCGGGCAGCTTCTCGTGGCGAGAGAGCACGAATGCCTTCACCTTCGGCTGAAACAGGAGGAGCAGGGAAGCGACCAGGATGAGCACCGGGATGACGTCGCGGAAGACCTTATTCGAGGTCGATAGGAGCAGCCACGCGCCGGTGAGGGAGCCGAGTAGGGTGGGCAGGATCAGCAGCTTCAGGTGGTGCTTGGTCTTGCCGAGGAGGTTCTTGAACCCGAGTCCGCCGGTGAGGGAGCCGGGCCAGAGGGCGACCGAGTTGGTGGCGTTCGCCACCTTCTCGCCGAGGCGGAGGGCCACCGTGAGGGTCGGAAAAGAGATGAGCGAGCCGCCGCCCGCGACGGCGTTGATGCCACTCGCGACCGCGCCGACCCCGACGAGCAGCAGGGCCTGGGGCGGCCCGACGGTCAGAGTTGCCCCAGCACGGACATCAGCTCAACCGCGGCCTGCGCCGCCTCGCGCCCCTTGTTGCCATGCTTCATGCCGGATCGGTCAACCGCCTGCTCCATTGTGTCGGGCGTCAAAACACCCCACCCGATCGGCACCCGGTGATTGACCTGGAGCCCCATCAACGCACTGGAGACATCGCCGCCGAGAAGCTTGGCATGCGGGGTCTGGCCTTGCAAGATGCAGCCGAGACATATGACCGCGTCGGGCTTGGTCTTGCGCTCAAGTAGCGCTGAGACCACCGGAGGCATCTCCCAGGTCCCGGGGACGTGGATGACCTCGACCTCAGGCTCGCCGAGGCGACGGAGTTCATCCAAAGCGCCTTCGAGAAGCTCCTTGGTAACGATCTCGTTCCAGCGGCTGACCACAATCGCCACCCGCTTGCCCGAAGCATCCATCCGACCGTGAACGGTTTTCACAATTTTGATTATGGCGATTTCCCGCACATCGCCATCCTGTGTGGAACACCGAGCCTGCGGCAAAGGTGTGGAGTCGAAGGATCTCGGATACCCACAACAACCTCGGGCCGATCCCAGGGCCTTGGCTTGTTGAGCGTCGCCGACGTACCATAGATTGTGCCGACGTTCGATAAGGAATGGATCCGAAGCCAGAGAGCGCAGGGTTGGGGGCTGATCGCAGCATTCTTCGCGGTACCCGCGTTCGTGACTGGATGGCTCTATGCGTTCGGCGCACCCATGATGCCTGCACTCAATCCACCGTTCGGTTGGGCTTGCTTTGTGTTTAGCGGTGTACTTGCGATCACTGCGTACTTGCCTTTCCGCCGTTCTCGCTCCTAGATTCCAGTCCGGTGCCAAGTTTGTTCGGGACTGCAATTGACCGAGTAATTGGGGGTGCCTCCCGGCAAACCGTGCCTCTGAGCAACGGCTGGGGCCCCTGCAAATTCGACGGAAGGTTCGTGGAGGTAACCGGGACCGCTGACGCTCCTGTCGGCGGAGCCTCGCAATCACAATCAAACCGGAAACAAGAACAAGCCCAGTCCAGGCAGGATTTATCCGGCTCCTCCCCCGCCCCCGGGGGAGGTTGGGAGAGGGCCAACCGCCACCCATACTTAGTAGCGCAGGTTTTTCGAACCTGTGTCTCCAAGAAAGTTGGTTGACTTCCCCGCCTCCTGAGAACAAGTAAACACAAGATCTGCGAACTGCGGGACGTAGTGAGCCAGACGACAAGGGATGATGACGCGAACCCCAAAGGGGAGCCCATCATCAGCAGCTCGGTTACCCAGATTGCCAACGTGGGTAAGCAGTGCAAATGACGAATGACGGAATGACAACAGATTCAAGAACGGCCATTTGCCTCCGAATGACAATGTACGAAAACCGAATGACAAACCCAAAGCGGCTAGGGTAGAAGCGGCCGGATCGTGCGCTCCCAGCGCTGCCAGTTCTTGCCCGCCCGAACCCTCGTCGCGAGCGGTTCAGGCAGGTTCGGCGACAGCCAGTCGTAGTGGGTCTGCAACCGCATCCGCTCCGTCTTTGGCAGCTCGATCGCCTTCAGCCGAACGCCCTGCGCGATCTCGTACCAGACCAGGTTCGACCATATCCGCTGGCTTGGATACTGACGTGCGATCGTCTTCTTAAACCGCTGTTCGGCGACGTCCAACGAAACCACCTCCTGGCCCGTGGGGTCGGCGAAGCGATTGAGCCGCTGGAATCGGCGCAGATAGGCGTGATAGAACGGCACCTCCAAAACGGGGCCCGAGAAACTCTGGTTCACCAGATAATTTGTCGCGTCGTGATCGAGATGCCCCTGTTCGAACGCCCCGCAAACCACTCGGTCCGGGCGCGCCCTAGCGATCCATTCGCCGTAGGGGCCAAGCAGTTGGGGGATGTGGTCGACCACACCTTGGTCGGGCGCGCCGAAAAAATGCCGATGCGAAAGAGGCACACCAAGCAGCTCGGCAACCTTGTGCGCCTCGCGCTCGCGGATATCGTTGCTGTGCGACCAACTGAGGAACACCTTGTTTCCTTGAGAGGTCAGCCGCTGGATCCACGCGCAGATCGAAATCTCGTCGTCTGGGTGGGTCATGCAAAACAGCCACCGCAGGTTCGGATCGGGGTCGAAGAGCTTCATTCCAGTCCGAGCTTCTTGAGCACCGCCGTGGTCGACCGTCCAGGCACCAGCGGTACGATCACGACCTCGCCGCCGTAGGCGCGGACGATCGGCGTCTCCGACATCGTCTCAGGATCGTAGTCCCCGCCCTTGACGTGAACGTCCGGCTTCAGAAGCGAGATCAAAGCAGAAGGGGTGTCCTCGTCGAACGCCACCGTCGCGTCCACCGAGCGCAGACCCTCAAGCACCTCGGCGCGATCCCCGAGGGGATTGATCGGTCGATCATCGCCCTTCCCGAGCCGTCGCACCGAGGCATCAGTATTCAAGCCGACGATCAAGAGATCGCCAAGCGAACGTGCATGGGCCAGATACCGCACGTGCCCCGCGTGCAAAACATCGAACACGCCGTTCGTGAAGACCAGCCGCCGACCGGCACGCAGGCGCAGGGCCTCGTCGATTGAGATCAAAGCGCCTCCATTACCGAGCGGTATACCGCTTCCACCGAGATGTTCGACAGACCGGCGGGATCGTAGTGACACCGATTAATCTGGCCGTAAGGACAAGAACGCCGAGGATTCGTGATCGAATACAGCCCGACGGCGGGGACGCTGAGAGCGGCGGCCAAGTGGGTCGAGCCTGTATCTCCGCCCACGTGAGCTTTCGCCAAAGAAACCAAAGCGACCAGCTCGCGCACTGAGGTCTGGCCCGCCAGGGACACTCCTGCGCCGCCGGTCTGACTCAAGACCTCCTCGTGTGCGAGGATATCGTCCTTGGCGCCGATCAAGGCGCAGCCGATCCCGTCAGCCCGCAGCCGAACGATGAGCCCGGCGACATGCTCAGGCGGCCACCGCTTGGTCACCCACCCCGCTCCCGGGTTGATCAGCACCGTTGCATCGCCAAGCAACCCGCGCATTTTGGCTAGGTCATCGACCTGAGGCTTGAGGTGAAAGGCGGCGGACTCGCCGCCTCCCACCGCCCGGGCGACATCAACGTACTGATCCACGATGTGGAAAGAAGAAGCGTCCGGCATCACGCGGGACGAGAACAGCATCGACCCCTCGCGCTGCCAGTGGTAACCCACCCGATTCTTCGAGCGAGCCCGCGCGGTGGCGAGCGCGCTCTTCATCAGCCCTTGCATCTCGAGGATCGCGTCGAAGGGCTCGGGATGGGTCGGCCAGGTGGCCGGCTTCAAACCCGGCTTCGTGCGCACGACCTCGTCGACGTCGGGACAGCAATCCACGATCCCCGCGAACCGAGGATCGCAGACCCAAGTGATGTGGCTGTCCGGAAACGCCTCCTTGAGCGAGGCCGCCACCGGCAGGGTGCAGACCACGTCGCCGAGCGCCGACAAGCGGCTAATTAGGAAGCGGGGCATCAAGGACCTCCCACGCCTTCGCCAGAACCTCCGCGGGCTCCGTGTTCTCGGTCGCCTTGCCGTTTCGAATCACCACCCCGGTCTTCGAGTAGGGTCGGAAGCGGTCCGGATCGGTCGGCCCGAAGACCGAGATCAGGGGCCGCCCATACGCTCCCGCGATGTGACCCGCCCCGGTGTCGCCGCACAGCACGAGCCGACTCGCCGCGAGCGCGGCAATCGTCTGGGTCAGAGACCACCGCCCAACCTTGTCGATCGCGCCCGGCACCGACGGCTGGGGATCGCCGGGGCCGCCGACGAACACCACCGAGTGCCCACGCTCAATCAGCGCTGGCGCGACCTGGTTCCAACGATCGATCGGCCACGCCTTGTCCATTTGTCCGGCGGCGGTGGCGATCGTGATCAGCGAGGACGGCGAGCCTAACTCGCTCAATATCTGCGCGCCAATCGACGACACATCGGGCATGATCGGACGCTCGGGGAGCTCAAAGTCGCCGATCGAGCGCACGACCTGCATGTATCGCTCGACGGTGTGGACCTTGGGATCGAACCCCGGCACCACTGGTGAGACGCGTCGGGCGAACACGTCGGTTGCCGCGGTCGCGACCTTGCGCTTGGGCTTGGCCATCGCCATGATGATTGCCGTCTTGCTATGGCCCTGAAGGTCGATCCCAATATCGAACTTCTCGGCCCTGAGCCGACGGTACAGCGCAACCTGCTCTCGCCAGTTCTCAAGCTTGAATCGCCCTTTCTTCCACCGATCACGGGGGAATTCCGCCTTGTCATCCACCAAGCGGCCCAATTCGACAACCGGCGAGCATCGGGTCTCGATCGCCCAGGTGATCTTGGCATCGGGGTACTTGTTCCGGATCGCCGTCGCCGCATAGGAGGCCATCACGCAGTCGCCGATCGCCGACAGCCGGACGATTAGAAAGCTCGGCGAGCTCACAGCATCCCCGCGCGGCGGGCGGACTTCCAGCGGTCGTGCATCCAAAGCCACTGGGTCGGATACTCGCGGATCACCGCCTCAAGCTCCGCATGCAAGGCGAACATGATCCCCTCCGGGGTCCGCTGCTCCTCCGGTAGCTCAAGAGCGGGGCGGATGATCGCCAGGTACTTCCCGGGTCCTGTCCGCGCGCAATAGCAGGGAATCAGAGGCGCACCAGTGCGGAGATGCAGCACCGCTGGACCCAAAACCGTTCCGCACGGTTTCCCAAAGAAGGGAACGAACGCCTCGTTCGAATTCTGGTCAGGCAGAATCGCGACCGCCTGATTTGCCTTGAGGCAACTGAAGATCTGGCGGATCGTGTTTCCTCGCGAGAGCACTTTGACCCCCTGCGCCTCCCGCTTTCGAGCCATCGCCAGGTTGATACCGGAGTCGTTAGCATCTCGCGCCACGACGGTGAGCGGATGTCCCTGCAAGGTCATCCAATGGCCAAATCGCTCCCAGTTGCCAAAGTGGCCGGTGATCGCCAGCACCCCGTGTTCGCCGCAGACGGCCGCCTTGAAATTCTCCTGGTTCTCGACTTCCATGCTGTCGAGCACCTCTTTCGCCGTGCGTACCTCGGCCCGCATGAAGTCGGCGGCGGTGCGACCGAAGTGGCGGAACACCTCTTTGGCCATCTCGACGCGTTTGGAATCGCTCAGCTCCGGGAAGGCGAGGGCAAGATTGGAGATGGTCCGTTCGCGATGCTTCTTGTCCAGTCGCCACGCGAGGATGCCGAGCTTGGCTCCCAGGCGCTCCGCTTGTTCCGCGTTCTTGCGAGCGAACATGCGTTCGGCGATCGCAAAGGCCCTCGCCCCAACCTTCTGTTCAAGCTTCTTGCGTCGTGAACTCATTCAGTTTGTCCGCGATCCGGCGGCGCAATGCGTCCTCCGACACCACTCGAACCTGGTGCCGTGCGATCCAGAAAGTCCGACTCTCGACATCCGATCTATCGCGCAATTTGACCCAATCTTTCATCGTCACCACGATTGGCAAGTTGGGCAGCAGACCGTCGAAAAGGTTACCCGCGTCAAGCCGATCGTGGTCGGGCAGCAGCTTGGGCGAACCTTCGATCCGCACCCCTGCGACATCGAGCGCTTTGAGGAAGCCCGCCGGCTCGGCCAGAGCGCATAGGACGTTTACGGAGGAGCAATGGGGGTCGAGCTCCGATCCGTCCGGCAACTCAAACGAGAGGGGGTCCGTGACAATTTCGAATTGTCCTTCGAGGATGATGTCGGCGCGTCGGCGATTCCCGTACGGCTCGCGGTAGGGCCCGGCGGGCAAGCAGAACTTGTTGTCGCGGGGAGGGTCGATGAGAAACGTACAGTCCTTGTGGATAGGCAGATGTTGAAACCCGTCGTCCATGAGCAGGATCGAATTCGGAAAGTGTCGCCGGCAAAGGTCGGCGGCAAGCACTCGCCTCCGCCCGACAATGAGGGGCACGTCGGGCAGCAGCGCGCGTAACATCGCGGGTTCATCCCCCCACTGTTTTGCGCTCAGCGGGCCGTTCGGGGCGACTTGAGCCGCCTTCGCCGAAGGGCTTCCGTAGCCGCTTGCGGAGATCACCACTTGTCGTCCCATTTCGCCGAGCAACTTGGCCAGATAGATGGTAACGGGCGACTTGCCCGTCCCTCCGGTGACGAGGTTACCGACGCAGAACACGGGTTGGTGCGGCCGCTTGGACCGCTTGATCCCAAGCCGGTACACCGTCAAGTACACCTGCCACCCGAGCGCATAGAGCTCGGAAAAGGGCGCGAGGAGATAGCGGACCAGCCGGTCGACCGGCGCGTTTGATCTCCATCGCTCGCTGAGATGCATGCGCCGATTATGCGGTACCGCTACCGGTAGCGGATACGTAGGGGCTGCCGCGTCTCTTCCCGATCGGGCGGATCGACCTTGTCGAGGACCGCCTCAAACCCCTCGCTCACGATCTTGCCGCGAATTCCGTAGCCGCCCTCCATCTTCGTTTCGAGGAACTCACCACTGCGGATGAACTGGACATCGTAGAGGTAGCGATCATCGGCACTGATGTCCACTTCCAAGACTCCGGTCCAGATCAGTTGCATCCGCACGCGGAAGTGGGTTTCACCCGGCTCTCCGTCCGAATAGTCAACGTCCATCGTGAGGGAGTCGGTCGAGCGATCAAAAGAGATGGAGTCTACGACGGCGTCGTGAAGCGTGGGATAGAACCCGAAGAGCTGGCGCAACAACCCGCCCGAGGTCGTCTCCGCCCAGATCGCGTCGCCATTCTCCACCGCCCCAGCGTACACGCTAAACTGCGACTGGAAATGGCCACGCTCTTCACCAAGATTCTCAACCACGAAATCCCTGGAGCCTTCGTCTACGAGGACGATCACGTCTTCGCGATCCGGGACATCGAGCCCCAGGCTCCGGTGCATATCCTGATCATCACGAAGTCGGAGATTCCCGGTCTTTCCGAGCTCCCCGAGACGGGCGACCATCTCCACATCCTCAACGCGGCCAAGAAGATCGCGGAGGCGGAGGGTCTGACCGGCGGCTACCGCCTGGTGATCAACGATGGGGAAGCGGCGGGCCAGTCCGTTCGCCACCTCCACGCCCACCTGCTCGGCGGGCGCACGCTCGGCTGGCCGCCGGGCTAGCTTCGTCAGTGGCAGTGGCAGTGGCAGTGGCAGTGCAAACCGAGTCTCGCTCTGGGTTGTCATTCCGACCGACACCGCCCACGGCTCGTAGGTAGGAACCAGGGCCGGATGCGGCAGAGTGGAGGAACCTGACCGTAATCATTTCTTGAGGGTCTCAACTGGACAGATTGTCAACCGGACTGCGAGCAATATTCGCTGGCAGTCAGACTCCGCGCGGCACAAATTTCCTTCGGAATGGCAATTCAACTGCTGCTGCCACTGCCACTCACACCGCGTTGTGCTGTTTGGCGGTGAGAAACGCGAGCAGAATGATCAGCCCGATTCCGTAATTGACCAGGCATCCCAGAATCCCGCCGATGAGTGCCGTGATCGCGTGCCCCCTACCTGGCAGGCCAGGATGCTCCTTGCACGCCTTCAGTCCTTTCAAGCCCAGCACAATCCCCGCCGGGCCGAGCGCCAAGCCCGCCACGGGCATGATTGAGAACAGCCCGAGGTAGTAGCCGATGAGCGCGTTCGGGTTGCTTGACGGGATAATCCGCTCCATCGTCGTCGGATGTGCTGGCACTTGCGGGTCGGGTCGGTAGTAGTCAGCGGTCGGCGGAATCACTGGAGGAGCTTCAGGAGTTTCGTCGGGCATGGCTGGGGGAAAAGGCTCTACGAGCTTGGGGCCTGGAAGACCAGCCGCTCTAGGATCGCGACGGCGGCGGCCTGCGTCCGTTCGTGGGTGATCGAGACGTGAATTCGCATCCGACCGGGATCGTAGTGCACCGAGTTGATCTGCGCTTTGGGGACTCCCAGCTCATCGGGGAGGATCTCTACTTCCTGCCAGGAGAGCGCCAAGCCGATCGCCTTGGCGATCGCCTCTTTCGCCGCCCAGCGTCCGGCGACGTGGTAGGGCGTGATGCAGTAGTCGCGCTCGGCGGGGGTCAGAATGCGCTCAAGGAACCGAGGGTTCTCCATCGCCGTCTCGATGCGCGCAATGTCCACCAGATCGATGCCAAGCCCGACGACCATGTCGGAAGGTTACACCAGCGGGCCGGGAAGGATCTGCTGACTCGCCGTTCCGGCGAATCCGATGGGCTCCCAATCCGTCCTAGCTCCATGCTGAGATCGTTCCTCCTCACCATTTTCCTGAGCGTCGTCTGTCTCGCGATGGGGGCATCGCACTCGAAGCCGCTCCGATTGCGAGCCGAAATCGATTCCGGCGTGGTGGTGTATCTCTCCGACGGTTCGGCCTGGGAGGTCCGCGTCGGGAACCGGGCGAAGGTCAGCGCCTGGACGACGGGCAGCCCGATCGGCGTCTACCGAACGAGCGACAGGGACTTCCTCTACCGCCTCATTCTCCGCCCGGGCGACGCGGGCGGGGGAGACTGTGAGCTCGAAGCGGTTGACTCGAGTTCGGTAGCCTATTGGCAGAGAACGACCGTCTAGCGAGATAGAGCTGGACCGGTCGAGACAGTGGAACCTAGAAGTGGACATCCTAGATTACGTAACCGTAAACCTCGCGAGAGTTTTGATGACTCCAGAGGACGCCATCAACTTGCTTGTTGCATCGGGGCGCGGTGAAACCGATCCATTTCGAATCGTCTTGGAGGAGTTTGCGGATAACGGGCAAGGTGGAGGAGCGATTCTCTCTTACTGCGATTTGGCCCTTCTCGTGGCCGCCCGTGAAGCGGTAACCCATGAGAAGAATTCCGCAGCAATGGCCATCATTGAGGACGAGCTCAACTTGCGCGAAAGAGGACGGTCCTGCTTGAAGCGGTTGGCCAAGATGGATAACCGATACCCCTCTGAACCACCCCTAAATCTGAGGCTCGAAGTCGCCTGTCGCGCCCTAGCGAGCGTTGTGCGGGTGTCCAAGAGGTTGCACCTGACGGGTCCGATCATTGACCCCGAAGTTGCCACCTTGGTGGCGGTCGAACTCGCGGCGAGGACAATTTTGGCTAGGCACGAAGGTGCCATCTTTCACAGTCACGATAGGTCGCTCGCGACGATGCGAGTGTATCAAGATCTAATCTCTGCCCTCAATTAGCTTGGCGGTGAGACTGAGCAGGGATTAGGCCGTCGGCCGATTCGCTTCCTGCAGCAGCTCGGCCATGTCCACCAGTCGAATCTCGTCGTCTGGTCGGACCTGCTTCAGGCTGTCGCCCAGCATGATCCGGCAGAAGGGGCACCCGACGGCGACCGTCTTGGCACCCGTTGCCACCAACTCCTCGGCCCGGCGGTTGGAGGGACGCTGAGTTGGGGGCTCTTCCATCCACATCCGCCCGCCTCCCGCGCCGCAGCAGAGGGTCTTGCGACCGTAGTGCTCCGGCTCGGCCAACGTTCCGTCCCGAGAATCCGCTTCGGGAACGTGGGACATAGCATTCAAGCCGGTAGAACCGCCCATGAGCGAGCGCGGAGCGTCGCTTTCGTTGTTCACCCTGGCCAGGTAGCAGGGGTCGTGGTAGGCGACTTCGCCTCTCGGTGGCGTCGCAGCTAAGAGCTGACCCTTGGTCACGAGCGACGAAAGCAGTTGCGAGTGGTGGAACACCTCGAGCGTCGCCCCGAACTCGCCGTACTCGTTCTTGAGCGAATTGAAGCAGTGCGGGCAGGCGGTGACGACCTTCTTGACCCCGTATTTCTGGAAGACTGACGCGTTCTGCGCGGCCTTGTCCTGGAACAGGAACTCTTCGCCGACGCGACGTGCGGGGTCGCCGGTGCAGGCTTCCTCGCGCCCCAAGCAGGCGAACTTCACTCCCGCCTTCTTCAGCAGCTCGGCGGTCGCCTTGGTTGTCTTCACCGCGCCGGAGTCGGTCGCGCCCGCGCATCCGACCCAGAACAGAAACTCGAACTCGACCCCGTCGCGGGCCAGGGGGATCTCCAACCCGTCCATCCACTTCTCGCGCTCGTTTGCCGACTGGCCCCAGGCGTGGCCGGTGCTCGCGACCTGCCGCAGCATGGTCGCCCCCGAACCGGACAAAGCCCCCTCGGCGACCAAGTTTCGCCGGGCATCGACGATCAGATCCACATGCCGGATCAGCACCGGGCAAGCTTCGACGCAAGCGTTGCAAGTCGTGCACGCCCAGAGCGCTTCCTCGCTCACCTTCTCGGCAATCGAAGCCCCGGACTTCATTGCGCCGCGGATGTCCTGGACTACCTGCTTCGGGTTCAGAACCTTGCCAACGTTCCAGGCTGGGCAGACCTCGGTGCAGCGTCCGCATTCCATGCAGGCGTCGAGCGACATCAGGTGCCAGCGCGAGTAGTCGGCGGCGTGGGAGACGCCGATCTTTTCGGTCCGCTCGACCTCTTCCATCGAGATTGTCCGAAGCTGCCCCATCGGCTGCTCCGGCTTCCCGGCGGTCGAGAAGATGGCCATCACGATGTGCCGAATGCGCAACCGTGGGATCACTGCGAACAACGTCATGATCAGCGCAGCATGGAACCACCACACGAACACGTAAAACCCGTCGGGTACGGGCCCCTGAACTTTTGAAAGAGCCCAGCCTACGATCGAGAACCTGTCCCAATCGTGCGAAAGCCCGTTATAGGCGTAGTTCGACAGCCGCGATGCTTCCAGCCAATAACCGCTGAGTCCGATTGCAAACAGCAACCCAAGGGCACCGAAGTCGGAAGCTGCGGTCGTCAACGGTGACCGTTCACGACGAGAAAGTACGAACCGTCGTCCGAGGGCCCAGCCGCACCCGATCACGAACATCAGCCCGAGCACGTCAAACACGAACTCGTATCCGAGGTAGTAGCTGCCGCGGTGGAACTGCACCGGCCCGTACGAGTTGATCGCGAGCAGGGTCGTGGCCAGGAACATCGACAAGAAGCCGTAGAACAGCAGCAGGTGCATCGGTGCGCCTGACCTGCGCCGTGACGACCGCACCTTCTTCTGGGCGAGCACGTAGGTGCCTACATTGCCGATCCAAGTCGCCAGCATCCCCCGGGTTGGAATCCAATATCGCAAGCCCTCGCGCAACGGGCCGCCCCACGGGATCGGTTTCCCCTGACGCCAGAGGCGCACCCGCATCACGATCTGATAGATCATGATCGCGAGCGAAAGGTAGATCAGGAAGTAGAAGACGTACTTCCCGTTCCCGATATGGAGAAACTCTTCGCGGGTGGGGGTCAATGGAACCTCAGCATCGAGGGACGCTTGCGAAATCCTACCCAGTCCGGCGGGTTCAACGGACGGCTAGCTTGGACCGAAACCCCGCCAGGATCGCGCCGACTTGGCTGATCGGCTGCCAAAGAACGCGTTCAAGCGAATTCGGCACAACTTCTAGGAACGCGTCATGGAACCGTCGCGTGACCTCAGTCCGCAGGTCGAAACTGAGAATGCACCACGCACCGCGATCGACGCCATCTTCCAGGGCATCAAGCGTCTCGCCGATCGTGTCCTCGTTGACCTTGAGCGTGGAGAGCGAATGGGTGTTGCAGAAGACGGGATGGTTGACTCCGTTCGCTCCCCCCAAAATCCAGCGGTATCGGTCGATCAGGAGCTGCTCGTAGGCCCCATCAGCGCAGTACAAGAGCGGACCCGGGGCGGCGAAGGGGCGTCCCGCCGGGGTCGGATCGAAGTCTTCGAGGAGCTCATCCGAGGTCGCGAGATCGTCGTTGATCATCGCGAGGGTCCAGTTCGGCAGGGTTCCGTCCAGGGTGACCGGATGCAGGGTCGCGCTGCCAAGTTCGTGGGCGGAGCCGAGGGCGCGCCGCCAGGCCACGGGATCTTCGAGCACGTCGGTCGGTTCGACGAAGATGGTTGCGCCGACGCCTTGGTTGTCGAGGACGGAGAGCCTTCGGAGCGCTTGCTGCGGGCATCGCTCGTAGGCAAGGCTAATCGCGGCCCGATGCCCTCCTCCCCAGCGAAACTGCTCTTCCAACACGATCGAAGCCCTACTCCTTCTTCAGAACCAACTTGTAATGGGCATCTTTCCCGCTACCCTTCGACAGGTCGGGCGCGTTCATCGTCTTTCCGTCGGCTGCGACTTCGAAGACCATCGGCTTGTCGCTCTTGGTCGAGCCCTTACCGTCCATGCCCATCACTTTGGTGACGGCCAGGGTCACTTTGTTGCCGTCCACGGTGTAGGTTCCCTCGACGGGAAAGAGGAGCGTTCCGGAGAAGGTCTTGTCGGCTTTCAACTCAAACGAGATCGCCTTGGCGAAGCCCTCGGCCATCTTCGCTCCCATATCGTTTTCGTAACCTGAGTCGACGACCACCGAGCCAGTCCACTTACCGACCACGTTGCCACCGGAGTGGCAACCCATCACGACGCAGAGCATTAGCCCAAAGACGGCAAGCAAAGAGGCACGCATGCCTTAGTATAAGAGCGATTCGGCCTCGCCCCGCTGCCGTTTAATTGTGACTTGCGCGTGGTGAACTCAACGGTCTCGCTGAAGCACGAGCGTGTAGTGGTGAGGTTGCCCTGCATCGACGGGTAAATCCCGCCCCGAGATCGTATTGCCATCGGGTGAAAGCTGCAGCAAGCTTGGCGCACTGTCCTTCACGTCGTGGATGCCTCGCATGGTGGGGGTTAGGGTGACCGTAGAACCTGAAAGCATATAGGTTCCGCTCGCGTCTTCAAGGTTTGCCAAAAAACCGCAGCTAAACTTCCCGCCTTCTCGAAATTCGATAGAACCCGGACGAAGCGCGATGTTGACGCCGTCAAATCCAGGATCCGTCTCAAAACCTGGATCTGGCAAAATCGCGCAATGCCATGTGCCCTTCAGGTCTACCGGTCTTAGCCACACGAAGGCGCACGCTGTCAGGGCCGCGAGAGCCGGGAGTAGGGTGCGCATAGCTCAGTATAAGAGAGTTTTAGCTTTGGTCCAGCTTCCGTTTCGTGAATAGCTGTCGGCCTATGAGCGGGCCGAGGTCCATCGAAGGTCCGGTGAGGGTGGTGTCGTTGTCTCCGAGATCGAGGAAGAACGGGTGGCTGAACGCAGTTCGAATGTCGTCCTTTGGCAGAACCTTCAAGTTCAGCGTCTGCTGGTCGAGCTCGCTCGGAAGTTGGTAGTCGATCTTTCCGACCTGGAAGGTGAGGCGGCTCTTTGCCAGCTTCCACGTCCCGGTCACGTCGAAGTTCTGGGCGGTGTTCTCGAGGTGGAGCTGATACTTCTGGTTCCCGAACAGGCGAAGGAAGCCCTTGAAGGGCTGAATTCCCGTCTTCGTTGGCGAGTCTAGCGCGAATTCACCTCCCCAGAGTCCCATCATCGCTTGCGTGCGCTTGGAGGCGACGCATCCGAATGCGAGCAGGCAGGCGGCCAGCAAGATGAGCGCGCGTTTCATGTTCCTCGAGTGTGACCGAATAGGTCAACGTGAAGGCGCGGGGCGAGCCGCCAGCCTCGCTGGAGGCAGGTTGCCACGAGAGCCCTCTGGCGTTCTTGGAGAACCGCGCTATCGGTTCCTTCCGGCATCAGGAGAATCCTGTCCGGACTCACGTGCGGAAGACCTGCGAGGACGTCGTCGATTTCGGCGAAGTCTTCCGGGCGGCGGGGGTCAACCACGAACTTGAGTTGGACGTCGTAGGCTTCGATCAGCCGTTTGAGCGGCTTCCGATCAAGTCGGGCGGCCTCGTGGCGCTCGCGCCAGCCAGATTCGGGGTTGGGCGTTGAGTTTGCGAGTTTGGGCGAGATCGACATCAGGTCGCAGGCGACTCTCCGGAATACGGTGCCCGCAGTCTCGATCGTGATGATCTTATCCCTCAACTTGAGTTCTCGGGTGAGCTCCTCGATGGGGTCGAAGAGCATCGGCTCGCCCCCAGTGAGGACGACGTGGCGAATGTCCGATTCGCTGACCTTGGCGAGGATCGCGTCGAGGGTGAGCATGGGGCCCTCGGGGTTCCAACTTGCGTAGGGCGTATCGCACCAGGTGCAGCGCAGGTTGCATCCGCTGACGCGCACGAAGGTCGACGGCACGCCCATCCAAATCCCCTCTCCTTGGAGGCTGGTGAAGATCTCCGCGATGCGGAGCTTGGCGGCCAACGGCGCGGGTTTGGCCATGGGGTTCAGTTTACTTGGCCGCCTTATCCATGGTTGACGATCCGGGACCTCTCTTCACCAACGGCACGGACTGCAAGAATGTGCACACGTCGTTAGGTTCAAATTTCCATCTCTTGGCACCGAATGCAGGAATGATTTGGCCGATTTTGAACCTAAATTCGTGGTTTCAGTGAATTCCTGAAATTCCTGCGCCCTAATGAGGTTTTACGCTGTGGTTTAAGATTCTTGTCTGCATATTGTATTGACCTCCTCGTGCCCAAGGAGTCAACCAGGATTGTTGTTCGCGGACGGGTTTATTGGTTTGCGTTTTAGCCTCAGGGTTGGGCTTGGCGGCGTGAGGTCAGTTTCGGGCGAGTTAACCGTGAGGCATGCGAGTTTGTTAGCGGACGGGTTTGTAGGTTTGCGTTTTAGCCTCAGGGTTTGGCTTGGCGTCGTGAGGTCAGTCGGGGTGGGTTAACCCTGAGGCATACGAGTTTGTTCGCGGATGGCATCAGGGAAGCGCCGGATCGATCATTCCCAAGTCCGCGAACGCCTTCTGCCGGATCAAGCAGGAGTCGCAGTGACCGCATGCCTTGCCGTCGACGGGGTCGTAGCAGGAGTGGGTTAGGCCGTAATCGACCCCGAGCGACAGCCCGCGCGTGATGATCTGAGCCTTGGTCATGTCGATCAGCGGCGCGTGCAGCCGGATTGGATGCCCCTCGACGCCCGCCTTGGTCGCCAGCGCCGCCATCCGCTCGAATGACTCGAGATACTCCGGGCGGCAGTCGGGGTAGCCACTGTAGTCCACCGCGTTCACGCCGACGAAGATGTCCTCCGCTCCTACGACCTCGGCGAAGCCGAGGGCGATGGAGAGCATGATCGTGTTTCGCGCGGGGACGTAGGTGATGGGGATGTCGGCCTCCATCTCCGAGACCTCGCGGTCCTTGGGGACGTCGATGTCGGCGGTCAGGGCGGAGCCGCCAAAGGCGTCTAAGGAGACCGAGACGAAGCGGTGGTCGGTGACTCCTGCTGCCAAGGCCACGCGCTTCGCGGCTTCAATCTCCACGATGTGGCGCTGCCTGTAGAGGATGGTCAGGGCCAATGCTTCAAAGCGCAAAGACTGCGCGATCGCGAGGACGGTCGCGGAATCCAGCCCGCCGCTGAGGAGAATCACCGCTTTCGGCATATCGAAGATTGTGACGGATGAACCTGAAACTTCGGGATTCGCAGAAACTTAAAGTCGATTGCGAAGTTAGCGCTCTAATCCCGGCAAAGATGCGTGCCGATTCTGAAAGTGAGATGAACCGAGGCATTAATGCGACGGCGAGTGGAATGATGGCCAGCGAACGCTGGATGGAAGTCACCGCCAACAACCTAGCCAACGTGGGAACCAACGGGTTCAAGCGCGACGGCGTGCAGTTCACCGATCTCTACGACCGACAACTCGTGTCGCAGGGTGGGAATGGCAAGCCGATCGGTTCGATCAGCTCGGGTATCGCCGGCCTCTCCGGCTACACGATCATGCAGCGCGGAGTCATCAACGCGTCGGGCAACCCGCTTGATGTCGCGATTGAATCCGAGAAAGGTCTCTTCGCCGTCGATACGGGCGGAAAGACGCTGTACACCCGAGACGGCACGTTTGGCGTCAACTCCAAGCGTGAGCTCATCGTCCCCAGCGGCGCGAAGGTGCTCGACACGTCGGGCAATCCGATCCTGCTCCCCAACGGCCAAATTCAAATTGGCAAGAACGGAGCGATCGCTGTGGATGGCAAGAAGGTCGCGACGATCGGCGTTTGGGACGGCACGTTCCTGAAAGCTGGCGCGAACTTGTTTACCGTGAAGGGTCAGGCGACGGTGCTTGATTCCGATTCCGCCCAGGTCCGCCAAGGCGCGACCGAAGGCTCCAATGTCAACTCAGTGGACGAGATGATGGCGATCATTAACATCGGCCGCTCCTACGAACTCGCGCAGAAATCCATGACCCAACAGGACGAACTGACGCAAAAACTCATCCAAGTTCTTCAGTAAGTTATCGAAACGCTGGCCCCTGACTCGCTTCCTCGGAAGCGGAAACGGGAGGCACGCCCGAAGCGACGGACTGCGCACGGGCAAGATAGCTCACGGAAGGCACGACCGGGAAGCGAGAGCAAGAGAGCTCGAACGACCCAGAAAGACTGCGGGGAATACGTTCCTCGGGCGGCATCACCGCGCCCGAATCGTACGCCCAGCAACCTGAGAAACAAGCCTGCCATGATGCGATCCCTTAATACCGCAGCGACCGGAATGGTCGCCCAACAGATGAACCTAGACGTCATCGCCAATAACCTTTCGAACGTCAATACGACCGGGTTCAAAGGCCAACGCGCTGAATTCCAGGATCTGATGTATCAGACCTACAAGATCTCCGGCGCGGAGACCGGCGGCAGTAGCACCACGCCCGCGCCGGCCCAGATCGGTTTGGGTTCCGCCTTTGCCGCCAATGCCACCGACTTCAGCCCTGGCCCGCTCCAATCGACGAGCAGCCCGCTCGACGTCGCGATCAACGGCGACGGCTTCTTCCAGGTCCAGCGCCCGGACGGCATCGCATACACCCGCGACGGTTCGTTCCGCCGTGACGCCAACGGTTTGCTCGTGACGACCGACGGGTATCCCGTCGTCCCCGAAGTCACGATCCCCGCTGGTGCGAGCGCGATCGACATCTCCGAGAACGGTGTGGTCAGTGCGATCCTCCCGGGAAGCAGCGACCCGCAGACTCTGCAATCGATTCAGATCGCGATGTTCGCAAACCCGGGGGGGCTGACCCGCGTCGGTCAAAACCTCTACACGAAGGGCGGTGCCTCTGGTGAGCCCGTAGTCGGCACTCCGGGTGAGAACGGCATCGGCAGCCTCCGCGCCAACAACTTGGAAGGCTCGAACGTGCAGGTCGTGGACGAGATGGTGAAGATGATCTCCGCCCAGCGCGCCTATGAGATCAACTCGAAGGCCATCCAGACCGCCGACGAAATGCTCCAGACCACCAACAACCTGAAGCGATAACCATGCTCTTAACTCTTCTCGCCGCCGTCACGCTCGCCCCCGTCACCCTCTCGGTGCACGTGGAAGGCGAAGGGTACATGCGCTTTGCCCACGAGGGCCGAGTCGTGTATGCGACCCAGGCCACGCTTCACGTCGAAGGCGAGCATCTGCTCGCCGGAAAGGACGTCGAGCTTCTTCCCAACGTCGCGGTTCCCAACGGGACCGAGGCGGTCGAGATCGACCTCGAAGGTTCTGTCTTGGCGGTGATGGGAGGCAAGAAGTATCCCGTCGCCCACCTCGTGCTCGCGTTGTTCCCGAAGGGTTCGGCCTTGACGCCGCAGGGTTCATTCCTGCTTGCGGCCGATCGCGCTTCGCTTGGAAACCCGGGCGACGGGACGAACGGTGTGATTCGAGTCGACGGCGCACCTAAGCCGATCAAGCAAGCGGCGGTCCCAACTCAGACTCAGACTCCAACTCAGACTCGGACGAGCCCCCAAGTCCACGCCAGCACCAACCGCAAGTACGCGGATGGCGAGGCGGAGATCCAGATCCATCAGACGTCAACGGTGGCGGGAGAGAGTTTCACGCTCGCTGAGATCGCGGACATCGGCGCGAATCCGGAGCTTGCCGCGAAGCTTGGCCCGATTGACCTGGGCCGCTCGCCCGCCGTCGGCGTCCAGCGGGGCATCGATCGCAATTTCATCATGAGCAAGATTCGGAACACGGGGATGAAGCCGGAGGGTCTCTCGATCTCTTGTCCGAGCAGCGCTCAGATCCTCCGGGCCTGCCAGAAGGTAGACAAGGCGCAGCTCCTCGAAGCCGCGACGGCGGCGGTGAAGGAGCAGCTCGGCATCGACATGCCGATGCGAGTTACCAACGACGTCCCCGACGCCACCGTGCCTCCTGGACAGCTTGAGCTCCGTGCCGCGAACGCGATCAAGGGAACCAACGGGATCACCCTGATGATCGACATCCGCGTGGATGACAAGCATTTTACAAGCCGCAATCTCCTCCTCTCGCCAGTGGCGGGAACTGGAATCGGCGTCCGGATGGGGCAGGCGGTCAAGATCGTCGTCCGCGTCAAGGGCGCATCCGTCGAGATCGGCGGCAAGACCCGAGGCGCCGCCTGGGTCGGACAGACCGTGACCGTCGTGACCGACACCGGCGCCGTGAAGACGGGCGTCGTCACTGGCCCCGACACCGTCGAGGTGAAGCTATGAAAAAGAACCTAATTCTCGCCTTGTCCCTCTTGCCGTTCGCGGCCTCCGCGCAACTGGTCAAGAGCGAAGACAACGAAGGCTCCCTCGTCCCGCAGAAGTACGTCAACCCGATGGTCGATCACGTCGCCGCCAATGTCGGCGACATTCTGACCATCGTGGTGGACGAGTCCTCAAGCGCCAGCCTCACCGCCAACACCAAGGCGACCAAGGCGGACTCGACGACCGTCCCCCTGCTCGGCGCGCTGAATATCCCGCTGATCGGGAGGTACTTGAATGCCGCCCAAGGTGGCGCGAACTCGAGCGTGGTCGGTACCGGAAGCACGGACCGAGCGGGCAAGTTCACCGCCAAGATCGCCGTCACCGTGAAGGAGGTTCTGCCGAACGGCAACCTCGTGATCGAGGGTGAGCGCGCGGTCAACGTCAACAAGGACCTGCAGATCTACAAGCTGAGCGGCATTATCCGCCGCGCCGATGTCCGCATCGACAACACCGTGCTCAGCGAGAACGTCGCCAGCGCCAAGATCACCACCGACGGCAAGGGCCTGATCGGCGATCGGCAGCGCAAGGGCATTCTGACTCGCCTCCTGGATTGGCTGTTCTAATCATGCGAAACCTCATTTCCGCATCCCTTCTTGTCGGCCTCCTGGTCGTCCCCTCGGTGCTCGTCGCCCAGGGCGCGCCGCGAACGCCGACGGCTCCTCCGAGCACGGCCCCGCCGGTGAACACCGGCGCGGTCGAGCGGGCCAAGCAGCACGAAATCCGCCTCTCCGAAGAGCAGAAGCGCGACAGCGCGATCGCTACGGGCGAGAAGGACGGCATCGAGGTCCGCATCAAGGAGATCGCGCGCTTCCGAGGCATTCGCCCGAACCAGCTCATGGGCGTCGGTTTGGTGGTTGGCCTCGCTGGCACGGGCGACTCGCGAAAGAGCTCGGTGACGAACTCGATCGTCAGCAATTTGTTTAAGAATTTCGGCATAAACATCGACTCAACCCAGGTCGACATGAAGAACGTGGCGGCGGTGATGATCACCGCCGAACTCCCGCCTTTCGCCACCAACGGCTTGCCGATCGACGTCAGCGTCCAGTCGCTGGGCGACTCCAAGTCGCTTGCGGGTGGCACGCTGATCCAAGCTCCGCTCTACGCCGCAGGAGACCGTGAGACGGTCTATGCGATGGCCCAGGGTTCGATCAACCTAGGCGGCTTTGACGTCAGTGGCGGCGGCAGTAGCCAATCGAAGAATTTTGTGACCAGCGGCCGCATCCCCGGGGGAGCGTTCGTTCAGCGAGGCGCGCTGACCAAGGTGCTCTACGCCGATTCCAAGATGTATGTCGATCTCGACGCCGCTGACATGACGACCGCCCAACGCGTCGCCAATAGCATCGGCACCGCCTATCCGGGCCTCAAGCCGGTGGCGCTGAACGGCGGCACGATCGAAATCACCCTCCCCGCTGGCACCAGCGACGTCAACACGATGAGCCAGATCGAACAGGTTAAGGTCTTCGTCGACTCGACCGGCACGATCGTGGTGAACGAGAAGACGGGCACGATCGTCATGGGCGGCAATGTCCGCATCGGACCGGCGGTCATCGCTCACGGCTCCCTCAGCGTCCGGATCGACGAGGAAGTCTTGATCTCCCAGCCCGCGCCGTTCAGCAACGGCACCACGGTTGTGACGGGCCAGTCTTCGGTCGGTGCCTCAGAAGAGAAGGCTCAGGTGGCGACGATCGCCCCAACCACTACGGTGGCGGACCTCGCCCGCCTCTTCCAAACCCTCGAATTAAAAGCCGCCGACATCATCTCGATCCTGCAGGGCCTCCGCC
Organism: Fimbriimonadales bacterium; assembly: GCA_038216655.1. Taxonomy (GTDB): domain Bacteria; phylum Armatimonadota; class Fimbriimonadia; order Fimbriimonadales; family Fimbriimonadaceae; genus JAFDWR01. The sequence goes on from JBBQPZ010000003.1 coordinate 41,918, forward strand.
AGCAGGGTGCCCTCAAGGCAAGGATTATCACCCAGTGAGCTACTTAAACTCCGGTGTCCAAACCCTCGGTTTGCTGAGCGACATGCAGCCCAAGCTGAAGACGCTCAAAAAGGCAACCGACGGCTTCGAAACTCTCTTCGTCAAGAATCTCCTCAGCGAAATGCGAAAGGGAATGAAAGAGGTCAACCTCGGCGGCGACAAGACCGGATCCGACATGTACAAAGACATGATGGATCAGGCGATCGCCGATAAGCTCTCCTCGAAGGGTTCGCTCGGCGTGGGGAAGCTTCTCTACAAGGACTTTGCACCGAAGGTCGTCGCGATCGAGCGTCAGCAGATGATCCGCGCGGCTCATGCCGGCACGTTGCCGGAAGGGAAGGGCTGGGTCCTCGGCAAGGATGCGCCCGCGACTAAGGCAGCGTCACCAAGCACGATGCCTGGCGATCTCCCGCCCGACCAGCAGACGCATCATCGCAACATCGTTTTGGGACTACCCGACCCTCCCGGCGGCGAGCTTCCGCCCCTCCCCACTCATCCCGAATTCATCCATCACCGCCCGGAATCGAATTGATTCTGGCCCGACCGTTCTGAAAAACTACGATCCATCATGAAAACTCGAGAACTGCAAACCCTTTGGTGGGACTGGCTCAGCACGAGCGAGCGCTTGCTCCGTTCGTTGTATGAACAGACCGCTGCCCTGACCCTTCGAGACGTCATTCGCGTCGAGCGCATCCAGCCCGAACTGGACCAGATGCTTCAGCGAATTCAGACCCTTGACGAGCAAGCTGCGACGTGTGCCCGAAAGCTGGCCGAAGAGTTGGATACCGAACCCAACCTTCGAGGCTTGGTGCGCGTGCTTGAGAAAGCCGAAGCGCAGCAGCTCCAGGGACTCGCCAACCGCGTGATGATTGCCGCCCGCAACGTGCAGGACGTTCTTCAGAAGAACCGGACGCTCATCGACAACGAGATGACCTACATCAACGGCACCCTCACCCTGATGGCCAAAGCGGCGATCGAGAGCGACGGTCCGTTCCAGAGTCGAGCGCAGACCGCGGTGCTCGTGGATCACGCTGCCTAAGGACTAGCTGCCATGCCGAACACCTTTACCGGTCTGACCATCGCGAGCACCGCGCTTCGGAATTTCCAGCGTGCGCTTGACACGACGGGTCACAACATCTCGAACGTCAACACGCCGGGTTACTCACGTCAGCGGGTCAACTTCTCGGAATCAACCGCAACCACTTTCTACAGTGGCGGCGGTCAATTGACGCTCGGTACGGGAAGCTCGATCACGAGTCTAGAGCGGATTCGCGATCAATTCCTCGACGTTCGAATGCGCGGGACAACTTCCGATCAGGGAAGACTGGGCACCCTGAACAACTCGCTCGGCCAGGTGCAGAGCGTGTTCACAGATGTGAACGGCAAGGGTATCAATGACGCCCTCAGCAGCTTCTTCACCTCCTGGACCAACCTTGCCGCGAACCCGGGACAGGCCGCAAGCCGATTGCAGGTACAGGCTGCCGGCCAAACCCTGACGAATCAGATTCGCGGGACCTACGGGCAGCTTCAGACGTTGCAGCAGCAGCAGACCGACGCTGTCCACGGAACCATCACCGATATTCAGATGCTTGCGAATAAGATCGCCGATCTCAATCAGCAGGTGCGTCTCTCCTCGTCGGAGGGGGGCTCGCCCAACGACCTCCTCGACCAGCGGGATCAGGCGCTCTTGGATCTGAGCAAGCTCACCAACGTGTCGGCGAACGTCTTCCAAGACGGCACCATGGTCGTCAACGTCAGTGGGTTCAACCTCGTCGACGCGCAGGGAGCCAATCAGTTCCCGACCTCGAGTTACGACGCGGCGAGCATGACGGTCTCGGATGGCACGCACAGCTACACGATCAAGGGAGGCCAGCTTGCCGGGTTGATGCAGAGCCAGACCTCAACCAGCAACTACATGGCGAAGCTGGACAATCTGGCCAACACGCTCAAGACGCAGATCAACGCACTCCACGAGGGCGGCATCAACCCACTCGGCAACACCGGCGTGCAGTTCTTCAACGACGTTACGCCTCCGGCGACGCAGACCGGTGCAGCCGACTTCGATCTCTCCGCCGCGGTAAAGGCTGACCCGAACGCGATCGTCACGTCGGTGGATGGCACATCGGGCGACGGAGGAATCGCCTTGGCGCTTTCACAGCTCCAGGATGCGAAGCTCGCTGGGCTTGGGAACAACACCTTCGGCGGCTTCTACACGAACCTGGTGGCCCAAGTCGGAAGCGAGGTCAATGTCTCGGCAACCGCGCTGGATACCCAGAACTCGGTCGCCCAGCAGATCGATTCGCAGATTCAAGCGGTCAGCGGCGTTTCGCTCGATGACGAGATGAGCAACATGCTGCAGTTTCAGCGGAGCTATCAGGCCGCCGCGAAGGTGCTGTCGATCTTCGATCAGGTCACCCAAGACGTGATCAACATGATCAAGTAGGGCCAACGGAATGAAGACAATTGCCCGATTCACCGCTAACCGACTCAGGGGTCTCTGCCGACAATTGAGTGGGATACCTGTCAATCGTGCTTGGTGACGAAGATGAGAATTAGCACCTCCTACCAATACAGCGCCTATCAGATCGACATCCAAAATACGACTCAGAAGTATTTTGAGGCGCAGCAGCAGGTCAGCACCGGGAAGCGGATTAACAGGATCAGCGACGATCCCACGGGCATGGCTAAGTCGCTCAACATGCGGACGCTGGTGGCGACCTACGACGGCTATACCGCCAACTTGCAGACGGCGAAGGGAATCCTCGGCACCACTGACAACAACCTGTCGAGCATGAACGACATCGCGAATTCCGCCTACCAGGCCGCACTGTCGGGGGCGAACAGCACCATGGATCAGACCGCACGGAACGCGCTCGTGGATCAGGTCAGCCAGCTTCAGTCTCGCCTCGTCACCCTCGCCAACTCCCGTGGACCCGGCGGCGAGTATCTGTTTGCCGGGCAGAAGAACGATCAACCCCCTTACTCGGTGGGCGCTACGGGAATTACCTACGCGGGCGACAACCGCAACGTGGTCGTTCCCACCGATGCCAACAGCACGATGGTTGTTAGCACCCCGGGCGAACCGATGATCTCGAACCTGTACAACCAGCTTGAGACGCTAAAGAACGACCTCACCGGCGGCAACGTGGGTGCCCTCTCGGGCATCGATGTCACCAATTTCCAGAACGCGCAAAAGCAGATCACTGCCGAGCGCGGAACGATCGGCGCAAAGATGCAGACCGTTCAAACTCTCGCCACTCAGTTCGCCCAACGCAAGGATGATCTCACGGGCAACATCTCAGACATTGAAGACGTCGACCCCGCGGCGGCAATTCTGCACTATCAACAGGCGCAAAACGCCTACCAGGCAGCGTTGACGGTCGCCGGACATGGGTTCAAGATGAGCCTGATGGACTTCATTACCACCTAAGACAAACACCCATGATCATCAACGGCACCCGCTTCGGGCAGATTGAATTCACCGAATCCGACATCATCCACTTTGACGAGGGCCTTATCGGCTTTCCTAAGCTGCAGGACTTCCTCCTCGTTCCGCATAAGAAGGATTCTCCGTTCCGATGGCTGCAAGCGGTCGTCGAACCGAGCATCGCTTTTCTCGTCGCGGAACCGACCCACTTTGTCCCCAATTATCATCCCGTCAAGGCGAATTCGGAAGAAACGATCGTGCTTGCAACGGTCACGATTCCGGCGGGTTGCCCGGACGACATGACGCTGAATCTGGCGGGTCCGATCCTCTTGGACGGCACCTCGAAGAAGGCGAAGCAAATCGTACTTGACGACGGGTCGTATACTGTCAGACACCGAGTGTTCGACAAGTCGAAACCGGTAGGCGAAAAAGCCGCCGCGTAGGGCGCCCTCTGGGATCCCCGTCGGCCATGGAAGGCGAACGACATGCTGGTGCTTACACGGAAATTAGGTCAGAGCATCGTCATTGGCGATGAAATCGAGGTGGTTGTCCTCGAGGTCCGCGGCGAACAAGTTCGCATCGGCATCAAAGCGCCAAAGACGGTGATGGTTCATCGCAAAGAGATCTACGAACAGATCCAAGAGGTCAACAAGTCCTCGACCGAGGTTCGAACCGAGGATATTCCCGATTAGCAAAGGCCTTCCGATATGCGTGTGAAGGTCCCGTTCAGCACTCGCTTGACTCTCGGACTCGAACTGTCCTTCACCCTCTTCCTGTGCAGCGCGGCAATCGCCCTCGTGCACACCTGGAAGTCGGGTCCCGGCAACCTCCTCTCCTACAGCGTCGTCCTGAGTGTCCCCGCGTTTGCCTGGGTTGGGTTAGTAGTGCTCGGCTGCTCCGTTCCGCAGCTCCTGAGCCCCGGGCGTTTGGCGTTTCCGTTGAACTTGACCCTGCCCGCCATCTACACCGCGTTGCTCTTGATGGTGCATGCGCTCGTCATGCGGACGGGGAACAGCATCATCGCCCCATCTGATCGTCTCCTCCCCGCCGTGATGTGGGGGCAGCCAATCTTCTTGGCGATGAGCCTCCTCTTGGGAGCCCTCGCTCTCTCCGCGATCCTCGCCGTGGCTCGTGCGGCCAAGCGGGATGAGCCCGATGGGTCCGCCCCCGAGGACAAGTAAGATACGCTAGATGCAGATTCACTTCGGCCTCGAACTGCTGCATGCCGAGTGGCACCACTGTGTCACCTGCGTCGGTACGTTCGATGGGGTCCACCTCGGCCATCAGGCCGTGATTCGCACCGCCGTTCAGACCGCTGTTGAAGCCGAGTTGCCGTGCTGCCTCGTCACCTTCGACCGGCATCCCGCCCACGTCCTTGCTCCTGACCGGTGCCCCAAGGCGATCTCTTCGCTGAGCGCAAACTTGGACCACTTCACCGAGATTGGAGTGTCCGTCGCGGTGATCCTCGCCTTCGATCCGGCACTCAGCCGGATGAGCGCCACCGACTTCCTTGACCACATCCTCGTCGAGAAACTCCGGACCAACCAGTTGGTGGTCGGCCACGACTTTGCCATGGGCCACCACCGGGAGGGCACGTCCGAATGGCTCGCCCAGCACATCCCCACCCGGGTGGTGCCGCCGTACGAGTTGGACGGACGGCGGGTGAGTTCTTCCGACGTACGTCGCGCAATCGAGGCGGGCCGAATCGAAGACGCCAACCGCTGGCTTGGTCGGCCTTTCGAGATCGACGGCGTGGTCGTGGGTGGAGAGCGTTTGGGACGCACGATCGGTTTTCCCACCGCCAACCTGGCCCGCTCATTTGACCAGATCTACCCCGCCGACGGCGTCTACGCCGCGATGGCCGAAGGCTCATTCGGTCGCTATGCTGCCGCGGTCAGCATCGGCATGCGCCCGGCGGTGGGGGGCAAGCACCGGACGATCGAGGCGTATCTGATCGACTATCCGGGGGAGTCTCTGTACGGGAAGACGGTGCGTCTGTCGTTCCACCATCGGTTGAGAGAGGAGCTAGATTTCCCGTCGCTGGACGCGCTGAAAGCGCAGATCGCGGCAGATGTGCTTCTCGTGAGCGAGCGGCTGAGCTAGGCAGAGTTTAGAGTGCGGTCGCCTGCGACCGCTTTTGCCAGCGAGCCGGCGAGCGGTGCCAGGTTATCAAATTCGGTAAAGAATCGCACTTGGGCCCGTAGGTCTGGGCGTATCCTGGTCGCGTGGTAGTGCGGCGTACCCAAATCACGTGGACAGGACTGGCGAGCTTGCTTGTCGTGATCGCCCGGGCTGCCAACCCGATCTTGACCGCCGTTAGGACCGAGAACCGCGTGGCGCAAGCGATAGGGTCGATTAAGAGGTCGCTCCCCTCTCCTGGCCAGTGGAGTTCCAATCTGGACCGCGAGACCGATGGGGCCGCCGCGATCGAGCGGGCGGAGAAGCGACTTGGTCGCACGAATGAACTAGATTCGCTTCTCGTTCGTTGCCTTCTTGCGATCAACCGCGAGGGAGCGGCGTTACCCGTGGTTCGGCGGATTGCACCGATCGACTCGGAGCTTCGGCAGAAAGTTGAGTCTCGAATCCAAATAAGGGCCTCGGTCCACGCCCTGTCGCCTAAGGCTCCGCCGATCGTAGCAAGGCAACTCGGGCCGAATTTGTGGGCCGTCTTGCTGGCAAAGGAGTCTCCATTTGACGGGTTCTACCGACGATGCTTCGCAGGGCTACGGTTGGGAGTATTCGATGCGTCGAAGTCGGCTTGGACGGTGCCACCGTTTGAGATCGTCGACGAAGGCTGCTACTATCCCCAGCTCTTTGTTTGGCGATCGCCATCGGGTCGGACGACTTTGGTTACGAGCTGCAGTTTTCCCGCGGCCAGCTGCCCACCGTCTTGTTTCAAATTGTACGAACTCGCATCGGGCCGATTGAAGAAGGTGGGAAAGCTGGATGCGGTTTACAGTCTGAAAGCCTGGCCCCAGCGAGATAAACTGGTTCTTCTCGATCAGCTCGTCTACAAGATTGGATGGATCGACATGTACGAGTGGAATGGCATTCAGATGGCCTTTGCCAATTCCAAACATCCTCGCATCTACAACGGATTCAACTGGAAGGGCTCGCCTTTTGCTATGGGACGGGAACGGACCAGACTTGACTACACCAACTGGCTCGACGTCTCGGCTCGGGCGGCATGCCAAGGGCGCTGGAAGGATTGCAAAGTGCTGCTCCAGCGGGCAGAGCGCGTTTGCAAGATTTGTATCCAAGAACAGGTGAAAGGTCGCGATCCCTACGAGAAGGGTGCGCACCCCGACTACCAGTTCCACGGTGATACCACCGCGAACCTGCGGGAGATCCGACGGCGCCTCCGGTGGTTGGCGAGTAAGGATTACGATCATGCCCTCCTGTACCGCCCCCTCGATTTCGATCTCCAGATTCCACCTTACAAGTTAGGCAACTCGCTTCGCGACTAGCGACAAGGATGGGGTCAGCGCCTTGGGATGGGGGGCAAGCCAGAAAACGCGGCTTCCAGCAATTCCATCGTGTGCACCACGCCCACGGATTCTCCGTGTTCCCGAGCGGCTTGCGCGATCCAGGCGTGACAGCCTGGATTCCCCGTGGCCACCACCTCGGCCCCCGTTGAGGCGACGTTCGCCCATTTGCGGTCGAGCAAGGTTTTCGCCATGTTTGGCTGGGTGATATTGTAAATACCCGCGCTTCCGCAGCACATCTCCGCCTCGTTGAGCTCTACGAATTCTAGCTTTGGGATGGCCGTGATGAGGGACCGTGGCTGAGCCCGGACTCCCTGTCCGTGGGCGAGGTGGCAGGCGTCATGGTAGGTCGCGGTGATCTCCAAACCTGGCGCGCGCATCAGCGCATCGATCAAGCCATTGGCGAAGAGAAACTCTGAGGCGTCCAGGGCGCGGTCGGGAAGCGATGACTCCTTGAGCCAACTCCCGCATCCCGCCGAGTTCACGATCACCGTCAGGTCGCCTGGAAATGCGGATGCCAGCTGCGCGGCCATCCGGTGGGCTTCGCCGAGAAAGCCGCCGTGCGCATGCAAGGCCCCGCAGCACCCTTGCTGCGTCTCCCTGACGACGTACCCCACCCGTCGAAGCAACCGCCGAGTCGCGGCGTGAACCCGTGGGTACAAAACGCGCATCGCACAGCCTTCCAGGAGATAGACCTCGCCCTTGATCGGCGGACATTCGCTTTCGTCGAAGGGTCGCAGATCGTCCGCCTGTACCCTGGGTTTGTCCGCTACCGGCGCCTCTCCGCTCAGGAGCTTGGACAGCATCCTTGGAATCTTTCTACCTGGCAGCAGAGCGCCCAGCGCGAGTTGGGCTCTTAGCCTCTTCGGATGGGTCATTCCCGAAAGGAACGCGTGCTTGGCCCGATTGGGCTTCGATTCCTCCAACTTCGCCCGAGCGATTTCGAGGATTTGCCCATATTCGACTCCGCTCGGGCACGCAGTCTCGCAGGCGCGGCAGCCGAGGCACGCATCCAGATGCGGCCGCGTCGCCTCCCAGTCCAGCTTCCCCTCGTCCGCGCTCCGGGCAAGGTAGATCCGGCCCCGTGGCGACTCGGTCTCCTCGCCGGTCACGACGAATGTCGGGCATGACTCCAGGCAGAACCCGCAGCGGATGCACTTGGTCGTCAGTTCGTCGAGGGATTTCACCGCTAGAAAATCCCCATCTCACCCGGGTTGAGCTTGTGGGTCGGGTCGAATAGCTCCTTGGCCCTTCGCATGAGGGCGATTTGGGTTGGGTCGGTGAATTCGAGGTTCTTCTTCCCACAGCCGGAGCGAAGTATCCAGTCGCCCTCGAAGCGGGCGAGTTCCTGGTCGGGGGGAACGGTGGCCCAAAGGGTGTTTGACGCCCAGTCGATTTCGAGCACGGCGTCGCCGGCGAGGCGGACGGCGTCGGTGAAGTCGCTCGGCCGGGTCCGTTGGACCCAGAGGTTTTGCCGAAGCCGCCACCCCTCGGTAAAGGGCGGTTGCTCGTATCTGAACTCCAATTCTGGCTTCGGTAGAGAGTCGTAGGGAGTCGTCCTGATCGTGACTTCGAGGATCATTCCAAGCGTTCCGCGCGCACCGATCAACAGCTTATGAAGGTCATAGCCGGCAACATTCTTGACCGCGCGGCTGCCTGTGTTTACGATAGTCCCGTCCGCGAGCATCACTTTCATGCCGAGAATCCAATCGCGCCACGTACCGCACTGGGCTTCGAGAGGATGGGGAAAGTTAAAGTCAATTGCGTTGGCGATGTTTGAGCCTAACCACATCGCGCTGAGGGGGACCCTGACAAAATCCTCCCGGCGGCCGAACGGCAATCCTTGAGGTCGACGAGGATCGCTTCTCTTGAAGGACAAACTCTCTAAGCCTCCGATTACCGCAATCTGATCCTCGGGAAGGTCGTCATACTTTGCCAATTGGCGGGTGAAGCGAGGCAAAAAAGGTCTATGCGTGGCGGGGAAGTCTTTAAGATTCTCTCTCGTCGCAGCAATTAATGCAAGGAAATCATCGGTGGATGTTCCCATGTGAGCCAGATATGCCGGCTCTGTTCCAGTAAGTGATTCAAGCCTCGACAGGAGCAATTGGCGAGTTGGGACCCGCCAAGTCCTTCCACGGACCCCAAGCGTGGCCACGGATTCCGCTGCACTCATGCGTCTCGCAAGTTCGTCGTGATTGTTGATCACCGGCAGAATGTCAAACTGCGGTTCGCGGTGCCAAACCGGATAGGTTGGCGATTCACTCATATCATCTCGCCCCTTCCAAATAAGCCTTCACTAGGATGCTCACGTCGCGACCCCACGCCAGCGCATCTTGTGCTCGACGCACGACTTCTGGTTCGGCAGCACCTTGCACGGATTGCACAGCGCCCCGTCGTTGAAAATCCGCTTCGCCAAGGCCTGTGCCGCCAGATCCTCCGGCGAGAACATGCGCGACATCAGGTCGATCTTCTCGACTCCGATTCCGTGCTCACCGCTGACCGAGCCGCCGAGGTCCAGACACCGCTGGATGATCATCTCCCCCGCCTCGATCACCCCCTCTACCTGCGCTGGATCGCGGTCGTCGAAGTAGAAGCACGGGTGCAGGTTCCCGTCTCCCGCGTGGAAGATGTTCGCGACGTTCAGCCCCTTCTCCTTTGCCACCGCGTAGCAGTACTCCAGCATCTCGGGCAGCTTGGACCGGGGGATTACACCGTCGTGGGTGACGATCGACGGGGCCATCCGGCCCATCGCTCCGATCGCCTTTTTGCGCGCAAGCCACAACTTCTGCCGCGCGGCGTCGTCCGAGGCGACCTCGATCTTCAGGGCGTGGTGCTGAAGGGCGACTGCCTCCACCTGGGCCATCTCCTCCTCGACCTTTTCAGCCGCTCCGGGAGAGGGGGCGCAGTCGCATTCGACCAGCAACAGGGCCTCGGCGTCGGCGGGATAGACAATCCCGAACGCGGCGGAGACCGCGATCAGAATGTTCCGGTCCATGAACTCCAACGCCGCCGGGATCACCCCGGCGGCAATGATCGCCGCGACCGTCTCGGTGGCGTCGCGAACGGTGGGGAAGGCGATCAAGGCGGTCGTCACCGCCTCCGGTAGCGGCACCAACTTGACCCATGCCTCGGTCACGATTCCGAGCGTCCCCTCCCCGCCGACGATCAGTCCAAGGAAGTCGAACCCCGGACCGCCGCCATAGATGTCCAGAATCTGCCCGGTCGGGTCCACCATCTTGACCCCGAGAATGTGCTGCACGGTGACGCCGTACTTGAGGGTGTGCGGCCCGCCCGAGTTCTCGGCGATGTTGCCGCCGAGGGTCGAGACGCTCTGGCTTGACGGGTCGGGCGCGAAGTGGAGTCCGTCTGCCTTCACCGCATCCGAGATTCTTTTGTTGGCGATCCCGGCCTGGGCGAGCAACCGGCGGTTGGGGAGGTCGATCTCCAGGATCTGATTCATCCGCTTGGTCGCGATCAGGATTCCGCCCAGCGCGGGCAGTGCCCCGCCACTCAGCCCAGTCCCCGCGCCTCGGGCGGTGAACGGGATGTCGTTCGCGTTGCACCAAAGCACGACGGACGAGACCTCCTCGGTCGACTTGGGCAGCACGACGCAAACGGGCTTTGAGTGCACCACGGTATAGGCGTCGCAGTCGTACGCCCGCCGCGCGCCCGGCCCGCTCAGCACCGCGTCCTCGCCCACGATCGCCACCATCTCTCGCGCCATCTGCGCGTCGGTCATGCCGCGAGGCTACCACTCTCGTGGCAGTGGCAGTGGCAGTGGCAGTGCGGAGTTGGAGTTGGAATTCGAGGTATGACCATTCACAAGCTCCGTCATCCTGAGCGCAACGACGAGCCTTAGCGAAGGCGTGGAGCCGAAGGATCCCGGATCCCGACGACCGCATCGCAACCACGCCGACGCGGAGCCAAGAACAGCCGTAGAACCGGAGGATCAGACCCTCGGCGGTAAACTGAAACGGCATGCTCGAGAAGCTTGAAGACATCCTAAGAAAATTCGAATCGGTGGAGCTGGATTTTAACGATCCGGACATCGTGATGAACCCCAAGGAGATGCAGCGTCTGGGCAAGCTTCGCTCCGATTTGGAGCCGATCGTGCGGGTCATTCGCGATTACAAGAAGACCAAGTCCGAGCTCGAAGAAGCCGAGCAGATGCTCGACGACCCCGAGATGCGCGAGCTTGCCCAGGCCGAACTTGAGCCCCTCCGCGCAAAGATCGTCGAGCAAGAAGTCAAGCTCAAACTCATGCTGGTCCCGAAGGACCCGTACGACGACAAGCCGGTCATCATCGAGATCCGCCCCGCGGCCGGTGGAGACGAGGCCGCGCTGTTCGCCAACGAGATCTTCCGCATGTACGTGCGCTACGCCGAGCGGCGACGCTGGAAGACTGAGATCATGGACCACGAGGAGAGCGGCATCGGCGGCCTCTCGCGCGTTGTGTTCAAAGTCGACGCCGTCGGCGCGTACTCGCAGTTCAAGCACGAGAGCGGCGTTCACCGCGTCCAGCGAGTCCCCGCGACCGAGAATCAGGGCCGCATTCACACCTCGACCGTGACCGTCGCCGTGCTCCCGGAGGCGGATGAGATCGACGTCGAAATCGATCCCAAGGACCTCGAAATCTCGACCTTCTGCTCCTCCTCCGCGGGCGGCCAGCACATGCAGAAGAACGAGACCGCGATCCGGATTATCCATCGTCCGACCGGATTGGTCAGCACGTGTCAAGATGAGCGAAGCCAGGCGCAAAACAAGCTCAAGGCGATGTCGGTCTTGAGGTCGCAGATCTTGCAAGGACGACGCGACGAAGCCCATGCCGAGCGCGCCGGGATGCGCAAGGGCCAGATCGGCTCCGGCGATCGAAGCGAGAAGATCCGCACCTACAACTTCCCGCAAAGCCGCATCACCGACCACCGCATCGGGTTCCAGGTCCACAACACCACGACGTTCATGGATGGCGACATCCAGGGGATGATCGACGCATTGGTCCAGGACGAGCAAGCGAAGAAGCTCGCGGAAGACACCGAAGACGCGGCGTGACTCTAGTGGCATTGTCACCCTGACAGTTCTGCCACTGCCACTGCCACTGCCACTCCAAGACCCAAATGCCCCATCTCCGGGCACTACTTGATGCCGAACAACGTCGAACAAATACATGGCCGCCGCGCTTCGATTTCTCCCCCTCCTCGCCCTCGGCCTCCTAATGGGCTGCGCCGGTGAGCCGACGCTGATCGGAACTTGGAACGGCGAGATGCCCGAAAACGAGGCGATCCACACAGGCAAGGGCGACGTCCGCGCTAACCTCGTGCTCGACCTCAGGGCCACCCACACCTTCCACGCGTCAGTTCTCACCGCTTCCATCGACGGAACCTGGGAATCGACCTCGGCCCAGCTCGTCCTGCATCCTCAGAAAGCGACCGTCAACGGTAAGGACTACGAAGACTTCCGTCCGTTTCTGACCTTTATGCCGAAGGAGCAACGGGCGGCAATGGAAGCCTACGATCCGACGAAGGCATGGACGCTTGAGATCAAGAACGGCGGCAGCACTCTCTACCTACCTAGTAAAGCTAAGGGAATGACGTCCTTTACCTTCCGAAAAGCTATGTAATGTTGTCGTGTGGATAGCAATTTTGTTGACATCCTCTTAGAGTTGCAGGGAAACCGAAGTCCAAAAAAATGGAAGCAACGTGAGGTTGCATGTCGGCGGCTTCCAAAGAGGAGCTAGCCGGGGAGAAGAGATTCCATGAAGATGCGCTTTAATGCCCGGTCGATGAGGATGACCGCGGCCTCTCTGATCGTGCTTGGTTTGTTTGGTGCGGCTTCCGCCGCGCGTAACGCCAGTTCGGAAGTCGGACGTTGGATCGGTTTTGGTCACCAAGCCGAAGTCACCGGCGACGGATCGGTCGCAGTGATGGACCTAGTCCCGAGCACTTCGGCGGGCGAACTTGCCCACCTCGACGGCACGCTCTCGGGCTTGCCTGCGGTTCAACGGACGTTCACCGTCTCTGGGGCCGTAACCCCCGGTGGCCAGCTTCACCTTAACCTCCGTGCCGAAGGCTACACCGGCTTTTGCGACGGCTCCGTTCGAAACCTTAACGGCTTCACCGGAGAGACCGAACCAGACGCGATTGGCGACATCAACTACCGCGTGACCGACGCAGCGGGGCACATGTTCCACGGCCACATCAACATGATCCACCTCTACGGCGGTCGTGCTTGGGCCGACGTCTCGGCTCCGCACTTCGGACAGGGCAGCGGTGCCTATCTCCGCGCTCGCACCAACATCGCAGGCCACTCCGCAGCGTCGATTCTGACCCAACAGGGCTCCCAGATGGGAGGAACGATGGCGCTTGGCGACTACCAGTTCCACATGCTCGGAACGGGCAACGCCCACGGTTCCCTGATCTTCCTCTGCGACGGCTCGGTCCGCACGGGAGATACGAACGCCCTGATCGGCCTCCTCTTCACCGGCGGTGTGGCCCTGCCCGTGGCGGGTGACCAACAGAGCGTGGTCGGCTTCTTCGGCGTCGGCTCGTTCGGTGCCTTGCTGCCCGCCGTTCAGAGAGTGCGCGAATCCGCGCTCTCCTTCTCGTTCCCCGTGGTTGGGGGCTAGTTCGTACTCCCCTTCCTCTTGCCGAGATGTTTGTGCTCGAGAGGAGGAAGGGGCTGGGGGATGGAGGTTCGGCGCGGATTTCCGCGCAGGGAGCCCACAAGCCGAAGGGTGGGATTTACGAGTTCCGGAATCTCCACCCCCTGGCCCCCTCCTCTTCCAGCGCACAATCATCGCCGCAAGAGGAGGGGGAACCTAACCCATCGGGTGCCGATTGTAGGCCGAATATCGCCCGGTGACGTAGTGCTCGAGCTGTCGCTCGATGTCCGCGAGCAAGGTGCTCGCTCCGAAGCGCAGAAGCTCGGGCTCCAACCAGTCGCGCCCCAACTCCTCGTTCATGAGGATCTCGTAGTCCACGACCTGCTTGGCGGTGCGGATTCCACCCGCCGGTTTGAATCCGACTTTGTATCCGGTCTGCTGGTGGTACTCGCGAATCTGGCGCGCCATCACGAGCGCGAAACTGAGGGTGGCGTTGACGCCTTCCTTCCCGGTTGAGGTCTTAATGAAGTCGGAACCGGCCATCATCGCGACCATCGAGGCCTTCGCCACGTTGCGCAACGTGGCAAGTTCACCCGTCGCCAAGATCGATTTCAAGTGAGCGTCTCCACAGGCCTCACGGAAGACGGCCACTTCGTCGTAGAGGGCTTTCCATTCCCCGTTCAGCACGTGGGCGCGGGTGATCACGATGTCGATCTCCTCGGCCCCAGCGTCCACCGAGGCGTGGATCTCGTCGATCCTCTGGGCCATCGGTGAGAGGCCGTGCGGGAATCCGGCAGAGACTGCGGCGACCGGGATCCCGCTCCCCTCCAGCGCCATTACCGCGGTGGGAACGAGCGCGTGATAGACGCATACCGCGCCCGTCCGAATCCCCAGCGACTCAACTCCCAAAGCTTCCACCAAGTCCAGCCGAAGGGGTCGGCGTGCCTTTGCGCAAAGTCGCTCGACGTTGCCAGGCGTGTCGTCGCCCCCAAGCGTCGTCAGGTCCATCAGCGTGATCGCCTTCAGCAGCCATGCCGCCTGGTGCGCCTTCTTCACCGTGCGTCGCGCAGGCAGAGTCGCCGCTCGGCGATCCACCGCGCTCTTGTTCACACGGACGGATTCGACCCAATCCAAGTTGAGCGGAATGCCGGGATTGCGCGGGAAGGTCTTGAGCAATTGCTGGAGGTCCTTGGCGGACATGCGGATATTTTGACGCCTTTCTGACAATTGCATGTCCCTCGGGGCGGGTAGGCCGAGCGAAGAATGACACACGTGAGTAACCTGAAAGGGAATTGCAGGATTGGCTCCCTAAGTCTTTTGTCGCCTGGCGCGGCTACAAGCGTGTCACCTTTCTTGCCGACCTCATCGCCGGCATTACGGTCGGCCTTGTGGCGCTGCCCCTCGCGATGGCGTTCGCCATCTCGTCCGGTCTGAGGCCCGAAGCAGGCATCTACACCGCGATCGTGGCGGGCGCGATCACCTCGATCTTTGGCGGCACGCGCACCCAAGTCTCTGGCCCGACCGGCGCGTTCGTCGTCGTCGTTGCGGGGATTGTCGCCGCCCACGGCGTCGACGGCCTCTTCACCGTCACCCTGCTCGCCGGAGTGATGCTGATTATTCTCGGCGCGACCGGGCTCGGTACCGCCGTGAAGTACATCCCGCGCCCCGTCGTCGTCGGGTTCACCAACGGAATCGCAATCCTCATCGCGAGCACCCAGCTAAAGGACTTCTTTGGCCTCACCCTCGCCAAGACTCCCGGGCCGTTTCTTGAGCGAATGATCGCGCTTTGGGACGTCCGCTCCAGTTTCGACCTTACTACCTTCGCCGTCAGTGCCGGCTCCTTGATCGCCCTCATCCTGATGGTCCGTTACGTCAAACGGATTCCGGGGGCGATCGTGGTGCTCCTTGGGGCGACCGTGGTCGCAAGCCTCGCCCACTTGCACGTCGACACCATCGGTTCCCGCTTCGGCGGCATCCCGCAGGGGCTGCCGAAATTCCAGGTTCCAACCCTTCACCTGAACCTAATCCCCAGCTTGCTCGGGCCCGCGATCACCGTGGCGATGCTCGGCGCGATCGAGTCACTGATGTCGGCGGTCGTCGCCGACCGTATGACCCGCGATAAGCACAACCCGAATGTCGAACTGATCGCCCAGGGCCTGGGTAACCTGGCCAGCCCACTTGTCGGAGGACTTCCTGCCACCGGTGCGATCGCCCGCACCGCGACCAATATTCGATCCGGCGCGAAGACGCCAATGTCGGGCGTGATCCACGCGATCACCCTCCTGGTCGTGCTCCTCTTCGCGGCCCCGTTGGCGGCCAAAATTCCGCTCGCGGTGCTTTCCGCGATTCTGCTGATGGTCTCGTACAACATGGGCGAGTGGCGCGAGATCCCGGAGATCTTACGTCTCTCCCGCGCAGACTCGGCGGTCTGGCTGGTGACGCTTCTACTCACCGTCTTCGCCGACCTAACCGTCGCCGTCCAGGCGGGGATGATTCTCGCCGCCCTGCTATACATCACCCGGGTCTCGAACACCACAACGGTGCGCGAAGTCACCGACGACTACCTCGAACACGGCCGCGACCACGTTCTCCACTTCCACGAAGTCCCCAACGGCGCGGTGATCTACCGCATCCACGGCCCGTTCCTGTTCGGTTCGACCGACAAGATCCACGAGATCGTCGACCGGCTCGAGACCCTCCCGCCGGTGGTGATTCTGCGCTTGCGGAACATGACGGCGATCGACGGCACTGGCGTGCAGGCGATCGAGGAGGTCATCGAGCGGGTCCAGGAGACCGGACGATCGGTAATCCTCTGCGGCATGCGCGAGCAGCCAGAGAAGATCCTCACTAAGGCAGGCATCGCGGACATGGTCGGCGAGAAGAACATCTGCGTCAACGTCGCCGAGGCGATGCACCGCGCCCGGTCGCTCCTTGCTGAGACAAGGAACGACAGTCTTGAGGGGGAAGTATTGAGTGTTGAGCCGGATTGCGAGGCTCCGTCCGAGCCCGGTGCTAGAAATGTCATCCCGAGGGAGCCCTAGCGACATCGAGGGATCTGACCGTAGCTGCTACTTGCTCGAATTCCATTGACAATCTCGTGCCAGGGAGACAGGCAAGGGTCGATAACGGTCAGGTTCCTCCACTCCGCCGCATCCGATTCTCCTTCCGGGGAGCAAGTGGGTGGGCGGCGTGGGTCGGAATGACATTTCAGGTCAATTTGAAATCTCAAATCTCAGATCTCAAATTGCGATCGCAAGTCCGATCGCGGCGGTGCTCCCATGCTTTCAGGCAACACTCCAATACTCCACCACTCAAACACTCTGCACTGCCACTAAGGCCCAGGCAGCATGTGCCCCATCTTGTCGCGCTTGGTGTCAAGATACTTCGTGCGCTCCTCGTTCGGCTCAGCGATTAGCGGGACATGCTCGACGATCTCGAGCCCGTAGCCTTTCAGCCCCGCAACCTTCTTCGGGTTGTTGGTCATCAGTCGCAACTTGCGCAACCCAAGGTCGGCAAGCACCTGTGCGCCCAACCCGTAGTCCCGCAGGTCGGCCTTGAACCCAAGCGCGATGTTCGCCTCGACGGTGTCCATCCCCTTGTCTTGCAGTTCGTAAGCCCGCAGCTTGTTCGCGAGGCCGATTCCGCGGCCCTCCTGAGAAATATACAGCACGATGCCCCGGCCTTCGGCCTCGATCATCTCCAGAGCCATGACGAGCTGGTCGCCGCAGTCGCAGCGCATGGAGCCCAGCAGGTCACCGGTCAGGCAGGACGAGTGCATGCGCGCGAGCACCGGCTCCTCGGTCGCCACGTCTCCCTTCACGATCGCGACGTACGGGTCGCGCTCGACGAGCGGGTCGTAGACGTAAATCTGGAAGTGCCCGTACTTGGTGGGGAAGTCGATCGGCCCTGCGACTAGCTTTACGAGATGCTCGTTCTTCCGGCGGTAGGCGATGATGTCAGCGATCGTGATGATCTTCAGGGCGTGCTGTTCGGCGAATGGCATGAGCCCGTCGAGCCGCATCATCGAACCGTCGTCATTCAGGATTTCGCAGCCGACGCCGACGGGACGGAAGCCCGCCATCGTAACGAGATCGGTAATTGCCTCGGTGTGCCCAGCACGGATCAGGACTCCGCCCGGCTCGGCGCGGAGGGGGATCACGTGGCCCGGGCGACCGAGGTCGGTGGGCTTGGCGTCGGGATCGCAGAAGACCTCAACGGTGCGCGAGCGGTCGTGGGCGGATACGCCGGTGGTAGCTCCGACCAACGCGTCCACCGTTTCGGCCATGGCGGTGCCGTGCCGGGCGGTGTTCTGCTTGGTCATCATCGGGATGCCAAGCTCCTGAAGGCGCTCTCCCGTCGTCGGGATAAACGGCACGCCGCGGCCGTAGGTGATCATGAAGTTCATCACTTCTGGCGTGCATCGCTCACCGGCGATTACCAGATCGCCCTCGTTTTCACGGTCAGGGTCATCGACCACGATGATCATGCGACCGTTCTTCAGTTCTTCCAGTGCTTCCGGGATACTCGCGAATTCCATGCCTAAGGACATTCTACGCGTTAGGCCCGTTCCACCTTTCCCATTCGTGGCACCGGCCGTCCCGGCCGTGGTGTCAAAGGGCGTCTCGCCCTTGAATCCGATCTGATTTCTACCTGACAGAGAAGCAGAGGAACCCACCCCAACTCCCCGATCCTGGTTTCATCGCCAGGTTCCACGAAGCATTCGGTGCCGAGGGACAAAACCTCAAGTAAGTTATGAGAGATGAGCTATGTCGCACGCGATTTCGTTGAGCCTTCGGGGCTGACCGAGGGCGTGCGCTTCGAAGTGCTCCAGATTGAACTCGCCCAAGCGTTTCGAGGGGAAGCCAAGTTCGGCAAAGAGTACATCGACCCCAAGCACATGGCGCTGACGCTCTTTGCCCAGGGGTTTTCGCCCGGGGCCGCGCGCTGGATGTTGCGCGAGGCCCGGGTGACGGCGTGCGTCGAGCTTATTTAGCCTGACGTCGGCGGCGAACCATCGCCAGAGCTCCAAGGCCGAGGACCGCCAGGGTCGTCGGCTCGGGAACCGCCTGCGCCTGGAAGCTGAGGTCCAGGAACACCGGGAGGTGACCTCCATCGGTGCCGGTCGTGTTGATCAGCGCCTGAGCGATCCCGGGACCGACCATGGTGTTGCCCGTCACGGTGAGGTTGTTGTTGAAGCTCGTGCCGTCATTGCCCCATGCGCGGTATGAGTGATTCGGGTCGTTCCAAGTCGTCGTGCTATAGGCCTGGGTCGTGTCCCCAACGTAGTGCAGCGAGTTCGCCGAGTTCGTCAGGTTCTGACTGATCAGGAGCTGGTCGTAGCGATCGTCCATGCCGCCGCTACCCGATGCCAGGTTGCTCGGGGCCTGGGTGTGAACAAAGCGAAAGGCGTTGGCCGCGTTCCAGGTGCCTGGTGTCTTGATCGGATCGAAGAAGCGTCCGTTGTTGTTGGCCGTGCTGGCGATGAACGTCTGATAGCTCTGCTCGGAGGAACTCTGAACGTTCATGTCGCCCCCGAAGAGGTAGCTGTAGTTCGAGTTCAGACCCTGAGCATCGTTGCGTACCGCGGTGGCGGTGATGTTGCGACGGGGATCGTCTCCGGTCGATGAGCCGGCCTTCATGTGGTTGCCGTAGAGAGCAAGAACCTGACTCGTGTTGGCGTTGCCGTTGATCGAGAAATCGGCTCGGAAGGTGTCCCGCGGAGCCGTTCCGCTACTGGAGCTTCCGGTGTCGACCAACGTCGGCGTTGCGTTCAAAGCCGTCAACTTGCTCGTCCGGTAATAGAACACCACGTCGTTGGTGGCGGTGCTGCTATTGCCCATGTGGGCGGGGTTGTAGGCAGCGGCCCAGTCATGGGCGCCCGTGTTGTATGTGTTGGTGTTCAGGGCGCTGAGGAACGGGGTCACTCCGCTGGTCCAAATTTCCTGAGCGATGATCACGTCCGGATTCATGCTTCGACCCTGGAAGGTGTCGAACACGGCCTGCTGGATATCGGCGGTTCGGCCTCCGCCGTAGACGGAGACGTTCCACGCGGCAACCCGAATCTGATCGGCACCGGCAATAGTGGACAGGGAAAAGAGAGCGAGGATGCCAGCGGCGGTTCGAGCGCTGGCAAGGCAGGTTTTATTCATTTATCTTCTAGAGCCGAGAGGGCGCCAAGTCAACCAGATCGGCGGCGACGGGCGCGAAAAATTAAGGGACGCCTCCTGATAGGAGGCGTCCCGAGAAAGGACGGGCTTACTTGGAGCGGCGTCGGCGAATCAGGGCGACCACGCCGAGACCGAGAACGGCCATGGAGGCTGGCTCCGGAACGGCCTGCGTTTGGACGATTACATTGTCAACACGGTCCGTGCCAGTGGCGGCAACGGTCGTGCCGTTCGCGGCGACCGTCGTGGTGTTCTGGAGACGGAAGGTAACGGTGGACACGTTGTTCAGGCTGGTAACCGAACTCAGATCGTAGTTGAACGTGTAGATCGGCGAGGACGTCGTGGCGTTCCAAGTCGGATTCGGAGCCGCATTGGGGAGTACCTGGTAATCGGCACCGAATTGAGTGAAGCTCACTCCGTTTGTGCTGTAGAAGACTCCGAAGTCGCGCGGGCCGGTGTTGCTCGACGTCTGGTCGAACGTCAGCGAGATGTTCGAAAGACCGAGGGTGCTGACGCTGAACTGGTAGTAGTCACCGATCGCCCACGTGTTCGAGCTGAACGAGTGGGAAGAACCGTTGCCTGCAGGCGAGCTGTAAGTAGCCGCACCAGCGTGAACACCTAGAGCGGATCCCGCACCTACTTCAGGGGCGAACGGGCCCGCGGTCAACGGGATGGAAGTCTCGAAAGTCCAATTCGCAATGACGACCGCCTGGGCGGACATGGCCGAAAGCGTAAGTGCCGCAATCGTAGCCGGATAAAGAATTTTCTTCATGGTTTTGCAACAGGCGGCCCAAATCAGCCCCCTTTCCTCTCAGACCTTATGATACACAGAGCACCTCGCGCAGAAGCGGCTGCAGATTGTGACAATGTTAATGAAAAGCTGGTAAGTCGCAATTCCGGCAAATGTGCCTGTCCTGTTTGGCACGCGCGGTTTAGTACTTAGGGCAAGTCTCTTTCACGCGGAAATTTCTCCCCGGCTCGGTATGCTCTGCGCGCAATGAGAAAGCTCTGGGGCGGCGCGTTTTCGGAATCCACGGATGTCCTCGTGGATCGGTTTGGACAAAGCATCAAGACGGATCTTGAGTTCTGGCAGGAGGATGTGATCGGCAGCGTTGCCCACGCTCGCATGCTCGGAGCCACCGGCATCCTCTCCGACGAAGAGGCCGAGACGATCATCCGCGGGCTTGAGAAGATCCACGAAGAGGGCCCGGACAAACTCCCCCGTGATGTGGAAGACATCCACACCGCCGTCGAAGTCCGCCTCGGCGAGATCGTCGGCGAAGTCGCGGGCAAGCTCCACACCGCACGGAGTCGAAACGACCAGGTTGCGACCGACGGTCGGCTCCACCTCCACAACGAGTTGCTCCGCATCTTCGACGCCCTCAAAGAGCTACAGGGACTGCTCGTGGGCAAGGCCGAAGCGCACCGCGCGGATCTGATGCCCGGCTACACCCACCAGCAGCGCGCCCAGCCGATCACCCTCGGCTTCCATATGCTCGCCCACTTCTGGGCGCTGCAACGCCACGGCTGGCGCGCCGAGCGACTGTTCGAACTCGCAAACTACTCCCCCCTCGGCTCCGCCGCGCTCGCCGGCACCAGTTTTCCGATCGATCGCCAGATGACCAGCGACGAACTCGGCTTCATCGCCCCGATCCCCAACGCACTCGACGCCACCAGCGACCGGTCCTACATCCTCGACGGCCTCAACCTCTGCGCGCTGATCATGATCGATCTCAGCCGTTTGAGCCAGGAACTCGTCCTCTGGAGCGGCCGGGAATTTGGATTCGTCTCCCTGAGCGATGGCGTGACCACCGGGTCGTCGATCATGCCCCAGAAGCGCAATCCTGACATGGCTGAGTTGATCCGGGGCCGGGCGAGCCGCGCGATCGGCAACTGGACCGCCCTCGCCGCCACAATGAAGGGCTTGCCGCTCGGCTACAACCGAGACACCCAGGACGACAAGCCGCCGTTGTTCGACGCCATCCGACTGGTGCTCGACTCTCTGCAACTCGTTTACCAGATGGTCGATACCGCGACCTGGGACACCGAGCGGATGCGCGAGACGATGCGGGGAGACTTCTCCACCGCCACCGACCTTGCCGACTTCCTTGCCGCGGAGGGGATGCCCTTCCGTCAGGCGCACGAAGTCGTCGGACGGGTGGTTCGAGCGTGCCTCGACCAGGGCTGCGGACTTGAGGACTTGACCGTCGCACGACTCAGCCATGTCGCACCGGAGGTCACCACGGAGGCGCTCGCCGTGCTTCAGCCGGAAACGAGCATCGAGCGACGCAACTCTCTTGGCGCCCCTGGCCCCAAGGCGATGCAGACGCAACTGGACCACGCGAGAAGGATTCTGGAGACCGAGGGCTTCCCGAAGATCGCCTAGCCACGGCGGCGGCGGCGAACCAGGGCAAGCAACCCTAGCGAAAGAGCCCCCAGCGTCGCGGGCTCGGGCACCGCGCGGACCGTGTAGACCTGATAGTTGTCGAAGTACGCGTTGACTGCCGGAGTTCCGGGGTTTCCGCCGTACTCGAACAGATCCGAGTCGGTGACCGCGTCATCGCTGAGCAGGGTCAACTGATCCGAGCTGATCCCCGAACCATTGAGGTACGCGATGAACGTTGGCTCCGGGCTCGAATAGTCGATCACGAGAGCAAGCTTGTTCCAAGCACCAAAGTTGAAGTGCGGGCCGTTCGAGAAGGAGTAGAAACCCACGACGCCCCCCGGGCCAATCCCCAGGATCGAAAGGTTGCCCGTATCCGTGGCGATCGCCGCACCTGATATGTGCGTGCTGCCCCCGTACAGATCGAGTCCCATCTGACCGCTTGCGGTCGACGGGTCGGCGTAGATCATCACCTCGGAAACGAGGACCCGGTCGGACGAAGTTGCCGGGTCAAAGGAGTAGGTCGGCCATGCCCAGCTTTCGTCGTTGGCAGGAGTCGTAAGATTAAGAGATTGAGCGCTGCCGCCGTAGCCTCGCGTGCTCGAAACCGCCGCCGTACCGGCCCGCAGATCGGTCGACCATCCCTGCTGACCGGCAATATTGCCCAAGGCATAGGACGGACTTTCAAACGTGGCCGACGTAAGCACGGTTACCGCCGGGGCAAGCGTACAAAGGGCCGCGCTAAGCGCCGCGGTGTAGTAAAGCCGTCGCATCTTCTCCTCAAACCAAAACAGCGGTTTCCCGCAAATCAAGCCATTATAGGATAGTACACGTCTGGCGGAAGCCAGTTGGTACAGCCTCCGCGGCTTTCTTAAACCAATATATTTACCTGGCCTGGGCGCCGACTACACGCCGGGTCCAAGCAAGACCGCGTTCAAGAACATCCGGTACGTGCCCGGCCACATCGCCCGCTCCAGCGGGTCCTCAAGGAAGATGATTACGTGGCCCTGCCCGGTCGGTACGTCCTGGAGCCAGGCTGCCCCGGTGAGCGCCTTGTCGGTTTCGTCGGGCCAGTCCCAGCCGCTCAAGAGCTTGTGAGACTTCTCGTCGGACGAGTACTGGACGACGGTGCCGCCTTCCTTTCGTGCCTTAAAAAAGGAGCTCCCGGAAGTCGGTACGGCAATCGAGATCTTTCCTTTCTCAGGTGCCGGATAGCCGTAGCTAAGGAAGGACCGCGGGTCGAGGTCGGCCCGGAAGATCGCTCCTGGCAGGTCGCGCATTTCGCCTTCAACGGGGTCGAGCTTTTGGAAGGCGGCGAGCGCCCATTGGGGTGATCCGAGCACGACGAGCGTGCCGCCCGCCTGGACCCAATCTTTGAGCGGCCCCTCGACGGTCGGAGAACCTCCGCCTGGCACCACGATCGTCGTGTACTTGGCAAGGACTCCCGCCCGCAGGGCGCGGCTGGAGAGCGGCGTGAAGGGTAGGTGGAACCGTCGTTCGAACAGATACCAGGCCGCGCTGAAGTCGGTCGGCTGCGAGTCGGTGCCGAACAAGATGCCGATGTTCGCTTTCTTAAGCGCCATCGTACTTCCGCTTCCCGGCCCCTCGCGCCCTTCTTCGGGGTAGCTGGTGGGGATGCCCCGCAAAGTGCATCCGTGCCGATAGGCGATATTTCTAACGATCTCTTTGTAACCCTCACCGTTCCGCGCGGCGAGGAATAGGAAGGTTCCACGTGGAAGCGAGACGTCGCCGACGTGCATCGGCTTGGTCGAAACCATCCCATGGACGCCCTTACTCAGAATCTCGGCGACTGCGAGGATATCCTCCTCGTCCGTGTAAGGGATGGCTAGTCCGACGGGGCCGTCAGTCGAGTGATCTTCATGGATCGTGAAGGGACCGGCGGGGCTAGCAAAGCTGCACTCGTAGGCTGTCAATCCGTGGGCGTATGGGAGGGACCAGCCGGTGAAGTCGTAGAACTCGTTCCCTTCCGGACCCGGATAGGTTTCGCCTGCAGCGACCGAGCCCTTCTTGGCAAGCTGCTCTTTCGTGAACTGCGGCTCAAAGCCAGGTTGCCGCTCCAGCAACGCCTTCGCGAGGAATCCTTGAGGTTGCGCCAGATCTACAACAAGGGAAGGTCCTTCGACGTGAACAGTCTTCGCTGTCGTATCGCCAAACAACGTCGCCCCCGCTTGATCCCAAGGACCATTCATGAAGTTCGATTTGACGCCCTCGCCCGCGAGTAACTGCGCCAGTCGACGCAATGCCCTGGCGTCGCCAGTCATGAGATACCGCTTCACCGTCGGGCTGAACTCGGCGGTCGCAGCTTTGTGCTTGTAGTCGGCGAAGCTAGTCAGCAGCTCTTGCCGGTGCTGTGCCGCCGAGCCGATCACCGCCAGGGCGGAGGTGAAGTGGTGGGCCACCCCATCCCGAAGGGTCAGCAGGCTGTCGTCCGACCGTCGGCGCGCGATGAAGCGTCCGCCATCGGTCTCGTGAGTCATGCCGATCGCGCCCGAGAGGGTCGTCCAGGAGTCCAGATAACCCGCATAGAACAGGTCGAACTCGTCCTTGACGAAGTAGCTCCAGCCGTTCGAGTCGAACGCGGCACCGGTGGCCCGACCAAATATGTCCGTCCACTTCGCGACCCGGTTTCGGTCTACGTTGTCGTTGATCGACATCGGGTTGGGCGGGAAGAAGTAGGTTGAAACCTGTCCGTGCTGGTCGCAGTACACCTGAGGCGTCCACTTCAGGAACTCGGTGACTTCCTGCCGCGTCTCGTCCTGGCTCATCGCCACGCGATCGCGGTTCATGTCGAACCGGTAGTGGTTCAACCGGCCATAAAGTAGGGGCGGTTGGGCGCTCTCGAACGACTCGTTCTCTGGCGAACCCGTCTCGATCGAGTTGTAGTACACGACGTAGCGCTCATGCCCGTCCGGGTTGTAAACCGGGTTCACGATCACGACCGCGTTCTTCAGCATCTCTTGAAACTTGGGCGAGGAGGCCAGGTTGTAGAGTAGCGGCATGGCGGACTCGAACGAAGCGGTCTCGTCGCCATGGATGCACTCGTTGATCCACACGATCGCCGGCGTCTTGGCGAGGATCGCCTCCCGATTCTTCGGCTGGCCCGAGGCAAGCTCCGCGATGTTGCCCTGGATATCCTTCAGCCGACGGATGTTGTCCGGCGTGGAGACGGCGAAGATGCGGAGCGGCCGGCCCTCCGTGCTCTTCCCGTACTGGAACATCTTGACCGTCGACGGTGACGTCTCAGCGATCTTTAAGACAACTTGCTCCTGATCGCGATAGGTCGAGTGATGCGTCCCGATCGCGTAGCCAAGCAGCTCGTCGGGCCGCGCCACGCTCCGCGGGTAGGGCCCGAAGCCGTAGAAGTCAAACGGCTTGGAGAGCAGCAGCGAAGCGAGCACGCCGAGAATCATGGGGAAAGTGTAGCTCAGCAGGGCGGCAGCGACAGTGGCCGTGGCCGTGGGCAGCGGGCAGTGCGAAGAAAGTTGTCATCCCGAGGGAGCCCTAGCGACACCGAGGGACCTTACTGTAGTCGCCTCTTGCGCCTAGCTCATTGACAACCTTGGACCCACGGAAACAATCAAGAAACGATGACCGTCAGATTCCTCCACTTCGCCGCGCCCGGTCTCGGTCCCAACCTATGAAGAAGTGGGGCGTCGGTCGGAATGACAATTCTCTTGGAGGCATGCGAGACTTCAATGTTGCCAATACCCTTAAACCCAAAAACCCCAATACTCTCACTAAGCCCTGGAACCACCAGCCCGCCCGAACTCGTAGAGGTCCCATGATGGACGGGCGGTCGCGCGGTATCTTGGTGGGAGCGATGTTGCGCGCCCTTTGTCTCCTCGTACCCGTCTTGTTGCCCGCTGGGCTTGCCGCTCAGACTCCCGAGCCGCTCACGCTGCCTGAGGCGATCCGGCTTGCCGCGAGCCAAAACGGCACGATCCGAGCCGCCGTCATCGACGCACGGACGGCCAAAGTCCGAACCGAGGAGGCCCGTGCCGCCTTCTTTCCGGTCATCAC
Organism: Fimbriimonadales bacterium; assembly: GCA_038216655.1. Taxonomy (GTDB): domain Bacteria; phylum Armatimonadota; class Fimbriimonadia; order Fimbriimonadales; family Fimbriimonadaceae; genus JAFDWR01. Next base: position 68,055 of record JBBQPZ010000003.1, read on the forward strand.
TCCGTTCTACCAATACAACTCCTCCCGCAGCGTCGGACTCGGCACCACCAGCGGCCATGTGATCCAGAGCGACGGCAGCAGCACCGGCGTATCCGCCAGCTTCCCGCTCCTCGACACGGGCCAGCGGCAACTCAACCTGCTCTCGTCCAGCCGAAGTGAAGCCAGCGCCCGTGCGAACTCGCTTCAGACCTTGCGAGCGACGCTCTTCACCGTCAACCAGCAGTATTACGACGCCCTTCGTGCCCAAGAGCTGCTCCGCGTTGCTCAAGCGCAAGTGGACCGAACGAAGTTGATTCTCGACCAGACCAACGCCCGCGTCGAGGCTGGCGATGCCCCCAAGAAGGACGTGCTCCAGGCGAAGTCGGACTATCTCAACGCATCGGTAGACGCCATCGCTCAGAAGAACGCCAGTTCCAACGCGAATGCCACTCTCAAGGCGACGCTCGGCCTCGACCTCACCGCAAGCCTTCCTCCCCTCGCCAAGCCAGAAGAGCCGAATTCGATGGCAAGCGAGGCCAACGTAGAGGGAGTCGTGAAGGAAGGCCTGACCAATCGCGCGGACTTAACCGCCCAGCGCCGAAGCGTCGATGCCAGCCGCTACGACGCCCGACGACTCGGGCTTGAAGCAGGCCCGACCTTCAACCTTGACGCTACCTTCGACCTCGCGTTCAGCCCACGCCACAGTCAAAACCGGACCCTCGGCTTCGTGCTATCGGCCCCGCTATTCGACGGCGGCCTCCGGCGCGCCCAAGCGCGGGTCGCGCGTCTCCAACTGGAGCGACTTCAGGTCCTCCTCCTCCAGAGCGAGCGCAACGCCCGAGCGGAGATCGAGTCAGCCGTGGCTGAGTTCAACCAGAATGCGGAGCGCGTCAATGCCGCGAAGGCCGCTCTCGACGCGGCCAAAGAGAACTACCAAGCCGCCGTCGATGCGCAAAAGCTGGGTGCCGCGAGCGTCATTGAAGTCTCGACCGCGCAGGTAACTCTGGTCACCGCCGAATCCAACTACATTCAGGCGATTTACGATTACGATACGTCCGAGATTCGGCTACGGCTGGTTGCCGGCCGATCGGTTCCCGGCGAGGAACTCGCCAATTTGAAATCATGAAGAAGGCTCTCATTTGGATTGTCGTCCTCGCCGTCATCGGCGTGGCGGGCTTTATGTTCTTCCGCAAGAAGGACAATGCGGCGGGCGAGATCGAGTATCGCTACGCAACCGTCGAGAAGGGCGAGATCGTACAGTCGATCTCCGCATCCGGCCAACTCGTCGCGCTCACCGCAGTGGACGTGAAGTCCAAGGCCGGTGGCCGAGTGAAGGAGCTTCGCGTCGATGAAGGTAGCTATGTCCACAAGGGCGATGTGATCGCGGTGATCGATCCGGCCGACACCAAGGCCGTGTACGACCAGACCGCCGCCGACCTCACCGCCGCCGAGGCTCGAGCCCTCCAGGCGAGCGAGAACTACAAGCTGCAGGTTGCGAGCAACAAGAACGAAATCGCCGACGCCCGCGCCGCCCTCAATTCGGCGAGGATTCGTCTTCAACGCGTCGAGCTTGAGACCAAGCGAACCCCGGAACTGACGAACTCCACCGTCAGCACCGCACGCGCAAGCTACGAGGAAGCCGTCTCCAACAAGCGCAAACTTGAGCAGGTCACGATCCCCTCGCGCCGACGCGAGGTCGATGGCGACTTCGCTCGAACCAGGGCCGAACTTGATGCCGCGAAGGCGGACTATGAGCGCCAGCAGCAACTTTTGAAACTTGGCTACGTCGCGAAATCCAAGGTCGAAGCCGCCCAGTCCGCGCTGCAGTCCGCGCAGGCTGCGTTCAACCTCGCCGAGCAAGCCCGTGCCACCGTCGAGCAGGACATCGCCGTCCAACTTCGCTCCGCCGACGCCTCCGTCGAGCGGGCCTCCGCGACCCTGAGGACCGCCAACGCAAACCGCGCCGACATGCCGATCGCGGACACCAACCTCGCCGAGGCTCGACAGGCAGTCAAAACGGCTCAGATCGCTCTCGACAAGGCAATCACCAACTCGATTCAAAACTCGGTCCGGCGCAGCGACATCTCTGCGGCTCAGGCGTCCACCGTGCGCAGCCGAGTCTCGATGAACAACGCCGAGCTCCAATTGAAGGACACGACCGTCGTCGCCCCGCGCGACGGTGTCGTGACTCTGAAATACCTGGAAGAAGGCACGATCATCCCGGCAGGTACGAGCACCTTCGCTCAGGGCCCGGCCATCGTCCAACTCAGCGATGTGACGACCCTCTACGTGGAGTGCATGGTCGATGAAGCCGACGTGGCGTCGGTCAAGCCCGGCCAGAAGGTTCGCGTGACCACCGAAGCCTATAAGGGCAAGGGCCTGGAGGGCACGGTTACCCGGGTCAACCCGAGTGCTAAGACCGAACAGAACGTGACCTCGGTCAAGGTACGCGTCAGAGTGCTTCCGCCCAAGGACAAGGCGCTTCGCCTTCTCCCCGGAATGAACGCGACCTGCGAGTTCATCACCCTATCCAAGCCGGATGTGATCGTCGTCCCGACCCAAGCGGTCGAGGAAGACAACGGAACTTCCTACGTCCGCGTCAAGTCGCCGACGTCCAAGATCCCCGTGCGTAGAGACGTGAAGGTGGGCGCGACCGGTAACGACGGGATTGAAATTACCGACGGCCTGAAGGTCGGAGACGAGGTCGTGACCGCCGAGGTCAACCTCGCGGAGGCGAAGGAGATCCAGCAGAAGATGGTCGAGGCCCAGCAGGGCGGCGGCCTGGTCGGCGGCGGCAACCGCGGCGGCCGTTCGTTCGGAGCAACCAACACCAAGGGTGGCGCGGGTAAGGCGGGCGGCGGGACCGGCGGCGGCGCAGGCAAGGCCGGCGGCGGAATGGGCGGTGGCGGCGGCGGGAAGGGCAAATAACATGAACCTAGGCGACTCGATCATCAGCGCCCTCCGGGCAATCACCTCGAACAAGCTACGTTCGATGCTGACCATGCTCGGCGTGGTTATCGGCGTCGGATCGGTCATCGCGATGATCGGCATCGGCGAGGGGACCAAGCGCAAGGCGATCGAGTCGATCCAGCAGATGGGGACGAACATGCTGATGGTCTTCCCCAACTGGCGGCGAGGCGCGGTCAGCGGCGGCCCCAGCGACATCCCGACCCTGAAGGACGATGACGTCAAGGAGATCAAGAAGGTCCCGCTTGTTCAGTACGTCACCGGCTCGGTCAGCGGGCGCGTGATGGCCAAGTTCGGTTCGAACAACCACTTCACCTCGGTCACCGGCGGCGAACCCCAGATCGCGATCATCCGCAACGCCACGAAGATGATGCAGGGCGGTTGGTACACCTACGAAGATGAAGCCAAGGCCGTGCGAAAGTGCGTGCTCGGCTACACGTGTTACCAGGAGCTTTTCGGCGACGACAACGCGGTCGGGGCGACGATCCGAATCAAGAACCAAAATTTCGAAGTCACCGGCGTCATCGCTTACAAGGGTGGTTCGGGGATGTGGAATCCCGACGACGGCATCTACGTGCCGCTCTCGACCGCCCGCACCCGCCTCCTCGGCCGGCGCGACCTCGACAACATCGTGCTGCAAACCTCGAACTCAGAGCTCATGGTGCTCGCCCAGTCTCAAGTCGAAGACGCGCTCGGCAGGAAGCGAAAGAACGCCAGCGGCGAACCCCTCTTTCGCGTGATGAATCAGGGCGACGCGATTGACCAGATGGAGACCCAGACCCGTCTTCTGGGCGTCCTCCTCGCGGGCATCGCATCCGTCTCCTTGCTCGTCGGCGGCATCGGAATCATGAACATCATGCTCGTCTCGGTGACCGAGCGCACCCACGAGATTGGTCTCCGCAAGGCGGTCGGCGCCAAGCGCGAGAGCATCCTGTCCCAGTTCCTTTTGGAGAGCGTGGTGATGTGCCTCGTCGGCGGCATCATCGGGATCATCCTCGGGATAGGCGGCGTTCTGCTCGTTGCCGCACCCATGAAGGTGCCCCCTGTCGTGAACCCGCAGGCGGTAATCATGGCGAGTGCGTTTAGCGCAATGGTGGGTATTTTCTTTGGGCTGTATCCCGCGATCCGCGCGTCGCGACTCCAGCCGATCGAGGCTCTAAGACATGAGTGAGAAGTTCACCGGCCCCATCATCCAGACCCGAGAGTTGCGGAAGGACTACACGATGGGCGATACCATCGTGCATGCCCTGCGCGACGTCAACATCACGATCGAGCCAGGCGAATTCGTCGCCCTGATGGGCCCCTCGGGGGCAGGGAAGTCTACGTTTATGAACGTGATCGGCTGTCTCGATCGCCCGACCAAGGGCGAGTTCATCCTGAACGGAACCCACGTCGGCGACATGAACGACAATGAACTCGCCGAGGTCCGCAACAAGTACATCGGCTTCGTCTTCCAGAACTTCAACCTGCTGCCCCGAACCTCGGCGCTGAAAAACGTTGAGTTGCCTTTGATGTACGCGGGAGTCCGAAACCGAACGGAGCGCGCGATCAAGGCGCTTGAAGACGTCGGTCTTTCGCAGCGAATGCACCACAAGCCGAACGAGCTCTCCGGCGGTCAGCAGCAACGCGTCGCGGTCGCCCGAGCGATCGTCAATAATCCCGTCCTGATCCTCGGCGACGAACCCACCGGCAACCTCGACTCGCGCACCAGCGAGGAGATCATGGCTCTGTTCCAGGACCTCAACCGCAACGGTCGAACCGTCGTGATCGTCACCCACGAAGAAGAAATCGCCCGTCACTGCAAGCGAATCATCCGCTTCAAAGACGGCCATGTCCGCGTCGACGAGCAAGTCACCGACCCCCTCGACTCCCGCGAGATGCTCGCCGCCATGCCCGCCCCCGACGATGCGGCCTAGTCGGCAGGTACCCTCCACGCAATGATCGCCGCCGTATTTCCGGGACAAGGATCCCAAAAGCCGGGCATGGGGAAGGAGCTTTACAGCACCCGCCCCGAGGCTCGCGCCGTGTTCGAAACCGTCCAGTCAGCGACCGGAATCGACGTCGCCAAGCTCTGCTTCGAGAGCGACGAAGAGACCCTGCGCCAGACCCAGAACGCCCAGATCGCCCTCTACACCTGCGGCGTGGCCGCCTACAAGGTCCTCGACGCGCACTTCCGCGAGATCGTGCCCGTCGACGGCTTCGCCGGACACAGCGTCGGCGAGTACGCCGCCCTTACCGCAGCCGGCATTCTGAGCGTCGAAGACGGAGCCAAGCTCGTCCAGCGGCGCGGCGAACTCATGGCCGCCGCCGGATTAGAGAGACCAGGAACCATGGCCGCCGTCCTCGGCCTCGAGCGAGACGCCCTTGAAGCGATCTGCGCCGAAACCCTCGGAATTGTGGTCATCGCCAACGACAACTGCCCGGGGCAGCTCGTGATCTCTGGCGAGGTTGAGGCCGTTCAAGCCGCCACCGCCACCGCCACCGAGAAGGGTGCCAAGCGAGTGATGCCCCTCAACGTCAGCGGCGCGTTCCACTCCCCGCTGATGGAGAGCTCCGCCGAGCAACTCGCCCCCGCCCTCGCCGCCGCCGAATTCAAGTCGGGCGGTCGCGTCTATTCCAACGTCACCGCCCAGCCTGTCGTCCAGGACGGCAAGTGGCCCGATCTCCTCGTCCGCCAACTCAAGAGCCCGGTCCGCTGGACCGAGTCGGTGCAAAACATGATCAACGAGGGCGTGAAAGTCTTCGTCGAGTGCGGCGGCGGTGACGTTCTTTCTGGCCTGATCAAACGGATTGACCGCGAGCCGAAGTGCTTCCGCGTGCAAGATCAGGAGTCGTTGGAGAACACGGTGGCGACGCTGCGTTCGTCGTAAAATCAAGGCACATAAGTCGCCGTAAGATAAAGCAGATGGCCGACGAGATCACAATCATCTATGAACCTGCGCAGGAGGGCGGCTTTACGGCCTACATTCCTGAGGTCCCTGGCGCAGTCTCCGAAGGCGAGACGATCGAGGAGGCTAGAGAGATGGTACTTGACGCCATGCGCGAGATCCTCGCCTTTCGCCGTGACGAGGCGATGAAGTCCAAGTCCCCTAATTCAACTGTCGAGACTCTCCCGATCTCAGCGTGAACCGGGTTTCGGGATATTCAACTCCCTGCAGATCTTCAGCGCGGTATTCATCTTCAGCGGCGAATGCCGCGGGACGGCAGAAATGTGCTCTGGATGGCTGTCGTTGCGGTAGAGCGAGTGCTTCTTCCCTTCGCGAGCAAGCGAGCATCCGTTGACCTGAAGATGCCGAATCAACTCCCCGCGATTCATGGTTCAAAGAAACTCTGATAGAAGAGCCACCTTGTAGATGCGGTGGCGAATGATGTCGTCCGAAATGCGCATCAAAGGTAGAGAGTTCTTGAGTGAAGTCAATCGCAAATTCGCGAACGGAGGGACGCTGTGAGCCACTCGCCGCAGGCATAAACGCGCGAACTTTCAATGTTTTTTGAAAGTTCGCTCCAAAACCAGCGTAGGAAAGGTATAAAACCATGACCGACAGGGAATGATGCAAGCGAAAACTGAGGCGATTTGGCAGGCGGAAGGAACGCAAAAGCGTGCCGCTGTCCAACGCATGTTCGCCGAGATCGCGCCGACCTACGATCTCCTGAATTCCCTGATGTGCCTGCGGATGCACTACCGCTGGCGCAAGCTCGCCGTCCGCAAGCTCGAACTCCAGACCGGCCAGAGCGCTCTTGACGTCTGCTGCGGCACCGGCGACTTCATGCTCCCCCTCCGCGACACGGTTGGCGAAACCGGACGAGTCGTTGGCGTCGACTTTTGCCTCCCCATGCTCCAAGTCGCCCAGCAGAAGCTCATCGAGCCCACCCTAAGCCTCGGCGATGCCTGCGCCCTCCCGATCATGAGCGGCCAATTCGACGGTGCCAGCGTCGGATGGGGGATCCGCAATGTCCCCGACATCGACGGCGCCCACCGCGAGCTTTTCCGCGTCCTCAAACCCGGCGGCCGCTACGTCTCCCTCGACATGGCCCAGCCCAAAGGCCGCCTGATGCGCGGGATGAGCACCTGGATGTTCCAGCGCGTCGTGCCATTCCTCGGCCGCCTCTTCGGCAAGACCGAGGCATACACCTACCTGCCCAAGAGCACCGAGCGCTTCAAGACCCGCGCCGAGCTTGTCGCGTCGATGCGCCAGGCCGGCTTTACCGACGTTGGCCACCGCGATTTCATGTTCGGCAACATCTGCATGCATTGGGGACGAAAACCTTGACCGCCTCCGCATTTTTCAGCCTTACCGACCGCGGCGTCTCCCAGGAGCTTCTGACCGAGGTCGCCGAGGAAGTCGCTCAGGTCGAAGCCGAACTCCGCCGCCAGGCCGTCTCCGCGGTGAACCTCGTCGACCGAGTCGGCAACCACACCCTTGGAGCGGGCGGCAAGCGTCTGCGGCCGGCATTTGTGACCCTCGCCGCCAAGGCTACGGGCATCGCTTTTGACCCCAATCGAACCCGCAAGATTGGCGCGGCCATGGAGATGATTCACATGGCGACGCTGATCCACGATGACGTGATCGACCACTCGCCCACCCGCCGCGGCCAGCCCACCGCCAGCGCGGTTTACGGCAACACCGGCTCCATCCTCGCCGGCGACGTGCTCCTCGCCAAGGCAATGGTCATCCTTGCCCAGGACGGCGACCTTGACGTGATCCGCACGGTCAGCGAGATGGTGGTCGAGATGGCCGAAGGGGAAGTGCGCGAGCTTGAGTCCCGCAACGTGTTCGATCTCTCCGAGGCCGACCATCTTGAGATTCTCCGGATGAAGACCGCCTCGTTCATCCAGTGTTGCTGCATCGTCGGCGGCATGCTCGCCGGAGCCCCCGCTTCGGTTCGCGAAGGACTGTCGGATTACGGCTATCACGTCGGGATGGCGTTCCAGATCGTGGACGACCTCCTCGACTACCGCGGCGATCGCACCAAGACCGGCAAGACGACCGCCGGCGACTTCCGCGAGGCTCAGGCCACCCTGCCGCTGATCCTGCTGAGACCTCATTTGACCGACGAGGAGCGCGACTTCGTCAGCCGCAAGTTCGGCAACGGCGTCACCGACGACGAAGTCGCGATGATCTCGCGCTGGATGGAAGACCGCGGGGCGTTTGCCCAGGCCGAAAATGCGGCGCAAAAACACGTGGATTCGGCGCTCTCCGCGCTCGGGATGCTGCCGGAGACGCCTTCCCGAGCTTTGCTAAACAGCGTTGCCGGGTTTGTCATGTCGCGCGATCGGTAGGCAAATCACTCGCGTTCTCACTCACATAGGGCTTACCCACGTTGGCAATCCGGCAATGTTTTGGGAGCGGCGGCGTTTTGATTGGATGATCCCGCTCCCTTGTAGATTGCTCGGGACGGTCTTTTGTCAACCTGCAAATCCGTCATCCAGAACGTAGCGCCGAGCCCCAGCGAGGCAGCGAAGTCGAAGGATCATTAGTCCCGCATCCTTCCCAATGCGGCACCACCTCCACTCCACGCGCGGCCACCGTCATCCAGAGCGTAGCGCCGAGCCCCAGCGAAGGCAGCGCAGTCGAAGGATCATTAGTCCCGCATCCGGCCCAATGCGGCACCACCTCCACTCCACCCGCGGCCACCGTCATCCAGAGCGTAGCGCCGAGCCCCAGCGAAGGCAGCGCAGTCGAAGGATCATGTGGAGTCGCTTCCGACGTTCGGCCAAGCAACCCCGATCAATAAGTCGGAGGCAGATACTGATGATCCTTCGACTACGCAACCTTCGCTAGCGCTCGGTTTCTCCGCTCTCTGGATGACGGATCAGAGCCTCTAAGCGATCCTTCGCCTTCGCTGCCTCGCTAAGGCTCGGCGCTACCCTCTGGATGACGGATCAGAGCCAGAACAATCGCGGGCCGCGAACCCGAGGACGGGGCTCAGACTTCATACTGAATCTGTGCGCCGGTATCCGCTCTACATCTTCGACCTCGACGGTACCCTCTGGCGCGGCTGGGAAGCCATCCCCGGCGCGGTCGAGACGGTCGCCCAGCTTCGTGCCGAAGGCGCTCAGATTCGGTATCTGACCAACAACTCGTCCACCGAGCGCAAGGACTACGTCCATAAATTGCGCCAGCTCGGGTTTGAGGCGGAGCTTCACGAGGTCTACTCCTCCGCCACCGGCTCGGCGTCAAGGCTGATCGAGTTGGGGATGCGCACGGTCCACGTGTTGGGGGAGCCGGGGCTCGTGAACACGCTATGCGAGGCGGGGTTGGTGGTGGTGAATGCGGATGGGGAAGGCGTGATCCAGCCCGACCTCTCGCTCGATAACTCGGGAGCCGAGCTTCTGACTCCTCCTCCGCCCCCGGGGGAGGGCAGGGAGGGGGCGCATGCCCCGCGCTCGTCAGAAGAAACCCTGAATCTAGGAAAGGAAGCGGCTGACGCCCTCCTCGTCGGCATCTGCCGACGCCTCACCTACCCCCTCCTCAATGCCGCGATGCAGGCGGGGCTGAAGGGGGCGCGGTTCTTCGCGACCAATGCAGACAAGACCTTCCCGATGGAAGGAGGTGCCCTCATGCCGGGCGCCGGCTCCATCGTCGCCGCCGTCGAGGCCTGCGTCGGCAGTCAGGCCGAAGTCCTCGGCAAGCCGCATCCGTATCTCGTCGAGCTAATCCTCCGCGAATCCGGGGTCCGGCCCGAGGACGCCCTCGCCGTAGGCGACCGCTTCGACACCGACATCCTCTCCGGCCAAGCCGCTGGCTGCGACACCTTCCTGGTGCTCACGGGAGTCGAGAAGGAGGCCCCAGAAGGGCAAGCCTGGGCCGAGGATGTTCGAGGACTACTGAACTAGCCCAACCCTGAGGCGGGAGTCCGTCCGGAGGACGCCCTCGCCGTAGGCGACCGCTTCGACACCGACATCCTCTCCGGCCAAGCCGCCGGTTGCGACACCTTTCTGGTGCTCAGCGGGGTCGAGAGGGAAGCCCCCGAAGGGGCAAATGTGGTCAGAGGACGTGAAGCGTCTGACGGATTCGAATCATTTGCCGTCGGCACCTTTGCGACACAATTGGTCGGCTTAAACGAAGCTGAACAAGAAGGTCACTCGGAACGATCTGAGATTGAATCGGGCACATGCCCGACTCAAAGGTGTGGAGAAGGAAGTCAATCTGAAGAAAAAGAAGACATAATGATGGCCATCTCGATAAAGGTCACCAATGACTACTCCTGAGGATGGTCCTGAAACCAGAATTGAAGCTCTAATATCGGCATTCAAGGAGGACTTGGATCGACGGAGTGATGGACAGATGGTTCAGCGACACGTCCTCGCAGGAAGTGCCTACGCCATTGACGATGGAACCCTATTTGATCTCAAGCAAGAAACGGCAACCCAGTTTCGCGTAAACCCAAGCGAGATATTTCTTGTCGGCTCCGCGAAGCTGGGTTTCACAATCAAACCCCAGCATTCATTTCGGCATTTTGGCGATACGTCAGACCTTGACCTTGCCTTAGTATCTGGGGCACTATTCGACGAGGTATGGTTCAAGGTCGCAGAGTACGCTGAAAGTGGAGGCTACTTTCCTACCCGATCCCAATTTTCGGAACATCTGCTGCATGGTTGGATCAGACCCGACAAGCTCCCGCCTGGCGGCGAATTCCCTTACAGAGAGGAATGGTGGGCATTCTTTAACAAATTGCAAGCTTCGAAGCGCTTTGGGCCATACAAGATTCGGATGGGACTCTATAAATCATTTGAATTTCTTGAGAATATCAATGCCGAGCTGTCTCCCAGTGCAGGCCAACCTAAAATGAAGACAACCGCCACTAACCGCAAGATACGCGTCCTCCTAACGGCTCTCACAGATAAGAGTCTCGTGCCTAATCCGACATTTCAAAGGCGACTTGTCTGGTCTGAGAAGCATAAGATTGCCTTCCTGGACACAGTTCTGCGCGGATACCCATTTCCGGAGATATATATTGCTGCGGGTGAAGTTGATCCAGATACTGCCGAAGGCTCCGAAATGCTGGTTGACGGCCAGCAACGCATGACCACACTTCTACAGTATTTTCGCGGAAGCTTAGATTTACCGTACAACGTTAGTGTTCCCAAGTACTCTGACATGGAACGCAACGAAAAGGAGGCATTCTTGGAGTATGAAGTAGTCGTCCGTGATCTGGGGCGGGTTGGTATTGAAGAACTGCGGGAAGTGTTCCAAAGGATAAACTCGACAAAGTATTCGCTAAATGCAATGGAGATTCAGAACGCCCGCTACGATGGAGCCTATAAGGAGTTCGGAGACCATCTGGCACAACATCGATTCTTTGATCAGCATCGAGTATTCAATGCTTCGGATATTCGAAGAATGCACGACATTAGACTCGTTCTGACGTTGACGGCAACTTTACTCTCGGGCTACTTTAACCGCGACTCAGCACTCGAAGAATTCTTGGAAGTTTATAACGATAGTTTCCCACCTGGCCAGATGGTCCTCCATGAGCTTGAGCAGGTGTTTCGATTCATTGATGATTGTTCGTTTGACGACCGTAGCCGAGTGTGGAATAAGGCAGATCTCTTTACGCTCATTGTCGAACTTCATGGACTGATGATCCGAGAGAGCCGGGAGCTGCACGCTCGATCGGTTGGGCCGAACTTGTCCGCATTTTACGCGCAGGTTGCGGACGAATCACTGCGTCACTATTATCCGGAAGCGGCTGTGTATTATAAGGCGGCAGTACAAGCAACTAATGACCGTAGCAGTAGGCTCGTTAGAGCACAGATAGTTAATGATATTATTAGACGGAGCCAGAATCGACTTGCCTTGGATTAGCGCGGCACGGTCTGTGCTATAACCGCACGCATGGCGTGGTTTACCGACGATGCGATTGCGTTCTTTGCCGAGTTGGAGTTCAACAACGACCGTGAGTGGTTCGAAAAGAACAAGAAGCGGTACGAGGCGGAGGTCAAACGGCCGATGCTGGCGCTGGCGGAGGTGCTGATCGAGCGGATGAAGCGGATAGATCCCGAAATCTCCATGCTCCCGCGCAACGCAGTGTTCCGCCTCCACCGGGACACCCGGTTCAGCAAGAACAAGACTCCCTACAAGACGAACGCCGGGATGGTGATCACCCGCGGTGAGAAGCACAACCCCGGCGCGCCGGGGCTCTACTTCCACTTCGACGCCCGATGCATTGCGGTGGCGAGCGGGCTCTACTTCCTCGAACCCGCCCAACTCAAGCTCGTCCGCGAGCACATCGCATCCAACCTCGATGAGTTTCAACGCCTACTCGACGACGAAGCCTGGCGGAAAAGCTTCGGCGAGATGGCGGGGATGAAGAACAAGATCCTATCTCCCGAACTCAAAGAAGCCGCCAAAGCCCAGCCGCTCCTCTACAACAAGCAGTTCTTCTACTGGAGCGAGCATCCGGCGGAAGAGATCATGCGAGACGATCTCGCCGACTTCGTCATGGCCTTCATTGAAGCCGCCCAGCCGATGAATCAGTTCCTCACACAGCCTTTATAGCGGTTCGGGTCCCGGCACTCGTTATTGGCGATTCGGATACGGAGAGGTTCGGCCCCTATCTGCTCCGGTCCGAATCGCGAATAACGAATCACCAATAGCGAGTGGAGGCGGATAATAACCCATGACCCGGCGCGAGTTGCTTCAGGCTGGCCTTTTTGGCGTGGCGGCCACTTTGCTCCCCACGCGGAGCATCGCCCTGCGGCTGAACGAGCCGCGGCCCAAGTCGCTCCGCATCGCGGTCATCACCGACCTCCATCACGGCCTTGCGCCGGATGCCAAGATGCGACTTCAGGCATTTGTCGAGGCTGTCCATAAGCGCAAGCACTTCGACTTTGTGATCCAGATGGGGGATTTCTGCTACTCACAGCCGGAGTCGAAGGAGGTCCTCGACCTCTTCAACCAGCTTGACATGCCCCGGTTCCACGTTCTGGGGAACCATGACATGGACAAGGTTGACAAGGACGGAGCCGTCCGCTTTCTCGGCATGGAGCGCCGCTACTACTCCTTCGTCGTCGGCGGCTATCGATTCGTCGTGCTCGACCTGAACCATTTCAAGAAGGACGGCAAGCTCGTCCCGTACGCGAACGGGAACTACTTCACCGACGGCGCCGACTGCAACTGGGCCGATCCCGAGCAGCTTGATTGGCTGGACAAGGAACTCAGATCCTCCCGCGAGCCGGTCATCCTCATCTCGCACCAGCCGCTCGGCTTTGCCGTCCCCGGCACCGCGCTCCCCGCTGAGCAGGTCGAGGTCCTAAACGTGATCACCCGCGCCGCCGAGGCCAACCCCGCCGGTGCGGTCGCCGCCTGCCTCTGCGGGCACATGCACGTCGACTGGCTTCAGACCTACCAGCAGATGCCCTGCTACTGCGTCAACTCGGCCAGCTACTTTTGGTACAACGGCATGCAGCCCTACTCCAAGCCGCTGTACGCCTTCCTCGAACTCACGCCGACGGGTGACTTGCGCATCGAAGGGATGCACGGCGAGTTCGTCAAGCCGCCGCCGAAGGCATCGGACAACGTGCCGGGCCGATCGGCCTCGATTCGCAACCTGCATTTTGGGTTGACGAAGGTTGCCCGGTAACGCGGCAGCGTGGCTCAAGACCTTCATTCTCGATTTGGACAGGAATTGCGGCTAGTGAGCGGTGAATGACTCCCAACCTAGTTGACAAATCTCGATTAGGCGAGCAAGTTATCGGGAGCATCTCCTCACTCTGGTTATCGAGTAAGGACTATAGTCCCTTATGCCCCGTGCAGTGCAAAGTGAGTTCGTGAGTTTAGGTTCAACGGCTGCATTCCCTTGCGTGCGGAGGACGCCCTCAAGGGGGGCGGGCAGCCACTCAACTTCAGACGATCCACGGACGCGAGCTCAGATTACTGAATTCCTACTGATCTCTTCGCCTCGATTCCGGCCGATGGGCTTGACGCTGGCTACGTTCTCAGGCGGGAAGTCGAGGAGTTGGAGCCAGTCCTCCATCGTGTCGCTCTTCGGGAAGATTTCGTTCTCTTTGTATTCTTGGTTCGCCGAGGCGACCAGGTCGTCCAGCGAGACTCCGGCTAGGCCCTGAGGGTCGGCGATCGCGCGCTTGATCGCATGATCCTTCGCCCGATCCACGACCGACTTCAAAAGCGCACCGGAGACCATATCCTTGAAGTAAAGAGTCTCGCTCTGGCCGTTTCTCAGGAAGACCTTCAAGAACTCGTTCTCCCGGCTCGCCCGCCAAATGTGCTCGGTCAGCGCGTCGATCAGCTCCTTGCGAGCGCAGTCGACTTCGCCGTCCCAGCGGGCCATGACCTCGGGATCGAGCGGGATCCGCTCGTGCAGATAGATGCCCAGGATATCGCGCGTCGCGTTCTTGTCCGGCCGCGAGATCTTGACCTTGCGATCGATCCGCTCCGGGCGCAAGACCGCCGGGTCGATGTAGTCCGGTCGGTTCGAGGTCAGCATCAAGATGACGTTGTCGAGCGACTGCAGACCGTCGAGCTCGGCACAGAACTGGGGCACGACGGTGTTCGAGATGTTCAGGTACCGACCGGATGAGCGCGTACGTAAAACGGATTCAGCCTCGTCCATGAAGATGAACACCAGCCGGCCTTCCTTCGCCTTCTCTCGCGCAGTACGGAAGATCTCGCGCACCATGCGCTCGGTCTCGCCGAGCCACATGTTCAGGATCTTCGGCCCGGAGATCGCCATGAAGTATTCCTTCACTTCCTTGCCCGTCCGCTTCGAATACTCCTGGGTCAGGTTGTACGCGGTCGCCTTGCCGAGCAACGTCTTGCCACAGCCCGGCGGGCCATAGAGTAGGATGCCCTTGATCGGCTTCTTCTCGAACCGCTCGAAGATCTCGGGATGGAGGAGCGGGAGTTCGATCGTCTCGCGCACGAGCCGGATCGCCTCCTCCTGGCCGCCGACTTGGCTCCAGGGAATCTCGGGGATGTTCTCAAGGAAGTAGTCCCGGCTCTCCTGCTTCTCGTAGTGCTCCAGCGCGATCTTTCCCGACGGGTCCATCCGGACCTCGTCGCCGGAGTTGATCTTATTCTCGGAAATGCCCGAGCCACGCAGCACGAGCCGGCCGTCCTGGCCGGGCATGTCGCCACCGATCCGCAGCCGTCCGTCCTCTAGCGCCTCGCCGACCTTGACGATCGCGCCGCCCGACGAGGGAGGCATGTTGCCGACCACCGCATAGGCATCATTGACCTTCACCCGCGTACCGGTGGCCAGAGCCTCGGAATTCGCCTTGGGATCGACCTGCGCCACGAACTCCTGGTCACCCACGGAAATCAGCGCCAGCCGCTCCTTGTTGTCCTCGGATTCCAGCCACTGGATGAACACGCCGAGCCGATTCGCGGGCGCGGTGAGCTTGTTGTAAGCCTCTTCGTATTCGGCAAGCAGGCGCTGAGCCTCTTCGCGCTCCTTGGCCTCACCCTGCAGGGCGCGACGTAGCGCGGCGAGGTGATTCTGGAGGCGGGGATCGTCCTTAGGCGCGACCTCGACGATCTTATCGAGAAGGTCGGTCAAAGACGATGAGGATTCTTCGGGCATACATGATAGTACGTCTCGAAGGAGCGGTTACTCACCGCGGATTAGTAAGCCGGGCCCGCGCTGAGGAAGGCCTGAACGGTTGCTTCCGCGACGCTGGCGTAGAGGTCGCCTTCAACGGAGCCCACGCCACCGGTCAACGCGATTCGTTCGCCTTGGGAGAACTGTCCGGCCACACTCACGAGCCGACTGCCATCCGTCGATTCGCTCAGGTTGATGTCGCCAACTTTGAAAGTTGCGCCGGGGAATGCCCGCTCAAGCGCCTTGCCAGTTGCGGTCGCAACTGACTGAATTGTCGGTCGCCCCATCCGCGCGCTCACGCCGCTGATCACCTGATCGCCATGCCTCAAGATCACCTGAGTCAAGGCGGTCGGCGAACTCTCGTCGGCGAAAACGTTGACGACGCGAACCTCGGGGACCTCGGGCACGATCTCGATCGACGCGGTCGAAGGAATCGTCAGTTCGGGCCTGATCGTGAGATCGGGCTTGCGTGACAGACAGTCCTTGCTCGCCAGGTTGATCAAGTTGTCCAAGGTCGCGGCGAAGTGCACGCTCTCGCGTTCCTTCGTCCGCTTGCCGCCGAAGACTCCGACGCTGAAAGTGACGCCTTCGCCAGCATCCGGCACGGTGATCTCATGACCAGCCCGCGCGGTCTCCTGGGCCAGTTCCTCGGCTTCTGCTCGGGAGCGAAGCGTTCCGATCGCGAACTCGTCACCGCCATACCGAACGAGCACGTCGGTATCCGAGTTCACTCGGTCTCGAAGGAAGGCCGCCATCTGGCGAAGGATCTTGTCACCGACGATGTGGCCGAACCGCTTGTTGTAAGTACCGAACTGGTTGATATCGAAAAACAGGATCGTTACTTCGTTGCCGCGCTTGAGGTTCTCAATCCCCCACTCACGTAGTCGATCGCTCCAGGACAGGCCCGTAAGCGGATCCCAAGATCGGCCAAGCTCGCGAAGAAGCATGTTGGCGGTGACAATTCCAAGAAAACGCCCGTCCTTGACGACGGGCGCATAATCTAGATCGCTCTCGACGAATCTCTGTGCGACCTCTCGGGTCGCGTCGGTAGCTTGTACGGTCAGGCGTATTGAATCCGTGATCGACCCGACCGGAACGAAGTCGGATTCGGAGAGGACACGCTCGATCGAGACCGTGCCGATGAGCTCGCCACTATCCACCACTCCAAGGACGCGCATGGCGTGTCCTTGGAGCAGGATTCTTGCGGAAGCCACAAGATGCTCTGGATCTACCCAGACGGGCAGAAGCTTCAAGCTTTCAACTGTTTGCATGTAGGGGGCACCAGGAATCGGTGTCTGGACAACCTCCAACGATAACAAGTTCTGTGCCTCCATCAGGTAGGAAAAATACTGGATTAGTCGCGAACTAGTAGATCTACGACCTGGTCGATATACTGGCGATAGCCTAGTTCGACCGCCTCGTCTTTCTCAAATCTGGCTTGGAAAGACGCTGCGCGCTGGTACGCGACGGCGGGGTTTACGTCAAAAAAGTGGGCGACCTCGGACTCGGGGAGGCAAGCCTCCCTTAGCATCGCGTAGGTCATCAGTTGAATCCACGGCAAGGCGGGATAGAGCGGTCGGGTCAAGGTGCCGGCTTCGGCCATCCGATCCTTGAGGTCCCAGGCGCTGTTATCGGCAAAGAACGGATTGAGGATTCCGCAGGCTCGGATGATCGCGAACCCGTCGATCCACAAGGCCCCGTGCAACCGAAGGCGCTTCATCGCGCCGATGAGCGTCCGACCGTTCCCCTTCATGCGAAGGGCGAGAAGCTTCGCGAGGCCGGTCGAGATCGTGAGCCCCTCGGCCTCCGCCATCCGATTGACGATCACCAGGCGCTCGGCGACGGCCGGCTCGGTCATTGAGGCGATCGTCCAAAGGTGCAGAGAGGGCAGGTGATGTCGAAGCTGCCGCGTCGAGCGCGGGACCGTGAAGCTCAGCAGCGTCGGACGGCCCGCGCGGACGCGGCGTTCCAAGGCAAGGCGAAGTTGGACTTTGGTGCGGGTCTTCAGCAATGCATCTTGGACGTCGTCCAGAAGCAATGGCTTCGCCGGATCGACCAGATGGGGATAACTCAGCCAATCCGTGGCGGAAAGGATCGGAACGGGGTCGCGATGGGTCTGGGCGAGCCCATAGGCGGCGGACTGGAGAAGGTGGCTCTTTCCCCAGCCGCTGGGACCGAGGATGGTAACAAACGTCTGAAGGCCACAGCTAAAGAGGAGGGCCGCCTCGATCGCCTGCACGTTACTTGGCACCGGGGCCAATGTGCCGAATCGATGATCTCCGCGATCAAACAAAACCCGCGATAAAAGCGCGGAATTTCGCGCTCCGTCTGATGTTCGATTCGACTGCGTAAGTGGGATGGAGACCATGGGGTGTTAAGTCTTCACCGAGGACAACACCATTCTTTCGGAACCAAGGGAGCGCCGTCAAGAGCCAGTTAAGCCGAAGTGTCAGGTTCAACGAGGTCCGATTCTCTACGTTTCTTGCTTCAAAACGCAGATTTTGGATTCATTTTGCATTTAGCGATATTCCAAATCTGTCCACACCTTATCCACCGTGATGTTAAGAAAGCGGTGGTTAATGGCGGATTTTTGCCCAGTATTTTGCAAAGTTGAATGTTGGGCTGTTGAGCGTGGTATGGCAGGTAACGCACGTGCTCTCGGTGACTTTCGGAAGTCGGAATTTGGGGGACCGCGCATGGGCTTTAGCCGGGCCGTGGCAGCTTTCGCAGCTCACGAAGGCGAGCTGAGGGTTCAGGGCTCGTGAACGGAATCCGTTCAGGCTGGACAGACCTGTCACATGGCACCCAACGCAATCCGGATCGCGGGATTGCCGTCCCTTTTCGAGGGTCGACAACGCGTGGGCATGGGCGCTGAGCTTCCAGACCTTGCCCGCTTGGGCATGGCAAGCGACGCAAGACGCGGCACCGGCATAGGCGGGGCCATCGCGACGCGGCAACTTATCGAGTAGGCCCTCCAAAGCGACACGCTGAAGGTACGTATCGAACACCCGTGAAACCGTGGGATCGTCAGGGAACGCGGGAGTAAGGCGAAGTGCGGTGTAGCCGGTGAACGCCCTCCCCGACCAAGTCAGCCGCACGATGCTCTTCCCGTGCTCGCCCACGGTGGCGAGGACGGTTGTTCCGATGCGCTCCATCTTGTCGGGGGCGTCGCTGGTTGAGCGGTATTGGATGAGGGCGAGCTTGGGAAACTTCCGGGCGAGACGTCGGGCCTCGTTCTGGTCTCCTTGCAGGATCAGAATGGGTGTCTTGTCCCCGCCGTCCGCCGCTTGGAGCAGCCCTTCTACCGCCTGATCGAGTGCGATTGGCTGGCCGCGTAGTGTCAGGGCAACGGTGTCGGCGTCCTTGGATGCCGCGCCGATCAGGAACGGACCCTTGACGACTTGAAGGGGAAGCGAAGAACCGCCGACGCTCGCTGTGGTCAATCGATTTCCTGACAGGGACTGCAGAGAGAGCGCCATGCCGGGGCCGAGCCGGGCGTCGGCGGGGCCGTAATTGATGGCGGTTGCATCCATGTTTCTCAGCACCTGCGCCATGGTTTCGGCCTTCAATTCGTCTTGGCGGGACGTGCCTGTCGCGAAGAAGCCGTTGTCGAGTACGACGGTTCGGTCGGCAAACGCGAGTTGGCGGGTCGCGGTGGCGCGGCGACGGACGCCGCCGGACATGGGCTC
This sequence comes from Fimbriimonadales bacterium, assembly GCA_038216655.1. Taxonomy (GTDB): domain Bacteria; phylum Armatimonadota; class Fimbriimonadia; order Fimbriimonadales; family Fimbriimonadaceae; genus JAFDWR01. The sequence goes on from JBBQPZ010000003.1 coordinate 87,254, forward strand.
TGTGCAGCCGCACGGGGAGAGGTAGCCGTCGGTGTCTCCCCCGAGGATCACTGCCCAGGGCTTCTCGGCGGGGTCGGAATGCCGCAATGCCGCGAACCCGAGCGAGGCGAGTCCGATGGCCAGCGCCGCGAGCTTCATCGAATGACGGCCTGAATGGGAACCTTCACCACGGGTTGGTTGGGGTCATCCGTCTTGACGGTCAAGATCGCATTGAAGAACCCGACGGGGGCACCGCCGAGGTACTTGACCTCGACCTTATACTCGCCAACTCCGTGGGGGGTCGAGCCGATCGCTTTGACGTAGGGGCTATCGCTGGTCATCGACAGGATCTGGAATGCTCGCCCTGGCTGACTGAGAAGGAACGATGTGGTGTACGGGGACGATACTTCGCCGAAGAACACCTGTCCGGGAAGCGCCGCGATCCCACGTTGAACCGTCTGGCTCGTCCGAACCCGCCCGAACGCCTTGTCGTCGGTATCGACCTCAAGGCTCAACGCGCTGCGCCCCACGATTCCGCTGGGATTGATCGTCAAGGTCAGCTTGGTTCCTTGGCGGAGCTTGGCTCCTTCTTTCATGGCGGGGTCGGCCAACTCTCCCTTCCATGGGGCGATCGTTACGGTGCCCGGGATTCCCATCACCCTCGCGGCGGTCGCTTTGATGGGCCGGTCCGCCGCAGAGAAAAGATACGCGGTGAGTGTCGTCGGCCCGTTGGCGACCATTTTCACTTCGGGGGCATCGAAGATCAGGCGATAGCGCGGTTGCACTCGAATCGTGAACGGCATGACTCGGACCGGCACGTCGATGTCGTTAGTGAACACCGCGATGCGATGGTGAAGTTCGCCGGAGTAGTTGGTCGAGTCCATGCGGGCATGGATCACGAAGCTGGTTCCGGGCTGAATCACCTCGCCGGGAAGGACGGTGTAGCAGGTGCAGTCCGGCACGATCCGGTAGGTCAGCGGCGCATTCCCCGTGTTGGTGAGCTGAAAGTTGAAGGCGTACTGGTCGCCTTGGGTGATGTCTCCGCCATCGAAGGAGAGCGGGTCCATGACCGCATGGGGGCGGGCTGAGGTCACGCGCTGCCTCTTGTCGATCCGGCCGCGAAGTTCGTCGATAGCTTTGAGGTTCGCCTTCGCGGCGTTCCCCTCGTAACCCATCATGTTCTCGCGCTCGGTGGGCAGGTCGGACCGTCCCATGAAGGTGCCGATGTAGGGCGACTCGGCGAGGCCGTAGTAAACGCCGACTCCGTGGGCGATCTCGTTGTAGACCTCGGTCGGACGGGACCGTACCGCCGGTTCGCCGCGGGTGAGGCCGATCACGACCTCGAGTCTGGGTTTGGCAGGGTTGTCACCGAAGAGCGCGGCGTATCCGGCGCGGATGCCGGTCTCCGGGTTCAGGGCGAGTTCCTTTTCAAAGCTGAATTTCAGCACGCCGCCCTTGGCGACGATCTTGGGGTGGATCAGCGCATTGAAATTCGCCCACATCTGGAGCGCACGATCTCGGGCCGCCAGGAACTGCGGCCGATCTGCGGCGGGGACGTTGTGGTCGTCCCACTCGATGGTGAGCTCGCCCGTCGGAGTGAAGGCCAGCGCCTTTCTCGCGCCTTCGAAGTCCCCTTTCTGTAGGGCGTCGGTGACGGTAAGGACTTCCCGCTGAAACTCGGTGCTCACGCCCGGGTTCAGGGTTGGGCCAAAGAGGGGTGCGATCGCGGCGGCCGCGAGGAGAGCAAGCATCTTCCCTATCTTACGTCGTCAGATGGGCGAATGCGCCCGGCGGAGCGGTTTAGTGGTCCTTGGGCGGGGTGCGCCGGTTTTTGCGGGGGTTCGAGTACTTCAGCGTTTCGTGTTGGGCATCGACTCGCGCATTCTTTGGGGGGCCCTTGCAGCCCACGCGCTGAACCGCTACTGCCGGCGCAGAAAAATCTTAGTTCCGTGCGTATCCATGCGAAGTCCATCCTTATCAATGTGCGCCACTACGGATTCGGGGACTGCCAGTTTGCCAGCGGGCCCGATTTCAAAATTCAAAGTTAAGCTGTCATCCTTTCGCGTCCAGGTGCCGCTGAAGCCCGACATCATGTCGTACCAGTTCCACCTTCCGCCTTTAAGAATCTCCAAGGAGCGAACGTTGTGGGTTTGCTTGGTGATCTCTGATTCCTCTGAATATTTCCCTTCGACGGCTATTTGGGCTGGCTCCGATTTTTTGGCTTTGGAACAGCCGCCAAGACAGAGAAGCGCGGTAAGCGAGGCGAAATAGATTAGCCGTCTTCTCCGCGGACGTTGCATGAAATCAGCTTAGCTCAGAGAGGTTGGTCTGTGGACTTTTAGTGCTGATGATGGACTCCCCCTTAGGGTCAGCGTCATAAGCACTCCGTTTTGTGTCTTGCTCACAGCGTCCCGCAGTTCGTGGTTCCTGCTTACTTGCTCTCTGTAGGCTTGGAAGTCAACTGGCTTCGGAGATGAGTTTCGGAAACGCAGGTTGTAAAGCCTGCGCCACCAGGGTTGGGCAGCGGTTGGCCCCCACCCAGCCTCCCCCCGAGGCGGGGGAGGAGCCGGGTATCCGCTGCGAACCAGTGGTAGTTCCAACGCACAGCTTGCCGGGAAGAAATTGTACGTTCTCAAGTCCATCCAATCTCGGCCAAGCCGTGGCACCCCGTTCGCAGAATTTGAGATTCGAAGGATGAGAGTTGAATGAGCTACTCCACGAACGCGTCTTCGGCCGGGGCTTGTCTTAGGTAGGCCTCAATGAATCCGTCTATCTCGCCGTCCATGACGCCGGTGACGTTGCCGGTCTCGTAGGCGGTACGGTGGTCTTTGACCATGGTGTAGGGCTGCATCACGTAAGAGCGGATCTGGCGGCCCCACTCGGCGGGGCCGGTGTCGCCTCGTAGTGCCCTGAGTTGTCCTTCGGCTCGCTTACGCTCGACCTCTGCGACGCGAGCGAGGAGCACGACCATCGCGGTGGCGCGGTTGGCGTGCTGGCTTCGCTCGTTCTGGCAGTTGACCACGATCCCGGTGGGGAGATGGGTGATGCGGACGGCGGACTCGGTCTTATTAACGTGCTGACCGCCCGCGCCACCCGCTCTCAGGGTCTCGACTTTCAGGTCGTCGGGATCGATCGTCACTTCGTTTGCGTCGATCTCGGGCAGCACCTCTACTTTCACGAAGGAGGTGTGCCGCCGGGCTGCGGAGTCGAAGGGGGAGATGCGGACGAGGCGATGGACTCCATTCTCCGCTTTGAGGTAGCCGTAGGCGTTTTCGCCGGAGACGAGCATCGAGACGGTTCGGTAGCCGGTGACATCGCCCTCGGTTTCGCCGAGGATCTCGACTTTGAAGCCGTGGGCGCTTGCCCAGCGGGTGTACATCCGGTAGAGCATCGCCGCCCAGTCGCACGCCTCGGTGCCCCCGGCTCCGGCGTTGATATCGACGACGGCGTTGCGGCCATCGTGTTCGCCGTTCAAAAGGGTGCGCAGTTCATAGGCGTCGAGTTCCTTGAGGAATTCGAGGGCCATCGCGTCAACCTCTTGCTCGAGCTCATCGATCGGCTCCTCTTTGAGCATCTCGTAGTTCTCGGCGATCTCACGCTCTTTCTTGGCGAGGGTGTCGAGAGGCTGGAGGATTCCTTTGAGGCGCGACAGCTTACGGTGGACCTGATTCGCGGTGGACGCGTCGTTCCAAAAATCCGGCTCGGCGGACTGCTCTTCTAGCTGCTTGATTTCCGACAAAAGACGAGGGCCGTCAAAGATGCCCCCTAATAGCGTCGAGTCTCGATCGAGACTTGGACAGCGCTTCTTGCTGATCGAGGTTCAGCATGCCGAATACTGTACCTACTCGCATGCCCGGGCGACACGGACTGATCAAGAAAAGGGGGGCACCAGGTGGCAGTCTTGCGAGAATTCTGCTAGTATGCGAACGGTGGCGGGGCCTTCGCGCGTCCGCATATAGATCTTATGAATTGCACTAGCTCTCTGTCGCATCGCCTGGTTGGTTTGGCGCTCATGTCCGTCCTGGCGACGGGTATGGCGTTCTCGCAGTCCAGCAACATCTTCGTCCCTTCGTCGAGCAAGGCCAAGGCCGGGCGCTTCGCCCACACTGACTACGTCAAGTGGACAGGCCCGTGGAATCACCACAGCGTCGACGAGTACGACCCCGAAACCAATCCGCACGGCACGATCCAGCCCCATGCGATCGCGGGTTTCCACCCGGCCGATATCCATGCGGCCTACAAGATTCCTATGGGTCGGGGATCCAACGCGATCGCGATCATTGACGCGTTCCACTATCCGACCGCGCTTGCCGACTTCAATTTCTTCGCGAACCAGTTCGGTCTTCCGACTGAGCCTTCAAGCGATCCCCTCGCCAACTCGAACCAGGTTTTCCAGGTCGTTTACGCGAGCGGCTCTCAGCCGACCGTCGACACGGGTTGGAACGGAGAAGAGGCGCTCGACATCGAGTGGGCGCACGCGATGGCACCAAACGCCAAGATCTACTTGGTCGAAGCCACCACGAACGGATTTAACGATCTGTTCCAGGGCATCACGGTCGGTGCGAACCTTCCCGGCGTTAAGCAGGTTTCGATGAGCTTCGGCGGCGGTGAGGGCTCGACGTCTCAGCAGTTCTGGGACCCGGCGTTCCAGCATGCAGGGGTGGCCTACTTCGCTTCGACCGGTGACACCGGTTCCGAGCGTAGCTTCCCTGCCCTCTCGCCTTTCGTTGTCGCGGTCGGCGGAACTTCCCTCTTCATGAGCGGCAGCAATGTGACGAACGAGACGGCTTGGGCTGATGGCGGCGGAGGCCCGAGCGCCTTCGTTCCCCGACCGGCCTATCAGAGCGTGGTTGCCGGCTTCGTCGGCTCCAAGCGCGGCGCGCCGGACATCTCCGCGGTCGCCGATCCTGGTACCGGTGTTGCGTTCTATATCAATGGTAGCTGGGGCGTCGTGGGCGGCACGAGCGTGTCCTGCCCGGTCTGCGCAGGCATTGCCAACTCTCGCGGCTCGTTCCTTGCGAGCGGCACGGCGGAACTGAATCGCATCTACGCGAACTATCAAACGATCCGCTATCGCGACATCACCAGTGGCAGCAACGGCTTCCCGGCGGGCGGCGGTTACGATTTCGCTACGGGCATTGGCGTTCCGAACGGACTGTATCCGACCGGTGGCGGTGGCACGACCTTGAACCCGATCTCGGTGAACCCGTTTACGGGCTCTTACGTTGATGGTGACGAGACTTCGCTAGCCTCGCTGGACAACAACCTCTACGCAATCTCCTCACAGTCGTTCGCTCGACTCGGGCAGGTTAGCGCGGCGGAAGTTAGCTTCACGATTCCGCCCGATCCGGGTGGATTCGCCCTCGACACGCTGGGTATCAAGATGACTCAGGACGGAGTTACGGGAGCGACCACTTCGGTCTTCCTTTACAACTGGCAGAACGCCCGTTACGAACTGAAGGCTTCCGCCCCGCTGAAGACGGCGATGACGGCAGCCGTGTGTAATTTCAACGCGTTCTCGCCTTACGTCGACGCTTCGGGCAACGTGAAGGTTCTCGTCCGCGCCATCAACCCGGTTCGCGCTCCTCGCGGTTCCGCCGGTGGCCCAGTTCCGTTCACGTTCCAGTTGGACCTGTGCCAACTGATCTACACCTACAAGTCGTAACATTCGACACGACCAAGCCCCTCTCGCCGTTGGCGAGAGGGGCTTTTCTTTGTTTCTAGAGGTTGATGTCGGACCGGCTTGAGCGATTCCTGGTTCCGCCGTAAGCGGCCGCGGCGCGGGATTGGGTGCGACCCTCGCGAAGGTCTGTTCCGAGGGAAGCTTGGCGTCTGGCGAGGTCCTCGATAAGCCGGTGTTCGATCCCGGCGATCTGGTGATGGCTTTGAATGGGGAGGTTGCCTTGCGCGACGATCTCATCGACGATGGTCTGGCGAATCCGCATGAGCGATTCGATTTCGGTCCAGTCCTCACGGGCTACCGCGGATTCGATCTCCAGGGTGGTTACGACGAGCCGCTCGACCGGGTCCGGAGACCATTTAGGCGGCAAGTGTTTGACCTGCCTGAATCTGGCCCTTTTCGATCGCGACCCAACTCTCACGAAGTTCGCTTAGGATGCGGATGCTGCGATCGATCGGCTCGACCTTGTCTTCCACGTTCGCGGAGACCAGTTCGTTGTTAACGTAGACGTAGAGCCCGAACAGGTTCTTGGCGATCTCGCCTCCGTTCTGCATGTCGAGGCAGGACGTCAATTCTCTGACGATCTTTTGAGCCTGCTTGAGGCTCTTGTTTTGGCGCTCGATGTCGCGAAGCTTCATCGCATGCTTGCCGGCTTCCATAAAGCGAAGGGCACCATCGTAGAGCATGATGACGAGCTGAAGTGGTGAAGCCCCGTTGACGGCGCCTTTTTGATATTCCTGAACGAATCTTCCGTTAGCCAAAGGTTTCTCCCGGTAAAGGTCCCGGGATAATTGTCGGAGCTTCCGGCTCAGACTTGACCGTCTATCGCTGCGATTTTGAACGATAGGCGAAAGTGCCGCCTGCGGCCAGCCCCACCGCGAGCAAGAGGATGAGGGGGGCGAGCCAGACGGCGAAGTCGCCGTACTCGGGCATCGGTCCCACTCCGGCGTAGGCGTCGCGAAACATGCCCTGTAGCCGAAGGAAGAGGAAGAGGGAAGCGGACATCATTCCGGCGATCCATCCGCAGACGCCGGCGAGGTCAAGGCGTCGGCCAACCCAGAACGAAGCGAGGAGCGCGGGCAGGGGCCCGATGAGGGCACTTAGGGCGAAGCTTTCGATTCGATGGGTGTCTTGAAAGAGCAGGAAAGACCACGCGCAGAGGAGGTAGGAGGCGACGGCGGCGATGCCAAAGGCGGTGCAGCCGGCAAGCATGAGGTCGTCCATCCCTTTTTTGGCGGGCACGGCGACCTCAAGTTTCTCGTCGGTCTTCAGTTCTTCAAATGCCATTCGTGGTTCTCATGGGAAAGGGACAACTTTTTGTAGAAGAGGTTGGGCGAAAACATACGTGTCCGAGGAGCGTGAAAGGTCCGGAAGGTTAAGTTTTTTCAGAAATATGACAATCAACTTGAGAGTTTTCGACCCAAACCCTAATGCAATCCCGCTAGACTTACCAGTATTGTATAAGTGGCACCTGGCTATAAATGCCGGGGGGTCATCACGGAGGAGGAAATATGCGCAAAGCGTTCTTATTGTTTGGGATCGCGGCCTTGGCCGGGATTCTTGGCGGTTGCGGTGGAGGGGGATCTTCGGCTCCCGTCATCACCACGACCACCAGGGTTCTCGCAGGCTTCGTTTATGCCAAGGGAAATGCCCTTGGAGCTGGACCTGAAGTAGTCGTGACTTCGTCGGCGAACCCGCCGACTGGCTACTTCGCCCCGTCGAGTGGTTTCGTTACGCTCGATGTGGCCAATGGCACGCTGACCCGCTCGCCGGATAGCGAGCCTTTCGACATGTCGATCAGCAATGCGATCGTCGTGACGGCGAAGGCCGCCCCGAGCTCCTCGGTGGGCGTTACGGGTTCGAACATTATTCTTAACGGGAATGCCAAGACGCTCACTAGCTATAGCGTCGATCTCGGCCCGATCGGAGATACCGGTACGGTTGAGACGATTCCTTCGCCAGCTGCTCCGAGCTACACGCCGGGTGCCCCCGTTGCGATTCAGTACACGATCAACGGATCGGCTCCGGCTTCGCCGAAAGAGCTGTTCGTTGCGGGTGCGCCTGCCGGTAACGGTGGAAGCCGCGCTCTTTCGATCATCGCCCTGGACTCCAACGGCGTTATCAATCCTGCTGCGACCTTCACGGTCACGAGCACGACCATCGGTGTGACGATCACCGGCACCGGTGCAAGCCGAACGCTGGCTCCGAACACGGCGGGCAACTCCGCTCCGGAAGGCGATACGACGATCACGGTTCAACTGGACAGCGCCAACGTTACGGGCAGCTTCCTCGCGAACTTTACCTACGGCAACGTCGGACTGATCACCGTCACTCCTGGAGCGTCCTCGCTTCTCTGGAATACGGCGGGAGTCGCGGCGACGACTAGCGTTGACGTTCTGGTTACGAACACCTTCAATGCGCCGATGTTCGGCAAGATTGTCGCGCTGACCGATCCGGGCAAGGCTGCTGCCAACGGCTGGATCACCCAGGCAGGCGCCACGGTCTTCACCGCGGCCAGTGGTGCGACGGATACGACGGGACACTTCACGACCACGATGACCGCTCCGGTCTCCGCGGTTGCGGGTGGCGGTCTTAACCTGACGCCTAAGGGCGTGAATACGGTCACCGCGACGGTTGGAGCTTCCAACGGTACGGCGACGGTTAAGGTCATTCGACCGCTTAATTCGGTCACCATCGCGGGTCCCTCGCGAGTTGACGTCGGCACTACGACGCCGGGATCTGGTTTGACCTCGGTCGCCTACCAGCCGACCGCTGCGGTTGATGTCGATGGCGCGAGTGCTCCTCTCGCCGACTACCCCGCTCTGTCGCTTACTTACACGGTGGTTAACACCGCGGGAGGCGCGGCATTCGGTAACACGGGTGACAACTCGCTCACTACGACCTCGACGTCGGCCATCATGGGCGGCGCGGGCAACGGAAATCGAGTCGTCGCCGGTAACACGGCCGGTGTGTACACGATGCAGGTTACGGGTGGCGTTCCGACGCCTTCGAACCTGGTCACGACGCAGGTCTTCGGTGACCCCACCAAGATCATCCTGAGCCCGGATACGAACACCGCGAACGTCATTGCTGGCGCCCTCGGTAACTACTCCGGTGCAACAGGTGCCACGCAGGCCGCAACGTTCACGTTGAAGGACAGCGCGGGCCACACGATCCCGGCCGGTGAAGTGAACTACACGTCCACGTTCACCCTCCAGGGTCTGACCGGCGGAAACGTCACCTCGGGCGGATCGAACGTGAATAGCTTCACGCTCACCTTCGGCCCGAACGACGGCCTCCTCACACTCGCTCTCAACAGCGGCGTGTGGTCGGCAGCGAGCGGCAACCGACCGTTCAACATCTCGCGCTCCGTCGGCCACGACAATAACTAGTCAAGCCTGACGCAACGCGAAGCGGCCCTCAGCGAAAGCTGGGGGCCGTTTTTCGTTTCTTTTGGGAGCGAGAAATCAGGGGTCTGAAATCAGGTGATCTGAAATCAGTGATCAGAAGTCAGTAATTGGACAGGATCCAGGCATCCTCTCATAGCCGATCGCCGATCGCCGATCACCGATCACCGATCACCGATCACCCAACCTGAATCCAGCATGAGGTATCATCCGAGACTCGGGCCCTTGGGTCCGAAATAAAACCATGCCACGGGCCAGGCGGCTAACCCTCTTCGCCGGGGGTAGAGCGAACCGGTCTGATAACGGCGGGAGAAAATATGGCGAAACAGTGCCTCATCATCAAACAGAAACTAAAGCCGAAGTTTGCGGTGCGCGGTTATAACCGCTGCTCGCTCTGCGGCCGCCGTCACGGCTATTTTCGTTTCTTCGGCATTTGCCGAATCTGCCTACGCGAACTCGCGCACGAGGGTAAGTTGCCCGGCGTGACGAAGTCCAGCTGGTAAGGAACCGGAGGTCCCACTATGCATAGCGATCCAATCGCGGACCTTCTGACGCGTATCCGGAATGGTGCTCAAGCCCATCTGGTAACCGTCGATGTTCCGCACAGCAAAATCAAAATTGAAATCCTGAAGATTCTCGAGGCTGAGGGTTATATCACCAGCCACGAGGTCACGACGGAGACGAAGTTCCCGACGATCAAGGTGACCCTGCGATACGATGCGAAGCGAAAGCCCATCTTCAGCAAGATCACCCGCGTCAGCAAGCCGGGTCTTCGCGTTTACGAACCGACGTCGGGTCTTCGACCCGTGCGTTCCGGTTTGGCCACGCGAATCGTCTCAACGAGCCAAGGTCTGATGACCGACCGAGAAGCGCGCAAGCGCAAGGTCGGCGGCGAAGTCCTTTGTGAGGTGTACTAAACATGTCACGAATTGGACGAGCCCCCATCACCGTGCCTGCCGGCGTCACCGTGACGTTGGATGAGGCCACTCATGTCATCACCGTCAAGGGCCCGAAGGGCGAACTGACTCAACCGATCTCCCGGCTGCTTTCGCTGACGCAGGAAGATGGCAAGCTCCAACTGGAGCGGCCAAACAACCTGCGAGAGGCGCGAAGTCAGCACGGGCTGGCGCGCACGTTGATCAATAACATGGTCGACGGCGTCACGAAGGGTCATACGAAGACTCTTGAGATCGTCGGTGTCGGTTACCGCGTCACCCTCGAAGGCCGCAATCTACTGCTCAACATGGGCTACTCGCACCCGGTGCGGGTGGAAGCTCCCGCCGGCGTAACTTTCGAGTTGAAGGCCGACGAGAAGTCCCGTGCGCAGCAAGTGATCGTCTCCGGCATTGACAAGCAAGCCGTGGGACAGATGGCCGCCGACGTTCGCAAGGTTCGAAAGCCTGAGCCCTATAAGGGTAAGGGTATTCGCTACCAGGGCGAAGTGATCAAACTCAAGGCTGGCAAGCGCGCCGCCGCGAAGAAATAAGGAGTTCTGAAAAATGCCAACAACAAACAGAAGCGAGCTCCGAGTGGTGCGCCATGATCGGATCCGTAAGAAGATCGCCGGTTCGTCCGAGCGGCCTCGACTTGCGGTGTTCCGCAGTCTGAAGCACATCTCGGCACAACTCATCGACGACACCACCGGCACGACGATCGCGTCGGCTTCTTCTCTTGAGAAGGGCCTGAAGGCGACCGGCAACGTGGACGGGGCAAAGGCGGTGGGGAAGACCCTCGCGTCACGAGCCAAAGAGAAGGGAGTCAGCGCGGTCATTTTCGACCGTGGCGGTTTCCAGTATCGAGGCCGTGTCGCCGCCCTTGCGGACGGTGCGCGTGACGGAGGGCTGGAGTTTTAAGCCATGCGAATGATGAACCGTCTCAGCGGCAAGCGAGAAAGCCGCAACACTGAAGGACCGCAGCTCGACGTACGCGTCGTGCGGACCAACAAGGTGTTCAAAACCCACAAGGGAGGTAAGACTGCTAGCTGGTCGATCCTCGTCGTCGTGGGCGACAACAAGGGCCAGGTTGGTGTCGGACTCGGTAAGGCGCGCGGTATCCCCGACGCCATCCGAAAGGCCGAAGAAGCCGCCCGTAAGGCAATGTTCCAGGTTCCGATGATCGGATCGACCATTCCCCACGCCATCACGGCGGTCTCGGGCACGGCGCAGGTAATGCTGCGTCCGGCGGCTCCAGGGACCGGTGTCAAGGCGGGCGGTGCGGTTCGAGCCTGTCTGGAAGCCTGTGGCATCCATGACGTGCTTGCTAAGTCACTCGGCAGCCGAAACGCGATCAATATGGCTTACGCCACGATCGGCGCGTTCCAGCAGCTCGTCTCCCCGGAGACGCTGGCGGCTCGACGTGGCCTGGACAGCAACGAGCTCGTGCCTTGGCTTGCGAAGGCCAGAAAGGAGGAAGCGGATGCTGCGCATTAAGCTCATCAAGTCTCCGATTGGGCACAGTGTCCGAAACCGGGCTACGATCCAGGCACTGGGTCTTCGTAAGATCAGCCAGGTGGTTGAGCACGAAGATACGCCGACGATCCGCGGCATGATCCACCACGTCCACCCGATGATTCAGGTGGAAGAGGTGGAAGGCACCCCGGCGAAGCGAAATAACAAGGGCACCGGCAAGAAGGTCACAGGCGGTCCTAAGAAGGCCGCCGCGGTCGCGGCCCCCAAGCCAAAGCCTGCCGCGGTCAAAGCGGTAGCCAAGCCAGCGGCCAAACCTGCGGCGAAGAAGGCCGAGCCCAAGGCGAAGGCCGAGGAGCCCAAGAAAGCGGCTCCTAAGAAGGCGGCAGCGCCGAAGAAGGAGAGTAAGTAATGGGACTCCACGAGTTCGAACCAAGCGAAGGGAGCTCTTTTAAGAAGCGTCGTGTGGGTCGGGGCATTGGCTCCGGCATGGGTAAAACCGCCACCCGAGGCACGAAGGGTCAGTCCGCTCGCCGCCAGATCCACCCCAACTTTGAGGGTGGTCAGACGGCGATTCAGCGCCGACTGCCCGTCAAGAAGGGCTTCAAGAACATCAACCATAAGGAATTCGACATTGTCAATCTGGACGACCTCGAGCGATTGTTCGAGGCGGGGTCCGAGATCACGCCGGAAACGCTGAAAGCGTCCGGCATCATTCCGAACGATAAGGACGGAGTGAAGATCTTGGCCTTTGGCGCGCTGACCAAGAAACTCAAGGTCAGTGCGCACAAGTTCAGTCAGGCGGCGAAGGACGCGATTACGAGCAAGGGAGGAGAGGTGATTACGCTTTAAGCGTGATTGCCACTTCATAAATCAATGAGTAGCATAGGCAGCGGCGTTTTCAGCGGTGGGGCGGGGCGAAATGATAAGAGTCTTTCGCTCGGTCTCCTTGAGACCATGCGTCTCGCATGGGCCGATACGGACCTGCGGGCCCGAATCACTTTCGTGCTGTTGATGTTCGCTGTCTTCGCCTTAGGCACCCACATCCCCGTGCCGATTCCCGGAATCGACTCCGCGTCGCTCTGGGAAAAGCTTTCGAAGAACCCTCAGCTAGACCTCCTCAATACTTTTGGTGGTGGTGGTCTCCGCAGAATTTCGATTCTCGCGCTTGGACTGGGCCCGTACATTACAGCGTCGATCATCATTCAGGTTCTGACGACCGCGTTTCCGACGTGGAAGAAAGAACTTCAGGAGGGTGGCGAGTATGCGCGTAAGGCTCAAAACCGGCGCACTCGGATGCTCTGTCTCATCCTATGTATCTTCCAGGGCGCAGGCTTGTTCGCGCTCATGGCGAATGCAGAATCGACGCTCGCGGCGCAGCCTCCGATCGTGAAGGCGACGACGGTCATCTTCTGGACCGCCGGTGCCATGTTCATGCTGTGGCTCGGCGAACAGATTTCTGAAAAGGGAATCGGCAACGGCGTGTCCCTGATGATCTTCGCGGGCATCTTGATATCGTTGCCAAACCAGTTTGGGATGTTGAGCAAAGCGGTAATTTCCGACCGCACGGTTTCGTGGTTCTCTGTCATTGGCATGGTCGCGATCTTTCTAGTCACCACTTACGTGGTGGTCCTGTTCACGATCGCACAACGGCGAATTCCCATCCAACATATGCGGCGTCAAGTCGGCACGAAGATGCTGGGTGGACAGACGAGCTACTTACCGTTCTCGCTCAATATGGTCGGCGTCATTCCGATCATCTTCGCGTCCTCCCTCATCTTCATCCCGGGTCAGTTGTCGCTGGCTTTCGGCGGAGACAAAACCTCCATCGGAAATTTCTTCCACACGATTCAGAGCTTCCTGGACCCGTCTGCGGACAACTGGCATGCGATCGTCGCTTACGCCGGCTACACAGCGCTGATCTTCTTCTTCACGTACTTCTACACCGCAGTACAGTTCAATGTGGATGACATCGCCAACAATCTCAAGCGTGGCGGCTCGTTCATTCCCGGTGTTCGACCGGGCAAGCAGACCAAGGACTTCCTCGACGGCGTGATCTCGCGGATCACGTTGGTCGGCGCGGTGTTCCTTGCCGCGGTGGCGCTAACCCAGTTCATCTCCCCGCGACTCACGGGGATCCCATATCGCTACGTCTCGGTGGTCGGCGGCACTACCCTGCTCATCATCGTCAGCGTCGCACTTGAGACGCTGCGACAGATTGAAGCCAATCTGTTGATGAAGCAATATAATCAGTAGCAGACCAAGTGTTGAGTGTTAAGTGTTGAGGAGGACTAGTCCCGCTCAAACCTTAGCGCTTAACACTCAAACACTTTCCCCATGCGTCTCGTTCTTATTGGTCCTCCCGGCGTCGGCAAAGGCACTCAGGCGGCCTATCTTGAGCAGCGCTGTGGGATGATCCCGCTTTCTTCGGGGATGATCTTCCGGGCGGAGATTGATGCGCAGACCGACCTTGGCCGCATGGCCCAGCGGTATATCCAGCACGGGGAGCTGGTTCCTAACGGCGTGACGATCGAGATGATGGCCAAGCGGCTGTCTCGGGACGACGTTCGCAAGCACGGCTTTATCCTCGACGGCTTTCCGCGCACGGTACGCCAGGCGCAGGCCTTGGAGGAGATCCTCGACGATATGGAGATGCACCTGGACAAGGTCGTCTCGCTCGAAGTTCCTGACGACGTCGTGATCCAGCGGCTCAGCGGACGCATCGGCTGCACCAAGTGCGGCGAGATCTATCACTCGCGCAACAAGCCGCCGAAGCGGGAGGGGTTGTGCGACAAGTGCAATGGCCCGCTGTTTATCCGCTCGGACGATCAGCCCGACACGATTCGGGAGCGGCTGCGCGTGTTTGGCGAGACCACCAAGCCGGTGATCGACTACTACGAGGAGCGCGGTTCGCTAGAGCATGTCGACGGGCGTCTGACTTCGGAGCAGATTTACGAGCAGATCATGGAAGACCACGGCAAGTGATCGTCCTCAAGAGCCGATCCGAGATCGCGAAGATGAAGGAGTCGGGCCGGATCGTGGCTCGCACGCTGCGACTTGTCTCCGGTGAGATCCGGCCTGGAATTACCCCGCTGTTTTTGAATGACTTGGCCGATCGGCTCATTCGTGAGGAAGGTGGTGTCCCCAGCTTCCTCGGTTACCGCGGTTTCCCGGCTTCGGCGTGCATCAGCGTGAACGAGGTGGTAGTCCACGGAATCCCTCAGGACATCCCGCTACAGGAAGGCGACATCGTCGGTTTGGATTTCGGGGTCGTGAAGAACGAGTGGCACGCGGACGGGGCGTGGACCTATGGCGTGGGGACGATCTCGGCCGAGGCGCAGCGTTTGCTCAACGTCACTCGTGAGTCTCTGTTTCAGGGGATTTCGAAGGCGCGAGTGGGGAATCGAATTGGCGACATCTCCCAGGCGGTTCAGAAGTACGTTGAGCAGAACGGCTATTCGGTGGTTCGCGATTTGGTCGGACACGGGATTGGGCGCAAGCTTCACGAGGAGCCGACTTCGGTGCCGAATTTTGGGCGCGCGGGGAAGGGTGAGTTGCTCCGCGAGGGAATTACCATTTGCATCGAGCCGATGGTGAACCAGGGGACGCTTGAGGTCGAGACTTTGGCGGACAAGTGGACGCTGGTGACGAAGGACGGGAAGCTGAGCGCGCATTTTGAGCACACGATTGCGGTGACGAAGTCGGGGCCCGAGATTCTGACGACCGAGGATTGAGCCCGCGTTTTTGAGTGGGTGCCACGGTTTGCCGCCACGTCCACCTTGCTGCGAAGACAGCACTTCCGTCGCGGCTAGCCGTGCGCATGAATCCGGCTTCGGATCACGATTCTCTGACCACTGGGAGGCGGCACGGCTAGCCGCGACAGGTGTTGTTCTTCGTAGGTCGGTCTGCTTGGCGGCAAACCGTGGCACCCGAGTTTAGGCCATAGATGCTCGCAAGCTCGCGGCATGCAAAGCACGGCCGGGGCCATGCACTCCATATGAAGTTATGGAAGGCGTTTCGTTTGTCTGGTTCGCGCGCGGAAGTTTGAACCAAAAGCGCGGATCGTCTACAATAGAGAGGCAAGAGGCTTAATGGGAAGAAGAAGACCACAGTATCGACCACAGGACGACAAAGAAAAGGGGATCGAGGTTGAGGGCACCGTGCTCGAAAACCTGCCCAATGCACGCTTTCGCGTGAAGCTCGATGAGGGAGAGACGGAGATTCTCGCCCACGTCAGCGGCAAGATGCGGATGAACTACATCCGAATCCTGCCGGGCGACCGCGTCCGGGTCGAGCTGAGCCCCTACGATCTGACCATGGGTCGGATCGTGTATCGATACAAGTAGCGCGTAAGGCGGTAATGGGCGAGGGGGTAAGGCGTCCGGATGAAGTGGACCTTCTCGGCAAATCAAAATCTCTGCTTTGTCTCCAGCCTTGGCTGGCTGGCTGGTGGCACCCAGTTGCTGTGGCTCGATGACCTGAGCAACCTTATCATTCTCGCAATGACCCGAGCATTCTGACCACTTCCCTCACCGGGAACGAGAAAGGAATGAAATGGGGCTCTGCCTTGCTGTTGTTGGTCTGGGGATTAGCGTCAGGAGCGTCAATTGCCCACAGCCGAGTGGACCTGCGGAGCATTGTGGAACCCCTGAGCCTCCTCGGTCTAAGCTATAGCCTGGTGCTGATCGGGGTCCTGCGCTGGGCAATGCAGACGGCGGCGCACTAGGTCAGCGTCGCATGCCTCAGGGTGAGAGCCTGGGCGGTTTGATGATTCCGTGGAGGGCCACCCTGAGGCGTGGAAGTTCTCGGGGCGGAGGCAGTGATCAACGAGTTTTTCGACTCGGGGCCTACAATCAGGCGAGAGCGTGGGTATAATTTCTGCTTGCGTCAGCCGTAGCCTGGCACGAATAGGCATGCCCGCTTGGGAGCCTTGAAGTACAGGACGAGCCAGCGAGGCGAATTGAACAATGAAAGTAAGGGCCAGTGTAAAAAAGATCTGCGACAAGTGCAAGATCATCAAGCGCGAAGGCGTCGTTCGCGTCATTTGCGAGAACAAGAAGCATAAGCAGCGCCAAGGCTGAGGGCCGAGCTGACGAATTAAAAAGAACTAATAGAAAATGGCACGTATTGCAGGTATCGATCTTCCGCGCGATAAGATGGCGCAGTATGCCTTGCCGTTGATTTACGGCATTGGCAAGCACAACGTCATCCAGCTTCTTGAGAAAGCCGGGGTGGACCCGCGAACTAAGATTCGCGACCTCTCGGAGCAAGAAGTCACCCACCTTCGCGAAATTCTCGACCGCGACTACCAAGTCGAGGGCGACCTTCGTCGCGAGGTTCAGGGCAACATCCGCCGGTTGATCGAGATCAACTGCTACCGCGGCGTGCGTCATCGCCGTGGCCTGCCGACGCGCGGTCAGAACACCCGCCACAACGCGCGAACTCGCAAGGGCAAGCCGAAGACGGTCGCCGGCAAGAAGAAGGCGAAGAAGTAGCAGCAGAGTGTTGGGTGTTAGGTGTTAGGGTAGAAGCCCGGCGCCTCGGACCTAACACCCAACACCGAACACTTAAAGAAAGAAATGGCAAGAAAAGCAGCACAGAAGGGCAAGCAGAAAGAGCGGAAGAACATTCCGGTTGGCGTCGCGCACATTCACGCGTCGTTCAACAACACGCTAATCACGATCACCGACCCGCAAGGGAACGCGATCTCGTGGGCCAGCGCTGGCAATGTGAACTTCAAGGGCAGCCGTAAGGGCACCCCGTTCGCCGCGCAGGTCGCCGCCGATAAGGCGAGCCGCCTCGCCCAGGATCACGGCCTCCGCCGTGTGGACGTTCTCGTTCGCGGTCCCGGATCGGGACGCGAAACGGCCATCCGTGCACTCCAGGCCTCGGGTCTCGAAGTCGGCAGTATCTGCGACGTCACCCCGGTCCCGCACAATGGTTGCCGCCCTCCGAAGCGTCGCCGCGTGTAACCCTTGATTGACCGTTGGGCGAACCAATGGTCAATCGTCAATCGTAAATCGTAAATCCAAAGATGCCGCACATTTCCACCCTCGACCTGAATACCGAATACGGAAAGTTTGTTCTGGAACCGCTTGAGCGCGGATATGGGCAGACGATCGGCAATGCCCTTCGCCGCGTCCTGCTCAGTTCGATCCAGGGAGCTTCGATCGCCGCCGTGCGCATCGATAAGGTGTTCCACGAATTCTCGCCGATCCCGGGCGTGAAGGAGGACACCACCGAACTCCTGCTCAACCTGAAGGACGTCGCAATTCGGATCAATACCGAAGAGGGCGCCCCGACGGAAGATAAGGCACTTCGCCTGGACGTAAAGGGTCCTGGCCGCGTGACCGGCGCCGACATCGTCTGCCCCGAGGGCGTCGAGATCGTCAACCCCGAGGTTTACATCGCCACGATTTCCGATCCCGCCGTCTCGCTCACGATGGAACTGTATGTCGGTTGGGGTGCGGGCTACGTGCTTCCTGAGAAGCAAGAGCGCTACCGAGGCATGATTGGCGTGATCCCCACGGGCAGCCAGTACACCCCGGTCAAGAAGGTCAACTACACCGTCGAAGCCACCCGCGTCGGAATGCGAA
Source organism: Fimbriimonadales bacterium (assembly GCA_038216655.1). GTDB lineage: Bacteria > Armatimonadota > Fimbriimonadia > Fimbriimonadales > Fimbriimonadaceae > JAFDWR01. The sequence continues at coordinate 105,321 of JBBQPZ010000003.1, forward strand.
CCGACTACGAGCGCTTGGTGCTCGACATCTGGACCAACGGAGCGGTGACCCCGAACGACGCGCTGTCGCAGTCGGCTCACATCCTCGACAAGTATTTCCGCATGTTCTTCGACCTCGGCGAGGCTGGCTTCGAAGCCGATCTCGGCCTCGAAGACGATATGTCGCCGGAACTGGCGAATATCCCCGAGCTCCGCATCGAGGAGCTCGACTTCAGCCAGCGAACGTTCAACTGCCTTCGCCGTGCGGGTCTTCTGACTTTGCGCGCTTTGGCGCTTGCGACAGAGAGCGACCTCACCGGCATCCGCGGCTTCGGCAAGAAGTCGCTCGTTGAGGTTCGCGACAAGCTGGTTGAGCATGGCCTGGAGCTCAAGCCACCGAAGGGCGGCTACCGCGCGCTCGACACGCTCGACGATGACGACGACGATTTCTGAATTTTCGCGATTGGCGATTCGCGACTCGCGACTCGACGCATCGAATAACGAATAGCGAATACCGAATCACGTAATACTGACATGAGACATCTTGTAGATAGAAGAAAACTTGGACTGCCGAGCGACCAGCGACGCGCGTTGCTGACGAACCTACAGCGACAGTTCATCCGCCACGGGTACACCCGCACGACCTTTGGTCGAGCGAAGGAGCTTCAGAGACTGGTTGAGAAGCTGATCACCCTTGGCCGCACCGACACGCTTGCCGCGCGCCGAGAGGCCCGCAAGGTGCTCGTCGGTCACAGCAGTTCGTCTCCGAAGCCCAAGGCGATCGCCGGCAAGACGGACCTGGAGAAGACTCAGATCCTCGCCGCGATGAGCCTGCTTAACGGCGAAGACCTGGTCAAGCATCTTTTCGACAACATCGGTCCTCGCTTCAAGGATCGCAACGGCGGCTACACCCGACTCACCAAGACGGGCTTCAGACGCGGCGATGGAGCGCAGTCCGCAGTTCTCGAACTGGTCGACTAGCTTCGTTATTCGCGATTGGTGATTCGTGATTTGAATCGCGAATAACGAATAACCAATAACGAAAATGAGAATCAAGCTTGTCGTCTCGTACGACGGCACCGACTTCAGCGGCTGGGCCGCACAGACTGGACGGAGAACCGTTCAGGGAACTTTGACAGAAGCTGTTCGCCATGTCTCGGGCGAGGAAATCGAGATCACCGGAGCCAGCCGCACCGACAGCGGCGCCCATGCCCTTGGCCAGGTCTGCCACTTCGATTCCGAAGTGCCGATCCCCGTGGAGAATTGGGTGTACGCGTTGAACAAGCGCCTCCCTTCCGACCTTTCGGTCCGGAAAGTGGAGCGCGTCTCGGAGCGGTTCCATAGCAGGTTCTCCGCCTTTGACCGTCATTACCGCTATCGCATTCTGACGGGCGAGCGAGATCCGCTTCGCATGCGCTTTGCCCACTTCTACGGGCGTCCCTTGGACGTTGCCAAGATGCAGGCGGGGGCCGCATTGCTCCAAGGTGATCATGATTTTCGCGCGTTTACCGAAGAACTCGAGCCCCACGTCCTCAACACGAGGCGGGTGCTCTTCCGGTTCGACGTGAAACCAAGCCGAGATGAGGTGTGGGTGGACGTGGTTGGGACTGCCTTCCTTCGCGGAATGATGCGACGGTTGGCGGGCGTGCTGCTTGAAGTAGGACGCGGGTTCCGGTCCGTCGAAGAGGTCAGCAGACTCCTCGATCCAGAGGAGCGGCATCATCTCCAGTGGCCAGTCGTGCTACCGGCTTGCGGGCTTTGCCTGCAACGCATTCGGTACGGTCGGCATCCTCGAGATAACCGAACAGCTTCCACATAACGATGTTGGCGCGATCGCAGGATCACGCTGAGACCCGCCGGGAAGCTATTTTTGTTTGTCCCGACGGGGTTGGCGTGGCCTCGCGGTCGCGTGGGAAGGAATCGAACAGAGCCCGCAAGGGAGAACGAAAAATGAATAGGACTTATACGAATAAAGCAGGAGATCTTGTCGCCAAGTGGCACATCGTCGACGCTGCGGGCATGCCCGTGGGTCGACTGGCCGCTCAGGTCGCGCAGGTAATCCGAGGCAAGCACAAGCCCACCTTCGCGTACAACTGCGACTGTGGTGACTTCGTGGTCATCATCAACGCGGCTCAGGTCGTCCTTACCGGTAACAAGAAGGACGAACTGATCTACTGGCACTCCGGCTGGCCCGGCGGACTCAAAAACATTTCTCGCGGCGACATGCTCGAGAACGACCCCGTCAAGCTCGTCGAGAAAGCGGTTTGGGGCATGACGCCCAAGACCAAGCTCGGTAAGCAGATCATCAAGAAGGTCAAGGTTTACGCGGGTGCCGAGCATCCGCACACGGCGCAGAACCCGCAGCCGCTCAACATCAAGAAGGACTAATGGCAGCAACTCAAAATTACGGAACCGGGCGTCGCAAGAGCGCCATCGCGCGTGTCTGGCTTACGCCGGGCGAGGGCAATATCAGCGTCAATGGGCGCGACTTCAAGGAGTATCTCGGCCGACCGGTGCTTGAGATTCTCTTGAAGAGCCCGCTCGTCCACCTCGGAATGGAAGCGCGCTACGATGTGAAGGCCTACACCAAGGGTGGCGGCATCACGGGCCAGGCCGGAGCGATCAAGCTCGGCATCTCTCGCGCCCTGCTCGAGATCGACGAGGACCTCCGCAAGGAGCTTCGCGCCGGCGGCTTCCTCACCCGCGACCCGCGTGTGAAGGAATCCAAGAAGTACGGTCGGAAGAAAGCCCGGCGTGGCTTCCAGTTCGTTAAGCGCTGAGCGCTTAGCTGGCTGATTCGAGATAAGGCCTATCAGTCCTATAGGTCTTATCTCTTGGCACGCTTCTCAAAGCTGCTTCTCAGGCAGATAATGCCGCCATGTGCCTAGCATTGGCGGCGGCTTTCTTAGGGTTGATCTCTCGGTCGTCCTCCCCGCCGCTCGTCCGCAACCGCGATTCGGAAGTCATCAACGCGGCGCTGGTGCAGTTCTACGTGAGCACCGGATGGCTAGCGAAGGAATGGAGCGAAGGCGACTTCCTCGCCGTCGATCCGACGATCGAGAAACGGGGCGAAATTCGCCGTACCGTCTCCTGGATGATTTCAATCTGTAGTCGTGAACTTTGGCAACGGGCAAAGTTTAGGAAACTCAGCGACCTGGACTCCAAGATTCGATCGCAAGAATCTGACGACGGCACGCCGCGCGACATGCTGGCCGCCATGGACTTGGATCCGAGGATCGTGCTCAAGAAAGTCGATTACTTCCTTGGTTCACCCCTAGATTCAGAGATCATCAATCGCCAACTGCGAAGAGGATCGGTCAGGGCGAGTCTTCAACTGCAGGCCCCAGCCTATTCGGAAGACGGCAAGTTTGCAACCCTTTCACTGACCGCACCGTGGTCAATACATCTTGCCTACGTTGCCTTCCTTCTTGAGCGCAAAGGAACTGGGTGAACCGTAATCGATGTCGAGGCAATCCTTGTCTGAGTCGCAGGTTGCCAGGTTCGATTCTCCAAACATCCCCGAACTTCCCCGCTTTTTTGACGCCTTAAGTACAATGAGGCGTTGCCCGATCTGGGTCCAGGGTCTGAATGATCGCGTGTAAGCCCAAGCCCCTTATTCTCCGCTGGTCTGTGATGCGGCTGGTGATCATCGCCCTTCTCGGCGAGATTGCTTTGGCGACGATGAACTTGTCGACCATGCCGGTCTATCTCAAGTTCGACCGCGGGTTTGGCGAGACGGTCATCGGGTTCGTCATCGTTTCCTTCTTGCTCGCCGAAGCCGTGCTCAAGGGCCCGATGGGGCACTTGGCGGATCGGTACGGGCACAAGAAGTTGATGCTGATCGGCCCGACTCTCAGTGTCGGGACTGCGGCAGTGAGCCTCCTTATCCCCCACGGGAACGGCGCGCCGTGGGAGGTGTGGTCGTTCATCGGCCTCCGACTGATTGACGGCATTGGCTCGGCCATGCTGTGGCCCGCCCTCTTCCTCGCCGTAGGCGAGGAAGTCAACGACGGCGAGCGGCAGGAGGGGATGTCCCTCCTAAATCTCTGCTACATGTTGGGAATCGCGCTCGCCTTTCCCATCGGTGGGATCGCGAACGACCTCGCCAAGTCTCGCGGCGCAGGCCTGGTTCTGGCGGGCTCGATTTTCGCTGCAGTTTCTCTTTGCGTTTTCTTCCTTGTCCCCGACACCAAGGCGAGCAAGCATGCGGCCCTTGAGGAGCACGGCGAGTTCAAGTTCGCGGATATGATGCTCTCGATCAAGCAGATCCCGACCTTCCTGCTGCTTTCGGTCATCACCTTTTCGGGAATCGGATTCCCAATGGCGATCTTCAAGATCTTCCCGCAGGACGAGTATCACTTCTCCGAGTCGGCAATTGGCGGGCTGATCTTTCCCGGGGCCATCATGCTCGCCATCCTCGCCGTGCCGATGTCCAAATATGGCGAGCGCATTGGGCGCATCAAAGCGGTCCACATCGGCATGGGGGCATGCGCCATCGGCCTCTGGGTGATCGCGCTAGGTGCCTTCATCCCCTTCCTTCGTTCCTATTGGTTGCTCGCGATCGGCGCGATGCCGGTCGGTGTTGGCTTCCTGCTGGCAATTCCGGCTTGGATGGCGAGCGTGAGCGACGTCGATCCTAAACGCCGCGGGGCGAATATCGGCGCGATTATGACCTCGCAGGGGCTGGGAGGGATTATCGGTGCGCCAATCGGCGCTTTTTTGTACGAGCGGCTCGTCCCGGTCGGAAACAGCATCGGGCTCGGCCCCAGCTTTGCCCACTACATGCCCTTTGTTGGATGCGCGGGCTGTGTCACCGCAGGTTGGCTGTTGAGTTTGAAGATCCTCCATCCTGCGCCCTCCGTCGCCCTTGATCCGCCGGAGGAAGCCGAGCCGGAGGCGGTGGGCGTCAGCTCGCTTCCCTGATGGAGGTGGCGAAATGATGGACGTGAATTCGACCTTCTGAGGCTCACGTTAAGTTGAGATGTGCCACATGGCTGGGCGAGGGGACCTCTTCACCTCCATGACAGAAGGGAGCATCCATCAGCAGGCGCCGCCCAAGAGCCAACGCTCCTGCAGACGGTAACATCCTTAAACCACCGCACGGCAACGGGGCCGGTCGATAACGAGGAGATAGAACACAGACATGGCAGTACGAATCGGCATTAACGGCTTCGGCAGAATCGGTCGACTTTCGCTTCGCGCAATTCTGGAGCGACACCCCGGCGAGATCGAAGTGGTCGCGGTGAACGACCTTACCGACACCCTCACCAACGCCCACCTCTTTAAGTACGACTCCACCTACGGCCCGTTCAAGGGCACCGTCGACCATGAGGCCGACGCGATCCACGTGAACGGCAAGGCGATCAAGGTTTTCGCTGAGCGCGATCCGGGCAACATCGCCTGGGACAGCCTAGGGGTCGATATCGTCGTCGAGTCCACCGGGTTGTTCACGGACGCCACCAAGGCGGTCGCTCACAAGAATCACGGCGTTAAGAAGATCGTCATCTCGGCTCCGGCCAAGAACGAGGACGTCACGATTGTGCTCGGCGTGAACGACGACATGTACGATCCGGCCAAACACAGCGTTATTTCAAACGCAAGCTGCACGACGAACGGCCTCGCGCCGGTGGCCAAGGTGCTCCACGAGCGGTTCGGCATCGAGAAGGGTCTACTGACCACCGTGCATGCCTTCACGAACTCACAGCGCACGCAGGACACGGCGAGCAAGGACCTGCGCGACGCCCGTGCGGCTTCGCAGAACATCGTCCCTTCCTCGACCGGCGCGGCAAAGGCGGTCGGCCTGGTTATTCCTGAGTTGAAGGGCAAGTTCACCGGCATGGCGTTCCGCGTCCCGGTCCCGACCGTCTCGGTCGTGGACTTCACTGCGCTCCTGGTTAAAGAAGCCTCGGTCGACGAGATAAACGCGGCGATGAAGGAATACGCGGACGGCCCGATGAAGGGGATCCTGCAGTACAGCGACGAGCCGCTCGTCTCGACCGACCTGAAGGGGAACTCGCACAGTTCGATCTTCTCCTCGCTCGACACGGTAGGTCTCGGAAACCTTGTCAAGGCGGTCGCTTGGTACGACAACGAGTGGGGCTACTCCTGCCGCGTTGCCGACATCCTGAAGTTCCTCGTCGACAAGGGGTTGTAAAGCGTCTCCCCTTTCTCATGCGGCGATGACTGTGCGCCGGACGAGGAAGGGGCAGGGGATGGAGGTTCTGCGCGGACGGTCGGCTTCGATCGAGGCGGGAAGTCCGGGTAACGACAGATTCCGGAATCTCCACCGCTAGCCCCTCCCCTTCCAGCGCACAGAACATCGCCGTAGAGGAGGGGAAGGCTGGTAATTTTGCCCGTTTGTCATGAACGACTCTCGTGCGGCACACGTCTTGCGAGTGAGGGAATCAAGAATCGAAAAGGCTTCGTAAGAAAGCCGCCCCTCCTCCCAAACATACAATTCGGCTCTCTTCAAAAGAAGAGAGTCGTTCTTTTTTGTCAGGGTCTGGGGCGCGATGTCCAGCGCATCGCGTCGGCGTCAAGGAACCGCCAGGCGAGCTCTTGCGCCTGGCTGATTCCCACGCGCGGACCGGAGACCATCCGCGCGGGAGGCTCGCCTGGTTCGATTCGTAGTTCGGAACGCGGATCGAGCAGATCGATACCATTGAATCGGGCATCGATCCCGAACGCGGCGCAGAGCTTGCCCGGGCCGGAGAGCAGATCTTGGTCGCGCCTTGCCTTCGGTCGGCGCGTGCGCATCTCTTCGAGCCCGGCAATTGGCTCTGCCGAGCGAATTAGGACCGCTGCGGCGTCGCCGGGTTCGTGGCAAACAACGTTCAGCATCCAGTGGCAGCCGTAAGAGAAGTAGACGTAGGCGTGGCCGGGCGGGCCGTACATGATCCGGTTGCGCGGGGTCTCGCCACGATAGGAGTGGCTAGCGGGTTCGTCCGAGCGATATGCCTCGGTTTCAACGATCCGGGCCCGCATGTTGCCGAGGACGAGATGGCAACCCACCAATCGTCGGGCAGCGGAAACGACGTCGGATTCGAGAACGGGGCGAAGATCGTTCAAGGCAATAGAACGATAGCCAATACGGCGCGCAGATCGCTCACCGGGCAAATTTCGATCGACTCGCGCACCTTCGCCGGGATGTCGTCAAGGTCGGGGATGTTCTCGAACGGGATCACGACCGTCTTGATCCCGGCGCGATGCGCGGCGAGGACCTTGTCCCGAATCCCGCCGACGGGAAGCACTCTTCCGCGCAACGATATTTCGCCCGTCATCGCGACGTCGGCGCGCACTGCACGGCCGCTGTAGGCGGAGGCTAACGCCGCAGCGATGGTGACGCCCGCGCTGGGGCCGTCCTTGGGGATGCCGCCTTCGGGGACGTGTACGTGGACGTCGTAGCGGAATGGCCGGTCGGGGGCGAGTTCGCGCTCGATCGATCGAACGTAGGTCAGGGCCGCCTCCGCGGATTCCTTCATGACTGTGCCGAGATTACCGGTCAGGCGGAGTTCGGGACGATCACCGAGGGGCTCCATCAGGCTGGTTTCTATGGCAATCAGATCGCCGCCGGCTTCGCTGACGACCAGGCCGGTCGCGGCTCCGATTTGATGTTGCGGCTCGGCACCGTTGCGGCGGTAGCGGGGTCGACCCAAGAAGGTGAGTAGGCGTGCCTCGTCAAGGATGATGGGTGGGGTCTCGCCTTCGGCGATCGCGCGCGCAGTCTTGCGGCAGAGTGCGCCAATCTCGCGACGAATGGATCTCACGCCAGCTTCGCGGGTGTAGTGCTGGACCAGCGCATCCACCGACTCCTCGGGCAGAACGACCTGCTCAACGGTGAGGCCATGCTCGGTAAGAGCGCGCGGCAAGAGGAAGGTCTGCGCGATGTGGGTGCGCTCCTCGTCGGTGTAGCTCGGGAAGTGGATAACTTCCATTCGGTCGCGGAGGGGAGCGGGGACGTTCTCGAGCAGGTTCGCAGTGGCGATGAACATCACCGCGCTGAGATCGAACGGGACTTCGAGATAGTGGTCGCTGAAGTGCTCGTTCTGCTCCGGGTCGAGGGCTTCGAGGAGGGCGCTGGTGGGATCTCCGCGTCCGTCGTTGGCGAGCTTGTCGAGCTCATCGAGCACCACCACGGGGTTACGCGCCCCGCACTGGCGGATTCCCTGAATGATGCGGCCGGGCATGGAGCCGACGTAGGTTCGGCGGTGGCCGCGAATCTCGGCCTCGTCACGCACGCCACCGAGGGAAATGCGGACGAATTTGCGGCCCATCGCCTCGGCGATCGAGCGGCCGAGGGAGGTCTTGCCCACGCCGGGCGGGCCGACGAAGCAGAGTATCGGGCCACGCAGCGAGCCGGTGAGCTGACGCACGGCGAGGAAGTCGAGGATGCGGCTCTTGACTGGATCGAGTCCGTAGTGCTGCTTTTCAAGCAGGTCGTGCGCTGCGTTCACGTCAAGGCGATCCTCGGTGGCGGTTGACCAGGGCAGTCCGACGAGACAGTCGAGGTAGTTCCGCATCACCATCCCCTCGGGCGAGGAGTCGGGGGTGCGGTCGAGGCGCTTGAGCTCGGCCAGAGCCCGGGTCTCGGTCTCGGGAGGCATCTTTGCCTCTTGGATCAAGTTGCGGTACTCGTCGCTCTCGCCGAGGCGGTCTTCGCGCTCGTGGAGTTCGGTCTGAATGATCTTGAGCTGCTCACGTAGGTAGAACTCGCGCTGCGAGTCACCCAGTTCCTTCTCGACCTCGTGATGAATACGGCTATTGAGGTCCAGTACCTGCAGCTCCTTTTTCAGGAGCCGGAAGGCGAGTTCGAGCCGCAGCATCGGATCGATGGTTTCGAGCACTTCTTGCTTCTGGGCAGGTGGGACGGGAAGGTGGTGCCCAATCGCATCGGCCAAGGCTCCCGACTCCTCGGCGTGCACGACGCTCTGCATCGCCTCCGGCGGGATGTTCTTGTTGAGCTGAACGACGTTCGAGAACGTCTCGACCACCGCACGCATCAACGCCTCGGCGCGGACGGGCTCGACGGCCCCCTCGGAGACCTCTTCGACCTCGGCCCAGAACAGTCCGCCCTGGTTGACGACTTTGTTCACCCTTACGCGGCGCAAGCCTCGCAGCGCGACCCGGTACGAGCCGTCGGGCAGGGGCAGCGACTGCAGCGGCTCGCTGATGATTCCGAAGGAGTGGAGATCGTTGGGCCCTGGCTCCTGGACCGACATATCCTTCTGGCTGACCACGAGGATGCGGCGGTCTCCTTCCATGCTGGTGCGGATCGCGCGGAGCGAAAGCTCGCGGACCACATGGAGGGTGTTCATGAGTCCGGGGAAGTGCACCGTGTCACGAACCGGTAAAACCGGAACGTATCCGGCCATCGGCGGGTTCTTCGAAGCAGCAGGCACTCGACTCATCCAGGTTCAAGGTACCACTGGTTTTCGCTTTATCCAAACTCTGAAGCCACAATCCAATGATCCTGACAGGGCTCAAAACGGTAGCATCGCGGGGTTGAAGTACCCCGTCGTCCTCGCCAGCGCCTCCCCTCGCCGCCACGAACTGCTGGCCCAGCTTGTGCCTGAGTTCCAGATTGCGGTGGCCGATGTGGACGAAGCGGACTACGTCGACGAGGATCCTTGGGAGGCAGCGGAGTCGATCGCCTCGGCCAAAGCGCTTGAGGTGGCTTCCCGTTATCCGGATTCCTTGGTGATCGGCGGCGATACGATTGTGGCGTTCGAAGTTGCTGGGATGATGGTCCAGCTTGGGAAGCCGGTGGATCGCGAAGACGCGATTGCGATGCTGGCGTCTTTGTCGGGTCGTAAGCATGTCGTGATCACGGGCGTTTGTCTGGCTTCTCCCGACGGTGGTTCGGTGTTTACGGTGACGACGGCGGTGACGTTCCGGCAGTTGAATCGCGAGGAGATCGAGCGGTATGTCGACACCGGCGAGCCGATGGACAAAGCGGGAGCCTACGCGATCCAGGGCGGCGCGGCGGGATTCGTGACTTCGATCGAAGGTTCGCTTTCGAATGTGATCGGCCTTCCGATGGAAGCGCTCTCCGAGGCCCTTCAAAGGCTCGGTTCGGCTGGGTAACCTTGCCGAGCCCATGAGCTATTTCCCCGAAGTTGCGGACCGCATTCGTTACGAAGGACCGGGGTCCAAGAACCCCCTCGCGTTCAAGCGCTACGACCCCGAGAAGGTGGTCGGTGGCAAGACGATGCGAGAGCATTTCCGCTTCGCCATCAGCTATTGGCATACGTTCAAGGGCGGCGGTTCGGATCCCTTCGGCGGGCCGACCACGAACCGGCCGTGGGACGCGGCGAGCGATCCGATGCAGCGTGCCCATGACACCATGGACGCGGCGTTTGAGTTCTTCCAGAAGATCGGGGTGGACTACTGGTGTTTCCACGATCGAGATATTGCACCGGAAGGTTCTGACTTCGACGAGAGCTGCCGGAACCTGGATGCCGTCGTCGATCAGGCGGCGAAGCTGCAGAAGGAGACGGGCATCAAGCTGCTCTGGGGCACCTCGAACCTGTTCAGCCACGTGCGGTATCAAGCGGGGGCGGCAACCAACCCCGATCCGGAGGTCTTCGCGTGGGCGGGTGCGCAGGTTAAGCATGCGCTTGAGGCGACGCACAAGCTAGGCGGGCTTGGCTACACCTTCTGGGGCGGGCGCGAGGGGTACGACACGCTTTGGAACACCAAGGTCCAGCAGGAGCGCGAACAGTTCGCGTGGCTCTTGCGTATGGCGCACCTGCATGCCCGCAAGATCGGGTTCAAGGGTCAGTTCTACATCGAGCCCAAGCCGAAGGAGCCGACGACTCACCAGTACGACAGCGACGTTGAGGCGTGCCTGAACTTCCTGCGAGAGTTCGATTTGATGGACGTACTCAAGCTGAACATCGAGACCAACCACGCGACGCTGGCGGGACACTCCATGCGGCATGAACTGCGCTGCGCCCGCGAAGCGGGAGCGCTGGGTTCGATCGACGCGAACCGCGGCGACGAGTTGATCGGCTGGGACACCGACCAATTCCCGACGAACATCTACGGCACTACCGAGATCATGCTGGAGCTGCTCCAGATGGGCGGCTTCACCACCGGCGGCTTGAATTTCGACGCCAAGGTCCGGCGTCAGAGTCACGAGACGGTCGACCTGTTCCACGCCCACATCGGCGGCATGGACGCCTTCGCCCGAGGTCTAGAGATCGCCCAGGCGATTTTGGACGACGGCCGTTGGATGGAGGCTTTGGATGCCCGTTATGAGAGTTGGGATACCCACAAGTTCGGGAAGATGGTGTTGACGGGTCATCGGTCGTTGGACGACTGCGACGACCACGTCCGGCGACACGGCGAGCCGAAGCGCGCATCGGGCCGTCAGGAGTGGTTCGAGAATCTGATCAACGAATTTATGTGACGGTCTGAAGACACGCATGCTTCAGGGTCGCCGAACGCCACTCGTCGCTCGGGCGGGATTTCAGGTTTCATCTCACTTACACTGCTTACCCACGTTGGGAATGTGGGAACGTCTCGAAGCGGCGGATTCAGTCGAGTGTCGGCCTTGATGAGTCGTCATTACCTTTTAGTCGCTGGGTTCCATATTCGTCAACCAGTCCGGCCGCAGTTTGGGTCTCGATCGCAGATGTGGTGGTGGCCGATAGGCTCTACGGCGGACCGTGAATGTGGAAATTGGCGCGAATAGCCTCAGGGTCGTATGATGGGGAAGAGCCGACTCGGCGGTCATTGGTCCTGAGGCAAACCCACGAGTTTCTAATAGCATTGTCGAGATGAGATGCCCAATAGCGTACGCGCGATTCTGAGATTCCTTTGCTTTCTTGGGGCGGTGTTTTGCACGGTCATATTTGGGATCGGAATACCCGCCAAGGGAGTGGGCTTGTTTACGTCTTCCTTCTCCTGGGCTTAGTCGGTGCGGTCGGTTGTTTGTTCGCGCTCGCGAAGTTGACTCTGGAGGATCGGCCTAGGGGATGTGTGGGAGAGGCGATCGCTTGCCTAGTCGTCTGCCTATTATTGACAGCGATCCTATTCCCCGTGTTTATCAGCGCAGCCTTTGTTCGATCCAAGTATGAATGCTTGTCGAACATCAAGGCCCTCGGCCAAGGGCTCTTGATCTATGAGTCCGACAACAATGACTCGCTTCCAAAGGCCGCACGGTGGCGGACGGACAGCGCCACCGTGCCGTCAACCGACAAACGTCGTTGCCAAGAGGCGAAACACCCGTGGAGTTACGCCATGAATCGGTCTCTATCGGCCGTCTTGTCTACCGAAATTTCCTATGTCGCAAAGACGATTCTGTTGTTCGAGGCCGACTCTGAGATCAAAGACGTCAACGGCGGCGCGGAGTCGTTAGTACTACGTCACGGCGACCGAGGCAACGTGTGCCTTGCGGACGGAAATGCAAGCTGGTATCAGCCTGCGGGAGAGCATGCGTCCCGATGGACGAACTGAATGCCGGGTCGCTTGGATTGCAATGTTAGGTGCGGGTGACCTAGTGCTCGCCGTCGAGTTGGATGCCTTGGGACGCTTTGGCCGCATTTAGTCCCCCTTTGCGACACTAGAGCCCCGAGGCATTTGACCCTGTACCCGATGGAGCGCGGAATTCATTCCGCCCGTCGCGTGGACTTCAGTCCAGCCACCTCCGGCGTTGGTTCGCGTCGCGCCTTTGACATTGAGACGCCGTGGCCGGGTTGAAGCCCTGACCCAGGGGGCGGAATAAATTCCGCGATCCGAAAGGCATGGTTACACGAGCATCCTGAGCAAGTCGCAGCTTCGCTGCAGACTCGCTTGCCGAGCCCGCCAGAGCTCCCGGGCCGGCTCGACCCCAACCACCAAAAATCGAACCTCGTCTCCCGGGCGAAGCTGTCCCAGACGATCGAGGTCGACGGTGGCCAATTGTGCGAGCTTGGGGTAGCCGCCGATGGTGGGGCCGTCGGGCCCGAGGATTAGGAGTTGGCCGTCGTTGGCGACTTGGATTGTGCCGAAGATGCAGGGTTCGCTTACGATCTCTGGCGTCTGGGGGAGTGAGGGGCCGGTTAGTCGGAGGCCCATGCGGTCGATGAGATTGCTCGCGGCGTACGCCGCCTCGAATGCCGAGGCGGCGAAGCGGGACGCGTGGGGGCCGGGAATCACCCGGAAAGGGCCGTTCCCGAGAGATGCGGGACCTTCGGCGAGCCTCCGCGCCGTCACCGGCCGAAATGAGGCCGGGGATAATGGCGATCCGCGTTCCAGGGCACCCGTCCAACCACCGGCCGCAGCGAGATAGACGCGCGCACCGAGCGCAGGTGAATCCAGCTTGATCCGGTCTCCTTCGCGTAGCGCGAACGAGGCGTTGGACGAGCGGCGGTCCCCGTTCAGGGAGACCGCCGCCCGTGCGCCGACCACGGCGAGGGTGAAGCCTTCCAAGACCTGAGCCTCAAGCACCCCCATGCCCAACTCGACGGCAGGAATCCCGGGGTCGTTGCCCACGAGGGCGTTGGCCAGAGCCAGGGACTCCTGGTCGAACGCCCCGCGCGGGGGGACGCCGAACGCCCGTCGACCGAACCGGGGAGGACCCTGGAGCGAAAAGGCACCGTACAAGGCGGAGATTTGGAGACTCAGAATCCGACCTCGTAGCCGTGGTCCTTCAGCGTCGAATACACCAATTCGGCGAACTCCAGGCAGTGATCTCCGTCGCCGTGCAGGCAGATCGAGTTCACGCGCATGGCGAGTTCGAGCGTCTGCCGCTGTACACGGTCGGCATCCTCAAACACCGCGCCGGGTTCGCCGCGGGGGACGAGTTGCCAGCCGGAAGGCAGATAGGCGCGATCGGCGAATCCCTCGCCGATCAGCACTTGCCCGGCTCGCTCGGCGATAACTTGGTGGGCGGTCATTTCGAGCCCCATCAAGGGAAGCTTGTGGATGCGGAGCATCATCATCAGCGTTTGCACACCCGGAAACTGCGCGAGGTACACGCCCGCCGCATCGTAGGCGGCGGTCTTGTCGACGAGGGAAAGTCCTTCGTTCCAGTCCGACGGAAGGGCCACTCCGGTCTCGCCGTAGAAGGCGCCGTGCGGCTTTAGATACGCCGGTCGCAGGATCTTGATAAATTCCGTCACCTGGTCGAATACGCTCTTGAGCCATTCGCGCTGGTCACTTACCTCCATCGGGCGGCGGCCCATCGACCCTCGGTCCGGGTAGCCCGGATGGGCTCCGATTCGCACTCCTCGGCGCTTGCAGTAATCCGCGGTTTCTCGGGTCAGATCAAGCGAGCCAGCGTGAGCCCCGCAAGAAATGTTCGCAGAGGTGGCGAACTTGAGGAGTTCCTTGTCGAACGGGAAGCCCTCGCCGATATCGACATTCAGGTCGATCCGGCGTCGGCCGACGATGTCGGAGACTTTCACAAACGCTCTCCTTGCCGCGATTGGTATTCGGCGAGGCCGATCGAGACGAAGCGGACGGAATCGCCGGCGCGGATGGGGAAGTAGTCTTCGGCTTCGTTGACCAGGCAGAGGGGGGTGCGACCGAGGATCGCCCAGCCTCCGGGCGAGGCTTCCGAGTAGATTCCCGTCTGCCGATCTGCGATCGCCACCGAGCCGGCCTCGACGCGAACCCGAGGCTGTGGCCTTCGCGGGACGCCTTGCAGTTCGGGCGGGAGCCAGCCGAGATACGGGAATCCGGGTCGAAAGCCGACGGCGTGGCATTGATAGGATTGCAGGGTGTGACGGATCACCACTTCGTCGGCGGTCATCCCGAGCCGGGAGGCGACTTCGTCAAGGTCTTCGCCGAGGGCGTAGCACACCGGGACGGTGTGGGCTCGCCCAATCTCTTCAATTCCTGCGACATCGAGAGCGGCAAAAACCTCTGCCTCTGATGGCGGGGATAAGGGATCAAAAAAAACTGCGACGGTTTCGTAGCTGGCCGCCGCCTCGATGACCCCGGGAACCCGGGAGAGCGGCTCGACGAGGCAGTACGGCGCGTCCGGAAGGTCCCGGAGCAGCCATGCGGAATCGCCCATTGCCTCGATCTTCGGACCCACTCGCAAACACGATACGGCAAACGGGCAGTAGGATATGCGGAAATGGCCCAAGAATCTTTGCCGTTGCCGATCACGCTCGAGCCGGGAGCTTCGATGCCCGCATACGAGACCGCCGGAGCCGCCGGTATGGACCTGCGTTGCCTTGCGCCCTTTCGCCTTCTACCGGGTGAGCGAATGGCGGTGGCGACGGGGGTGCGCGTGGCGGTGCCGGAGGGATATGAGTTGCAGGTGAGACCGAGATCGGGTCTGGCGATCAAGCACGGGATCACGCTCGTGAATTCTCCCGGTACCATCGACTCGGACTATCGCGGCGAAATACGGGTTTTGATGATCAATTTGGGGCTTGAGGAAGTCGAATTTGCAGGAGGCGAGCGAATCGCGCAGATGGTGCTGGCCCCGGTGGTCCGGGCTCATCCGACACTCGTTCGCGACCTTGACACAACCTCGCGCGGCGAAGGCGGCTTCGGCAGCACGGGGCGGGCTTAAATATGATGGAATGTCCAACTTGCCTCGCTCAGATCGAGGTCGGCCAAACGACGTGTCCCGAATGCGGGGCAGCTTTCAATTCGACCGGGAAGGACGAGGGCGTCTATCCCGAGCTGGCGAAGGCGAATCTGCTTCGCATGCGCGGAGACACTACTGCGGCTGAGTCGCAGTTGCTCTCTTTGCTGAAGCGCTATCCGAACAACGCGACCGCTCACGAGATGCTCGGCGACCTGTACTTCGAGGCGCATGACGATGGGCAGGCGGCGCAGTGGTTCGAACTCGCGATCGATCTTGCTCCCGAAACTCCTGGGTTGGCGAACAAGCTTCGACTTGCGAAAGAGAGGCTGGCGGCCAAGGATCGCGACACGACGGTGGAGACGATCGGGCTTAAGCCCGCGAACAACCGGATGGCGATAACCATCGGGATCGTGGTGGTGATTGTCGCGATTCTGGCGGTGGGAATCTACGCGTTGGTCAAACGGAACTCGGCCGCCGAGGTGATCCGAAGTACCCTGGACGCGCCGGTCCAGCCCTCGACGACGCCGATTGTATCGAACTCACCCGCTCCTTCGACCAAGCCGGTTGTCGTGCCGTCGACCGCCCCGAGCCCGGCGGTGGTCGAGGACCAGTCTGCGCTAACCACCCTGACCCAGAAAGCGCCGGAAGGGAATCGGTTGCTCGCACTGACCAGCGATCCGCGGTCGCAGACGATTCAAATGACCTTCAACGTTCACGACAACGAGGATCCGCGCCCGATCGGGGCCAAGCTGGCGAGGGCGGCTCTGGATCTCTATCCGGCCTGCTCGACGGTGACGGTCCGGGCTTCGAAGGAAGGGAATCTGGTGTACGTCGCCGATGCGAATCGGATGCGTTATATGGAGACCCAGACCGCGGATTGGCAGGCGGCGAATCCCTCCGCGGATGCCTGGCAGGCGCATGTGTTGGGGAACGAGTGGAGCGTCGCGGGAGAGATTCCCGCGCCGTCGGCGGTAACGACGCCGGTACCTTCCGCGGGGACTACCTCGGGGATCGTTCCGGTAGGCACATAATAGGCAGTGAATCTCGGACTTCAGCTTTACACCGTTCGTGACGCGATGGCCCAGGACGCCCGCGGCACTCTCGCCCGCATTGCCGACCTTGGAATCAAGTGGGTCGAACTTGCCGGAACCAATGGCCTGAGCAACCAGGAGTTTGGCGCCGCGCTGAAGTCCGCGGGGCTCTCCGCCTGCTCCGCCCACGTCGGGCTGGACACCCTTGAGGGGAGCCCTGAGGAAGCCGTCGCGTTGGCGAAGGCGGTCGGGGCGACGCACTTGGCATTGCCGTGGATCGACAAGGCCGCGCATCCGGACCCTGAGGAATTCGCGGGGCGGGTCAATGCGATTGGCATTCGGCTTCACGAAGATGGAATTGCGCTGGCGTATCACAACCACGCGTTCGAGCTTGAGGGGTCGGAGCCGCTTTGGCTGGATCGCCTGTTCTCGGCGACCAATCCGGCGCTGGTCAAGGCTCAATTGGATCTGGGTTGGGTTCAAGTCGCGGGCTACGAGCCGGTGACCTACATTGAGCGGTACGCCGGTCGTCTGCCGACGGTGCACCTCAAGGACTACAGCGGCGACCCCAAGGCCCACGACGCGATCGCGGGAGAGGGTTGGTTGGACTGGGACTCGATCCTGCCGGCCTGCGAGAAGGCCGGCGTGGCGTTTGGGATCATCGAGATGGACCTCCCGCCAGGAGACGCGCTCGAGTCGGTCGGCAAGTGCGCCGAATTCTTCCGTTCAAAGGGTTTGAGTTAAGCCCAAACCCTTCTTCCTGGGCGTGACTGCGAGTCGAAGGACTTCCGATCCCCGCGCGGACCGGCGTCCCTTACAGGACGCCGGTCTCGCGGAGGATTGGGTAGTGGCAGGACTTGAACTTCTTGCCGCTGCCGCACGGACAGAGGTCGTTCCGACCGACCTTCTTCCAGTCGATGTTTGAAAGATCGCCGACCACCGGAGCCACACCCGGGGCCGTGTCTTCCATCCGCATCATCAACGGTGCGGCCGCCTCTTCGGGCTCGACGCTATGCTCCACCTGCGGCTGCACATTGACCTGAGCCCGGAAGATCATCCGAACCGCGTCGGTTTTGATGTTGTGCAACGTCCGGTTGAACGTGTCGAACGTCTCGCGCTTGTAGGCGACCAGCGGGTCGACCTGGGCGTACGACCGGAGGTTGATGCCTTCGCGGATGTATTCGATCGTCTGCAGGTGCTCCTGCCAGCGATCGTTGACCGCGCGCAGCATAACCTGGTTCTCGACGATCTTCATGACCTCGTCGCCAAGGTTCTCGATCTTCGCGTCGTAGGCCTCCGTCGCTAAGCTGTCCACGTAGGCGATCAGGTCGTCGCCCGGCTCGTGCTTCTCAAGGTCCGCGATGGTCGAATAGTCGATCAGCGGGAACAGCTCGTTGAGATCTTCGTACAGCACCGAGTAGTCGTAAACCCGACCCTCGTGCTCGTCGATCATCCAAGCGTTCTGGATCACCTCACCGACGATCTCGCGAATGTAGCCGCGAAGCTCGTCGCGCATGTCCTTGCCAAGCAGTGTCTCGCGGCGCATGCCGTAGATGTGCTCGCGCTGGGCGTTCAGAACGTCATCGTACTCAAGGGTGTGCTTTCTTCCTTCGAAGAAGTGGTTCTCGATGCGCTCCTGCGTCTTCTGGATCATCCGCGACAGGAAGCCGGCGGTGACCTCTTCCATCGGCGGCCACATCTTCAGGACCGGATTGTCCATCATGTTCGCGTTGAAGATCTTCCAGAGGGTGTCTTCCAGCGAGACGTAGAACTTCGAGATGCCCGGGTCACCCTGACGACCGGCACGGCCTCGGAGCTGGTTGTCGATTCGGCGCGACTCGTGTCGCTCCGTACCGAGGATGAACAAGCCACCCAGTGCTCGGACCTCTTCGGCCCTTGCGCGGCGCTCCGTGTCGTCCAGCGGAAGCGGAGGCGCGGCACGCTCGATGCCACCGCGTCGGTAGCTTTTAAACGTATCGTCGATCGCACTCTCAAAAGCGGCGTCGCCGGTGCCCGCGCGGCTGCGCTGCACGAGCTCGTCGTCAATGCGTCCGCCGAGCAGAATGTCCACACCACGCCCCGCCATGTTCGTGGCGATCGTGACCTGGCCCTTACGGCCCGCTTCGGCGATGATGAGCGCTTCGCGCTCGTGGTACTTCGCGTTGAGCAGGTTATGCGGAATGCCGTGGCTCAAGGCCTCGCCGAGGAATTCCTTGTTCTCCGGCGGCAGCTCCCACGCACCGAGGGCGTACTCGATCCAATCGCCTTTGGAGACGTCGGCACTCAGGTCGATCTTCGGCAGGAACATCGCGAGCTCAGGGCGCTTGATCTCCTCAAGTGTGCTCTCGTAGATCCGCTTCGCGTCGTCCTTGAGTTCGCCCTTGATGTCCTTCTTGACCTCAACGCGATCTTGGAGGCGCTTCACGATCAGGAGCTTCTGGAGCATGTCGGCGCTAAGCCGACCGGAGACGGTCTCGGACATTTCGATCGACCGCGTACCGACCAGGACCGGCTGCTGCTTGCTGTAAAGACGAAGGATCTCCCAGCCCACGCCGCGGAACTTGGCTTCCTGCGTCTTGTAGACGATGTCCGCCTCGTCCTTACGAGTCATCGGGCGGTGCGTCGGCACGGTGACGACGTCGAGGCCGTAGATCTTGCGGAACTCGTCCTCTTCGGTCTTGGCCGTACCGGTCATGCCCGAGAGCTTCTCGTACAGGCGGAACAGGTTTTGGAAGGTGATCGTGGCGATCGTTTGGCTCTCGCGCTGGACCGGCACCTTTTCCTTCGCTTCGAGGGCTTGGTGGAGACCGTTGCCATAGCGTCGGCCGAACATCATACGTCCGGTGTTCTCGTCGACGATCACAACTTCCCCGCCGCGGACGACGTAGTCGATGTCCCTGTCGAACAGCGCATACGCCTGCACCGCCGCGTTGACGTGGTGCATCAGCTTGGGATCGGAGGCGATGTTGTCGATATTGAGAAGCTCTTCGACCTTGTCCATGCCGTCTTCGGTCATGGACGCCGAGTGGTTCTTCTTATCGGCGGTGTAGTGCGTCTCCTTCTCAAGTTGGCGCACGACGACATCGACCTCGTCGTAAACCGACGTGTCCTCCATCGACGGACCCGAGATGATATGCGGCGTCCGGGCTTCGTCGATAAGGATCGAGTCGACTTCGTCGATAATCGCGAAGTGCAGCTCCTTCATCACGAGCTGCTCCTCGCTCATCGACATGTTGTCGCGAAGATAGTCGAATCCGAACTCGTGGTTGGTGCCGTACACGATGTCGCAGTTGTAGGCTTCGCGTCGCGAGCAGGGCGTGAGGTTCAGGTAGCGCGGGTCCTCGTGCTGGGCACCCGGCGTGTAGAAGTAGGAGCCGCCTAGTTCGTCGCTGTCCGCGCTCTGTCCTTGGATGATGCCCACGGTGAAGCCGAGGAAGTGGTAGACCGGTCCCATCCAGCACGCGTCGCGTCGGGCGAGGTAGTCGTTGACGGTGACCAGATGCGATCCGCGTCCGGTGATCGCGTTGAGCACCATCGGGGCGACCGCGACGAGGGTCTTTCCTTCACCGGTCTTCATCTCCGCGATGCGACCCTGATGGAGCACTGCGCCGCCGACGAGCTGCACGTCGAATTGGCGCATGAAAAGCAATCGCTTGCTGATCTCGCGAACGACGGCAAACACTTCGGGGAGCATCGAATCGAGCGTTTCGCCGTTCTGAAAGCGCTGGCGGAACTCGGGGCCCTTCGCCCTGAGCAGATCGTCGGCCATCGCCTCGATCGCGGGCTCCATGTCGTTGATCTTCACGATCACAGGTGCGACTGCGTCGACGTCGCGCTTACTAGTATCAAAAAGTTTGCGTAAGAAGTTCATGAAATTCGATTGCGGATCTTGGCTCCGAGCAATGGCTCAGGAACCGGAAAGGGACCGCCACGCAGACGCACGGAGGCCAGGGAAGATCGGCAGCCGATTAGGGTCCGTCGCGGCTACGCCGATTCTCGCTAAGCCCTTCGGCAACCGCCACCCGCTCTCGGCTGGGTAGCACGGGCAAAGCGATCTCGTCGCCCTGGTTCTGGGGTGCCGTCATCGCCGGGGCATCCGGAGTGGAAAGCAGGGTCGCGAGGGCTTGAGCCAGGGACTCGTCGCCGCTCATCTGGAGCAGCGAGGACATCGCAAGGTCCGCGGCTCCGGGGGAGACGAACATCTGGCGATGCAGCGAGTCCAGCGCCTCCGGCAACCGACCATCTTGGGCGAGCCGCTCGATATTCGAGGGCCCTTGCAGCAAGAGGAGCAGGAGTGCGGGGAGAAGCGGGAGCATGGGGCTCAGACGCAATTATAGACGTTTCTACGGTCTCGATCATTCCGGAGTCCCGGTCGGCTACTTCTTGATGGAATGGAGGGTCCTGAGGGTCCTGATGGAATTGACGCAGAACTTTGATGGAGGTGAGCCTCATTCACAAGTCACAACTGAGTTCAATACCATCAGTTCCATCAGGACCCACAATTCCATCAAAAAAAGCCCCGGATCGAAAGAACGATCCGGGGCTCGGGAGGGCGGAAGCTAGTCGCCCGACTGACCGAAGTTCTGGCGAACGATGGTCAGGTCCGCGGAGCTGACGAAGCCGTCTCCGTTGAGGTCCGCATCTGGGTTCCAGTTGCCGGCACCCGGCGAAGAGCCGAAGGCTATGCGAACCGCCGTGAGGTCCTGCGAGGACACCGCGTTGTCGCCAGTCACGTCACCGTTAACCAGGGTGAAGGTCAACCCGGAGATGCCGCTGTTGGCCATGACCTGCCCGGTCAGTGCCTTGCGAAGGAACCGAGTGGTTCCCTTGGCGGTGAAAGTGTACGTGCCGCCCACCACCGTCGGCGTGAACGTGAAGTTGCCGCTGCCGTCAAGTGTCGTATTCACGGTTTGGAGGACGGTGCCGCCGCCATTGCGAATCTCGATCACGAGTTGCTGAGCCGGTTCACCGGTTCCAACCCAACTGCTGAGGTTCACGTGGCCGCTTACCGCGGGGGTGAGGACGGTGAAGGTCGCGCCCGGGCTGCTCTGGCCGTCCGGGTTCTTGATCGTCAGCGTACGCCCGCCAAAAGCCGCGCCGGGCTGGACCGTCAAATTGACGATCGCCTGCGGATCGGTCGGAGGCGTGTTCGGGACGAACGTGATGGAGTTGATCGTCACGCCTGCGCCGCTGATCGCGGCGGTCAGGCGCTGCGGGAAAGTGGCCCCGCCATCGAAGATGCCGGTGCCGGTGACGGTCACGTTGACGGTGTCGCCAGGATAAGCACCCGTGGTCGAGAGCGAGATCGACCCCGGTGCCGGGGCAAGGAGCTTAGCGACGCGGACCCCATAAGAGTTGGTCGCGTTGCAGTATTCCTGGAACGTCCACAGAGTCTGGCCGTCCGCCGGGTCGAGGATGGTGTGGGTGTAATCACCCCAGCGACTCGCCCCAACGTCGTAAACCGTGGTGCTAGCGGTGATCCCGATCGGAGCCTGCAGGCTCCCGAGCCCGTCCGAGGCTAACCGGAAGCTGTAGTAAGCATCCGGGTGAGAGGCAAGTCCCGAGCGAGTGACGCCGATCGCGGCATGGCCTTGGCCGTTCATCGCAATCGAGGGGATGCTGAAGAAGTTCGGATTTGTGGCGGCCGGATCAAACATCGTCCCCGACTGAACTAGGGCCGGCGTCGTCGTCATGTTCGTGATCTGATACCAGCGCGCGCCGCTGCGGCCACCATTCAAAGCAACTCCGCTTGCATCCACTCCGATGTTGTGGGCAGCCCAAACGGTCTGCACACCCGTGATGCGATTTCGGAACATCTTCACCGCGAAGAGGCGGTCGTCGAGGACGTCCAAGGTCCTGGCTGAGCCAACTTGCGGGCTCAAGGCAGCGAACTGGGTTGCCGGCACGGTGAGCGTGATATTGGGAGAAATCGTCGGAGTCGCACCCGGAGTCGAGATGCGCCGAATCATGATCTTGCCAAAGGTGAGGGTATCCACCCCGACGAAATAGCCCTCCGTCGCGGCCGGGTCGTCGTTGTCAACGCCGTGCGGAGCGTAGGGTCCAGGAGCCGCGTTCGTGCCGATATTCCGGAAGGCGGTGACGACGAGCGATCCGCTGAGCAGAGCGCTCTTGCGAACCACGAAGGCATCGCAGCTAGTGAAACCACCGCTGAAGATGTTGCCTGCGATGTAGATCGCGTTGGCGTCAATTCCCAGTGAGGCGTAATCGCAGAAGCTCGTTGAGCTTGAAGGGGCCGAAGGAGCGGGAAGCGGCGAGGCGTAGTTGAAGAAGAAGAAGGTGAAGTCGGTGGTAGCGTTGATCGTCGATCCGTTGCTTACGGCCAACATGATGCGATTGTTTTGGCTGGTTACATCGATCATCTCGAGGATCCAGCGACCGCTGAGGCGATCGTAGCGCACGCGAGGATCCGAGGTACCGGAGCTTCGGACGGAATTGAAGAAAGCGTCGGTTGTGGTATTAAGCGCGCCCACGTTGCCGTTGCGGTCAAACACCCGGATACGTCCATTGATGCAAACCAGCACTTGCGTCGGGCTGACGTCGCCCATCGTGTCCGGAGGGATGAGTCCGCTATCACTCAACTGACCGCCGAGCCAGTTGGTGGAGAGGGAGAAGTACGGGGCGTCGGTAATTGGAGGTCGACCTGCGGCCATCGGCTGGACGTTCGATGCATCCGGGTACTTCGCGGTGAAGGGAGAGGCGGGATTCTGCGGCAGAGAGTCACGGTAAGATCGCTCGCCCGACTCGTTGTCCTTTGGCTCACGCGGAGTCGTGGGGACATTCTGCGGTCGCGCCATGATCTGGGCAACGCTTTCGCGAATTCCCGGACGGCCGACCCAAGGAGTTCCTCGGGTCGCACCAAGCGAATGATTCTGGCCCGCGACACTGAAGGCGCAGCCGACGAGAGCCAAGCCAACACTTGCCCAGGTCCGTAGAGATTGGTATTTCATAGTAGAGCTCAGAGGGAGTTCCTCAACCGCCAAGACGTAACGCAACACCGTGATGCCTGCGATTCAGTCGGCGCAATTGGGTTGATTATAAGTGCAAAAGCGGCGGTCCGGTCCTAGATAAGACTGAGACCGCCGCCGATTCGAAGAATCCTAGTAACCGGATTGGCCGAAGTTCTTTCGAACGATGGTGAGGTCGGCCGAGCCAACGTTGCCATCGCCATTCATGTCCGCGCTGGCCAGCGTGCTACCAAAGGCAATCCGGACCAATGTGAGGTCGGCCGACCCGATCACGTTGTCGCCGTTTACATCGCCATTCACGAGGTTGAACGATAGGTTCTGCGGAAGGTGGTTTCGGTTGATCATAACCCCGGACACACTGGCGGTGAGCCAGTGAGAGGCCTTGGCGCGAATCAAGTACGTTCCATCCGGAACCACGAAGGACGGCATGAACGCGAAGTTGCCGTTCGCGTCGAGAGTGGTCGAAACGGTCTGGACAGAATTGCCGTTCGAGTTAAACACGGTCAAAGTCACCGGCTGGGCCTTGCTTTGCGGCCAGTCGCCCAGGTTCACCGTGCCTTTCACGAAGAAGCTTTGGAAGAAACCTTCCATGTTGGGGGCACCCCAACCGGTCTCGTAGTCCCATCCCGCGGCCGCGGTGACGGAAACTCCGGTGGCCAGAGTGCCGATGCTCCCCGGCGATGAGGTGATGTCATACCAAACGTCCGAACGTCCGTCCATCCCGTAGATGAGATCGGCGATCCGGCCCATACGATAGGTGTTCGTTCCGCTGGATTCGGCCAATCTAGATTCCATCGCCGCGAGCAGACTCGCGAAAGAGGGCGAAGAGGCGCTGGTCCCGCCGATGTCGACGAAGCCAGATCCGTACCAGATTTGGTCGTCTTCCGCATGCAACGCGATGTCGGGCACCAAGCGCCGGTTGACGTTAAAGGGTACACCCGTGCCGAACTGCCAGGAAGGGAGCACGTTCACGTTCAGCGCGGGATTCCAATAGCCGCCGGTGCTGCACCAGAATCCTGAACCGGAATCCCACCACCCAACTTCGGAGATTCTTGCGCCCGTGACAGGATCTGCGTCGGCGATGGTTCCGCCGACCTGGAGGACATCGGGGTCGAAGTCAGGGAACGGGTTGTGTCCATTGACAACCGCGCTGCCGTTCCAGTAGCTAAGCTCATGCGTTCCGTGGTCGCCGGAAGCTAGCATGTAAGTCTGCCCTTGGGCAGACATGGCAACGTGGATGGCGTGAAGGGGATCGATCACGGCATCGGTTACATAGGGCCAACCGTAGCTCTCGGTGATGATGTCGGCGAGGTTTTGGTTGGCCTCATTGGTGAGGATCGACATAACGTTGCCGCTGGACGTCCCGTCGTAAACGATAATGGTTGCCAAAGGGGCACAGGAGAGCACCATCTGAAGGTCGAGGTCTCCCTCGCCCTGACCCGCAGTCGTACCGTTGTGGCTGATGCCGGTGGTTGGGGAGAACGTAAGGTTAGAGAGAATTCCTCCCCGGGGGATAGAGAGCCCATTGTTTGTGATGAAGCTTGAGGCATTGGTTCGGAGCACGCCATCCCAACTTGAAATTCCAACCGTGGTGCCCAACCCCTTAAAGCCTAGATTCCAAGCGTTGGCACCGCCGTAAACGCCACGCTTCCGGAAAGGGTTGAGTTGGGTAGTACGGGCTTGCGGGCGGGTGTAATTCTCCACCCCGTAAACAGAGGTGACCAAACCCCCGAATTTCTCAGGCACGTTGAGCGGGGTCGAGTTCGCGCGATAGGTGATCTGGTTGAAAACGTTGTTCGGATCGGGGCCCGCGTATTGCTTGATCGTAGTGGAGAACGTCTTCTGAATCTGTTCGACGGTGCCGTCCACCAGGAGGGAAAGCCTCTGATCGGGTACGAGCACGACCTTCATGCCCTGAGCGGTGAGGTAGTTGGTCAACTCCTTGACATCCGCGGGAGATGCGCCGAAGCTATCGCCGACGTCCTTCGGAGTGAGCCAATGCCGATATATCGGAGAGGAGGGGTTATTCGCGGCGTCGGCGTAGGCTACGAGGCCCGGCATGTCCATCGCTTTGAGGCCGATCGCCAGGTGAACGAGCTCCTTAGGGTTAAGCCCCGTCGCAGGCGTAGACGCGTTAATTACGGGGAGGACCGTGTCGCGAAGCGTATGCAACTTGGTCCGGGTCTGCGCCCCCGCAACGGAAGAAAGCGAGCCTACGAGGATCGCTCCGATCCCCAGCCTTAATGTGCGCTTGGCGGAGCGACTTGATGAAGTATTTGACATTATTTTCCGGTTCGGACTTGTTAGTGCCACACTCTGGCACAAAACCATGCGACCACCACCCTCATTCATTGTCCGGCGCACGTGTTCCCTAAAGAACCCGTAACATGGGCAGCTTGGACTCCAATCCCAGCACTCGAATTGAATTCCCGGTCTTGGTGCTGGCGGCTCGCTCCCGGCTTGGGTGGTTGATCGGTGGGTTGATTCGGGCCAGGATTCTGGTCCCTCGAACAGCACAAGAAAAAGAGCCCTTGATCTATTCCACCAAGGGCTCACAAAGGTCGCGAACTTAGTAGCCAGACTGGCCGAAGTTCTTGCGAACGATGGTGAGATCGGCCGAGCCGACGTTGCCATCGCCATTCATATCCGCACTGGCCAGAGTGCCACCGAAGGCAATCCGTACCGCTGTGAGGTCGGGCGAGCCGATCGCGTTGTCACCGGTCACATCGCCATTGACGAGGCTGAACGATAGGCTCTGCGGAAGCTGACCGCGATTGATCACGATGCCGGTCAAGCCCTGGCGAAGCCAGTGCGCGCCCTTGGCGGTGATCGTGTAAGTTCCGTCAGGCCAGCTGACGGCACCGGTCGCGGTGTTCTCGGACGGGAGGAATGCGAAGTTACCGCTCGCGTCCAGCGTTGTATTGATCGTTTGGACGGTGGCGTTGCTCGAATCCCGAACTTCCAGCGTGACCGGCTGCGCAACACTGCCGACCCAATCCAGCAGAGTGACGTGACCCTTGATGAAGAAGCTCTGGATCATTCCCTCGACACGCGGAGCCCCCCAGCCGGTCACGAAGTCCCAGCCGGCGGTCGGCACAGCCGAAGTGTTGTTGGGAAGCAGGCCCGTACTGCCGCCCGTCGTCACATCGAACCAAACGTCGGATCGACCGTTCATCTTGTAGAAGAGCGGGGCGATCTTGCCAAGTCGGAACTTAGCCGAGGCGTTCGCCGAGGCCAGACGCTGCTCAACCAGGGCGAGCTGCGCGGCGAAGACGGGTGAGGAACAACTCGTGCCAGCTAAGTTCCCCCAGCCGCCGACGTAGACGCGATAGTTTGCCGCGCCAAGCCCGATGTCAGGGACAAGCCGCTTATTGATCCCGGTCGGCACGCCCGTGCCAACCTGCCAGGACGGCAGAACATTAATCGTAAGGGCCGGGTTGTACCAACCGCCACCACTGCTCGTCCAACCGGGCTCGGTCGCGCGGACGAGGGTGGTCGTGTCAACGGTCGGTGCCGTGCCGCCAACAAGGAGGACGTCCGGATCGTAGTCCGGATACGGGAAGCCACCGTTGGAGATTCCCGAACCGTTCCACCAACTGAGGTCGTGGGTGCCGGAGTCGCCCGAGGCCGCCATGTAGGTTTGGCCCTGCGCACTCATCGTCACGTGCAACCCGTGGTAAGTGTTGGCACTAGAGTCGCTTGTAACGCTCCAACCGTAGCTCTCGGTGAGGACATCGGCGAGATTGTCGCTGGATTCTCCCGTGAGTACCGCGCCAAGTGTGGTGCCATCGTAGATGATGATGTTCGCCAGCGGAGCGCTGGAAAGAACCATCTGAATGTCTAGGTCACCCTCGCCTCCAGGAGCCCCGGAGCCCGATCCACCACCATAAGGCTTGATCGTGATGTTCGAAGTCGATCCGCCCGCCGGAATGGGCAGGCCGTAGAACGTGATAAACGTCTGCGCCGAAGTGAGTCGGAAGCCGTCCCAGTTGGAGATCGCGATGGTCATCCCTTCGCCATGCTTACCAAGGTTCCACGACGGCTGGCTCACGTAGAGGCCGCGCACGAGGGCGGGCTCCATCTGCCCGGTGGTGGCACGAGGAACGGGTCGAGAGAAGGTCTCGACCCCTTCAACGCTCTGGATCAGACTGCCGAATTTAGCGGGCACCGTCACCGGCGTCGAGTTCGCACGAAAGTTGATCGTCTTCCCCGTGGCCGCATCCGGCCCCTGGTACTGGTTGATTGTCGTCGAGAAGAGGTTCTGCACCTGCGCAACCGTTCCATCCACGAGGAGCGACATGCGCTGACGTGGGTTCAGAACGATCTTGAGTCCCTTCGAAGTGAGATAGTTTGTGAGCTGAGCCACGCTCTCGGACGAGGCGCCGTACCGGTCGCCGATCTGGGCAGGGGTCAGCCACTGCCGGTAGAGCGGGTTACCCGGTGAGTTCGCAGCATCCGCATACGCCTCAAGGCCGGGCATGTCGACGGGAACCAAGCCGATCACCAGGTGCACGACGTCGGTCGGGTTCGCCGGACGAACCAGCTTCGACTTCGATAGGATGGGCAGCAACGAATCGGCAATGACGTGCGACTGCGCACCCGGTGCCGCTCCGACCGAACCGACAATGGCAAGAGCCATCCCCGACAAGGTCAATAGGCGACCCGATCGGGTCGAAAATCTAGATGAATAAGCCAACAGTAAATCCTCCAAACAACAAGAGACAGTTCCTAAGGAACTTGCTACGAACTATGACGTCGAAATTGCAGTTTTCGTGCGAAAGGGCGTGACGATTTAGCCACGCCCTAACATCGTGTCAGTCTCCCGACTGACCGAAGTTTTGCCGCACAATCGTGAGGTCCGCTGAACCTACAAACCCGTCGCCGTTAAGGTCGGCGTCCGGATTCCAATTGCCCGCGCCGGGCGAAGAGCCGAATGCGAGACGCACCGCGGTGAGATCCTGGGACGAAACGAAGTTGTCTCCATTCACATCGCCGTTGACCAGCGTGAAGTTGACGCCCACGGCACCCGTATTCAGCACCACCCCCGGGATCGCCTTGCGAAGGAAGCGCTTGGTCCCCTTCGCGGTGATCGTGTAAGTGCCCGACGGAACCGTCGGGGCAAAGGAGTAGTTGCCGTTCGCATCCAAGGTCGTTGAGACCGTCTGCAGAACGTTTCCAACGCCGTCCCGGACTTCGAACACGATCGTCGGTGCGGGCTCGCCACTACCGTTCCAGCCGCCGAGGGTCACGTGGCCGCTCAGGAAGAAGCTGGTGTAGAGAGCGTCGAAGTTCGGGGCTCCCCAGCCGGTGACGGTGTCCCAACCCGCCTGGGCGTTTGACGCAGCGCCGGAAGGCAACGTCCCGTTGTTGCCGGTGAGGATATCAAACCAAACATCCGACCGACCGTTCTGGGCGTAGATCAGGTCCTGGACCCGACCCAGGCGGTATCGCGAGATACCTAGGGAGCCACCATTCAGAGAGAGCCGCTGTTCGAGGATGCCGAAGCAACCCGCACAAACCGGTGAAGCAAAGCTGGTGCCGATGGAGCCGTTTCCAAGGACGCCGCTGAAGACGAAGGGATATGCGCCGTCGTTACCTGATGCATGGAGGGCAAGGTCCGGCACGAGGCGGTGATTGTTGCCGGTGGGGACACCGTTTCCAACCTGCCAACTCGGAAGAGCATTGAAGCTCACAGCAAAGGTGCTCCATCCTCCCGCACTGCCGCTCCAACCCACTTCGGAGCTCCGGGCTCCGGTGGTGCTGTCGACGGTCGCCACCGTGCCACCCACCATCAGAACCTCAGGGTCAAAATCCGGGTAGGGGGTTGCCCCATTCAGATCGGAGGTTCCGTTGTCGCCGGAGGCGCCCATGTAGGTAATGCCCTCCGCGGTCATCGAAAGGTGCTGGTTATGAGCTGCGGTAAAGAACGTCGCATCGCCGGGCCAGCCATAGCTCTCAGTGATGATGTCCGCGGTGTTATCCTGCGCCTCTCGAGTCAGGAGGGCAATCAGGTTTGTCCCATCATTGTCATAAATATAGATGTCGGCCAGCGGGGCCATGCCGAGCACCATCTGGATGTCGAGGTCACCTTCACCGGATGGCGAGAGATTTCCGCCACCCGGCGTGCCAACCGGAATCACGTGGACGTTGCTGCCGCGCCCGCCCGCTGGGAATGGCAGGCTGTAGGCATTGATGTAGATCGGCAGGTTCGAGAGATCGTATCCGTCGAAATTGCTGATCGCTAGCTTGCGAAGCTCACCATGGTAGCCCGCACCGTACGCAGGGGCCGTGCCGTAGAGGGCGCGGGTCAGGGGCGGAGTCAGTAGCTGCGTGGTGGCTCTCTTCTGAGGGCGAGTGTACGTCTCGAGGCCCGATACGTGGCTGACAACTCCCGACAACTTGGAGGGAACCGTCAGCGCGGTCGCGTTCGCACGGAAATGAATCGTCTTGCCGGTCGCGAGATCGGGGCCAGTGTACGTGTTGATCGTCGTGCCAAGGGCCGCTTGTGCTTGGGCGACCGTCGCATCGGCGAGGATGGCCATGCCGTTGGAAGCAACGAGCGTGATGTTAAAGCCCTTCGATGCCAAGAAGTTGACGACGGCGGTGCGGTCGGAGAGGGACGCACCGAATTGATCACCAACCTGCTGGGGAGTGATGAACTGCCGGTATATCGGCGATCGAGGATCGCTCACCTGGTCGCAGAACGCCTGCAGCCCGACAGGGTTGCGCGGATTCAAACTGATCGCGAGGTGAAGCACTTGGCTCGAGCTCGTCGGGCCGACCAATCGGGACGCCCGCAGCACCTGCAGCGAGCTTCCTGTAAGTTGGGTTCGACCGGCGATCGGGGTCTGGCCAAGAGCCACCCCGAACACAGTTGAGAGGGCGAAAGTGACGCCGAGGGCGCGAAGGGTGCAACCCTTCAGAAAAGTCGCGGGGACCATAATTACCTCGAAAAAGCAGACGTGAAGGGTCGCGAGTGCGCTGGAAAAGGAGAGGAGCGCATCGTTCGCGGAGTTGGCGATTGCCCGACTTCGCTGAGTCGGGCAATCGATTTGGCAGCTTAGCTGCGGCGGCGGCGGCGAAGGGCGAGCACGCCGAGACCGAGCACCGCAAGGGTCGCCGGTTCAGGAACCCCCGCGATCTTCAGGTTGCGAATGAAATCGCCACTCGGGACGGAGTAACCGAAGTTCGCGTTCTGCACGTACGAGTTATAGAACCCTGCGTTGGCTGAATTGGCGGCCAGGATGTCGACCGGAATCAGCGTTCCCGCGGAAAGGTTGCCGATGTTCAGCTTGACATCGTACAGCTTAGTGGCTCCCACGTCCGAGAACGTCCCGCTCGTGTCGGCCCAGATGCCGGCCGGGCGAGTGCCGGTGCCATTGCCGCCGCCGACGATCGGGTTGTACGGCGAAGTCAGCGGGTTGTTGCCCGCTGCGTATGGCGCCGTCGCCCAAACAAACTTGGTGGTGTCGCCCGCGGTGTTCGCGGTGAAGCTCACGCCGTTGTTGGCGAGGGTCGCGCCGCTACCCGTGCTTGTTGCTGTCGTGTAGCCGAGCAACGTGGCGATCTCAAGCTCGGACCCAAAGCCCGCACTAACCGTGTAATAGACGCTAAGCGTGACCGTGCTGTTGGCACTGACGACGATGTCGCTGGTTCCGTTGTCAGCAATGTTGCCCGTTCCATTGAAGTAGAACCCGACCGATGATTGGGCGAGCGCCGATCCGGCCAACACAACTGATCCCGCAATGAGCGCAATCTTAAAAAGACTAACCTTCAAAACAATCCTCCTCAACAAACAACCTCTGCGTCCAACGACACCGAGGCCAGAAAGACCCTGGCCCAGACCAAGCCAAAAAGGCATTAAGATCAGAGCCGAGGTCAAAACCTTGTGCTTATGATAAGACTAAGACAGGCCAATGCCACCTGAAAATTCAGCTAGTTCTTGCGCAATCGCGCCTTTTTTCTGAAGACCTCGCATTCCTACTGGGTGAATTCTTCAGATTTCGTGACCGACTGCGTGCGAGGCCTCGGCAAGGCGGCGCGCAAGGCATTCCGCATACAGTTTGATCCCGCGATTGGCGATCATTGAGCTCATCAGACCCATCACGATCAGGAGCAGAACGCGTAGGATGAGCACCCCAAAGGAGCGCCCGGCAAGGGCGACGTCCAGGGTCTGCCCCTTCTCCAGGTGCAACGCCTGATCGGGTGACACCGTGAACATGTCGTAAGCCAGTCGAAACGTTACCAAGAGCAGTGCGATGCCACCCAGGAAAACCAGGAGGCCCATAAGCTTGCCCGGCCAATCTCCGCGGGTCGACACCTGTCGCACCGTCGATTCGTTTGTTTCTGCGCTCACTGCAACTCTTTGACGACGTGGCCGCCAAAATGACTGACCCCCAGGTTACACAATTAAGTTCACTCGGGTTCTGTCCACACCTCGGCTCGCCCGAATTAGCCTCGATGGGTACACTCACCGCCGCGCCATGAGAAGGGACGACCTGCTCGACCTGAACGACGTACTGCAGCATCCCGGTCGCCTACTTGCCGTCGACATCTCTACTGAGTTGCCCGACGAAGCCGATATCGACCTGGTGAAGCCCGTCGACGGATTCTTAGAGGCCGTTAGCACGGGGAACATCCTCCTGATAACGGGCTCCTTTTCAACGCGTGCCGTTCTCGAATGCGCCCGGTGTTCCGGCCCCCTCGAAGTCGACTTCACCTTCGAAATCGACGAGCAGTTTCCCGTCGCCGGAGTGCCAAGTTCGTACGGCTCCGGCGACTTTGCCAAGGTGGCTCCGGACGAGCCCTTTGAGATGTTCGAGGAGAACTCGCTGATCGTCGAGAGCCTGATCCGCCAAGCGATGCTCCTTGAGATGCCGATTCAGCCACTCTGCGAATTCGGATGGGACGGCCCCTGCCCGATCGCTCAAGCCCGCGCCGCCGCGATCGCCAAAACCATCGAGGCCGGTCGGCCCGAGTTCTCCAACCTTCGCAATCTGATCACCCCCGAGGATGAGGCTTAGATGCAGCGCATCCAAACCCGGAGCGAGGACGCCCGGGAGCGCGCCGAGAATCTAAAACTAGCGCCCGACATCGCCCTCGACGCGATGGGCGGAGATAAAGCTCCGGAAGAGATCATCAAGGGCGCACTGGAAGCGGCCCCCTTCCTCAAGCGAAACATCTTACTGGTGGGGAATGAGTCGGTCATCCGAGCCCTCCTGCCCGACCCCATCCCCGCGAACATCAAGATCGTTTCTGCCTCCCAGGTCGTCGCGATGGACGAGAAACCGATGGAGGCCTACCGGAAGAAGAAGGACTCATCGATCCTGGTCGGCGTTAACCTGGTGAACGAAGGGAAGGCGGGAGCCTTCGTCTCCGCGGGAAACACCGGTGCCTGCTCCTCAACTTCTCTGCTCGTGTGGCGTCAGGTGCCGGGGATTCACCGACCCGCAATCGCGACGCCGATCCCGAACGCCTTCGATGGATTTGCTCTCCTCGATGCGGGCGCCAGCCCCGACGTCGATCCCGAGCACCTCGTCGAGTTCGCGATCATGGGCCGCGCGTATTCCTCCAAGGTAATGGGCAGGAAGAACCCGACCGTGCACCTCCTCAACATCGGTGAGGAAGAAGGCAAAGGGAACGCGTTCGCCAAGCAGGCCTACAACCTCCTCAAGCCGTATCCCTGGTTCAAAGGGAACATCGAGGGCAAGGACATGTTCCACCAGCCCTGCGACGTCATCATCTGCGACGCCTTCGTGGGCAATATCGTCCTCAAGACGAGCGAAGGCATGGCCGAACTGATCGCCAAGACGATCCGCGAAGGCATTCCGACGAACCCCCTGCTGAGGCTCCTCTACTGGCCCGTTCGGAAGGTAATCGCCCCCGTGCGCAAGAAGATGGACTACGCGGAGTACGGGGGATCGCCGCTGCTTGGCCTCAACGGCATCACCATCATCTGCCACGGTCGCTCGAACGCCAAGGCAATCAAGAACGCGCTTCTGCTTGCCGAGCGTACGATCGAAGGCGAGCTGATCGAGACGATCCGCGCCACCGTCCAGAGCGAACTCCGCTCAACTTAGATCCCCCCGGCCCGAAAGAGTTCTGTCTTTGCGGTCGATCCGACCGAGATAAGTCCCGTATCCAGGGGGAGCTTCGGGTTAAACTGTCTCCAACCCGCCTTCCCAACTGCCGTATGTCCATTCGCGCCGTGATTCAATCCACCGGGCACGCCGTGCCCCCGAAGATCCTGTCGAACGCGGATCTGGAGAAGCTCGTCGATACCGACAACGAGTGGATCGTCCAAAGGACCGGCATCGAAGAGCGCCATATGTGTGAGGGCGACGAAGGGACCTGGTCCCTTTCCGTCCAAGCGGGACGCGAAGCTCTGGAGCGAGCGGGCATGGACCCGATGGACCTCGACCTGGTCATCGTGGGCACCGTAACCGGCGACTACATCTGGCCATCCACCGCCAGCTACGTTCAGAACGAAATCGGTGCGCGACGCGCCGGTGCCTTCGACGTCAGCGCCGCATGCGCCGGATTCATCTACTCCCTCGCCAGCGCCTCGGCAATGATCGAAACTGGTGCCATCGCGACGGCCCTCGTCATCGGCGCGGACGCGCTGACCAAGCAAGTCGATTGGACGGATCGTGCGACTTGCATCCTTTTTGGCGACGCCGCCGCGGGCGTGGTCCTGAAGGGCGAGCGCAACACCGACCGCGGCGTGATGAAGACCGTCCTCATGAGCGACGGGAGCGGCGGCAAGCACATCTCGCTGGAAGTCGGTGGCACCAAGTATCCCGCGGGCAGCCCGCAGTCCGAAGGCAAGAACAACAAGATCTTCATGGCTGGCTCCGAGGTCTACCGCTGGGCGATCATGGCGATGGGCGATGCCTGTTGCCGAGTCCTCGACGAGGCGGGTTTAACCCCGGACGATGTGGATCTGTTCGTACCGCATCAGGCCAACCTACGGATCATCGAGTCAAGCGCCAAGAAGCTCGGTTTGCCGCCGGATAAGGTGTTTGTGAACGTAAACAAGTACGGCAACACCAGCGGCGCGTCGATTCCCCTAGCCCTGCACGAAGCAGCGACCACGGGCCGACTCAAACCCGGCATGATCGTCATGACCGTGGGCTTCGGCGCGGGCCTGGTCTGGGGCGCGAACTTGATTCGCTGGTAGGTGCCCCTTTCAAAGGCACGTAATCTTGAGCGGAGCCACCGAGCCTAAGCGAAGGTCGCGGAGTTAAAGGACCCCGGATCCCTACCTCGAACTTTCAAGCGGGTTCGGATGTCGCGATTCCGAATTCAGGATCACGCTCATTGATCAGCAGGCAGCTCGACAGCCAACGCCGCATTTCCCGCGGACTCCGCGCCCGGAACCGGTTGAGGTGCCCGAACTCAGGGTCCACCTCGATCGCCCGACCCTCCGCCCGCCGCTTACGAAAGGTCTTGAACACCCAGATGTACAGCGACTCCCGAGTAAAGAAGTGTCGCCAAGCCGACTCGCAGTTGCCGTTCCAAAGCTCCTGCCGGGTAATCCCGCGACGCAGCGTCCGCCCGGTGAGACGCCAGAGGATCAGGGGCAACGGGTAGTCCAGCCAGACGATCGTGTCGCATCTGGCGATCACCAGGTCCCGAGCTTGGCGATAATTCCCATCGACCACCCAACGATCGGCCGAGATCGCATCGGACACGCGAGCCCGGAACACCGGGATCTCCGCCTCCTTCCAATTCGGCTCGTGCCAGAGAGCGTCAAGCTCGACATACTCGGCGCCTAAGCGCCTCGCAAGCTCCCGCGACACCGTGGATTTCCCGCTGCCCGAGGTCCCGCAGACCATCACCCGCTTCACGCCGCCGACTCCAGCTCCCGCAACAACGTTTCCAAATCCATGACCGCCGGGACGCCGACCTCGATCGCGGCGCCGGACGAATCAAACTCCGGCCGCTCATAAGCCCCCATCGCAGCACTGACGCTCTCCACCGCATTCGCAAGCTGAGTCAGCTTCCCTCTTGCCGGTCCATCCTGCCCTACTCGCAACACGTCATCGACCACCCTCAGCATCGCAACCTCGGCGATTCGCTCAACCCGAGCGTGATAGGCCACCTGCCGTCGCCATGCGTCCGAGGTCAGCGCGTTGTCGATCCGCTCCCAATCCCTAGCCGCCGCTTCAAGGAACTTGAGCTGGCTCTCGGAGATCGCCTGGTCCAGCCCAATGCTCTTGCGGCGCTGCTCCAGCCAGAGAAGAGGGTCGGGATTTCGCCGGAAGTAGAACGACGCCCCGATCAACCCCACGATCAGCCCCAAGACCGCGCCGTCCAAAGGAAGCGTGTTGGGTCGGAGGATGACTCCCACCGCAGCCCCCGCGATCGCCCCGGCGACGGGCAGGACGTACCGGAACTCGTTACGAGGCAGACGCGATGCGGCGAGCGAGACGAACACGGATAAGGCCCTCGACTGATGGGGGCCCGCTCCGATCGCAATACTGCGAATCTGCCGCATAACCCTTCATACCACCCCAACCCGACTGGCGTCTCAAAGGGCCGACAGGCGGTAACCTTCGCACATGCCGAAGCGACCGATGCGCGCCGACGATTTGCTGCGAATCATCTTTGTGGGCGATCCCCAAATCTCGCCCAGTGGAGAGACGATCCTCTTCACCCGCAAGCACATCAACAAGAAGAACAAGTACATCACGAACCTGTGGACGGTCGACGGAAACGGCAAGACCAAGCAGTGGACCCGTGGCGAGGGCGGCAACGGCGGTGGCCGATGGTCGCCCGACGGTTGCCAGATCGCGTTCGTCTCCGGTCGCGACAAACCCGCGGCGCAGATTCACCTGATCTCCACTGGTGGCGGCGAAGCCTTCGCGCTCACCAAGCTTCCCGAAGGCTCGATCGGCGAGTATCGCTGGTCCCCCGACGGCGCATACATCGCCTTCACCTTCCGCCAGCAGCTACCCGAGAAGACCGAGAAGGCGAAGAAGGAACGTGAAGAAAGGGGCGGGAGCACGCCCCCCTTCGTGACTGAAGACGTCTGGTACCGCCTCGACGGCGACGGCTACTTCGGCATGCAGCGCCACAAGCTGTATCTACTCGACGTCAAGGCCGCGCTCGCGACCGAACAGCCTGGAGAATGGGCGAACATCAAGCTCCTCGCGGAGGACTCGCCCGACGGGCAGTACTCGTTCGATTGGTCGCCCGATTCCAAGGAACTTGCCGTTGCCCACACCGCGAACAAGCGCCCGATGGCCGACCCGCCCAACGACCAAATCTGGCGCGTCGCCCTCGACGGCCAGGCTTGGAAGCTCGAAGGCTTACCGAAGGGAAACAAGGGCTCGGTGCGCTGGTCACCCGACGGCCTTACCCTTGCCTACGCCGGAGACGTGGACGAGGAAGATCCGTGGGGCACGCGCAATACGAAGCTCTACATCGTCCCCGCCGCGGGCGGCGAGCCCAAGGACCTCACCGGCGGACAGGATTTCGACGTCGCGGTCGGCACCCTCAGCGACACCAAGGACGCAGGCTACGGCGCGGTCGTCGAGTGGGCCCCCGATTCGAAGTCGCTCTGGGTCCAGATCGGCTGGCACGGCGAGGTCCAACTTGGCCGCGTCTCCGTCAACGGCGGGATTGAGCGGCTGACCGAGGGTCAGATCAGTGTCTCGATCGGCAATGCAAGCAAGGACGGTCGCCGCATCGCCGCGACCTACGGGAACGCGCTCAAGCTCCCGGAGATTGCCTTGATTGAGCCGGAACTCGTGACCGGTCGGCCGGTTTCTCGCGTGCTGACCTCGTTCAATCAGGATTGGCACGACGAGATCAAACTCTCCGAGCCCGAGGAGTTCTGGGTGGACTCGACGCCGAACAAGGACGGCTCGCTCTCCAAGGTCCACGGCTGGGTGATGAAGCCGATCGGCTACCTCGAACCCAAGCGCTACCCGGCGATCCTCCAAATCCACGGCGGTCCGCACGCGCAGTACGGCTGGGCGTTCTTCCACGAAATGCAGCTTCTCGCCGCCGAAGGCTACGTGGTCGTGTACACGAACCCACGCGGCTCAAAGGGATACGGCGAGGGATACTGCGCCGAGATCCGCGGCGATTGGGGCAACAAGGACTGGGAGGACATCGAGGTCGTCACGCGCTGGATGCAGCACCAGCCCTACATCCACCCCGGCCAGATGGGCGTGATGGGTGGCTCCTACGGCGGCTACATGACCAACTGGGTCATCGGCCACTGCAAGGACTACAAAGCCGCGATCACCGACCGGTGCGTGTCCAACATGGTCTCGATGGCAGGCAACTCCGACTTCCCGTTCAACAAGGACGGCTACTTCAAGGGTGTCGCCTGGGGAGACCTCGAGAAGATCCGGGAGCTATGGCGTCAGTCCCCCATCGCGTACTTCGAGGACGTGACCACTCCGACCCTGATCATCCACAGCGAGGGCGACCTTCGGTGCAATATTGAGCAGAGCGAACAAGTGTTCACCGCACTGCAGCAGCAGGGCGTCGAGTCCCGCTTCGTTCGCTACCCAGTCACCACCTCGCACGGCATGTCCCGCATCGGCCCGCCCGACCTTAGGTTGCACAGGCTCGGCGAGATCACCGACTGGTGGAAGAAGTTCATGAGCTAGCCGATTCGGTCCCCTTCTCTTGCGGCGATGATTGTGCGCCGGAAGAGGAGGGGTTAGGGGTGGAGATTCCGGAACTTGAAGCCAATTGGGCGCTCGGAAGTCAGGTTCGCCCAATAGAGAGTGCGGTGACCTGGAGTCTGTTGCATTGCTTTGGATTGCCTTCGATTATTAGGCTCCGGCTCTGGTTCGAGCCCTCCCTTGAGGGCGGTTTGGGCGGGTGAGCAACTGCCCCAGGTTCCCAATTTCAGGCACGCGGTCGCCCCTCCCACCTCCCCTCAAGGGAGGCATCCCGAGGGCCTAAGAATATTATGCGATTTGGCCCTGCGGGAGGAGCAATGCAACAAACTCCCTGTCTTCGCTTTTCCCCGCGAGCCTGCGAGCGCAAC
Organism: Fimbriimonadales bacterium; assembly: GCA_038216655.1. GTDB lineage: Bacteria > Armatimonadota > Fimbriimonadia > Fimbriimonadales > Fimbriimonadaceae > JAFDWR01. The sequence goes on from JBBQPZ010000003.1 coordinate 143,858, forward strand.
TCCAAGCGAATGCGTAGGTGCGCCGACAGGTCGGCTGAGCAAAAGCGTTGGCGGGCCACCGCAGTCTATATACGGAGCGGTAGCATTACCCCGTGACGCTCGACTCCCTCCTGGCCATCCTCGCCGACGCGCCGCTGATCGCGTCGGTGCAAGCGAGTGCCGGCTCGCCGGTCGATGACCCGGAAACGCTCCTCAAACTGGCCCAAGCTTCGCTGGCCAACGGAGTCAAGGTCTTGCGGCTGCAAGGAATCGCCAACATCGATCACATCAAGTCGGCCACCGGTGCCCCGGTGATCGGGCTTATCAAGAGGAATTACCCTGGCAGCGAGGTCTACATCACCCCAACCTCGGCCGAAGTGGATGAGCTGATTGAAGCGGGATGCGAGATCATCGCCCTTGACGGGACCGAGCGACCACGGCCCAGCGGGGAGACGTTTGCGGACCTCGTAGCTCGCATCCACGCAGCCGGGCGGCTGGCGATGGCGGACTCGGATGTCGGCCTCCTCGCGCCAGAGAACGCCCGACGAGGCGCGGACCTCATTAGCTCCACCCTCTGCGGGTACACGGACGGTAGTAATGGCGAGAATCTACCTTCCATTCCTTGGATTTATGAGGTCGCCAAGCGGACCCCGAAACCTGCGGTTGTGATCGCCGAGGGCGGCTACACCGAGCTGTGGCAAGTCCAAGCCGCCCTGCGGGCGGGAGCGAAAGCCGTCGTCGTCGGGGGTGCCCTCAACGATCCGGTCAAGCAAACCCGTGCCTTCGTCAAAGCTGCGGTTCAACCCAAGAAGGCCGTCGGCGCGGTTGACATCGGCGGAACGTGGCTAAGAGCGGGGATCATCAGTCCGCAAGGCGAAGTCCTCGAGTCCGAGCGCATCCCGGTCCCCCAAACGAAGGTTGAGCGGAACGCCTGGATCAACGCGTGGTTACGAGCCAACGGCATCACGGAAGTCGGCATCGGGGCAGGTGGGATCATTCACCCCCTTAACGGCGAGGTCCTATTTTCCAAGCCGATCATTCTCGACCACGTTGGCACGGTCTTTTCCAAGGAGATCGAGGCGGAGCGGGTCGTTACCTTAAACGACGGCCACGCCACCGCCTGGGGGCACGCGATGCACCCGCAGTTCGCGGGCATACGCGTCGCAACCCTGGCTCTCGGAACCGGTGTCGGTTTCGGCATCGTTGACCGGGGCCGGATCATGATGGGCGACCACGGAGAACACGCGCGCATCAACGACACACCGACCCGCAAAGGAAAGATCTACGACGACCTCCTGGGGGGTGCCGCAGTCACCGCGAATCCGACCGAGGGTCAGAAAGCGGATGCACTTGAAGCAGCCAAGGAGGCGATCCACCTAGTCAACACCCTCTACTACCCCGAGGTCATCGTGATCGCCGGAGGGATTGGGCTTCAACCCTGGATGGATAGATTCAAGCTGAGGGCGGCGGCGCCGACCGCGATGGTTCACTTCACCCCCTACGGTCCCGATGCGGGTCTCGTGGGAGCTGGGTTCCTGGCGCTGTATCCACCGCCCTTCGATTGTCCTGCGCCCGATCCCGACTACAGCCCATACCTGCCGAGATAAGTCGATACGACCTATAGGACATATACAAGTTCAAACCACCCCTCAAAGACGTCCTAACGTCGAAGTGTCCGATCTCTTTTCGCCCCAATCCATCGCTACGGCCACCGACGTGCTCGTCAAGCTCGGCGTCGCGGCGGTGCTTGGCGGCATCGTGGGCTGGGAGCGGGAGATTCACGGTCGACCTGCTGGCATTAGAACACACATCCTAATGATCCTCGGCGTGACCTTGTTCTGCGAGGTCAGTCGCGCCTTCGCCCCCAACGATCCTGCTCGCATCGCCGCCCAGATTGTCACCGGCATTGGATTCCTCGGCGCAGGCACGATCATGCGCAACGGCGCGGAGGTCCACGGACTCACGAGCGCGGCAAGCGTCTGGGCGGTAAGTGCGATCGGCATGGCGATCAGCGTCGGTGGCCCCTTCCTGCTCGTAGCAGTTGCCGCGACCGTGCTCACCCTTCTCACCTTGAACGTGCTCGAACGAATCGAGACGCTGTTGGTCCCCAACCTTCGACCGCATTCCCTGATCGTAAGCCTCGCCGATCCAACTCGCCTCACCGGCCTCATGGAAGCTCTGGGGGCAGAGGGTGGCCGCCTGTTGGGACTACGCACCCTTCGCCACGGCACGCCGACCCAATATCAGATCGACATTCAAGGCGACCGCGACGCCCTTATGCGAGCCGCCACCGCGACAACGGGCGTGGATGCCGTGCACTGGAACCGGTAAGGAAGTATAAAGTATAGAAGTATTGAGGATCGAAAAGGATCTTACCTTCTGGTCTCTTATACTTTTATACTCTATACTTGATTGCTGCCCGAAGGGCACCTAGTGAACGTCAACGGTGCGCGAGACTTCGGTCTCAAGCTTGTCGCCGGCGTGAATGATCACGCTCTTGCCCTGGATGAACACGCCGCCAACAAGGCCGATCGGGCCAAGCACGAGCAAACCTGCACCAGAAGCGATCGCCGCCTTGTCGGTTCGGCTGCCCTTGAAGTCCTTGCCCTTCTGACGCGGCTGGAGGGGGATCCCGTTGACTGGATTCAGCACCAATCGGATGCTCCCGTTCTTTCCGAACCGACCACTCTTGCTGACTTTCTCGATCACGCCGGTGACCCGCGTTCCCGCGGTCAAAACGGTCTTGCCATTGACGCGAACGTCGCGTGCAACTTCAAACTTGACTCGATCGCCAGCCTTTGCGGTTCGGGAACTGAGATCCTGACGAAACACTAGGCCGACATCGGTGCCGACCGGAACCACGGTGGCGAGGGCTGCGGCGGCGACCACGAACATTGACAAAGTCGATACTGATTTCCACAAATTCATTCTGATTTCTCCCAAATGACACCCGCGAGGGTGACTGTAACCCTATGACAGCAAAACGACGGGAAGGGTTTCCGTGTCTTCGACGGTCCCGGGCGCGTAGACTCTAGACGCCAATGGCGTACCGCGACTTTCAGCAGTTCCTCGACACGCTCGAATCCAAGGGCGAACTCCGGCGCATCGCCGAGCCGATCAGCCCCACCCTGGAGATCACCGAGATTGCGGACCGGGTGGTCAAGGCTGGCGGCCCCGCCCTCCTCTTCGAGAACGTTCGCGGCATCGCCCACCGCATGGGGACCCCGAACCCTGACTCCGCCGTGCTTGGCCATCCGTCGATCCACAACCCGGGTGCCCCATCGGGGGCCGTGATGCAGTATCCGTATCCCGTCGCCATCAACACGATGGCCTCGCGTAAGCGGATGTCGATGGCCCTGAGCTGCGAAGACTTCGAGGAGCACGCTCAGCGGCTCGCCGCGATGCTCAAGCCCGACGTTCCTAGCGGCAAGATCGACGCCCTCAAGCTTGGAATGCGCATGCTCGGGGAGATCAAGAACGCCCCGACCAAGACTCAGCACGGCCAGGCGATGTGTCAAGAAGTCGTCGCCATGGGCGACGACGTCGACCTCGCTCAACTCCCGATCCTCACCTGCTGGCCCGAAGACGGCGGACCGTTTATCACCCTCCCGCTTGTCTTTACCCACGACCCAAAGACCGGCAAGCGCAACGTCGGGATGTACCGGGTCCAACTTCATGACAAGAAGACCCTTGGCATGCATTGGCAGATGCACAAGAGTGGCATGCGCCACATGGAAGACGCCGCTGGGGCACCAACCGCCGCCAAAGGGGAACTCGTCCCGCCCGGCATGATGCACGTCTGTGTCTGCCTCGGCGGTGACCCAGCCTACGCGTTCGCCGCCATCTCGCCGCTCCCGCCGGGGATCGACGAGATGCTGTTCGCCGGCTTTCTCCGGCGCGAGAACGTGCGGATGGTCAAAGCCAAGACCGTCGATATTGAGGTGCCCGCGAACTGCGAGTTCGTCATCGAGGGCTATGTGGACCCCCGAGAGCGCAAGCTTGAGGGCCCGTTCGGCGATCACACCGGCTATTACTCGCTCGCCGGGGATTTCCCCGTCCTGCACGTCACCGCGATCACGCGACGGGAGAAGGCGGTCTATCCCGCCACTATCGTCGGCCAGCCCCCCATGGAAGACGGCTGGATGGGCAAGGCCGTCGAGCGAATCTTTCTCCCGATGATCCAGCTCACCGTCCCCGAGATCGTCGATATGAACCTGCCCGTCGAGGGTGGATTCCACAACCTCGCGTTCGTCTCGATAAAGAAGAAGTATCCCGGGCACGCCTATAAGGCGATGAGCGCGATCTGGGGCCTTGGCGGACTGGCGTTCACGAAGATGGTGTTCGTCTTCGACGAGGACTGCGATGTTCAGAACCTCGGCGAGGTGCTCTTCCGCCTCGGCGCAAACGTGGATCCGATGCGAGACTGCCTGATGACCAAGGGTCCCGTCGACCAACTCGACCATGCGGCGATGCAGGAAGGTTTCGGCGGCAAGATCGGGTTCGACTGCACCCATAAATGGCCCGGCGAAAACGGGTTCTCACGCCAGTATCCCAAGTTGATCACGATGGACTCGGACGTTAAGGCTCGGATCGACGGCATCTGGTCGAAGCTCGGCCTGTGACAATTACGACCAACATCCTTATCAGGTTTGTATACATGCTATGGAACAAGTTTGATGGGGTTGTTTTTGCATGGCGAATGAGTTTTCTTGGTCAGAAGTGTTGTCATCCCGTGACGGCGAGCTAGAGATTATCGATCTCGATGCCGCGCCGTCGGTCGTGCCGAAGCCGGCACAAAAACGAGTAGTCCACCACGTCGAGCCTCCTCGCCTCATGACCGGATTCGTAACCCAAGAGCCCGTCGAAATCAAGCGAACCGCAATCATCGATGGAGATGGGGAGCACGAAGAAGCAACCAACCGCCCAAAGAAGGCCAACCCCTTTCTCGGCGAAATGCTCGTCGCCAACCGCCTGATCTCCCAAGAGGACTTAGAGCGCGCCCTCGAAATGCAGCGCAAAGAGCCGATGCCGATCGGGCGCGTGCTCATCAAACTAGGCCTGATCAACGAAGGACTCCTGCTTCGTGCCCTGGCCGCACAAATGGGAATAGGTGCTTGGCACCTTGAGAAGGATCCTCCCTCCCCCGCTGCGATGTCGGTGGTCCCGCTGGACGTATGCGAGAAGTATCAAATGCTTCCCGTAGCCATCCGCGGCAACATCCTGGTTCTCGCCATGCGAAACCCGATGGATGTCGAGGCGATCGACCTTGCTCGCAACATGAGCAAGATGCGAATCGAAACGGTCCTCGCCAACGAGGATCGACTGAACCAGATCATCCTCAAGGCGGAAGGCAAGACCGCGCCTGCAAACTCCATCGAGAGCCTCGTCTCCCAAGCCCTCGAAGAATCCACGCCAAGGTCCAGTACGGCCAAGTTCGAGACCCAACTGACCGAACTCGACACCGCGCCGGTCGTCGGGATGGTCAACCAGGTCCTGACCGACGCCATCCGCACCGGGGTCAGCGACATCCATATCGAGCCGCGCCACAACCGAGTCGAGATCCGCTACCGAATCGACGGCCAAATGAACAAGGTCCGTGAACTGCCCCTCGAGCTCATGCCGATGATCGCCGCTCGCCTGAAGATCATGTCCGAGCTTGATATTGTCGAATCCCGCATCCCGCAGGACGGCCACATTGGCGTCAAGCTGGACGGTCGAACCATCGACCTCCGAATCTCTGTGATTCCAAACTTCCACGGGCCCCGAATCGTGCTCCGAATTCTTGATCGAGCGATGTCACTCAAGAAGCTCGACGATCTCGGCTTCTCCGCTCACAACCTCGAGCTCTTCCGATCCCTCGTGGACAAGCCGTACGGCCTGTTCCTCGTGACCGGTCCGACGGGCAGTGGTAAGACCACGACGCTCTACGCCGCTCTCGGCGAGATGATGACGGGCAAGAACACGATCCTCACCTGTGAAGATCCGGTCGAGTACGACATCGACGGCGTCGGCCAATCTCAAGTCAACGAGAAGGTCGGCCTAACGTTCGCCAAGCAACTCAAGGCCATCCTTCGACAAGACCCGGACGTGATCCTCGTCGGTGAAATTCGCGACAGCGAGACCGCCGAGACCGCCATGCGCGCCTCCATGACCGGCCATATGGTCTTGAGCACGTTGCACTGTAACAACGCTCCCGGCGCCATCCCGCGGCTACTCGACATGAAGATCGATCCGTTCCTCCTGTCAACGTCGCTGGTGGGAGTCATGTCCCAGCGCCTCGTCCGCGTCCTCTGCCCCGAGTGCCGAACTCGACGCAATGTCAGCGACCACGATCGACGGTTGATCGAAGCGTACACCGACAAGGATGCGCCCGCCACCGAGTGGACATCGGTCGGATGCAGCGCCTGCAGCGGCAATGGATTCAAGGGCCGCCGAGCGGTGCATGAGATCATGCCCGTGACCGCTGCGGTCAGCGACGTAATCGCCAAGCACGGCACGGTCGATGAACTCGCCGCCGTCGCCCTCCCGTACGGCTACCGAACGCTACAGCGCACCGTCCTCGACCTCGTGGCGAACGGTACGACCTCACTCACCGAAGCCCGTCGAGTGATTTTCTTCGACGACGCCCTTGCAATGGCCAAGACGGCTGATCCGGTCGAGACGTTGTTGAGCGCGTAGTTGCAATCTCCGCAGCAATCTTATAAGTCCTATAGGCCCTATAGGACTTATATCATTTAGCTTAGGCTCACAATTAGAGTCGGTCTGTAAGCCGGATTCTGTATTTGTGTGGCGATTTATCTACGCGACCAACCCGGAGGGTCCGCGGGCCGCATCATCCCCTCCCTATTTGGTCTTGCTTCCGGCGGGGTTTACCCCCGGGACGCCTTGCGACGCCTCGGCGTGAGCTCTTACCTCGCGATTTCACCCTTACTCGTACAAAGCGCAAGCGCTCTGCCGTTAGCGGTATGTTTCTGTGGCACTTTCCGTCAGGTCGCCCTGCCCCGGCTTGCGCCGGGCGCCGTGCCCTATGAAGTCCGGACTTTCCTCCCCGATTTTCATCGGAGCCGCCACCCGACCGACTCAGCCACAGTATGACTCACTGGCCCCTTTCGACAAGGGGCGCTGATGTAGACTTATTGAGGGACAACGTCGCACATGGTAACCGGCACCGCAACCCAACCAAGTCTCACCGGTGCAGGTGCCCTCCTGGCCCATCTGAGGGGCCATCCGGAGGACCTCGGTCGTTCCCCGAGCGATCTGGCCATCCAGTTCGATCTGAGCGACTCATTCGTGCGCACGGTCTTGGAAGGGGTCCAAACTCCTCGAACGGGCAAGCGCTTCCGTCGGGGCCGACCCGTGCGAGAATTCTTCCACCGCATCTGGGACGCGGCACGGCACCTCTTGAGCGGGATCAGCCGCAAGCCGACGCTCTTTTGCGTGGTCACCGTCCTTGCCTGGGCAATGTTGATCTTCTTGGTGCCCTTCGTGGTTCCCGGAACGTCGATCCATCTTGCTAAACCACCTCCCGAAACGACCGGTCAGATTCCCGGCACTCCAGCCACCCCCGTTAGGCCAGACGCCCCTTCGACCTCTGCCAAGCGAAGCGACATCTCGATTGGAGTTCAAGGGATTGTCTACGTATCCATCGATACTCTAGCGATCCTCATCCTCTACACCACCTACTTCTGGCTGGGGAAGAGTCGCTACGTTCTCCATTCGGGGCTCACCATGTTTCTCATTGGCAGCCTCATGATGGACGGACTGACCCTCGCAAGGTCACATCTGACCACGGCTGGCCTCATCGGAGAGCTCATTGGAAACGGGCTAGGGATGTTCTTTTTGGCCGCGCTGTACGTGGGGCTTGGCTGTCTGGTGTCGGTCATCGGGGGTTGGTTCTGGATGCGGCGTTCACAACGCGCCCTTGCCAGTCTTTCCCGACACGAGCTTCTGAGCCGGTATTTCAATATTGAGCAGCGACTGCAGTCAGCAGTGAGTACCCCCGTTGCTCCAAGTCCTCGACTGATCGCCGCCCTGCAGAGATATCCGATGCGCTACGCATTTGTCTTTGGCCTGGTCCTAAGCCTTTTGGGCATGGTGATGACGCGCGTGAGCGGCGTTGACTTCAGTAAGGAAATCCTGCCCCCCGTATGGTTTGTGCTCTATGGGTTGGTCATCGGATTCGTCTCAGTCACCGCTTATATCGTGCTGACCTACCTTGCTGGAAAGCCGGGTCGAGCCGCGCTTACCTCGATCGCTTGGAGCCTTGGAGGCTCCGTTTCGCTGTTCTTCCCCCTTCCTCAGATGGTGGTTGAGAAGATTCCCCTCGGGAATCGCCTTCTTTGGCACTTCATTTCGATCGCTATCTACGCCGGAATCGGCACCCTTGTGGGCGTTGGTGCTCTCGTGCAACGCCAGGCTCAGCGAGACAAACTTCTCGTACGCAACGACCCCGCCACGCTCCTCGCCGAGTTGCTGCAGCTTCAATACTTCCTCTCCGAAGGCACAACTCAGGTCTGCGTGCTCGTCGTTGATGCCGCCAAGAGCGCCGCGATGAAGGCGACCGTCGACTCGCTCGTGGTCGAGTTCTCCTTCCGCGCCTACCAAGCCTGGATTGCCCGGATCTCCCAGGCTCATAACGGTCGGGTCTACACCGTTACCGGCGATGGCGCGATCGTCGCCTTCGCCACGTGCGGCGAAGCGCTCTATGCCGCTCACGAGATGCAGGCCGACGTCGAACGTTTCAACAAAGAAGAGAATCGCCTCACCACTCCCTTCCGCCTTCGCATCGGCCTTCACTTGGGTGATGTCGCCGCCGATATCGACAAGGTCGAGTTCACCGAGGTCATCGACATCGCCGCCCACGTTGAAGGCAAGGCTCCGATCGGCGGGATCGCGGTCACCGAGACCGTCGTGAACCAACTCGCCGGCTACCACTTCGACCCCCTCGCCGACGATGTCGACGGCTACCGCGTCCTCCTCGCCCGAGACCGAGTCACACCGTGAGGCTCGTCGACCTCGGGCACATGCCCTACCTGGAGTGCGTCGACTACCAAACCGCCTTGCTGGAGAAAGTTGTCGCGGGTTCCGAGCCAAACACCCTGCTGCTCGTCGAACACGAGCCCGTGCTCACTCTCGGCGCGAACTTCCACGAATCCAACCTCAAGCTTCCCGAATCCGGATACGCCGAGCGTGGCATCCAGCTGATCCGCAACAACCGAGGCGGCGACGTCACCTACCACGGCCCCGGCCAACTCGTGATCTATCCGATCTTCAGCCTCGACCTCGTCAACCGCGACCTCCACCGCTGGATGCGGGAGCTCGAGGAGACGATGCTGCTCACCCTTTCCGGGTTCGGCCTAACCGGCCGCCGCTTTTCACCAAACACCGGTGCCTGGATTGGCGATCGAAAGGTCGCGGCGATTGGCGTCAAGGTCCGCCGCTGGGTCTCGATGCACGGGATCGCCCTGAACTGCGACAACGGTCTCGCACCGTTCGACCTCATCGTCCCATGCGGGATTGAAGGTTACGGCGTAACCTCCCTCAGCCAGGAACTGGCTCGCCACGTAACCGTCGAGGAGGCCAAGCCCCGCGTCGCGGCGGCCTTCACCACCGTCTTCAAGGAGACGATCGATGGCTAAGCGACTCAAGCACGTGATCGGAGCAGTGGGCCTCGATGAAGCCGGACGCGGCCCGCTGGCGGGACCGGTGGTCGCTGCGGCAGTGATCCTGCCCCGCGGTTTCCGAATCACCGGCATCAATGACTCCAAGAAACTCACGCGCGAGCAGCGCGAAGACGCGGCGGCGAGAATCCGGGACAAGGCGATTTGGGCGGTCGCCCTCTGCACCCACGAGGAGATCGACCGCCTCAACATCCTTGAGGCGAGCATGGAAGCCATGCGGCGGGCGCTCTCCCAAATCTCGGAACCTTACGATAAGATTCTCATCGACGGCAACCGAGTGCCCTTCGGACTGAACGGCGAAGCCGTCATCAAGGGAGACGGAAAGTATGCCTGCATTGCCGCTGCCTCGATCCTCGCAAAAACGGTGCGCGACGCCCTGATGGTGGAGATGTCCTCAACCCACCCGAACTACGGATTCGAACGCCATTTTGGCTACCCGACCCCCGACCACTTCGAAGCGCTTCGCACCCATGGGCCGTGCCCTATTCACCGCCGGAGCTTTGCTCCGGTGCGGGAGTCTGAGCAAGGATCGCTTTTTGATCTGCTTTAACCTGCGCTTCGACCTGATCGACCGCCGCCATCACGTTCTGTCGAACCTCCTCGGACGGGTCGGAAGGGATTGGCTGTCCGGTTTGAGCCGCCTGCTCCATCGCCGCAAGGGAGGGGGAAGCATCCGAAGTGGGAGGAGCGATGTCGATATCCACCCGAAGCTTTGGCACCGCCGCCAAGACGGAGATCTGTATACAAGCAGCTACCGGCACCGCGAGAATCATGCCCACAATCCCCAGCATTAAGTTCCCGGCAAGCAACGCGACGATCGCCAAGATTGGGTGGAGACCCACATGGCCACCGAGAATGCGGGGCGAGATGATCTGGTCGAATATAATCTGGTGCAACAGGAAGCTCAGGCCGACCGCGAGAATGAGCATGTTGGTGCCCCCGCCGAGGAACGCCACTGCGGCGGTCAAGACGATCGTGAGCATTGCGCCGATGTAAGGCACGGAATACAGAACTCCTGCAACCAACCCAAGAACGAGGGCGTTGGGAACTTGGCACGCCATCAACAGGAGCCAGGTCGCGAGCCCGTTTAAGGCCGAGACGATCGCCAAGCCCCGCAAGTACTTCGCAAAGATCGTCCCTACCTCGACGATGTAGACCTGCGCGTCCTCACGACGCCGCTTCGGGACGAGCAAGAGACCCTTGGTCAGGATTAGGTGGTAGTCCCGCAGCGCATAGAACGCCACGATCGGGATGATTACCACCCAAACCATGTTGCTGATGAAGCTCATCCCGTACTCGGTCACCCAAGTTGAGGAGCGTTGGAAGCCCTGATCTGCCCCGTCGTAGATGCGAACGCCCACGTTGGCCAGCCAATCGGGCACGTGCATGTTGTGGAACGACTGAAGCAGCCCCTTATGTGAGGTGTCCGGGAAATAATGGCGGGCCCGAGTGGCCAAGTCCTCCGCTTGCGAAACCAGGTGCGGCGTCGCGAGAACAATGAGTCCCGCCATGATCAAGATGAACGAGCCGAAGATCGAAGCCGTCGCCGTTCCCCGCTTCCATCCCCGCGCCTCCATCCGATCCACGACCGGATCGAGTACCGTGGCGATCAGGAACGCGATCCCCAGCGGCACCCAAATCTCGCGCACGACGTACGCCAGGTACAGAACGACCACGATCAAAATCGTCTGGAACGCCCAGCGCCGCCACGTCGGCCCATCGGGCCAAGGCAGCGTGATCACCGTACCGGGAGCAGGCGTCTCTTCCTTCATCGGATGCTAACCATCATGCGCCAGACATGGGAACAACCCGCAAGGTTCCTGAAAAATTCCGCAGCAGGACCTTAGGTCGCCGAGTCTTTGCGTCCGACCCGGGCGTGAAATGCCACCACCGCCGCCGCAACGTGGACATTCATCGACCGTCCCTTCCCCAACATGGGAATGTAAAGGGCGGCATCGCGGTGTTTCATCACCGAGCCATAAACGCCCCTCACCTCGTTGCCGAGGACAAAGCACACTTTGTCGGGATAATCGAACGTCTCGTAGCTGACCGCCCCATCCGCGATCTCAATCGCCACGATCGCATACCCCTTCTCCTTGGCATGCACGACCGCGTCCTCGTGATGCTTGAAGTGGGTCATCCGAATACGCCGATGATGCCCCAGCGAGGTCACCGCAACCTGCGGATGCGTATCCGAAGGCGTCTTACCGGTCGAGAACATCTCCACCGCGCCCACTGCATCGGCAACCCGGAACATCCCACCCACATTGTACGGATCGTCGAAATCCTGCAGGAGGAACGCGATTTCCATCTCGCGCGCCTCCTGCTTGGCCGCCTTATGCAACTCCCGGACGCCGGTCTTCGAATGCAGAGTCTTCAACCGCTCTAGTGTCCCCCATCCGAGCCCCATCCCTCGGTTTCTCGGCCCCGAGTCGGGCACGTCAAGAGTTGTTACCGGAAACTGAGGGAGGGGGTTGGGGGTGGGAGCCTCGCGCCTTGCCGCAGCTTCTAGCAATTCGCCGAAGTCCGTTCTCCTGAGTAGGCTGACACAGTTCATTTCTCTCATCTATCCGTCATCCTGAGCGAGCTTGCGAGTCGAAGGACCCCGGATCCCCAGAACCGAAATTGGAATTACATGGACTGGGACACACGGCGGCAAAGTGAGCCCGGACAATGAGTCCGAAGAAGACAAATGAACTGTGCCAGCCTACTGAGCGGAAGACCGAGCCTTGGCGAAGGTCTGGAGGCGAAGGATCTCTGATCCAAACGCCTCGTTTCCAACCGACCGAAGGTGAGCGGAGATTCTTCGCCTTCGCTGCCCCGCCTAGGCTCGGCGCTCCGCTCAAGATGACGACACTAGCTACTCGCTGAACTTCAACTTCACGCCCCGGCGCTGAATCTCCTCGCAGAACTTCGACCCCGACATCGCGTTCTCGTATCGGATCGCCCCCGTCGCCATTTCGCCATGGGACATCGCAATCGCGAAGATCGCCATCGAGAAGCCAGTCAGGCGCTCCATCGAAGTGAAGCCCGTCGCCTCGCATTGCTTGTCGAAGATGTCAATCTGCAACCGGACAGGCTTACCCCCCTTCTTGCCCACCCCGACCGCCCGGATCGCACACATGTCGAGGTCGACGAACTTCTCAAGCTCCGGCCCGAACACCGCGTTGAACACGTCCTTCGGCACAACCTTCACTCCGCGGACATCGATCGGATTTTCGTTCCAGAATCCGAAGTCCTTGAACATCCGCATCAGCTGGCAATGCCCAGGGAAGCGGATCGTCTTGTACTCGTAGTTCGGCACACGACCCTGCAAGGTGTACGGCGCGGTCGAGGTGCCGCCGGAGGTCGTGAACGCCTCCATCTCGCCAAGCTCGTCGATGTGGAGCTTCTCCAACTCGGCCAGCGTGTCGACAAGCTTGATCTCGCCCTGGCGCAACACGACCCCTTCGTAGTCGTACTCGGTGACCAGGCCCTCGACGTTGAACGTAAGCTTGTAGTTAAGTGGCGGCTTGGGATGCTGCGGCAACACTCCGCAATACATCTTGATCGTCTCCGGCTCGTCGAGATGCTCGACCATGTACATGCCGAGCGAGTTGACCAAACCGGGCGCAAGACCCGTATCGGGCACCAACGTGACGCCAGCGGCTTTGGCCGATTCATCCAGGTTCAACGTCTCAAGCGTCCCCTCGGTGTTCCCGCCGAGGTCGCACATATGAGTGTGGGTCGCGATCGCCACCCTGGCGATGCGGGTGTGCATCCAGTAGGGGACGCAGCTCAAAAGCACGTCAATTGGCTCAAGGAACGGGCCGAGCGAGGAAGGATCGAGCGCGTCAACCTCATACGGGTGGCAAATCGCCTCCCCAACCAGCATGTTCACGCGGTCAGCCGACTTTCGGGCCTGATCGAGGCTGAGATCTCCTAGACGGATCTCCTTTGGCTCGCCAAATTTAGCGAGGTCGTAGGCGGCAGCGGTACCTTGCATGCCCGCACCGAGAATCGCGAATACTTTTTGCATCGAAGCTCCTTTCAGAACGCCGTTGTCCGGCTCCGGTTAGCTTCTAGCGTACCTACGGGGCAGAGTTCCGCGCCGGGCTCTTTCCCGTCATCCCTTCTGGGGTGCCACGGTTTGTCCGGAATTGGAAATGCCTGTTGATTTGGAGTTGCTTCCCGGCAAGCCGTGCATTTGGAACCGCCCCTCGTGCGTAAGTGCACTGCATGCTCAGATCCAGGAGAGAATTCGAAGAACTTGGTTGACGATCTGGCTTCTGGAAGTCTTACAGGTAAGAGCCAATGGAATAGCAAAACAGTACGAAATACCCTGGAAAACGCGTCGATGTATGCGGGAATTCCCACTTTGCCGGAGATGCTTACAGCAACCCTTCCGCTGCCAAATGCTCACGCATCTGCGACGCCGGGCTCCCCGCCGGATCGATCCAAAAGGCATGCCAACCCACGAGATTCGCTGCCTCGACATTCTTCGCCGAATCATCGAAGAAAACGATCTCTGCACCTCGCGCTCCGATCGCCTCCTCCAAGATTCGATAGATCTCCGGGTTCGGCTTCTCGGATCGAACCTCATGCGACGGAACCTTGAAATCGAGGGCGACGATCGCGGGGAATTTCTCTGGGTCGAGCATCGTCGCGAAGTGCGGAGCATTGGTGTTGCTCAGGCTCGCCGTCTTCACGCCCGCCCGCCGTAGCTCCAGCACAAGTTCGAAGGTGCCTGGATAAGGTTCAAGCAGAATCCCGTTGTGGACGCGCAGGGCATCCTCGACACTATCGACCTCAAGATAAGCCTTAAGTGCCTCAAGGTAGGCAGACTCACCGATCTCGCCCCGCTGATATTGAAGGTGAGGCTCGAATCCGGTTGCGTGGGGGACAGGTCTAGCCGCCTCAGCGATAACGATTCCGGTGTGGTCCGCAGCTTCGCCCCAGGTGCGCACGATCCGTGCAAGCACGCCCCCCACATCGAAGCAAACTGCGCGTGTAGCCATGTCCTTGGGGGCGCGGAAGTTTGGGGCGGAATATGGGAATTGAACCCACGGCCTCCTCAGCCACAGTGAGGCGCTCTAACCACTGAGCTAATCCCGCCGCGTGAGTGATCATTCTGGCTTAAAACGGGCGTCGGGAGCAACCCGGGTAAACCGTCCAGCGTGGTACCTGTTCTCGTCGGCCTCGGCACCAACCTGGGCGACCGCCTCCAATATCTGCAGCGCGGAGCCGACGCCCTCGCCCAAGAGCTCTCGATTCAAGCGATCAGCGGGGTGGTCGAGAGTCCGGCGATGTACCTAAGCGATCAACCCGCCTTCCTCAACGCGATCCTCCTCGCGCACACGGATCTTGGCCCCCGCGGTCTTCTCGCCATGCTAAAGGCGATCGAAGCCCAAATCGGCCGCGTCGCCCGCGAGCGCTACGGACCTCGTGAAATCGACCTCGATCTGATCGCCTACGGCTCACTCGCGTATTGCTACGAAGTCGACGGCCAGGTTCAGATCCAGGTTCCGCACCCCCGAACGCCCGAACGGGCGTTCGTGCTGAAGCCGCTCGTCGAGATTTCGTCGCAATTCAATCTCCCCGGCTTAGGAAATGCCTCCGTTCTGCTGGATAATCTGGGCGTGAGCGCGGACGAGGTCCGCTTGTTACCCGATGCCGTTCTTTCGCTACACCGCCTCTGACGCCGCCGGCAAGACCGTGGAGGGGAACATCCAGGCCAACTCGGGGCAGGAGGCCACCCAGACGCTCCAGCGCCAAGGCTACACGGTCACCCAGCTTTCCGGTTCAGGCACCCAAGTCGCCTCAGCAGTAAAGCCACCTTCTCCGGTCGCAGCCCCGCCGCGCCCCACCGCCGTTCCAACAGCAGTTCGCCAAGCCGAAGCCAGGCCGATCCCCCGGCCCACGACGATCTCGACCGTGGTCAAGCCCCCGGGCGAAATCGTGCGAACCAAGAAGGGGAACGACAAGTACCTCCTCTTCATCTTCGCGCAGCTCTCCAGCTATTTCCGAGCGGGCATGAACCCGCGCCAGGCCCTGCAGGATGTATCCTCCAAGTCGCCGGTCCTCTACCAAGCCTCACTCAACGAAGTCGCCCAACGCGCCGGAGAGGGGTTCCGAATGAGCGACGTTTTGGAGCGCTACCCCGATCTGTACCCGCAGCATGTCGTCGGCATCGTCCGTGCCGGCGAGACCGCTGGCTTCCTCCCCGAAGCATTTCAAGAAGTCGCGGACTGGGCCCTTCCCTCACACCGAATCAAACGGGCGTTCAAAGTCTTCAACAACGTCGCAATTGTGCTTGGCATCGGCCTCCCCTTCGCCCTCGGGATGGTTCACGCGTCGATCAACACTTGGGATCCTCAGGAAGCCGCCGGCGGCGAAGCCCCTGTGGGCCCGCTGCTCCTGAAGGCCTTCGGCGATCAGGTCAAGATTCTCATCATCCCGGTTCTGATCTTCTTCGTCATCTACTTCGCGGCGAGATATTACTGGCGCTCCGATAAGATGGCGATGACCCGCCACCGCTTGCTTCTCAAGGTTCCGATCATCGGCAACCGGGTCCGGGCCGAGTCGCTCCGCTTGTTCAGCTATGCACTTAGCATGGTCAGCCGTGGGGGCGTGACGCCCCACACCGCCTACGAACTCGCGCTCGACGCGATGCCAAACCTCGAGCTCGCCCGGCGGATGCGCGAAACCTCCCAGGTGAGCGACTCGTCGACGAAACTCACCGATATGATTCGACAAAGCAATGTCGTGCCTCGCGACTATGTCAATATTCTTGAGACAGGCGAGATCACGGGCGACGTCCCTGGGGCGGCCATGCAGATTGCCAACGGCACGAACATTGAATTTCAATCCGCCGACGGTGCCACCAAGCACGTCATTTGGGCGATCCGGATTCTCATCCTGGTCGTCGGATTCATCATCTCGGGATTCTTGATGAAGACGTTCTATCTGCTACTCATCCACAAGATCACCGACTAACCGATGCCCTCAATCCTCGACATTCTCAAGATGGGGTTCCTCGGTTACCTCAGCTATGACTTCGTGCAGAACCTCCGGACCACCCGGACCCGGCGGCTGTTCAAGGTCACGTTCGGCTACGACCAGAGGAAGCTGATCCTCTTCGCGTTTGAGAACCTGCCAATTCTCGCGCTGGTCATCGGCATCGGCTCGCTCCTCTACGCGATCCCAGGTCCCCTGATCCCCATTGCCTCTTTCAAGGTCCCGCTGTTCCAAGCTTCGTGGCTCCAGTTCCTCGCTCCCCCCGGGCACCCCGAAGCGGGCGGAAATTTGGTGGTTGCGGGAGCAATCAAGTTCCCCTGGATAGGGGTGGCATTCGCCATCCTGCTGTTCCTGAACCTCCCGCGTCTGGCCCGATACGAAGAAGACGCGTTCCGTCGCGGCACCAAGGATTGGAAGGACGGAGCTTGGCGCAGTCTCAAGTTCGGCTTGCTGCACTGCCTCGTCGGCGTTCCCTTAGGTTTTGGCTTGGCGTTGGGACTCGGTGGCCTCTGGTTCACCTACCACTACTTCCGTGGCGGAGTCCGTCAATCGACCGCGGTGCACACGCTCTACAACGCGACGCTCTTATTATCGGTCGCCGGGTACATGGCGATCACCGCGGTCTTTGCCCCGCACGAGTCGGCGACGGCTGTGAACGCCGGGCCGAGTCCGACCCGTGCTACGAAACCCGATAGACCTCCTAACCCCTAACCTGTCCGGTCTCCTAACGCGTTACACCTTTACGTTTTGGAGACCGACCAATTCACCGAGAACGAATCCTCACGCGAAGTCCCGAACCGAAGTTCAAAGGCATCCACTTGCACCGAGCGGGGGCTGAAATAACTGTTGTTGGAGTCAAGCCGGGGGTAGTGATCGTTCGGCGACATCGAGGTCGTCGTCGGCCCCGCAAACAGACCCATCCCGTCCGGGATCCGCCCGAACGCGGGCGAGAGGAAGCCGATGTACTTCTCACTCGCGAACGATTCGATCACGCTCTGCCGTATCGCTTCCACATACCGATCTCGCGCCGTGCCTCCCAATGCCGCAAGGGCCAGGCCATTACCCGCGGCGAGTTGACGCTGTCGGATATCCAGGTTCGCCCATAGCTGAAGCGAAGGCAAGGAGCCGCGAATTCTATCGGTACGGAAGCGAACGAGTAAGTGTCCGTCTCTCACTCCGGCCGCCTGGGGCAACGTCAGACTGTTCGCGAATTGGCTCGCATCCTCAAGGTTAAGCGATTCCGCTCCGTTCGTCTTCGCTTCAAACCGGGTCAACACCTTTTCGGGAATCTCTCGCGCCAATTTCTGCCAGTACTGACTGTGCCGATACATGAGCCAACCACCTTCGGTGCGCAGAAGGCCGGCAGGATATGCGAAATACCCGTTGCGATCCTTGTTGAAGACATCCAAATACTCGCCCACCGTCTTGCCATCGAAGGGCTCTTCGTACGAACAAGGAGTGCGGAACGCGTCAGCCAGAATGGGAACCCCCGACCGGGCGTGTAAGCGCTCCAAATGCTCGGCCACCGACCACACTCCCCGAGCATAGAAGTATGTGGGGGCGTCAGCCCGGTCCTCCGCAAGAGCCCTTTTGATCACATCGCGGTCCTCGAAGGTCGTCCACTTTGCGAGGCGTACCTTCAGGGCAGCCTTCTGCAATCGAGGATCGCGACCAAGATCGTTGGCGAAGTCCATCCGCTCGGAAGTCCCCGACCCACTCCCTTCCTCGTCGGTGCTGCGCAGGCCGAAATACATGCGCTGCGACTCAACGTCGTAGCTAACGAAGCAAACGGTCCTCGACTTGAGGACGACCCCATTCCGAGGTTGAGTCATCCACTTGGGTTCTGACCCTGGAGGCAACGTGAGCATTCCCGGGCCCGGCACGCTTGAGCCGACGACCAAGACACCCTTCAGAATCTCATCCCGAATATTCGAAGAGACTTTGCCCAAAGCAACGCCGAGGGCCCACTTCTTATGGTCGTTCTCGATGTTCGAGAGAAGCATTCGCCGCTTGTACATTGCTGCCCGACCGGCTTCGTCGGCCGAGCGATAGAGGCTGTTCCAGTTCTTTTCAAGGTCCTTCCCCTCGGCGATCGCTTGGTCTAGCGAGATGTGACCGAGTTCGACGTAGTCGTCGAGAGCCTGGCGGGCCGCCCGCGCCCGCGCCGCCGCCTCGTCCGCAATCAGGGTCGATTCCTCCCTCCCCACGATCGGGTCCAAAGTCAACCGATAGCCCTGCCCGTCGCGCTCGAACTTGAGAAAGAACGCCGAGCTCAACTTCGCCATCAACGTGGACACGGGCTGATCTTCGAAGTAGGCGGTGAACTTTCGATCCGAGATCGCCGGCGCAACCGCAATCACCACCCCCGTCACCTCCCGGACCTTCAGCCCGAGAGCCGCCAGCGACAGGAACTTCTCATGCAAGGTAATCGGCTTGGCAAGCCGAAGGTCGGCCACCGGCTCCTGGGCAAGAGCGCGGAGGCCAGTGACGAGAGCGAGAAGACTCAGCATCGATGTGTTCTAAAGTACACGATAACGGGTCCCCTTGATGCGCACCGACCGTCATCCTGGGCCCCGCAATGCGTCATCCTGAGCGGAATCATCGAGCCCCGGCGAAGGTTGATGGAGTCAAAGGAACCCAGATCCCAACCCCTACCTGAGCAGTCTCCCTAACACCGAACACCCTACTTGTGGATCGCGTGACCCGCCGCGTCATGGAACGCTTCCATAACCGCCTCGGACATCGTCGGATGCGCGTGGATCGCGTCCACCAGCGACTCCAAAGTCGCCTCGAGCTTGATCGCGACCACGCCCTCGTGGATCATGTCCCCCACGTGCGCGCCGATCATGTGGACGCCGAGGAGCTCGCCGTACTTCTTTTCGAACACGACCTTCACGAAGCCGTCCTGCTCCATCGTCGCCATCGCCTTGCCAAGCGGGCGGAAGTTGAACTTGCCGACCTGCACGTCATAACCCGCGTCCTTCGCCGCCTGCTCGGTCATGCCGACACTCGCGACCTCCGGCGAGGTGTACGTCACGCTCGGAATCACCTTGTAGTCGAACGGCTTCTTCTCGCCGCGCACGATGTTCTGAACCGTGTTGATCCCTTCCGCCGAGGCCACGTGGGCAAGCTGGACCCGCCCATGCACGTCGCCGATCGCCCAGATATTCGATACGTGGGTTTGAAGCGTGTCATCCACGACCTCGACCCCGCGCTTGTGCATCTTGACGCCGATCTTTTCGAGGTCCATCCCCTCGGTGGCTGCCTTGCGGCCGACGCCAAGCAGGACCACGTCCACCACAATCACCTCGACCGCATCGCCCTTCTTGACCGTGCACTTCCAGGTCTTACCGCTCTTTTCAACCCTCTCAAGACCCGAACCAACGCGAACCTTGATGCCTTGCCGACCCAGGATTCGGCCGAGCTCAGTTCCGAGATCGGCATCCTCAAGCGGGACCAGCCGCTCCTCCAGCTCGACGAGGGTGACTTCGGAGCCGAGGCCGTTAAAGACGTACGAGAACTCGCATCCGACCGCGCCGCCGCCCAGGATCAGCATCCGCTTGGGAACGTAGGGCGCGTTGACCGCGTCATCGCTGGTCCATACGCCTTCCGCCTGCCCGCCCTCAAGACCCGGGATCGGGATCTTGATCACACCCGAGCCCATCGCCAGGATGAAGTTCTTTGCGCGAAGCCGCTCCTTCTTCCCGTCCTTATCAACCTCGATCGTGTTCGCATCGACGAACCGGGCAAACCCCTCCACGTGGCGGATGCCGTTCTTCTTGAATAGCATGCCGACGCCGCCGCGCTGGGTCTGGACGATCTTGTCCTTGCGCGCCATCATCTTCTCAAAGTTCATCGTGACTTCGCCGGTGATCTCGACGCCGAACGCCGCCGCGTGCTTGACGTGCAGGAACCGCTCGGTTGAGGCGATCATTGCCTTGCTTGGGATGCATCCCCAGTTCAAACAGGTGCCGCCGAGATATTCCTTCTCCACGCAGATCACCTTCTGCCCCATTTGGGCGGCCCGAATCGCCGCGACGTACCCGCCGGGTCCCGCGCCGATTACGATAATGTCTGCGTCGAAGCTGCCGTCTGCCATTTGCTGTTCTTGTTCCTCCGGCGCAGGGATGCTCTGAATCTCCTTAACCAACGTCTCAATCCCCATCGCAGCGGCAACCGCTGGACCGGAACGAGGCACATAGGAGGAGGATGCCGATGGGGCCATTCAAACCTTCGCGCATCCCGCGCGTCGGACTCCATTTTACCCTTTGGGTGTCTACCCCCCGGGACGGGCAAATCCGGACGATAGAAACTCCTGCGGAGGTATGGCTAGATTCGAGAGGCGAAGGTACCTCCGACGCATGGAGGAAAATCCAAGCGTTTCGCCCACGGGCGTTTGGTTTCGATTAAGACCACTCGCCAAAATTCTACGAGCGGTCACCTCACCCTCCTCATGGCAAGAGTGGCCCCCGTCTTTGCTTGTCGAATTCTGAAGACATGACGACAGGAATCTCCGAACCAAAATTCTGCGCACGGAATCGCAAGAAGTTGCAGGCCCTCGGTCCTCATTATCCCCGTCTTATCTAGTGTTCGGCTTTCGAGGTTCGCTCTCCCCTTACCGAGATTGCCGCTGACATCATAGAATTGGGCTCCACCTCAGGGGGCCCTTTTTCATTTGTCCCGAGCCCACCTTTCCCTTCGGTTCCGGACGTATCCACACTCCCCTTCTCGAGATTCTCCGGATTCCCGGGATTCTGAGGATTCCTGGCTTTCTGAGGCTGGTCGCACAATCGGTAGATTCTCCGTTGCGATTGAACCTGAGTGACGAAGATTAGGCCCTTTCGGCGGAGGTTGGTTACCGAATTTCTGACGGTGCTCTCGGCGAGATTCGTTGACTCGATGATTGTGGCGGCGTCGGCTTCACCCTCTTTGAGCATGTCAAGGACCGTCTGTTCGCCGTAGGTTAGCGACTTTTCCTTGATGACGGTCGCTTTGCCGTCGGTGGGGCGAAAGTCGAGGGGACCGCGGCTGAGGAGATGGACGGTGCCGTTGGCCCAGGCGCCGCGCCCGTCGCATTGAAGGGTGACGAGCCTTGGAGCGTCGGTTTCTTCCTCGAATCCCGGGACCTGGGGCGGGCCGCCCCAGCCACTTACGAGTTTTTGGGTACCTCTAGGTTCTTCAACCTCAGCTCTTCTTGAACTGAGGACAATGTTCATGCTGGCGGTGGCGCTGAGTTGGTCGTTGTCGGCAACGCGGGCATGGCGTCGGGCTTGGTCATCGCGCTTGGAGTGATGCAGGACGAGCCCGGTGAGTCGGTGATGGTGGCAGAACTGTTTGAATGTCTTGAGAGTCTTTCTGGCGGCCCAACTGTCGCGCAGTGATCGTCCAGTGACGGAGCCGAGGAGAGGATCGACGACGATGAGACCCGCTCCGGTTTCGTGAACCCAGTGCTGGAGGGCGGTTAGGTAGTACTCGTCGTCGATCTGGAAGGGTTGGTGGCACGTCCAGAGGGGGACGGAGGGATCGGCGAGAGGGCTTCCTTTGAGGAACAGGTTGCGCTCGTAAGGGTTTTCCTCTCCGGCAATCCAGAGGACGGCGCATTGATTGGTCTGGCGTCCGGCGAAGGGGACGCCCGCGGCAACGGCGAGGGCGAGCGCAGTCGCGAAGCACGTCTTGCCCGACTTGGGAGGGGCGGCGAGCATGACGAGATAGCTTTTTGGGATGAGGCCCTCTACGAGCCAGTCGATGTCCCACTTGGGTCCGTCTACCATGATGGGAAGGAAGAGGTCCTCGCGGAAGTTCTCGTCTTCGCGGATGCGTTGTTGGCGGGCGATAGGGTCGTTGAATTCGGCGACGTCGAATTTCTTGCTCATGCCAATTACGAACTCTCAAAGGCGGAGCGTCAACCAGTGAAACAGTAAACTCGGGCTCATCAGAGGATTCTTTGTTCCGAACCTCCGACCAGAATGATTTTTGGATACGGCATGGATCGTCATTCGCCTGTGGGGGCACGGTGAAATGCTTGAAGATCAACTGGAAGGGGATCAGCTTTAGCGGTATGCCGCGCAGATTAGAAAACGCGTGTCACTACTGCGCAGACTCCCGCAATTTCCTAGCGCCCTTTTTGGACGACTAACGAGTCTGTATTATTGTCAGGCTCAAACGCATTGCTCTCCCCTTGGCGCGCGAGTCTGAAGTGCATCCTCCAACGGCCCCCACTCTCCCGGGGGCCACCTTCTTTTTAGAGGTAGCGGAGCGGGTTGACGGGGTGGCCGTTGACTCGGACTTCGAAGTGGAGGTGGGGGCCGGTGGAGAGGCCTGAATTCCCCGTGCGGCCGATAACCTGGCCCCGTTTGATCCTCTGGCCGGGGCTTACGCCGATCGAGGAGCAGTGACCGTAGAGGGTTTGCATGCCTCCGCCGTGTTCGATGACGATGGTGTTGCCGTAACCGCCCTTACGTTGGGTGAGGATCACGACGCCATCTCCGGCGGCGTGAATCGACGTCCCGACCGGGCAGCCGAAGTCGATGCCGGTGTGCATCCGAACCTTGTGGAGGATTGGGTGGAAGCGCATTCCAAAGCTGCTGGTCATGTGGTTGCTGACCGGCTTGGAGAAGTGGCCGGTGAACTTGCCCAGGTTGAGGGTCTTCCCGCCGTTGGTACGTCGGGAAAAGGCGGCGATCTCGCTGGCGATGTCGCGCTCGTCCTGATCGAACTGGGCGATCATCCGTTTGAGCTGATCCTGCTTTTGGCGCAGGCCCTGGAGCTTTTCGTCCTTCTCTTCGCGGGTGTCTTTGAGGTCGGCTTGTTGGGATTCCTGGTTGCGGAGGAGGCCGTTGATGCGGTGGACGACGGCATCCTGCTTGCTTTTGCGGGCTTCGGTTTCGGTTCTTAGGCGGCGGTATTGGTCGAAGAGGCGGCGGTCGCCGTCGGCGATTCGCCTCACCAGGTATTCGCGGGAGGCAAGATCACCGGCGCTGGATGATCCGATGAGGATGGAGACGGCGGTGCCTTCGCCTTGCATGTAGAGCTGTCGGAGGCGCTTGCGCACCTTTTCTCGGGTGGCGTCGAGGTCCTGGGTGGCTTGGACGAGGTCTTTGGCCAGCTCGTTCTGCTCGTCTCGGCTGGAGTCGAGGCGATCGTTGGTGTCGTCGAGTTGGGATTCCAGCTTGTTGAGCCGGTTGTCGACTTCTTCGATGTCTTCGAGGACGGCATTGGTCTGGACTTTGGTGGTGTGGAGCTGGTTTTGGAGTTCCTTCTTTCGCTGGTGGAGCTTGCGGAGGTCTTGGCGCAGGGCGGAGGGGTTCTTGTGGGAGCGGTGCTTCTTGGGTGGGGCGGCTTGGGTTGCTGCGGTTAGGGCGATCAGGGCGATGATCGCAAAAGTCCTGAGCCCTGCGTTGAGGAAGGACTGGGAGGATGGATTTCTTGGGCCAAGTGTCCGAGTTGGGTGCCACGCGGTCACCCCCAACCCCCTCAAGGGGGCTAATCCCCAAGGCCTCACCGGAACCTCAGCATAGTTCGTGCGGCGGCGGCGGAGCAGAGGAGGCCGTAGGCAGCCCCGAAGCCGCACAGGACGAGGGCCATCATCCCGAGGGGGAAATCGGGGGCGGTGCCGAGGGCGTTGTGGGCTTGGATGAATTGGCTGACGAGGTGGGAGGAACCGTCGAGAAGGAGGGCGGCGAGGCCGCCGCCGATGAGGCCTTGGACGATGCCCTCGATGAGGAACGGGACCAGGACGGTGAATCCAGACGCGCCGATCAGGCGCATGATCCTCACCTCCAGGCGGCGCGAGAGGATGGTGAGGCGGATGGCGTTGTAGATGAGCAGGCCGGCGGTGATGAAGAGCAGTCCGCCTGCGGTGCTGCCGACCCAGCGGACGATCGAGAGAAGTTGGGTGACGAATCGCTGTTCGTCGCTGCGGTAGACGACGCCCTCGTCGCCAGACGGGATGGTCGGGAGGGCATGGATTGCCTCGGCCACGGCGGGTCCCTCCTTGAGGTCGTTGAGGGTGACCTTGAAGGCGTCGGGGTAGGGGTTGGGGACGTCGGCGAACTCGGGGTTCTCCGCCTTCTTACGCTCCCACATTTTCTCTTTCGGGAGCCAGGCGACGGCCTGCACGCCGTGGATCTGGCGGATCTGGGTGGCGGTGATGGTGATATCGCTGGCGGATGCGTCGTCGCGGAGGTAGACACGGAGATCGAACATGCCGGGGACGGACTTGGTGTATTCGGAGAGTCGGAAGTAGACGTAGCCGAGTCCGCCGAGTAGGTAGAGGGAGACGGCGACGGTGGAGATGGCGGCAAAGGTCATCAGGCCGTTTCGGCGCAGGGCGGTGAACGCTTCGGAGAGGAGGAACTGGATGCGGTCTAGCATCGGGCTCCGGTAGTGGTGGTGGTAGTGGTGGTGGCACCCAAGCTGCTTCCATCGGGGGCGGCGATCCACAGGTGTTGTGCCACGAGGGCACCCTCTCTCCTCCCAAGGAGGTTAACCCTCTGGCTACGCATCAGCTTGCTCCTCGGCGACGCGATTTGGATCGTCTTCCGGGGTTTCGTCAGGCAGATCCCCGGCCTCAAGTTCGAGCTCCTGCTGGACGGCGGCGAGGTCGATGGAGGGGAGGGTGGCGGTGTCGGCGAGGATTTTGCCGCCTTGGAGGGTGACGATGCGCTTGGCCATTCGGTGAATGACCATCATGTCGTGGCTTGCCACGAGGATGGTGGTGCCGGCCTTGTTGAGCTTTTCGAGCAGCTCCATGATCTCCCAGGACAACTCGGGGTCGAGGTTGCCGGTGGGTTCGTCGGCGATCAGGAGGGCGGGGGAGTTGATGAGGGCGCGGGCGATGGCGACACGTTGCTGCTCGCCGCCGCTGAGCTCGTGGGGATAGGCGTCGAGCCGATGCCCCATCGCGACGAGGTCGAGGACCTCGGGGACCTTCTTCCGGACGTCGCGGCGGCGCATCCCGACCGCGCGCATGGCATAAGCGACGTTCTCCCAGACCTTCTTCTTCGGGAGCAGGGCGAAGTCTTGGGGGACGATTCCCATCTGGCGGCGGAGGGCCGGGATTGTTCGATATGGCATTTGGCCGAGGTCGCGGCCGTCGAACATGACGCGGCCGCTGGTCTGCATAACCTCGCGGGTAAGAAGCTTGATGAGGGTGCTCTTTCCGGCACCGGTTTTGCCGACAAAGAACACGAAGTCGCCCCGGTCTATGTTGAGGGAAACGTCGCGCAGGCCGTACACCAGATCGGTGTACTTGACCTCGACATTCTCGAAGCTAATGTAGGGAGTGGCCATCCTTTGCCTTATCGCCCATGTGCTGACGCTTGAGTAGCTTCGAGGCTACCCTTTCAGGCGCGCTTTTCGGCGATGAGGGATTCGATTTCGGCAATGGTTGGGACGTTCACAGTCGCTCCGATGGAGCGGCAAATGAGGGCACCGGCGGCGGCTCCGTAGAGAAGGGAGCGCTCAAGGGGCCAGCCCTGGTCAAGGCCGTAGAGAGTTCCGGCGCGGAACAGGTCACCCGCTCCGGTGGAATCGACGGCGACGAGGCCGGGTTCGACGAGCGCTTCGTGCCAATAGGCGTTGCCGTCCGGATCGCTGACCGCGAAGCCGTTCGGTCCGTCGGTGAGGACGGTGGTGCAGCGGTGCTTGTTGGACCAGCTTGTTGCCCAGGCTAGGTTGGCTTGGGGGTTGTTGCGTTCGCCGACCCAGTCGGTGCCTTGCTGGCAGATCGACCCCGCGGGGATTTGCTCGTCGTCGCGGAAGAAGTCCATCAAGTAGAGCCGCATGCCAGCCTTGGCCGCTCTTAGGTAGGCATCGCGGGAGGTTTGGGCCATGTTGGGCTCGGCGGTGAACCACTGGCCTTTCGGGTACTCGATTTGGGTGACGTCAATCGAGCCATCGGAGGCGGAGAAGCCGAGCCCGATCATGGTGCGCTCGCCATCGGGGGTGATTAAGAGGTCGCAGACGGGCGCGTCGCCGGTGTCATGGGCGTCGACGGGGGTGAGGATGCCTCGCTCTTTGAGGAGCTTGCGGATGAGGTCGCCGTTGGGGCCGATGCCGAGGCGATTGCCTTCGAGGCGGACGTCCGCTCCCCATGACTTGAGGGCATTTGCGGTGTTGGCGGCTTCACCGCCGAGGAGGGTTCGATCGTCGGTGACCTCGACGTAGCCGCCCGGCTTTGGGAAGTTCGGGATGAAGCGGACTCGGTCGAGGCAGATCGTTCCAAAGACGAGAATCATGCGCGGTCATCATGTTAGCGCGATTCTCCGCTGCATCAGGCGCGGTCTAGCCGCGTCGACGCCTTCGCAGCAGAAGGAGAGGCAACCCGAGGGCGAGGGCAGTGGCGGGTTCCGGGGTGGTGAGGACGCGGATTTGGTCGCCGGGTGATCCGGCTGACAAGCTCACGGTGATGTGATTGGCGGCGAAGTTGAAGGAGTCGGTGCCGTCGAGCTCGAGGCCGCGGGCAGCGAAGTGGGCGGTCGGGATGTTCCCGACCGGGATGCTGCCGGGGATGAGGAAGTCGGAATTGAAGAGGTGGTCGACGCCGAGGGCATCGTCGAGGACGATCACGCCGATGATGGTGCCGTCGAAGGCGTACGAGGCCTGGACGCCGCCGCTTCCGACGGGGTCGAAATAGAGCGTGTGGCTGCTGACTGTCGTACCAGCGGAGATGACGCCAGGAGTGAGGCTGCCCAGCGAGCCGTAGGTTCCGGCGCTCGCGGCATCGACCGCGACGTTGGTGGTCAGGGTGAAGTTCTGCATCTCATTCCAACCGTGAACGAGGTCGATGGTGTCGTTGAAGAAGTCGGGAGTGTAGCCAACGCTGGCCCCGGGGGTGAGGATGTTCCCCTGGTTGACCACGTTGATGATTGCGGCAGGCGCGGATGCTGCGACGGTCAGGCCCAAGCTCAATAACGCCAATCGATTGCAATTCATGGGTTCATTGTAAGGGCGATCCGGGGAATGTTCTGGCGTGGTAGGTCGGCGGCCCTGCCGAGTGGGCGAAAAACGCGTAAGAGTACAGGCCTAGGACCGGGTTCGGGAAAAGCGGGACAAATACCCCACGGTCTTTGGCAAAGGTGTCAAAATGAATGGGTTCTCCCGGTTGTACTTCCATGGATATTCTCCGCCTGCTCGAAGATCTTGAGTTCCAGATGCTCGAAAAGCCCAAGCGCTTTGGGCCGCTTCGGTGGGGGGTCAACGACGAGGAGATTTCGATGCAGATCGCGAAGATCCGGGCGTCGTTGCCGACTGAGTTGAAGGCGGCGGTGGCGACGGTGCGCGAGTCTGAGCGGATCGTTGAAGGGGCTCGCGAGGATGCCAATCAGGCGCTCGAGAGCGCGAAGAAGGAAGGCGAGCGGGCGCTCGCCGAGGCGCGCCTCGAAGCCGAGCGGATTGTCGAGCAGGCGAAGCTCCAGCAGGAGCGGATGGTCGCAGACAGCGAGATTTTGAAATTGAGCAAGGCGCAGAGCGAGGAGATTCGCTCGGCGGCGGATCGCGAGGCGCACCAGATGCGCCGTGGCGCGGAGAAGTATGCCTACGACGTGCTTGGGCAGTTGGAGAATGTGGTCGGCAAGGTGATGACCACGATCGATCGCGGGAAGCAGGAGATCAAGCCGGCGGCGGAGCCGACGCCGGGTGGCGCTCGCGAGAAGACTCGGGTTTAGGCTTTTGGAGCGGGTGAATCGCCAGTGCTCCGATCTAGGCGCTCGCAGGCTCGCGGCGGAAAAGCACGGCCAGGGCCATGCACTCCAAGTCAGGTTTCCTGGAGATATTCTTTGATCTTGGTCGCCAGACCGAGTGTCATGGTGGGGACGGCGGCGATTTCTTCGATGGAGGCTCTTCGGATGCTGTCGACGGAGCCGAAGGAGCGGAGGAGGAGACGTTTGCGGCGGGGGCCGACGCCGGGGACTTCTTCGATGGCGCTTCGATTTGTTCTCGCGTCTCTGAGTTTGCGGTGATAGGTTAGGGCGAAGCGGTGGGCTTCGTCTCTCAGTTT
The DNA here is from genome assembly GCA_038216655.1 of Fimbriimonadales bacterium. Lineage (GTDB taxonomy): Bacteria > Armatimonadota > Fimbriimonadia > Fimbriimonadales > Fimbriimonadaceae > JAFDWR01. The sequence continues at coordinate 172,511 of JBBQPZ010000003.1, forward strand.
TCTCAGCATCAGGAGGCCAGGTGAGTTGAGCGGGAGCTCGGCTTCCCGATAGCTGTACTCGATGAGAGCGGGCTTGTCGTAGTTGTATTCGAGGTCGCGGAGCTTGGTCACGCCGGAGTCAAGGCGCTTCTTGGCGGTGAAAGCAGCCTCGCCGGGTCTGGCGGGGCGGAAGGCGGCGGGAGAGTTGGAGTCTAGAGGGGTGTCTTCGTCGAGTCGCTCCCCAATTTGGCCGCAGCGCATCGGCTCCGAGTTTGGCTCGGACGGAGCCTCGCCCTCCAACTCAGGCTCAGACTGGGTGGGCTCAGACTCAGACTGCTTTCCGGCAAGCCTATCGCCGATCTCGGCGATTCTCGCCTTGACATCGCCCTCGATCGCCTTGCGCTCGCCGATTGCGGTGGGGACGATGATGAGCTCCATTCTTTTGGCGAGGCCGACCATCGGGACCGTCAATCCAAGTTCGTCGCGGGCCTTCAGCGCGGCGGAGAGTTGGCCCTTGCCCCCGTCGATCATGATCAGGTCGGGGAGCTTGGCGAAGCGCTCGCTGCCGTCGAGGTAGGCACGGAGGCGCCGGGTGAGGACCTCGTGCATCATTGCGAAATCGTTCGGGCTCTCGGGATGGTAGCGAACCTTGAAGCGGCGGTACTCCGCCTTGGTGGCTTCGCCCGACTCGACGACGACCATCGAGCCTACGGGCGAGGTGCCCTGGATGTTGGAGATGTCGTACCCCTCGACTCGCATGGGCGGGTTGTCGAGTCCGATGCACTCTTGGAGCTGGAGCATCGCCTCGGCGGCCCAGGATTCCTTCGCTTGAAGTTCCTGGGTGAACGACGACAGGGCGTGCTCGGCGTTGGTGGCGGCCATCTCGACGAGGCGTAGTTTCTCGCCGCCCTGCGGGACTTCGAGGGTGACCGCACCGCCGCGGCGTTGGCGGAGCCAGGTTTGGACGATGTTGCGCTCCTCGATTTCGACGGGGAGGAGCACTTCACGTGGAACATCGGGCGCGTCGGCGTAATACTGCTTGACGAATTCGCCGACGGCTTCGCCGGTGGGGACCTCCATTGCGCCGTCGAGCATGAACTGCCGCTGGCCGAGGAGTTTGCCGCCTCGGATGTAGAGCATCTGAATTGCCGCGCCTCGCTCGTCCTTGACGACGGCAATGACGTCCTGATCGACATTTCCGACGGTGAGCACCTTCTGGCGCTCCAGCACGCTCTCAAGGGCGGAGATTTGGTCCCGGACTTTGGCGGCTTTCTCAAAATCGAGCTCCGTCGCGGCCTTCTCCATGTCCTTCTTAAGGTCCTGGACGAGGCCCTCCTCGCGGCCATCGAGGAAGCGCTCGACGTGGTCGATGACGGCTTTGTACTCGGGTCGTTCAGCGAGGCCCGCGCAAGGTCCGAGGCAGCGTCCGAGGTGGTAGTAGAGGCAAGGCTTCTGAACGGGGAGTCCCGACCAGCTCTTCCCGCAGGGGATTAGGGGGAAGACCTTGTGAAGAAGCTGAATCGTGTCCCGTACTGCGTAGGCGCTGGGGTACGGGCCGAAGTATCGGGCGCCATCTTTCCGCACCTTACGGGTGAACATGACCCGCGGGAATTCCTCTTTGGTGATCGTGATGTAGGGGTACGACTTGTCGTCCCGCATCCGCACGTTGTAGGGCGGTCGATGCTGCTTGATGAGGTTACACTCAAGCACGAGCGCTTCGAGCTCGGAGTCGACGACGATCCACTCAAGGTCGCGGATCTTGCTGACGAGGCGGGCGATGCGGGTGCCGTGTCGCGTGGAGGCTTGGAAGTAGCTCCTGACTCGGTTCTTCAGGACGAGGGCTTTGCCGACGTAGAGGATGTCCCCTTTCTCATCTTTGTAGATGTAGCAACCGGGGCTGGCGGGAAGCTTCTTCAGCTTCTCGGTCACCAGGTCCGGAAAAGGGGATTTGCTCACGCTATCTCTTATACTCCGCCCTTCGGCGCTTAGGCAGCTGAGCGAGCCCGTTTCGGTGGGTTGCTCGGAAGGATAACCCGCCCCAGCGCGGCGACAAGTCGCGAGCTTTGCGGATCTTCGGACTCAGGCTTGAGGCTACAAAGCACCGCCTCGTCTCAGAGGGGCCTTGCCGCGATGGAGTTCATCGTTACTCTTAGCCTCAGGGTTGAAGTCTGGGCGATTCCAGGGTCCGGTGCAGGAGAACCCTGAGGCATACCAGCAGGGGGGAGGCATTCCAAGTACGGCCTCGTCTCAGAGGGGCCTTGCCGCGATGGAGTTCGTCGTTACTCTTAGCCTCAGGGTTGAAGTCGATGGCGTTTCCAGGGTCGGTGCAGGAGAACCCTGAGGCATACAAGCAGGGGGGAGGCATACCAGCGGGGCGCTCGCTTGGAATGTCTGAAGCGTCAGCTGTCTGAGCATTCAAAGCGCGACCAAGCTCGCGCAACCCTCAAAACGGTTCGAGCCCGTAAATATGCCCGGATTCGGCTGAGTCATCGCGTGGGTCGGTGAGGACCCGTCGGGACGGGCGTGACCTGGTCGCCGAAGGTGTTCACCCCGGTTCCGGAACCGGCCACGATGGCGGTGCTTGGGTTGGGCGTGGTCGCGATGCTGCGACGCCGACGGCGCAGCTAGACCTGGGTGTCAATGAAGCCCCTCGCTCTTTTGGGAGCGGGGGGCTTTTCCTTGTAAGGATGACAGCCCTACTTCGTGCCCGTTTCTCGCCGTCCCAGGAAGATACGGGCGAAGAAGCGCTCGGTGGCTCGTGATGCCTTATAGAGGCCGGCTTGCCAGCGATCCATGAGGGCGATCGGCCAGAGGGGCTTCTTCAGTTTGGCGTCGTGGAAGTTGACTTCGGCTCCGTCGAGGGGGAGGTTCTCGGGGCGGCGGTGGGTGAGGAAGGCGTGATCCCAGAGGGCGACGCCCCAGAATCCGACGATCGCGAGGTTCGCGGTCGGACGCCAGTGGTGCATCAGGTGGAATCCGTACATCCGCTTGAACAGCTTGCTTGTGTAGCGGCCCTCGAGCATCGGCTTCCAGAAGCGATCGAAGGGAAGGTGCAGGATCGCGTGCCAGACCTCGTACGCCGAGTAGTTCAGGGTCACCGACAAGAGAACGCCGAGGATCACCGGCTGGCCCGGGAAGATGAGCTTCAGCGGAAGGGTGAGCAGAAGGGCGAACAACGCCATGAAGATCGGGAGCGAGTAGAGGGGGAACATCATGGATTCCTCCTGATGCTCTTCCTCGACCGGGTATTCGCTATCGACTTCAACCATCTTGGATGGCTCGTGGGGGGTTACCGGCGCCTTCACGGAGGTGAGGCCGTGGTGAGTGCGGTGGGCGTGATGCATGGAGCCCATAAAGGGCAGGATCGCCGAGTGGAGCAGGTACCGGTGGTACAGATACTCGAACAGGCTAAGGGGCAACCCGATCATGAACGTCCAAAGGAGGACCCTCCATGGGTGGTGAATCTCGGCGGCGAATGCGTTGGGGAACAGCCACGCAAAAAGCCCGATGGCGGAGACGAACTGGAGGCCCACAACCACGAAAAACTTCGTGAAGGGGACGCGGTGGGATTTCTCTTCTAATTCTGGATGCACAATTTGTCCGGGGGACCGCGCTGAACAAAAAGGAAGTGTCCTTAAGGTTCGTAAACGGTTGGGGGGTCCATGTAATTGAACCCGAAAATGCCACCCAAGGTTCCATTTTGGGCCTATTTCACGATGGTTGAACCTACAAATTCGACATCTCAGAGTGGAGGTCAGTGCGGTTGCGCACAATTGATGGTCTTGGCGATGATGGTGCTCTTGGCCATATTGGGCTATCAGTTCGGACGTCACTGGAGCATCTGGGCAGGGATTGGCGGGTCGGTTGCCGGGGCGATCCTCGCGGTCCCGATGACTGGAATTCTGCTGGGCATCGTGGTGCTGGTCGCCCGGCTCTTCGACAAGTCTTCTGACTGATTAATGCGGTTGGCCGAACATCTGGGCTTCTCGGTCGGTCGTTATCGCATGAAGGGATCACTTGTTGCACTTGCCATTCTCGCGACTTTCCCCGCCGTGGGCCAGCAAAACTGGAAGCCCGGTGAGGCGGCGCCCAAGTTCACGATCATGGCCCTGGACGGAACTCGGCGCACGATAGGGCAACTCAAGGAAGAGGGGCCGTTCTTTCTGTATTTCATCCACGACGGCGACCCTGTCAACTCGCTCGCAAAGCGATTCGTCGATCGAATCGCGGGAGCGTACATGCCGGCCCGGACGAAGTGGTACGGCGTGGTGGACATGAAGGCCAACCGCGCGCGCAGCTTCAACTCGGAGGGGGTAACTCCTTACAAGTTCCTGCTCGATCCAGATAGCTCGGTTCGAAAGCTGTTCAAGGTCGAGAGCTCCCCGACGGTGATCTTGGTGGGTTCGGACGGCCGGATCGTGAAGGCATGGCCAGGGTTCTCCGCTTACTGGTTGAAGGACATCAACGCCGAGGCGGCGCGGGTGAACCGCCAGCCGATGAAGCGGCTCGACTTCTCAAAGGCACCGAGCGTGACGATCTTTGGGAGCGGCTACTGATTCTTAGTGGTAGTGGCAGTTGGAGTGGTAGTGGTAGTGGTAGTGGTAGTCTGAGTTGGAGTTGGAGTCTGCGTCTGGCTTAGTGGAAGCGAGCCTTAGCGACGTCGAGGAATATGCCAGAACACCGATCGCTTGTACCAACACTCGTCAACTACAGTCAGGTCCCTCGATGTCGCTAGGGCTCCCTCGGGATGACATTCGTTACTGCCACTGCCACTGCCACTTCACACTGCCACTGCTCAGTCCCGCACGGGCGAGTTCAGTAGCATGTCCTTGACTTGCATCGCGGCTTGATCGCTGGTGAAGACGTGGCGGTAGGCGGCGTCGATGAGGTCAAAGATTTCCAGCAGAGATTCGAGGCGGGTCTTCAGGGTGGTGCCGGCGGGGGAGGCGTCGTCGGGGGGGATCATGGCGAGGCATTCTCGCAGGGCGTCGGCGGTGGGATCGAGCTCGCGGCGTTTGCGCTCGCGGACGACGCGGATGAACATTTGATAGGGGTCCGTCTCGCTGAGGTAGGTGTCCTTTCGGTCACCGGGGCGTCGGAATCGCCGGACGATGCCCCAGTCCATGAGCTCGCGCAGGTTCATGCTGGCGTTGCCCCGGGAGATCTGGAGCCGAGTCATGATTTCGTTGACGGTGAGTGGTTGATCCGTCACGAACAGGAGCGCGTGAATCTGCGCCATCGTCCGATTGATGCCCCAACTGGAACTCATGCGCCCCCATTCGAGGATGAACTGGTCCTGCGCCGTCTCCAGTCCGGAGCTCAAGGGCTTGGGAAAGGTTGGCTCGGTCATGGATGGTTCAGTTTAGCCCTCAAAAGTGCTGCGAAATAGGGAGGTATTCCTGCGGTATTGGGAGTCAGGCACCAATACTTCCACATGGAGATGGAGGGAATCACGCCGGATGCATATCGAAACGCGCGTGCGCGTGCTCAAAGGTTGGAAGGCAACCTGATCGTCCCATGCTGGGTTGAAGAACTCTCCGACGGCTCGCTGAGCCTACTCACCGAACAAAACGTGCAGGTGCAGCCTGGCAATCGGCTATTCGTGACCATTGAGGGTGAGCCTACAGTGATGCTCATTGCCGACGTATCGTCGGTTAAGCCCTATAGAAAGTGGCTCCGGATGCAGACGACGTTCAAGCCGGAGACCGTTCGCTCCACCAAAGCCGTTGCTCAGCGCCTGCTCACGATGGATCTGAAGGGCACCCTTCAGCACCTCGATACGGTGCTCGAAATCGAGGTCGCCGATCTTTCTACGACCGGAGCCGCGATCATTTGCGAGCAGAGCTTCAATCAGGGGGCGCTAGTCGAGCTTGAGATGGTCCGGCTGGGGCAGCGCCGCACGGTGCGCGGCCGGGTTCGCTACTCTCAGAAGTTGGGATCCAAGTCGTACCGCTGTGGGATCGAGTTCCTGCGAGCCACGAGGCTAGAGAAATCGACCCTCAACTGGATCGTCGACGCGGCTTAACCTTTGCCTTCGGAGAGTCGTCGGCCTTCTACCGCGTTCTTCTCGATGAAGGACTTCCAGTTAGTGGGGACGTCGGTGTCGACGAAGATGGCGCTGACTGGGCACTCTGGCTCGCAGAGACCGCAATCGATACACTCGTCTGGATTGATGAAGACTTGGTCTTCACTCTCATAGATGCAATCGACCGGGCAAACGGTCATGCAGGACTTATCTTTAACGCCGATACAGGGTTCAACAACAACGTAAGGCAACGCTCATCTCCTCGGGTGCAGACCATTTTGGCATAACCCGGGCGGGCCTGGCTTGGGGGTCAATCGAGCCTGAAATTGAAAAAGATGGCTCGGACGGGACAGACATCCACGCAAAGGCCGCAGTCGACGCACCCCTTCGAGTTGATCACGGATCGTTCGCCGAGGCTGGATATACAGTCCACGGGACAAACGCCGACGCATATTTGGGCGTGAACGCCGTCGCACCGATCCGAAATCTCGTGCGCCATTCGGGGATTATGGGGCGGGCGAATGCGCGAAGTGCGAATTCCGGAATCTCCACCCCCTAATCCCCTCCTCTTCCCGCGCACGACTCATCGCCGCAAGAGGAGGGGACCGGAAGACGTGGTTACCAAGCCGGGCGCGTGATGCCTTGGGAGAAGACTCCGACCCACCAGCGGGCGAGTTCGCTTTCCAGACCTTTCGGGCCACGGAGGGCCCAAATTCCGGCGAGGAAGGTATCGGCGAGGCGCTTGATCGGCTCGTCGTTGACTTCCGCGCGGTCGATGCCGGTCATGAAGATTCCGCAGAGCGGCTCGTAGATCGATTGGGCGTAGGCGCAGTAGATGCGCTCTTGCGATTCTTCGCGCTCAAGGCTGGTCATGTCGGATAGGAGCTGAACGACGTCAAGGTTGGAGTTCTCGATCAGGTGGCGAGCGTATGCCTCTAGCTCGATCGCGAACATGCGGTTTTCGGTCCGGTCGAACGTGTAGGCGATGTTTGAGAGGGCGGCTTCGGCCCAATCGACGTAGAGTTCTTCCTTGTCCTTGAAGTGGTGGTAGAGAGTCGGGGCGCGCACGCCGGCGATCTCAAGAATGCCCGCGACACCGACCGCGCCGTAGGGAGCGGATCGGAAGCAAGCGTCGGCGGCTTCAATCAAGCGGGTTCGACCCGTAAAGTGCGGCTGTACCATCCTGGGTTACATTGTTGGCGAGATCTGTGGAACCAGTAGATATGACGGCGCTTTTGCCCGCGGTAGGGCACAATATCAAAAGAACTGGCGACGTGGGTTCCGCGCTTCGCGTAGGAAACGTCGCACGTAGGAAGACCAATCGATGATTACGCTGACTGAAAAAGCCTTGACCGAGTTGCAGGACCTGATGAAGGGCCAGGATAAGCAGGGCGCGGCTCTGCGCGTGTGGGTTGCCGGTGGCGGTTGCTCCGGGCTCTCTTATGGCATGGCGCTGGACGATGCCGCGCCGGAAGAAGGCGACAACGTATTTGAGCAGGAAGGCGTGAAGATTTACGTCGATCCGTTGAGCCTCCAGTACATGGAAGGCGCGCAGGTCGACTATGTCGATGACGTGCTCGGCGGCGGGTTCAAGATCGAGAATCCCAACGCGGTGAGTTCCTGCGGTTGCGGTAGTTCGTTCAAGACGGCCGATGGCGAGGGCGCTTCGGGTGGCGGTTGCGGAAGCGGCTGCGGATGCAAGAGCTAATTCGAAGATTTGGCCCGATATGGGCGACAATGGAGCGGAGATCTTAAGATGATTCCGCTCCTTTTGTTGTTTGTGGTGCCCCAGGTTTCGCCGCCGCCGGTGACACCCCCGCCCGTCGAAATCACATTGCGGGGGGACTTTATCGCTTCGCAGATTACGAAGGCGTTTCAGGGGACGATGATCGATTTGGCGTCGGATCATCGCCGAAACGGGGTGCTTGAGAAGGGGGGGCAGCTGCAATTCGGGCCAGGTCTCAGCAGTCAGCACGTGGAGTTTTCGGTTCCTTCAGATAAGGTCACACTTGGCTGGTTTGGCGACATCACGTACCGGTTGCGGGACGTGCATCTCCGCTCGTTGGTGGCCAGTGCGGATGCTTCGGATTTCATTCTGATTGCCCGATTCGACGGGAAGGGGCCGCAGCTTGTCGGTTCTCATTCGTCGCTGGGCTCGTCGGTGGTGCCGGGGATCTACATGCAGGATGTGCAGGTGACGACGCGCCTGACTCCGGTGTTGGATATCGCGGGGCATTTGTCGTACACCAACACCCGCGCCAGGTTCGTGGCCAAGATTAGCACGCAGGGTTTGAACTTCGATCTCGCTGGGCACCACGTGGACCTGCTCGATTCGGTGACGGGGTATCGGGATCGGCTGGCGAGTTTGGTCGCGGAGAAGATTCGCCTGACGTTCGAGGATCCGGAGCGGAAGCGGGCACTTACCGCCTTTTTGACTAAAGCGTTGGAATCTCAGGCGGCGAAGATGGGTTCGTCGATCAAGACGATTCGGGTTGAGGGGACGAATTTGAAGGTGACGCTTGAGCCGAAAGGCAAAGCTGCTCAGTGGTAGTGGTAGTGGCGGCCGAGCGCTGGCTAGTTCGCCTGCCCTTGGACTTCCATGAGCCGTTTGGATCGGACGGAGCCTCGACCACCATTCCTTCTACCCCTCAGAAGAGGCAGCTAACTCCAACGGCAGAGGCGTCGGTGTCAAAATAGAGCGACCGCATGATCGAGACATTTCCCAATCCCGCGCCTCAACGCAACTACACGATCCTTCACTCTTGCCCTGAGTTCACGAGTGTTTGCCCGAAGACGGGGCAGCCGGACTTTGCGACGATTGAGTTGGAATACATTCCGGATGAGCTTTGCATTGAGTTGAAGTCCTTAAAGCTGTACTACTACAGCTTTCGCAACGAGGGGATCTATTACGAGGCGGTGACGAACCGGTTGCTCGACGAACTGGTAGAGGCTTGCCAGCCGCGTTGGATGCGGGTGACGGGCACGTTTGCAGTGCGGGGTGGGATATCGTCGGTGATCGTGGCCGAGACGGGTCCGCAATAGGCAGCCTTTAGGAGCGCATCGACCCGGAGTTCGTTGAATTGGTGGCCGGCGACCTTCGATTGCTCGCTGGCTCGCCGGATACAAAGCACGGCCAGGGCCATGCACTCCGATAGGGTCACTCACTTCGCTCTGTGGATAGCGACGGGGGTGCAGGTTGTGATCGTGTTCGGGATGTCGTGCTCGAAGTACACGCGCGTTGAGCTGGTGTAGCTGGCGTTTGATCGACGTGGATCGGGAGGCTGGTTTGTCCAGGTGCATGCCCGGAAATCGAGGGAATCCGCCACGGCGATCCAGCGGGTTTGCGCTCCAGGCAGGCGGCTCGCCTTCTTCCATGAATACGCTCCCGAGCACGCCCGGCCGAACGCGGCCAGCGTAGCGTGGTAGGCCTCCTTGTCATTGAAGGTGTGGCCTTCGTTCGGCAAGACGAGGAGAGATTTGGTTTGCGGGAGGTCCTTGTAGTACAGGCTCTGGGCGTCGGTTGCCCAATAGGGGTCGTTGGCACCGACGACGATTAGGGTTGGGACTTTGAAGTTCGCTCGGTAGGAATAGGGGTCCATCATGCGGACGAGTCGTTGGCCTTCGGGTGTGGAGACGATCTGATCGAGCCCTTTCTCGGTGTAATCGCTCATCCGCTCGCTCGGTTTGCCCCATAGTTCGTTCTGGTGTTTGAGTTGGGCGGGGAAGTTGAGGAAGTCGAAAACGACGGGGGCGATGCCGACGACTCGGCGATCCTTCACCGCGCCAGCGAGCCAGGTTGTCCAGCCTCGCTTGCTGGCTCCGGTGACCACGAATTTCCGGATTGGGTTCGGGGATTTGAGGGTGGCCGCGGTGAGGGTGTCCATCGCACGCAGCGTCGAGCGGACCATGGGGAAGAGGACCGGCCAGGTGGCATCGGCGGTTGAGAGATATTGCTGGAAGCTCCAAGCGATCAGGTCGTCTTCTCGGCGGCCCTCGATCGGTTGGTTCGGGATGTCGAATAGCACGGCGACCGGCAGGTGAGAGCGCCGGGCGATGTCTCGCGCTTCGGCAACGTCGCGTTCATCGGTCGGTCCGCCCGTGATGATTAAGATTGCGGTTTTTCGAGGATCCTCGTGTTCGGGATGGACAAGGACGACCGAGTGGTGCCAGGTCGAGCCGTGCCAGGTGCCGCTGGCCATCGAGAGATCGGTGCGCTCGGCGGATTGACGGACGATGTTCCAGGCGAATCCGGACTTCTCGTGGCTCAGGTAGGCGGCCAGCTCGGTGGGGGCGGGGGGGAGAGCCATCGCGACGATTACCGAAAGTAGAAGCATGTTCCTCTGAATTGTGCTAGATTGCGCATGACGTCAGTAGAACCGTTTTGTGGTGGGTTAGGTTCGAACTAACCGACCACTTGGCTCCGTCAGGTCTCGAAGACCGACGGAAAGCTTGACACGGCGAGACTGTTCGTTTAGAATGGACGGGCCGATCACGTAAGTGGGACCATCGGCGAGGTAGATATGCGAAATAGCAAAACTTGGGTGCGGAAGCTGTCGGCAATGGCTGGCTTTGCGGCATTAGCCCTGACGGCCAACGCCTTCATGCTCGATCCGACGATCACGATCGATCGAGCGCTCAACAGCCCGACGCTCACCATCCGCTACAACGGCGCGGCGGCGACGCTCGTCGAGCTTCGAGTCAACGGCGCGAGCCTCGGGACGCGTTCCGTCTCTGCGGGCAAGCAGGCGGGCGAAGCGAACTTCACGCTCGACCTTTCCGCGCTGACCGAAGGCAACAACGACATCGAAGTGTTGCTGCTCGATAAGGCCGGTCGGATTGTTGGCTCCGAAAAGACGGTTATCACCGCCGACGGAACCTCCAACAGCCCGGTGACTTTGAATTCTCCGAAGATGGGTGCAACCGTTCAGGGCCCTGTCGAGATCAAAGTTGGTTTTGGTCGCGAGATGCGCAACTCCTACGTGAGCTTCTTCGTCAACAACCAGTTCAAGTCGATGACGAACTTCGCTCCGTACTCCTACGTTTGGGATACGCAGCGGGAGACCAACGGCTGGCACGAGATCGAAGCCTGGCTGGTCGACGAGAACTCCAACACCTTTAAGACACGCAAGGTCCGCGTGTTCGTAAACAACCCTGGCGGCCAGACGGGTCGATTTGATCCGAGAGCCCCGGTTGTGATCACCACCCCCAAGCCGGTGACTCCGGCGGTGGTTACCCGAGTAGTCGCTCAGAACCCGACGGCGGCGGTTAAGGCGGCGGGTCTGCTCCGCGCAAACACGCTGACGCTGACGCTTGCGCCGGACTCCGGCACGAAGCCGATTGCGATCACCCGAGCCACAGCGACGGGGACGCGAGCGTTGGTTCCCAGCGCCGTCAAGCCGGTGAAGGTCGTCACTCCGACCGCGCCGAAGATTCAGCCGGTCATCGAAGTAACGACGACGGTGCCGAAGGTCAATATCACGAAGCCGCCTACGACTTCGGTGACTCAGGCCGCGTCGCTGCTCCGTGTCACCCGCGGATTCCGTACTCCGAACACCGGTTCGCTGGTGATCTCGCTCAACTCCAAGGTCGTGGCGTTCGACGTCCCGGCGCGGATTCAGAACAACGTTCCGCTCACTCCGTTCCGCCATCTCATCGAGAAGGCCGGCGGTCATGTGAAGTGGGCGCATCAGGCCAAGACAGTCGATGCGATCGCCGACGGACGATCGATCTTCCTGCACATCGGCGACAATCGCGCGATGGTCAACCATCAGCCGGTTTCGCTTGAGCTCGCGCCGTTCATCGACGGCGGACGCACCATCGTTCCGCTGAGCTTCATCGAGACCTCACTGAACGTCGATGTCGAGTACGACCCGGCCACCGGGCATGTGCTGATCACGAGCAAGAAGAAGTAAAAACTCTTCATTTCGGACAAAGCGCGAGGGCGCGGCGAGATTCGCCGCGCCCTCGTCTACGTCTCCCTCGTCAACGTGCCGATATGAGAAAAGAGCGCATCTGTCCAGAATGTCTTTCTCTCGGCCGACCAAGTCATTAGCTCGTCTGTGGGCTCTCCTGTTCGTCGCCTTCCTTGTGGTAGGCGTGTCCGCGGGCATTGCAACGCTTCATCTTGCGCTGGATCAGTACACGACCGACCTACGTACCGATCTGGTGAACACCGCGCGACTTATGGCGCTGTCGGTCGATCCTGCGGATCATGAGAAGCTGCGCTCCGTGGACGACATGCGCGGGCCCATTTATCGCCGCATGAACGACCAACTCGCGCGGGCTCAGCGCGAGGCGACGGAAATCCGATACGTCCACACGCTCCGCCGGACGCAGGATGGCAATTTCGTCTTCGTGCTTGACCCGATGGCCCCGGGGGATCACGACGCGGACGGTGTCGACGACAAGTCATATCTTCTTGATCCGTATCCTGAGGTCACTCCCTACGCGAAGCGGTGCTTCGAGACCGGGATGCCGGTCGCTGAACCGAACTACGTGACCGACCGATGGGGCAAGCTCTGGAGCGCCTACGCGCCGATCACGGATGTCGAGGGCCGGGTCGTTGGCGTTCTTGCCGTTCAACGGGATGCGGAGAGCATTGAGCATCACCTTTTCGCTCTGTACCGGGCGGGAATCGTCGGGCTGATTCTCGTTGTCGGCCTGTCGCTGCTCTTCTCCTTTATCCTCGCGCGGCAACTGGATCGCCAGAACAGGATGCGCGAACCGGGGCTGCCGCTCCAAACCGGCCGGACTCTCCGTGCGACCATTCTCGAGCTCATTCTCGCCGGTCTTACTTTCTCGGTGCTTCTCGTCGGAGTGAGTTCAAGGTTCTTTCAGGCGGGGATGATAAGCGACGTCGATCGGCTCAAGTCCCGTTCCAGCGAGATCTACGACATGCAGCGGAGGGTGGACAAGCTCGGAATGCAGGCCCAACTCGACGGTCGTGAGTTGAGGTCGATCGCAGGCTTGGCGGGTCACCGCAACATGGGCTGGTTGCTCGCGATGAAGGAAGATGTCGTGAGCGCAGGAGCCGGCTGGCGCAAAGAAGTCGCGAATATCTCGTCGCAACTCTCCATCGAGGATGACCGAAACGAACGCGCTCAGCGAACCCTGATGCGTCAGGTGAATGCGGAGGATGCGGTGTTCAGCGTGGCCTTCTTCGTCGCCCTCGCTCTCGGGCTTGCGTCGCTCGGCCTCGTGCGGGCGGCGGTGAGACACCACCTCGATCTCATGCGGGCGCAGAGTGAGAGCGAAGAACTCAAACAGGCCTACCAACAGATTGCCGACCACCTCCCGATCGGGTTGTTCATGCTTCGCCGAGGAGAAATTGCCTTCTCAAATACCGCCTGGGACGCCCAGGTGCTCCGTCAGCCCGACGAGGACCGCCGAGCCGCATTTTTCCGTGCTCTGCACCCCGAAGATGCAGATGAGGTCAACGAAAGGCTTCTATGCCCCAATCCTACGCGGGACGCCGTCGACCTGAAGTATCGTCTCGTGCTGCAGGCGGGCGAAGTGAGGACCATGGAATCTCGCGCGGTGCCGGTGTCGAACTCGGATGGAGAGCTTGACCACCTGTTAGGATTTGCTGTTGATGTCACGAGCCGTGTGGAGGCAGAGCAAGAGCTCATTCACAAACAGGGCGAGGCGGAGGCCAAAAATGAGATGTTGGCGAATGCCGTCCGGGATTTGGAGGATAACTTCCAGGCGATGGTGCATGCGCTCGTGAAGGCGGTTGAAGCCAAGGACCCGTATACGGCGGGTCACTCGGAACGTGTGATGGGTTACTCGGTCAAGATTGGCCGCGCGATGGGGCTCTCCTCGGCCGACATGCTCGTCCTAGAGCGGGGAACTTTGATCCACGACATCGGGAAGATCGGCATCCCCGACAACATTCTCACTAAGCCGGGGCGGCTCAGCCCTGAGGAAGTCGAGGTCATTCGAGCGCATCCGTCGATCGGGGCAGAGATGGTTGAGAAGATTCCTCTGTTCGAGCGATGCATCCCGGTCATCCGTTGGCATCACGAGCGACTTACGGGCGACGGGTATCCGGACGGGTTGATGGGAGACGAGATCCCCTTGATTGTGCGGATTGCGGCGGTGGCCGACTCCTTCGACGCGATGACGAGTTCGCGTGCTTATCGAAGTGCGCTTGGAACCCAGCATGCCCTGGACGAACTACGTGTTGAGGCCGAAAAAGGGAGCCTTGACCCTGAGGTCATCGCCGCGCTTACCGACATTGTAGAAAGGGAAGGCATTCTTTGGATTCCGCCCATGGACCAAGCTGCCTAGACCTATAGAGGAATTTACGAGTGACCGCATATCCTGACCAGCGCCGATTCTTGCGATACCAGATCTTCGATTACACGGCGATCACGCTCGACGACACCACGGAGACGTTCCACGCCATGCTCGTGGACATCGGCTTGGGTGGCGCGCAGCTTCGTAGCAAGCTGCCCCTTGCGGATGGCGCGTCGATTCGAATGCGCATCGGACGCAATGAGGGTGAGCCGCTTGAGATTCGCGGGGAAGTGCGGCATTGCAGCGCGGTGCCGGAAAGCGATCTCTTTGGCAGCGGCATTCGATTCACTCCCAGCACGCACGCCGAGCGCGTCGCGCTGGCGGAGTTCGTCCATGACGTGTTTCAGCGCCAGCGCGATCGTCTGACCCACTAGTAGCGGATGTACACCTTGTAGGTGTAGCTCACGCTCACATGCTTGCCCGAAGGAACGTCAAGCGTCCACTCCAGCAGGGATCGAGGGTTCATTTGTCGGAGACCCTTGGCGGTCTTCGTGATCTTGGGCGATCCTTCGGTGCTGATTACTTCACCGGTGATCTCCTTCTTGATCTTCAACTTCACCGCGTCGGGCTTTCGGTTCTCTACTTCGAGCGTGCCCTTCAGGGTCACGAGGTCGAAGTTCCCGATTCCCGAGACATTGATCGCCTGTTTGATGCGGGAGACCTCTTCCTCGGACCTTGCCGCGTGGACATCAAGCGACTTGGTGATTCTGAGTTGGGCATCCGCACCGGCGGACGTGTAGCGGAGCATGTCCTGCCCGATGATTTGTCCGTCCTTGAAGGTCGTGGCGGCGGCGGTGGTGAGGGGCTGGCCGCTCGTGTTCTTGAACTTGATGGTCTGCCAGACATCTTCCGCGACTTCGTTTGGCACCGGGCGATACATGTCGTTTTCGACCGCGTCGCCAATGTCCCAGGTGTAGATGCGCTCGAACGGAGCGTCGGTGTGGAACAGCACGAAGTAGGCACGATCGCCGCGCTTGAGGGTGACGGCGGGTCGGCGGTAGAAGAAGAGCTCTTCAGCTTGGAGCCCGGGCAGGCTTTGAATGTCGACGGAGTCTCCGAAGCCACCCATTGCGGGGGCCGCGGCGTTTTGCGACATCATCTCGCCGGCTCGCCCGCGACCGGCTCCGCTCGGGCGGGAGAGATCGAAACCCCCGACGAGCCCGACGAACTGATCGACCGATTGGCCGCTCACGAGCGGGTCGGGGAGGCCGGCGAACGGGACGTTCGGGAATCCGGTGATGAAGCGCGTTTCGACATTATTTAGATCGGCGAGATCATCGAGGACGGTCGCCTTGCTGGTGAGGGTTAAGGTTTTGTCATCCTTGAGTTCAACCGCGTAGCCGGGGGCCCAGGTCATCCCGCGCTCCAGGCTGACCATGTAGACCGGTCCGCCGCCCTTGGCCACGAGCTTGAGCACGCGCTGGGTCGAGGTGGAGGTGAAGCTCGTCTTCGCCCCCGCGATCTCGATTTGGCGAATCTCACCGCGCTGGAACATCTTGGTCGACTCGCCCGTTTCGAGGGTGATGATGTCGCCCTGGACGACGACGATCTTGCCCGTGACCACGCCGAGATTGACCGTGGTCAGGGTGACGGTCTTCCCGACGTTGAGTTGGAGGAAGCTCTCCATCGAGGAAGCCTGGTTCTCGTTCTTGATCTCCTGCTCGGTGTTGACAATCGACTCGATCAGCGTCCCCTTAGGGGTACTGAACCAGAGCGTGCCAAGCGAGCTTTGGGGGATCTCGACGATATTCGATTCACCCTTGGCATCGAGCGGGATTTCTCGGGTGATGATCGCGTAGCCGTTTTTAAAAAGGGAAGCCGCTACGACCTTCGGAGCGGGGGCCGGGGCCATTACGTAGCCAGCCAGCAGCGTTGTCAACATCATCAGAATTGCACCATCCAAGAGATATGGACGCACGTTGCGTCGGATCGCTTCGAAACTTGGCCGGGCGTACCGTGTAAGATTCCCGCGTGGCGCGCTTGCTTGGTATCGACGTCGGCACTTCCGGCTGCAAAGTTCTTCTGATTGATGAAGCGGGGAGGGTGCTTCGTCAGGCTTCGGCGGAGTATCCGCTGAGCACTCCGCATCCGCAGTGGTCGGAGCAGAACCCTGAGGATTGGTGGCAGGGGGTCCTGACCTGCCTTGCGGAGATCAATGAGCCCAAACTCGACGCGATTGGTGTGACGGGTCAGATGCATGGCGCGGTTTTTCTGGACGAGAGTGACCAGGTCGTCCGCCCCGCGATCCTCTGGAACGACCAACGTACGGCGGAAGAGTGTGCGGAGATCGATGCGACGGTGGGGAAGGCGCGGGTTCGGGCGATCACCGGCAATCCTCCGCTGACGGGATTCCAACTGCCGAAGGTGTTGTGGCTGCGCAACCACGAGCTGAGCAACTACCAGCGGGTGCGGTCGGTGCTCCTGCCTAAAGACTACATTCGGTTCCGTCTGACCGGGGAGAAGGTCACCGAGGTATCGGATGCGAGCGGGACGGGGTTGTTCGACGTAGGGGCGCGAACTTGGTCGGTCGAGATGGCGATGGCGCTTGAGATCGATTTGCGCTGGTTCCCCCGATCGGTGGAGTCTTATGAGGTCACTGGAGTGACCCAGGCAGTAGCAGGATTGGCGGCGGGAATTCCCGTGGTCGGCGGCGGCGGGGACCAGGCGGCGGCGGCGGTCGGGACGGGGGCGGTGGCCCCCGGCATCGTCAGTGTCAGCCTTGGGACGAGCGGCGTGGTGTTCACCGCGCTTCCAGGCTTTGCGTTCGATCCTGCCGGGTCGGTGCACTCCTTCTGCCACGCCAACGGGGGTTGGCATGCGATGGGGGTGATGCTCTCGTGCGGGGGCGCGGTGCGGTGGCTTCGAGATGCGGTGTTTCCTGGAGTTTCTTACGACGAGGTCACGGCGCTGGCGTCCGGGGTTCCCGCCGGTTCGGACGGACTCACGTTTCTGCCTTACCTTACCGGGGAGCGAACGCCGCACAACGATCCTAACGCGCAGGCGGCCTGGGCGGGGTTGACGCTTCGCCATGGACGGGAGCACTTGGCGCGGTCGGTCTTCGAGGGGGTTTCATTCGGGTTGCGGGACGGATTCGATGCGTTACGGGCGATGGGCGCGTTGGCGGACGAGATCCGGGTGACGAGTGGCGGGGCGAAGAGCGCGTTTTGGCGGCAACTTTTGGCCGACGTTTTTGAGGCTCCGTGCGTGACGTTGGCGACCGACGAAGGGCCCGCGTTTGGGGCGGCCATTCTTGCCGGTGTGGGCGCAGGAGTTTTCCCCAATGTGGAAGACGCGTGCGATCGTACAGTTCGAAAGACCCTGATCACGGAGCCTTCGGGAATTTCGTATGAAGAGCCTCTCGCACGATATCGGGGGCTTTATCCGTCGTTGAAGGCGTGGTGGTCCCACGGCCCGTAAATGGACCGGGCTAAACTAGCCGTACAAGATCACCGACAACCCTGGCGAGTGTGGACGCCTGGTTTCAGGTACGATACACCGACTCCCAAGTGAGTTGATTCGAGAGCTATTGCCAATGACAACCGACGCAAACCCGACGCCAGCGGAGCAGACCCAAGTGGTCGACCAGGCGCCCGACACGACTACGACGGCTGAGCCGTCACTCGACCCCACGTCCGAAGCGACCACGGAAGCCACCTCGGCGCCGGAAGCACCGGCCGAGACGACCGTTGCGGTAACTGCCGAAGCAACACCCGCCGATGCTCCCGCACCGGAAGATGCCCCGACCGAAGTAGCTGCTGAGGCCTCTCCGGAACCGGAGCCCGAGGTTTTGCCCGCCAGCGACCCGCACGAGCCGACACCTCCTGTGCAACCTGCCGACCCGACGCCTGCTCCAACCCCTGAGCCGGCGCCTGCTCCCGAGCCCGCTCCCCCCGCACCTCGCGCGGAAGCGAAGGTCGAGACGAAGGTCGAAGACGATTCCAGCTTGTTCGACGCCTACATGAGCGGTTCGCTCGACCTCGGCGACGGCGGGATGGAGTCAAACGACGGCGGCTATAAGAAGCTGCAGAAGGGCGATCGCGTCGAAGCGACGATTATCCAAGTCGATAAGGATCGAGTTTTCGTCGACCTCGGCACCAAGGCCGAGGGCGTCGTGCCTCTCCATGAGTTGACCGATGAGAACATCGAGTCGGCCAAGGACCACTATAAGGTCGGCGACAAGATCACGGTTATCGTCCTCAAGCCGGAAGGCGGATCGGACAGCCCCGCGGTCGTTTCCAAGAAGCGCGCCGAGTTTGAAGAGGCTTGGGATCGCGTCGAGGAAGCGTTTAAGGAAGAGCGCATGATCACCGCGCAGGTGGTGGATCGCGTGAAGGGCGGCCTCGTCGTTGATGTAGGGGTCCGCGGATTCGTCCCGGCAACCCACGTTGGCAGCGGCAAGCTTCGCAACATCGAGAAGTACGTCGGCCAGCCGCTTCAGCTCAAGGTCATTGAAATTGACCGCGAGCGGAAGAAGGTCGTTCTGTCCAACCGACAGGCCGAGGAAGAGCGCCGAGTTGCCGCGAAGGAGAATATTTTCCAGAGCGTCAAGCCGGGCGACACCCTTGAGGGAACGGTTCGACGACTTACGGATTACGGCGCGTTCATCGATCTCGGTGGCGTCGACGGTCTGCTTCACATCTCAGAAATGAGTTGGATGCGGATCAACCATCCGAAGGAAATGTTCAAGGAAGGACAGAAGATCCAGGTCATGGTTCTTCGTCTGGACCCGGCGGCGGGCAAGCTAAGTCTTGGCCATCGCCAGGTTCTCCCCGATCCTTGGAATTCGATCAAGACGAACTACACGCTCAATCAGCGCTTGACGGTTACCGTCGGTCGTTTGGTCCAGGGCGGCGCATTCGTGAAGTTGCCGGAGGGCGCGGAAGCGTTCATCCCGGTCTCCGAGATGTCCTTCCGTCGCATCAAGCGACCGCAGGAAGTCGTGGAGGAGAATCAGGAAGTCGAAGTGCAGATCATTGATCTGCGCCCCGAAGAGCGACGCATGGTCCTCAGCATGCGCGCGATTGGCGGGGGCGCCGGCACGAAAGAGCCGCAGTCCTACCAGCCGGGCTCTTACGAGGATGAGTTCCGCAACGCCGGGCCGAAGGGCAAGCCGGGAGCCAAGAAGGGTCCCAAGGGCAAAGGCGGACGCGGAGGTCGCGAAGACTTCTCGGACGACTTCGAAGAAGTGGCCGGTCGCCGTGGCTTTGCCACCGGCGGTGCCACCATCGGCGAGCGCCTGGGCGCCCTCAAGGGCTTCCTGGGTCGAGACGATGAGGAAGACGAGACTCCGAAGACGGAAGAGCCTGAGGCCGAAACCGAAGCGTAGTCGACTCGAATCTCTGGGGGCAAGCGGATTTCCGCTTGCCCCCTTTTCTATTTAGGGCGTTTGGCTGCCGTAGTTTTGGAGTGATGGAGTGAGGGGTCTGCCCCCCATAGCGTGTTGCTCGTGCTTTCGCTGATCCGCTAGTGCCGGGGAGACAATCAAGGGGCGATGACGGTCAGGTTCCTCCGTCCGCCGCCTCCAAACTCAGTCCCCACCAGGTGCGGGTGGGCGACGTCGGTCGGAATGACACTTACAACCGAGAAGCAACTCTCCATATCAGAATCCAATCTTCAAAATTTCGGCGCGTGACGTCGAGCTCGAAATGAAACTTCATCCGACCCCGTCGGGGTGCAGGAGAGCAGGCGATCTGTGGCCTCTCAGAGCTTCTGTGGGGCTCCATACGCCGAATCGGCGATATCCCCGGCCGCCCGAGGGCCCCCACTGCGAGCGAGCGCGGGGCATGTCTCCCGGGCCGCAGTCAATGTCCGGGACTCTCTCGGCGAGCGACTCATGCAAACCCTAACGCATTCTGGCGCTTTCTCCTTCGGGCACCATAATAGGCTTCATGCGGATCGCGATCACGGGCGGAATAGCCGAGGGCAAGTCGACCGTCTTGAAGGGATTGGCCGAGGCGGGCTACACGATCGCCTCGAGTGACGCCATTGCGCTCGAAGTTTGGGAGCGTCCTGACGTTCAGCAGGAAATCGCCTCGATTCTTGGGGTGCCGGAAGTCTCGCGGGAGGCGGTTCGCCTCGCGATCGTCGCCGACCCCGGCTTTCGACGAAGGCTCAATCGGATCACGCATCCTCGAATCGTTGTTGAGCTGCTGGCGACCCCCGCACAGTTTTACGAAATTCCGCTGCTTTGCGAAACTTGCGTCCAAAGCGCGTTCGACCGGGTTTGGGTGATCACATGCGGCCCTGAGGTCCAACTTCAGCGCCTGGCGGAGCGACTAGGGGGCGAGGGCGAAGCGAGGTCATTTTTGCGGACACAACTTTCTTCCGAGGTGAAATTGGCCTTTGCGGACCTGGTTGTGCGAACGAATCAGCCTCCCGAGGCCGTCAACGCCTTCGTATTTCGTAGAGCTAGCCGGGAATTCGTGTAGCTAGTTGCCTCAAGCGAGGCATCGTGCTATACTCGTCCCGATCTAGGTGGTCCTGTCGCCGACGCATGCGTCAAAGACCGGCTTCGCTTGAACAGCCCGAAAGGCGTGTTCGAAGAAGTAGGTCGGTCAGGGTCGAACGGCAAGGCCTAGGGCTGGAATTTGAAGAGGATTTAAGGAGGACTCGTCATAGTGAGGCGGTTCATCACATCATTACCGGGCAAAATCGTCAGTCAAGTCGCAATCACCGCGCTACTTCTGCCGACGTTAACCCTATGCATGGCCACAAGAGCTTCGGCTCAATTGGCTCAGCGCGCATCTTGGGCAGTTGTCTCGTTCTCTGTAAGGAACGGCAAAGACAAGGCCTATGGTGCCGCGGCCGCACAAGCGGTTTACGACGAGTTATCGAAGCGGCAAGAAGCTTTCAAGCCGCCGATCGAAGTGATTCCGATGCCGCAGGTTGCGCGCACCGAGGAGACGCTTGGTTTGACGGATCCGCTTACGGATGCGACCAGCCTGCTTCGACTTGGTCAGGAATTGCATGCCTCCCGCATCGTTCGGGGCGAGATCGTTGATGCGCGTGTGGACACCGTTGGTGGAAACAAGCAGGCCAACGTTCTGGTTTCCGTTCAGGTTGAGGATGTCGCGTCGGGTGTCGACATCAATGGTGCGAGCGTTCAGGCGTTTTCCACCGTTCGCGCGGGCAACACTTCAAACGAAGCGTTGATCAACGAGGCATTGAACATCGCCGCGGCTAAGGCGGTCAGTTCCATCCAGGCTCAGGCGTTGCCCACGGGCACGCTCTTGAATACCACGGGCGACGTCGCGCTGGTTAACCAGGGCTCACGCAGCGGCTTCAAGAATGGTCAGCAGGTCATCGTGACCCGCGGCCGAGAGCAGGTCGCCACGGCGACCGTGTTCGATGTCGACTTCGACAGTTCGGAGATTCGTCTGACTCGCTCCATCAAGGGTCTTGCCCCTGGTGACAAGGTCAGTGTGATCTTCGTTCCGCAGCAGTATCTGCACATCAAGGGCAACGGCACACCGGAAATTGCGCAGAAGCGCAATCACGGCAACAACTCCGGGATCATCTCGGTTGTCCTTCTGCTCGGTCTCGCGGCGATCCTCCTCGGAGGTAGCGGCAACAACGGTCAGAGCGCGGTCAATCAGGTCATCGCGGAACCCACGTTTGTAACGGGCACGCCCGCCAACAAGATCACGTGGTCGACGCAGGGCTTCTTCCGGTACACCGGCGTCCAGCTTCGCTGGCAGATCTATCGCGGTATCGAATCGGTTCCGATTGGTAACGTCGATGGCGAGAATGCTCACGCATTCTGGGATACCAATGCCGCTCGACCGATCGCCTACTATCCGTTCCCTCCGGGCAGCAGCACGGGCACCGCTTGCGTCGGCCTTCCTGGCGAGACGGCGGTAACGGCGACGGGAGTTACGGTCGGGCGACAGTTCACCTATCGCATTGAGCTTGTCTTCCAAGTCAGCAGCCTTGACCTTCCGGGTGGCGGCAGTTCGTCTTCAGGTGGAACCAGCTCTGGCGGTACCTCCTCGGGTGGTACGTCTTCCGGCGGCACCTCCTCTGGTGGCACGTCTTCTGGCGGCACCTCTTCCGGTGGCACGTCCTCTGGTGGAACCTCCTCGGGTGGTACGTCTTCTGGCGGTACCTCCTCTGGTGGCACGAGCTCCGGCGGTACGGGCGGTGGCGGTGGTGCAACGCAGTGCTACTTCGTTTCGTCCCAGACGACTTCGAAGGGTGGCGCGACGGCGATCAATCCTCCGACGCTGCAGCAGCCGGCGAACGGTGCGACTCTCGCGGTCGCTCAGCCGTTCACCTTCGGCAGCGTGGTTACCCTCGACCAGATCACGGCAGAGTATGTTCTCCAGATCTCCGAGTTGCCTAGCTTCCCCAAGGGAAGCAAAACGATCACTTACCCGTCCTTGGTTAGCGCTTCCACAGGAACGCTGAGCATTACGGCGGATCCGTCCGTGATCTTCCCTGGCTTCGCTCAGCCGCTCTGGTGGCGCGTTGGTGCGAAGAATATCGCGGACTCGCCGGGTCCCGTTAAAGACCCGACTACCGGGCTCCGGTACGTCTTCAGCGCGGCCCGCAGCTTCACCCGCACGATCATTCCTCCTGGCCCTCCTGGTGGGTAGTTAAAAAAGGAGACTAGAACCGTGCCACAAGTGCCTGTCGTGCGACGTAAGAAGCGCGACAGGCATTGATTCAGGAGCAATAAATGACGAGTATTTTCACCCGAAAGCTAGCGGCCGTTGCGCTTGCGGCAGCTGCGGCTGGTTTAGCGAGCGCCCAGGGCGGCTGGATCATCTGCGACGCCCCAACCAACGCGCATTCAACCGACTTCAACATCCACGGGGTGCAGAACACCCTTATGCGTGCGATGGTAGGCCTAAGCGGGACTGTTACGCATGGCGGCAGCGGTACCCCGCCCGGCCCTTGTTGGGACCCTTCCATTACCGGCAATGTCCCGGGTGGCATGGCATTCTCCATCGGCTCAGAAGGGTCTATCCAGACTAACTTCGACGACAACATGGCCCTCACCTACGGTGCGCCATTCGAACCGGCTCGTCCTTGGTGTTTCGCCACGATCAACGTGACCAACACGGCGGGTGCCGTCACCAAGACGTCCTTTGGTTCAGGTGGAATCGGAACGGCCTTCACCGGCGCGAGTGGTCGGTACGTCTATCAGGACTCGACCGTCGGAACTCAGTTTGTCATTCTTCGCGTCGATGTTATTGGCGACGCTTCCCGACTCCAGTGGACGATACGGAACGGCGACGCCGTTCAGAACACCCTCGGAATCTGGTTCGGTGCTTTCGTGGCGATGCTCAGTGAAACGACCGGTGAGTCGTCGGGCGCGTTCGGCGAAGATCCGTACATCGTTCTGCCGGGGCGCAAGCCGCTCATCGTGGAAACACGGACGAACCGCGGGTCGGACACGAACTTCCCGGATTACGCCGATTACTACTTCGACCAGCAGCGTCCCTACGGATTCCGTTTGGAGAATGGTCCGAGCGCAGCGACGGCGGACCAGAACGGTCTCAATAGCGATGCCGACTATGTGGACGAGATCGTCTTTGGCGATCCCGGCCTTTTGATCGGAGGAGTCAGTGGAGACCAGACGTTTAGCGATGCGATCCTTCCGGATGCGCGGCTGGGCGGTGATTCCGCGTTCCTCCAGAAGTTCCGCACCAAGACGGTCCTTCCCAATGCGACGACTACATTCATTCACTATCTGCGAACCCCGTGGGGGAACTCGAACTATAGCAACCCATATGCGGTCGTGGTAGACGGGCCAACACTCATTGGTTCGGACAATTCGACGAGCAGCGGCCTTCAGAACGACGGTAGCTTTAACGTCGGTGTCCACGTCGATAACTCAGGGCGACCTGGATTCAACGACGTGCTTTCGATCATTCCGATTAGCACGGTCCGTGTCAACATCGCCTTCCCCAACATGCCGGACGGTACGCCGAACGGCTTGTCCCTCGCTTCAGGCGAGGTTGCCACGAAGAACATCCCTGGATCTCCGGCCCTTTCGCCGCTTCAGATGAAGTTCCTGAAGTTCAACGTCCAAGCCGACGGTATCCACAGTGGCGACCTGCCTTATGTGGTCACCGTCACGCCGTCCATCGGCCCGGTCAAGACGCTGAAGGGAACAATCACCGTTGCTTCGACCCCGCGCATCCACTTGCTGACGAATCCGTCGGCAAACCTGATTTCGGCGCCGTGGCAGTTTGCTGACTCGTCATGGGAAGCCGTTCTCGGCCTTTCGGCCTCCGACTTCGGAGCTTTCAACTGGGATCCGCAGCAAAACGGCTACGTTCTCTCGACCGCCGCAGAGCGCGGAGTTGGAACTTGGATCATCTACTACGGTAGCGATCCCAGCTACAACGATGGTTCGGCGTTCTATCAGAGCAATCCCCAGCCGCCAACGGACATGGATTCGGGCGCCCCTCAGATTCGACTGCATCAGGGTTGGAATTTGATTGGCGATCCTTACAACTATGCCTTCCCGCTTGCCCAGATCGTGGGTGTCAGCGATGCCGATAACACGGAAGCCCTCACCTGGCAGGGCTTGGTCAACGCCGGTATCGTTCTGAACTTCCTCGCCTACTGGGATCCGGTGGCAGGTAGTTATCGATATCTGCAGGACATTTCTGAGAACATGAGGCCGGATCGCGGCTACTGGATCTTCGTAAACACGGTCCAGGATCTTACGATCCAGTTCCCGCCGGTCTTCGCACCGGGCCTCGGAGGAACCAACAATCCGGGCAGCTTTGCCAGTAGCGGATCGATGCTCTGGAAGCTCCAGCTTGTGGCTCGCAACAGCCTCTCGCTCGATGACCAGAACTTCGTCGGTTCGGCAACGGACTCAACGACGGCGAAGATGCACAGCATCCTGAAGCCGCCGCTCAGCCCGGTGGGCGACCTGAATCTGGCGATCATTCGATCGAACGGCACTCAGAACCTCGGGTACGCATCGTCCGTGAATACGGGCAATGGTAGCCAGGACTTCAAGGTGGTCGTGAGTTCGAAGAAGGGTGGGGCCGTGAACCTCACTTGGCCGACGATCAATTCGCTACCGAGCTACCTCGGGGCGACGATCACCGACCTTTCGACGGGGACGACGACTAACTTGCGCAACGGATCGAGCTACGTGTTCAACCTGCCTCGAGCAGGAACGCGGACGCTCAACCTCCACGTGCAGCAGACCTCAACGACCACGACGCTCCTCAGCAACCTCTCTCGGTCGCTCGGAAACGGCAGCAACATCCTGAACTACAAGCTCTCGACCGCGTCGAAAGTCACGGCCAAGATCCTCACAACTAGCGGACGCGAAGTCGTCACGCTCTTGGTGAACAGGCAGCAGGCTTCTGGTCTGCGGAAGGTCACCTGGAACCTCCGCGACTCGGCCAATCGGCCGGTCGTACAGGGCCAGTACCTGTTCGTCGTCAGCGCGGAAACGAACTCCGGCCAGCTTGATACCAAGCAGCTGCAGTTCAACACTCGCTGATCCCTCTCAGATGGGGACGCCAAACTTGGCGTCCCCATCTCCTTTTTCAACCCTGATTTCAACCTCATGAATCTCCGGCCGCTGACCGTTATCCTTGGTCTCATTTGTACGGCGGGAGTCGCTTGCGCCTCCGGTGCGCAGATTCAGCTCGTCCCGCAGACTTCGGTTAGCGTCGCGGACCAGCGCAGCACCGTCACCATCAACACCACGGTGTTCACGCCGAGCGGTGGCCTTGTCCCCGACGGCACCCAAGTAACTTTTTCCGCGTCCGGCGGTGCCACCCTTCGTGATACGGTCGTCACGACCGTCCAGGGAAGAGCCCGCGCGGTTCTCGTCGCCCCCGGCGTTGCTGGCACCTCGGTTGTCACCGCCACTGCCCCCGCCTATGGCGCGGTCAGCACGACGGAGATCGAGTTCTTCAGCGACCGGTCGCTGCTCGATTCCGCCAAGGAGTACATCGAGGTCTACGCTCCCGGCTCGATGTCCTATGGGCCCCAGACCAAGGTGATCATGGCTTCGGCGCCCGATCACGGCGTCCACCTCCGGTACCGCGAGATTTCGATCGAGGCCGATGACCTTCAGCTTGAAGTCCGAACCTACGAGCTTCGCGCCAAGCACGCCCACGTCAAGATGGGCAAGCAGGAGTTCGAGACCACTGACCTCTATCTGAAGCTGAACGCCCGCAAGGGCTATGCCTACGGACATTTCTCAGGTCCGACGGTTGTCGGGATCAAGCCGTACGGCCCTTGGTTCAAGGCGGTAGTCGAGCAGCGAGACCACTTTGGATTCGCGGGCATCACCTCCGCGGGCTTCCACGTCCCGGAGGCGAACGTCTCTGAGGAGGACGTCTTCACCTTCAAGAGTTTGAGCGACGAGGAGTCCACGGTCATTCAGGCCAAGAAGGCGATTGCCTTCCCGCGAAAGGAAGTCCAGTTCCAGGACGCCGTTCTGACCGTTGGCGGAGCGAAGGCGATGAAGCTTGCTCTCTATCGCGACTCGATGGGCGGGTCCGCGGGCATCACTGACCAGATCGTGAGCGTGAACGACAATCACCTGTCGGTGAACTACCCCTACTACTTGACCTTGAAACCGGGCGAGATGAGCCTGTTGCGGTTCCGAACGGGTCAGTCCTATGGTCGCGGCATCGGTTCAACCAACCGCGTCTCGCTCGACTACGAACTGAACTGGAACAAGGGCGACAACATGGACGGGGGCTTTATCTTCTCCGGCCTCGCCCGGAAAGACTGGAATATCCAGTTGCGGCAGTATCTCCGGTTCAAGGACGACACGACGCTTTACGCGAACCTTGAGATCCCGGCGGCCAAGGGGCTGTTCGGGACGACCAGCCTGAATCGCCAGTTCAAGGGATTCGGCGTCTCCCTGGGAGCCAACGCCAACCAGACGCTCCACGGACCGCGGTTCGACAACAAGCAAGTTGCGCTGAACATCGAGACCGACCCGATCAAGACCGGTAAGTTTCCGGCTCGCCTCTACTGGGGCATGCAGGCGAGTTATAACCAGTCGACCAACGACGTCACGGGGACGCATAGCGAGAACGGCGCGGGGCTTGAGATTCGATCTCAACTCTTGCCGCAGCACCTGGATAAGAACTCCACGTTCAATATGGGCGTCCGCGTCCTTCGCACCTTCGCGGGAACGCAGCAGCCGCTTGTCATGACCGCGTCGGCCTCCGTGACGCGCTCCATCAATCGCAACGCGAATATCCTGCTGACCTACGATTACAACAACGACGGGTTCAACAGCCGCCTGGTGGGCATGCATAGCGTCAACCTGAATGCCAACCTCGATGTGGGCAAGTTCCACTTCTCGGGGTATGCCCTTCGCAGCCTGGACGCCGATCGACTGACCTACTTCTTCGACAGCTCCTACCGATTCGGGGCCCGCTGGTCGCTTATGTATTCGCACACTTTCTCGGAGTTCCTGGGAGAGCGATCGCTGGAGTACTACCCAACCCTCGCTTACGACATCGGCGGCCGCCAGATCGGTCTGACCTGGTCGAATCGCACCAAGCGATTCGGGATTCAGCTCCTTGGCGCGCCGCTTAATTAGCGCGCTTGCCCTCGGCGCACTTGCGTCGCTTGGGTGGGGGCAGGCCTTTGGCCGGTTCGGCTATACCGAAGCTCCTCGCCAGGGCGGCATCATCGTGGACCGAAGTGGATTCGTGGCATGCCAGAGTGCGGCAGATAAGTTCAGTTTCTCCAAACCCTCGGTCCTATGGCGTCCCCTCAAGACCACCGACACGGGGCAAAGCGTCCTCCTGACCGGCGGCTCGCGCCTCCCGGTCAAGGCAAAGTTCAACCTACTGGCACCTGGTCCGGAGTTGTATTTCGAATCGGGGATGCGGCTGGATCTCGGGAGCACTGCTGCCCCTTACGTCACTTGGAACGAAGGAAGTGCGGGTGCGGATATCCCGACGCCCGACGTCTCGTGGGTGTTGATCAGCTTCAAGAATCCCCAGCCGCCGGTGCTTCTC
This sequence comes from Fimbriimonadales bacterium, assembly GCA_038216655.1. Lineage (GTDB taxonomy): Bacteria > Armatimonadota > Fimbriimonadia > Fimbriimonadales > Fimbriimonadaceae > JAFDWR01. The sequence goes on from JBBQPZ010000003.1 coordinate 200,783, forward strand.
GTGTTTCGGGACGCCCAGGCGAGCGTTACTCTCAGCGGTCGGCCCGGAGATTGGCACATTATCACGGAAAGGCCCTTTCGCGGGTGGGTCCGGGTTGTCCTGCCCTTCGGAACTGAGGCGATCGCTGCAGGGGGAGCCGCCGCCCTGGGACATCAGAGCGAGCGGCTGATGAAATCGCTGGCCGATTGGACATCTCCGGCCCCGGTGCTCACGGGATTCTCGGTCAAGGGGGATAGCGATGGGGTCTCGGCATCCTGGTCGTTCGACCGTCCCGGCGCGCTTGTGCCGACCGCCGCGCTGTTGGCTCCCGAGGGTGGCTATGGTTTGAAGCTGCTCACGAAGCCGAAGGTGCTCGACGGGGAGACGGACGACGGCCCTCGCTCGGCCGTGACCGGGAGGTCCCTCATGATGCGCTTTCCGATCCGCAGGATTCCCAACGGTCGGGCTCTGGGACTTGGTGACATTAAGATCGAGGCCCCTGCGACGATGTCTGAAGTGGACATCCCGAGCGTGGCCGATCTGGCGCTTGAGTGTCTGCTTGCGGCGCGAGACGCGAGTGTCCAGAAGATGGGCGACGACACCCTTGCCTCGTACTTGAATGGTGCCGACTATGCTCCCGAACCCTGCACGGCACAGTCGCTCCCGTATCGGGCGGATGGCCAGGGGATCGACATCGCCGCTTCGCAAGCGCTGCTGATGCAGGCTCTTTCCCTGAGTACGAAGCCGTCGTCGGAGGAGAACTCCCTCCTAACCTCGCTGGCTTGGCGACGCGATTGGGTGAGTTGGCAGTTCGGTCTTCCCAGCGAGGTTCGCGCACGGCGTGCGTCGGCCCTAGGGGCCGTGGCGGGGGCGCTCTGCCCTGAGCCGTCGCGTCGGATGGAAGCGGCGATGCTGGAAGCGGGGCTGGCCGCGCAGCGCGCCCTTGACTTGCGGCTCTTGCGAAAGGGCACCGCGGTTCCCGCGCGGATCGAGCCGTTCGACTGGCTCCGCGGGGCGATCTTCGGCGACCTGAAGCACGCCGAAACGACGGCCGCTCAGTTCTCCAGTCATACGCGGGTGTTCGGGGAGGATCCGATCACCCTCACCAAGTCCCCCGGTGGCATCGTGGTGAACTGGACGGCCCCGGATACCCGCCCTCATGTGATTACCTTCGTGAGCAGCTACGCGTTGAAGTTTCTCAATGGGAGTCTCAGGAGCCTCGACGTCTCGTCTGCCTTGGGGACCTACTCTCTGCGCGTGGTCGCAAAGGAGGCGGGGCTCGCCCAGTTCAAGCTCATTCTCCCCGCGTGGGCGACAGCACTCCCGATCGTAGGGATTCCTCCGGCATACTCGGAGCCGGCGCTTGCGGCAAGTCTTCATTGAAGTGCAGGCCGACGCTGACGTCGCGCGACTGCGCGCCCGAGATCACGTGGCGAGCCGCAATGAGCAAGTTGTAAGTCTCAAGCGGGTAGGGCGAATATGGCGCGGTTGGCTGGGCGATGTATTCGCGGATCAACTTCTCGACCGACTTGGCCGCTTCCTTAAGCCCAGCGTTGTTTCGTACGATGCCGACCTTGGCGGTCATCACTTTCTGCAGATTGCGGCGAATGCGGATCGCATCGGCTTCGGCGATGCAGTGGATCTCAGCCGGGGGTGCCGGGTTTGCATCGCTTTGGAGCCGGTCTCCCTGGGAAGATTCGGCGGCGGCCGAGGCGAAGATCAGCGCTTCGAGCAGGCTATTGCTGGCCAGTCGGTTGGCCCCGTGGACGCCGGTGCAGGCAACCTCGCCGGCGGCGTAGAGGCCGGGAACCGAGCTGCGACCGTCGAGATCTGTGACGACGCCACCGCAGGAATAGTGCTGGGCGGGGACGACGGGGATCCAGTCACGATCCATCTCGATGCTGACCTCGAGGAGGCGCTCGAAGATGGTGGGGAACTCGTGCTTGATGGCTTCGGAGGGGAGGTGGGCGAGGTCGAGGTACACGCACCAGGTCTCCAAACGCTTCATCTCCGCTTCGATCGCCCGAGCGACGATGTCACGCGGGGCGAGTTCGAGGCGACCATCGTAGTCGTACATGAACCGATGGCCGAGGTGATTCCGAAGCGTCGCTCCGGCACCCCGGACCGCTTCTGAGATTAGGAAGCTCCGTAGCTGAGGGTGATAGAGCGTGGTGGGATGGAATTGCATGAACTCCATTCCCTTGATCTCGGCTCCTGCCTGCGAAGCCAGCGCGACGCCATCGCCGGTCGCGACCGACGGGTTGGTGGTGTGCTGATACATGCGCCCACAGCCGCCGGTCGCGAGCATCACCGAGCCGGCGATGACGAGGCGCACGCCGAGCGTGTCGATGTGAGCTAGTGCTCCCACGCATCGACCGTCCTCAACCGCCAGTGCGGAGACGAAGGCTTGTTCGTAAATTGTGATTTTGACGTGGCTGCGAACGGCGTCGTTCATCGCCCGCTCGACCTCCCAGCCCGTGCGGTCCTGGTGGTGGACGATTCGGTTACGGCTATGCCCCCCTTCACGTCCCAGAGCGAGGTCTCCTGCGGCGGAGAAGTCGAACCGGGCACCGATGGTCTGAAGCCACTCGATCGCGGCGGGAGCCTGTTGGACAAGGTAGCGAACTGCCTTTGGATCGCACAGTCCGGCACCGGCGATGAGGGTGTCTTCCTCGTGGAGTTGCCACGAATCGGCCTCGCCAACGGCGGCCGCGATTCCGCCTTGGGCCCAGCGAGTGTTGGAATCCGAAAGGTCGGCCTTGGTAAGAACGCAGACGGTTCCGCCCGCCTCGGCGGCCTTGATTGCGTAAGTGAGGCCAGCCAATCCGGAGCCTATCACCACATGGTCGAAGCGAAACGTGTCCACTATCTGAATTCTACGTGAATCAGCCGAAGCGGAACGGCCCGGTCATGCATCACTCGATTCGTAAATGCTGCTTACCCTTGCCGCCGCTACGCTTTCCCTTGAGCGTCCCTTGGCGGTGGGCAGAGATCGATACGTCGTTCGCCTCGATGCCGCAGCTCCCAAGCCACTTCAACTCCTCCGAAAATCGCGGGTTATCGATTCGGGGCAACGTGTCGCTCCCTCGGATCAAAGTGAAGCTGTAGAGCTTCGATGCCTATATGCGGTCGGGAATGCTCGCTGAAACCTACGGCAAGGTAGACCCTGCGGTGCTCTTTGTGACGACCGGACCGCAGCGCAAGCGTCACATTGAAAGCTTGATCGGACCGCAAATGGCGATGCCCGTCTTTGTCCACACAGTCTCGACCTTCGATGCATGTTCCTCGCTCCTGGAGGTGGCCAGGTGATTCTGTGTCTCGTCTGCAAGCGAATTCTCCCAAAGGGCTCGGTCTATTGCTGTAACTCGTGCGGCGGAGCGCTTGGGAAGCGGTTTTGCCCGGAAGGTCACGCAAGCCACCTCTCCGCGAAGTTCTGCTGCGTGTGTGGCTCGGCAAAACCCTCGAAGGGTGCCACCGCCCTGAATCTTCGTCCTCTCACATGGGTGCTCACGATGTTCGGGCTATGGAGTCTGATCGGTCTTTGCGCTGCTCCCCTCGCAAACGCCTTATACGTGGACGGAGTGCGGCTTGTCGTGAGAGCATTTGACGCAATTCTTGGGCTCGCCGTTTGGTCCTGGATTCTGGGGCTTCTTCTCGGCGAGAATGTTCGCAAGGTGATTCTTGCGTTCTGGATGGGCCTCGCAAGGGGGGCTGGCAAGGTCGTCGAAGGACTAGGACGATTCCTGGTCGGGCTGTTGAAAGCCAGGTCATCCCACAAGAAGAACTGAGATCGGGAACGACGTGGTTGTGGTCGTCGAGGTACTTCTCTTCATTCTCCAACTCCTTGCCGATTTTAGCGGCGGAGTGTGAGATTATGAATGGCTCCCTTTATTGGGCAGACCAGTGATTGGCCCACCCGGGGGTGGCTTGCCGTGTGCAAGCGGGCCTGTGTGTCCAATGCGGTCAAGATTGTCTAAGGCTAAGTCTTTGATTCCACATGCTTGCGAGGCTCCAGTGCGATAAACCCCTCTTCTGCGAGTGCTGTAGCCAAGTTTGCGGAATAGAGGGGCGAAATCGAAAGTTGCTCGCTTCCATATCGTATTGTTATTAGTTGATAACCTCCTGCAGCTCGCTCATACTTCTCTCCGAATAAGCCATTAATACTAATATTGGATTTGGAGATGGGTATCGCCTGAATTGACTTGTCGTCAAATTGATAGGACAGGTATTCGTCATTCAGAGAATATTCTCCTCTTTGCCACTTCCAAAAACTATGCATACGAAATGCTAAAAAAATGGAAAGCGACGCGATCGCGATACAGAGTACCCCCTTAGACAAGGTGAACTCCCCCGACGTGATTGAGTAGATAAGCAAAGACATGGCGAGCAATGGAAATAAGTAAATTTCCGTTCTTGCTTTCACCGTAGAAGCGATTGGACGATATTTCAATTAGCTTCAAAATCCTTGCGCGTATGCGCAGGCATCGGCGCTAGTGTAGTGTCTCAATAGTCTCCCGGCATCTTCCGATCTTCTCGATAATCGCCTCGGCGGAGGCAGTCCACTTGAACGGCTTCGGGTCGGCATTGTGGACCCGAAGGAAGTCGCGGATTTCGACTTCAAGCTCACGCATGCTCGAAAAGCTTCCCCGCCTAATCCGCTTGGTGGTGATGAGGGCGAAGAATCGCTCGACCAAGTTGAGCCACGAACACGACGTGGGCACGAAGTGTAAGTGGAAGCGAGAATGTTCCTCCAGCCAGGCCTTCACCGCCGGATACTGATGAGTGGCGTAGTTGTCGAGCACGAGGTGCAGATCGAGTTCGCCCGGCGTCTTGCGGTCGATCTGCCTCAAGAAAGCGAGAAACTCCTGATGTCGATGCTGCTCCTTGCAGCTTCCGATGACGCTGCCATCCAGCACGTTCAGAGCGGCGAACAAGGGGGTGGTCCCGTGACGCCTGTAGTCGTGGGTCATGGTGGCGCAGCGGCCCTTCTTCATCGGCAGACCCTTCTGGGTCCGGTCAAGCGCCTGAATTTGGGACTTCTCATCGACACAAAGCACGAGCGCTCTCTCGGGAGGGTCCAAATACAGGCCTACGACGTCCACGAGCTTTTCCTCAAAGCGCGGATCCTTGCTCAGCTTGAAGGTGCGGATCAGGTGCGGCTTGATTCCGTGCGCGGCCCACATGCGCTGCACGCTGGCCTTGCTCACCCCGGCCACTGCCGCCATGGTTCGAACGCTCCAATGAGTGCCGCCTTCCGGCCTCGTCATCCGAGTGAGCGTCAGTACCGCCTCTTCCTTATCCGGGCGAATCTGCTTCGGGCGGCCGGAGCGAGCCCGATCTCTTTCCAGCGCAGAAATCCCGCCGGCAAGGTAACGGTCCCGCCAAAGCGCGACCTGTTCTCGGTTGATCCCAAGCTTGGAAGCCGTCGCAACCAGGCTCTGGCTGCTTACCAACTCCAGCACGATCTTGGCCCGACGAACAAGACGATGCTCGGCAGTGCCCCTTCGAACGATCCCTTCGAGCCCACACCGCTCCTCTTCAGAAAGACTCAGCAGAACCATATTGTACAGACGAACCCGCACAACTATATGCTGGGACATTTATGGGACACTACACTAGCACCACCCAAATCAAATGAGAGCAAGGCACAAATGAGTATTTGTCGTTCGGCCACTGCAGCAGTCACTGACAGTGCTCCACCCAATCCCCCGCCTATTGCACCCATTATTCCCCCGGCCGCGATATTTCCGCCCGTTAGCCATGAGTCGGCTTCGCCGACGGCCGTCGCAATGCCCCCCTGGGCCCAACGGGTGTTTGAGTCGGATAGCTCGGCCTTGGTGAGAACGCACACCGTTCCCCCCGCCTCGGCTTCCTTAATCGCGTAGGTGAGGCCAGCCAATCCTGAGCCAATCACCACATGGTCGAAGCGAAACGTCTCCACTATCTGAATTCTACGTGAATCAGCGAAGCGGAACAGCCTTGTGGCGCGTCACTCGATTCGTAAAATGTTGCTCGCCCTCGCCGTTACCGCGCTTTTCTTGGAGCGACCCTTGACAGTGGGGAAAGTTCGGTACGTCGTTCGCCTCGATGCCGCAGCGCTAAAGCCGCTTCAACTCGTCCATTCGCGGCGGGTGATCGACCGCGTTCTGAAGCTTGACTGGAAGCCCTGGGCGCTCCAGATTGCTGATGTCGATGGAGATGGTCATGTAGATGTGGCGGTTGGAATCGTCAAGCGGACCCGCTACCTCCCGCAACCTCACACTTGCCTCTGGATCTTCGGGGTGCGGGACGGCAAGTTCACTCGCAAGTGGCTCGGATCGACGATGGGGCGACCTTTGCTGGAATTCGGCTTCGGCGAATCGGAGAAAGGCGGTGCGCCCCTCTTCACCTTGGAGCGAACGCTTGAAGGGAAGGTCGCGCTGAGCCGCTATCGGTGGTCAGGATTCGGGTTCAGAAAGGGTCCCAAAGAAAAAGTTTGGGACTCGGCGAACGGTCTGTTGCTGCAACATGGCAAAATCGAGTTGATCGGAGACGGGAGGCCAGAGCGCTTCTCGTCGGAGGAATGGAAATGAGTTTGTTGCTTTCGCTGGCACTTTCGTCGGTGATGACCCGGACGGCCGTTTTACCGCCCACGATATCCGCGGACTTCCATGAAGTCGCGAACTACAAGGTCTTCAGCAAGGCCTTTGCGATGACCGACGCCCATCGCGCGATGCTTCGGAAGAACGGGTTTTTCACCTGTCCCTCGAAGGATGAGGCGCTGTATTGGGCTTACGGAACGAACGACTACCTCAACGTTCCGTCGTTCCTGACGACTGATAATCTCCTCCAGATCTATCACGTCTTCTTCGACTCAACCCTCCGCACCGCGGAGCAGAGCCGTATGCTGCCCGACGTGGTTTCGATCACGAACGCGATGGCCAAACAATCCCTCGCAACGCTCGCCGCCGTCAAGGGGAGCCAGCTTGAGGGGCCCGCTCGCAAGAATGCGGCTTACTTCGGGGTGGCATGCGCGTTGGCGGGTCAGAAGATCGAGCTCCCGGCCGACATCAAGACGATGGTGGACGGTGAACTCGCGCTCATCGACGGCCATGATGGTTTTGCCAAAGGGCTGATCTTCCCGTACGAGTTCGATTACAGCCAGTTCATTGTCCGAGGCCACTACACGCGCTCTCCGCAGCTCACGCGCTACTTCCGCACGATGATGTGGTACGGCTTGGTGCCGTTCGCGGTCGAGATCTCCGAGAACGGCGCACCGCCTCGACCCGCGACCGAGCAGATCCAGCAGGCGCTGTTGATGTCGCACGACCTCGATCTGAGCGGTGCGGCCGCCAAGTGGCAGAAGCTTTACGACGTGACGTCCCTGTTCGCCGGTCGGGCGAACAGCCCGACGCCGCCGGAATGGGACGCCGCTGCCAAGCGGACGTTCGGCGAAGGAGTCTCGGGATATAAAGACCAGGCGAAGCTGGCCGAATTCCTCAACGTGATTCGCAAGACTCACCCGCCGCTGATCATGGCCAAACGCACGAAGGGCTCGACTGCGGGGCCAGTGCAGTTCCGGTTCATGGGGCAGCGGGCGATTCCGGATAGCTACATCATGCAGGAGCTTTCCGACCCGGACAAGCGCCCCTTCCCGAGCCCGCTTGACATCCTGGCGGTGCTCGGCAGCCAGCGCGCCCTCCAGTTGCTCGACGGCAATCCGACGAACTTCGCGACTCGGGCCTGGAGCGAGTACGCGCCGACGCGGGCGTCGCTACGAAGCCAATTCGACGCCGTTCCCGCCGCGGGCTGGAACCGCGACCTTTACTGGTCGTGGCTCAACACTCTCAAGCCAATGATCAATCCCCTGCCTGCCGCCGCTCCGGCGGTGCTGCGGACGAATGCGTGGATGGACAAGTCGCTTGCGTCCGCCCTCGGCTCGTGGGCCGAGCTTCGACACGATACGATCCTCTACGGCCTCCAGTCGGTGGCCGAAATGGGCGATGGCGGCGACGAGCAGCCGTACGTGAAGGGCTATGTCGAGCCAAATGTTGAGCTGTACACGCGACTCGATGGGATGGTGAGGCAGATTCGGGATGCGATGAAGTCGCGGGGCTACCTCGACGGCGACACGGGTACTCAGTTCGTGCAGTTTCTTGAGGTGATCCAGTTCTTCAAGCATGTCGCGCAGAACGAGATAGCGGGCAAGCCGATCACGAAGGCCGAGCATTGGCGTATCCGCAAGATCGAAGGCGAGCTTGAGACGCTCCACAACCGCATCCAGGTGATCAACGCGAACTACCAGCAGTTGACCGAGGACGAGCTGTTCATCGCCCTGGTCGCCGACGTACATACGGCGCGCGGTCAGGCGTTGGAAGTGGGGGTTGGGGCCGCCGATCGCTTGGTGGTTGCGGTGCCGATCGAGGGGAAGACGTACCTTGCTCAAGGGACGCAGTTCTCGTATTATGAGTTCAAGCAGCCCATATCGGACCGTCTGACCGACGAGAAGTGGAAGGCCACTCTGCGCGCCGGGAAGGCACCCGCCCGTCCGTTCTGGACGAGCTCCTTCTTTGTGCCCACTCCGCTAAAAGATAAGGAGTGATTCTCGCCGCCCTGCTCGCCCTGATGTCGCCCACCGTCGAACTCGACGCGGTGGGCGACATCATGTTGGCGCGGTGGGTCGAACGCAAGGTCGAGCTAGTCGGAGCGAACGCGCCTTTCCGGGATGTCGCACCCGTCTTGGTGCGGGCCGACATCGCGGTGGCGAACTTGGAATGCGTGCTTGGGACAGCGCCCACGGCGGTGACGAAGCATATCCTGCTTCGCGCGAACCCGTCGGTGGCGAAGGGATTGGGGACCGCCGGTTTCGATCTAGTGACCCTTGCCAACAACCATGCGCTTGACTGCGGGGTTCAGGGTCTGGCCGAGACCCAGAACGCCCTCCGAGCGTTTGGGCTTGAGACCACGGGGACGGGTCTTGCTCCCACGGTGATCGTCCGCAGGGGAATTCGCGTTGCGTTCTTCGGATCTTGCGACTTTCACCCGACTACGGGAGATGAAAGGGGGATTGTTTACACCGACGTTGAAGGATTGAAGTCGGCGATGAGGAAGGCGCATGCGGGCGCGGACGTTGTCGTCCTGATGGTCCACTGGGGGGTGGAGGGCACCCGCGAGGTTTCGGAGCGTCAGCGTCGCCTCGCGCGGGAGTTCGCGTTGGCAGGGGCCGACGTGATTCTGGGTTCGCATCCCCACGTGCTTCAGCCGGTGGAGTGGGTTGCTCGCCCAGGCGGGCATCGCGCCCTCGTGGCGTATTCACTTGGGAACTTCGTCTTCGATGCGCGCCCCGGCTTGGAGTCCCAGTCGGCGATCCTGCGTATCCAGTTGGAGCGGGAGGGCGCGAAGAGCTTCTCCCTGGTCCCTGTAAATATTTCTGGTTCATTTCCTAAACTTGGCCGACGCGCGGTTATCGCGCACACTGTAGCGTCTCGGAGATCGTAAAGCGATCGCCCAACTTTGCGCCCTTGGTCTGCGACTAACCCGGGCGTAAAAGGAGAAAAACGCCTTCAATGATTGGCTTCGCCCGGCTTGGCCGAGTTTTGAACCCGCGTATCGACCGTACCCCTGGGGCACGGGCGATGCTTGGTGGCGAGTTCGACCAGTTGTTCGCGCCGTTCGAGCCTGAGCTGAGGGCGTTTGTTTGCCGCCGAGTGGATGCGCAGGCGGCGGATGATGTCATGCAGGAAATCCGTGTCGCCGCCTACTGTGCGGCCGGGAAATTCGATGGGCGCAGTTCGCTCCGCACCTGGGTTTACGGGATCGCGCTGAACAAGTGCCGCGACTACTATCGCGTTCGGGGCAAGGACTCGGGCAAGGTGTCCCTCGACGACGCCGGAGAAATTTCTGCGACACGGGATGCTCACGCCGCCTCCGATTTGCAGCATGTGGTAGCCGGGGCTTTGGAAGATCTCACCCAATCGCAGCGCGAGGTGTTGGAACTGTACTATTTCGGAGAGCTGACGTTGCCCGAGATCGCGACCGCGCTCAACCGCAACCTGAATACGGTGAAGTATCAGTTCTATCGTGCCCATTCGGAGTTGGCAGACCGGCTTGGTGGCCAGGAGGATCTATGACCCCTTGCGATCGCTACGAGAGAGATTTGCTGATTATGCTGCACGGTGAGCTAGGATTGCTCCCGGGCCTCCGCGTGAAGTCACACCTATTGACTTGCCCCGCCTGCCGTGAGCGGCTGGCCGCTTTCCGACGACTTTCCACCCGTCTGGCGATCGGTCTTCGCCGACCGAATTCGATGCGCCCACTCGGGATGTTTATCCCCCGGGCGGCCTTCGCCGTGGGCAGGGTGAAGATTCTTCTCTTGACTCTCTTGGTGGTGGCCGGGGTTTGGACCTATCAGGTCACCGCCCAGGCGGCGGCCGGCAACGGCATCTTCGGCGGTTCGGTCCAGTCTGGGACTTTGGGTCCGGCCTGCGAAATCAAGGGCACGAAGAAGATGATCATTGATCTGAGCAATCTTCCGCCGAAGAGTGCAAGACCCTAAGTCGGACCAACCTTTGTGCTCCCTCTTTCCACTAACCCTGTGTTGGTTTTTTTGAGGAGATGAGATGAACAAGATCTTTGCGGCGTTGGTTTTGACCGGAGCGGCCGCCTTTGGAGTGGCCCAGTTTCCGTCGGCGACGGGTTCTTTCACTTCGACACCGAATGGCGGTACGTTCAACTATACGATCACGGTGCAGAACACGGGTTCGCTAAACATTGCGCAGTTCTGGTTCGCTTGGATCCCCGACCTAAACTTCATGATCCCGCTCCCGACCGCCATTGGCTCGCCGACGGGCTGGAACCCGATTGTGACTGGGCTGGGCGGACCGTTTGACGGATATGGCATCCAGTGGACGGCGACGGGTGCGGCGAATTATCTCGCCGCAGGTGCGTCGAAGCAGTTCACGTTCACCTCGGCGATGACGCCGGCCGAACTTGCGGGACCATCGTTCTACAACCCGCATCCGCCGGTTGGGACCAGTTTTGTTTACGAACCGTCGCTGGCGTTTGGAAGCCAGTTCGTTGTCACCGCCGCCGTCCCTGAGCCGGCGACGCTGGCTACCGTGGGTTTCGGCCTGGCGCTGCTTCGGCGGCGTCGGCGAGCTCGCGGCTGAGCCCAGGAGCCATACGCGCAACCACCCCTCCGCGGTGGCTCCTTTTTTTTTGGATCCCTCTATGGGAGGACGGGCGGAGAGTTGCGGCTCCCGCCCCACCCTCTGGTAGACTCAACGCTCCCCGGGCGGTTAGCTCAGTGGTAGAGCACTTCGTTCACACCGAAGGGGTCACAGGTTCAAATCCTGTACCGCCCACCAAGTTTCAGGTTCAAATTTGAACCCGCCGTGCCACCATTTGACAGGGGTAGACAAAGGAAAGGGGGCACGAAAGGGGGCACGAAACGTGACTCGTTGACAGATTCGGCACGAAGGAGTAAAGTCCCTTCGCTGCGGGGGGAAGTGTGGAAGAGATTAGCGATCTTAGGATAATCATCGGAGAGGGCGCATCCATTGACCTCGATGACTTGCGCCATTTCACGACTCTCCTAATCAGAGTCTTGCGTCGGCTTTCAAAGCTGGAGAATCCCTATTTCGACGTCAAGGACAACTACGAGATCGTAGCGGCGTCGGTCAATAGCCCGCTCACACTCTCTATCCGGGAATCAGCGCAGCAACAAGATTATCGAAAAGTCTTGCCAAGGCTCATTCAGGATCTTAAGGTAATTGAGGCAGGCGGTTCACCTCCGCTCCTAGATGATCAGCTAGGCCAGTCATACGCTGCGCTCGCTCGATACTCCGCGTCTCGCCACCAACCGATTACGTGGAAGCTTGAGGACCAAACAGCCCACCTTTCCCAAAGTGTTGCGCTGAACTTCATGTCTGTTGCGACAGCACGCTCAACAGGGCAAATCGAAATGACCGGATATTTGGACGCACTTAACGTCCACACCGATCAGTTCATTTTTTACCTCTACCCGAACGCTCCCTCTGGCGGGCGTGTTCAGTGCCGTTTCCCTCAGCCGCTACTCGCCTCTATCCAAGCGAGTGTCAAACAGTTTGTGCGAGTCAGGGGGACCGCCATGTATCCAAGCTTCGGACTACTGCCCGCACGAATCGAAGTTGACACCGCCCCGGAAATCGTTGAGACCCCGAAACGCAGCTTCAGAACTCTCGCGCGGTCCCTGAACATGCTCCCCGCCGGAGCGGACGTCTATCGATCACTGCGCGAGGTGGGCCAGTAGGATGGCTCGAAGCGTTCCTTACGTGTATTGGGACGCATGCTGCTTCATCGCATATCTGAATAAGGAGCCGACCACGCTCGATGTGTACTTGATTGCGCTTGATTCCTGCATTCAAGACATGGAATCGAGTTTGTGCGGGATCGTGCTTTCAACGATGCATCGTATCGAGGTGAAGCAATTTAAGGAAGGAATTGCAAGCCCGCCATACTTTGAACTCCTCCAAAACCGAAACTGCATCGAATTCAATGTATCTCCCTCTGCAAGCATCTTGGCCGAAGAACTCCAGGACCGCACCGCGGAACGGGCCGACGTGCTCAACCTCAAGGAGAAGGATGCAAAGCATCTTGCTGTTGCGATTGAGGCGCGATGCGATGCGTTCTTCACCACGGAGCCTAAATTAGTGCGCCTATACGAAATGGGCATAGTTCCCGAGATACGGATATGCTTCCCGTACGCGATCCAGCCCCGGCTGCCATTCTAAAAGGAAAAGGGCGCACATGAGATTTCAAGTTTCCGTGCGCCCACATTTGGCTTGCTTCTGCTTTTGGCTTCCACGCGCCATTTGACAGTTTTGGCTTTCGCCGACTCTCCAACTAGCAGAGAATGATCCTAAGTTTCCCTAGGCTCATTGACTATTATGGCACAGGCAGGCCAATTCCGGAAGGGGAATGTTTGCGTACTTCGCAAAACCCCGCCATAATACTCCTGCGGTGAGGCTATGACAGGCCGAGACCCGCGACTCAAAAACTAAAGGAGGTGAGCTTATGCAAACTCTAGCATTCGCGGTACTAACGGCCGAGATTTTGGCGCTAGTCAATGGGCTAATTTCAATATTTGAACTAGTTCGACGCGCGCTGAATCAACGTCATACGGTGCCGTAGCTCAAATGGGAGTCGCCTTAACCGGTGGCTCCCCAAGTATGGGACGTCTGCTGAGCCCCGAAAGTGCCCCCGCCTCATCGACGCGCGGTACCCACACGGCGCGGTTCTCTCTGACCTCCTGCTTGTCCCCGTTCACCGCGCCTGTCTGTAGAGGCTGTCGGCAATTCCACGGCAGTGTAAATCCTAGCTTCACCGCCCCAATGGTCAAAGCGATCTTGGAAGGGCGGAAGGTTCAGTTTCGGGAGCCTCCCGAGGACCGGTTCGCTGTTCCTAGTCTGGCGTCAGCCCTCACCCTCGCTACGCGAAGGATCGGCCTGCCGTTGGACAAACCCCTCGACAGGTTTCATAAGTCTTTTTATCAGTCCGCTTCGCAAGCGAGGTCCCTCCCACTTCGTGGGCCCCTCCCGCTTCTGATAAAAAGGTCTTATGAAGCCCGACAAGCAGGAAACAAAAAAAGAGCCCGCCCCAGCATGAGCCGGAGCGGGCAAGAGGGCCAGAAGGCGACGACAGATAATTTGTATTATCAGAAGGTGCTTCAATGACGCCCTACCAGATCGACGCAGATCCGCGTCCCCTTTCCTATTGGGCCGAGAAGTGGGGCAAGCACCCACGGACCATTGAAAGATGGATACAGGCCGGAGAGTGCCCCTGTATCGTCATTGGAGGGGTTAAGATGATCTCGGCCCTCCAGTTACTCAACTGGGAGCCACCGGAGACACATGAGACGGAGAGCGAACGACGAGGGGACCTACAAGCAGCTACCCAGCGGCAAGGTGAGACTCGTCAAGAGGATCAATGGGGACCGAGTCTACGGCCCGGCAGGGAGAACAAAACTAGAGGCAAGGGCAAACTTCGCCGCCATGTTGGAGGAGCGGAATAGACCGCCCGCCCCTCCAGACCTCAAACTCGCAACGTTCTTCAACGCCCAGGTCACTCGGCTCAAGCCCCAACTCTCCCCGTCGACGTACGCCCTCTACGAGACGATCTACGAGAACTTCATCAACAACCACCCCATAGGTGGCGTCGACGTACCAACACTCTCCACCGCCGACGTAGAGGCATGGATAGAGCAATTCACAGGCAAGGCCCCGCGCACGATCGCCCGGTACCTACAATGCCTCAAAGCAATCTTGGAACACGCCGTCCGGTTAGGACTCGTCGACAAGAACCCAGCCACACCCGTCCGACCTCCACGCATCGAGGAGCATCCCAAGGATCTACTCAACCGCAAGCAGGTCGACGCCCTCCTCAAGCTCGAAACCACGACCAGGATGCGCACCGGCATCCTTCTATGCCTTCACGGACTCCGACGCGCCGAAGCGTGCGGCCTCAAGTACGAAGACTTCGACGGGGAAGGAATCACCGTACGTCGACAAGCCCTAGAGGTAAACGGCGAGCTCATCATCAAAGAGTCGACCAAAACCGGGGACCGGCGATGGATACCCGTCGACACCGAACTCAAGAAGATTCTCTCTGAGGGGAAAGGTTGGGTACTTGCCACGTCGACAGGAACCCCACTCAGGCCAAGGAACATGGCGCGGGAATGGTCGACCATATCCAAGGGCACCCAGTTCGAGACGCTGACGCTCCACGATCTACGGTCGACGTTCGGAATGCTGATGCTTGAAAAGGGGGTCGACGTGCGCACCGCCGCCGAGCTTATGGGGCACTCCCCGGCCATGCTTGCCAAGATTTACGCCCGGTCCCGAAAGGAACTCAAACAAGCCGCGATGGGGCTCGTTTATGGCTATAATGGGGGCACAGATGGGGGCACAAACCAAGAAATGGCCGCTTCAGGAACCTAAACCCACTTCGTTCACACCGAAGGGGTCGCAGGTTCGAATCCTGTCATCCCGACCATTAGTTCCCGTTGTCTATACCGGATGACATTACGATGCGGTCTTGGGCGGGATATTCGTCTCAAGCTTGTAGGTTCCCAAGGCGCAGGATCTAGAGCATAACAGTTCTATAATTCTAGAACTGTGTGGTATTGTTAATCCGTGGACGAGAAACGAACTGCAGAGATGTTCAAAGCTTTGGGCGACCCGACGCGACTGCGCATCTTTGAATTCCTACGTGCCTGTTGCTGCCCCGTGGCGGTTGCCGAAGACGGCGATGTGCGGCCGGTCACCGGTCCGACGGTCGGCGAGGTCTGCTGCCAGGTCACCGGCGGGGACAAGATCACCTCGACCATCAGCTTCCACCTGAAGGAGCTCCGCAATGCCGGGCTCATCACGATGGAGAAGCGCGGCAAGAACATGATTTGTGGCGTCGATCGGGAGGCGGTTACCCGCCTCGCCGCCTACCTCGCCCCGGAACCAGAAGCTAGCAGCGAGTGCTGCTAAGGAAATACGAAGATGTCGAATGAGAACCTGATTGAAAGAGAAGACGTGCGCGAACTGGTGAAGCAGAAGTACGGCGAAGCCGCCCTTCGCGTCCTCAACGGCCAAGGCAGCGCCTGCTGCAGTGGCTCCTCGACGATGGCCGACGTCTGCTGTGCCGACTCCACCGCCACAGACGGTTGCTGCAGCAACGTCGAAGACCCGATCACGAGCAACCTTTACACGGACGCCGAGGCATCGGAAATCCCCGAAGCGGCGATTCTCGCCTCGCTTGGCTGCGGCAACCCGACCGCGCTTGCCCAACTCCACGCTGGCGAAGTCGTTCTAGATCTTGGCAGCGGCGGTGGCATCGACGTGCTGCTCTCCGCCAAGCGCGTCGGACCGACCGGATTCGCCTACGGCTTGGATATGACGGACAACATGCTTGCCCTGGCCGAGCAGAACAAGACGTCCGCCGGTGCCGAGAACGTGAAGTTCCTGAAGGGGAACATCGAGAACATCCCACTGCCCGATAATTCGGTGGACGTAATCATCAGCAACTGCGTGATCAACCTTTCCTCCGACAAGGACCAGGTCCTTCGCGAGGCCTTCCGGGTGCTTAAGCCCGGCGGTCGATTCGCCGTCTCCGATGTTGTCGTGGAAGGCGAACTTCCCGAAGCGGTTCGCAAGGATATGGAATTGTACGTCGGATGTGTGGCGGGAGCGCTGGAGCGTAACGACTACTTGCAGAAGCTTGGGGCCGCTGGATTCACCGATGCGAGCATCGAGCCGACCCGACGCTATCAGTTCTCGGCGATCGAGGGAAGCTGGGCTCCTAAAGGAGTGCAGTCGATGACCGAGGAAGCCAAGAAGTCACTCGACGGAAAGATCATGGGCGGGTTCTTTCGGGCGATCAAACCGGCTTAGATCCTTGTAGAAGTCGCGAAGGCTGCCCCCTAGATAGGAGGCAGCCCTCGTCAGTCCTTGCCTTCGGGGCGGTGCGAGGGCTTCTCACTGGAACGGCAGCAGTTGCCGACTTCGAAAAGCGAAGCCGGCAACGCTCCCGCGAGACTTAGCGAATTCCCCGCACGCCGTAGTACCGGGCAAGTTCGCTCAACTCGTATTGTAGGTCCTCCCAGTCGTCTCGAACGATCAACCGCAGGTTGGGATAGCGATCAAAGGAGTCGGAGACTTCCTGGGTGCGCGACAGGACATCGATCGTGGCCTCTTGCAGATCGGATTGGGACACGTATCCGAGCCCCGCACGGAGGTGCTCTAGGCCCTCGTCCATTCGCTGGATCCGATCCTTAGCGCTCATGGCCCCGCGCAGGTTTTGCATACCTCCTCGGTTCATCTGGTTCTCGAAGGTGTTTCGCAACGAATTGCTCATCCGCTCACTCCGGTAGATCAGTCCGACGAGCGAGTCCTCGACGTAGTATTGCCAGGAATCTGGATCCCATCGCAGCGTCCGCGAACCGTAGCCGAACGTCGTTGGCGACCAGATGTTGATGGTTTGGTACGTGGAACGGTGGTAGGTGTGGTTCCACTTCTGTCGCCAGTTGCGGTTCGGTTGGATCACTTCCTGTCCCGGTCTCGGTCGCCTTATGGGCCAGTTCTGCGGCGGCTGGTTGACGGGCGGTCGATTGATGGGCGGCCGATTCGTCGGAGGATGGTTGACAGGTGGCTGATCGGGCGGCCGGTTGGGCGGTCGGTTGACTGGCGACCGGGTCGGCGGCCTGCTGGGTGGCTTGGTTGGAGGCTTCGTAGGGGGCTTGACTGGGGGCTTTTCGGGCGGCTTATGATGTTGCCCCTGCACGGGTGCTTTCGGGTCCTGCTGCGTTACCTGGGCGAGCAACGAACCAACGGTCAACGCTCCAATGGAAACGCCGACGGTGAATGCGAATACGCCTTTCATGTGAACTAACCTCAGTAGGGCTAGTCAATGGTCAAAATGTCTCCGCAAGGTAGCCCTTTGCACTAGGATGCCGCGTGCATGGCCCTTGTTCCAGTCCGCAGTTTGGGTGTCCGTTCTTTGACCGACTCACTCTCGCGGCTCAGGAGACGCATACGATGTGGCAACCTTATGCACGGATGCGCCATTCCGCTTCGAAGGGCTTTACGTTGATCGAGTTGCTGGTCGTGACCGCGATCATCTCGATCCTGGCCGCCGTGCTGTTTCCCGCCTTCGCCCGGGCCAAGGATGCGGCGAAGCAGAGCGTGTGTCTCTCTTCGATGAAGCAGATCGGGATGGCGTTTCAGCTCTATCTGAGCGATGAGGACGACAGGTTCCCCGATCGCCGCGACCTCAAGACCGCCCTCGGATTTAGGCCCTGGCCTTCTTGGCCACCCAGCGATCCGCGCGCCGGGTGGGCGGCGGTGGTGCTGGAGCCGTACGTACGCGAGAAAGAGGTCTGGTCGTGCCCGAGCGTGAAGGGCTCGTCGTTCGGCGAGGTTCCTCAGGTTCGGCAGGATACGCCCATGGGCTCGACGCGCTACTGGCTCTGGCGGTTCGACCGCACCGATGACCCCGTCCCGCTGGACGACTTCTGGGGCAAGACGCCCGATGTCTGCGTCACTGATCTCCAACGGGCGAACAACCCGCAGGCGGGCAACCCGACGGGGGTGGCGGATGTCGAGCTGATGGTCGATCCCTACTTCCCCGAGACGATCCCTTCGATTTTGCCGGAGCTCAAAGGGAAGGCGGTTCACAGTGGGGGCCGAAACCGATTGTTTCTGGATTTGCATGCGAAGTGGATGCGCGATCCGCGAACGCACTAATCTGGCCAGCCGTGGATCATTTCGATCGAAAAGCCTCCAGTCGCGGGATTGAAATGTACATACCACGGCTCAAAGATGAATCCTTCATTGGTAGCCCAAGGATGGAGGGACTCGACGAACCAGTTCGAGAATCCAAATTTCACGAGGGACTCCCGATTTAGGTTCAACGCATTCATCATGATCAATCCCTTGGCCCGGTAGGTCACGACGATCTTGTTCTCGGGAGTCTCGTCATCGGCGAATGTGAAGCCCTCGATCTCAACTTGCAGAGCCTTGCCGCTCGGTAGCGTCACCTCTCCTCTCCGAGAATAATCGGTGCCGGACCGAACAAGCCCCGGCTTGGCAAACACAGGCGCCTCCTACTTGAACGACAGCGTGCCTGAGAAGATCTTCGAAAGCAGCATTTCGGCGTCGGGCGGAGGAAGGCCAGCGTGGGCTCGTGCTCGGTGGTCGAATTCCGCCGGGTTGAAGAATCGATTCCACCTAAGAAAAGCCACGGCTCCGAACGCGGCAACCGCGAGGCAGGCTAGAATCCATTTTAGGTTCCTATGCACCATGGCACTCTCCAGAGAGACAGCCAAAGGTAACACGCTTCTGGCGGTTCACCTTTCTTAGCTGCCCCTCCCAGCCTCCCACTGCGCGGGGGTGAGGGCCGGATAGATCCGGCCTGCCGACAGGAGTGTCGGCGCTCCCAGTTAGGCTTTCACTTCGACGAAACCGAGGTCGATGTATTGACCGCCCGAGGTCTGGTGGCAGTGAACCGCGATCAGATTCTTGCCCGTCTTCAGCGCCTTGCGGCCTTCCGGCAGCAGAGGATTGATGTCGTATTGCGACGTGTATCCTCCGGATCGAAAGGCGAGAACGCCGTTGATGTACACCTCGACGTCCTCGTCGTGATGCAGCCAAAGCTGGATGCTGCGAAGCTGAGCCGCCGAGATATCCACCTCGCGGCGGAGCCAGATGTCGTCGGTGTTCCAGATCGTGTGAACCGACACACCCGGCGTCTCATGGGTACCAAATCCGCTGAGCCCCTGCTTCCATCCGCCAACCGCATAGCCGTCCTTCTGCCAGCCGTCCATGGGTTTGTCGACGGTGTAGCTCCAGGTCGCCGGCTTGGTGTCGGCGGCGGGGACGAGCATCGTGACTACGGGCGGCTTGGGGATTGGAGCCCAGTTTCCGACCTTCAGAGTGTCGCGTCCCGCCCACTTGCCCCAGACGGACTTGGAGTAGAGCATCTGCAAGAACACGCCGCCCACCACGGGGCGGGAGTGCATGCCGATGTGGTTGCTGTTGGCGGTGTTGTACCAATCGCCCATGCCGACGCGCTGAGGCGTCTCGTCGACGAACCGGTAGACCGGCTCCATGATCGCGGCGAAGTCCTCGGGGTTCTGGGTCAGCGTCGCCGTCCAGAGGCTCCAGTCGAGCTTGGCGCCGGAGCCGCGGTTGTCGAGGGGGGCGCCGAACGGGTTCATCATCTTGCGGTAGTAAGCCATCTCCTTCGCGCGGACCGAATCCGGGAAGAGGCCGAAGCCGAGGATCTTGTCCCAGACGAGGTTGTACTTCTGGCTCCAGGTGCTCTTGCGATCGAAGGTGAGGCGGAAGTGGTCGCCGTCGTCGGCTTCATGGGTCCATCGGGCGGCGAAGCTGCGGGCGAGGTCTCCGTACTCGCGCGCTTGGGCGAGGTCGCCGCGCATCTCGCAGAGTCGGGCGTAACTGGCGATGCCGAGCATGGCCTTGGCGGAGAGGTTGACGTTGTGGGCGAGGTGCCCGAGGAAGTCGTCGGTGCAGAGTTGGTTCTCCGGATCGAACCCCTTCGCCTTCAGGTAGTCGGCCCACTTCGTGAGGGTAGGCCAATACTTGGCGCTGAAGTTCGCGTTCCCTTCCATCTGGGCAACGACGGCGACGAGGATGAGCATGTTCGCGCTCTCCTCGACGGGCATCTGGTTCTCTTCGGTGCGTTCCCCGCCACCGTAAACCTGGCCGTTCGCCTGCGGGTAGGTGCCCAGGTCGTGGGGGGCGAAGGGGAAGCGCCAGCGCGAGGATGCGGCGTAGTCGAGGA
Source organism: Fimbriimonadales bacterium (assembly GCA_038216655.1). GTDB lineage: Bacteria > Armatimonadota > Fimbriimonadia > Fimbriimonadales > Fimbriimonadaceae > JAFDWR01. The sequence continues at coordinate 221,069 of JBBQPZ010000003.1, forward strand.
TCGGCACGAGCATCGCCTTGCTGAGCGACGGGCCGAAGAGCAGGAACTGCGGCGCCATTGGGTAGATCACGTCGGACGTGCCAATGCAGCCGTTCGAGGTGTTCTCCTTCGGGAAGAGGAGCGGCTGACCGTTGGGGTCGGCGACGAGCTTGCAGCCCGCCAGACACTGGCGATAGGCCAGGCAAGCTAACTTAGCGTACTTGTCGCCCCCGGCTTTTGCCAGATCGGTCAATAGCTCGCTATCGAGTTGCTTGCACCTGACCTTGAGGGAATCGTATTCCGCAAATGCTTTCTTGAGGATCGAATTGGCGTCTTCCCCATTTCGCCGCCAATAGGGGCGCAGGTTCTGTTTGAAGTATTGGACCGAGTATTCGTCGTCGTAAGCGATCATCGCGGTTTGGAAAACCGGCTTGTACTCGACGATCTCGGGGTTAAACGCCAGGTCCGCCATCACGGCGCTCGCCGGCTGGCCGGACTTGCCGACGAACTGGGCCGCCGCGACTTTGTCGGAGGCCGCGGCGAGATACACGTGCCCCCAACCGATCCGGACCCCGTCGCCCTTTTCCGCGAGCACAGGCTGGTCGACCGAGCCCACCCTCAGCACCGACAGCTTGCCGACCGTGGATTTCTTGACCTCAACACGCTGATCGGGAGAGCGGGTCGCGATCTGCGCGGACGCACCGAATGCCACGGCGACTTGGTGCGGCTTCCCGTCGTCACTGTGGATCTCGGCCGTCATGTAGGTTACGGGCCGGGAAAGGAGGTTGAGATCGTCCGGCAGAGCGGGAGTTATGAACCTTAGCCACAGGGCAATGCCTGCACCTGTGAACGTGTACAGCGTCCTCGTTGGGAGCACCACCGCAACGCCAATCTGGGTGAGGACTGGCCCCGGTCCCTTCCCCATGAAGCGATAGACCTTGCCATCCACGCTGACGGTGCCGACCAAAGCGTTCATGCCGCCGGTCCAATGAACGGTGTCGGAGTCGGCCAATTTTGTCGTGGTTGACCAAATGCTGAAATACGGGTCGTGGACCACGAGCGGGACAGCGGGAGGGCGAAGCTCAGGGTCGCGGTCGGCAGCGAATCCGGAGAGGGACATCATACACGTGAGGGAAACTCCCAGGGCAAGAAAGCGCTTGGCGGGCGAACGTCGCATATTCGACCCTAGTATGAGTCAGGATAGAAATCCTTGTTTTAGAGTCTCCCATGATTGTGAAATTCACCAAGCCGCACAGCGAGGACCGGCCGCCGACGATGACGTGCGTCCGCTCGGACGGATCGACCTGCGGGATGCCGACCACGCCGTTCTTCGTACGGCACGATCTCACCCACTTCGCGGTCGAGTCGGTGCTTAGTCTGACCGAGGCGTTCTACGGGCTCTTGGCGAAGGGATGGGCGATCGAGTCTTTCGAAGAGCGACAGCCGGGGACCCGCAAGTCGCCGGCGTTACCCACGGAGGCGCACCTGGCGGAACGGATCGTGGGATTGTTCGACCTGCAGTTCGGGGCGGTCCGTCTCACCGCGGAGGAGATGCTGGGTCAACTTGGTGAGGTTGAAGTGACCGCAGATCAGATTGAAGAGATGCGAAAACGCCGCAGCGAGTTGCTGCGGCGTTATTCGGAACTGTTGCCAGGCGAGACCTTGGAACTCGAAGTCAGCCCTTCAGCGTCTTGAAGAGCTTGAATTTCTCCGGACCGGATTCTTCGTAGTCGGCCCGCCGATAAACCTTGTAGGCGCTTCCGACTTTGCTGACGTAGAACGTATGCCCCTGCCCCGCCCACCAGCCCTTGACGGCGGTAACGGCCGACTTGGGGATCTTGTTGCCCGCGTAGTCGGCCTTCTCGAGGACGTTGAAGGTCTCGCGGAGAGTGGCGAGCAGGGTGGCTTTACCGTTGATGCTGAGCGAGAGCTTAGTGCTCGGGTTGTCGGTGTCGGCGTCCTTGGTGACGATCACCCATTGGATTCCTTTCGGCACTGCGGCGTTCTTGGCCACCGGCGGTTTGGCCCCCGTGGGCCGGGCAACCACAGAGGCGGTGACGCTGAGGACGAGTAGCACGCAAAGCGCGGAAACGCCAAAAGCTTTCATGAGTCCGGCAGGATACCGCCTTCCCATCTCGAAGTCAAAACGGGGGTCTCGCTTGAACTGCAACCCAAATAACGCGAATTCGGTACGTGTATTACGGGTTTGGAGAGAGATTCAAGGTCCGTCCACCTTGCGCGTTTCCCGCAAACCTAGGAGAATGCGTACATGCGTCTAAAGACGACCGGAAAGATTGTGGTATTCGTCGTGGTCCTGGGGGCTGCCTTTGGCGGCTACCGGCTATGGAAGGGTGGAGGAGCTTCCGGGCCTGACGCTGGCGGAACCCCGAAGTTTGGCGAGACCAAGGTCGAGGGAGATCTCGGATTGAACGTCAAGCTGGGTCGTCCTTTGCACGTCGCGTTGAACCAGTGGCCCGGCTGGCTTGGTGGCATCTTCGCCAACAACGGTCTCAAGCCGAACAAGGTCTGCATGTACTGGAAGAAGTACAACCTGCTCGTCGAGTATCAGATCATGGATGACCCCGTCGCGATGATGAGTGAGTTCGCCGCGGGTCGCGTCGACATAGCTTGGTCGACGATGGACACCGCCGCAACCCAACTAGGCGGGCTGAAGAAGGGTGGGACACCCGCGAAGGTGATCTTCCAGGTCGACTATTCCCAGGGCGGGGATGCGATCGTTGCGCGCCAAGGGATCAATAGCTTTGAAGACCTAAAGGGAAAGACGGTCGCCCTAATTCCGCTCAGCCCATCCGATACCCTTCTACGCTATGGCGTGTTGAACTCGAGCTTGGGTGAATCGGCCAAGAAGGGAATCCTCAACAGCAAGATTTCCCAGGACTTGCCGAACGCGGTGGTTTCGACTTTCGCCGCGGGCAAGGCCGACGCCATTGTAACGTGGGAGCCAAATATCACCGCTGCGCTTAAGCAGGTCCCCGGTTCGAAGGTCATCTTCTCGTCGGAAAGCGCGGCAACGCTTATCGGCGACTGTTTCTTGGCCCACACCGACTTCATAAAGGACCACGGTGACCTCGTCTCAGCCTTTATCAAAGGGTGGTTTGATGGTGCGTTCGAGGCTCAGAATGATCCCCACAAGTCAGTGGCGGTCATGATGGACAGCTTCCCCGACTTCAAGGATCTCGGCGAGCAAGGCGCGCTGGACACCTTCAACAAGGTCAAGCTGACCTCGATGGCGGACAACGCCAAGACCTTCGGGCTTGCGGGCGGAACGCCGCAGTTCGATACGATCTTCAACCAGGCGAATACCTTCTATGTCGGCGCGGTCCAGGATCAGGTCACGGCCGAAGAGGCTAAGGATGACCAGTTCGTGCGCGAGATATTCGCCCAACAGGCTCCGGCCGAGCGAAAGGTAACGCCGAAAGAAGAGTTCAAATTCACTCCCAAGCAGAAAGAGACGGCAACCAAGGCCGTGCCGATCTTTACCAAGCCGCTGACGATCCAATTCGCCACCGGTTCGGCAGAACTCTCTGGGGCTGGGCGTCAGTTGCTCGACGCAAAAGTTGTTCCGCTCTTGCAGACCGCATCCAACGCGTTCTTCCGCGTCGAGGGGAATACCGACAACGTGGGGAACCACGACTCGAACGTGGCTCTGAGTCAGCGCCGAGCGAATGCCGTCGTGCAGTATCTCGTTGCCAAAGGCTTTAGTTCCGATCGTCTGATTCCGGTTGGTAATGGGCCTGACAAGCCGATGGCGGACAATGGATCGGCGAGCGGTCGCCAGTTGAACCGTCGGACAGATATTAAGGTAGTCGCTAATTAGAGCCAGTCGATGAAACATCCAATGCAGGTCAGGGTTCCGGTCAGCCGGTCAAAAGATCTGCTCTTTGGCTGGCTCGGTCTGGCGATTCTCATCGGGCTTTGGTGCGGGCTGACGTATGGGGGCTTCATCAAGCCTCTGTTCCTGCCGCCACCGACGGACGTTTATCGCGGGCTAGCCCACTTCAGTGACATGGGGTGGCTCCTGCCCGCCATTGTCCGCAGCTCATTCCGAGTGCTTGTCGCGCTCGGGTTGGTGGTCCTGCTTGGCGTTCCTCTCGGCGTCCTGATGGGGGCTTACGGTCCGTTGGATTCTGGCCTTAACCGGATCATCAACGGATTCAAAGCCGTCCCGCCGACGGGTTTGATCGGGCTGATCATCCTCTGGTTCAGTGTCGAAGAGAAGGCGAAGATCGTCTTCCTGTTCCTCGGCTCGATCTTCTACATGATCCTGCTGGCTCGGAACGCAGTGCTGGCGGTTAGGGAAGACTTCCTCACCGTTGCCCGCGACATGGGAGCGACGGGCTCCCAGACCTTGCGCAAAGTGATCATCCCCGCCGCTTTGCCCCAGATTTGGGAGGCCATTATCATATGCAACGGGATCATGTGGACTTATATCGTCTTGGCCGAGTACATCAACTCGAGCCAAGATCAGATCGGGCTCGGGTACCTGCTTCAAATCGGTTCGAGAACCTTCCAATCGGGGCAGGTCTACGGCACGCTCATCCTGATCGGCGCGATCGCGTATTTCACTGACTGGACCCTCAAACAGGTTCAAAAGCGTTTCTTCGCCTGGTAAAAAATCTATGCCTGAGCCCTCAAAAGACGTGTTTCAGCCCAAGCCGGAACTCATGAATCTTGCGCCTCCTCCCGGCGAAGGCGACAGCGTCGTCGAGGTTCGGGACGTCACGAAGACGTACACGAGCAAGGGTAAGACGGAAACGGTGATCGAGCACCTGAATCTCGTGATCCCGAACGAAGCGAAGGGCGAGTTCATCGCGATCCTCGGACCCTCAGGTTCGGGCAAATCCACCCTCATGAACATGATCGGTGGACTGATCCCACCGACATCCGGTGAAATCCTGGCCTTTGGCAAGAGGGTCGAGGGCGACAACCCCTTTTCCGTCACCGTCCAACAGGCCTACACTTGCTTGCCGTGGCTGACGGTGCAGCGAAATGTCGAATTTGGATTGGAGATCCAAGGATTGGAAGCTTCCGCGCGCAGGAACCTGGCAGCGGAATACATCGAGAAAGTAGGCCTCGCCGATCGGGCGAGTGCCTATCCGAAGGAGCTATCTGGTGGGATGCAGCAACGCGTCGCGATCGCGAGGTGTCTTGCGATGAAGCCGAAAATCGTGTTGATGGACGAACCATTCGGAGCATTGGACGCCAAAATCCGCGAGGACATGCAGGGGCTTCTTCTGAAGCTGTGGAATGAGGAGGAGAACTGCGTCATCTTCATCACTCACGACATCACGGAGGCGCTGATCCTTGCTGACCGGGTGATCGTGGTATCGTCACGCCCCGCGGTAATCATCAAGGATTTCCGGGTTCCTTTCGATCGACCTCGAATGGGCCCGCACGCGGCAACCGAAGATTTATCTACGACGCCTGAGTTCATTCACCTCAGTCAAAGCGTTTTGGGCTTGCTTAAGCAGCAAGGTAGTGGGGGGCAGATACGCGTTTCCCTCTGAGAATTGCCCGACCGTTGCGACGCACCGGAGCGTCACAGCCGTCATTCAAGCTAAGGTAGCTTAGAGTTCGACCCCAGCATGGCACAGACGAGCAAAGTTTCCGAAGCATTTAAGGAGCCGGCAAACGCCATTGGTTTGGCCGGGGTCCTTGCTTTGGCGGCGGGCTTTCTCACCCCCATTCCCCTGATTGTGGGCTTGGTCGCCGAGGCGGCGTATTTGCTTTTCGTGCCCGACTCCAAGTGGTTTGACCGCCGTTTGGCCTCCAAGTACGACGCGGAGATCGACGCTCGGCGCAAGAAGTTGAAGGATCAGGTTCTACCGACGCTTGCTCCCGAGATGCGGGACCGCTACTTGCGCCTGGAAACCACCCGCGACCAGATCTATGCGCAGTGCGACGACGGACGACCCTGGTTCCGCGAGGTGCTCCGCAAGCTCGATTTCCTACTGGAGAAGTTCCTGCTGTTCGGAAGCAAGGAAGTGCAGTTCGGCAACTACCTCGCCTCGGTGCTTGACGAAGTCACCCGTGAAGACACCGCGGCTCAGTCGCGTCAGGCGATGCCAAAGCGACGGGTTCCCCCGGTCGTCGCGCCCGACGAACCCGTGGTCAGCCCCGAGAACAACTGGGTGAAGCAGACGGTCGCCCGGATTCAGGAGTGCTACGACGCTGAACTCCAGCGAATCTCGACCTTCCTGGATCAGAGCCAAGAGGTGGAGCTTCATACCAAGGCAGTGCTGGAGAAGCGGCAGGAAGTGATGCAGCGCCGCAAGGAGTACGTCAGCCGGATCGGTGCGATTCTCACAAACCTGAGCCACCAGAGTCGGCTGATGGAAGACACCTTTGGCCTGATAAACGATGAGATTCGCGCCCGCTCGCCGGAGCAGGTGCTCGCCGACATTGAAGACGTCGTCTTCCAGACCAACGCGATGAATGCCGCGCTTGAGGAAGTTGCCCCGTTCGAACAAATGAAGGTGCCGGTTTCCGCCTAGCGACGGTTACGCAACGGAGATAAGATTAGCCATGCCACTCGGAGATGTATTTCGCAAAGCTGCTGGCCTGTTCGTTGAGATGGATGCGTCGGCACCGAAGGCGGCTCCTCTCACCGACGAGGAGTTCCGAGCGGCAATGAATGCCACCAGTGCGGCTGAGCCGGCACCACCGGCACGCACGATCGAACAGATCGTACGCGAGCAACCCGGCCCTAATCTCGACCAAATCAAGGTCACCCCAGAAGCGGTCAAAGCCACCCCGCAACCGGTTCGCGCAGACGGTTCCGTGGATTTCAACGCGATCTACCAGATGGCGAGCGTGCCCGCCGCGCCGTTCACCGCTGAGCAGATTCTCGAACTGTTGAACAGCCTCCCTCCCGAGCTCCCGATGGAGTCTCGCCGGCAGACGATCAAGATCACGCTGCAGGCGATGGCCAAGTCGGTGCCCGTGACCGCTGAGGGCGTCGTGACCGACGCTTCGCGCAAGGTCGCCGCCCTTGCCTCCTACGCCGATGGTTACTCCAAGCAGGCCGACGAGTTCGTCGCCAAAGCCCAGCTTGACATCGTCGCGCTGGAGGCCCAGATCGCCGACAAGCAGGAGGCGATCGAGAACGCCAAAGCCCAGCAGACTTCCATGATCGAGGCATGTCGAGCGGAGAGCGATCACCTTGATGACGTCCTCGAGTTCTTCAGCCTCGATATCCCGCCTTCGAAGTACGCGAAGTAGCCCCCATGAGCGGGTTAGTCTGGCCGCTCTAGCGGTTTTGTGCGCAAGCCGCCGGAACCTAGTACGGATGGCGGTGCCCGACGTTTGGGCACCGAGGGACCATACGATACACTGACGGGTCCCCAACTATGGCGAATCTTGACGTGAGTCGCGACTGGGATCGGTTGTTGAATCGGTGTCGGCAGGCGGATTCCGAGGCTTGGAATCGGCTTGTCGAGTCGACCCAGGCGCTCGTGTACTCGATTCCGAAACGGTACGGGCTCGGCGCGGACGACGCGGCGGATGTGTTTCAGACGACCTTTCAGGCGTTGTATAAGAATCTGGATCGTGTTCTGAGCGGACAAGCACTCCCGAAGTGGCTTGCGGTCACGGCCTCGCGTGAGTGCCTTCGAATCAAGCGGATTCAGTCCCGTACGGTGGGGGCGGAGGACTTGGGACTCTCGCTCGACGAGATCGTCGCGAACGAGGAGGAGACGGCGGAAAGCGACGCGGTGGCCGCCGAATCCGCGGACGATGTTCGTCGGGCCGTGGGTTCGCTTCAGGAGCGCTGTCGCGAGCTGCTGACGGCTTTGTATCTGGCGGATGAGACGCCTTATGTCGAGATCGCCGAGCGGCTCGGGATGCCGATCGGGGCGATTGGCCCCACCCGGGCCAGATGCTTGGACAAGCTTCGAAAGATCCTCGAGCAGGGCGGATTCTTCGGATGAGGATGTATCAGGGTTGCGTTCGCGCACCTCTTGGAAACTAGACATGGCACGACGTTGCGAGGAGATTTTGGACGAACTGGTGAAGCTGGCCGAAGGGGGCGAGGCACCCGATGCTGCGTCGCATCTCGCTAGCTGCGCATCTTGTCAAAAGCGCCTTACCGAATTCACTCAAATCTTGAGTGCGGCCCAACTCCCGGTCTTCGACGCGCCGACCGAAGTGATGATGCGCGCGCAATCGATCATGCCGACAATGCCGAAGCGATATACGGTGCGGCTACTCGCTTCGAGCTTCAGCCAAGCGGGGGCGCGTTCGGTTTCGCAGGACTTCCAGCTTGTCGTCGGAACAGATGAGACCTCGCTCCGCGTGATGTATCTCAAGGGAGCGGACGCGTGGGAGGTCATGGGTCGGGCACCCTCGGAAGGTTGGACCCTCCTCCGCGACGACTTCGATGAAGCCCTGGACGAAAGTGGTCGATTCCGTTTCGAGGCCCCCGATCTCGGCTCGACGCGTTTCAGTCTCGTGAATGGTGAGGAGAGACTTGAGATTCCCAACGCGGAGGAGTTGCTCAAGGAGTGACACTCGATCAAGTCATCCCCGCGCTCGAGGCGGCCGATACGGATGCGGAAGTTCTGGATGCCCTCCGGCCCCATTGGGGTGAATCGGGACTGAGCAGCGCCTACTTCAACCGGTTGCTTCAACTCTACGGAGCCGATCCCGCCGCCACGCTCAAACTCGCTCGCCACTGGCCACATATCTTGAGATACGGCGACGAACCCGCCCTCGCGTACCGCGCGAAGGGGGCCGCCGATCGTCTCGCCGGTCGATGGCTCGCGAGCGCACGAGCCTTCCAAAGGGCGGGCAAACTCGCGACGCGCGCGTCGGACCGGTACTCCTACGCCGCGGGTGCCATCGACGGACTTGCGAAGGCGGGGCGGGTCGACGAGGCGGTACGCCTCGGCAAGTCGCTCAGCGAGGGCCTTCGGGCCCTGGGTGAGCCTGGCTTGGCGGGGAGGGTGATGCTGAATGCCGGCAACGCGCTCCTCTGGGCCGAGCGGGGGCGAGAAGCCAGAAAGTGGTTTGCCGCCGCGATCCCGCTGCTCTCCGATGCCGGGTTCGAAATGGAAGAGGGTGCGGCGTTGCTGGGGCTCTCCACAAGCCACCTGATCGGTGGCGACGCTCGGATCGCCCGTAGCGAAGCCGAGCGCGCTAGCGCGATTGCCGAGCGGCTCGAACTTGACTACTTGGGTGCTCTCTGCCAGTTAAACCTGGCGCAAGCCGAGTTGAACTTAGCCCGCCCCGACGAGACCCTGATGCGCCTCGCCCGGTTGAAACCCGGCTTCGAAGGTTCTCCGACCGATCTCGCGCGCATCAACACCTTCCTGGGCGATGCCTACCTCCGGGTGAATATGAATCGTGAGGCGGCGGACGCCTATGGTGAAGCGATGTCCCTGGCTCAGGCTCTACCGGTGGTCACCCGGGCCGACCTTCAATACGGGCTTGGCGTGGCCCTGTTGGAATCCAATCGGGCCGCCGCCGAAGTCCATTTGTTGCAAGCGGAGAGGCTCTATCGCAAGGCGGGAAACTTGGCCTGGTTCGCCGCATCTCGCGCGGCGCGTGCCACGGCCTTGGTGGATCTCTCTCCGGTCCGAGCAGAGTCCCTGGCCAAGAGCGCGCTTGCGGTGAAACACGAGGCGGCGATCCATCGGCTCAATGCCCTGTTGGCCGCGGCAAGCGCCCGAGCCCGACAGGGCAAGAGCCCAGAGGAGGGTCTCGCAAAGGTTCAGCGCCTCATCTCAAAGTATGGCTTCGAGCAACAGAGATGGCGCGTCAGCGAAATTCGTGCCCGCGTCTCGACCCGGCCCCTGAGGCACTATCGAGCGATGCTCGCCGCCATTCTCCGAGCAAGACTTGCCCAATCTTCCCTGACCACCCGCACGGCGTTCCTGGTCGACAAATCCGAAGCGATCCGACGGTACCTCGCCTACTTGCTTGGAAAGCAGACACCGGCGCGGGTTCGTGAGGCCCTCTCGGTGATCGAACAGACTCGTGCCGTCACGCTCCTCGACGAGATCCTCGCGTCCCCGGCGCTTGGGTTATCGGAGGCAGAGTTGGCCCAGTTGGAGAGCCTCCGCGAGGAATTGCGGCTTGAGTCGGTCGATCCTCTCCCGTCCCCCGATACCCGTCGGGCCATTCCGGCCCCGGTCGGGATTGGGGTTAAGCGACGTTGGCTGGAATCGGGTCATGCGTTGGCGATGCTCGACGCGCGGATTCATGCGAACCGCGAACACGATTGCGTCGTGCTGGCCGAAGCCGGCGGTTCGATCTTCGCCTTGGTTGCGGGACGGGCGGTCAAACTTCCGATCACCGCCGCCAAACTTGATCACGCTCTTCGCTGGCTTCAGTTCGAGCTCTTCAGCCCGATGGTGGCGCGAAACTCGGAGGGGAAGGAAGCGCTTACGCAGATTGCCAACCTCGCCGAGCAACTGGTGACGCCCTGGCTTGGACTGGCCGAGCAACCGATTAGAATCTCTGCCGAAGGCGCTCTCTACCGTGTGCCCTGGGATGCCCTGCTCGCGCAAAAGGGGATCGATCAGCCCGCGATTCTTTGCTTGCACCCCGCGATGACTCCTTGCGCTACGACACCCACGATTCCCCATAGGGTTGCCGTGTGGGTCAACGACGCCTCCGATCTTACGCACGTGGGTGCGGAACTGGATGCGGTTCGAGCAAGTTTCCTATCCGCCGTCGTCCTTCGAACGCGCCGTGAGGTGCTCGAATCCCTAACCGAGACCTGGGATCTCGTCCACTTTGTCGGACACGCCCGTCACTGCGAGGAGAACCCGATGTTCTCGTCGATTGAGTTCGCGGACGGTCCCCTCTATGCGACGGAGATCGCCCGTAGTGGACTGAAGGTGGAGACGGTGACCCTCGCGGCATGCGAGACCGGCACCCTCTCCCTAACCCTTCGCGACGAACCGGACGGTCTTACCCGAGCCTTCCTGGCCCGTGGGGCAAGGCACGTTTGCTCCAGCCTTTGGCCGCTGGGCGACGAGTCGGGCGCGCTGTTCTTTTCGACTTTGTTCGCCGACCTCGTGGACGGGGCTGAATTCAGCCAAGCCGTTTCCCTTTCTCGCAAGGCGGTCATGGACCGCTACAAGCATCCGTACTTCTGGGCTTCGATCGCCCTTTTCGGTGGTTATTCAGCATGAATCATTTACGTTTGGGCCTCGTGACCTTGTTTGCCGCATCCCTTGTGGGGGCGGCGTCCGCTGAGCCTCTGCTCATCGCGCAGCTTCAACCCGGTGCCGATCCGATTGCGGTCGCGCTCGCCGATGGAGTGATCCTTCGTGATGTGACTCCGAACGCACCGTTCGCGCTCTATGGGATTCCCGTGGGGTCGAGTTTGACGGACGCTCAACTGCGGATGCGGGCCGATCCCTCGGTGCTTTGGGCCGAGGACGACGAGGACATCACCCCTCCTGAGAACCAGGGCTTTCCTAAGAAGAACCCGTCGAAGGGCGGTTCGCTCTCGGTCATCGGCGGACGACAGACTCTGCAGACGATGAACGCAAATGCGCTCGCTCAGGTCGGTTGGAGCAGTACGCTGGCTAACTCCGCAGGGCGGCCCGTTCGGGTCGCGATTCTGGATACCGGGCTATCTTTGCGCCAGGTCTATCTATGGGATAAGGTGGATGCCAGCTTCTCGGCCATCCCTCCGTTTGACTCTGCCGATGACTCGGCTCGATACACGGGAGGCGAGAACGCGATTCCGCTCGCCGCGGGCCACGGCACGATGGTCGCAGGCATCATCGATCAGGTCGCTCCGCAGGTGCGGTTCGTGATCGCCCGTGTCGCGGATGGCGACGGGAAGGCTTCGGCTTGGACGCTGGTGAAGGGCTTGGCCTTCGCGGTGGTCAACCATGCCGAGGTGGCCAACATTTCGCTCGGCAGCCCGCTCGCGATTGCGGCGCTGACCGACGTCGAGGATTGGTGCGACCTCAACAACCTGACCGTGGTCGCGGCGATCGGCAACAATGCGGTTGAGCCCGCCCTCTTCCCGGCCCGGATTAGCAAGGTTATCTGCGTGGGCGGCCTAAATGCTGACAACACCAAGGCGAGATTTAGCAACTGGGACGGCGGATGTGACAGCAGCGCACCCGCCGTCGGAATTTGCAGTCAGTTTTGGGACGGTCAGATTCAGGTGTGGTCGGGCACTTCCTTCGCCGCGCCCTTTGTCAGCGGCGCGATCGCGGACTGTCTCCGTCGCACCACGCCGATCGCACCTAGGCTGGCGAGCCAGCTCACGACGAAGTCGGGAGGCGACCTTGATTCGCTCAATCCGACTTTCCGAAAGAAGCTCGGCACCTTGCTCAACATCCAACGTCTGGACGCCGCTTTCCAGAACGGCGGCCATGGCGGCTAGCTCGTCCGTTTGCATTGAGCGGGGAACTTGGGGCACGCCAGTGGCGTGCCCTACTTGCTGGTTGTTTGTGCCGCCTAGGTTGGGGTGCCATTGCCTCCCATAAGGCCGGTCGAAGTCGGCCTCAGTAGCCTGTCAAGCCTCATTTGACCGCTTTGACCGTCATCCTGAGCGGCGTGCCGAGCCTTGGCGAAGGCAGCGAGGTCGAAGGATCCTCCGTCCAGTCTCCGACTCTCAGCGAGCGCGCCGTTCGCTAAGTCGGAGTCTTTGTCAGTGATCCTTCGACTGCGTCGACTCGCTAGGGCTCATCGACTCCGCTCTGGATGACGGACCCAAAAAGTAGAAAAATGAAGCTTGACACCAACTGAGTGGAACGACACGATTCCTTGAATGTCAACCGCTTCGCGGCAAGCCGTGCTCCTACGCACGAGCGGTAAATCCAAGACACGGCTTGCCGGGAAGCGGTTCCGGTTTCTCGATCTACTACAGTTCCGGACAAGAGGCCGTTCGGCGGGGACTCTCGTTCGAACGTTCGCCCGATAATATTAGGCAGCGCAAGTCCTCCCTTGGGGTGTGCGATGCCACCACATCGTATCCACTTCTGCCACCCCATCGTATCCACCTTTGGGGGTGGATGCAGATGCCAGTTGAGAAGGTGAACCGCTACCACCGGTCTTTGAACCTGCCTCAAGACATCTCACCTTCGAATTTCCGAAGCAAGCCTCACCATTCGAAGGTCGCGCGTCGTCTCAATATCCCCGCCAAACACCCTCACAACCGTGACACCCCAAACCAAGAAGGTCAAGGACTTCTACTGGTGTGGTAGAAGCACGACTTTGTCGGGAAGTGGCTCCAGACGGCAATCTGCTGCCGTGGCCGGAGTCGATCCACCCACAAAAACAGGTCCCCCCATGCGGAGAGACCTGAGGTGGGCATTGCCAGGAACTAGGGCTAGTTCTCTAGTTTTGCTTTAGTAGCCGTGAGCGCAGAGCCATTGAGGCTGCCCTCAACTTCGACATGAGCCGAAGTGGCGAGCGCCGCGTAGAACTGCACCGAAGTGAGAGTGGTTCCGCCAGTTCCCTTGAACATGGTGCTTCCGTTGGTCGTCACGTTGATGACCTGACCCATCGTGAGGGACGCGCCCTCCCAACTGGTGATCGTCACGTCGAAGGTGCCGGCAACGGAGTTCGGATTTGAGGTCGTACCCTTGATCTGAGCCTCGTGGCCATGTCCGTCGCCACCACCGCCACCGCCACCGCCTTCGCCATGCTCGAGCTTGGCGCGGGTCGCGGCGAGCGTGTTGCTCCCGGAATCATAGATTCCCTTAGCCTCAACCTTGGTTCCGACCGTAAGGGCGGCAAGGAAGTCGACTTGAGTCATGGTCACGCCACCATCGCTGGTGAACGTGGTGTTCGCGTCAACGGTGACGGTCACCGTGGAGCTGCCGGGCAGGAACCCGTCGCACTCGTGAGTGCTGAGCACGAACGAGTTGCCATTCACGGAAACCACAGAGCCGTGGACTTCCGAGTCATTGCTATCTTCGTTCGAATGCTTGATCTTGATCGAAGTTGCGAGGAGGCTGCCTGCGGTCACGTCAAACGTGCCTCGTACAGAGACCTTCTGACCGTTGGCGAGGGCCGGATTCGCAACACCGTCGTTGTTGAAGATCGATGTCGACGAATTGGCGGCGACATGAATCGGCGTTCCGTTCCCCTGACTCAGGTCGAAGGTGAGGTCCGGCGACGTGCCAGCAAGATTGGAGATCGTGCCGTGATAGTCGTCCGAATCGTGGCGGGTCCCATCCTCCAGACCCGAGCCCGTGTATCGGCTTACGACCGCGGTGACTTGCGTGCCGTTATCCGTCCACTGGGACAGGTCGAAGTCGACAACGAGGTTGTCGTCACCGATAATCTGCTCGCCCGGTTCCAAATTGAGCGAAAGCGACTTCGTGCCGTTGACATCGGATCCGGCAAAGACCCGATTGAGGCCGGTGGTCGCTCCCTGTGGGAACAGGACAAGGTTTTGATCCAAGACAAATTTGATCGACGTGTAGGAACCCGGAGGTACCGATTTGAGCCCTAAGAAGTTGAACTGGGCTAAACCAGCTGCACTGAGACTGGCGAGGTCCAAGTTCTTGCCCGCAGTATCGGTAAACAAGACTTGAGTGCCAGCGGGGCCAACGAGGTCCACTTCCTTTACGGAAACCCAAACATGATCGTAGTTGCCGAGGTTGTCAGTCACGAAGACCCTGACGTGAGCGGAAGCGGACGAAGCGCCTCCGCCTCCTCCGCATCCGACGGCCACCAGCGCCGCCGCGATCAGCAGGAGAAATGTCTTGAGATTTTTCATAGCAATTCAAGGAGGCCCACGGAAGCGTTTTTGATACGATGCCCCAGGTATTTCGTGCAGGAACCCGCAAAAAATGCCCCATCATCCGGAACTTTTTAAGATAAGGTTAAGTTCGCTCCGAGCGCCTGTAATTTTACTGGGTCACCGTAAGGTCAAGAGTGGTGCGGCGATCCAAACCAAACTCTGAGCCGCGAAGCGGCTCAGAGAAACAACCGGCTTACGGAGTTCCGGAGAAGAGGAGCGTTCCGTCGCCAAGTCGAAGTTCGACGACCTGCATGACCGGGAGTCCATTGACGCCCGTCGTGACGACGTTCGGGTTGCGCAGGGAAGCCTTCCCGCCCAAGACTGTCGACACCCCCGCACTCATCGGTGCCCATGGCATGCCCGTGTAGTAGTCGGTGGTGTAAACCAATCCGTAGATCTGGGTTCCATCGGGCAGGTCCAAGTTCTTACAAACGTAGTCCAGACTGAGCGTGGTGACGTAGGTGGTCAGGTTG
This sequence comes from Fimbriimonadales bacterium, assembly GCA_038216655.1. GTDB lineage: Bacteria > Armatimonadota > Fimbriimonadia > Fimbriimonadales > Fimbriimonadaceae > JAFDWR01. Next base: position 236,264 of record JBBQPZ010000003.1, read on the forward strand.
TAACCGCCCAGGCAGGAGCTACGCGATCCGCCGGCTCCGGTCGACGTGTACGTGAGGTTGAAGCTTCCGCCGTGACGATTAAGCCCGCCTCCGGTGCCACCGCCACTTCCCCCACCACTTCCTCCGCCGCTGCTCCCGCTACGGGCGTGGGCGATGCTGCCGGACGCGGCCAGGAGGCCGCAACTGATGACTGCGAACGCAATCAAGATTCCTTTGTTGTTCATGATTCCTCGATGGTCGCCCGCGAACGATCGGGGACGCGCCAGTAGGAAGGAGTGCGGGCCCCGTACCCCTGATACATTCCCTCTTGATGAATGCCAAGGCTAAGCTAAGGAGCGATGATCGACTTGTCCGCAATTCGTTTGCGTCAGCTGGGATCGAGTGAGGTCGACAAAGCCACTGAGTTTGTCCGGGCCTACTACGCGCACGACGGTCTGGTCTTCGATTCGCATGTCGAACGGGCGGTCCGCGAGCTCGTACAGGTGCCTGGCTGGGGTTGTTTCTGGGCCATTGAGCAACTCGGAACGGAGTGCGGCTACATCGTCCTCACCTTCGGATTCGACCACGAGTTCGGCGGTCGGATCGGAGTGGTCACGGACTTCTACCTTGAGCCGTCGGTCCGAGGAAGAGGAATCGGGTCCCGGGTTCTGAACCTGATTGCGGAGGAAGCGAGGGCACTGTGTCTAAGGCGTATTGAGCTCGCGGTGTTGGAGCACAACCCGGATGGACGTCGCTTCTACGAGCGCGCGGGCTTTCGTCCCATTGGAGGCCGTCAGACCATGGCGCTTCCCCTCAACGAACTCGGACAAGATCGGTAACGGCACCCGTGCGCCACGCGTCCAATGGGCATGGTTAGGTTGGTTCGGCCGCTTGCCCTCGTCACTCTTGCCTCGATTGTCGCCATCGCTCTCGGCCAAGGCAGTGCCGGTGGATATGGCCAAGGTGGCGGCGCTGGTTTTGGTGGTGGCGGCGGCGGATTCGGCGGTGGCGGCGGAGGCCTCTCCCGAAGGGGGCCGGTGTTTGCCGGCACTAGCGCCGGTACGTTCGGGGGGGACAAGGATTCGGGCGAAGATGCCGCCAATCGTCAAGAAAAGCCGGACGACGACAGCACAGGGGGCCTTTGGCAGTCTAAGACCGCGATCCTCACCCCGGGTGATCGGTACGAAATCAAACTCGTGATGAAGAAGGGCGAGACGGTGATGGCTGCCGCGACCAGCGACGCGTTCGATCCGGCACTCTCTTTCGAAGACGCCAACAAAGCGGAGCTGGCCAAGAACGACGACCGCGTCGACGGCGACCAGTCGCCCTTTCTCACCTTCCGCTGTGCGAAGGACGGAACCTATACACTCAAGATCCTTAGCTACCGGCAGGTATCCGGCGGCAAGTTCGTAGTCAAGTTCCGAACCTTCTTGTCCACCGAAGCGCCGGTGGGCAAGTCCTCGCATAGCTCTGTTTCGATGGTGGATATCAACGGTCGTAACCGTGTTGCCTTCCGCCTAACCGCCAAGAAGGGGATGGTCTACGATTTGCAGCCGGTGATGGCTCACTTGCCAGCTCCATCGAACGGGATCGGCCAAATCACCGCCGCCTCGCTGATCGGCCCGACCGGGGTGGCGGACTCCGACCTGACGATGATTCCGACCGACGATTCCTCGACCGTCTTCCGGGCCAAGGTCGACGGCGACTTCTACATCGAATACTACGCGGACTACGGCCGCAGCTTCGACACCGACGTTCGGGAGATCGCACCCGCGGTGATCAAGCCCGACGGCGCGTTGAGCCTGGACATGGCCCCCGGCGAACTCAAGGTCATCGAATTCCCGGTCGAGCCGGACCTGATCGTACGCACTGCCATCACGGGAACCTCCATTGCGCAGCGAATCACCGCCCCTGCCGGTACCGCGCTAGCCGGCGCGTGGAGCGACCCTGCCGGTGGCAACAGCCGCGTCTGGACGTGGTTCAAGATGAACGTCGATTCCGACGCGGACGTGGTCCATATCTTTCACGGCACGGGCACCGCGCGCGTCGCGATCCGATCCCAAGCGGGCTCCGCGCAGAAAGTGACATTCAAGAACAGCGTCTCCTTGCCGACGTGGTCGACGGGCGAGGCGCTCAAGAGCGCGATCGAAGTCGGCGACACTCGTCTGTTTCTGGTCAAGTCGACCAAGTCTGAGTTGATGCGCGTCTTCGCAGGCGCAAGCCATTTTCTCCCAAGACTCGACATCTACCGGCTCAACGGGGACCTCGCGAACTCTCTCTGCGATCGCAAGACCCACACCGCGAAGGATGACCTCTATTTTCCTGAAGCGGACACCTTTGTCGTTCGGCTCACCTGCGACGGCCATGGAGGATCGGGTGACTTCGAGATGAAGCGCGATTCGCTCAGCCCGGCGGCCTATCCGCTGGGTTCGGCGCAGACGCTGAAGCTCGACGGGGTCAATTTCGGACTCTATTCGATGAACCTGGAAGCGGGGAAGCGCTACCAACTCACCACCGACGAGCCGAACAACTTCTTGCGGGCGGACCTGCTCGATGACGACGGCCAGTTCCTGGTGAGCCAGCGGGTGCGATTCGATAAGGTCGAGGTTCAGTACTTCGTGCCGACGCAATCGGGCCGACATCGGCTCTGGCTTCGCGGTCAGCCCGGCACGAGGCACTTCCAATTCGCGCTCCACGTTCCCCCAAGCATCGGCGGATAGGGATATGATGGCGGAGTGATTTTCGCTGCTCTTTGTCTGTTTGCGCCGTCGCTTCCGACAATCATCCCCGCCCCTCTAAGCTACAACGCCGAAGAGGGGTCTGTCCGCCTTGATGCCAAGACGATCATCGTGGCCGTTGGCGATGCCAAGCCGGTCGCCGAGCGCCTGCGCGAGGAGCTACGCCCGGCGACCGGTTGGGCCTTGCCGATCCACGCGAAGACGGGCAAGCACGCGATCTCGCTGATCTTCGACACCACCAACGCGAGCTACGGGCCCGAGGGCTATCGCTTAGAGACCACCGACGACGGCGTCAACATCATCGCCAACACCCAGGCGGGTCTCTTCTATGGCGTCCAGACTTTACGGCAGATGTTGCCCGTGCAGGCGTTCGATCACACCGTCCAGCACGACGTCGAGTGGAACGTCCCGCGGGTCAAGATGTTCGACAAGCCGAGATTCCCGTGGCGCGGCATGCACCTCGATGTGAGCCGCCACTTCGAGCCGATGCCCTTCATCGAGCGCTTCATCGACTGGCTGGCCGTTCACAAGATGAACGTGTTCCACTGGCACCTGGTCGACGACGGCGGCTGGCGCATCGAGATTAAGAAGTATCCGAAACTCACCGACGTCGGTGCCTGGCGCGTGGAGCAACCGGTCAAGTGGGACTACAGCAACCTCCATTTCCCGGGCAAGAACTCCGGCAAGAAGATGTACGGCGGCTTCTACACCCAGGATGAGATCCGCAAGATCGTCAAGTACGCACAGGACCGCTACATCACGATCGTGCCCGAGATCGAGATGCCGGGCCACTCGACCGAGTTGGTCGCGAGCTATCCGGAACTGGGATGCAGCCCGTCCGCCGAGGTGAAGGCCAAGTACATCGCGGGAACCGGAAACGATCAGCCCTCGATGGTTTGCGCGGGCAAGCCCGCGGTCCGCGAATTCTACAAGAACGTCCTGACTGAGGTGATGGGGCTGTTCCCTTCCAAGTTCATCCACATCGGTGGCGACGAGTGTCCGAAGGACCTCTGGGCGCAGTGCCCGGATTGCCAAGCGCGCAAGGCCGCCAAGGGTCTGAAAACGGAGGACGAACTGCAGAGCGACTTCATCCGCGATATGGACTCCTTCCTTGTTTCGAAGGGTAGACGCCTGATCGGTTGGGATGAGATCCTCGAGGGTGGGCTTGCCGATAACGCGGCAGTTATGTCCTGGCGCGGCATTTCCGGGGGCATCGCGGCCGCCCAGGCCGGGAAGGACGTGGTGATGTCGCCGACATCGCACTGCTACTTCGACTTCTCGTACGCCTCGACCTCGACCGAGCACGTCTACAGCTACGAGCCGATCCCGACCGAGTTGAGCGAGGCTCAGGGCCGCCACGTCCTCGGGGCACAGGCGAACATCTGGACCGAGTGGATCGCCACTCCTCAGGAGGTCGAGCGCATGATGTTCCCCCGTGCCGCCGCTCTCGCGGAGGCAGTTTGGACGGAACCGACGAAGAAGGACTGGTCCGACTTCAGCCGACGACTCGTCACGCATTACCAGCGGCTGGATCGCTTGGGGATCAATTACTACGTCGAGGCTCCCGTGGCCAAGAGCGACCTCGTTCTCGTCGGCTCTCACGAGCAGGTAGCCTTCGAGAATCCGCCCGTGTCCGGTGCCACGATCCGGTACACGATGGATGGTTCGGCACCGACCGCCAGTTCGTCCGCCTACACCAGCCCGATCCCGGTGACCAAGCCCGCGGTGATCAAGGCCGCGATCTTCCGTCCGGGAGGTGCGATGAGCGAGGTGACGACAATCTCGGCGGTGTCGATCCAACCCGACACGACCCCGAAGAAGCCGGGAGTTAGCTGGCGCGTGATCGAGGGGAACTTCAAGAAGTGCCCTGAGCCCTCGGCCTTCGCAACGGCAGCGGCAAAGATCGTCGACGGCATCGGGGTTAGCGACCATGCAGGCAAGGATCACTTCGCGGTGATGGTGGAGGGATTCATCCGGATTCCCACGGACGGCGAGTTCACCTTCTATCTCGGTAGCGACGATGGGAGCAAGATGTGGATCGACGGCAATCTCGTCATCGACAACGACGGCCCTCACGGCTACGCCGAGAAGCGACTCAAGATGCGCCTCCCGGCGGGGGACTACCCGTTCCGGGTCGTCATGTACGAAGGGGACGGCGCCGAGTCGTTGAAGCTCTGGGTCGAGGGTGCGGCGATGCCCAAGAGCCAGGTGCCCCCCTCGATGCTCTGGTCGAAGTAGGGAGGCGCGACTAACGATCGCTATCCCTTAAACGGCTTGAAGCGAGGTCTCCAGCAGGGGACCTCGCTTTGGTATTTTTCGAACGGCTCGCCAAAGGATTCGAGCAAGTGCTGCTCCTCGTCCGGACGCACAAGAATGTCCCACCAGAGTCCGCCGATGACGGCGTAAAGCATGATTAGAGGCGAGCCAATCGCCAGGCCCACGGCCACCCCTTGGCAGATGCCGCTGAGGGCCATGGGATTTCGGATGAACCGATAAGCCCCCGCGATGACCAGGCGCTGAGTACACGCGGCGGGTAGCGGAGTCCCCTCGCCCTCGCGCGTCATCGTGAATGATGAGGAAAGGCCTGACCGGTTCCCCTTAAAGTTTCCACCCTCGAATCATAGAATTCGGCTCCAAAATAGGAGACGAACATGGCAGCAAGGAAACGATATTCGGAGGAGCAGATCGTGAAGGTTCTGCAGGAGATCGATGCGGGGGCGAGCA
>JBBQPZ010000004.1:0-207837 GCA_038216655.1 Fimbriimonadales bacterium
CCAGGACCACTACAACAACCACCGACCTCATCTAGGACTCGGCGGACTGACCCCCGCGAGCTTCAAGCAGAAGTCGCAAACGACACAAGAGGAGAGCAGAATCCTATATTCCTAGACTGGAAACTTATTGGGGACCGGTCAGACCTACCCCGGAGAACGCTATGTTGTTTGTCAAGGGTTGACAACTCTTTTTCGATCGTATCGGGCCTCGCTGGTTGCCAGGGCGTATGCAATCCGAAGGCCTTAGCTTAGAGCCACAGGCCTAGTCACAACATACAAGGGGTGGCGGATAATAGCCCGGCGGTCGCTCTGGCGACCCCGGGGATGGACCTCGCCAAAAGTTCGATCCCGAAGGCGGTCGCACAGGTTGGTAGGCAACCGCCCCGAAGTATTTTGAACCTTAAGTGAATCACTATGGGGGGGGTTGGGGGTGGGAGCTTCGGCATCGCCAAATCAGAAGATGGTCGCGCCGGCCTCGCGTAACTCCCGATGACCGATCGATCGATCGCTAACCCGCACCGTCCGACCCGCCTTCAGGGCGAGCCGCGCCAAGCGCGCCATGTTGCCTCCCTCAGCGATCTGGACGAAGTCCAGCCGCTTCGCGAGGCATGCAACCAATCGGTCTCGAACCTGGTTGTTCACCCCGATGAACGCGGCCTCCGGTCGGAAGGGCGAAACGACCAAGTCGGTGCGCGGATCGAACTCGTAGCGCCACAGCCGCGCGGCGCGAAAAGCCTCGTCCCGCAGGTTCTCACCAAGCACCTGGAACATCCCGCGATCCAGACAAAGAATCCGCGGAGAACCCCATCTGAGTGGCACAACCGCCGCACGCTGGTATTCAGGTCGATCGTGGCCGACCACCAGCACTTCCCCATTCAGCACGCCCTCCTCCGTCAGCTTCTCGATCAGTTCGAGATCCTTGGGCAAGGTGCCGCGCGAACTGAGCACCGCGAAGGTTCGCGCATCCATGAGTCGAACGTTGCCGTAGAGGAACAGAACGCCCGGCGGCTCCGGGTCCATTTGCTCGACCAAAGCCGGATAGTGGGCATCGGCCGCGGTGACCAGCGAGGCTCCCAGTCCATCCAGCCGAGCCTCCAGCGCTTCTGTCTTCGTCAGGCGGTCTTCGAGATCGAAGCCGAGCGCCCCGCACGCCTTCATCGAAAGCCGATACTCTTCGCGCCACGCCTCGGGTGAGAGGGCGAGAAAGTCGTCAGAGCTTCGGCCGAGCAGGTTGTTTCGCGTCAGAATACGGGTGACGGTTCGTCCCCCGATTCCCGGCGTCATCGCCAGCATCAGCGCGAAGGTGCGAGGCAGGAGGCTCATGCGGCAAGTTTCGCGGCGGCGCGCTCCAGGACCCGAATCACCGTCGAACCCGTCGCCTGCATCATCTCCACGACCTCTTCGTGGCTCAGGGGCGTGGGAGATATTCCGGCCGCGAGGTTGGTGACGATGGCGAGGCACGCGTAGTCGATTTCCGCTTCGCGCATCAGAATCGCCTCGGTGGCGGCAGTCATCCCAACGAGATCCGCCCCGAACTGGGCGTACAGAGTGATCTCCCGCGGCGTCTCGTACCGCGGGCCGTTGCCGCACAGGTACACACCCTCCGCCTGAATCGGGACGTCCAGCTCCTTCCCTGCCTCTAGTAGGGCCCGGCGACCGGCAACACCGAACGGCTCGGAAAAGTCGGTGTGAACGACGGTGCGAGAGAACAGCGTTTGCTGGCGACCCGTCTCGTCCAGAAAGTCCGAGCAAGCCACCAAGGTCCCACCCGGCCACTCGCGGCGAAGGCTACCGACGGCGGCCGTGGCCAAACAATGCTTAACGCCCAACGCCTTTAAGCCCAACGCCATCGCCTTGTAGTTCACGAGATGCGGGGGAACCTTATGTCCGGCAGAGTGGCGCCCGATCAGGAGCGCGTTGACGTCGCCAAGCTGCACGAGCTGCGCCTTGAGGAGCCCCTCCGAGGTAGGAACGTGCACGGGCGTTCCACCCTGCGCCAAGAGACGGTCGCCGATCCCGGTCCCGCCAATGATTCCGACATCCACCCTCATATCCAAATTATGACTCTAGTCCCTATCAAAGTTGTCATGGGTTTACTGACGCTACGTTCGGAGGGTGCCGAGCAAGCTCGCGGAAATGCAAAGCGCGGCCAGCGAGTCTGTCGCCTTGGCTAGTTCCAAGTCAGTCCAATGGTGCAGTGACGGGGGAGCAACATCCGTAACTGCGTTAAGCATGCGGGGGAATCAATGCAATAGACTCCGAGTTCGCGCACTCCGAAAAGGGAATCGGTATCCTTCTTGGCGATGACGCTTCGCGAGGTGCTCCACGCCCACATCCCCACCCTCACGCCGGAAAGCACGGTGCGGGACGCGGTCGATAAGATGGACGTCTACCAATTCCCCGCCCTCGTCGTCATCGACGAGAACACCACGCCGGTCGGGGTCTTGACCGAAGGCGACCTCTGCCGCGCGGTCGCGGGCGACAACCTGGTTTCACTCTCCGAGGCTTGCGCGCTTAGCTACGCGAGCAAGGAACCAACCACAATGCACCCGGACACCGAGATCGGCGACGCGTTCCACCGAATGCTCAGCTCCGGCCTGACCGTCCTGCCGATCGTCGAGGACACACGGCTACTCGGGATCGTTTTGCGGGTGGACTTGATGCAAGCGATGTTGATGGACGCGGCTTCGGCGCACTAGCATCAAGAACTGTCATCCCGAGCAAATCCGCATCTTGTCTGTCTCCCTGGCGCACATTTGGAAGAAGGGGTGCGAGCAGGAAAATACTACGGACAGGTTCTTCCACTCGCCAGCGTTCAAGCGTTTCGCCTAAGCCAAAACGAGTGGGCTGGCTTGGTCGGAATGACAATTCTCTGGAATTTGCGTTCATACCTCCTAATTCGATGTATCATGCCTCTAGATCGGAGGTATCGATGGCATTCAAAGGGAATTTAGAAGGGTTGGTGCTGGGGGTGTTGCAAGACCGCACCGCCCATGGCTACGACATCGCGAAGCAGATCGCCAAGCAGACGGACAAGCTCGTCACCGTCGGAGAGGGGCAACTGTACCCGGCGCTTCACCGCATGGAAGACGCGGGGCTGATTGCCGCGACCTGGGTTCCCCAGGCGGGCAAGCCCGATCGGAAGGTGTACGAGATCACCCCGAAGGGGCGAGAGGAGTTGGTCCGCCAACGCTCGACCTGGGAGAAACTCGCCAGCGGCGTTGGCTCGATCATGGCAGCAAAGAACTGCACGGAGGGCAACCGTGGCTAAGTACATCGATTGGTATCTCGTCGAGGCCGAAGGAATGCTACGCGGCCGGCTGCGGCAGGATCGTTTACACGACGTCCTCTCCGAGGCAGAAGCGCACCTGCGTGACACGGCTGAGGATCTCGTGGCTCACGGGATGTCCTCTGAAGACGCGGAGTTGGCTGCGATCGAGAGGTTCGGGAGAGTTCGAGCATTTATCGAAGAGGCCACGGACTCTCGCTCGGCCCGGCGAATGTCAATTCTGTCGGTGCTTGGAGCCGCAATTCTCTGCGTGACCGCCACCATCAACGGAACTATGCTCCACGCTGGTCCCGGGCTTGCCCTGGGTACAGAGGCCCAATATGCCTATTTAGGAATCTATGTTGCGGCAAGTCTCCTCTTCATCTTCGGATCCATCCGGCAGCCGAAAGGCAACCAGAGACTCGTCGTGTTGGGATGCATTGGCGCCTGCGGCATCGGGTTTCTTGTTTCGTCCACTTGGCTGGGACCACGGATCGCGTACATCAATCGCGGAAACCAGATATTCGAAGCCGCAAGGAACCGGGACGGACTCCAAGCGGAAGTCGATCGAGTCCACCGTGGACTCACCGCCTTTGCCAAAGGCGATCCCCAGGGAATACTCGAATTCACTGAGGCCGGGCATTATCTTGTCCCTTCGCTCCTCACGTCAGAGACGTATAACAACATTCTGCCGAGAAGAGCCTGGAATGAACCATTCACGAAAGACTCCCTTTGGGGTTTCGGAGTGGGCTACGGCACCATCGTGAACCTAGCCTCGGCAAGGCTCATATGGGCCGATAAGGGTCCGGCGATGGAAGGCAAATTGGGAAAGGAACTAGCGTTCATGGCACGAATCGCTGACCCAAACCCGAAGCTTTTCTACAACGGCAATTACGCTCACACTGGGTTGGCATTTGCTTTTTACGGACTGTGGTGCAGCGTCCTGCTCGCTATCTGCCTCAGCTCAGTTAGCGGTCTCTTGGTCCTCCTCCGAAGACCCAAATCCTGGCTCCGCCAGAAACTCGCCTAGCGAAAAGCTCGCCACCTACCTCCAACTTTGATGTATAGTGCATCTAAGTCGGAGGTAGGTATGGCTTTTCGAGGAGATTTGGAGGCTTTAGTGCTGGGGGTCTTGCAGGACCGCTCGGCGCATGGATACGAGATCGCTCGGGCGATCGCCGAGCGGACGGACCGGTTGATCACGATCGGCGAGGGGCAGCTTTATCCTTTGCTGCATCGGATGGAGAAGAACGGGTTTGTTTCGGCGGAGTGGATCCCGCAGGAGAAGAAGCCGGCCCAGAAGCAGTACAAGCTCACGCCCCAGGGGCTTCTTGAATTGGGGAAGCAGCGGGCGAAGTGGCAGAAGTTCTCGGCGGGGGTTTCTTCCCTGCTCGCGGGGCCGCAGTCGGCGGAGGCTCGACATGGGTAAGTACATCGACTGGGCCCTTGTCGAGATCGAGCGCCTCGGAGCGTCGCTACCCGAGGACGTCCGGCGAGAAGCCATCGCCGAAGCCGAGTCCCACCTCCTCGCAACGGCGGCGCGGCACGCCGAGATGACCCCGGACGAAGCACAGCGTCAGGCAATCCGAGAGTTCGGCCCGGTGGATACCTACGTGAGTGGATTGAAGGAAGTCCACCTCCCAAGGCGCCCGGCAAAGGCTGACCCCTGGACGATCGCCATCGCGTCCCTTGGCGCAATGTTTCTCTCAAGCTGGCTTGTGCGCGGTGATTTCAGGCCGGAAACCGCGGCTTGGATTCTGAGCGGATCGACCGCTCTGCTGATCCTCTTCTTGGTAACCAGTGTGCGAGCCAAACGGTGGCAAATCGTCCCCCTAGCCGCCGTAGGAGCGATCGCCACGACTTGCTTCCTCCTCGGCCTCGCCCTGAACTACTCGGGACCCGTTGGAAGTTTCAATCGGGGCGGCCCAAAAGGTCAGATCGCGTTGCTTCGGGACGATGCCCAGCGGCGTGCCAGGGATGCGGATTGGCGTGTGGACCGACTACGGGCCTGGAAGATGGAGTTCGATGCTTACGCGTCAAAGATCGACGCCAAGCAAGTTGCTGGTTTCCCAGACGTGTTCCGTCGTCATAACCAGTTCCTAACCTTCGACCTGAGGGACGGCGATGCGGAAACGTGGCCTGCCGAGTGGTCCGACAAACTTGTCGACGAACAATACAGGGCAGAGGCCTTCTGGCGCAACAAGGCTGCCGGGCTCATCTTGCGAATGCACAGCGTGGCGGACGACGAACGGCTTATGGCAGCCAGATATGACGCGGCACTTGAAGCCCCCTTCACGGTCCGGCTTCGAACCTGGTGCCTAACCGCCGTATTTGGCGGGGTCATGTTCACGATCTGCGCGCTCGTGCTGAACGGTCTCGGTGCCGCCATCGGCCGACTCGCCTCGCGGCGACACCGACGGCCGGTAGCGCTGGGTTGAGCCGCCGACTGTATAGAGTGCAGTGGCTTGCCACCGCTTTCGATCAGCGAGCCTGCGAGCGCGCCTACAACGCTGTTAGAAGGCGCGACGACAGGCCACCTGAGAAAAGCGGAGGCGAGCCGCCCGCTCTACATATCCCGCCGATACTCAAGCGCGCTAAGCAACGTAGCCGAGTCGGCGTAGTCGAGTTCCCCGCCCACCGGCATGCCGTGGGCCAAACGCGTCACCCGCACCCCCAGCGGCTTCAAAAGCCTAGCAAGATACAGCGCCGTCGCGTCACCCTCAATCGTCGGGTTCGTCGCGAGGATCACCTCGGTCACCACACCATCCTCTAAGCGAGACAGAAGTTCCTTCACCCGAAGCTGCTCCGGACCAACCCCGTCCATCGGACTCAAAAGCCCGTGCAGCACGTGGTAGCCGCCCTTGTACTCGTGAATCCGCTCCATCGCCGCGATGTCCCGCGCCTCAGCAACAATGCAAATCGTGGTCCGATCCCGCCGCGCGTCGCGGCAGATTTCACAGAACTCGGCCTCGCTGATGTTCTGACACAGCGCACAAAAGCGTAGCTTCAGCTTCGCATTCTTGATCGAATCGGCCAGCCGGTTCGCCTCCGAGTCGGTCACCCGCAACAGATGATAGGCCAGGCGTTGCGCCGACTTGGGCCCGACACCGGGAAGGCGTTCGAGTTCGGAGATCAGTTCGGCGAGAGGGCGAGCGAAGAGCATGATGGGGACAAAGAAACGGGAGCGAGGACGCGTGTCCTCGCTCCGATTTCTTCTACGTTAAGTTAGAGACGAAACAGCCGACTGGTTTAGAGCCCGGAGATATTCGGCATGATCTCTTGGACCTTGACATTGCGACGCTCGGTCGCTTCCTCGAAGCCCGCGCGGATCGCGCTGACGATCAGGTCTTCCAGCGCCTCGACGTCCTCGGGATCGACTACGCTCTTGTCGATCTTCACGCTGACCAGGTGGCCGGTGCCGTCGAAGGTCGCCTTGACCGGGCCTTTGTCAACCTCGATGCGCTCCAAGGCAAGCTCCTGCTCCAGCGTCTGAGCACGGGCCATGGCCTCCTGAAGCCGTCCCATCTGGCCTCCGCCACCTTGCAGTCCAAATCCTTTAGGAAGTTTCATCGTCGTTAATCTCTACCTTGTTGCGATCGGGCGCCAAGATGTCCTTGGCCAATTGTTCGAGGCGAGCCCCTTCTGCGGGCAATTCTACCGCCGATACGTCCTGAGCCGCCTTGGGGGCATTACTGACGACAAAGGTGGTGGTCCAGCCAGGTCCAGCAACTTGATCGACAAATGTTTGTAAATAAGTTTGCCGAGCCGGTTTTTCGAGGATCCAGTCGAGGTCGATCTTTCGCATGAAGCGAACTTCGATCTGCTTGTCAAGCACCGCTCCGGCCTCAGCATCCGCAAGTTTCCTGAAGATCGTCGTCGATTCAGGCAACGCGGCTACGACCTGACGCCAGATTGCGATCGCTTCGTCAAGCTTCGCGTCTCCGGTCGAGGGCGGGGCCTCGACGACCGCCCTGGCGGCCAGCTTGGGCTTGGGCTCGTCCGCGGCACCACCCTCGGCCATCACTAGCTTAACCGGCGGTGCTGGTTCGGCTTTAGGCTTCGGCTGGGGCACCGGGCGCGATGTCGTCGGTGCGACATTCGCGGCGGGAGCCGCTTTTACGACTTGCGGGTTCCCTTGCGTCGCGATGCGGACCAACTCGGACTCCAGCCAGACGCGCGGCAGCGAGATGTCCCGAATGACCCGGTGCGCCTCACTGAGGGCCGAGCGGAGCGCCAAGAGCCGCTCGCGGCCCAGTTGCGCCGCGGTTTCGTGGAGCACCGCTTCCTGGGCCGCGTCCGCGGAGGACACGGAGTCCACGTCATAGGCAGCCCGGGTGAGATCCGAGAGGCGATATAAGAGCGACTCAATGATCGAACGGGGATCGCGCCCGAGCCGGGAGACCTCGGCGAGGAGGTTCAAAATCTTCGGAACGTCCTGAGACCGCATCGCGAGCAGGAGACCGTCGACGATCTCGTCGGCGATCAGGCCGAGCTGATCGTAAATCTGTTTGAGGGTGATCTTCCCTTCTTCCGAAGTGATGATCGCCTGCTCAAGGAGGGTCAGCGCGTCGCGGTAGCCGCCGTCGGCCATCCGGGCAATCGCGGTGAGGGCCGCAGGCTCAATCTCGACGCCTTCCCCGTCGGCAACGTACTTGAGCCGTCCGACAAGATCGGCCATCGAGGCGCGATGGAACTCGTGCTTCTGGCACCGTGAGCGGATCGTCGCGGGGACCTTGTTGTATTCGGTCGTGGCGAGGATAAAGATGACGTGGGGAGGCGGTTCCTCGATCGTCTTCAGAAGCGCGTCAAACGCCTGCCTTGAAAGGTCGTGGACCTCGTCGATGATAAACACCTTATACCGGGCCATCATCGGCTGGTATTCGACAACTTCAACGATCTTCTCGCGGATCTCGTCGACGCCGGCCTCGCTCGCCGCGTCCATCTCAAGGACGTCGACGCAATTTCCAAGCGTGATGGCGCGGCAGATTTCGCACGTGTTATCGGGAGTTGGCGTGGGGCCTTGCTCGCAGCAAAGTGCCTTGGCAAGCAGTCTGGCCGTAGAGGTCTTACCCGTGCCGCGGGGGCCGGTGAAGAGGTAGGCGTGAGCGATACGGCCGGTGGAGATGCCGTTTTGCAGCGTCCGGATGACGTGCTCTTGCCCGATGAGGTCGCCAAAGGTCTGGCTCCGATATTTGCGGTAGAGCGAGAGGTAGGCCACGGTCTTCGATGGGGAGTTGTCGCGAAGTCGAGCGCCGGGAAACATGCATCGCACAGAGAACCGATTTACCGCTGCTCGCTTCCGCGCCTGACGGGGTTCACCAGCCTGCTGCCGCGCCGTTCCCGGCGGGCCGCCTCAGGGCGGCCCGCCTAGGGCGCTCGGCCTTCGTTGTACCTTACTTACCGCCGCCGCGGAGAGCCGGTACGTCGATGAGAACATCATCGGTGACTTGGTTGCCCTTTCCGATCTCGCGGTAGTTCGCCGTCTTGACCACGGGCATCTTGACGCCGTCCGCCCAGTCACCCATACGCAGGATCTGATCTCGTGAGATCTCTAACGTCGCGAACACAACCCTCTCTCCCGGACGAACTGAGGTGTTCAAGAAGTTGGCATCGGTCATGCCTTCCCCGTTCCACCCGAACTTGTCCTGGATGTGAGGCGGAGCAACCCGCGCCGAGTAGTAAAACTCGAGAACGTAGTCCTTCTTCGTGAAGGGATACATTGTCGGGTCCCGACTCATGTCGACCTTCTTATTGAACCGGCGGTTGCGGACGAACAGCTCGTCCTGCATGAATGTTGTGTCGCGAGGAGGATCGAGGTTGATCGAATCCTCAAGGTCCCACTGCATTCCACCCGGCACGGCGTGCGGGAAGTCCTTGTCCCGCAGAATGATTCGGATGCGGGTGCCGACGGGCAGCACGTTCCAAGTTCCTTCGAAGCGGAGAACCTTCGGTTCAACTACCGACGCCTTGACGCTGAAGCCCACGTCAAAGGGAGGCTTCGTGTCGTAGTTACCGGTCGCATACCAGTTCTCGGCCTTGCCCTTTTCGGTGTTCTGCGCGAACCAGCCACGCTGACCCATGCGAACCAGGGCGGTATCGAGGTTCCCCACGATGGTGTCGCGGTTCTGGTGGTTCTGGAATTCTCGACTCTGCTGCCAACGGTCTTCCGCCTCATCCGAGAGCTTATAAAGGAGCTCGAGTGACTTGTCGATTTGACCGTTGCGCTGGTAGGCCCAGATCAACAGGTTCCGGCGAGCCGGCTGGATGTCGTCCCGCTTGTGAGCTTCCTCGAACCACTTGACCGCCTTCGGGAAGTCGTCCTGAACCTTGTGGTACCACATCCAACCCGTCTCGAAGAACATCTCGTAGGTGTTCGGGTTCTGAAGGGCGCCTTCCTTTCCAAGCGCAAGCGCAGAAGGAATGTACCGGCGGTCAGAGCGCTGCTCCTCGTCGGTGAAGTTGTAGCCGATGTGCCACATTCCCGTCGCGTAAATGTCGATCTGCTTGGGATCGAGAATCGTACACAACCGGATGATGGGAAGCACCGCGTCGTAGTTGCCGTCGTCGAAGAATCCATCCGCACGCACCCAGAGGATGCCCGCGAGGAACTCTCGGAAGCCAAACAGCGACAGAAATATCTGATCCGGCGCAAGCTGGCTGATCACGTTGCCGTGACCCGGCGAGTAATCCTTCCGCCAACGCGGAAAGATGAAGCCGGCGTGCAAGATGCCCTGGGCGATCCCAAGGACCAGCATCGCGGCAATAAGCTTCTGGTTTCGTTTCATCCGTTAGACCTCTCTTCGATCGAAGATGAGAATGCCGGCGATGAGAAGGATCGTCATGTACAGAATCCCGTAGCCGGTGATCTGTAAGTAATAAACCGTCTCGTTGCGGATGACCGTTCCCGGGTTAATGATCGGATTCTTCGTGTCGTAGTTCGCGAAGTTCGGGAGCAACGTGGTCACGAACTGGGCAACCTTCTGCATCACTGGATTCTGGTTGTTGGCGGAGATCGTGTCGTACAGAGGGTTCAACACGGTGCCGACGAGCCAGAGGCCGATCGAGATGAAGAAGTTCACCAGAGGCGTCGTGAACGTCGAGAAGAAGATCGCGACGGACGCGAGCAGGCTCATCTCCACAAAGTAGAGGAGCGACTGCCGACCAAGCTCGAACAGCTTGTCCATGCCCGGATGGCGGAACACGTAGAACAACGCGATCATGACGACCGACATGAGGCCGATCATCATCGCGAGAGCGAGAACCGCGCCGAAGAACTTGCCGACCAAGAACTGCCAGCGTTGGACCGGCTTGCACAAGATCGTGTAGATCGTTCGTCGCTCGATCTCGTTCGGGATCATGTAGACGGTCAGGATGATGGCAATGAGCGCGCTCGTGAAGCGGAGCACAAAGAACATCGTCGAGATCATCGTGCTCGTCTCGGATCGAGCCGACAGCACACTGAGGGACGGGACGATGCTAAGGAGCAGCACCCCGATCATGAGGATGACGAGCAAAACACGTCGGCGAATCGCTTCGCCTACGGTCGTGGTCGCGATGGCATAAACGGCGTTCACTTGGCAGGCTCCTTCTTGCTGACGGTCTCAATGAAGAGGTCTTCCAACCGGCGGCGGCGCGGGACGACACTGACGATACTTCCCTTCGAGGATCGAACGGAGTCGAGCAGCGCGTTCAAATCGTGCTCTTCCGACATATCGACGATGAGTCGATCGCCGTGGAACGAAGTGATGGCTTCGGGGATCTTGACCGTGTCGGCAAACTCGCGAGTCAGGCCATCGGCGATGACTTCGACGCGACCTCCCTTGAGCAAGTCCTCGAGGCGCCCTTGCGACTTAATCTTGCCCTTATCGATGATGGCGACGCGATCGCAGATGCGCTCGACTTCGCTCAACTCGTGACTGGAAATGAAGACCGTTCGGCCCTCGTCCCGGAACTGGAGGATCAAGTCGCGAATCTCGGTGTGCGCGATCGGGTCGAGACCACCGGTCGGCTCGTCGAGGAACAACAGCTTCGGATCGTTGATCAGGCTTTGGGCCAGACCGATACGCTGCTGCATACCCTTCGAGTATTGCGAGATCGTCTTGCTCTTGTCTCCGGCGAGGTTCACCTTTTCGAGCAGAGCCTCGAACTTGGCATCGTCGCGGATATGGAAGAGAGACCCGTAGAAACGGAGGATCTCCATTCCGGTCATGTGCTCGTAGTAGTACGGCCGCTCCGGTAGGTAGGAAATGACCTTGTGAACATCCATGTCTCCGATTTCGCGACCGAGGACATAGCCCTCGCCGGAAGTCGGATAGATGATGCCAAGGAGCATCTTGATCGTCGTCGTCTTTCCCGCGCCGTTAGGCCCGAGAAAACCGAAGATTTCCCCTTCCTCGACTTCGAGGTTAAGGTCATCGACTACGTTTACCTTTCCGTGCAGACGTGAACGATAAGTTTTTGTAAGATTCCGGGTTTCGATGGCGGCGGCCAAAGGCTGCACACCTCCTGGGGAGATAAAGTCGGGCGGATTATACCGCGAGGGGCTCGCAAGCGCATCCGCTCCTTCACCCCAACAGCAGTAAGACAAATTCGGTGCCGGAATGGGGTGGTTTTCTTAGGTTTGGGACAAGTACTAGCCTTCTTGCGTCGAACACCGCAACAAGGATGCTGGTTGTTTATCTGTATTCGACGTAAAACTTAATCTAACAAACCAAGGGGCCGAAGTGCTCGCGGCGAGAAATCGCTTGATGAAGTGCGAGGTCTTGGTGGAAGCCTTGTGGGAACGTGCTTTGCTCTCCTTTCAACGTTCCCACATTTTTTTACCTGAAATTTCTTGAAAGTTTGGGGAGGCGGATCGTTTGGGCGTTCGGGCGCTGAAGGTTTCGAACTTGATTCTTGGAACGACCCTACAAATCCACACACCCAAGCCCCCGAACCTCCGAACCTCCGAACCAAGAAGGGTAATCTTTCTTACGCGTTCGGGCCGACAGCATCACTGCTCGGCGGTCTTCGCACTCACAAAACAATGTCTACCGATGGCAGTCACCGTATGGCTAGTCATCGGGGGTTCGCCACCGTGCGTCGACCCTCCGCTTCGACTCTGTAAGTAAGTCGATGCGCCGGGCTCACACCTGGCGCACGTACCTCCGTTGGCCCAAGACCAGGGCCTGGGCCCGCAAGAGGAGGTTCCGATGACGGCAGAAATCCGCCTCGATGTTGGCGAGCGACTTCGTGTCGCGCTACGCCAACCATATGCACAAGGTGGGGGAGCGGCGCTGACCGCCGCCCTTGCTAGGCTCCATATTGCCGACCTCGCCGAGGCGATGCGCAATCTTGCGCCTCCCGAAGGCCTCGCGATATTCAACTGGCTCGACAACGAGCGGGCTTCCGACCTGCTCAGCGAACTCGAACCGGACCTCGTGCGCTACCTACTCGATAACGCGCCCCCGCTCCGCATCGCGGAGCTCCTCGAACTCATGGAAGTCGACGACGTCGTCGACGTCGTTGAAGAAGCATCTCCAGAGCAGGCGGAGGAGATGCTCGGACACCTCGCCCGGCGCTCGCCCGAGGATGCGGATGAGGTCCGAGATGCCCTCGCGTATCCCGACGGCACCGCCGGTCGCTTGATGACCGATGCCTTCCTGTCAGTCTCGCCGGACTCCACCGTGAGCCAGACGCTGATGCGAATCCGTGCCTCAGCATCTGAGATCGAAACCCTGACCGACATCTACGTTCAGGCCGACCCATCGGTGGAAGGTCCCCTGCTCGGGGTCCTTTCCCTTCGTGACCTCATCCTTGCCAACCCGCGCCAAATGATGCGGGAAATCATGGTCGATGAGCCGGTTACCTGCACCGTCGATGCAGACCAAAGTGAAGCCGCTCGAGAGATCGCCAAATACGATCTCTACGCGCTCCCCATCCTTGACCACCGAGGCTACATGGTGGGGATCGTCACCGTTGATGACATGATCGACGTCTTGATCGAGGAGTTCAATGAGGACTACCTCAAACTCGTCGGCTCGGACGCGGAAGAGATGGATCGTCGTAGCCCCCTGCAAGTCGCGCGACTTAGACTGCCCTGGCTGCTGGGCACGATGGGGATCGAGTTGTTCGCGGGCGTGGTCATCGCCCACTTCGCCAACGTGCTGAAGGAGGTGGTATTGCTCGCCTCGTTCATGCCCGTCATCTCCGCGATTTCAGGCAATGTCGGGCTTCAGGCCGCCGCGATCGTAGTTCGCGGGCTGGATACCGGTCACGTGAAAATGAACCGCTGGGCGCGGGCAGTGAGCAAGGAGCTGACGGCCTCGCTCATCATGGCGACAGTCTGCGGCATCGTGCTCGGCCTCGTCGCCGTAGGTTGGTCCGGCAAAGCGTCGTTTGGCGTGGTGATCGGCGGCGCTATGACCTGTTCGATGCTCACGGCAGGGTTCCTTGGCACGGTCGTGCCGATGCTCTCCAAACGAGCCGGCTTCGACCCGGCAGCGTCGGCGGGGCCATTCGAAACCGCGTTCCAAGACGTCATCGGCTTCGCGGTGTTCCTGTGGCTCGCCTCGATGCTGATGCACTGGCTTAAGTAGTCGGAGTCTGAGTCTGAGTGATTGTCATCCCGAAGGATGTTTGTGCCGAGGGATCTGCCTGTAGTCGCCGAGTGTTTGTATAAGCAATCGTTACTTCCTGTCAGGCCTCGATGTCGCCAGGGCTCGCTCGGAATGACAAAAACTCCAACCAACTCAGGCTCAGACTCAGACTCAGACTCAGACTCAGACTCAGACTATTCCGAAATTGTGCCGTACAGCTCGGGCCGACGCGACTCAAATACCGTCGTCTCGTGCTTGCCGGGGATCGTAACGATCCGCTTAACCCGCGCCGACTCCATATCGATATCCGCGACGAGCACCGCCTCGCCCTCTCCAGCATGGGCGAGGATCTTGCCCGAAGGGTCGATGATCTTGCTCAGTCCGATGAAGTGAAATCCGTTCTCGTCGCCGGTACGGTCGCATGACGCGAGGAAGACCCGGTTCTCGACCGCCCGTGCAGGCGCGAGCAAGTCTGCGCTCACCTGCGCCCCGTTCGGCCAGTTAGTTGGAAGCACAATGAGCTCGGCACCCTTCAGCGCAAGAACGCGCGCGCCCTCGGGAGCCCGCAAATCGAAACAGATCAGGATGCCGATCTTGCCCAGCGCGGTATCGAAGACCTCCAGCTCGGTCCCCGGGGTCACGAAGTGATCCAGCCCAAGCTCCGGCAGGTGCGTCTTGCGGTAGAAGCGGCGCGGCTCGTTGGGGGCAAAGAGCGACGCCGTGTTGGAAATCCCCTCAGCCAGCGCCTCGGCGTAGCCGACCACGATATGCACGCCAAGGCGGTCCGCGGCCTCCTGCAGGGCGTCCAGGACCGGAGAATGGGGGTCAAGGGCGATGGCGCACGCAGCCTCCCGCGTGCTCACGCAGTAGCCGGTGAGATAGGCCTCGGGAAACACGACAAGCTCTACATGCCCGGCGGCAAGTGCCTCCAGGTGCACGAGGGCGTTGCGTAGGTTGGCTTCGGGGTCGTTAAAGACGACGTTGGTTTGAACGCAGGCGAGTCGCATACTTCTTAGCCTCTAGGATCCTCTACGCGAAGCCAGACTCCGATGGTCTCGATCACATCGTGCTTCTCGATCTCGCGGATCGAGTCGAGGAAGTTCTTCTCCAGGCATCGGTGGGTTAGGAAGACGATCTCGCCGAGATTCCTTTCGGGATCGAGCACGCGCATTTCCATCGCGGAGAGCGAAACTGCGCGCTCGCCGAAGATCGTCGCGATCACGCTGAGTACCATCGGCCGGTCTTTCACCACAACCCGCACGTAGTAGCTGGTCTCCAGTGTCTCGATGTCGGCGGTCTGCATTCCGACATCGTAAGGAATCGCGCTTCCCCGCCCCGACGCGTTGAGGTTGCGTCCGACGTCGATCAGATCGCCGACTACCGCGCTCGCGGTCGGGTCGGCCCCGGCACCCCGGCCAGAGAACATTAGTTCACCCACGAAGTCGCCGTGGAGCCAGAGGGCATTGAATACACCGTTGACGCTCGCAAGCGGGTGGGCCTTGGGAATGAGCGTCGGATGGACCCGGATGAGCACCCGATCCTCACCGACTGGCTCGACGATGCCGAGTAGCTTGATCTTATAGCCGAGCATGTCGGCGTAGTGCATGTCGATCTTGGTGACGTGACGGATCCCCTGGCGGTAGACGCCTTCGAACGGCACCTGCTTACCGAACGCGATCGAAGCCAGGACGGCGATCTTATAGGCGGTGTCGTAACCGTCGACGTCATTCGTCGGGTCCGTCTCGGCGTAACCCTTGTCCTGAGCTTCCTTCAAAGCTGGCTCGAAGTCGGCATCACCCTCAGCCATCTGGGTGAGGATGTAGTTCGTCGTGCCATTCAAGATCCCCATCATCTGAAGCACGTCATTGCCCGCGAGTTGATGCTTCAGGGGTTGGACCAGCGGGATTCCCCCGCCGACCGCGGCCTCGTAGTGCAGGTCGAGACCGTTTGCCTTCGCGAGGTGAACGAGCCGGGAGCCCTGCTTGGCCATCAGCTCCTTGTTGGCAGTGATCACGGACTTTCCAAGCACCAGCGCCCGCTCAACGAGACGAGCAGCCGGGTCGACGCCCCCGATCAGTTCAAGCACGACATCGATCGTGGGGTCTTCCACGATCGAGTCAAGGTCGGTGGTGAAGAGGCTCGACGGCAAATCCCGAGATTTGGACTCGTCCTTGATCCCGATGCGTACGACCTCGAACGGCATCCCGATCTTCTGGGTGATCGCGTCGCAGTTATCCTGCAGCATCCGGTAGGCACCACTACCGACGGTACCGAAGCCGAGCATTCCGACGCGGATTACCGTCCGCTGGGAAGGATCGACGGGAGAAGAAAGGGGAGTTTCAAGGGCCATGAACGTTTCGGTGGTATCGCCACCTCTGGAATTATGACGTCTGCAACTTGCGGCACCGGAAAGAAAACTTTAAGATGGGTCGGGCGCGCCCTCGGAACACAAACTCATGAATGCAATGGACGGAATCGCCGGGCTGCTTATCACCGTAATCTCGTGCGTCGTAATGGGGATCGCGTTTCTCCTTTGTCTCTACAAGACGATTGACGGGGACATCCCGCTGATTCCCGGGATGACCGCCATGGGAGTCTCGATCGGACTTCTGCTTATGTCGGTCAAGCCGATCAACCCGATCATTCCCGCGGTCATTCTCGTCACCGTGCTCACCGTGATGGCCCTGTTCCCCTACGCATCGACCCAATTGGAAGAGGCGGAGATGCGGTCCATCGACACCGAACAACTGGAGAAGGCCTATGCGAACCTCATCGCCCGTCCCGACAACGTCTCCGCGATCTTCGAAGTCGCGCGTCGGCTCCATGCTCACGGAATGACCGGCCACGCGATCGGGCTCTCTAAGAAGACCCTTGACGCGCTTAGTGGCCAAGTCGACCAGGTCTCGAACCGCTCATTCCGGGATCAGTTCCGCAGCGAGGAGTACGAGATGAAGCGATGGATGAAGCTCACCGTCGCCAACCCGAAAATCGCGCGCCCGGTCGCCTGCCCGCACTGCGGGACAGTGAACTCCCTCGACGTGATCGTCTGCGTAAAGTGCAACGAGGCGTATGTGATTACCTTGGCCCGCAGCCTTGACATCCGCCCCCGATTCATCGGCAAGCTCG
Source organism: Fimbriimonadales bacterium (assembly GCA_038216655.1). Classification (GTDB taxonomy): domain Bacteria; phylum Armatimonadota; class Fimbriimonadia; order Fimbriimonadales; family Fimbriimonadaceae; genus JAFDWR01. The sequence goes on from JBBQPZ010000004.1 coordinate 16,972, forward strand.
TCATGGCGGCGGCGGCGGTGGCCGCGCTCATCGTCGGAGCGGCGGCGATCGGCGCGACGCTCGGTGGCATCGCGCTCTACGTTTCCTTCATCGGGGCGATCGCCGGCACTGGACTCTTCATCCACTGGCTGTTCCGACCTCCCCAAATCGCGCGATAAGAAAAAGCGGGCGGAGTCAAATGGCTCCACCCGCTTCCGCTGTTTCCGCGTTCGGTTACTTGCCGGGCGCGGCGGGAGGGGTCGCCGACGGCGTTGCCGAAGGGGTCGCGGTCGGAGCCGCGCTGGACGTAGGAGCTGGTGCCGACTGAGTCTTGAGCTGCTTGTCGTAAGCGTCCCAAGCCGCCTTGAACGCCTCGTCGGTTACGACGATCTTCGCGCTCTTCAGCTTCGCAAGCAACTGCTTCTCAAGGTCAATGGCCTTGGAACCCTGCTGCATCGCCAGCCCGCGAGAGATCTGCCGACGAACATCCGCGTCCGCCGTTTTCTCCTGAGACGGGATCTTACGCTCCAGGAAGAACTTCACGAACCCCGCTCCCTGGGGGTACCAGGTTGAGCTCTTTCCGCCCTCCCCCATGGTCTTGATGATGTCCTGGATCTTCGGAGGGTAAGCGCCGGTGACATCCGAACCGTTGGCGAGGAGTCGATAACCGACGCCCATCGCCGTCTGATCTGCGGAATACAGTCTCGCGACGACCTCGAACGACTTTCCGCTCGTAAGTTCCGCATCGATGGTGTCGCGATCCTTCTTATCTTTCGCAACAATGTACTGGAGGGCGACTCGCTCGGGAACGTACAGCAGAGAATTACGCTGCATGTCAGGCTTGGTCTTGTCCTCCTTGATGTAGTCGTCGATCTCCTTGTCGGAGATCTTGATGCCCTTGGTGATGAGCTTGTACTGCACCAATTGGATCGCGAAGGTGTTGCGGACGTAGTCGAGCGAAATTCCCTTCGATCCAAGGTCCTTCAGGAAGCCTGGTTGCTCCTTATCCCGGTTGGTGATCTCCTGTTGAATTTCATCCTTGGTCGGAGCGACCCCCTGCTCCTCGGCGACCTGCATGATCACTTTTTGGTTGACCAGCTCTTTGAGCGTTTGGAACCCGATGGTGCCGTCGGTGATGTTCGCTGTCAACGGCTGAACCGGTACCGCGCTTCCCGTCGTCTGCAGACGCTGCGGATCGACGATGACCGTGGCGCTGGTCTTGAACTCCATCGCGCGATACAGGTCGTCCTTGGTGATCTGGTCCGGCCCGACCGTCGCGACGATGGAGCCGCCACCCTTGGAACCACCACAGCCAACAATGGCCAAGGCAGCGATCGGCAAGCTAATGTAAAAAATCCGTTTGTTCAAAGTCTCATTTCCCCGGTAAATATTCTGGCAGGATCATACCAGCGAGGAGATGATTCCCTCGTCCGGCCTAGCCTTTCAACGCTAGGGGATCAAGAATCGTGCCACGTCTTCGCCACCCCAGGCGCAAATAGCGCCCCGCGCCGCGTACCGCTAGGCGCTGAGGTCAAGACCATCATATCGAACGAGGGTCAAATTGGGCGTGATCTCGGGATCCACCGTTTCCTCGTGCAATTCGAGGCTGTCCACATGTTCCTCAGGCTTTTCCTGATGATGATGGTGGTGCTTATCCTGGTCCGGAGTCACACGGACGGGGGGCAGGGCCACGGAGAGCCCCCCCGGGTTCACGGCGTGAACGCGGTCGACGGATGCCATTCGACTAGCGGACTTGGACTCCGCCCTCCTGTTTCATGAACGCGCGCAACCGCGTCATCGCTTGAGTGTGGAGTTGGTACACGCGCGATTCGCTCACGCCGAGCACCTTGCCGATTTCCTTAAAGGTCAGACCTTCGAAATAGTAGAGGGCGACGACGAGTCGCTCGCGCTCGGGGAGGCGATCAACGCCCGCGGCCAAAATTCTGCGGATTTCGCGGCCCTCGATTTCGCCGCCGGTATTGGAGTTCTCATCGACGATCAGCTCGACAAAGTGAATGTGGTCGTCGCTGTCGCTGGTTCCAAGGATGTCGTCGAGACTGTAAACGTTGGTGCGGCCCATGCGGACCATCAGCTCGCTCACTTCGCCTACGGAGATTCCCATGTATTCGGCGACTTCCCGTTCGTTCGCGGGGTGGCCGTTGGCGGTTTCGAGGGCCATCATGGCGCGGTCGAGTGCTTTGAGCTTCTCGCGGATCGAGCGGGGAACCCAGTCCTCGTCGCGGAGCATCTCCAGAATCGCGCCTCGGATGAGGGCGATGGCGTAAGTTTCAAACTTGACGTCTCGGGTTGGGTCGAATTGGTCGACGCTCTTGATCAGGCCGATGACGCCCGATCCCACAAGGTCTTCGCGGTCGAGTCCGCCCGGAAGGCTGGTCACCAAGCGACCGGCGGTGATCTTCACCAAGTACGAATAATGGTTGATAAGTTCGACGCGTGCGTCGGGGTTCTTATAAACCTTGAAATCAAGCCAGGCCTTCTTAAGATGTTCCGGTGACAGCGGCATATCGCTAAAACTCCTACCCTCGTTGCTCAGGCTCCCTCATCCTTCGTGTTGGTCGCGCCCTCGATCGACAGGTGCCCGACGCGTGCGCCGATTCCCCCGAAGAAGGCGTACCATACCGCGGTAAAGACATATCCAAGCACAAATGCCAGCAATGCCCTCCACAGCGAGGCAACCGGATCCACTTGACCGATAATCCCGGCGGCCAAAGCAACGATTGCGGTGACCCCTCCGATGATAAACGGCATTGCGGCTCCCTTCGCGGGGCTCATATCCCATGAGACCCAGCAGTTATAGTGGCCGTTCTAGTAAGGCACATTAGGGGAAAGCTGAATAATCTCTCGAAGTTTTTGAAGGAGGAGGGCTTGACGAAGCTGTGATGTACCGCTCGTGATGGAAGTGAAGGTTGATTTGGAATTGTCATTCCGAGCGAGCCCTAGCGACATCGAGGAATCTGACCGGAATCACCGACTGCGTGTACTGACACTCGGCGAATAGTGTCAGATCCCTCGGCACAGACATCCTTCGGGATGACAATCTCCAACCAAACACCCGCACCCGCGAACTATTTCGAACGCAAAGCCTCAAGAATCCTTCTGCACCTCAACTCCGCAACGCGCCGCGAGTTCTTCCAGCATCAGCTCGTACGGAACCTCGATCTCGTTCCTTGTCCAACCGATCGGCACCTTCAACTTCCCCGCCACCACGTAGGCATACGGCTTGACCACGAGCGAACCCTTCTCCAAGGTGAGCGCCATCCGATCGCCCTTCTGCCGGATTGACTGCACGCTTGTATAAGGGATCGTTCGGATAGAGTTGCCGGTAACCACGTCAATTTGCTTCTCAAGAAACACAAACTCACTAGCCCCTGCACGTTGCGCCAGCAAATCAGCCCAAGCGCCGCGGCCCATGTCGATCGCCGCGCCCGCCGCGGTTTTGAACCCGGCCTGAACGCGCTTGAACGCGCTTCCCTCGGGATCGGTCTCGCCCAGTTTCTTGGTCTTGGCCTTGGCCGAGCTTCGGGCAGCATCCGCCCCCGTCTCCAGCCAGCGGATCGCTTCGCCCGGTCGATAGCGCACAGGTTCCATGTCCCTGGATTATAGGGTGCCCAGCCCCCAGGCAATGGGCCAACTGGCTTAGAACAGCGTCGAAGCAAACTCGCGCGGAGCATCGGTGACCTCGCAGGCCCGCGACCGCGAGTCCCGGGTTACGTACAAACATTGATCCGCAACCTGGTTGATTTCCTCAATATGCGAGATCACGAGAATCTGTTCGAAACGCGTCTTGATCGCCGCCAGCCTCTCAAGGACCGCCTGCCGTCGATCCGCATCAAGCGAACCAAAGACCTCGTCGAGAATCAGCAGCGACATCGGTCGCCCCTGTCGTTCTTGGATGAGCTCACTGAGTGCCAGCCGTAGCGCCAAAGCCACCACGTCCTCTTCCCCGCCCGAGATCACCGGCTTGGCGATCTCGTCCTCGATCACCGTCGGGTTGAAGTTCTCATCCAGGGTCACAACCGGATACCGACCGTTGGTGAGCAGATTAAGATTGTCCGACGCCCGAGCCTCGAGGTCCGGACGGATGCTTCGATTCAGCCTCTCTCGGAGTTGCAGCAGTTCCTTGGCGGTGAGCTCGTACATCGCGCCCTCCGCCTTGCTCCGCTTGATCTCGTCCGCCCGCCCACGATACTCGGCGAGCTTCGTCTCGGCCGCAGTCAGGTTTTGCTGGTATGCCTGCGTGAGCTGGCTCGCCCCCAGCAGAACCTTGTCGGCAACCTGACGCTCGGTATGCAGCTCCTGGAACGCCATAATCGCCTCCCGCGCCGCGCCCTCCGAAGCGAAGCCGAGCGCCTGGCGCTCCACCTTCAGCTCAGTGTAAAGGGCCTTCGCCTCGGCCATGATCTTCCGCGTTTCCTCGGCCCGCGACTCCGAAAGCGCGAGACGCTTGTCCGAGCCGGAGAGCCGCAGGAACGTCTCATGGTCGACCTTACGCGCGTTCACCAGAGCCTGGGCTCGCGTGAATTCGTCGGCGTTGAACGGCGCGGCATCGGTGGGAAGCAGCGAATTCAACTTCGCAAGATCCCGCTCCAAATCGTCCACCCGAGCCTGCTCCCGCGCCCGCTCCTGGTTCGCCCGCGCCGCCTCTGCCGAGGCGTTCTGGGTCTCGGCCAAGGCCCTCTGCGCTTGCTCCAAAGCCGCTAGGAGCTTGGCAAGCTCCTTCGGACGCTCGGTGAGGAGGGCGTGGGTCGCCCTCGCCGCCTCCCGCTCATTCCCCCGCTCGGCCAAGTCAGACTGACGCTGGGTCAAACGCTTGGTCCCGACCTCGATCGTGCTCTGCCCGCATTCCGAGCACACGCCCAGCTCAATCGCCTTCTCGGCTTCCGCCACCAGCTGAGTCGCCGCGCGCAGACGTTCCTCGCACCGATCAAGCGTGCTCTGCCGATCCTGAAGGTCCGCACGCCACGCGCGTTCGGCTTCCTCAAGCTCCCGCTTCCGCTCCGCGAGCGCCTTCTCCGCTTCAGCCAGACCCGTCTCCGACGCATCGACCGGCTTGAGCGCGGCGAGGCTGGCCTTGGCCTTAATCAACTCCTTTTGCAGATGGTCGATCTGGGTGCGCAGTTCAATCCGACCCTGGTGCGCCTCGCGGGCAACGGCTAACTCCGCCAACTTCGTCTCCGCCGCCTGGTACTCCTGCTCCTTCGGAATCAGGAGTGCCAACACCTGAGCGTCGCCCTTGGCCGCCACCGCCTCGGTTTCCGCCACGTTCACCGCCTGCCTAAACGCTTTTGCCTGCTCGAACAGGGCGGTTTCACGGCCGAGGATATCGAGATAGTTCGTCGCCTTCTCGCTCAAGTCCTGAGCCGGCTTGAAGCGCTTCTCAAGGCTGTCCTTCTGCACCGACGCCTTCGCCGCTTCGTCGGTCGCGACCTCGACCCGAGTCTTTGCCTCCGCGACGTGGCGGATCAGCTCTTCCTCGTTCCCCGTCCCCATCTGCAGTCCCGAAACCTTGTCGCGCAGGCTCTTGGCCCGCTCCTTTGCAATCAATGCCGCGCCCTTCAGACGGTCGAAGCCGAGCATCCGCGCGATCTCGTCTTGCCGCGCTCCCATCGACTTGAACTCCAGGAACGCCAATCCCTTCTGCTCCGCGCAGAACGAGTTCTTAAACTGCTCATAGCTGAGCGACAACAGCTTCTCCGAGGCCAGCGTGACCTCCCTCAGACCCCGGGAAAGCTCATGCCGCTCCTTTCCATCTAGGTGCGAAAGGCTGGCCTCCGCCTCGCTCCGCTCCAGCAGATACCGCTTCCCATCGAGTTCGAACTCCAGTTCGACCCGCGCGCGCTTGCGATTCTCTGACCAGTAGAAGCGGATCGTGTCCTTGTTACTCCGCTGCTGCCCGTAAAGCGCGAACGTGATCGCCTCCAGCACCGTCGATTTGCCGCTGCCGTTCGGACCGACGATCGCCGTCATGCCGTCCTCGAAACGGATCAGCGAGTCGACGTGCTGCCGGAAATTCTCAAGCCGAAGCCGCCGCAGTTTCATTGTCGCGCACCTCCTCAAGGAGTTCCTGCCCGAGCGCCGCGACCCGCGCCCGATCCACCCCCGCGGCAAGGTTGGCCTGAGCGATGTGAGCGTGCCAACTCGCCTCCAGCGACTCGCCCGACATCCGCGCCGCACCGCCCTGGTAGGTCGACATCAGCCGGAAATCGAGCCGGTAGGCCAGCGTCCGGCGGGTCAGCTCGCGCACCACCGGCTGGGGGATCGTCGAGCGGACGTCGGGGTGAACGTTGAAAACCACCTGGCGCACGATCGGGAGGTCGATCTCGTCCCAGCCCGCGTGCAGCACCATCGCCTCGCCGATCGCGTCCCCGTCCATCCCGTCAGCGTCGATCTTTGGCAAGTCGATGATCTTGCGAGTGGCGCACGACATGAATTCGATCTTTGCCTTCTCCGTGTCGTACCAAACCCAACCCTTGTCATGCACCGTCTCTTCCCAGATGTTCGTCGAGGTGAAGTCGATTGAGCCCGGGTAACAAGCGTTTCGGCCGAACTTCTGGTGGACGTGGTAGTCGCCCAGCGCGACGTAGGTCCAGCGGTCGGGATGCAACTCGCTGACCTCGAAATCCGAGTGATCGGGCAGCGACTCCTTCGCCATCCCATGCACGCTCAGGATCGAATACGGCCGATTGCCCGAGGGGCGAAGGTCGCCGTAATCCTTCTTGCGTAGCGACGGGCTCGGCACGCAATGGACCTCGAGGTTCAGCGCGGGCAGGTCGAGAATCTGGAACTCGGCGGGGGCGACGAACAGCCCCTCGATCGTCGAGAACAGCTTGAGAATATTCCCCGCCTCGGCGGTCCGCGGCGTGTCGTGGTTCCCGCCGATCAGAACGAACGGCTTCCCTTTTCGCATCCGCTGGAAGTCGGCCAGCGCGCGGTGGGTCTGGACGATCGTCTCGTTGCTCGGGCGCACGACGTGGAAGAGATCGCCAGCGTGGATCACGATGTCGGGATCGCGTTTGCCGATATCGCGCAGGCACGTCCGGAACGTCTCCATGACATCCAACTCGCGGACGTTAAAGCCCTGCGGCGTCGTCCGGCCATAGGCTCGGAATCCAAGGTGCGTGTCACTAAGGTGCGCCAGGGTCATTGCTGCGGGAATAGTATAGCTTTTTCTACTTAAATTGGGAATCGGGATTTGTAATTCGTTATTCGTTTTTCGTGAGGACTTCCTGCTCCAACTCACCAATCGCCAATAACGAATCGCGAATAACGATGAAAAAAGAGGAGCGACCCAAAGGTCGCTCCTCTTCCGAAACCCGAAACCCAAACCCGATTCCTACCGCTCGACTTCGCTGCGCAGCCCGCGCCGGACCACGAGGAACTTGATCCTCGTCGGGCGGAACCGCTCCTGCAGAATGTCAACCGCCTTGTGAACCTTGATCGTGCCGCCGCAGTAGAACAGATCCACTGCCGCATAGCCGTGCTCCGGCCAGGTGTGAATCGTGTAGTGCGACTCCTGAATGATCACCGCGCCCGAAACGCCGTACGGCTTGAACTCGTGGAACGACTGCTCGACCACCGTCGCCTTGCTGACGCGCGCGGCTTCCAGCATCGCATCGCCGACCGTGCTCTCCGCCTCAAGCAGCGAGCCTTCACAGCCGAACAGCTCGATCAGAAGGTGCGAACCAAGCGACGACTCTTCGCCCGGATTAAATGGGAAACCCATCTCATCCTTGCCGAGCCACTCGTTGAAAACAGTCGTGTCGTCGCTGCGAATGAAGATCCAGCCTTCCTCACGCACGATAACCGGCGCACTCGCCTCCATCGGCTTACGCGTAAACAATCGTTTGAGCCAAGCCCAACGGTTGGGCTGAGGCAGGGCGAGAGCCGCCAGAGCGGCGGAGCTAACAAGGATAAAGGGGTTTGCCAATCACATAGACCTCAAGAAACACCGTGCGCAGACGCAAGCATGTATGCCCTTGCGCGAGAAACCCGACGATGGGAAAGCGTCCAGATAAACATCGGCAGCCGAAAAGTTCAAGGTCAGAGTTCCCTTGCTTGATTTTACGGTTCCCGGTTTCATCTCGACGTTGGATCTCTCCTATGGGCCGCATGCAGCCCGATAGCCACCACGGTCCCCCGTGACGCAGGTTGGAACTATACCCCTTTGAACCTGCCTTGTCAACGAATTTCCCGCGTGGGTAGTGTCCTAATTAGGATTTGGCCGCGACGGTCTATCGTATGCGCCTCCACAGCACGACAGCCAAGGTGAACGAAGCGACCATAATCCCCACAGACACCCAACCCTGTACGGGACTCATTTGTTGTCTCTCCATCATAGGTAGACCGATTAAGTTTATGCAGGACCAGGGAATCGCGCAGGACCCCACGCAGGTAAACAACGCAATCCATCCCCATATCCGGGGCCTGTGCGACTTCATGATTGATTATCGCTCGCAATTGCCACTCGAACGGCCTCAATTGCTGACGCGCTTGATCCCAAGCACCCGGAAATCCGAATGTCGAACCTCGACGCGAAAGGTCAGGCAAGTTTCCGGAAGTCGATTCAGCAGAATCCGGTGCTTTCTTCTGGGTTTTCGCAGACCAGTTCGCCGGACTTTGGTCTCTCGCTTGTTCCCATGGTCTCCCTGACTTCGAACGCGATGGAAAGAAGGGGACGATCCGAATCGAGCCGCACGATTTGCATCCGGTGGAAGTCAAACCCCCCGGCACGGCCCCCGATTCAGATAAGCCAAAGACGACCTCGGAGGATGCCCTTCCGATCGTCGTGACTTGCCACTGGTCGAAGGGTCTTCGGTGGCAGACCGAGCACGCGGCGACAGCGCTGCAAATCCTTAACCAGCAGGTGACGGACCGTTGGTCCGCACCGGATGCGGCGGCGCAAGCGTTCTTGGATCAGCTTCTCAACGATCATGCCGACGTCTTTGGCGATTTCAAACCGGGAGACCGACCCGGGCTTGACTCCATGAACCCCGCCCTCAAGCGCGCCTTCATGGACCAAGCAGCTTCATCGTACGGTCGTTTCGGGTTTAGTTCGAGGCAAACGAACGAGGCTCCGTAGCGGCGACACCCTATAGAACCGAAGCCGCGCTCTGGAAGAAGATCGAATCCACCCGAATCGGCCCCGCGCGACTAGTCCTGAATCTCGTGATCCCCGTCGCGACTCCCACCGGAAGGACCGAGGTATGGATCCCGCTATACAACGGCAAGCGCCTACTCCCCGGATACGTCCCGCCGCCCGAAGACTAGCGGAGCGGGAATGAACGGGTTGGGTGCCACGGTTTGTCCGGACCTGGAATTGACTGTCGGCCGGAACCACCCCCCGGCAAGCCGTGCTCCGACGCACCCGCGATCGGCTGTAGCCTTGGAACCAACTCAAGTCCAAGCCAGAGGGGCCAATCGCCACCCCAGACCTGAACGGCCAGCGGCCCAATAGTAGCGCAGGTTTTCCTGTGTCTCCGAAAATGTCGGTTGAATTCGCCGCCTCCCGAGAACAAGTAAACACAAACAATCGCGAACTGCAGGACGAAGTGAGCCAGCGACTATGTGATGACGACGCGGACCCCAAAGGTGAAAGACCTCGAAGATCAAACTAGTACGAAATAACCCAGTAAACGCTCCGATATATGCGGGAATTCCCACCTTGGCGGGAAACGCAGCCCCCCTCAGGAGCGCGTTAAGGCTTCTACATCGCCTTCGACAACGCCGTCGACGAGACGCACGATCCGGTCCGCCTCGCGGAGCATCGTCTCGTCGTGGGTGACCATCACGAGCGAGCCTTTGCCTCGATGGTGATTCAGGAGGTCCACGACGGCTTCGCCGTTCTTGTGATCGAGCGCCGCCGTCGGCTCGTCTGCGAAGATCACGCTCGGCCCGCCGAGCAGTGACCGCGCCACGCAGACCCTCTGACGCTCGCCGCCGCTGAGCTCGTGAGGCTTGCGCTGGAGCTTGTCGCCGAGGCCGAGCGTCTCCAGAAGCGACACCGCCTCATCCCTTGGCGGCGTCCCCTCGAACGCGACCATCACGTTTTCGAGGACGGTGAGGTAGCCGAGCAGGAACGCTTGCTGGAACACGAAACCGAACTCTTTCAGCCGCAGACGGCTGCGCTCCTCGTCCGACATGCGCGGCAGGCTCCGCTCGCGGTACAGGATGTCGCCCTGGGTGGGAGTCTTGAGGCCGCTCAGTAGGTACAGCAGCGACGACTTGCCCGAGCCCGAGGGGCCGAGGATGCCGACGAACTCGCCGTCGCCGATCTTGACCGAGACGTCACGGCACGCAAACACGTCCCGCCCGTGGTCGGAATAAACCAGCGACGCGTCGCGGGCCTCGATCAAACGAGCCTCCGCTCGACCACGCCGACCGGGTCAAACTTTCGGAAGCGCAAGAAAACAGTGAGGATGGCCACGCCCAAGATCGCCAACGGCGCCGGGAGAGTGTACGCAAACGCCTTCGCATCGAACGCGTTCAGCGCCCACGCGTTCGGCTCCATCAGCCGCGCCTTCACGAGCAGCAGCAGCAAGTACGCGATGAAGATGCCGAGCAGCCAGCCGAGCACCACGACCATGATGCTCTCCGAAACGACCCGCTGAATGAGCTGGCGCTTGGTGTGCCCGATCGCCTGGAGCAGCCCAAATTCCACCAAGCGCTGCGACTGGTAGATATTGATCAACAAACCCATCATCAGGGTGATCACGAGCACCAGCGTGCCGATCACCACGTTGAGGATTTTGTATAAGGTCGCGAAGTTCTCGTTTGTATCTTTCTCCAGGATATGGTAGGCAAACACCTGCGCCCGTTGTCCTTTGAAATGCTTCTCCGCCCACCGGTCCAGCAGTTCCTGGTCATGTAGGTTTTCCGCAAAAACCATGGCGATATCCACCGGGGGGAAATGGTTCTTCCGCTGGTATTCGATGGTGTCGAGCATGATCCAGCGGTCAGAATGCGCGATGCCGACCACCTTCACCGGCTTCGGCGAGTAGTTATCCGCGTTCGCCGGGCCGACCATGGCGCTGCCAAGTTGCAAGCCTAGGTTCTTCGCCACTGGCTCGCTGATGATCCCCTCCGGCGCTCCGGCGATGGGCAAACGCCCCTCGATCTGAGTAACTCCTTGACGCCGAAGGTAGTACCGGATGTCGTCCTGGGTCAGGCCCAAGACCACGAATGGCCATTTGCCGACAATGCTGCGAACGGTCCCGCTACTCGCCCGACAAGTCATCACCCGCTCGATCGGCACGGGAGAACCCTCCCGCACCTGGTCGATCAGTTCTGGAGTCAAATTCGGGTCGCCGCGCGGTGTGATGCCCAGGCTCTCGCGGCTGTAAAGGTAGATCGTCTTGATCGACAGTGGGATGGAATTCAGCAGGGCGACAATGCCGGTGATGAGCAACACGGCGAGCACGATCACGCTCACCAACGGTACGGTCTTTGCCGCGTTCCGAAGCAGATAGGTGTACGGCGCAAGCGGTCGCCGAAGGGCCCTCACCGGCTTCAAAGTCCCTCCCGGCGATAGCGAAGAAAGACCTCGTCGCCCACCACGTGATGCTCAACCAAGGAGAACTGCTTGAGCGCATTCCGCGGCAACGGCTCTCCAATCGCGTAGGTCGGGATGTCGAAGCCGAGCTTGACCTTGGGCGCGATGGTGAGGAACAGCTCGTCCAGAGCGTCGGCGGCGATGAGTTCGCCGTTCAACGAGCTCCCGCCGAGGGAGTGCAACCGCTCGATCTCTAGCTCCTGGCGCAAATGAGCTAGCAAACCGACCACGTCCACGCGCGCTTCTCCAAACTCCAGAACCGTGACTGCATCGGGCACCCTCGGGTTTTTCCCGCGCGGACAGGCAAGAAATGCGCGACCCTCGGCCAGAAAGGCGGTGTCCCAGGGCAAGTCCCCGGTACTGGACACGGCGATTCGGATGGGGCAATGGGGGTTCCAACTTTTCGGATTTGCCCGAACGCTCGCCGCCCCGAGGATGATCGCATCCGCGGCACGTTCGAGCACATCCATGACTTCCTGGTCGGCTCTCGATCCGAGACCGACGACGTCTTCCCCTCGCTCACCCAGAACCGTCCGGCCATCGATCGTAGCCACCATGTTGGCGTACACCAGCGGACGGCTCGGCGGTGGGCTCGGAAACGCAAGGTCGGAGTAGAGCATGAGAAGCGGGGCGACTTCTGTCGAAACCGAAGTCCACCCCTAGAATAGCTGAGGGCTAGTTTGGTGCACCGGCCAACAGTCGCTCCATTGCCGCGTGGATCGCGCCATAAGGCTGTTCGGCAAGCCGTTCTTCGCCGATGAAGAACGTCGGGACATTGTAGATGCCTTCATCGTAAGCAGGCTGGTCGAAGTGAACGATGTTTGCCGCCCCATCTTCGGCGTTGATGGACGCGCGCAGATCCACTTCGGAAGGGAGTCTGCCATCAGCAAGTTCAACGAGCACGTCGATTTCGTTGATCGCCCTCCCATCCTCCCAGTAGGCTCGGTAGACCGCCTCGACGAACGAGTCGGCGACGCCGTGCTGCTTCGCGACTTCGACCGCCAAGTGAGCGTGGTGCGTCCGCATTCGGGGCGGTTTCTGGATGACCGGGATTTCGATTCCCTCAATGTAATTGAGAAACTCAAATCGACTGAGAATCTTGGGCTTGTTGGCCGGATCAGGAATCTTGATCGTCGGCTCGCCCCAGGAAAGCTCTTCGGGCATCAGTTCGCAGCCAATCCACTCGATTTCGACTCCGTACTCTTCCTGGAGCCGCCCGGCTTGGAACAACCCGACCCAACACCACGGGCAGGTGAAGTCGTGGGCAATGCGGATGGTCATCGGCTGTTTCTACGACGACCATCCGCCTACGGCGTCAGATTCGGGCGGAATGTCCGCTAGTCCCCGGTGGTCTGGGTTGTCCCTTGCGGAGCTTGAACGGGCGGCGTGCCGGTCTTCCAACTCTCCCAGTAGGTCGGGTCCTCGATCCCGAGCGCGTGCTTGGTGAGCTTGAACGGGTGGAAGCTGTCGACCATCACCGCCAATTCCTCGGTCTTAGTCGCGCCGATCGAGGCCTCGGTCGCGCCCGGCTGCGGGCCGTGGGGGATGCCGAGCGGGTGGAGGGTGATCGAGCCTTCCTCGATGCCACGACGGGAGCCGAACTTGTCGTTGCAGTAGTACAGCACCTCGTCGGAATCGACGTTTGAGTGGTTGTACGGAATCACGATCGCCTCGGGATGGTAATCGAGCATCCGCGGACAGAACGAGCAGACCACAAAACCGTGCGCCTGGAAGGTCTGGTGGATGGGCGGCGGGAGGTGAAGCTTGCCGGTGATGGGCTGGAAGTCGTGGATCGAGAACGCGTACGGGAAGACATAGCCGTCCCACCCGATCACATCGAGCGGGTTGTAGGGGTACGTGTACATCGTGAGCCGCTTGCGGGCGCGGATCAGCACCTGAGTCTCGGTACGGTCGGTGTAGGTTTTGAGCTCATGCGGCGGGCGGAAGTCGCGCTCCTTGTACGGCGCGTCCTCCAGGAGCTGGCCGTAGTCGTTGCGGTAGCGCTTCGGAATCTCGACCGGGCCGTAGCTGACGACGGTGAGCATCCGGACGGGCAGCGAGTTGAAAGTGATCTTCCAAATCGTGCCGCGCGGGATGACGATGTAGTCGCCCGGGTGGAAGTCGATGAGGCCAAACATCGACTCGAACATCCCTTCCCCGTCGTGGATGAACAGGATCTCATCGCCGTCCGCGTTCTTGAAATAGGTATCCATCTGCTCGGCGACGTTGAGCTGATGCCATTCGCAGTCCTGGTTTCCCATCATCAGCACGCGTCCCGAGATCGCATTGCCCTTGGCGGCCAGGGCGCTGGTTCGTAGGTGGCGATGGCGCAGCGGCTCTTCGGCGAGGTACTCGATCTCAAGCGGGCCGCGGTCTTCGAAGCCGGAGACTTCGGTCGGATGGTTGATGTGATACGTGGTTGACATCGGACCGGAAAACCCGAACGTTGAGATCAACTGCTCGGTGTAGAGCCCCCCGTCGGGCTTGCGAAACTGGATGTGGTGCTTCTTGGGTAGCTGGCCTAATCGAACGTATCTGGGCATCGGTGCCTCCTCTCGAATCTGGTGATTCGATTTTAGCCGCTTCTGCGGGCGCATAATCAGCCATGCGATTCGGTATCTGCTGTCAGTCGGAACAGGTGGCCCATGCCTTGTCGGTCGGGTTCGAGTACACCGAGCTCGCGGCTGGAAAGATCTTTGCCGAAGCTCCCCTTGCGGCGGAGGCGATTCGGGCGATGCGGGCGGAGGCGACGAACTTGTTCGTCTCGGGTCCGCTTCGTTTGTCGGGCGCGACGCCCGAGGTCCGGGCGTACGCTGAGCTCGTGGTGCCTCGCGCGGCGAAGGCCGGGATCTCGGTCATGGTGATCGGTTCGGGCGCGGCGCGGCGGTCGGAGCTTGAGTTCGAAGCCGCCCAGGAGGGCTTTGCCGATGCCGCGGGCGTCGTTGGCGAGGTCGCCCGGAAGTACGGGATCGTGGTGGCACCCGAGTCTTTGAAGCGCGAAGAGACCAACGTTGGCAACTCAATGGGCGATCTGGCCCGGCGGTTGGCCGAGCGCGGGGTGGCGTTTACCGCCGACTCGCATCACCTCCTCCGCGATTGGCCCCACCGGTCGGGTCAGGAGGGAGCGCCCTCCAAAGCGTTCTGGCGGGAGGAGATTCCCGTCGCGCCCGCCCACATTCACATCAGCAATTTCGCGAGAACTTGGCCGGTGTCGGAGGACCCCGGGATGCGCGGTTTTGCCCAAAGATTGTACGAGGTTGGATATGACGGGCGGATTAGCCTAGAATGTGATTGGGCGAACTGGGAGACGGAATATCCGATGGCTCTTGAGGACGCGAAGCGGCTCTTTGAGTCGGTCTGAAAAAACCTCACAAAATAGTTGAAGTTTTTTCGGGACGGCCCTAAAGATCGAGGCGGGAGCGACCGCTAATAGATCAAGACCGAAAGGTTGGACAGAAAAAGGCACGGTAGAGGCGACTCTAGCCACGCAAAGCCTAAGGGTCTCGAGCTTGCAAGAGCTTTGAGAAAGCCGGGTTACCTGTCTGGAATATGGCTGGAGATTGACCATGCGAATTTCAGACAACGAAGTAAAGAAGCTGCTTAGCACCCCCTCGACCGAAGTCGAGGCCGTCGTAGAATTCGGCGCCGAGGTTTACGACCCTCAGGCCGACCAGGACTTGATTCGCTCGGTGAAAGCCGATGTGATGGCGATGACCGACCGCGAGGAAATGGTCGCGGATCTCAAAGCCCGAATCGATGCTGGAACGTACAACCCGAGTGGCGATGACATCGCCGACACGATGATCCGCCGCGCCATCGCCGATCGCATCCGCTGATCTGTGATTGCTGGTCGGTCCTAGCTGGCCCGCCGCCCTTTTTGGGGAGGCGGGCCTACCTTTTTGTTTGGCAGGTCTAATTCGTGATTCGTGATTCGTGATTCGTGATTCGTGATTCGTGATTCGTGATTCGTGATCACCGTGCAGATTTTGCGCACAAATTTGTCCGGTTTTGAACCTAAATCTGTGCATTCTTGGGTTCTGTGATGCTTACCCACGTTGGGATTCTGGGAGAGTGTGAGCCCCCTAGTCGAGCAAGCTCGACGGAAGGCAAAGCGCGAGCAAGCTCGGCGCACTCCCATATAGGAGACTCGTGCTCTCGATTTCGTCAACCACTCGTTGACAGACCCTAATTCCGATGTGGAGGTGGGTCTGAGATCCTTCGACTGCGCAGCCTTCGCTTAGGCTCGGCGCTTCGCTCCAGGATGACGATTTTTCGGTTCGGGGACGTAAGATGGAATCGATTCCATGCTTCCGTTGCCCGGACCACCCCAATCAACCTATGAACAGGCCCTCGCCTGGGCGGACCACATACTTGCGCTCGATGGACGAGCTCGGACGCCGATGTTCGATGCGGCCGGGGCGCTGGACGCCTATGTCCAGATCGAGCGTAAATACGGAATCAAGCCCGAAGTTGAGATACGACGCGGGCGTTGCCTGATAACTCTCTCCCGTTACTCAGAGGCGGCGAAGGCGTTTGGCGGTGCGGCGCCAAAGGAGCGCGATCTCGCGATCCAGGCGGAGGAGGCGCGGCGCAAATTGCAGAGTCGCCTTACCCATGGTCTCACAGTGATGAGCGTGGTGAAGCTGCGCGGAGTCGGGTGGGTGGGCTTGTGCACCGCGCACAAGCCCGCGCCGCGTCACGAGTCCGAGGACGATCGAAGGTGGCGGCTCAAAGACTGGGTTCGGGCGGAGATTCGGTCGGTCAATCGTTCGGACCGGTTCTTGATTCGCCTTGATGCGCGCGACTTTGGATGGGCCGTACTTGCCGCTATGCCGCTGGCGCGCGGTCAGGACGGCTTGGTCTTTGAGTGCCTCCCACGCGGGGCCGATGCCCCTGAGGGGCAAGCCGACATCTTTCGAATCACCCCCCAAGGGCTCAAACACGAGCATCGCTTCCTCTCGGTGGGGATGCCCTTGGCGTTTAACGACGCCGCGGGACGGCTGTGCTTCGAGACCTTTATGACCTGGAAGGTCTGGTGGCGAGACACCTACGAATGGCGCGGCGGCAAGTTTGTGTTCGCCTCCCCTCGCCATCCCGAACACCGGACGCGGGAGATCGAGGATTGTCGAGCGCGTTTGAAGTACGAGCCGCTCGATCTGGCGAGTTGGTGCGAACTTGCGTCGGCCTATGGCAACGCCGGGCGATGGACGGAGGCACGGGTCGCTTGGGAACGTGCGGCGATCTGCTGCCGCCGCGCGATGGCAGAGAAGGCGAAAGCTCGGGACGTAAACGATCCGAGGTGGAGTGCTCCAGATTGGGGACTTCTCGGGAGAGCCGCCGGAGTCTTGAAAGAGGTTGAGCAGCGGTTACGTTGGATCAAGCGTGGGGACTACAACCATCCGCTCCTCTACCGGCCCCAGGATTGCGACTTTCAGGTAGCGCCGTATCGACTTCGGGCGTGAGTGGGGTCCATTTCGAGACTGACTGAGCGGCGATCGGTCATCGTTTGGCAACTCACCTCAGTTGGGTCCAGCAAGCTCGACCGAATGCAAAGCGCGAGCAAGCTCGCGCACTCCCACATCAGTCGAGGTATTCGATCCTTCGTGTTGACTTGCCGTTAGCACGGAGCCTCCAGCAGACCCCGTAGGAGCCGCCACCGTCTGATCCATAGAGGCTCAAGCGCATATCTTGCCCATGGATTGTGACTCGAGTGTGATCGGTTCGACCCCAGTGGAGGTCGAAGCAGGTCTTCCAGAGGCTCGTTGGGATCGAAATCTCTTTGCCATCAATCCAGGCGCGGAACGAGGTCAACTCGGACATGAAAAGAGTGCGCATGTCTTGTCCCTTCAGTTCTCCGGGAGTCACCATATCGTTGCCGTAAGCCACCAGGCCACCGACGTGCAGGTGATTATTGAAGGCGCTCACGTGTCGGTGTCCGAGTTGAAAATTACGACTTCGGAGGCGTATGAGATACGAGTGCATGCCGGACTTGCCGCGCAACACCAAGCTCGTCGGCTCGAACGGAGTTTCCACCCACCGGGTGGGCAAGAAGGTCCGTGTCTTGGCGCTGAATTTGAGCTTGCGGATGACTTTGGGATCAGGATAGTGGCCCTTCGGCGCCGCGAAGCCCACTTCGCTGGCGTTCATGCTCTCCCTGAATTCGCCGGGGTTCTTCTCGTCGGCATAGATCCCGAAGCCGAAAAGGGCGCGCCTTGGGGAGTTGGATTTGAAGATGTAGACGGCCGTGGTGATCACCGGTCCGCTACCGTCCTTTCGAGTCCCCATCATCGGAAGGACAAGTATTCCCTCACCAGACTCTGGGTCGGTGGAGAATTCAGGCCCTTCCCCATGAGAGGCTCCCTTTTCAGGAGGCCAAAACCAGGGCACACTTCCGATCTTGGTTGACGAAGCGAGCCTGTGGTTCTCGAAGATGGAGACCATCGCGGGCATTGACGTGTCGCTAGCGCGGCCCGTGGCCGGTTGGAGCCACGCGACTTGGATAGTGACCCGTGGGCTACCGCGATGGAGCTGGACGTTCGGAAAATAGGTCGCGTTCCATCCGGCCGAGTGGCCCAACAGCACCAGCACAAGGCTTGCGGTGTTCATTTTTCTGATTGTCTAACGTTTCGGTTTGTCGGGTGGGTTGTCGATTAGATGGCAGAAGGTAACCGAGTCAAGAATCACCTGCTCTTGTCGTGTCTTCATGTTGATCGCGACGAGATCGTAGATGCCCTTTTCCCAGCCTTGACCGCGTGAGGCAATCATCCACTTACCCGTCTGGTCGAAGCCGTAGTAGGTCATGTCTCCGCGTATCGACACGAGAACCTCCAACCGCCCTTTAGTGGTTAGACGGTACACCGAAAAGTATTCGAAACGGTTCTGTTCAACGTCGCTGCCCCCACCTCCCTGAAACAACAGTTCCTCGGGCTCTCTTGCTGACTCGATGAACTGCCAATTCCGCCCGCGGAGACGAGTCAGCCGCTTGGTCCGGTCTCCATTCCGGTCCACCCACCACAGATCTGTCCAGTTCTCGGCATCTCTTGTGGACTCCGCAAAGATGGCGATCCCATGACCACAAGCCCGGGAGTCTGGCTGAATGCCTTTGATCTTTAGGCAGGCCCTACCGATGCGGCCGGTGCTGCTCGCGAAGGAGGCGTAGGTGGTACCACCCTTCTCATAAAACTTCTTAACCATCCAGCCGCCGTCGGGGAGGTCGCGGATTTCCTCCGCTCCGACGAAGTTCGTTGGCATGGGTTTCGCACCGAGCCGAGGGCGTCTGTTTTTGTCGCTCACGATGGGTTGGCGGTGGCTCCAACCGATGAGGATTTCTCCTCCCTTCAAGTGAAGCACGGGCGTTCTTCGATTGCCTTGGAAGACAGTTACACCCTTGCGGTCAGAGATCGCATAGACGCGGTCCGGGAAGGACCTGAGGTAGGCGTCCTCGTCCTTGTCGATGCGTTCGGTGCGGAGATGTCCTTTGGCGTAGTGGAGGCGGGATATGCCTTGCCGGTAGACCTCTACGACCGCGTTGATCCTCGGTCCTGAATCGGGCCTTGTCGCGGCGAGGATCGCGAGCAGAGGGACTAACATTTGCGTTTTCGGTTCAAGGCTATTTGTGTGAAGTCTTGAATCCAGAATGGCGCATTTTCGAAGTTCTTGCGGGCTTGCCTCCACCCTAGCCCTCCCCCGGGGCGAGGGAGGGGACTTTTCGGTTGTTGGCTCTTACGGGTTGGGACCGACTCGGACGGAGCCTCGCCCACCACTCTCGTTCGGGGGTTTGGACGTTCGGTGGTTCGGAGGGTGGGTCGCTCGTGCACTCCCAAATTAGGGCCGCTGGAACGCGCCGTGCGGCAGGATTGCGTGGACTCCGCGGACTTGGTTTACGACTTGGGTGATGTGCATGTCGACGCAGACGCTGGCGAGGGCGAGGGCGTCGGGTTTGGATAGGTTGTGCTGACGCTGCATGAGTTCCAGCATCGAATTCAGAGCCAGGACGGTGGCTTGGTTCAAGTCCTCGTGGAAACCCATCGTCACCCAGCCCGCGGGCGTGTCGGCGATCGGAGCGGAGATGGGCATGTCTTCCCGCAACGAGAACGTGAGTTCGCAACGCTCCATCGGGACCTCGATCGCGGTGACCGAGACTTCCCCGTCACCCTGAGCGCCGTGGCCGTCCCCGGTGCAAAAGAGGCCGCCTTCGACCTCGATCGGGAGGTAGAGCGTGCTGCCGACGACGAGCTCTTTGCAGTCGATATTGCCTCCCGTCCGCCGGGGCGGGATGGTGGATTGGGTGCCCTCAACGTCCGCGGGCATTCCCATGACACCCATGAAAGGGCGGAGGTTGACTCGGAAGCCGAGCTGATTCCGGGCGGTGTTGGTGGCGCGATCGAAGGTCCAGGTTTGGAAGACGCCGTCCTCGGTCATGCCGAGAATCTCGTTCCAATCGCATTTCCAGCCTCCGGCGAAGGTCCAGCCCCAGTCGCCGACTTCGAGGGCGTCCACCCGAACCGCCAGGGTCATGCCGGGTT
The DNA here is from genome assembly GCA_038216655.1 of Fimbriimonadales bacterium. Lineage (GTDB taxonomy): Bacteria > Armatimonadota > Fimbriimonadia > Fimbriimonadales > Fimbriimonadaceae > JAFDWR01. Next base: position 37,045 of record JBBQPZ010000004.1, read on the forward strand.
TGGCCCCCCTCACGAAGACAGGGCCGGTCAGGGCGTGGCCGGTGTCGAGGACGGGGTCCCGGTCAGGGAAGAACCGGCGGTCCATGTTCTTGCCGTTGTGCGGCTCCATGCCCCATGCTGCGTCGAGGCACTGGAAGCGAACCGTATCGCCGGGATCGATCTCGAGCACCGGCGCGAGGTCTCGGGAGAAATGCCCGTGGAGGGTGGATCGATCGGGCCGAAGGACGTGAAGCACGGCCGTATCCTACCGCCGGAGGACGTAACGGGCGTCGGGGGTTTTCTCCATGTTCTCCTGCCCGTCGGTCTCGAATTCGGCGACGAAACCATGCTTTTCATAGAAGTGGCGAGCCTGATGGTTGGCCTGAAATGCCCAGAGCCGAACTTCTCTACCTGCGTTCGACAGGCATTGATCAAGGAGCGCCTTGCCGATTCCCTGGCCGTGGAATTCGGGGAGGACGTAGAGGTGCTCGATCTCATCCAGGGTCGCACTGGCGAACCCGACGACTTGGCGATCCGCGAGGGCGACCCAGAACGGAGTGTGGGCGATCTGCTTGGCGAAGACCCCCTCCATGACCTCTTGCGAGTACTCCCAGTTCAGGTAGGGGAGGCAGCGCGTCCGGGTCTCGATGAAGACTTCGGCGATCGCTGAGAGGTCGGCGTCGGTGGCGGGGCGGATGATGGTCATGGACTTAGGTCTTCCTCCCGATGTAAAGCCCGCGGCCGATCAGACCCTCGGGGTCGAGATCGACGGTGAGCCCAGCTTGAATGAAGGCTGCACGGTACTCGTCTTCGGTGAACAAATTGAGCCGGTGAACCTCCTCGAAGGTGTCGATCTGGCCGTCTTTGGCGACCATGAACCGGAAGTCAAGAACGGAGGTGTTCCCTTCCACGCGACTGACATTCATTCGGGCGAGCTTGATGTCGGGTTGATCGACGAACAGGGCATGGGTTGTGCCTGGGCGGAATTGGTCGGGGGTGAACCAGGGCTCGATGACCGCGAGTCCTCCGGGGCGCATATGCCTGGCGATCGTACGCATCGTACGGTTAAGACCGTCGATTCCGTCGGCATAGCCGATCGCGCTGAACATGGAGGTCACGACATCGAAAGTCTTGCCGAGGTCGAAGTCGTGCATGTCGGCGCGGTGAAGCACGGTGCCCGGGTTTTTCTCCTTGGCGATCCTGAGGAGCTCTTCATCGAGATCGAGTCCCTCGACCTCGAATCCGTATTCGAGGAGGTATTTGATATGCGCTCCGGTGCCGCAGGCGACGTCAAGAAGGGTTTGGGCGTCCGGGATGTGACGGCGGATCAGCTTGGTGAGTTGCTCGCTTTCTTCGGCATACCTCTTCCAGAAGTATTGGGCGTCATAGAACTTGGCCGACTTGGAGAACATGGTCTGGATTGTAGTCGCTGTCGGAGTCCGAGTCTGAGTCGGCGGAACCTCCATCCCCTGGCCCCTTCCTCCTCCGGCGCACAAACATCGCCGCAAGAGGAAGGGGGAACTTCGGTACAATCACACGACTGACCGCTGAACTGCAATGAGAGAAGCTAAGAACGGACGCCGGCCACGAACTCGCCGCTCCGAAACGAATTCCAGCTCGGCTGAAGGCACCCGCAACAACGGAACGCCTAAGACCGAGATTATCGTCAACGTATCGAACCGAGAAACCCGGATCGCCATGCTCGAGGACGGGCAATTGATGGAGTACCGGGTCGAGCGCGAGGAGCGCGTCGTCGGCTCTATTTTCAAGGGGATCGTGCAAAACGTTCTCCCCGGAATGGATGCCGCCTTCGTGGACATCGGGCTTGAACGGAACGCCTTCCTGTACGTCGGGGACATCATTCCCGACGAAGGGTTTGGCGACAACTCCCCCGCGAGCATCAAGCGCTCCGAACTCCGCCGCCGCAAGATCAAGGAATTGATCAAGCCGGGCCAACAGCTCATGGTGCAAGTCACCAAGGGACCCCGCGGTACGAAGGGTGCGCGCGTTTCGACCCGCATCGCGATGCCGGGCCGGTACGTGGTGCTGATGCCTGAAGCGAGCAACGTCGGCGTGAGCCGCAAGATCGAGGACCGAACCGAGCGTGAGCGCCTTCGTAAACTCGGCGATCGTATTACCCCCGAGGGTTTTGGCCTGATTCTCCGCACCGAGTGCGAGGGTCGGACCGAGCAGGAACTGCGCGCGGACATCCAATTCCTGCAGCAGCAGTGGGTGGAGATTTCGCGCAATGCCAAACGCCAGCGCGCCCCGGCCTGCGTTCATAAGGACCAGACCTTGTTATTCCGTACCGTGCGTGACATGTTCGGCGACTCGATGGACCGAATGGTCATCGACGATCCGGATGAGTACGAGAAGGTGCACCTGGTCGCCAGCGCGGTCGCCCCGGACATGCGGGACAAGATCACGTTGTACGACAAGGACGTCCCGATCTTCGACTTCTTCAACATCGAAGCGGACCTCGAGCGGCTCCTGCAGCACAAGGTTTGGCTGAAGACGGGTGCCTACCTCGTCATCGACGAGATGGAAGCCTTGACCGCGATCGACATCAATACCGGAAAGCAGGTCGGTTCGACCTCGCTGAACGAGACGATCTTGCGGGCGAACATGGAGTCGGTGGACGAGGTCGTACGCCAGCTTCGGCTCCGCGACATGGGCGGCATCATCGTGGTCGACTTCATTGATATGGAGTCGGAGGCCGATAGGAAGAAGGTGCTTACCGCCTTCACCGATTGTCTGGCCCGCGATCGCGCCCGGACTCGTGTCGGACGGATTTCCTCGCTTGGCCTCGTCGAGATCACGCGCAAGCGGACCGGCGAATCGGTCACTCAGGAGATCACCGAAGCTTGCCCGATGTGCGAAGGCATCGGTCGTATTCCGAGCAAGGAAACGGTTTCGCTCTGGATCGAGCGCGATATGTGGCGTAAGAGCCAGGAAGCGGGCAACGCGTTCCTGATCGAGTGTCACCCCGCCGTAGTTGAGGCTTTGATTGGCCTTGATGGTGAGAACGTGGAGGAGCTTGAGCACCAGCTTCGCCGCGGCATCTACATCCGCGCCAACTTCGACATGGAGTACGAGGAGTACGACATCGTGTCGGGGACGATCGAGGACTTCGACCGGAAGCACATGGCCTACCGCCGCGCGCAGGTGCTGGAGTGCAACGTGCGTCGCTCGACGTTCGAGGCCGCCAACAAGACGGTGGGTTGGACCGATGGCGGCTACTTCATCGAGCTAATGGATGGCTCGGATTACCTTGGCCATCGCGTCAAGGTTGTGCTGCAGGATATTCGCCGCTCGTATGCGGTCGGCGACGTGATCCTGCCCGGCGTCGGTGCGGGCGCTCGCAGCAACCTGAGCTAGTCGATTCCGCCGAAAATGGTCCGACATTTTCAGCGGAACCCTCGTCTTAGGTAACGATGCACCAACATCAGGAAGAACGCGCCGAAAAGGCGATTGCGATGGGTCTCGGGGGCGGGGTTGCCGTCATCGTTGGGGGCTTTGTTCTCGCCGCCCTCGGTCTCCTCTTGGGGGCGATTGCGACCGTGCTGGGCATCATGGCGATTCTCGGCGGCATCGCCTGGGTGAGCTTTTCGCTCTACCAGGGCATCCAGAAGAACAACACCGCCTTCGACGGCCCTGCGCAGGTTTACGAGGACGTCAAGATACTCTCCCGTTCGGCCTACGATGGTTCGGCCCGTTTGTTGATCGAGGAATGGGAGATGGAGGAGCCGGATACAAGGTTCTATGTGAAGATCGAACTCGCCCGGGAAAATCGGATCGAGTTTGAGTGTGCGCGCGAAACGTACTTCTATTGCGGAGAGGGTAGCCGAGGCGACGCGACCACGCAGGGGAAATGGTTGTCTCAATACGTCGCCACCATGGGACCCGGGGCCAGAGCGATCCGGGAACGATAAGTTCAACGAGGCTTATTGGACTTATATCAACGCGGCACCTAGAACCTAGGTTGACTCAGGCCGCTATAATGGACCCGATATGGCGGAACTGGCCGAGATTTGGAACGAGGCCCTCCCCACGATCAAGGAGGGGGTGACCGGTGTCGGTGTCTGGACCGCGCTGAACGCCGCCAAGCCGATCGCGTTGGAGAATGGGGTGCTCGTGGTGGGCGTTCCCCATGAGCTTGGCGAGCTGAGTGGTCACCTTAAACTAGCTGCGACCAAGCGGCTGATCGAGACCACGATGACGGGGCTTGCGCTCCAGCAAGTCACGCTGCGCGTGATCGATGGCGTCGAGATCGGCGACTGGGACATCGAAAAGCGTCGCGACATCGAGAAGGCGCGCCTGAACGACCAGGCGATGACCAAGATGCGGGCGGCGATGGCCGCGAAGTCCGACTGGGAAGCCACCTACGAGCTGCTGGGGCGCAAGTTTGCCGCCGTTCCTGGCAAGTCCTTGCCCCAGAACCGCGCACGATTTTACGAGGAGGCGGTCAGCCTCATCGCGGATGCCCGGCAAGGGATGTCCGGCTATGATGAGCTGGGCGAGCGCAACTTCGCGCGCTGTCTTGAGCGTCTCGCTCAGTATTCCGAGGTCCCGAGCAGCATCGTTGCGCTCGACGTCTTGCGCCGCGCCGGCGAGCTCTGATGCCGACCGTCGTCGTCCTTGGATCGGGGACCAGTAACGGCATCCCGATGCTCGGCTTCCACTATCCTCCGGGGTTCCTGGATCACCCAAAGAACCACCGGACGCGTTGCTCGATCGCTTTGCTCGGCCCGACCGGGAACCTGCTCGTGGATTGCTCTCCAGAGCTTAGGCTCCAGATGACCCGGGAAGGAATCTTCAGCGTTGAGGCTGTGCTCCTCACCCACACCCACGCCGACCACATCATGGGGATGGACGACCTTCGGTCGCTCTGCATCCTGCAGCACCGGCCAATGCCGATCTACACGTATCCGAGTTACCAGGCCGACGTCCGACGCATCTTCCCTTACGCGTTCGAGCCCTTCCCGCCGGGCGTGGAAGTGCCGAAGTTCGACCTCTACGACGTGCCAGCGGTGCTTTCCGTTGGGGGCATGGATGTGCAGACTTTTCAGGTTTGGCACGGTCCGACGACGCCGGTGATCGGGCTGCGGTGCAACGATTTCGCCTACGTGACCGACGTGAAGGAAATCCCGCCGAAGGCGGATGCATTGCTGCAGGGCCTCGACGTGTTGATTTTGGATGCCGTTCGACTGAAGGCGCACCCCAATCACCTGAACCTTGAGGAAGCCTTGGCCAAGATCGCGGATCTAAAGCCTCGGCGCACGTTCTTGACCCACCTGAGCCACGACTATGACCACGATGTCACGAACGCGCATTTGCCCGAAGGCGTGGAGCTGGCTTGGGACGGGTTGCGGATTTCGATCTAGGTTTTGGGAATTGGGGATTTCGGATGGTGGAATCAAGAAATGTAGTTGTCGTTCCGAGTTAGCCCTAGCGACATCGAGGATCCAACCGTGGTCGCCGACTGTATGCTCAGCCACGCGGCAACCCACCAGCCGACCCCACGGCACAGACATTCTTCGGGACGACATCAGCTTCTCATTCGCAGAACCTGCCCATAATGGGCGCGATGGCGGAATTCGCCGATCCTTATAGAACGTGGCAAACGCGACAACCTCAAGCGAGATAACCGGCGGCAATCGACTGGCCGCGGTCATGCGCCTGCTTCGACCGAAGCAGTGGGCCAAGAACCTGCTCGTGTTCGCCGCGTTGCTCTTCACGGGGAACCTGCGTGATCCCCACTTGCTTCCCCTCGCGTTGATGGCCTTCGCAGCGATGTGCCTGACGAGTTCGGCGACCTACGTGTTCAACGACCTCGCCGATGCCGAGCGAGACCGGGCCCATCCGCGCAAGAAGAACCGCCCAATCGCCACTGGCCTGGTTGGGACGGGCCTCGCCTGGGGTCTTGGGCTAGTCCTGCTTGCCGCAGGAGTCGGGATCGCCGCCCTCATCAATCGGACAAGCCTCGCCGTCGTCGTCGGTTACCTGCTGATCCAGGCGATGTACAACATTGCCCTCAAGCGAATCCCGGTTGCGGACGTCTTCTGCATCGCGGTCGGCTTTGTCCTTCGCGCGGTCCTGGGTGCGGCCGCGGTGTCGGTCCCGATCTCGGGCTGGCTGCTGTTCTGCACGGGTGCGCTTGCCCTCATGCTCGGCTTCGCCAAGCGACGGCAGGAGTACGTCTCCCAAGGCTCCGACACTGCTTCCCGTGAGAGCCTTGCTGGCTATACCAAGGCCGCCCTCGACGCGATGGTGATGGTTTACGCGGGGGCGGCGATCCTCTGCTACGGCATCTACTGCCTGGAGAGCCCGACGGCGAAGAAGTTCCCCGGCCTGGTCATCACCGCGCTCTTTGTCGCCTACGGCATCAGCCGGTACCTGTGGCTGGTGTTCGCGCAGAACGAGGGTGAGGAACCGGAGACTTTGCTGTTCAAGGATGTGCACATTTTGCTGAGCGTGATCCTGTTTATCGCCGCCGCCGCCGCCGCGATGAGCGGGTTGCAGTTCCCGGTGGTCGGAGGATGAGCTTGCCTACTTACCGTCATGCGATCGTGGTCGGAGCATCCTCGGGCATCGGCGCCGAACTTGTCCGTCTGCTCGCGGCGTCCGGCTGCCGCGTGGCGGCAGTCGCCCGACGACTTCCCCGGCTTGAGGCACTCGCTGCGGAGTTCCCCGGTTTGGTCTTCCCGATCGCCCACGACGTGCTCGATATCGGCGACATCGCCGCGACCTTTCAGGACGCGACGGAGAAACTGGGCGGCTTGGATCTCGTCGTGTACGCGTCCGGAATCATGCCGGAGGTCGGACCCTCCGAATACAACTTTGACAAGGACCGCGACATGGTGCTGACCAACTTCCTGGGCGGGATCGGCTGGCTCAATCAGGCGGCGATCCGGTTTGAGAAGGTAGGAAGCGGCACCATCCTCGCCCTCGGCAGCGTTGCCGGCGATCGCGGACGTCGTGGTCAGCCCGTCTACAACGCAAGCAAGGGCGCGCTCGCGATCTACGTCGAGGCGCTTCGGAACCGCTTGTCGGCCAAGGGCGTTCGAGTGGTTACGGTTAAGCCTGGACCGGTAGAGACCGAGATGACCGCGAACCTCGGGCTGAAGAATGCGATGCCCGTCAAGGTCGCCGCGGCGAAGACGCTCAGGCTGAGCGGCCGCAGCGGTGAGCACTATCTCAAGATCACCCATCGGGTGATCTTCGCGATCATCCGGCTGATCCCAAGCGGGATATTCAGACGCCTGAAACTATGATGTTGCCCCCCGACCGAATCGCACGCATCACGGGTTTCGGCATGCGAAGTTCGGCGGACGGCTATCTCTATCAGCCGACCACCGTTCAGGAGGTCCAAGAGGTCTTTCAAGTTGCACGCGACACAGGGCGGAAAGTCGTGCTGCGCGGAGCGGGCAGATCGTATGGAGACGCCTCGATTGCCCCGGAGCAGATCGTGCTCGACATCAGCGCGATGCGCGAGATCATGAGTTGGGATCCCGACTCGGGAATTGCGGTGTGCCAGGGTGGCGTCACGATCGAGGACGTATGGCGGCGCACCCTCCCGGACGGGTTCTGGCCACCGGTCGTCAGCGGCACGATGTTCCCAACCCTCGCTGGCGCGCTTGGGATGAACATCCACGGCAAGAACGCCATCGCGGTCGGGACACTTGGGGAGCATGTTCGTAAGATCGAGGTCGTCTTCCCTTCCGGCGAAGTCAAGATCCTATCGCCTTCCGACGATCTTTTCGCTCAGGTCATTTCGGGTGCCGGGCTCCTAGGGGTGATCACCCGGGTCTGGCTCGAACTCAAGCCGGTCCCCGGCGGCGATGTCCGCGTCGTTGCGGCGAGGTGCGGAGACTGGCAAGAACAGTTCTCCGCCTTCGAGAAACACGAGAAGGACGCCGACTACATGGTGAGTTGGGTGGACGCTTTCGGCAAGGGTCGCGGGCTCTTCCACGCCGCGTGGTACGCCGAGAGCGGTTTGGAGAGTCGAAAGGCCGAGCACCAGGACCTCCCGGGCAAGATCATGGGGTTCTTTCCGAAGGCCCAGGTCTGGCGCATCCTGCGCCTACTCAACACTCGGGGCCGGATGAAACTCCTGAATGCGGTCAAGTTCTTCATGAGCCGGTTCGAAGACGGAAAGCAGGTAAAGCAGAGCCTCGTCGCGTTCTCATTCCTCCTCGACTACGTGCCGAATTGGCGGTGGGCTTACCGCCCGGGCGGGTTCATTCAGTACCAGTCCTTCATCCCCCGCGAGCACGCCGAACGTGTATTCGCCGAGCAGCTTCGGCTGCAGCGCGAGGCGAAGTGCGAGGCCTTTCTCGCGGTGATGAAGCGGCATCGACCCGATCATCTGCCGTTTCTCTTCGGCCATTCGGTCGATGGCTATTCCCTAGCCCTCGACTTCAAGGTGACCGACCGCAACTGGAGCCAAGTTCAGGCGCTGTGCCATCGGATGAACGACATCGTCCTCGCGGCGGGCGGGCGTTTCTACTTCGCCAAGGACAGCACCCTTCGCCCTTCCGACGTCGCGCAGTACCTCGGCGAGGCAGCCATCGCACGCTTCCACGAAGCCAAGGCGGCGGTCGATCCCGATTCTCTTCTCACCAGCGAGCTGGCCGAACGCGTCCGGCTTGTGAAAAAACAGATTTAGCCAATCTTTTCGCCGGGCGGGCGCGTTATGATCATTGTTATGAACCGCCGCGCACTCTTGGCCCTATCCGTCGTTTCGATGGCCCTCCTTGCCTCGGCCGCCGACCAGTGGAAGTCCTTTTCCAGCTCCAATGGCGGATTCACCGTCGACCTCCCGGCCAAGCCGGCCGAGCAGTCGATGAAGGCTCCTGTTCAGGGTCAGGAGTACACCACCTACGTCTACACTGCCCAAGGTGGTTCCTGTGTCGCAATTCTGTCCTCGACGGCGGTGCCCGCCAACTTTACGACCGGGGCGAGTGCCAAGCAGATGCGGGACAGCTACATGACCCAATTCATGAAGAGCGCGAATGCAACGCAGGTTTCGAAGAAGCCGCTCTCGCTTCACGGGTATAGCGGCGACGAGACGGTCTTCACGACAGGGGCCGCTCGCGGTTCCGCTTGGGTGTTCTGCGCGAATAATCACCTTTACGGTGTCGTTGCCTTGGCGCGCAATCCGGCCGATCTCCCTGCGAGCCGCAACCGGATGTTCAACTCGTTCAAGACCCGCTAGTTGGCGAGCGGTGTCCGAGGGCGAGCCTTTTGTCGGGCTCGCCCTCGCTTCGTTGTGCCCTTCCGCAAGGGTGAAAATGCCATTCAGTTGCTTGAAAATCGTGATGCCCGCATAACCACTGGGCCGCGGTGAACAGAACTGCACTAAGCTGCCTGGGGTTCGTGGAGGTTCATATGCGTAAGATCGCGTTTTCAGTATTTGGGTTGGCGGCTTCGGCCATGAGTTTTGCGGGCAAATCATCGTGTCCGCCGGTGCGGGCGGAGGTCCGCACGTCTCGGCGTACGACGCCTCAACTCTGGCTCAGACATCCTCGTTCTTCGCTGACGCGCAGAGTTTCTCGGGCGGCGTGCGTGTCGCCACCGGTGATGTGAATGGCGACGGCGTCGCGGATATCATTGCGGCTCCCGGTGCGGGCGGCGGCGGCGCGATCAAGATTTTCGACGCCAACGGTGCGCTTGAGGCATCCTTTACGCCGTTCGCCGGGACGTTTACGGGCGGAATCTTCGTCGCCGCGGGTGACGTCGACGGTGATGGTCGTGCCGACACCATCTGCGGAGCCGACTCGGGCGGCGGACCTGCCGTGCGTGTGTACAGCGGAGCCAATCTCAGTCTCCTCCAGTCGTTCTTCGCATACGACCCCGCGTTCACTGGAGGCGTTCGGGTGGCAGCTGGCGATATCAACGGCGATGGACGGGCCGATCTCATCACCGCCGCGGGAGCCGGCGGTGGACCTCACCTCAAGAGCTTCAGCGGGGCGGATTTGTCCGTCCTAAACTCCTTCGAGGTTTTCACGCAGGACTTTACCGGTGGAGTTTACGTGAGCTACTCGGCGTCTCCCGTGCCGGAGCCCGCGACGATGGTGGCACTTGGACTTGGCTTGCTCGCCATCCGGCGACGAAAGCGCGGCTAGGTTGAGGTTCGCACGGGGGCCCGAGTCTGCCGGAGGTGTCCGATCAGGAGCGCGATGTCGCTCGGTCGGACGCCGGGAACCCTGCTTGCTTGGCCCACCGTGGTCGGCTTGACTCGACCCAGCTTCTCCCGGCTCTCGTAGCTGAGTCCCGGCAGGGCGGCAACGTCGAACCAGGCGGGGATCTTGAGATCCTCGAGCTTTTGGGCGTGAGCGACCGCGCGTTCCTGCTTCTTCAGGTAGCCGTCGTACATCGCGCTAAGGGCGATTGCTTCCCTAACCGGCGGGCTCGCATGGAGACGTAGGCTCATCCCGCACCGGTCGGTAAGGGCTTGGAGGCGTTCCAGGTTCATCTCCGGTCGTTTCATCAGGTCGAACAGCGACGTCTTGTCGCGAATCGCGCCCTCGCCGAGTTCCTCAGCTCTATCGGTATGAGCCGGGGTTAGATGGAGGCTGTGGAGCTCGGCAATGCCACTCTCGATTGCTGCGTGCTTGGCTTCGAACCGCTGCCATCGGCGGTCGTCGCAGAGTCCGATCTCGCGTGAAAGCGGGGTGAGTCGAGTGTCGGCGTTGTCGTGGCGCAGGATCAGGCGGTGCTCGGCGCGGGCGGTGAGCATCCGGTACGGGTCGTCGACGCCCTTGGTGACGAGGTCGTCGACCATCACTCCGATAAAGGAGTTGTGTCGTGGAAAGTCTACGGGGGCTTCTTCGCGGGCGTGGCGGGCGGCGTTGATTCCGGCCACGATTCCCTGCCCCGCTGCCTCCTCATAGCCGCTGGTTCCGTTGATCTGGCCGGCAAGGAATAGACCCGGCATTAGCTTGGACATCAAGTGCGGGGTCAGTTGGAGCGGATCGGCCATGTCGTATTCGACCGCATAGCCCGGGCGGAGCATCTCCACGTCCTCAAGCCCGGGGATCGTCCGGAGGAACGCGATTTGCACGTCGGCGGGGAGGCTGGTGGAGACGCCCTGCACGTACACGGACTCGCTATCCCACTCTTCCTTCTCAAGGAAGATCGGGTGGGATTCCTTGTCGGCAAAACGCACGACCTTGTCCTCGACGCTCGGGCAGTAGCGCGGGCCTACGCCTTCGATTTGCCCGGAGTACATTGCACTTTGGTGCAGGTTATCTTGAATGATCCTATGCGTTTCTAACGTTGTTCGGGTTTGCCAGCAGCCCAGGAGATCGCGTTGCGGCACGGGGGCATCGTGGAGGTAGCTCATTGCCCCGGTGTCCGACTCGCTCTCAAGTTCGGGGGTCTTGGAGAGGTCGATGCTGGAGAAGGCGATCCGCGGGGTGGTGCCCGTCTTGAACCTGCGGGTGCGGACGCCCAGGTCGAGGATCCAATTCGCCAGGTCGGTCGCGGCCTGGTCCCCGTGGCGCGCCGCGACCGTCTTCTGGAGTCCTTCGTGACAGAGGCCGTTGAGGAAGGTCCCGGTGGTGAGGATCACCGAGCGGCAGCCGATCCGTTCAGCGTCTTGGAGGACTACGCCCGAGACGTGGCCTTCGTGATCGAGGATCCGAAGAACGGTTCCCTCGATAAGCGTCAGGTTTGGCTGACTAAACATGACCTTTTGCATCCACTCGGGATACATGGTCTTGCACACATGGGCGCGGAGGGTTTGGACGGCCGGGCCCTTGCCGGTGCCGACGCGGCGGATGTGGGTGAGGGTGAAGTCGGTCGTTACCCCCATCTGTCCGCCGAGGGCGTCGACCTCGCGGGCGATGTGGCCCTTGGCAGGCCCGCCGATTGAGCAGTTGCAGGGGAGGTGGCCGATGCGGTCGAACCGCATTGTGACGCACGCGGTGCGGAGGCCCATGCGCGCCGAGGCGAGCGCCGCCTCGATCCCGGCATGTCCGGCTCCTACCACGAGCACGTCGAATTCCGTCACCCGCGGAGTGTACCGACCTTACCGGCTACGCCCAGTGGAGGGCGACGTGGTTGGCCACTTGTTCGAGGAACGCTTCGTCGGTCTGATCGAACGCGCCGACGGTGTGGCCGTCGATGTCGATCTGGCCAAGGATAACGCCTTCATGCCTAATCAAAACCACGATCTCCGAGCGGGTTTGGATGGAGCAGGCAAGGTAATTCGACAGTTCTCGCACATCATCGATTACCTGGTTGGCGTCCTCCTTAACGGCGGTTCCGCAGACTCCGACACCGACTTGAATTCGGGTGTGGTCGGTCGTAGCGCCGACGTATTCGTCGAGCACGAGGGCGTCGCCCTCAAGTCGGTAGATGCCACTCCAGTTGTAGGTTGGCAGCTCGTTTAGGAGTTGCATCGCTAGCTTGCGAAGCGCGGGGCCGCGTAGGTCGGTCGACTGGAGGGATGCGAGGATTGGGTCGGTTTGTTCGGGGGTCAGCATTTGGGAAGAGTATTGAGTATTGAGTATCTAGAGGTGGAACGGGACAGCACTCCTCCGCTCCATCACTCCAATTCGCGAACCTACCCGCCGGCAAGGTGGATCAGCTCGGCCATTGGCATTTGGACCAGCACCGGCGTCTTGGCCGGGTCGAGCCACCTGAGGAGGGCGAGGACGCCGTCTTTGGGCAATGAGGTGCATCCGGTGGTTGTGTCGTTCGGGTCGGCCCAGCAATGGATAAAGATCGCGCTTCCTTGGCCCGCGAAGATGGGGTCCATGTTATGCGACACCACTAGGCCGAGATCGTACTTGTGGTCTTCGACCTTCATCGGTTCGAAGCTGTTCCACTTCGTCTTGGGATCGTTGTCGCCTTCGAGGATACGCTGCCAGGTGTTGTAGTCCTTCGAGCCGACGTCGTCGATGAAGTAGTCGCGGTCGTCGGTCTGCTTGTAGGTGAATTTCATGCCCTCCGGCTTTAGATCGACACCGAAGGCGACGGAGAAGTAGAAAATCCCGGCGGGAGCCCGGCGATCGCCTTCGACCTTGTGCGGCCCCGGACGGCGAGGCAGTGTAAGTGCACCGCGGCCCCAGCCCATGCCAGTCGACCCGAGCGCAACGGGAGTGTCGAGCCCTGCCGCCGTCCACTTCCCCGCCTTGAGCTCGAAGGTCTGAAGCTGACCATGATGGGCGCGCCAAGAATCGCTTGTTACCGCGACGATTTGGGCGCAGCCCTTTGGAAGCTGGACCCGCGAAAAGTCGGGAGGCGGTGCGGTCAAAACAAGAAGGGCGGCAACGAGCATCTACTGAATAGTACGTCGTCGGAGCGGCGCGGCGCGGCGATGCCAATCAGATGAGATTGATCTTGCCGTGCTCGCCCAGATTCGACGCGTTCTCGTCGCGCATGTTGAAGAGACCCATGAGCTTGACGGCAAGGCTGGGAGGGGCGTCCCAATACTCGGCTTCGGCGACCTCGACTTTGATCAGGGCGAGCGAGGGGTCGGCGAGGCCTTGCTTGAACCACTGTTCGAACGTCGGACGCCACAAGTCAGCCATCTTCGCGTGGTCGTGGACGATCGTTGCCGCGCCCGTTACGCTGACGTAGCGCTGGTGCTCGGGATCGGTGAAAACGACGTTGACCTCCTGATCCGCATGCATCTGGCGTGTCCGGTCGGACTCGTCGTCCGTAAAGAACCAAAGATCGCCATCGAATTCGACGGCTTGCGCCGCCATCGGTCGGCTACGAATGCAGCCGTCCCTGCCGACAGTGACGAACATGCCGATCTTGATGCCGCGAATCAACTCAGCCATATTGCGGATGTCATCGCGGTGGCGAATCAGGTCGGCAGTGCTTTCCATAGTGAGTCTAGGACTCCTGTGGGCACCGGGCAAGTTCCACGGTTTAGGGGGTGCCCACGCAGGACCGCTTTCCTGATTCCTGATTTGACCAGGGTCGATTTAGATTCAATTTCCTGAATTCCCGATTCCTGATGCACCCATTGTAAGTACTTGGGTCCTTACGCATGAGGTTTTTGCCCGCTCGTCGCCAGTTCTACTCTGTATCGTTCTCAAAAGGATCATTCGTCAACCTTCCTCCAAGCAGATACGTAGAGGAGCACGGCTTGCCGGGAGGCGTTTCCACGCTTCACCCTGCCTCAAGGGGCAGTTTCATAGCAAATTAGGAGGTTCTGATCCTAACGACTGCTTCTAATGAGCTAGGTTCAAATCCGTGCCACGCGTTCACCCCCAACCCCCGCAAGGGGACAAATCCTGCGACGAAACTGCCTCTCAAAGGAGGACTTGTGCTGCTGGATATTGTTAGGCGAACTACCGATTCGGTCCCAGCCGAACAGCCTCACAAGCGGGGCACCCCAAACTAGGTAGTCAGGAAAAGCGAAATGCCCGAACCTGCCAGCAGGTTCGGGCATCGCAAGGTCACCCTTAACCGCGTCAGCCCTTTGCGACAAGGGCTTCGACGGTCTTGCGGAACTCGGCGAAGGACTCGGCGCTGTAGCCGATGTCGATCTTGTGGACCTTGCCTGACCGGTCGATGACCGCGGTCTGCGGGATTCCTGTGACACCGTACGCATTGAAGTTCGTCTGATCGCCGAAGATGATCGGCCAGGGCAGACCGTTCTGCGCCTTGAAGTCGATCATCTTGCTGTACTCCTGCTCCGGCTTAAGGTCGCGCTCGGTGCCGATGAAGCCGTAGTAGCGGGTCACCTGGACGATCTCGACGCCCTTGGCGTGCAGGTCGCCGTAGAGCTTCTTCATGTCCGGGAACGACGCGCGGCACGGGCCACACCAATGGGCGAAGAAGTCCACGATCACGACCTTGCCCTTCCAAGCCGAGAGGCCCGGGAAGTCGCCGATCGTCTTCTCGAAGGTGAGCGGGGTGGCGGGCGCGTTCAGCATGGTCGCGCGTAGGATCGACGCCTCGACGGTGCGATGGACGGCGGAATCCGCCGGGAGCGCCTCGTTGAACTTCTTCATGAGGGCAAGGCCCTCGTCCTTCTTCCCCTCGGTGGTGAGAATGTCGGCTCGCTTCTCGACGAGCATCCAACGGGTTGACTGGTTCATCGCCGCGCTTTGCTTCTCGTAGGCCGCAAGTTTCTCCTCATCGGTCTTCGGAGCCGCGCCGCCGATCGTGGCAGCTCGAACCGCTCCGTTAGGAAGTGGCTTCTTCTCGGCATCCAGTCGTTCCTTGGCAGCTACCTTCGGATCGAGGAAGGAAAGGTGGCTTTCCACCGCAGTGAGGGTCTCCAGGCCAGCGGCCGCGCCCTTCTTGGCGACGATCGTGTCTACCCACTCATAAACCACGTAGGAGACGAGCTCGGACGAGTTCTCCGCGGGAGCGGCGATCGACGCCAGCGTCTTCCGCATGTTGTCCGCCTCACCCATCGCGTTGCAGGAGACGAGCATGATCTGTTGCGCCTGGAACTTGCTCGCGGCATCTGGGTTGGTGGCGACGTACTTCTGCGCAGACATGCATGCGTGGTGGTGCATACCGGCGAGTTGGAATAGCTGGGCCCACTGCATGCCAAGCTTGGCGTCGATCTTCTCAGGATCGACGCCCTTGACCATTTCGGTCGCCTTGGTCTTGATGTCGGCCTCAAGCCTGGCGAAATCGGGAGTCGTCTTTTTGGCGTTGGCGTCTTGATAGACCTTCGCTCGCATGCCTTGAATGTCCTTCAGGGCACCGGCTGGATCGGTGGTCTGGGCGAAGCCGAGCATGCAGATCGGCACGACCAAAAGTAGGGCGCGAAGCAAGTTCTTCATGCGCCCATGATACAGCGATTTTGTCGGGGTCTAGTCGAAAGACCGCGTCGTGATCTTCCAGGCCTGCTTGACCGTCTTGCCGCCCACCGTCAGCTCAACCGTGTAGTCGCCCACCGGCAGATACACGGCGCGGCGTGCCGCGTAGGGGTCATTGAGCGGGTTCTTAGGATCGGCCTTTAGCGGGCCGCCGAATTGGCTCGGCGAGACCAGGATGTCGAAGTCGAAGAAGTTGTAACCCGTGATAGCGGCAAGCTTCTTCTCGCGGACGACCTTGCTGTCCTTATCCTTGATCTGGAAAACCGCGGGGCCCGCGACCTTGGTCCAGAACTGGCCCTTGATCGGGGACATCGTCGACTCCGCCCCGTACTGACCGAGCGACTCGTAGCCCGTCGGGCGGCGCGCGTCGGAGACCGACTCAAGCACCAGGTCCTTGCCCATGTACTCGGCCACGCCGTAGACCATCTTCAGCGGCAGGATCAGCGCTCCACGAGCGTGGGTGGCGACCACGAGTTCTTCGTCCCGAGCCTGCACTAGCAGATCGTGAACCGGGAGATGCGGCAAGTCGCCGGTCAGCGCGGTCCAATTTGAACCGGAGTCGAAGCTGACGAACACCCCCATATCCGTGCCGACGTAGACGACGCCCTTGTGCTTGGGATCCTCGCGCACCACGTTGATGGTCTCCGGCGGAAGGCCACTTGAAATCGAGGTCCAGGTCTTGCCGCGATCCGTGCTCCGGTAGAGATAGGCCGTGAAGTCGTCCTCGCGGTATCCCGATTGCGAAACGTAGACGGTGTCCTTGTCCCACTTGCTGGCCAAGACCCTCGTGACCCACTTGGTCGGGGCGGGGGTCGCGATGTCGGTCCAGGTAGTGCCGCCATCGGGGGTCATCTTGACGTTGCCGTCGTCGGTACCGACATAGATCAATCCCGCTTGCAATATGCTCTCGCTGATGTCCTTGATCGTCGAGTACGGCACGTCGCCATTGGGGAGATTCTTGGTGAGATCAGGCGAGATCGCTTCGAACGCCTTTCCTTGGTTCGTGGATTTATAGAGCTTGTTTGAGCCGAGGTACACGATTTCCGGGTTGAAGCTCGAGAGGATGAAGGGGGTGATCCAGTTGAAACGGTTGTCTCCGCCAGCGGGACGGAGACGCCAGTTGGACTTGGCGATGTTGTTCACCGCGCCGACCGCGCCGAATTGGCTTGAGGTGTAGACCGTGTCGGTCCCATCGCGGGGATCGACCTGCACCACCGCGCCGTCACCACCGCCGATAACCTGCCATCCGCCCGACGAGCCGCGGCGGAATCCGCCGCCACCGGAACTCGGGCCGAACGTCGTGCCGTTATCCTGCAGGCCGACGTATACATTGTACGGAGTAGCATTATCGAGCGCGAGCGCGGTGGCCTGGCCAACCGGGAGGTTCTCAATATGATGCGTGGTCTTCCAGTCGCTGGTGATATAGACGCCGCCGTCACAGCCGATCCAGAGCTTGCCCGAGCCGCGCTGATCGAACAGCAGCGCGTGCTGATCGGAGTGAACGCCGCCTCGGACCGGAGTCCAACTCCTGCCACCATCTCTGGATCGGATCATGTCGAGGCTGGTGACGTAGACCTCTTGATCATCTTTGGGATTCACAAAGACCTTACCGAAGTAGTAGCCATAGCCGCCGAGCTCGCCGAAGTGACCCGTATCAGCCTCGTGCCAAGTCTTGCCCGCGTCGTCAGACCGGTAGAGCTCGACCCCGGCAATCGCCTCGCCGAACGTGTTGGCGTTGCGCTCCTCGATCTTGGCGCGAAGATCCTTGAGGGTCATCTTCTTGTCCTTGACCGCCTGGATCACCTCTTCCGGCTTGAGGCCGGAGGGAGCGTAGCGGCTCAAGAAGTTGCCGACGACCTTGGGGTCGAGGGTAACGAAAGAGTCTTCGTTCAGGAGCAGGAAGCGGCGCGGCGTCAGCACGCCGGAGGGTGCGCGATCGTCGCGGTCGAGCCAGCGCTCGTCTCCGTCCTGGTTGTCGTTGAACGCGTAGATCGAGTCCGGCTTACTGGGGCAAAGCGCGAGGCCGATGCGGCCCGCGGCGTACCCAGTGGGGAGGCCGGTGAGCTTGGTCCAGGTCTTCCCGCCGTTGATGGTCTTGTAGACCGCGCTTCCCTTCCCGCTCTCGAGGAAGTTCCAAGCGCGGCGGTCGCGCTCCCACATGGAGGCGTACACGACATCGGAGTTGCGGGGATCGATCGCGAGGTCGATGCCGCCGGTGTCGCTATCCACCTGAAGCGACGCGACCCAGGTCCGGCCGCCGTCGATCGTCTTGTAGATGCCACGCTCGGGATTTTGGGAATACAAATGGCCGCTTGCGGCGACCCAAACCGTGTCCTCGTGCTTGGGGTCGATGAGGACCTTGCCGATGTGCTGGGTAGCTTCCAGGCCCATCCGACGCCAAGTCTTGCCTTCGTCGGTGGACTTGAACATCCCCGCGCCGGCATAGGAGGTTCGCTGGGCGTTTGCCTCGCCCGAGCCGATCCAGATCGTCTTGCCATCTCTTGAGGTCGCGATGTCGCCGATTCCGAAGGCAGCCTCTCGTTCGAACATCGAGGTCCAGGTGATGCCGTCGTCTTCCGTCCGATAAAGCCCGCCCGTCGCGAAGGCGACGTAAATCTGGTCCGGGCGCAGTGCCGGTGCGGTGATCGTGACGACGCGACCGCCCTGGGTCATGGGGCCGATGGTTCGCCAATTGAGCCCGCCAAAGGGCGAGGCCGCCTCCATTCTGAGGCGCTGGTCGTAGCCGCGCATGCGGGCAGCATCGTCCATCCCCTTGACGGGAGAGTGGAACTTCCTCTGCTCTTCGGCCTTGGTCATCCGTCCGGGTGCGCTACCCGGAGCGAACTGGGGATCGTCACCATCGTCCGGCGGTGCGGCGATCGCGATAACGGCGACGGAGAAGAGGGCGATTGCGCCCAGACGGCAAAGGAGGCGGAACGACATCTCGGCTAGTGTACGCGCAACCTGCCCCCAAGGGGAAGGCCGGAGTGACGGAGTGTTGGAGTGTTGGGTCTGTGATGGTTCCATCACTCCAACACTCCATCACTCCAATCCCAAGGCGTCAGTTCACACTGACGCTCAGGCTATTTGAGCCGCCACCTCCGGGGCTTGGGTTTTGCACGGTCACCGAGTAGTTGCCCTTCTTCGGGAAGAGCGACGCGGGGATCGTGGCTCGCAATTGCCCGTTGTTCACAAACGTCGTGACCACGTTGGTGCCGCTCCAGCGGACCTGCGAGTGGCTCACGAAGTTGGTCCCGTTGACCGTCAACGTGAACGTCGGGCTACCCAGGAGGATCGACGTTGGGGTGAGCGACGTGACCTTCGGATTGCCGTTGGCGACGGTGACGCTCGCGGGGGCCGAAACCCCGCCATCCGGGTTCAGAACCTGGACGGTCAACGTGCCGGTTGTCGGTACCGCGCTGGCCGGATAGCTCGCAGTCAGTTGAGTTGCCGAAGCGACGGTGGCGGTCAGCAGCGTGTTCCCCAGCAGGACCTGGGCACCACTTACGAAGCCCGCGCCCTTGATCGTCAGCGTTCCGGGTTGGCCCGTCGCGAGCGTGCTGGGGGAGACTGACTTGATCGAGACGGGGCCGGTGACGAGGAACTGCAGCGTCGTCGCTCCCGCGCCACCCGGATTGGTCACGCCGATGTTGGCGCGGCCGATGGCCGACAAAAGCGTTGCCGGGATTGTCGCGGTCATCTGAGTGGAAGAAAGCCACGTGGATGCCAGAGGAATCCGCGTGCCGCCCGACGTTCGCCACTCGACAAGTGCGCCGTTCATCATCAGACTGCCGTTGATCGTGACCACGACCGTTGGCGAGCCCACGGTCACGCTCGACGGTGACAGGGAAGTTAGGACCGGGAGGGGGGTAGTGAGTGTGAACGCCACACCGTTCGAAACACGGCCGTCCGGGTGGCGCACCGATACGCTCGCAGGATTCACGTCGACGATCAGGCTCGCCGGAACGGTCGCGTTCACCACGAGGTTCGAGTTCACGGTCGTTGCCAAGTCGGTGTCGACTCCATTCGAACTCCAGACCACCACGTCGCCATCGGTGAACTGAATTCCGTTCACGACGAGCGTGAACGTCGGCGAATTGGCGGGGAGGGTGTTCGGCGAAATCGAAGTGATTACCGGCTGGCCGGTGCCCGTTCCAAGGATCACGGTGACCGGGGCCGACGCGATGCCGTTGGTGACCACCTCAAGTTGGTTAGCACCGACTTCGGCGTCCGCGGGGACCGCGAACGTGGTGGAGACCAACGCCGTGCCGGTGGCGACCGCCATCGTGCTGTGATTCGCCGTGCGGCAATAGCTGACGTGTCCAGAGATCACGTTGGTGAGCCGGACCAGCGGATAGTTGGTCGCGTTGGTGGCGTCGTCCCCGTAGGACGAGCCCTGCGACAGGCCATTGAACTGCGTGCCCGTTACGACGAACGACTGGTTCGTGGCGATCGAGGTTGGGCAATTGGTGATCGTCGGTCGCCAAGCGTCCTGCGGAACACCGGCGGGCGTGTAGATCTCGATGCCGTTGCTAAAGTCCGTGTACAGGACCTGGCCGGTCGGGAGCAGGAGCATGTTCCCCACGTAGGAGGAGATGCCGGCCGCCGCAGGCGTATCCGGGACCGAGACAAAGTTCGTCCCATTGAATTCGAAGAAGTGGGTGCCGATGCCGAAGATTCCGGGGCTCGCGCCGCAGAGGACATTGCCGCTCGGGAGCAGGCAAGCGGGGCCGTCGGCGATGTCGAGCTGCTGGCCCGCGACGATCGGGAAGTCCGGGGCAGCGACCCAAGAGCCTGGATCAAACGAGGTCGCGCCAGGAAAATAGACAGCGTTGTGGCCGGTCGCGCCGGTGGCCAGGACGGTGCCGTCAGGCCGGAGGACGAGAGGGCCCATCTCTTGGGATGCGGCGTTGACGAGGCTCTGGGGGGTTGCCCCGGCGGTGATCCAGGCGTCGATATTGGGGACGTACTTCTCGGCGGCGGGGTTGTTGATTGCGTCGACGGTGAGAAGAGTGCCGTCCGGCATGAGGGTCCATCCCTCTTCGTCGAAGCGGTCCGTCTTACCCGAGCCGGCGGGGATCGACCAAGTCAGGGTGACGGGATCGAGGATCGCCATGCGGGCGTCAAATGGATTGCCGATCATGAAGCGGCCATCGGGGAGGACGACGCACTGGGCATCACCGATGTTGGCCCAACCTGGAGGAGCCGGGATCTCGGTCCAGGTGTCGGCGACGGGATCGTAGATCGCACCGCGGTTCGACCAGACGGGGCTGAGGTTGATGTACTCGCCGCCGAAGACGATCACCCGGCCGTCGGCGAGGACGGCGGAGGCGAAGTAGAGCGGGGCATAGCCAGCAGGGGAGTTCGCCGCTTGGGTCCAGGTGCCGTTGAGGTAGCTTCCGCTGGCGTCTGGTTTGAGCTTCCACCAGGAAGCCGTGCCCATGTTCTGAACGAGCACCGTGCCGTCGGTCAGAAGTAGCGGGACGCCCGCGGCGAACGGCGCTCGGTTCGCGAGCGGTTGCCAAGATTGCGCCAGCGCACTGCCGCACATGGCGAGAATCGCGGCCAGGAATATCCCCAGCCATCGCAGATGATTCATTTTGCTTCCTCCGGTGATGGCAACGGGTGCCTTCCCTGGAGGAGAGGTGAATTAGGTCCTCAGAAATACATCGACTAGACAAGATAGGCGGAGAGTTGCTCGATGTGGTAGGCATCATGCCCGAGGAGGAGGCAGGCTTGGTCGTCGACGGTCATCGCTCCGCGCTCCGGGTGGACGATCGTGCGCTTGAGCTGGTCGGCGTTTAGCTTCTCGAGGAGCGCGATTGTCTCTGCGCGGTGGGCGGCGTATTTCATCAGTTGCTCGTCGATGTTGGTATCCGAGTAGCGGTTCTGGATCGCCATCTCGCCCTCGTCCCAGACTTGGACGGTGGAGCCTGGGTTATCGAGAGCCTGTTGGATGCGGGACATCATGATCGGCTCCCAGTCAGCGAGGTGGGCGATGATCTCGCGGGGGGTGAAACGGTCGGCCTCAAGGGGGGTGTCGAGGCGATCCGGGCCGATGAGGCGGATGAGACGCTCAAGGACCATCGGTCCCGTCTTCAGACCGGGCAGCAGGTAGACGTTCATGGTTGATTATGGGTCTTAGTGGCAGCTGCAGCGCTGAAGTGGCAGTGGCAGTGGTTGTGCGGACAGATCGTTCCGTTATCCTGACCGGAGAATCGAGCCTTGGCGAAGTTTCGCAGCGGAAGGACCCCGGATCCCAAGGACAGAGTGGAATCTTGGGACTTCAGCCCAAAGCGAAGTGTCTCTGCACTGCTACTGCCACTGCCACGACCACTTCTGCGCTGTCCGTCCGAGGTTTAATACTCCGTTGGACGAACTGCCTCCGGTAACTGGAAATTCGAATAAGGGCGCCACGGTCGCGAAGGCGGGCGGCATCATGGCTTCGGCTCTCCTGCTCAGTCGGGTGCTCGGACTGCTACGGGATACCGCCATGGCCCGGAATTTCGGTATTCAGTTCGATGCGGACTGTTACCGAATCGCGGTTACCGTCCCCGACATGATCTTCTTCCTGATCGCGGGAGGTGGACTTAGCTCCGCGTTCATTCCGATCTTCAGCGAGTTCCTGCACAAGGATCGCGAGGACGATGCTTGGCGCGTGTTCAGCGTCGTGACGACGCTCTCGACGATCATGGTCACGGCACTGATCGCCGTGGCCTGGGGTTTTGCCCCGCAAATCGCGTCGTTTATGGCCGCGGGCAAGACCCATACGAGCTCTACTGGCCAACTCGTCCCGCTTTCCCACGCCGACCTCGACAAGATTGTGCTGATGAGCCGCATTATGTTGCCGGCGCAGCTGGCCTTCATGGTGGGCTCGGTTCTGATAGCGACGCTTTACGCGCGTCGCCAGTTCGTTGCCCCTGGCGTCGCTCCGAATGTTTACAACGTCGGCATCATCGCAGGCGCGTTCATTGGCCCATGGATCGGTATCGGCATCGTGGGCATGAGCTGGGGAGCGCTGATCGGCGCGATCATCGGGAACCTGGTGATCCCCACTTTGGTGATGCTACGACTTGGGGGGCACTTCCGCCCGTCCGTGGATATCAACACTCCCGGCGTAAAGCAGTTCTTTCGCCTGCTGCTTCCCGTTATTCTCGGGTTTTCCCTGCCCAGCGTCGCCGCGTTGATCACGCAGAAGTTCGCTTCGGCTTATAACGAGGGGACAAACATCGTCCTCTCGGCGGGCAACAACCTCATGCAGGCACCGTTGGGGATCTTCGGGCAATCGCTCGCCCTCGCCGCGTTCCCCGTTCTTGCGCAGTTTTATGCGCTGCGGCAGATGGACCGTTATCGGGCGCAGATCTCAAACACGCTTCGCACGGTGACCTATCTGGGCGTCGCTTCCGCGTCAATCCTGTTCGCCTTGGCCCCCCAAATTGTGCAATTGGTGTATGGGTACGGCAAGGGAGCAAACTCGGAGCAACTCGCCAACATCGTGCTCGCGCTTCGCATCTATGCGGTTGGGATCCCGGCGTGGTGTCTGCAGCCGGTGCTCATGCGCGGGTTCTTCTCGCTGCACAAGACGCTCAAGCCGGTGGTGATCGGGACGATCATGACGGCCCTCTTTATCGCGATGTGCTGGGGAGTTTTGGCGCTCGGGCTGGGTTATCAGGGCTTGCCGTGGGCGACGAACATCGCGGCGGTTTTGCTGGCGATCTTTCTGTATGCAGGTTTGCAGAAGGACGTGGGGTCGATGGACCTTGGCGGGTTGTTGACGACGCTCGGGAAGTCGGTGGTGGCGGCGTCGGTGATGGGTGCGTTTGCTTGGGCGGCGTTTCTACCTTTCCCGCACTTGCACAAGATCCCTCTGTTCTTTCTGTTCCTCCTGGTCTGCATTCTGGCCGGCTGGATTTACTTCTATGCAACCCGGGCGATGAAGATGCCGGAGACGAGCTACCTCGACCGGGCGCTCAAAAAGATGGACCGGCGCAAGCGACCGATCAGCGAAGAGGAAGCGGGCGGGCTCTAGGCGAAAGGTGTTAGGTGTTAGGTGTTGGGTGCAGAGATCTGGACTTTCAATCTAAGTCTGCGGTTTGGCCGGACCTGGAGATGACTGAGACTTGTCCCAGGGGGCCCGGCAAACCGTGCGCACGTCAACTCAGGCTTTCCTGGTTAAGCTTCTTTCGAACCTTAGTTTGAGCACGGTTTGCCGGGAATTGATTCCGGTTTTCGGGAAACCGCACGCCCGGCCAACGTGGCACCGCGGACATAGACCTCCGCACCTAACACCTAACACCTAACACCTAACACCTAACACCTAACACCTAACACCTAACACCCAACACCCAACGTCCAACGTCCAACGTCCAACGTCCAACGTCCAACATCCAACGCCCCTCAGACTTCTTCCGCCTGCCATAATCGGGAAGTGGACGAAGTTGTCATTCTTGCCGGTGCTCGCACTCCGATCGGGTCCTTTATGGGTTCCCTTTCCTCTTTCACGGGACCTCAACTGGGGGCCAAGGCGATCGCGGAGGCGGTCAAGCGCTCGGGGGTGGATCCGGCCGAAGTCGAAGAGGTTCTGATGGGCTCGGTCTTGACCGGCGCGGTGGGCCAGGCCCCCGCGCGTCAGGCGGCGATCTTTGGTGGCTTGCCCGAGTCCGTCCCCTGCACGACCGTCAACAAGGTCTGCGGCTCGGGCATGAAGACGGTGATGATGGCCGCGCAGGCGATCCGCCTTGGCGACGCAAAGATCGTGGTAGCCGGCGGCATGGAGTCGATGTCCAACGCCCCGTACGCGCTCGACAAGGCCCGTACCGGCTACCGGATGGGGAACGGCACTCTGATCGACACGATGATCCAGGACGGGCTGTGGGACCCGTACGGCAACTGTCACATGGGAACCTGCGGCGACGCCACCGCCGCCGAGTTCCACATCTCACGCGAGAGCCTCGATGAGTTCAGCGCGGAATCTTACAAGCGCGCGACCGACGCGCAGGCGGCGGGTCGGTTCAGCGATGAGATCGTCTCCGTCGAAGTGCCCCAGCGCAAGGGCGATCCGATCGTGGTCGACATCGACGAAGAGCCGGGCAAGGGGAATCCCTCCAAGCTGGCTTCCCTACGTCCTGCGTTCAGCAAAGACGGCGTGACCACCGCGGGCAACGCGAGCTCCATCAACGACGGTGGATGCGCGATGGTGCTCACCAGCAGCGCGGAGGCAATGCGTCGAAATGCGAAACCGCTCGGACGCGTGGTCGGCTATACCCAGTTCGCCCAAGCCCCGTCCTGGTTCACGACGGCCCCCGCTTTCGCAATCGAGAAGCTCCTGGAAAAGCACGGTCTGACGGTTGGGGACATCGACTTGTTCGAAGTCAATGAGGCTTTCGCAGTCGTCGCGATGGTCGTGGCCGACAAGGTTAAGATCCCCCACGAGAAGCTCAACGTCAACGGCGGCGCGGTGGCTCTCGGTCACCCGATCGGTATGACGGGCGCGCGGCTCATCCTCACCGCGCTCGACGAATTGAAGCGGCGGGGCGGGCGCTATGCGGTTTGTTCGCCCTGCATTGGCGGTGGCGAAGCAACGGCGGTACTAATCGAGGCCCTTTGATCGTCTTTCCTAGACGGACCCCGTAGACGTGCCAGGCCAGCAATTGGGCCGGGCGCGGAAAAACGGGTATGAATCCCGGAGCCGCGATTTGTTACAAGATGGCGGTTCTGGGTCACAAGACCCGCTAAGTCGGCGACAGAGTCGATGAACAAGTCCATGGATTGGAGCCAAGCCGTTTGAAGATTCTTTTCGTCTCCGTTGAAGTCTCGCCGTTCGCCAAGGTGGGCGGCCTCGCCGATGTCGCCTCTGCCCTTCCGAAGGCCTTGATGGCAATGGGGCATGACGTGCGTATCGCGATGCCCGCCTATGCGATGATCGAGCGCGACGCGCGGTGGCACAAGAATCGAGTGGCTTCGGATGTTCCGGTTCAAATGAACCCAGAGTGGTCGAAGGAAGCCTTCGTCGACCAAACCGATTTCGACGGTGTGCCGGTTTATTTGATCGGCACCGACGAGTGGTTCGACCAATCCACCCGCAGCGACCTCGTCTATCTCCCTGGCGTCGAGAAGTACCTGTTCCTCGCCGAAGCGATTCCGGCCGTGTCCAAGGCGCTGAATTGGAAACCCGACGTGGTGCACTGCAACGATTGGCACACCGGCTTCCTTCCGGTCGTCCTGCGCGAAAAGCACGCGGACGAGTGGGAGGATGTGGCGACGGTCTTCACGATCCACAACTTCGCCTATCAGGGCGAGTTCGGGACCGAGATTTTGGACCTGCTAGATCTTCCGCAATCGCTGTTCCACCCTTGGTTCGTGGAGGCTTGGGGACGCGTGAATTTTTTGAAATCGGGCTGCGTGTTCGCCGACAAGGTCAACACCGTCAGCCGGAGCTACGCGAACGAGATTCAGACCGCGCAGTACGGCTGCGGGCTGGACGGACTGATGCGCCACCTGAAGGGTGAGGGCAAGCTCTCGGGCATCCTGAACGGCATCGACCGGGATGTCTTCAACCCGGAAACGGACCCGCTGATCCCTGCGCACTTCAGCGCGTCCTCGCCGAAGGCGAAGGCAGAGTGCCGCGCGGCGCTTCTGCAACGCCTCGAACTGCCGAACGACCCGACGGTGCCCATCGTCGGCGTCGTGAGTCGTCTGAGCCAGCAGAAGGGCTTAGACTTGCTTGTAGAAGCCGCCGAGCGGCTGGTCGAGCTGCCGATGACGATCATCGTGCAGGGTCTCGGTGATCCTTGGCTTGCGGGCAAGCTACGCGACCTTGAGGCGGCGCACCCCACGCGCCTGAGGTTTATCGAGGAGTTCGACGAGTCGATCGCTCAGCTCGTCTACTCGGGCTCAGATATGTTCGCGATGCCGAGCCGGTTCGAGCCATGCGGCCTCGGCCAGATGATCGCCCTGCGCTACGGAACGGTGCCGGTCGTGCGCCGGACGGGCGGGTTGGCA
The DNA here is from genome assembly GCA_038216655.1 of Fimbriimonadales bacterium. GTDB lineage: Bacteria > Armatimonadota > Fimbriimonadia > Fimbriimonadales > Fimbriimonadaceae > JAFDWR01. The sequence goes on from JBBQPZ010000004.1 coordinate 63,825, forward strand.
GATACGATCTTCGAGGGCCAGAACGGGTTCGTGTTCGACAACGAGTCGACCGAGGAACTGGTGTTCGCCCTGGCCCGCGCGGCGGAAGCGTTCCGGAATCCGGATCTGTGGGCGGATTACGTTCACGCGGCTTTGACGGAGGACTTCGGCTGGGAGGCGAGCGCGATCCGGTATGTGGAGCTTTACGGCCAAGCGATCGAGGCTCGGCGAGCCGCGAGTCGGGACGAGGTCCTAAAAGAAGAGTCGGCGTAGAAGCGTCCGCACTGAGTTCGTCAAGTGGGCGGGTTCAGATCAAGCAAGCCGAACAGTTCGGCTTGGGTAAGTCGGTCTTCAAGCGATAGAGAAACGCCGTCGACTACCTCGGAAAACAAGGTCCGCTTCTCTTCAAGCAAACGGTCGATGCGTTCCTCGATCGTGTCCACACATTGATAGCGAAAGACCGTAACCGGCTCTGTCTGACCCATGCGATGCGACCTCGCCTCGGCCTGGTCCTCCACTGCAGGATTCCACCACCGGTCCAGATGAAAGACGTGCGAGGGGGTTCGTGCCGGTTAACCCTGAGGCATGAGAGCCACCGTGCTCCCCCAGGTGGAGGAGGAAATCCGGTATTGTTTCGGCGGATTGACGCCGAAAAGGGGGGCAGTTGTTCACCCCTCCAGGGGGCTAATCCTGCTCATTCTGCGACGAGACAGTCTCTCAAAGGAAGGCTCAGACCAGCGAGCAGATTCTTTCGGCAACTTACTGCTAACTTCCCCGGTCCAATTGCGGAAGACCAAGGGAGGCGCGGGTGTATGCTTTCGCCAACCGCTTTGCCAGGGGAGAGCAGATGCCCAAAGCAAACGATTTGAGTCGACGAAAACTGCTCGTGACCGGAGCCGCCGCGGGGGTTGCCCTCGGTTTGCCCCGGCTCTCACGAGCCCTGTCCAAGGAGAAATTGATGGAACCGAAAGAAGCCCAACTCGTCCGCGTGCCCGGTGCCGCCGACATCGAGAAAGCGTTCAACACCGAGCATGTCGGAATCAGCCGCAAGACGCACGAAGAGCACCTGAAGCTGTGGCAAGGCTATGCGAACAAGACTAACGAGATCCGAAAGGCGCTGACCGAGCTCGATACCGATCCGGCGAAGGCGAACCAGATTTACTCCCAGATGCGCGCCCTGAAGGTCAATTACGCCTTTGCTTACGGTGGTTACATCAACCACAACGTCTACTTCGACACCATCGGCGGTGCCGGCGGCGTGGCAACGGGCAAGATCGGCGAACTGATCGTCGACTCTTACGGCAGCTTCGAGAAGTGGGCCGCGGATTGGAAGGCGACGGGTATCGCGGGTCGCGGCTGGGTCTACCTCGGCTACGACCACGAAGAGGCTCGCATCCACAACTACATCGGAGACGCCCAGGACACCTACCCGACCTGGAACAACCACCTCGTGCTCGCCATGGACGTCTACGAGCACGCGTACTACCTGGATTTCCAGACCGCCCGCGCCAAGTACATCGACGCCTACATGCAGGTCATCGATTGGAATGCCGTCAACGCCCGCTTGGCCAAGGCTGCGGGGCACTAAACCCATCCGGCCCGGTTTCCGATCAGGGACCGGGCCTTTTGGTGGGTGAGGGACTAGGACTTGTTGTGCGGGTCACCGCCTTGGGCGTATAGTACGCAGCATGAAAGCACTTCATATCGGGATCGCCCTCCTCGGGTTGACCGCCCTCACCCAAGCAAAGGACCTTCGCTCCGACATCAACAAGATGAGCAATACCATCACCCATGCCATGGAGAAGAAGGACATGAAGACGCTGGAGAAGACGATGAAGGCGGGCTTGACTCCTGACTTCGCTTACGTGGAAGCTGGCCAGAAGCAATCTTTCAGCGAGATGTTCGAGAACATGAAGGCCGGGATTGGTCAAATGAAGAAGCTCAAGGCGGCTACCAAGATTACGAGCCTGAAACAAACGGGCAATACGGCAACCTGCCTGATGTCGCACTCAATGACCGGTTTCACGTCGGGGCCGGACAAGAAGGACCACACGATGGCCTTCTCGGGGATTTCCGAGGACAAGTACGTGAAGGTCGGCGGTAAATGGCTGATGTCCCAGATGTCCTGGAAGAGCCAGAAGGGGACCATGGACGGCAAGCCCATGGCGGGCATGGGCCACTAATCGCGTGAGATCATCCAGGGCACCGCTGGCTATGGCGGGCCGTGCCCTTTTCCAGTTGGGCCATGGGACTGTCCTCGGACTACAATGAGGGTGCCGAGGCGACGATGCAAAAGCGAACCGCGTTCACCCTGATCGAACTTCTCGTGGTGATCGCGATCATCGCGATCCTCGCCGCGATCCTGTTCCCCGTCTTTGCTCAGGTGAAGGCGTCGGCCAAACAGACGGTCTGTCTCAGCAACATCAAGCAAATCGGGCTCGCCCAAGTGCTCTACATGGGCGACAACGACGACCTCTGGTGCCCGATCGCGACGGTCAACACCGAGCCGGGATTTCCCCCGCAGAGGATGTGGATCGGATTCGACAACCGGAACGGCGGTCTCCTTGGCGGCTTCTACGGTCGAGTCGATCTTCCCGCGACGAGCCCACCGCACACCGGTCTGTTGGACCCTTATATGAAGAGCCAGGGGATCAAGCAGTGTCCGAGCATGCCCACTCAATGGCAGACCTCGTACGCGATGAACTACTTCACGCCCAACCTCACTTCGGACTATTACAACACCAACCCCGCGGCGAAGAACAACGAATACGGCCCCGGCTCAAAGACGAACGACTACGCTCCCGATGGCAGCTTGCTCTTCACCGCGGCGAGCGGAAGCGAACTCGATGCCCCTGCCAACACACTGGTCATGTGGGAGCACCACGCGATCACGCCGGTCTGCAACTTCCTCCAGCCATACGACTGGCTGAACTCGCCTCCAGACCTAGACAGCCTCCGCCAGCACTTCCACTTCCTGCACCGCGAGGGCGCGAACGTGCTGTGGGGCGACAGCCATGCAAAGCGCATGGTTTACGGTGCCCTGCGGCGCCCCATGTTCTCAGTCCGAAAGGACATCTACCCGGGCCAGTAGGGGTTAGCTTCGGGCGGCATGACCGGATGAGCTTTCCCGCCCGATCACCTTCGGGAAAATCGTGAAGCTGACCGGCGTCAGGAAGGGCTTAACGTTGATGTTGGATTTCATCATCTGCGGAGTTACAGGTCCCATCCAAAGGATCCCCTTAGGGTCAAGCTGCATCCCGATCTTCTCGCCGTTCTTGACTCGGAAAACCGCATTGGAAGTCCAACCGCCCTTCTGAAAAGTCGCCGGTTCCGACTCTTTCACCGTCGCCTGAAACGTTATCGTGCCATCACCGTTGACCCGCGGCGTGAGGGTGATCTCGATCCCGAGACTGGGTTGGCTCATCGTCCACGGCACGTTATGGGTCATCTCAATGCTCGCCGAAGTCGTGAACTTGTCGAGAGGGCTCTTCAATTCGACTTGAGTGGCGAGCTTGAGCTTGGCGACGTCGAAGAGCGCAATCGCGTTCTTAAATTCCTGAACTTGCTGGCGATTGGAACTGACGAGGATGATCACGCTTCGCTCATCGTCATAGGAGACCGACATCCCCTCGGGAATCAGCGAGGAGGCTCCCAGATGATCCTTTGGGTTGAGGGCGCGCAAGAGCGCCGACGGACGCACGTTGTTGACCGGCACCTCGACCTTATCGAGCGGCAACACTTGTGAAAGAACTCCGGCGATGACAAATGCAAGCATATAACCCTCCACTTCCCTGTTGGAGGACGAGATGTCCGGCTAAGTTGGTTCTGTCAGGTTCGTGGGAGGGGGGACTACCCGTCGAGCGCTTCGAGGTCGGGTGGCATGATAGTGGCCTCGATCTTGAGGCGAAGGATGCGCCGACCATCGGTTTCAGCAATTGTAAATCGGAAGCCCTGTGACTCGATCGACTCATCCAATTTCGGCTGCCGGCCGAACAGGCCGAAGACGAGGCCGCCGATGGTGTCGAATTCGTCGCTCTCGAGTTCCGCGCCGATCGTCTCGTCAACATCGTCGACGTGGGTTTTGCCGTCAATAAGCCAGCCCCCCTCCACGACTTCGACGTTCGGTCGCTCGTTATCGTACTCGTCGACGATCTCGCCGACGAGTTCCTCGACGATATCCTCGTTCGTAACAATGCCCGCCGTTCCGCCGAACTCGTCTTGGACGATCGCAAGCTGCGTGCGGGCGAGGCGCATCTCGGTCAATAGCTCGTGCAGGCCCTTGTTCTCGGGAACGAACAGCACCGGTCGCATGAGTTTGCGAAGGCTGACCCGCTTCGGGTCGTCAACCATTGCAAGGAGCAGGTCCTTGGCGTGGATGATGCCAACGATCTGGTCGTCGGTCTCTTCGTAGAGCGGTACGCGGGAGTGACCGGTGTCTCGGATGACCCGCAGTACCTCGCTGGGGTCACTGTTGACGGGCATCGCGTCGAGATCTACGCGGGGGGTCATGACTTCGCGAGCGACCGTGTCGGTGAACTCGAACACCGAGTGCAGAAGCTCACGCTCGTCCGACTCGATTTCGCCGGTTTCCTCAGCGGACTCCACCAGGGTCTTGATCTCTTCCTCGGCTTGATTGGCAATGGAGAAGCTGGCTTTCGCCCCGAAACGGGCGGTGACGAGGTTCGCGAGGCCGGAGACCATCAGGGCGGGAATGGTGAACAATCCCGACGAAACCTGGATGAATCGGTACAGAGCGACGGCGACTCGGTGGGGGTGGAGCGAGGCATAGCTCTTTGGGATCAGCTCGAAGACGAGGTTGAGTAGCAGGATCGGAATGGCGACCGCGATGGCGGCGAGGAAGAGTGAGTTCTTCGTGTATGGCGCGACTCCTTCTACGAGCATGAGCCCCGCCAGGACCATCGCGAAGCGGCAAACGTGGCTGGCGAAGATGCACGCGCCGACGAACCGGGCTTTGCGATCAAGGAGGTCCTGCAGGAAGTCCGCGTGGCGAGCGTTCTTCTCCCTGACGTGCTTGACGTGCATGGGACGGAGCAGGTCAAGTGCGGTCTCGGCTCCGGTGAACAGTCCGTTCAGGACGAGGATCGCGATGATCACGACCACGGCCAAGGGGCCACCGAGGGGGGCGTTCATCTCGTCGCCGACGCCCATGGAGCCGCTATCCACGAGGTGGGGACCGGCCAGGATGCTCAGCGCGGTAATCACCAGCGCAAGCAGGACCGGCACCGATAGCACGCGCTTCGGTTCGATCCTCAAAGGTAAACGGGGGCGGCTGGGACGTCTCACTTTGGCACCAGCCCGAAGAGGAGTAGCGCCATAAGTGTTCCAACGGTTGCGCCAAGGGAGAGCTCGAAGATCGTATGGATCTTCGCCTCCCAGCGACTCTGGGCAATGATCGCCGCGAGGAGGATGGCGATGGCGGAGACTAGGAAGCTGTCGGCGAGGAACATCACCGAGGTCGCGAAGAAGAAACCGTAGGCGGCGTGGCCGCTCACGAGGCCGCCCTTGAGGACCTGTCCGCGCTTGCCGAGGCCCTTCCCGATGATGATGATGATGATCAAGAGGAACGCCCCGAAGATCAGCCGAGGCACCACTCCGATGCCGAGGCTCTCGCTGGTGAGGTTGATCCGGATCGCTTCCCAACGGCTTTCACCGAGGATGAGCAGGCCGCCAACCACGAGGGCGATGATCGTGGTGATGAGCACCGCCCCCGCCGCAATGTCCTTCGCAAATTTGGCGAGGGGTGAGTAATTGGGCGAAACAAGATCGACGGTCGCCTCGATCGCGGAGTTGAACATCTCGGCGATGATGACCAGCGAAATCGTGAAGATCAGCACGAGCATCTCGCGCAGGCCGAGGTTCACGAACAAGCCGAGCAGCATGACCACGAGCACCACGTAGAGGTGGAAGCGCATGTGGCGCTGAGTGCGGAACGTATGCACCATGCCGGAGAACGCGACGCGGAACGGGCCGACGAGGTCTTTCTTTCGGCCGCGACTCAAGAGGCCTCCGCGTGAAGGATGGACGCCCATTCTTCATCCGGCTTCATGCCGGCGGCAACGGCGGCGCGATTCATTTCCTGGACCATCTCCAGTCTTTCCTGATCGGTCTCGTCGTCGAATCCGATCAGGTGGAGGGTGCCGTGGATGGCGAGAAAAGCGAGCTCCTGAGTAAGCGAGACTCCACGGGCCTCTGCCTGACGCTCGGCATATTCGACCGAAATGGCGATATCACCAAGGGGGGCGCCGGGATAGGCACCACCGGGGAAGCTGAGCACGTCGGTCGGCTCATCGATGCCGCGCCACTTTAAGTTCAATTCTCGAATCTCATCGTCGGTGGTAAGAACGACGTCGAGCGACTGAGCGATTCGGTTATGGGTGTCCAGGGCGGCCACAATCGCGCGGCGAATCAGCGTCCGCGGAGCGCGGATATCCGTATCGTTGGTTATCGTGATGTCGTGGCGACTGGGGGGTTCCATTTACGGGTACTGACGATTCAGCGACGCGCCGTTGCGTGCTTGAGGTCGGCAGGAGCCAAGCATAAAGCAAGGAACGCAGGTCTGGATAGACCTGCGTTGAGGGAAATCATAAGGAGTTCGATGCAATCCGCGCCAGTCGGGTTCCATGAACATGGGAGGTTTAGCCAGCGCAACGGCCGGCGCAAGCCAGAATCCTACTGTCGCGAAGCGCGGCGGCGCATCAGGCGGCGTCGCTTCTCGCTCGGCTTCTCGTAGTGCGCGTGCTCCTTGAGCTCGCGAAGCAGCCCGCTCTGCTGCAGCTTCATGTTAAACCGCTTGAGCGCCGAGTCGATGGATTCGTTAGGCTGGACGTTTACGTAAATCAAATGCTTTCGTGCCTCCGCAAAAGATCATTATGGCACGCCGGGCCGAGATTTGCAACGGGGATACCGCCCAATGGACGTGTTGAGAGTTCAGTATTGCAGTGGAGCGGAGGAATGACACACTCTTCCAACTCCAACTCCAGCTCACTAGGCCCATCAGCCCTATACCCAGCACGATAGGCGCGAGGGCTGTACAATCAAGCGGACTCCGAGGCACGCATTTGGCAGAGTGGTACTACATCGGACATTACGGGCAGCTTGGCCCGCTTACCCGCGAGCAGATCGATGAGCTCGTGGACGGCGGTGTGATTGAGCGTGAGACCTACGTCTGGCACTCCGGAATGTCGGATTGGAAGCCCGCGATTCAGGTCGACGCGCTGAAGACGCTGCTCCAGGGAGCGGACTTTTCGACTCCTCCTCCGCCCCCGATGCGGAACATGCCCGCGGCACGCCAGGCGGCCTCGCCCGTAGCGTATCAATCGCCCGCGCCTTCAACCGGAACAGATTTCTTTCCGAACCCGTACGCCTCCTACCAACCGGTTTACGCGACCATTCCCAGCGACCGAAACCGACTCGTCGCCGGGTTGCTCCAACTTCTGATCCCCGGCGTGGGACGGATGTATCTCGGCTACGCTGCCCATGGCACCCTTCAACTCATCCTCTTCCCGTGCCTCGGCGTCGGCTGGTTCTGGTCCGTCGTCGATGGCATCCTGATCCTCTCGGGGGGTCTAAAGTTGGATGGATATGGGCGTAGACTGCAGGATTGAAATCGTTAGAGGTTTTCGAGCGTCTATACGGTGAGATCAAAACTATGCGCGCCTTTTGGCTTGTCCTCTGTTTAGCGTTTTCCTTCGTGGTCGCCACGGCCCAGGAGTATCGGGCCAGGTCCGGCGAAACGATCATGCGTGTCTCTATCGAGGGACGCGGCAACATTTTTATCAAGCTCCACGTGAAGGAAGCGCCCAAGACGTGCGCGCAGGTTATCAAGCTTGCCCGCTCCGGATTCTACGATGGCCAGCGGTTCCACAAGGTGATCAAGAGCCCGCGACCGTTCCTCGCTCAGGTTGGTGACCCGGCTTCTCGCTCGGGCGACATTAACAACGTCGGCACCGGCGGATCGGGAACGGCGGTCGACTACGAAAACTCCGGTTTCTCCAACGAGGTGGGTGCCGTGGGACTCGCCACGCTCCAGAACAAGAAGGACAGCGGCGACAGCCAGTTCTACATGCTTCTGGATCGTGCCAGCTTCCTCGACAACAAGTACACCGTCTTCGGACAGGTCGTCGAGGGAATGGAAGTTCTGCGGAAAGTTGAGCTTGGCGATCGAGTCACTTCGGTCACCATCACCGGCGGCTAGCGCGGAGGGGTTATACTAGCCCCCCGTGAGGCTCACGAAGGCGATACTTTTACGATTGCTCTTCGGGCTGTTCAGCCTTATCTTCATTTCGTTCATCACCTTTGCCGCGGGCGAGTTCGCCCCGGGAGACCGCGCGACCGTCGAAGCGGGTGAAAAAGCCCGACCCGAGACCATCGCAATGCTGCGGAAGCGGTTTCACCTCGATGAAACCTGGATCTTCCGCTACGGCTACTTCCTGAACGACGCCGTCCATCTCGACTTCGGCAACAGCTACGTCGGCACCAAGCAGCCGGTGAGCGACCGGATCAAGCAGACCGCGCCGATGACCCTCAAGATCGCCGTCGCGGCGATCTTCCTCGCCAGCATCTTCGGGATTCTTCTCGGGACGATCGCCGCGGTGTGGCAAGGCAAGTTCGGTGATGGGTTCGCGCTGACGATCAGCACCTTCGGCGTCACGCTCCCCAACTTCGTCTTGATTCCGATCCTGGTCTACATTTTCGCCCTCAAGATGGACTACCTCCCCCAAACCTGGGAGGTCCACCTCAAAGGGCCGGAATATCTGTATCTGATTCTTCCCGTCGTGGCCCTCTCCCTACGCCCCATGGCCCTCCTGACGCGTCTGACCCGGGCCAGCCTTATCGAGACCATGCAGCAGGAGTTCATGCGCACCGCGGTCGCCAAGGGCGTACCCTTCTGGCGGCGCATCCTGCGCCACGGTCTGCGCAACGCGATTCTGCCCGTCATCACCGCGATTGGCACCAGCTTTGGCTTCCTGCTCACCGGCTCCTTCGTCGTGGAACGCGCCTTCACTCTGCCCGGGCTGGGCAGTGCGGGAATCGAGGCGATTCAGGCGGGTGACACGCCGATGATCCAGGCGACGGTTTTGCTGGCGGGCGGCACCTTTATCGTTGTGAATCTGTTCGTCGACCTGCTGCTGCCGATGCTCGACCCCCGCATCCGGGAGGCGCAAGTCTGATGTTGCGCAAGGTTCTTCTCGGCGCGGGCCTCACCTTCCTCGCGGTGTTGCTGATGTTCGCGATCTTCGGACCGAGCATCCGCCACACGCCATTTGCCCAGGCGGGAACTCCGAACTTGGGTCCGGGTGGCGACTATTGGCTGGGCACCGACGAGCTTGGCCGCGACGTGTTTGCCCGGATCGCTTACGGCGCGCGCATCTCTTTGTTCGTCGGCTTCACCGTCCAGATCATCGCGCTTGCGGTTGGAATCATCATGGGCGTGCTAGGGACCTTCTCGCCGAAGTGGCTGTCGCTGATCATCCTGCGCTTCACCGACGGCATGTTTGCCTTTCCCGACATCCTGCTCGGCATCCTGCTGATCGGCATGTTCCAGTCCGCCCTCAAAACCGGCGGCGGCATCGTGGTTGACACGCTCCCTGTCGTGATCGTTTTATCGATCACGGCCTGGCCGTCCTTCACCCGTTTGACCGTGACCCAGCTCGCGACGTTGAAGGACCGAGAGTTTGTGGTTGCGGCGAAGGCCTCCGGTGCGTCGACGTTCTACATCGTGACGCGGCACATCCTGCCCCAGCTCTGGGGAATTCTCCTCGCCGTGAGCATGGTCGAGCTGGCAGGGACAATCCTCGCGGAGAGCACCCTCAGTTTCATAGGTATCGGCGTCAAGCCGCCGACTCCGAGTTGGGGCAACATGATCGACACCGCGCGTCAGAACATGAACTCGAACCCGACGCTGCTCATCTGGCCCTGTCTCTGCCTCAGCATCACCATCTTCGCCCTCAACTTCGTAGGCGACGGCCTCCGCGCCTACTTCGACCCGAAGGGCCGGTAGTCCGGGCTGGAGCGTGGGCCGTCGATTCTGATTGTCATTCCGACCGGAGCCGCTCGCTGTCACGTAGGTAATGAAGATGATCGGATGCGGCGCAGTGGAGGAATCTGACTGTTCGCACGCCTAGCCCGTCCCCCGATCAAAAGTCCTGTCTAGGGGAAAGCCACCAAGGAGTCATGACCGTCAGATCCTCGGCACAGACATCCTTCGGGATGACAAGTTCTCTTCTTGCCTATGGACATTTGCTCGGCAGCATCAATGCCGGCGTGGTGTGATGTCCTCAGTCAGCTACCGGCCCGGCGATCGCTTCGAAGCCAACACACTGAACGCCTTGATCAACTGCGGGTCGGTCTTCGGGTCGCCGAACTTGACCTTTGGGTTGTCAATATCGTATGGCGCGTAGACGTCCGGCTCGATGCCGCCGGTGAGGAACGTGCCGTCTTCGTCGACCTTGCGGCCGATGTCCTGGCCGTTCGGCAGTAAATACCGAGCGATCGTGATCTTCGCGACCGAGCCGTCGATCAGCGGGAAGACATTCTGGACCGAGGCTTTGCCGTAGGTATGGGTGCCCACGATCGTGGCTAATCGGTAGTCTCGCAGCACTCCGGTGAAGATCTCCGCCGCGCTGGCAGAGTCTTCATTGACCAAGACTACGACCGGATACTTGAACAAATGCTTGTGCCCGCGGGGAGTGCGATCCTCTTCAAGATGTCCGCCTCGACCGCGCATGGTAATCACGCGCTTGCCGTCCACGAAGTTCGAGAGCATCTCGCCCGCGATCTCAAGCAAACCACCCGGGTTACTGCGCAGGTCGATGACCAATCCCTGCAGGTTATTGGTCTCAAGCTTGCGCAATTCCGTATCAAACTGCTCGGCGGTTGGCTCGGAGAAGGACACCACGCTCAGAACTCCGAGCTTCCGACTTGGGACGTAGCGCCCCTCGACGGTCGGCGAGGTGATCTCTGCACGACGGGCGGTGATGACAAACGGGTCCTTCTTGCCCGGCCGCACCAGCGTAATCTTGACGAGCGTTCCTTCGGCACCGCGAATGCTCTTGATAATGTCGTCAACGGCTTTACCCATCGTCGACTTCCCTTCGACCGCGGTGATGGTGTCCCCAGCCTTTACTCCCGCCTTCCATGCAGGACTGTCGTCGAAAACGACGAGGATCTTGGCCCCGAGCGGATCGGGATCAAGGCGTGCGCCGATACCGACGAAATTGCCTTGAGTCTCCTGATTGAACTCCTTGGCGATCACCGGCGGCATGAACATCGTGTGCGGATCGCCGAGCGACGCCACGAGCCCCGTCATCCCCGCGTACTTGAGGTCCTTCGCCGTCACCGGTTTGTAGTAGTCGCTCAGAATCTTCGCGTAGTTCGCCTGGAAGACCTGCTCAGGAGCTTGTGCCGACGTCGGTTCAGCAAGTCCGACCAGGCGCATCAGAGGTGCCGTAGAGGGCATCTCGCCGCGCTGGATCGTGCGCCAGTTGAGACCGAAGAGGAAACAAATCAAAACCGCGCCGCAGGCGACGAACAGGGGAATGAACCTCTTCACGCGTCCACCTCGCCCCTAAATCCAAGTTGTGCGATGGTTTCGGGTGCCGACTTCTTGACCGTTCGTTTGGCTGGCTTCTCTGAAGGTGAGCGGTACTTGCCTGTGACAAGTGAATAGGCGCTGCCATCCGGCAACTTGACCGTCTCCGAAATATATCGGTGGCCCGCCGTCGGCCCGCCATCCAGCTTGGCCAGACCCTTCGACTGCAACGCCAGCGCGAAGATCTCGGCTACGCCTCGGGTCGAGCGGTCGACTTTGATCGTCATTGTGGGCGGCGTAGAGTTCCCATCGGTAAGCGTCAGGTTGCGAGTTTTGCCTTGGCGCTCACTTTCCAGCACTCCGTAGTTCCCCTTCGGGGCGACTGCGGCGAGGCATGCCTTCATTTCGTCGAAGTCTCCCACCGGAGTGTTACGCAAATCGAGCATCAGCGATTTCTTGCCCTGGATCGCCGACTTGAGCTTGTCGGCCGAACCCAATGCAAAGGAAACGTGGAGAGCGCCCGTCGGCTCGGCAACGATGCCCGGCATTTCAGACTTCTCTCGCTTCAAAACCGACGAAATCCTGGTCGCTCCACGTCGCCAGACAACATGGATCATGCCGGTCTCGCCGATCATTAATTCGTCGCGAGCGCGGAGAGGCAAAACAAACTTCTCCAGCTTCTTCCGAAGCTCCTTGCGCTTCTTGATAAGTTCGTCCATCGAAGCCGCCTTCTTGTTCACCTTCAGCGTGAGTTGGCGCAATTCTTTGATTGGTTCTTCTTGGATCAGCCAACGGTTGTCGACGTATTCCACCGAGTCGCCGATCTTCACCCCCGCCCGAGCGGCGGGGCCGTTGGGCGTCAAGCCGACCACGGTGAGCTTGGGAATGTTGATCCCGCTCGCGAGGACCTCGTCCTTGTCCGTGTCGGAGGCCTGGCCGGTTGCGGCGGGGCCGTGAGCGTCCTCTAAACTGAGTTCCGCGCCGATGCCCTGGTAATGGCCAGCGAGCGATTCCTTGAATGCAGCATATTCCTTGGCGTCCATGAAGACCGAATTCGGGTCGTTCAGGCTCGCGACCATGCCGCGAACCGAACCGGAGGCGAGCTTCTGGTCGTCGTCGATCGGGTCGACGTACTCGCGCTTGAGTTTCTCAACCATCTGCGCGAAGAACCGGTCGGCCGGAACCTCGGCGCCTTCGCGCGACGCAATGAGTCCACCCACGCTCGCCTGCTCGGGATCGGCGCTACTGCCCAGGTCCTGGTGGTCGCGCACGATTAAACCGGCGATGATGGCACCGATGCTCAGCACCACTACACCGCCGGAGACGAGGCTTCGGGTGATATCACTCATAAAATTCGCGGGACAACTCTATTTTAGGCATACGTTCGGAATCTCGTTGCCGGTTTATGGAAAACAACCTTAACTGCCCGAAAGTGCCTTGGCCGCATTTGCGACCTCGGAATTTGCGCTTGCTTTCAGCTTCTGAACGATCTCGGCGGGAAGCGCGAGCGACTTCTTGACCGCGAGGCCAATCAACGCAAGCTGTACTTCGACGTGCTCGTCCTTGACGGTGTTCTCAACTTCTTCGAGTTTCACCGCACCCGGCAAGCCGGCGAAGCCCCGGAGGGCTTCCGCCCGGACGGACGGTGACTTGTCGGTCACTGCCTGCTGCAGCGCCGCGCGATCCTCTTCGGTGATCGAACCTGAAATGGCCTTGAGAACGCCGAGCCGAACGAAGGAACTGTCGTCGGTAACGCCCTTTCTGGCTTCGGTCCGGTACTTGGCGACGGGAGCCTTCAGGAGTTGAAGGTAGCTCGCGAGGCGAACCGCATCGCTCGGGTCGTTGACGCTGCCCCAGAGCAACCGACGGCAGGCGAGGTCGTTCTTCGGGTCGGCCAGGTTAGTGGTGGTCAGGCGAATCTCAGGCTCGTTCTGGTTCAAGAACACGAGCGTGATCATCTTCGCGTCGTCGCCGGTGAAACCGGCGACGAGTTCGACCGCGCGCAGGCGGGCTTGCCAACTTCGTGCGGCGAAGATGCGCGAGATCGGTCCCGCGGACTTGGGGTCCTTGTCCTTGGCGAGCAGCTCGGCGGCGACGACTCGGTTGTGGTCGAACAGCGAGTTGTCGAGTACGGAACGGACCGCGGCGCGGGCCGTGGCGGTGTCCTGGAAGGCAAGCGCGTTGAGGGCTTCCTCCGCGGCTCGAGGGTTCGAGCCGTTGGCGAGCTTAATCAGCGCGGGTTCGGCCTCAACCGACTTGATCTTCCGGAACCGGGTGGCCGCGTTCAGGTTGATGATGTCGCTGCGATCGGAGAGCATCGGCAGCAACGTCTTGGCATCTGCGGTCAGGGCCGGTTTGGCCTTGGCGACGGTGTCGGGGCTCGTGACCTCGACCGGCGCTGCCACTCCCTCAAGGGCGCTCGTCCAGGTGACTTTGGCGAAACTATAGGCAACTGGCTCGAACTGGTGCTTCTCGTACCAGACCGACGCCACGGGCGGACCGACGACAAGCAGCGAGCCGGGCTCGGCCTGGTCCTTCAAGTCGATCTGAATCGTCTGCCAGGTGCCATCGTTCTTGAAAGCGTAGCTCGTCGAGTTGATGCGGTAATTCGCGTCGGTTGGATTCAGCTCGGTAGGGCCAAGGACGATTTCGAAGGGCCCGGACTTCCCAAAGACGGTGAGCGCGATCGGTTCCTTGCTCGTGCTCTTGACGTCGAACCTGAGCACCGACCCCTTCGGGTTCTCCCCGGCGGGCAAAGGCGAGTGCCCGGAGCGATAGTCACCCACTTCTGTGAGGGTCACGACCTGACCACGGTCGGCGTCCTTAGTGAGTTCGACGGCGTAGTTCGATGTCGGCGCCAAGAGTTCGCGATTGATCGGCGCGGGGGTTCCAATGGCTTCCGCCTGCTGCGTCTTCGCCGCGAGTCCGAGTCCTTCGTACACCGTCAATCCGATCGGGCGATGGGGATCCATCACGATACGCGGCTCGGGCGAGGTGTAGACCGCGATCGGCGTGAGGTCCGAACCGAGTGCCGCATAAAGAGGCCCAAACGCGGGCGGAACGTAAAGCGATGCAACCGGGTCCTCGGGATGGGTCCCCGTCGGCCATTGCCGTAACCGATATGGATTCGCCTTCATGTCGTCCCAAGATTTGGCGGCCGCGGTGGCGCCGGTAGCGCCATCCGTGAGGGCGGGTGCCAACCATGGCGTGAAGTTCAGAGCATTGGAGACGGACCCTGTGACGTCCGATTCGATCCTGAATTTCAGACCGGAATCCGACGTGGTCTTGCGTCCGATCGAATCGACCCACAGTCTCAGCATCGTCTCGGACACGTTCGGCATCGCCAGCCACGGCTTGTCAAAGATGGAGAACGCGTCGACGTCCGAGCCATAGGCTTGGGAATGAACGACCCCCGCCCGCAGACCGGTGTGGAGTATCACCACCGACTGGAAGGGTCCCCGATATTGCTTGTCGTCGGCAACGAAACCGCCCGCATTGGTCCGCGATACCGCCGTGCGGCGGAAGAACGCCTCGTTGAACACGTCCCTCGACGCATCCTGGGTGTTCCCCATCAGAGGGTCTTCGTCGATTTCGACATCGGCGGTCACCTTCGTTTCGCCGAGGCACGCCGCGTCCGCGGCGACCACGAAGCGGCCCACTTCCTGCAGGGTGTTGTCAACCTCCCGTCGGTTGAGGATGCTGCGACGCTGGCGCAGCAAACCGTCGGAAGTCTTGTCCAAGATGTCCGAGCGAGTGAAGAGGATAACCTTTACGCGCCAGGTCGGCGTCTTATCCGTCCACTTCGCCTTTGCTTCGCCATAGAGCGTCGCCACCGACGACCAGCCGCCATGATCCCTCGCCTTCAGATTCGGAGCCCCCAGGTGATTCAGGAAGTAGTTCCAACCGTCAAGCGGAATGTACGGTTCGGAGTCCGGAACCTCTCCTCCATGCTCTGGAAGGCGGACCTGCACTTCCCTGCCCGCCAGCGTCATGGTAGCGATGGGCGGCGGGGCCGGCGTCTGGCGGACCAAGGCGACGGCAAAGAGCGCGGTCAAGAGCATGAGTTACTCCAAAACTTCGAAGATACGGATATCTTCGTCGGTGGCGGCGTGACCGTCACCCCGACTGTAGGTCAGTGCCTGGCGAGCACCGAGACCGTCAAGGTCCGTTGGGAATTTGCCGATCAAATCTAAGACGACCTTCTTGATGTTAACGGCGTTCTTTTCGAACACTTCAAGCACGCTATGCGCGGTCACCGCCTCAGCCCCGGCATGAACGCCGCTGTCATAGTCGGTGATCAACGAGATGTTCACGACCGCCATGCCAAGCTCGCGGCATAGGTAGGCCTCGGGGTACTGGGTCATGTTGATGACTTCCCAGCCTTGATCGTGGAACCACTTGCTCTCGCTCTTGGTGCTGAAGCGCGGGCCCTGAATCACAACAACCGTGCCGCCGTCGTGACACTCGATCCCGTGCGCGCGAATGGTCTCCACGGCTAATCGACGAAGGACCGGATCGTAAGTTTCAGCCGGTGAGACATGAGTCACGATCGGCCCGTCGAAGAAGGTGTCGGGCCGCCCGTTGGTGCGATCGACGAACTGGTCACAAACCACGAACGAGCCGGGAGCGACGTTCACCTGGAGCGAACCCGCGGCGCACGGCGAGATGATCGCTTTGCAGCCGAGCGAGCGCATTGCCCACACGTTCGCCCGGTAATTCACCTTGTGCGGCGGGAGGGTGTGGAATCGACCGTGTCGCGGTAAGAAGGCGACTTTGCGGCCCGCCACATCGGCAAGAAACACCGAGTCACTGGGGGGCCCGTACGGAGTATCGACCTTTACGGTTCGAACGTTTTCGAGAAGGCTGTAGAAGCCCGATCCTCCAAAGACGCCAATTTCTGCTCGGTTCATATTAGTTCTGTGCCTTCAACTGGCGGTGCATCGAGTCGATCAGCACGTCGACGCGCTGTCCCCGCCGGAGGACCACATCTTGGTCCAAAACGATAATGTGTCGGTTCTTGACCGCGGTGATCGACTTGTACCGGGGGTCGGACAGGATCGCCTGCACCGCCGCCGGACCGGTCTCTTTCGACGCGGCAATCACGATGTCGTCCGGGTTCATTCCGATCAGGTTTTCCGGATTGACGACCGCGAATCGGCTGCCCTCCGGGCCGACGAGCGTCCCGCCGGACGCCTTGACAACATCCGCTAGGAACGAGCCCTTGCCCGCTGCCATGCCGATTCCGTGCGAATCAGGGAGGACCACCGCGACCTTCGTGCTCGCGGGGAGAGGATCGGCCAGCGCGGTCGATCGGGCGGAACGGATCGAATCGATGTATCCGGAGAAAGCCAGTTCGCCGTGCAAGGCCTTGCCCAACTCATAAAGAACATCGATGAACTGATCGATCGTGTCCCCCTTCAAAACGAAGATCTCGTTCGTCGGAGTCTTGAGCTTTTCAATCTCATCCGCTCGAAAGAGCGCATCATCGTAGATGATCACACCTGGCTGTACGGCCTTGATCTTGGCCTCATCGATCTTCGCGCCAAGGGTGATCACCGGGATCGAAGCGACCACGGACGGGTAGTTGCACGCCGCCGTCCGCCCCACCATTTCGTACAGCGGTGCGTAAGTCGCCACCAACTCGGTCGAACTCGGCGACAGGCTCACGACGGTTTGCCGATGATGGGGATGCGGCTTGCCACCCATCGTCGGTGCATCGTCCTTGCAGCCAACGGCGGCGAGGAGGAGAAGGATTGGGAGAAAAAGAAGCGCCCGGCGCATAGGGTCATTCTGGCCGAATCCGCAACCCGTTTGCTAGAATCGGACGCGTTGCCGCTAGCTTCAAGCATCGAGTACACTGCGAGTCCCGCGCAGGGGTGTAGCTCAGTTGGTAGAGCAGCGGTCTCCAAAACCGCAGGTCGCAGGTTCGAGCCCTGTCGCCCCTGCCATTCTTTTCTCTTGACTATTGTTGCTGGGTGCTACCGCCAGCGTCTAGGGGCCATTTTCGCTTCGAACCTCGATCAGCACGAAGATCAACCTTCTTCCGGTCAGGATTGATGGTGGTCGGTTTCGTCGTCAACTAAATACCGACGCGGCTTGTCGGAATGATCGAAGCGTCAGGAGTTCGAAAAGCTCTAACGGACTCGGCAATACGTGGTGTACCGCTCCCCGACGACCCTGAAGAACGGTCTGAAGGTCACCCGTCCATCACGTGTCGAGAGATCGGTTGCCCGTTCGAGTGACGGTAAGAGCCAACCACCTGGCTTGGCGACGTCTCCCACGAGTTCCAGGTCCTTGTCTGCGAGGGCGACCATCAACAGAGGTCCGTTCATCAAAGCGACACGGTCGGGAGTCTGCGCATCGACCGGCTCAAACCGAAGGGCCGACGGAAACTCAACGCTGACCGAGTCGGAGCGACGCCAGGTCCGTTCGATTCTCAAGAACTTCCCGTCGGTCAACCGGCCCGAGGACGGTTTGCCGTTGACTCGTACGAGCAGTGGCCCGATCGCCCAACCCGGAACCCGGACACAGACCCCGAATTTAGCGGGTTTGGCGGTTTGGATGTCGAGACGAGTAGAAAATTGATCCGGATAGGAGGTGTGCTGAGTTACCGTCACAAGCGATCCTCCCCTGCTCCAATGCACCGTCGACGGTACGAAGAGGTTAACGTAGAGGTCTTTCGCGTCGTGAAAGTAGATGTCCAGAGGATAATCGGCCGTAGCCTGCGCGTATGTGCCGGAGCAACACGTCCAAAGATCCGGCCGGCGTGTCTTTGTCGTTCCCGGCCGGTAGTCGGAATAGTAGAACGCGTGCCCGTCCGGTCGGGGTGGCAAGGCGGCGAGGATGCCGTTGTAAAGCACCCGCTCCATGTTGTCGCCGTATTTAGCACTGGCCGTAAACCGAAGCATGTACCGGTCGAGATTCACGTTCGCGTTCGAGCCGCAGGGCGTTTCGAATCCCTGCCCCGTTGTTGTCAGTGAACTGGCCAGCTTCCCCTTGCCAGGTTCTACAAACCGCTCGTTCGGTCCCCAACCGCCCGAAGCGTACATCTGCGTGGTCGTTAAGAATCGCCAAGCGTTTTCCAGGGCGACGAAGTACTTCGAATTGCCCGTCGCCTCGAACACACGCGCCGCCGAGCAGAGCGTGTTGACGTGGCTGTAAGCGTGCCGATTGGGCGTAAACGCGTTTTCCCCTTTGGCGAACAGATCGTAAAACCCCTCGCTGTAGTCGTATTCTCTGGCCAACTGAAGGTATCTGGGCTCGCCCGTAAGGTCATAGCAGTTGTAGAGGTTCTCAGGAAGCGTGTACCACTCGTCGCTCCGGCGCGGAAGATTCTTGACCGCCCAGTCGGTCATCCGGCTCAGGACGGTAAGTGCCTCTGTGTTGCCGGTCAAGACGTAGGCTTCACGCATCCCGATGCAGTTCTTGTCATACAAGTAGCAGGGCCATTCCTTTAGGACCTTCGCGGAGGAATAGAAAAAACCGTCGGGGCCAAGCGTCTCCCGAAAGCCATGAACCAGTCGCGCGACCTTAGCTTTGAATCGAACGTCCCCTGTAGAAGCATACATGCGAGCCAGGGCCGAAACGAATTGGCCAAAGGGGTGGCCTCCCGCAAAGCCGTCCGGATCGTACCAACCACCCATTGGGTTCCCCGGAGCGGGTAACCCGGCACGAATTCGAAAACCTTGGAGGAGACTTTCTTCCGAAAGCTGCAGGTAAAAATTGCGAGCCTCTCGAGCCTGAGATTCCAAGGGGCTGGCCGAGAGCGTCACGTCCTTATAGCCAAAGGACTCAAGCTTCACGACGGCTTTGCTCCCAGCGCGTGTCAAAGCGGGAATTCCCGAGGAAAAGCTCCCCACGATAAGAATCGCGAGCCAGGCTCCGTTCAACTTCAGGCGAACTGATTGAAACATAAAAGTACCTGCCTCAGTTTGCCACACCAATGAGACCAGCGTTTCCGCGGTATCGGGCGCGACCCTGCATCGCCTTCGCACGGACCCGCGCGCCGTTGGTACAGTCAATGGATGGTTCGCGTTGCTCGCACCGAAGACGCCGCCGCCGTAGCGCAGATCTACGCTCCCTACGTGCGAGAGACCACCATCAGCTTCGAGGAAGCCGCTCCCACGATCCCTGAAATGGAATCGAGGATCGACACCACCCTAAAGACCCTTCCCTGGCTCGTGATCGAAAAGGAGAGTGAGGTGGTTGGGTTTGCCTACGCCGCTCCGCACCGGCCCCGCGCAGGATACCGCTGGTCGGTCGATACCGCCGTTTATCTCCATCCCGACCATGTGGGGAATGGGCACGGCCGCGCGCTCTACGAGGCGCTTTTTCCCATCCTGGTTCGCCAAAGATACACCGCCGCCTACGCCGGCGTTGCGCTGCCGAACGACGCGAGCGTCGAGCTCCACGAGGCAATGGGTTTCACCCCGATCGGCGTTCTACTGTGGCGTGGGCTCCAAACTCGGGAAGTGGGTCGATGTCGGCTGGTGGACCCGCGACCTCGCTCCCCGGCAGGTCCCACCGGAGGAGCCAATCCCGTTTCCGGATCTCCTTAGAACAATGAGCCCTGTCCGACCGGCGGAGGTTTTGGAGGGGTGATCGGCCCGGCATCCTCCACTTTAAACAGAACCCCACGAGCCGGGACCAGCAGGTCAATCAGCTCCGGCAGTTCGGACTTCGCATCCAGCCAAACGCGCGCATCGGCCTCCGATAGCACCACCGGCATCCGGTCGTGGTATTCGGCCACCGTGCCGTTCGGCTCGGTCGTCACCATCGCATAGGAAATCCGGGGGCAATGGGAGTTTGGGCCCGAGTAGAGCCCCGCGAACAGCACGACCTCGGGCACCCCGAATCGGAACCAGTGCCCGTCCATTCGCTCGTAGAACGCGGTCGCCGGGATCACGCACCGGCTCTCGCGCACCGCGACCTTCCAAGTCGGCTTGTCCGCGATCGTCTCCGACCGAGCGTTGTATCCGCTCTTCCGACCGAAGGAAGCCTCCTTCGCCCAGAACGGAATGAAGCCCCACTGAGCGCCCACCAGTTTGATCCCATGGTCCGGGTCGGCAAGTCCGATCGGCGCGATCGCCCCGGGAAAGGCATCGAGTTCGTCGAGCCAATCCTCCACCGGGACCCACGCCTTGACGCGGTTCGACCAG
Source organism: Fimbriimonadales bacterium (assembly GCA_038216655.1). Taxonomy (GTDB): domain Bacteria; phylum Armatimonadota; class Fimbriimonadia; order Fimbriimonadales; family Fimbriimonadaceae; genus JAFDWR01. The sequence goes on from JBBQPZ010000004.1 coordinate 84,513, forward strand.
CGGAGGATGCTGTCCCCATCGCGCTCGTACCGGATGCACATGGCGCGATTTAACCCGAGTCGCTACACCTTCGACGCACGAAGGATGCACATCGCCTGAAGTTGCCCCTTCGCGTTTCTTGCGAACAGGATCAGCGCATTCCCGGGAGGAATGATGCCATCCGTCATCACCTGCATCTCGACCTTGTCTCCCCGGGTGGTCGAAATCGACGCACTCAGCATGATCGCACCGGTCTGGGTAACCATGGGAGTGACCTTGAGAGTTCGCTTCAAGTCACCATCCGAAGTGGTGACCATCGCTTGCATTCCGGACAGCGTTTTCACTTTCGGACTGGAAACAAGGTTCGTCCCCGCAAGCTTGGCTTCGTTCAGAATCTTGTCCGCAGCGGCTTCCGGGACGATCATCGCGAATCCAGAAGAAGTGCTCGCAACCAATCCGGACTGGCCCGCGATCGTCCGGTGGCAATCCTTGCAGTCAGCCCCCTTGGTCACGAAGTTCTTGTGTTGGAACATCGGCTTATTCCCTGCGCCGGGCTCAAGGAGCTGAGCCGAGACCAGGACCGCGACGGAGTCGCTCGGAGCAGCCAGGGCGGGCTGCATTGCTGGACCCTTGGCCTGAAGTGCCCAAGTCGTCAGCGGCACCGCCGCGATGACAAGCATAGCGGAAAGGCCGATGAGTCCAAGGCGGCCGAAACCGCGTTGCTTCTGAGAGTGGATTAGGATCATTTCGATTCTCCGGGAAACGTCGGCCTTGACGGCCATCGGGACCGCCACCGCCGAACGCATGGTTCGAGCGGAGCGGGCAATGTCGAGCAGGTCGCCGGCGTAGTGCGCGGGCTCCGCACCGGCAGAAAGCACGGCGGCATCCGCCGCACATTCCGCGACGTAGGTTGCGTCGCGAAGCAAAAGCCAGGCGAATGGATTAGGCCAATGGACCGCGACGGCGAGGTTCATCGCCATCTGGGCGAACCAGTCGCCTCTTCGCACGTGGGCGGCCTCGTGGGCGAGCACTCGGGCCAGGCGGTCGGACGTCCAAGTTCGCCACACCGGGGGCAGGAAGATAACCGATCGACCGAGCCATGCGGTCATCGGCACCTGGGCCAAGCGGTCTTCGATTACCGGCACGTTGAAGCCAGGTACGTCGATCCGGATCGCTTTACGACGCCGCATCACGAGTTGGGTCAATCCCGCGCCCAACCGCAGGCAAACCAGAACCGAGCCGGTGATCCAGATGATCGCCAGCCACGACGGCGAGGTCGACGGGAGCTTGGATCCCGCGGGCAATTCGACTCTGGATGCAGCCGAGACGGGACGTGGCGACACGGGCGAGCCGGAGAGGTACACGACAACCTCCGGAGCGTTCGGCAAGCTGACCGAGTAGCTCGGTGGGACCACCAACGCGACCGGGAGTAGCAGCATTGCGAGGAGCGTCCCGAGCGCCAGGCGGTGTCGAGCCGAGGCCGGGGCTCGGTGGGCGATCCTGAAGGACAGGTAGCCGAGCAGCCCCAGCCCAAGCGAACGGCAGAGCAGCGAAAGCAAGAACTGGGTGGTGTTCACTTCCCCTCCCCGCGAGCCGCGTCGATCATCGCTTGAAGGCGATTCAGTTCCTCATCGGACAGCTTTTGCGAATCCGGCGACAGCAACGCCGCGACCACATCCTCCACCGAGCCTTGGAAGAACGTCTCCACCACGCCGCGAAGGGCGCTCTTGGCGGCCGTCTGACGCCCGCTCACCGCGTGGTACACGTATCGCCCGTCTTCCTCTGCATGCGCAAGTTGCCCCTTCTCCTCAAGGATACGCAACAGAGTGCGGACCGTGGAGTTGGACGGACTACCCGGGAGTCCCGCCGTAACCTCGGTTGCGGTCCGCCGCTCCTCGCGGTAGATCAGCTCCATGATTTGCTGTTCGCGTTTGCTTAGATATCCTTCGCCGGACCTCATGCTAAAATATTAACAGCACCTCCGACCGAAGTCAAGAGGTGCTGTTAATTTTTTCGCAGATTATTTCAGGGCGTCCGCGATTTCGGCGAGATCTTCGTGGCTTCGCTGGGTTGAGTCACCCATGAGGAACGCGGCGCATCCGTTCTGCCTCCACGCGACGCAGTTTGCGCCGTTGATCGAACCGGCTCGGAACCGGCCCATCTCTTGCCCGCCCTCGATCTCGTCAGTGTTCGAAACGACCACCAGTTCGAGCGGCCCCACCGAGTCGGCCATCATCAGGCGCACGACGTGGTGGTTGTCGACGATGCCGTCCTGTCCGGCGAGGACGACGAGCTGGTTCGGCTTCATTTCCGCACCGACTTGGCCAAGCTTCTCGGCGAACCATTCGCGACGGCCCTCAGGCTGTTGAGGCGGTCGGGACCAGCCCCCGGCGAGGCCGGAGACGTAGCTGGCGACCTGGCCGGTGCGTACGGTGTTCGGGTTCAGCTTACGGAGCACGCCGCCCGCGAGGATGACGCAGAGGAACAGGGCGCAGAGGCCCCAAGCGTACCGGCTGACAAAGCTCTCGACGCGCTTGGTCTTGTCGATCTCGTCGAGGCGACCGCAGCAGGTCTTCCAAAGATCTTCGCACTCGCTGGCGCGGGCGTTCCTAGCGACGAGGGTCTTCGTATTTCGAATCGCAACAAGCTCGGCGGCGGCGGCGGGATCGGCCTTGAGCACCGCTTCGACTTCGGTGCGCTCAGCACCGGTCAGTTCGCCATCCGCGTAGGCGTGCAGGAGTTCGAGGTTAACCATTGTTCGTCCCCTGTTTGAGATACCCTTCTTTCATCGCGTAATCCATTAAATTCTTCCGCAAAATCGATCGACCGCGCGCAATCCTTGATCGCACGGTGCCGATCGGCACTTCGGTGGCGTCCGCGATTTCCTGATAGGAGAGCCCTTCGAGGTCGCTGAGAACCACCGCCGTGCGGAAATCCTCGGGAACTTTGCCGAGCGCCTCCTCGACCTCGGCTCCCAACTCTTCGTCGAAGAGCAGCCGGTCAGGAATTTCGTTTTCGCCGGCCATCGGCTCCACGACGCCATCTTCCTCGAATGAGTGAAGCTGGGGACCCCGCTGTCGCTGCCGGTACTTGTTGATGTACAGGTTCGTGACGATGCGAAGCATCCACGCTTTGAAGTTCGACCCGTCGAATCGGTCGAAGGCTTCGTATGCCCGGACGATCGCCTCTTGAGCGAGATCCTCGGCTTCCTCACGTGAGCGTGTCAGGCGCAACGCGGTCCCGAAGACCGAGGGGAACACCTTCTCCGCTTGTCTCTCGAACGTGTCCCGAAGATCGCGTTTTCCCCAGAGCATGGGCGGCGGCAGTGTACCTCTCGCTATCTGTAACCGATAGGGCTTCCGATCCGTTCCCGGGGATTATCGACTTTTAGTCTTCCGGCGGTTTTGCGGGGATCAGCCCGCTACACAACTTCCGATGCGCCAAATCGCTTGACCAGGGTGACTGACCCGGGCGTAAGTCCATTCCCGACCGTAACCAAGTCCTCGATTCTAGCAACCAACCACTTCGCTTTATCCCATCGATTGAGGTGATCGAAGAAGTCCCCGATTAGTAAGACGCGCGCGCTCATCGCTTTCAGTTCCCTGGCGGTAAATCCACGTGTCTTCTCTTTCCGGTCTTCCGTCACCAAAACAAATCTTCTGTCGACCGCGCGAGGAATCCACTCGACATCGGGTTGGCCCGCCCAGCCGAGCTTGTGAATGTGCTGCATCTCGGCAAGCCGAGACTCGCTCGCCACGAAGGCGACTTGCTTGTGTGAGAAGTTCTCGTCGAACAGGAGCTTTAGACCGCTATCCGCCAAAGTGCCTCGTATCGCACCGCCGCAGTTGCCGCGAGTCCACCAGCAACTGAGTTGTCGAGAACGGGTACGGGCCTACCTCTTTTGCACTGGGAGACAATTCAATCGGCCATTGACAAGAATAGTTGTCAATGGTTAGAATGCTCTCGTGCTTGACCTCGAAGTCATTCAAGACCCCGCGGCCGCGACCGTCGCCTTGGAACCGATACGCAGCCGATTGCTGTCGGAACTCACCCAGCCGGCGTCGGCAGCATCTGTGGCGGCCAAGGTCGGCCTCACAAGGCAAAAGGCAAACTACCACCTCAACACCTTGCTAACCCACCGCCTCGTGCGGGAAGCAGGACAGCGAAAATGGGGCGGCCTGACCGAGCGCCTCTTTGTCGCCAGCGCCGCCTCCTACGTCGTTGCACCCGGGGCAATGGGCTCGGCCGCAACCGACCCGGCTCGCACTGCCGACCGACTCTCGGCCAGCTACCTCATCGCCATGGCCGCGCGAGTCGTGCAAGAAGTCAGCGATCTCGTGCGGAAGGCCCAAGAGGTAGGAAAACCCCTGCCCACCCTCTCGATCGACACTGAGATTCGGTTCCGTACCGCCGCCGAGCGAGCCGCTTTCACCGCCGAATTAACCCAGGCGGTTACCGTGCTCGCCGCGCGTTACCACGATGCTTCGTCCCCGGGCGGGCGATCGCATCGGTTGATCGTCGCCGCCCACCCCACCCCAGTTGAAAAGGAGCAGTCATGAGCGTCAATGTTGGAGAGAACGGACGACGATCCGTCCAAGTCGAAGTCGAGGTCCCGGGTTCACCGGAAGAGGTTTGGCACGCGATCGCCACCGGTCCCGGCATCTCGTCGTGGTTCGTACCCACGGAGGTTGAGGAACGCGTGGGAGGCACGATTGCGGCCAACTTTGGACCCGGCATGGAGTCGGTGTCGAAGATCACCCAGTGGGACGCGCCCCGGAGTTTCACCGCTGATGGCGACGGGATGAGCCCGGGTACGCCGCCGATGGCAACGAAGTGGATTGTGGAGGCGAAGTCCGGCGGAATATGCGTGGTCCGGGTCGTTCACAGTTGGTTCGCCAGCACCGATGAGTGGGATGGCCAGTTCGAAATGGTGGAGAAGGGCTGGAATGCCTTTTTCAACATCCTCCGGCTGAAGCTCGAACACTTCCCCGGGCAGGCCAGCGCAGCATTCGAGACGGCGGGAATCAGTAGCAGTAGCGAATCAGAAGCTTGGGCCGTGCTCACCGCCCCGCTTGGCCAAGCGGACACGACCGTGGGCCAGGAGGTTCGCTCGCCCGCCGACGCCCTCGCTCTTTCGGGCAAGGTGGTCGTCGCCTACGGAGGCAATGGCGAAGACAAGCACCTGATACTCGTGATCGGCGAGCCGGGTACGGGGATCTGCCACCTCTTCGCGATGCCCATGGGAGGGCAGATGTACGTCTCGATCCGGTTCTTTCTCTTCGGCGAAAGTTCCGCCACCGACGTGGCCAAAGTCGGGCCGGAATGGAGCCGCTGGTTCGCCGAACGGTTCCCGATGGAGGGCTAGCTCCGTTTCGGCCCCGCTCCCATCTCTTAAGGTTCGTAGCCGACTCGAATCCGTTCGGTCCCCTCTCCCCCGCACGGCCCTTGCCTAGTCCGAACGAGGGTAAGGCGGGAGAGGGCTAGGGTGAGGGGGCAACCACAACCGTTGTCCCCCTAGGCGATCAGAAGCCCTCTCCGCGTTTGCAGTTGCCAACCGAAGCTCACATTTTTGCGAGCACTAAGAGAAAATCGGTTGACCCATTCGTGTTCAGAGCTCCCTATTCATAGATCCCATCCAAACCCGGGACGCGATCTTCTATCTCAGGATCCTTACAAGGGACAATGTGAGAGTGAGAAAGTGAGAGTTGAACCTGAGCGAGTGAGAGTTGAACCTACCGAGCCATCGGCAAAGCCGTCATCTTCGGCGATTGGACGACCGGCTCTGACTCCCGCACGATTTCGTTGTAGAAGCTGTCGCGCTCGATCGGGATACGCCCGACTTCCTCGATCATCCGGCACATCGCGTCTCGGGTCAGCCCCTGGGTCTTGTCCCCGAACTTGCCCGCCTCGTACGTGATCTCGTACTCGTGGACGGTGCCGTCGGCGTCGTCCGCGCCGTACCAGAGGGCGGCCTGGGTCACGGGGACCGTGTTCATGATCCAGAAGCTCTTGATGTGCTCGATGTTGTCGAGCATCAACCGGCAAACCGCGATGTTGCGAAGGTCGGTATCAGCGGTAAGGGGTTTGATGTGCTCAAGCTCCGTCCCCTCGGGGTGGAAGCTGAGCGGGGTCATCGTGAGGAAGTGACCGGTCTCGTCCTGGAGTTCGCGGATCTGAATGAGGTGATCCACCCGCTCCTCGTCGGTCTCAATATGCCCGTATAGCATCGTCGCGTACTGCTTCATGCCGAGCTTCGCCGCCGCGCGAGCCACGTTCTTCCATTCCTCGCCGTTGAGCTTCTTGCCGAACAATTCCGCGTGGACGCGGTCGCTCAAAATCTCGATGCCGCCCCCGGGCAGTGAGTCCAAACCCGCTTCGATCAAGTCGGCCAGCGCCTTCTCGACCGAGCATTTGCCCACGCGAGCGATTTCAACGATCTCGACCGCAGTGAACGCCTTCACGTGGACGCCGGGGCGGGATTCCTTCACCGTCCGGACGAGGTCCATGTAGTACTCGTAGGGGAGGCGCGGGTTGATGCCGCCGACCATGTGGACCTCGGTGATCGGCACATCCTTGTGCCACTCTAGCCGTCGCTTGACCTCTTCGAGGTCCATCTCGTAGGGCGCGGGCCCGCCTTTCTTGGCATAGAACGAGCAGAACTTACAGAACTTGTTGCAGATGTTCGTGTAGTTGATGTGCTGGTTGCGGACGTAATAGGTCCGCTTGCCGTGAAGCCGCTCGCGCACGATGTTGGCCATGTAGCCGACCGCAGTCAGGTTCGGCGTGCGGTAGAGCCGAAGGCCATCTTCGAAGCTAAGCCTTTCACCTTTTTCGACCTTCTGGTAGATGTCGAGCAGGTCGGCGCCAACGATTTTTTCAGGAGAGAGGGCCATAGCTTTGGATGATTCTACGCTATTGGGTGCGACGAACTTTCATTCTTCGGTGAAAGTTGGGGTTTGTCTGGGGATTAGAGGGTTCGGGTTGTCCTCAGCGCCGTCGCGTTGGTCGTGATCTGGTGGCTCGTGTCGGCCGCGATCGGCTCCAGCATGTCGTCGATCTATCGCACCGCGATCTACATGTGGGCGACTTCGGGGACGATTCCGGACGGCTACACTCACGATGGCCTTTACAGCGCATTCCGCTCGAAACCGGGGATGGCGGACAAGATCCGGGGCCGCTTCAGCGGCTAGATGCGGAAGTATTGAGTATTGAGTATTGAGACGGAGGGCCGTCGTCGGCCCTCCGCGATATGCTACAATCTCCGTCTGCCTGACCTCAGCGTCGGGCTTCTAAAGCCATGAGCGAAGAAACGACCAAGCCGCAGCGCACCGAGGCCCCGGGTGCTGCCGCCGAAGACCGAGGCATGAGGCCATCTGCTCCCCGAGCGGATAAAGACCAGATGGGAATGGGCGGCGAAGGCGGACCGCGCTTCAAGTCGAAGCGCCGACGCAAAGTCAGCTACCTAACTCTCAACAAGATCGAGACCGTCGACTACAAGGAAATCAACATCCTGCGTCGGTTCCTTAACGATCGAGGCAAGATTCTGCCGTCCCGGCAGAGCGGCAACACCGCCAAGCAGCAGCGCATGATCGCGGAAGCGATTCGCCGTGCTCGCGAGATGGCTCTCCTGCCGTTCGTGGTCACCGAAATGGTCGACCGCCGCGAGTACGGACCCCGACGCGAGCGCCGTTACGACGGACCGCGCGAGCCGCGTGAGCCGAGAGGCGATGAAGCGCCCCGCGAGCCGCGAGAGCCACGAGAGGCCGCCCCGGCGCCTGCCGCTGCCGCCGTTGAAGCTCCCGCCACGGAGTAAGGTCGACAATATCAAGGGCCCGAGCACTTTCGCGCTCGGGCCCCTTTTTTTTGTAAGGGGGTAAAGAGGAAGGGGTAAGGGGGGCATTGGAGATGGGCACGCTACAGATTCCGCTTCTCCCCGCGCTTTACCTCCTTACCCCTTGCCCCCTTTACAAACGCAGAAAGAACTCGTGCAACTGCGTATCGTCGGTCAGCTCCGGATGGAACGACGTGCCTAGCCGCTTCCCTTGCAAGACTGCGACGATCTTGCCTTGATACCGAGCGATCGGGACCGAAGCTCCCGCGTCGGTGACGATCGGGGCACGGATGAAGACTCCGGTGACCGGCGCGCTGATCCCTTCTACAAGAACCGAATCCTCGAAGGAATGGACCTGGGCACCAAACGCGTTGCGCTGAACCTCTACATCAAGCAGGTTCAACGAATACTGAGAACGACCCACAATGGCGCGGGCCATCAGGATCATCCCCATGCAGGTGCCCCAGATTGGCATCCCCTTCTCGGCCGCCGCCTGAAGGGCCTCGCCGAGGCCATGTCGCTGCATCAAGAGCCCGACCGTAGTGCTCTCACCGCCGGGGATGATCACTCGGTTCACCCCAGCCATGTCCTCGCCCGAGCGGAGTTCGACAATGTGATCGGGTGCAAGGCCGCAGCGGACCAGTGCTTCGATGTGCTTTCCAAAATCGCCCTGAATGGCGACGACGCCAACCTTGGGCATGGGAGAGAGTTTACTCCCGGTACACTCCCTTCCCGTGATCGACTTGATTGGCGCGCCGTTCGATCTGTGCGGGCGAAGCCCGGGTAGCCGGCTTGGCCCTGCGGCGATTCGCCTCGCCGGGCTCGAAGATGAGCTGGCCGCTTTAGGCTTGGAAGTGCACGACGGCGAGGACGCAATGGTCCTTCCGGACGATCCCGACCTCTCCGGCCTGCGAAACTTCGGCCCCCTGCTCTCCTTCCTCACCGAAGTCCAGCAGCGCGCCGGAGAATCTCTCGACAAAGGGAACTTGCCGCTCGTAATCGGGGGCGATCACTCGGTGGCCCTCGGGGGCATCTCGGCCGCGCTCGCCAAGTTCGATGGCGACCTTGCCGTGCTCTGGATCGACGCCCACGCCGACCTCAACACGCCATCCTGCTCGGACTCGGGCAACCTGCACGGGATGCCGTTGTCGGCGTTGGCGCAAACCAAGAGTGGCGGCGATCACCTCCGCGATGTTCAATGGAATGAGTTGCTTCGCCGCCTCGGTCCGACCGCCCTATCGGGCGACCGAATGGCCTGGATCGGCCTGCGCGATGTCGACCTGGGCGAGCGGGAGGCGATCAAGTCGTTTGGCAAGTGCTTTCCCTCGACGATGCAGGATATCGACCGCCTCGGCGTGGTCGCGGTGATCGAGCGGTTCGATGCCTGGATGCGGGCGAGCGGGGCGACGAGGCTTTGGATCTCCTTCGATGTAGACGTCTTCGATCCCGTGCTCGCCCCGGGAACCGGGACCGCCGTTCGCGGTGGGCTGGACTATCGCGAGGGCGCGCTGATCGCCGAGTTACTGCGCGAGAACCTGGACGCCGAGGGTTGTCCCTACTCGTTGGTTGGGCTCGATCTCGTGGAGACCAACCCGATCCACGACATCAACAACGAGACGGCGACCGTCGCGGTCCAGTGGGTGGCGTCGCTGTTTGGCAAGACGATCCTTTCGGGAGGCGGAATTTGAACCTGGACCATGGCCGTCGGGTGCTTCAGGCGGAAGCAAAGGCGCTCTCCGACCTCGCCGATCGGCTGGACACTCGGTTTGACCAGGCAGTGGGTTGGATCGTAGAATGTCCGGGCCGAGTGATTACGTGCGGCGTCGGCAAGTCCGGTCACATCGGGCGGAAGACGGCGGGGACTTTGAGTTCCACAGGGACGCCTTCCCTTTTCCTTCATGCCGCCGAGGCGGTGCATGGCGACCTCGGTATGATTACCGCCGGGGACATCGTGCTGCTGTACACCCACAGCGGCGAGACGGACGAGATCGTGCGGCTCTTCCCTTCCATCCGCGCCATCGGAGCAAAGACGATTCTCATCACCGGACGCGAAGACAGCTCGTGCGCCCGGGAAGCCGACTTGGTTCTCTCCACTTACGTGAGTGAGGAGGCTTGTTCAAACAACCTCGCGCCGACGACGAGCACGACGGCAATGCTCGCTCTGAGCGATGCCCTGGCGATTGCGGCGATGGAAGCCCGGGGCTTCACCCGCGAGGACTTCGCGCGGTTCCATCCGAGCGGCGCGCTTGGCAAGCGATTGTTGCTGCGGGTCAGCGATGTGATGCGGCCGTTGGGCGAGATCGCGGTGGTTGGTCCTTCGGCGGAGTATCTCGAGGTCAGCCGGGCGATTACCCAAGCAGGGGTTGGAGCGGCTTGCGTTGTAGATGCGGGCGGACAGATGCTTGGGTTCATTAGCGACGGCGATCTGCGTCGACATCTCCAGCTTTCCGGCGGGAACTTGCAGGAAAGTGCCCAGGACCTGATGACGAGCGGGGTCACCGTGATCGAGCCGTCGTTGCTGGCGATCGAGGCACTTGAGGTGTTTCAGAACTTGCCAAGGCAGATCGGCGAGATGCCGGTGGTCGAGAGCGGTCAGTTGCACGGGTTACTGATGCTGAAGGATCTGATCCGAACCGGCATCGTCTGACGCTTTCAGATCGGCCCCTTGTGTCTCATAAAAGACTTATTGGATTCGGATTTGTCAACCTTGTTCTGCGGTGCCACGGTTTGGCCGGGATTGGAATTGACCGTCGAAGAGGGAATCGTTTCCCGGCAAACCGTGCGTTGTCATTACCACCGGTGCGTGGGAGCACGGCTTGCCAGGAAGCAGTTCCGGTTTCTCGGGCATCTACGGTCCTGGCCAAGCCGTGGCACCGCAGATCAAGGTTGACGCCTACGTAGGCAAAGGCCCGTTGCAAAAATTTGAGCCCCGCGCTGAGGGCTAGCGACGGGGCTTGGGGGAGGGGAGGAAAGAAGCTTTGTATACCTTCTACGAAGAAAATTCCACTTTTACGCCATTTACGTAAATCCCTTCAGACTTTAGCGGGGCGAAGGCTTCGATTGGCACGTAGATCACGCCTTGCTTCTCAACGGGCGCCTGGCTGAGCTTGCCGCGTTTGCCATTCAGACGGTAATCCCGCGAACCTTGTTCGAGCCGCAACATCAAATCGTCGGTTTCCAGGAAGAACCGCCCGCCGGAGCCTTTCTCAATTTCGACTCCGAGTTGCTTGGCAACCGACTCAAGGGGGACCATTACGACGTTGCCCTCGCGATAAGGCATTTGGTCCTTATCGAATTCAATCGGGCGGTCGCCGAGGGCGACTCGAAGCATGCGCGCGTCTCTCTCCTCTCGCGGTGGACGAGCCGAGTCGTTGTTCGGAGGGCCGTCGTTGCGGGTGGGAGGCGCGACGTCTCCCCCTCGATCGGCGTCTCGGTCTCGGTCGGGCCCGTTGTCAGTTCGATCGGCGAGAGTTCGGGGGCGGTCGGTCGGAATCACGACCTCTCGCTCGAACAGCACGCCGAGTTTCTCGCCTTTGCTTACGGCAACGCCCTCGTTCTGCGCACCCGCCTCATTGATCACGATGCCCGCGAGGATTCCGATGAAGGTTCCTTCGAACGGCTTCTTGATCAGCGCGCCGAGAATGAATCCACCGACCGCGCCGCCGAGCACGACGTTCTCCTTGCGCATCGCCTTCTTGTCGACGATGAAATGGCCGTCGCGATCCTGCTTGACGTAGCGGGAGTCGAGGCGGATCGGCACGGCGTGAATCTCGGTACGTGGACCGTTGGGCAGGATCACCGCAGTGAACTCCATATCCACGAATGCGGGATGACTTCCCTTCCGGGGCTTCACGTCGACGACCTCGCCCTCGAATCTCGTTCCGCGCGGCAGGTCGAGTTCATCCACCACGGAGGCGGTGAAGCGGTCGCCTGTGTGGGCATTGGTCACGTTGATCTCACGATCGAAAGTGACGGGGACGATCCTTTCTGGGGCGAAGCGGATATCCGCGACGGCGAGACACGGGGCGATCCCCGTTAAGGCGATTGAGCCGGCAAGAATAGCATTAGAAATACACATAGTCAACGAACCCTCGCGAGGCTGGGTGGCAATGGATTCGACGCCCCGAGGCGTCGTCAGTTACGTTCTACGCCGCATCACGATGCAGAGATCGCCGTCAAGTTTCTTTGCTTCGACGAACTCGTGGCGGACGACCGCATCCATCGACTCGGGGGCAAAGCCTTCTGCCCAGGACGGTCCGGCCAAGAGAATCTTCGGCGCGACGAAAGCAACGAGCTCGTCCCAGAGATTCTGAGCCACGAAGTGCCCTAGGGTGGTCGCTCCGCCCTCCACGAGGAGACCCGTGATCCCTCGATCGAACAGGTTCGACAACAGCATGTTCAAATCAAACTCGTCATCCGCGCACGGGATCACGACATCGCTGGGCCGGGCGAATTCGGGGGCGACGACACGGATCGTCGGAGCAGAGTCATCGAACACGTTCTCGTTCCCCCCAAGCTTCCGGCGCGGATCGAGGACGACTCGGGTCGGTTGATTCACGACCCCGGGTATGCGGGCCGTGAGTTGGGAATTGTCCGTCGTGATGGTTCGCCGTCCGACGAGGACGGCTCCTCGCTCGGCTCGCAGACGGTGTCCTTCGGCACGGGTTTCTTCGCCGGTGATCCATTTGCTCTCGCCGGAGGGGAGGGCAATGCGGCCGTCAAGGCTCATGGCGATCTTCAGGGTAACGAGCGGTCGATGGTGGCGCATCGCGAACAGGAACTGGCGATTCACCGCCACCGCTTCCTCGTTCATCAGACCCGTCTCAACCTCAATGCCCTCCTGTCGAAGTCGGTCGGCACCCCCTTGGGCTTTCGGATTTAGGTCCGGAACGGCAATGACGACCCGGATGACGCCAGCTCTGATCAGGGCAAGGGAGCAGGGCGGGGTTCGTCCCTGATGTTTGCACGGCTCAAGCGTTACGTAAGCGGTGGCACCCTTAGCCGCCTCACCCGCAGCGATGAGCGCCATGGCCTCCGCATGAGGCGCGCCGGCGTGGGTGTGGAAGCCTTCGCCGACGATCTTGCCGTCCTTGACAAGGACACAGCCTACGTGGGGATTGGGCGCTGGAAAGCCGCCGGCGGCAAGTTCAATGGCGCGAGCCATTGCCTCGCGATCGTTCACGAAAGCTCCTTAGGATGCTTTTCGGCATGGTCCTTCAGAGTCGCCTCAAGGAGCTGATTCAGAATCTCTTCTTTCGCCTGTCGATACTCTTCCCGAGCTTTGCGGAGGATGAGGACGGAGCAGATTCCTGAACCGATCAGAGCAATGACAATGGCGGAAACATAAATCAAATAGCGAATCGCGAAGACCTGGATCTCGTGATGGGTGTGCGGTTTGGGTCCTAACAGCCAAGGATAGAGGACCATCAACAGGAGGCCGAAAACGACAAACGCGGTCGTCAGGACCTTCAATCGCACAGGGCGGAAAGCTCCTTCATCGCGGCGGCCAGAGTGGGATATTTCAGGAGGTGGCTGCCGACGACGAACAGGTTCGCACCGGCGGCGCGGGCCAGCGGCAGTGTCTGGGGGTCGATGCCACCATCGACTTCGATATGCACGTCCTCGCGCCAGGATCGGATCTCCCGAACCTTGTCGAGCGCGGAAGGAATAAACGCCTGACCACCCCAGCCTGGGTTGACGGTCATCACGAGGACCAGGTCGACATGGTCGATCACGGCTCGGACGAACTCCGACGATGTCCCAGGGTTGATGGCGATGCCCGAATCGACGCCGAGGTCGTGCAGGGTCCCCGAAAGCCGATGGGCGTGCGCGGTGGCTTCGGCGTGGAAGATGATGCGCGTGCAGCCAGCGGCGACGAAGCGCTCGAGCTGATGCTCGGGGGTGTTGACCATGAGGTGCGCCTCATAGACGGGTCCCTTGATGTCGGAGAGCCCCTTCGCCACGCCGTCGCCGATCGTGATCGGGGGCACAAACTGGCCGTCCATCACGTCGAGGTGGATGATCTGCGCTTGAGCGTCGACGAGTTCGATCACCTTCGACCGGAGGTCGGCGTGGTTAAACGAGAGAATCGAGGGGGCGATGGCGGCTTTCATCCGTTATCCGGGTTCGTGGGGGGAGGCGTGGGATCGGTGGTCGTCCCGTCGTCGTTGGGCGTTGGCGTGGGAGATGGCGATCCGATGGCCGCGGAGGGAGCCTGTTGCTTCTGCTCGAAGACCTTCACGCCGTTGTAGTAGACCTGGAAGGTGACTTCCCGCCCGTAGCCGATCGCGGTCACGTCGATAAGTTCGTCGGGATTACCCTTCTGCACCCGGACGTCGCGGACGCCTTGGGCATCCAGGATCGTGATACGAACCTGCACTGATTCGCTAAGGCCCTTCAGTTTGATTTTTAGGCGGTACTTGGCCTGGATATTCTCGTCGCCGGGTTGCGGCGTGGCCGTGCTGGTGGGGGCGTCGTTGGTTTGGACGACGACCCGGATCTTGGTGCCCTTGGGGACCGAGGTGTACGGCTGGGGGTCCTGCTCAAGGATCTCGCCCTCTTGCGCCCCTCCGCGGTTGGACTTGGCCACCAACTCATCGAGTTTCAAATCCGAGCGCTCCAAGAAGCCCTTCGCCGCATCCTGCTGCATGCCGATGATGCGGGGCACGGAGATCGTCGCGGGGCCGGCGCTCTTCTTGACCGTGATGACCGTGCCTTCCCTCACCTTTTCGCCGGGGCCCTGAATCTGCTGGACGATGGTATCAGGGGGACCGTCGCCGGGCACCGGCGGGCCGATCAGCTTCATCTTGAGTCCGTTGGCTTCAAGCAGTTTGTTCGCCTCGACGACCTTCATGCCGACGATCTTGGGCACTTTAATCTCGCGCGCCTTGTGGCCGAAGTTCCAGGTCCAGGTCGCGAAGAGCAGAAAGACGATGACGCCGAAGAACGCCATCAGCATGTACATCCAGCCGGGAATATCGCCGCGTTCGCGGGCAACTCGCTCCTTCTTCTCGCGTGCCTTGGGCTCGGGGCGGACAGCGGACATTCTGGGCGCGATGGAGTCCTGGGCGGCGGCGACGCTGACCGTCTCCGCTTGGATCGGCCAGGTGAGGCTCCGGCCAAAGCGAAGGGCGTCCTGCATCATGCGCAGGTCTTGCAAGAGTTCGGCGGCGTTGCGGTAGCGTGCGGCCGGGTCCTTGGCCATCGCCTTCTTGACGATCTCATCGAGGACCATCGGGACGCTCGGGTTGTACATGCGAACGCTCGGGGTCGCGGCGGTCGCGTGCCGGATCGCCATCGCCACCGGCGTTTCCGCGTGGAAGGGTCGGCGGCCAGAGATCAATTCGAAGAGGATGACGCCAGCGGCGTAGACGTCGGATGTTGGGTTCGGCATCCCTCCCGCGGAGATCTCGGGGGCGAGGTAAGGGGCCATCTCGGGCAGGATCAGAGCGCCCGCGTGCGGGCTCGCCGAATAGCATTCCCAGACTCCGGGGAGTTGGAGGCGGACCTGGCCGTCCACGAGGACGATCGCATTGTCCGGTCGAAGGTCGCCGTGGGGCAGGCGGTTCGAGTGGAGCACGGCGAGCGCCTCGCAGATCGAGATGAGGGTGCTGATCGAGACGGGAACCGAGAAGGGGGCAAGCTTGCGGATTCGATCGGTGAGGGTGATTCCTCGGGTTAGCTCGGACACGAGGAACGTGCTCCCTTGGTCTTCGTCCACTTCGATCAAGGATTCGAGGCCAGGGCTACGGCTGCTGCCGTACTTGGTGACGACGGCGGACAGGAGCCGGGCGACATCAGGTTCGTGGGCGAGGGCAGGATTGAGGACGCGGACGGCAACTTCACGCCCCTCGACGCGGTCGCGGGCCGCGAAAGTGTGGAAGATAGGCCCCTCGGCGACGGCCTGGGTGATCTCATACCGAACACGGAGGATGGTGCCGATCATTGGTCTCGGTCCTTGATGCCGGCAAAGACAATGGCCAGGATGAGGAGTGCGATCGCGACTCCGCGGATCACCGGCTGATCCATGGATCGGGCGTAGGCTTCGGACTCGCCTTTCATCGAAGCGACGACGCTGGCGCAGTATCCGGCCGCGAGAAGGGCGACACATGCCACGGACAGCCCGAGCCGAACGGTCTTCATAACTCCTTCAAAGTGCGTTTCACCAGCGCCTCAGGCACGCCTCTGACAAGTTTACATCCACCGATTCCGGTGAGGAGGCTAAATGCCAAACCAGTCCGGTCCGCCTTCTTGTCTGAACGCATTGCTGCGATCACCCGTTCCACGTCACTCAGACGAGCATCTCGCGTAGGGAGACCCTGTCGCTGGAGATGGCGCTCCACCGTCGCCGCGGTTCCCGGTGCTGTAATGCCCATTGCTTCGCCCAGGATCGCTTCTGCGACCATTCCGATGGAGATGGCCTCTCCGTGGAGGATGCCGCGATACTCGGCCATTCTTTCGAGCGCGTGGCCGATGGTGTGTCCGAAATTGAGAATCGCTCGTTCGCCGGTGGTCTCCTTCTCATCTTTCTCGACGATCTCGGCTTTCATCCAGATACAGCGCTCGACGACTGCTTGAAGGTGATCCGAGCCGGGAGCGAGGGGATAGCGTTCAAGGACGTCGACCATTTCGGCGTCGAGGATGAAGGCGTACTTCCAGACCTCGGCCATGCCGTTTGCGAATTGCCGCGGAGGCAGGGTTTCGAGGGTGCGGAGGAGGATGAAGACGCGCTCGGGAGGGTAGAAGGCCCCGACCATGTTCTTGCCCTGGGGGAGGTCAACCCCCACCTTGCCTCCGACGGAGGAGTCGACCTGGGAAAGGAGAGTTGTGGGGATCTGCCAGAGGCTGATCCCTCGCATATAGGAGGCGGCAATGAAGCCGGCGAGGTCGCCGACCACGCCGCCGCCGAAGGCGACGAGGGTTGCATCGCGCTTGGCTCCTTGATCCGCGAGCCAGTTGATCCCCGAGAAGTAGGTCTGCATGGTCTTGCTCTCCTCACCGGCAGGGAAAGTCCAGACTTTGAGACCCTGAAGAAAGGGAGCATAGAGTTCGGCGACGGTCTCGTCGGTCACCACGTAGCAGTTGCGCGTCAGGTCGCGGCGGAGCGACGCGAGGTCGCCGAACTTAACGCGATAGGAGCCGAGGGCGTGGCGAACGCTGATCACGCCGCATCCACTCCTAGGGCGGCGAGAACCTGTTGAGCGGCCTCGTCGACGTTCTCGCCGTGGATATCGACCTGGATATCGGCGCGCTTGTAGAGATCGAACCGGGCGCTTAGCAAATCCCGGACCCGGCCCTCCCAGTTGTCGACGAGGAGCAAGGGTCTTCGCTTCTTACTGTTGGCCAGCCGAGAGATCAGAGTTTCGGCGTCGGCGTTGAGAAAGATCGTGGTGCCCAGGCGTTTCATTTCCACCCAGTTGGCTTCCCGCAGAACGATCCCACCTCCAGTGGAGAGGACGCTGTCTGAAGGTTTAAGTTCACGAAGGACACAGGTTTCATGGTCGCGGAAGGCGTCCTCCCCATAGAGGGAGAAGATCTGGGGAATCGGTCGACCGAGCTTGTGCTGAAGCAAGAGATCGGTATCGATGAACTCGCGACCCGTGGCGACGGCCAAGGAGCGCCCAATGGCGGACTTCCCTGCTCCCATCATTCCTACAAGTATCCAGCAGCGGTCCATAAATAGAAAGGAGGCGACAGGAGATTCTCCCGCCGCCTCCGCCCCGATAGGCTAGGGTTTAGCCTCCGGTGCTCTCGTCGTCCTCAAGAACCGTCGGGGTGACGAAGATCAAGAGGTCGCTGTTGCTGTTGTCCCGCTGCGTGCCGCGGAAGAACTGTCCGATGATCGGCAGGTCACTGAGAACCGGGATGCGGTTCACGTTGCTGCTGTCGCTCTTGGTGGTGAGACCACCGAGCACGATCGTCTCGCCGTTCTTGACACGGGCGACGACAGCGATCGACTGGCTAGCGAGGTTCGGAATCTGCTCGCCGTTCGGACCCGTCGTCGAACCGACGAAGTTCTGAATGCTCGGCGTGAGATACACCGTGATCGTTCCGTCGTCGTTGATTCGCGGCGTCACCGAAAGGGCAGTCGTCGCGGTCAAAGACTGAGGATTCGAGGTGGTGATAACCGTACCGTTCGAAACCGTCGTCTGCGTGATGAAGATCGTCGTCTGAATCGAGCTCAGAATGAACGCAGGCTGATTGTTCAGCGTGCGAACGATCGGAGCGTTGACCACTCGACCACGGTTCTCCGTAAGCTTGGTGCGAAGCCGCGTCGTCACGTTGCCGGTGGCGTAGTTCAGGAACACCGGATCGGAGTTCCGAGCGAACGTTCCCGGGCTGGTGCCCGCGAAGATCGGACCGCGCTGATATAGGAAGTCATAACCGAGCGACTTGCTGAGGCTTTGCGTTGTCGTGATGAACTCGACCTTGATCTGGACCTGCTTAGGGGCCTGGTCAAAGAGCGAGATCGTCTTCTGCAGTTCAGCGATATCTTCTTCGCTGGTGCCCTGAACGATCAGGCTATTGTCGGTCGGGTCGTACGAGATATAGGTGATGGAGGCTGGAACAAGGCCGGTGCCACCGCGGAGCGTAGCGCTGCCGCCCTGCCCGCCGCCAATTCCGCCGCCACCCTGATTGCCACCGAAGCCCTGGCCGCCGCCTTGGCCGAAGCCGCCGCCGCCGCCCTGGCTGCCGCCGAAGCCACCGGGGCTCAGCTGATTGGCACCCTCAGAACCCGGAAGGGAGATCTGGCTGCCAGACTCCTTCTGGGTCATGGGAGGCGTGAAGTTGCGAGTTGCCGCGGGCAGCGAAACCTGGTCGTAAGGAGTCGCGTTCTGCAGAATCGTGGGTCCACCAAAACCCTGGACATGCAGAGAATCCGTCGCGCCCATGGCACCCGTCATTCGCTTCAGATCTTCGAGGCCACGATCAATGTAGATCGCGCCGGCAAGCTGCTCATAGACCTTTCGGGGGTCAGAGTGCAGGAGGCGCACCTTTTTGAGAAGCTTGACCGTCTTGGGAGCCGCGATCGTCGGCGAAGTCGGCGCTGGATCGGCAAGACGATTCTTGCTGATCACGTATACACCGTTCGGATCGCGTCGGAAATAAGCTCCGGCGGCCTGACAGATGTAGGCGATGGCGTCTTCCGCCGTCACCGCGTCAAGCTTCAGCGTGACGCGGTTGAACGGCTCGTTCGTGCCTTCGAAGACGAACTGAAGTCCCGTCTTGGTCGTGATGGCGCGTGTTGCCGCCACCATGTCAGCGTCCTTAAGGTTGAGATCGACTCGACCTTCGTTAGACGCCTGCTGCGCCATAGCGCTTGCGGACGCACCGAAGACCGCCATCGTCAAGACGGCGCTTAGCGCTAATGTTGCCCAGCTTTTTCGCATACTTTTATTTCCTCCTGATCCCTCAAACGGGGATTTGAACAATCCTTCCCTTACGCTCCGCGACCTCCGCCGCCTCGACCGCCGCCGCCGCCACCAAAGCCGCCGCCGCCGCCGCCGCCGCCAAAGCTACCGCCGCCGCCGCCGAAGCTGCCGCCGCCGCCACCCTGACCGCCACCAAAGCCGCCGCCCTGACCCTGACCGCCGCCGAAGCCGCCGCCAAAGCCGCCGCCCTGGCTACCGCCGGACGAGACTGCCGTGATCTCCGGAGGGAGACTGTACGAAGAGTTTCCGTTCTCGGAACCGATCAAAATCGCAATGAGTTGCGGGTCGGCCGATTGAATCTGGATGCGACGGATGATCCTCGTCGCGGGGGGTGGAGCCTGTGCTCCGCCGTTTCCGTTGTTCTCCGGAACCGGAGCGGCTTCCCGCTTGATAATCTGATACACCCCACCTTCCACTCGGTAGGTTGCGTCGACCTGGTTGAGAATGTTGCGCAGGCACGCTTCGAACGTTTGGTTGCGCAGGCTCACGGTAACCGCGCCCTGGACATCAGGGGCGATCGAGTAAGAGATGCTAACGTTCTTGAAGAGGGCACGAAGGGCCTCTCGAACGTCGGCGTCCTGTAGTTCAAGGGTGGGGATGATCTGATTTTGTGGATCGACCTGAGCAAGGGCTCGGGACGAAGTTCCACCAATCATCGTCAACCCAGCGACGACGGCAAGTGCGACTTTAAAGCTTTTTGTCATTCTGAATCTCCGAATGTTCTGTCGTTTCAGATCTCATTCCGTATCTATATTCTACTGCGAGTTTAAATTTAATCAGCAGAGCCGGCTCCACCGGTTCCACCCGGTCCGGGTCGGCCATTGGTTCCTGGCGGGATGCGAGGTCCTGATCCCGAACCTGTTCCACCGGTATTGTTGGCCGGTCCCGTTCCAAAGGGTCGGCTTTCCAAACGAACCGTGATCTCATGCGGGAGGATGTTCCCTTCACGTCGAAGGACTGCCTTATCTGTATCAATGGATACGACACGCCACTGCGTTCCCGGAATCAACTGACCGGGACGGATCAGTTGTTGCTCTCCGTTCAATTCGATGATGCCGATGACCGATTGGGCAACGACCACACCCGCGAGACGTCGGTAAGGCTGCGGCTCGATGACCGGGGCAATCTCCTCCTGCTCGGGGCCTTGCTCAGCCGGGTAGAAGCCGCCAAGCTGCTGAGTGAGCCGCTCGTTGTTCTGCGATTTCTCAAAAGCCTGCTGTGCCGAGTTCAGCGCGAACGGATCGGCACGCATCACAAAATGCTTCGCATTGGCTTCCGCGAAGATGTTTTGATTGTCGTAATCAATCTTGACGCCCGCATCAAGCGCCGGAGCCGTTGACTTGACTTTCTTGATCGCCTGAGGGGCGGCCAAATCGTCGATCGGTTTTGCACATCCCGCGGCCAAGCTGAGAACCAAAAGACCGGCGCACCAAAGAAGTGATTTATTCATCTTGCTTGATTTCATCGTTAGCCACCCGCCTGCGGTGCGATTGAAGGCTTGTTAGGTCGCTCGGGAGGACCGTTCGATCCACCAGGAGCTGGCGGACCGTTGCCGATCGGGCCACCGGGAACGCCGCCGCTCGGTCGCCCGGCGGTTGCGCCGCCGCCACCGCCGCTGCTACTGCCAGATGCTGAGGCTTCACCCGGAACGACCGCGTGAACACTCTTCTCTCTCAGGTAGCCGATGATGCTGAGCTGATAGCTCGCGGTGAGCGCCGGTGAGGTTCCCTGAATATTGAGACCATTCACAACCGCCATGTAGTGGGGCATTGTGCGCCACGCATGGACGTGGTCCATGATCTGGTTCCACGTGCCCTGAATTCGGATCGTGCCGAGATCAAAGATGAGCACCGGGAACGGAATCGCCGGATAGTTATAGAAGCTTGCGAGGAGAGGTCCAGGAGCGTCGTCCGGCTCGGGGATCGCCGGGCCGGTGCCCAGAATCTTCACGCCACCGCGCATGAGCTGCGTATTCACCGCGCGTTGAATTTCGTCCTTGAACTTCCGCGTATTGACGGTCAACTGATAAGGGTTTACCGTCGTGTCGATACCGCGAGGAAGGGCGGAGTCAGGCGTTCGACCCGCGAGGATTCCGAGCCACTTGACTCGGACCTCATCGGCTTCCTTTTGGGCCTTTTCGCGATTCTTCACAAGCGTCTGTCGCTTCTCAACTTCCGCATGCAGATCGTCGCGGTGCTTCAGGTACGCCGCCGCTTCCGCCGTATTGGGTTGCCAATACTGGAAGAAGGCGAACATGAGGAAGCAGAGACCGGCAGCGATCCCTATCCAAATGATGGTTAATGAACTCAGCTTCATAAGATCGCTCTACTATTCGTCGGAAGCGCCCGCTTTGCCGCCGGCTGGGCGTCGCCCGGTCCGACTACTCGGGGCCCCAGGGCCATCGGATCCACCCGGCGTGGTGACCGGAGGAGGGGTAGTCGTCGTAGGAGGCCCCGCCGGCGCGGTTGTACCGGCGGCCGGGGCTGCACTGCCAAAGAGGCTCAATGTTGCCCGCGGATCGGGAGTCTGAAGGTTGTAAGGAACGACCATTCGGATCGTTACAAGCGATTCTCCGACTCGAGGACCGCGCGCTCCAGGTTGCCCCGAACCGTAATTCGCGAGAGCCTGATAGCCGAGCTGAGTCGTGGAGCCCTGATTGATGTAGTACTCCAGGCGCTTGAGGGGATCGTCCGGAACCGGATTGGAACCAGGTTTGCGAACGCGGCCCAGCTTATCGGTCTCGTCCACCGGCGGCACAAAGGCTTCGGTGTGCTGGAAGCCGCTGCGTCCGATCGAGACGACTGGTCCGTAGGGCTGAGGAATCCGAAGGAGCGCCAGCATCAAGTCCGCGTAGTCCTGGAACGATCCGATCACTCCCACCATCGTAATGGTCGAGGATTCGGGGCCAGCGGACTCTGCCGTCAGGGACGTGAGTCGGTAAAAATTGGGGATGTACTGCTTGACGAAGTTGTAGAGCTTCGGATATTCATCCGTGTGCTTATCCATCGCCTCGTAAAGGTTCACGTTCCGAAGAACGTCGCCGCTATCGGCGAGAACCTTGACGGTGTCCTTCTGCAGCGCATCGTTCTCATTGTAGCCCGGCTGCTCCTTTGCGTCAGCATTCTTGGCATATGTGACTTGGTTGCCCGAGTCCATGATCATGAACGCCGCGCCAGCGATGCACACCAGAACGATAAGAACTGAGACGAAGGTCGCCGTGCGAGCCTGAGGTCCCTTCTTGACGGTAGTCGGAAGTAGGTTAAGTCTCATCCTTGATTCCTAGTCGAAGAACACGTGGAGGCCATTGCCAATCGCCACCGCGAATTCCTGTCGATGCTCCTCCAAGAAGCCGGGCACAACTTTTCGCAAGTTGATATTCAGACGTCGAGTGGGATCGTAAGCGTCACACCCTACCCCCAAAACTCGGCTGAGAAATGGAGCGAGTCCGCGAAGTCGAGTTCCACCGCCGGCCAGGAGGATGTGCTGAATGTCGCCACCTCGGCTGCGGTAGTAGTCGATCGAACGGCGAACCTCGGCGACGAACTCATCGAGCACGCCGGCGAAGGCCCCGTAAATTTTGGCCGTTTCCGCATCCACACCGGCAAGAACCGGGGAAACAGGAACCGGGTTCAGATCTTCCTCATGCGCGACCGGAGCGAAGTCGTCCGGAGGCACGATGGACTGAAGCGGAGCGGCAGGTGCCGCAGGCTCGTCCGAGAACGGATTGTAAGGCTGGAACTCGCCGGTTGCGCCGGCGGCACCAAAACCGGAGGTCGCACCGGCAGAGCCGGCCGATTCGGGGATAGAAGCCTTTTGAAGCTTGATCCCTTCCGCCTCTTCGAGCGAGACGCCAAGGCCGTCGGCGATCGCTCGGGTGAACATCTCGCCACCCATCGGGATTTGGCGAGGCATCAGAAGCTTGGCATTCTTGTAAATATTGATGGAGGTGGTCTTGTGCCCCATCTCGATCAAACAAACCGTCTGGCCGCTATAGACGTCGCCGTAGGAGAAATCAAGGGAGCGGGCGAGGGCGAGCGGCTCGACGTCGATCGATGCGACGTTCTTACCGGCCTTCTTCACCGCGGTGATCGTGGTATCGATCGCGGACTGCGGCGAGATCGCCATCACGACGTCCATGTTGGCCGAATTCGGATCTTCATCCGGAAGGGCTCGGAAGTCGCTCTGGACGGTGCTCTCGGCAAACGGGATGTTTCGGTTGATCTCCCAGGCCATGTGCTCGCGCAGTTCGTTTGGATTCATCCGCGGGACTTCTAGAGTCCGGACGAGAACGGAAGCCTGTCCGGCGATGGAAACCACCGCGAACGGCACACTGGTACCTGCATCGGCGAGCAGACCCTTCAGCACCGCGGCGACCGCATCGGGATTGAATATCCCGGTGTGATCGACGGCACCTTCAGGCGTTGCCGCCATACCCATCGCCGTTATCGACGGGTCTTTACCTTGCGATCGAAGCTCGGCCACTTTAATGGTCTGTGAACCGATATCGATGCCGAGAACGCTATTGAGCTTTTTTGGCATGAATTAAAAACCCGCCCGTAGGTGAGCCGTATCTTATCATTGGCTAGGCCAACCTGTCAACCAACACCTTACCCACGCAATTCGAAGGGAAGACGAGATATAGAGTCATTTCGGTTCGACTTAAAGAAAGAAAGGGCAGGAACTATAGGTTCCTGCCCTCAGACTTGGTCCGATCCGTTTAGTGTCCTCCGATGACCGGAGTGAACCTTGGCGCCAGTGTCTGCATGTAGATGTCCGCGTTTCCGGCGCGGGTACTCGACCAGAACATCCAGATGAGGCCCGGACGTCGGTTGGACAGCGCATTCGGGGCGGGATCGTACGGGTCGAGGAACGGAGCGATGCTCGATTCGTTCGACGCCTGATCGATCGGCACGGCGGCTTCGTCTCGCTCCACGACCAAGGCGACCGGGGCTGTGATCACGAACTGGCTGTTCGTGGCAGGGTTCAGAATCGCCTGTCCCTTCGAGTTCACGCCGGTGTACGTGATCGTGATGATCTTGTCCTCGGCGGACTTGTCGAAGTAAACGCGTCCCTTGGCCGGATCGACTTGGAAGAAGTCTCCCGCCGCGAGGCCGTTCACGGTGATCGAAGCGCCACCCAGGGCGGGCGGGTTGAGCAGACTGCCGTCCGGTCGCGTGTAGATCGCTGAGCCAAGCTGAATGCCATAGCGCAGCGTCTTCATGTAGGGACGAGCCGTCTGACCCGCTCCGGCGGCACCACGGTTGTACATGACCACGTAGCGGTCATTGCGGATCGGATCTCGCGGGATGGCCGCGGTGTTGTTCGAGCGCCCCCAGTAGATCGGCCCGTAGATGCCCGTGCGGACATTCAGGCCGTCAATGGAGAGCGGCACGAGTCGTGAGTCGAACATGATCGTCGAGCCGGTGTAGCTGGCGGTCGTGCTCGAACTCAGGCGAAGGACGGTCGGCTGATACGAGAGCATCAATTGGCCGTTGCGCGCCGGAGCCGCTGAGGTGAATCGAACCGAACCGAGGTTCGGGTCGAGGAAGACCTTGCCGCCGAGCGTGCAGTCGAAGCTGATCACCCCGGTTGCCCGGTCGATCACTCGCGTGTTCGGAACCTCAAGGTTTCGAATCTCGGTATCGACCGCGACGTTGTCGAGGTTGACATCGACCCACTGCTGGAGCAGAACGCCTTGGACAGGTGTGCCACCCCCATTCAGGAGGGGCGCGAAGGCCGCGTTGGGGCTCCAACCGAGGCCCAGGCTTCGATAGACGCCGGTGCCGCTATCGGCAATCAGCGCATCTCGAACGATCGGGGCTTCCCACGCCGAGGTCAGCGGCAGCGGCTTACCGGTACTTGCAAGTCGAAGCGTGAACACTTCGCTCGCCGAGCGACCACGGAGGCGACCCGTGAAGGTCACATCCAGAACCGTGTTCATTGGGTTGCCATTGCTGTCCACCGGCGGCACCGCACCTGTGTAGGGTCGTACCGCGACGCTGGGGGCGTTAGCCGACTCGAATCCACTGGGCACCTCGATCGGTGCCGGTGTGGACCACGTGGAGCCGTTGTATACCGTCCACATCATCTGCGCACCACTCGTCGTCGCCGCCGAGTAGAACACGACCGCAGTGTTTCCATCCTGAACCACGAACGGCCGAGACTTCGCGGATGCGACGTCGTAGGGCATGCTGACCGGAACCGTGACCGACGCGACGCCGCCGATGGCGGAGACGCGGGCCAGGAACAGGCGGCATTCGGAAGTGCGGCCGGTGGCCACTTGCTTCTGAGCCGTTCCGATAAACGCCATGTACGGCGAGGTCGTCGTGAGCGGGCCGGAGTAGTCCATCCCTTGAATCGGGAAAGCCGGGTTGCCGAACTTGACGGTTTCCGTAAGGAGCGTCTCACCAGGCTGGACGTCGAAGGTGGCGTTGTTCACCGTTGGGTAGCCAGCGGTCGAGGAAGCGGACTTCCCGAACCACTGAGCCGCCGTCGCGGGGATCCACGAATCGAGGTCGCGAAGCGGCGTGAAGCCGATCGAGGCTGCGGTGTTTACGCCGCCCATCGCCGCGACGTAGAGGCGCCATTGGTCGTTCTCGCTCGCCGTTCCTGGCTGGGCGGCGTTGTCGCTCGGACGATTGGACGTCCAAGCCACCAACAGCGACCCGTCGGGGAGACGGAGACCGGCCGGCTGAGCATTACCCCACTGGTAGTTGCTCGCCGGAGCGTTGTAGGGCGTAAGGTCGTCAATGATCGCGGCGGTCATCGCGAGGAGCGGATCGGCCGGGCTGATCGGTGCGGTGCTCGTTCGCGGCTGCTTGGTCGTCGTCGTCGTGAGGCGAACCTCTCGTGATCGGAACTTCAGCGTGAGCGTCGGATCGGAGTACGCTTCGAGCGCATCCAGATTCGAATCGAGCGCGAGCGCTTCGTCGTCGTTGTCGTCTTCAATGACTCGGAGAACCTGCTGGAAGCTACCGCTCGGGAAGCCGAGAGGCAGACCGATGCCGATCCGCGGCGAACGCACGGGGATCAGCGCCGGGTTGAGGTACGGCGTCGGGGTCGTGACACCCAGGTTCAGATTGACGCGGGCGACCGGGTTGATACTCAGGCTCGAACCGGTTCGGTCGCCGACGCGCGGCTTCTGGAGCGGGTCCTGATTGAGCGTCTTGAAGGTCCCACTGGTGCTCGTCGAGTTGCGGTCGATTTCGCTGAACAGGTAAAGGCCGCTGTTCAGGTAGGCGAGGTCATCCGAGTTGGTGCCGTAGATCGGCCACGGTATGAAGCCGCCGCCGTTGACGGTGGTTCCCTTCGCGACACGCGGGTTCAGGAGGTTGACGTTGCCTTCGTTCGTTACGGAGAACGGTGCGAAGAGGCCAGACCAGAACGGGCTGCGCGGGTTGAAGGTCGAGGTCGCCGTGCCGGGCACGCCGGTCGTGAACGCGGTGCCGTTGGCGAGCGCGCTCAAGTCGACGGTCGGAGTCGTCACCACGAGGTGCTGATCCACCGCGACGCCCATCGTGAAGACGAAGGAGCGCATGGCTTCTCGGCTGCCGCTTGAGGTGTCGTACGTGCTGTTGCCGTTGCTATCGATGAACACGCGGATGCGGTTCGAGTAGCCGGAAGGCAGGTTCGTGCCCGACGAGTCGGTGAACGGCGTGACGTTGACCGGAGCCGGCTGATACTTCGGCACATCCAACGTGTAGTCGAAAGGCACCGAGAACATTGCGCGGCTGGCTTCGAGCAGATTGCCCGAACCATCGACCGGGATCGACGGGGGCGTCAGGGTTACCGGTCCGTAGAGCGGGTTCTCCGGGATTCCGTTCGGGTCCTTGGTTACCCGCATCCGATCTCTCGGGATGTTCGGGTAGTCGAGGCTCGTGTTCGGGAAGTTGACGGGGAGGTCCTCGAAGTTCGTGAACGCGACCGGGATCGGCTTGAACACCGTGAACTGCTGGCCTTGCCATTGAAGGTCGCCGCTCTGCACACGAAGGGAGTCGAGACCGCGGCCAGGGCCACGGAGCTCGGTCATCAAGCTTCTATCCCAGACGTAGATGCGGGTTATGCCGCTGCCGCCATGGCTGAGCACACCGGGGCTAGATCCCAGTTTGGTGCCGAGCTTTCCGGCCACGTCAGGTGAGCCGTTGACCAAGTTCTCCACGTTGGTGGGATCGGTCGACTTGCCCATCGAGCGGTTGGCCTGGATGCCCGTCGCGACGTCAGTCGTGTTGCTGGACAGGCTCATGCCGATCCCAAGCGGGTTCGCGATGAATAGATCGCGGAAGTTCTTGGTCGGATCCATCGCGACGACTTGTTCCGGACCAGCCGAAAGCGAAGAGACGCGCATGTTAAAGGTGATGCGGCCAGGTCCCGGCGGGAGGCCGTCGACGCCAGTGCCCTGCACTGCGAGGTCGATGACCGCATAACCATCGTTCTGCTGACTCGGGTCGGCAGAGTTGGTCGGCGAAGCACCCGCGAAGACTTTGGACTCGACGACGCGCGGTCGCCCGTCCTTACCGTCCGTCGAGAGGACGTACTGAACCCGCGGCGGAGCCACGGTGCCACCGTTGGTCGCATGGGGGAACCCATAGACCACGAGGCGGACTCTCTCGCCCCACTCGACGGCCAGCGGGACCCGAATCTTGGTGTTCTTGTCCACGCCGGGGTCGATGTCGATGTCGTTGTAGGTGAGGTCCGTCGGATTCAAGGTCAGGTGGCGGAAGCCACGCTCCGTGAGGAGCTTGATCTTGATGTCGGCACGGAAAGCCTTGCCAGCCGGGTTATTCGGCACAAGGACCTGCGCCCCCGGCGGAGTCCCGAAGCCCGGCAGAGAAGCGCCGGCATCGTTATTGAAGGCATAGAAGTTGCCCGCGCCGTCCCCGGTGTACATCCAGTTTCGACCGACCGACATGCCGGAGTTCTGGTTGTTCCCCTCGCCATCGTAACCCCAAGCCAGACGACCCCCGAAGGTGTTCGTCAATGCGGTTTGGGCGAAGAGAGCCGTGAACTGGTTGTCCGCGGTCGGGACGTTCACGACAACCTGGTTATAGGTCGTACCGGTCACCGTGTTGTCGTACACATTCATCGTCGTGATCGACAAGGGTGCATGGACGCTATTGCCGAGTTCGTTCGTGAACCACTGGACTGCGCCGTCCGCCGAGAAGGCGGTGACATAGGAGTTCATGTTCGCAAAGAACACGGTGTCGGGCATGCCGCCACCCAACTCCGCCGCCGTTCCAGCCGTAGGCGAGCTCAGGAAGTCGTCGTACAGCCGCGTCGTAGTGTCGGGCAGGATGAGACCGTCCCGATGCCATTGAAGAGCCGCGTTGTTCGGGTTGACCGCGTCAAGCGCCCAAACCTGTCCGGGCGTAGTGTCATCCAGCTTGGCCGTTCCGAAGAACACGCGCTGCGGGGTAAACGCCACCAGCGGAGTGGTGAGGATCGGACCGAGCGTCGGGCTCGTCAGGGCCGGGAAGGTCCAGCGAGTCGTGGTCGTTCGGGTCGTCGCATCGCCTTCGGCATCGAGGGCGTACATCCGGCCTTGGCTGTCCGGAGCAAAGATCGTCGCCCCGGCGGTAGTGTCGGCAAAAGCTACTGATCCCTTAAAGGCACCGAGCGGCGACTTCTTAACCGAAGGGTAGTCGCTGGGGAAGGTCCAGCGGCGCTTCGTAGTGCCCGCGTAACCCGCGGCGAAGTCTTGGTCACCGCGTCCGGCCATTTCGATGCAGTACACGCGGCCGTTGGTGCCACCGATGTAGAGGAGATCCTCATTCGCAGCATTCCGTCGGACCAGCGCGCTGCTCGTGTCAAAGCCGGTCGGCATCTCCGCGATCATCGTTCCGGGGGTGACACCGACATTCGCCGTCTCGCCGTCCAACTTGCTCGCGATCGGCGCGCCGTTGGGAACGTCGGTATTCGGATCGATCGGGTGAGCCGCGTCGGTGATGGTCGGGTAGACCCAGATTAGGTTGGTCGTTCCATCGCCGTTGCCCTTGCCGTCCACACAATAGAGGTGGCCATCTTCGGCGGCGATCACGACGACATCGCGCTCGGCTGGATCGGGCTCGATTGCGGGCGGGCTCTGCCGAACCTTCGCGGTGATCTGGATCGGAGTCGAGTTGACCGCCGGAGTGACGGTTCGGCTAAAGCGAACTGAGTCGGCGTAGGCGTATCGACCAGCCAACGGATCTGTGGGGTCAGTCGAGAAGTTCGTGATCACCACCGTGAGCGGGGCTCCCGAGGTGTGAACGAACTTCCGGCCGCCGATCGTGATGTAGCCGGGTCCCTGAGTCTGGTTGACGGTGACGTCCGTTTCTACGACGCCCTCAAAGATCTGAATCACCGTGCCGTGGCCGACATTTTCGTTCGTGTCGCCGGCCCCGCCCGCGGGGTTGTACTTGCCGGGCAGGTAGAGTTGCACGTCGTAGCTACCGTCGACTAGGGTCGGCTTGTACGTCACCGTCGCGGCGGAGGCCAGCGAAGTAGTCTGGGTCACGATGCGGTTGTAGTCGTCGCCGATGTGTCCACCGGGCGCGTTAACGGTTCCCCATGCGAGCGCAGGCGCGGCGGTAGCCGCGTTGTTGTCGACCTGCACCGCCACCGTGCGAAGGTTGGCAAGGCTGAACATCCACTGACGAATGCCCGATGCGAATGCGTAACTGGAGACTTCACCGCTCGCAACCTGGGAGAACTGATCCGAATCGTCGTTCCCCGAGAAAGCTCGATTGAACGCGGCGACGGTGCGGGTCTGGTTGCTGGCGACCGGAATATTGGGATTCGTACGAACTGTCGGCGAGGCGACGTAGGTTCCGAAGTCGGGCACCGCCAATGCAGCGTCAGCATAAACGACGCCGTTAGGGCGAACCTGGCTCGGGTTCGCGGGGTTCGCGTCGAGCAGTTGGCCGGTGACGTCGCGCGCTACCGTGTTGTAGAGGGTGATCGTGATCGGGTCGGTGCCGTTGTACGGAAAGGTTCGGTTGGTGGCGTTTCCACCATTACCGAGGCGAATCCAGCCGGATTGGAAAGTGTTGACGACGTCAACGTAGTGCTGCCCGTTGCCGTACTGGATGTCGTAGACGAAATACTGCTGCGGGAACAGGGTCGTTCCGGTTGGGCCCTGCGGCACCCAG
This sequence comes from Fimbriimonadales bacterium, assembly GCA_038216655.1. Lineage (GTDB taxonomy): Bacteria > Armatimonadota > Fimbriimonadia > Fimbriimonadales > Fimbriimonadaceae > JAFDWR01. The sequence continues at coordinate 114,881 of JBBQPZ010000004.1, forward strand.
ACGTAGAGCGAGTAGTTGCGCTGCGTGTCGGGGGTCGACATTACCCACGTGAAGGTGCTGGCCACACCGGCGGCGGGAATACGAGGATCGTAAGTTTGACCAAGAATTCGAGCCTCAGAAGCCGTCGTGCCGACGTACTCGTAGGTTTCGCCGTTCGGCACATCGACGCCAACCACGACACCAGAGTTCGATTGCGGGCTGAAGGGATCGGAAGCCTGATCGGCAGGCGTCGAGCCGGCCCAAGGTCCTACCTTGGTCGACAGGTTCGAGGTCTGGTTGCGTAGGATGGTCGTCCCGCGCCCTTCAAACGCGTTCGGATAAAACCAGCGGAGGTTCGCGATGCCCGGGCCAGAGCCCGCGACGTCGCCGTTCGAGCCCGTGCGGGCGTTCATGCCTTGGTAGGTCCCCCAGTCCTGCGCCAGCGTCATGGACGCCGCCGCGAGAGTGGCAAGGAGTACAAGGCCTGTCTTTGTGAAATTCCGCATCGAAAGCATGGGTTTCCTCAGAGCGATCTTCATTACCTACGGTCCGCAAATATGGGCTGTAGCAGGGAGCGCGTGCCGGTCACGGGAGGCAGCTCAAACTTAATGCTGAGCGTCCCAAAACCGAGGTTCGTTTTCTGGAAGCTGAAGCCCGGGAACTTGTTGGGGTTCGCGGGGTTCACAGGGTTTGTTACGTCGTCATTGACGTCGCCGCTCACTTGAACCACTTCCCCACCGAAGGGGAGACGATTTAAGTAAGCGCCATTCGCGAGGGCGTTACCGCGGGTGGTGCCCGCATAGCCGTTGACGATCAAGACTTCACCCGAGTCGAGCCGCCGCGCATAGGTTGCACGGAGGTCGGCGGGGTTTCGCGAGTCGGGCACGCCGGGGTTGTTGAATGGAGCCGGACGACCGGTGTCGTAGATGTTGTAGATGCCGCGCATGATCCGGTAGGACTCATTCGGGAGCATCCAGCGGACGACCCAGTCCGCGCCACTCGGCACGACCTCGTAAACGCCGGAGGCGTCGGTGAGCATGACCGCCGTTTGCGCGCCGAAGTTTCGGGCGGTCACGGAAGTCAGGGCCGACAGGCGCTTGCGATGCGTCGGAACCGGGTTCGACTTGAACGAGCCTGTCGCATCGTTATAGTAGACGTTTTGGCTGGTGCCCGGGACCACGATCTCATTGATGGTGGTGGGCGGCGCGTTGTTCGACGGGTCGAAGATCACGATGCCCCCGTTCCCTTCGTTCGACTGGCGAAGCTTGTTGAGCCCCGGCGTGTCGAGTCCGGAGTCAACCTGCGTCGGCAGCGCGTTCCCCAGGCCGGCCACGTAGTAGTAGCCCGCGTTGGTGATGACGCTCGGCACGATACGGGTAACGCTCGTGTACTCGAAACTCTTCGAGCTGTAGCTAGCCGGCGTATGCCAGGCGAGCACACCAAGCATCGGGGTCACACCGTCGATTCCGAGCACGGGGCTGATCACCCGGCGCGTCGTGGGATCGGCCACATAGCGATCGACCACGTCGATCACGCGGTGGTTGCCGGTGTCCGCGATCACGTAGTGATACCAATACTCGAGCGGCTGGGCATTCGACATCGGGTTGACGCCGATGCGCGGGCCGGGGACGAATTCCCCGTAGCTCGCGACATCGCTCGGCGAGTCAAGGCTAGCCTTCTCGTTGGACTTGTAACCGTCGGGCACGAAGTTCGTGTCGACGCGGAAGCCATTGATCGAGCGAGTCTCACGACCGCTGGAGTCAAGCCGGACGATCCGGTTCGTGCCCGGATCGACGGCAAGCACGTCGTTGTCGCCAAAGAGGTACGCGCGGGTCGGTCGGGTCAGCCCCTTCACGTTGCCCGTCGTGCCTCCGTCGAGGTCGCCGGCGGAGAGCGAGGTGTCGGTCGACCATAGCGGGTTGCCGCTCGGGTCGAAGCGCACGATACGTCCCTGGTCGGCGACGACCACGTCGGACTTGGAGAATCCGGAGTAGATCGTGCGACCACTAAGGCTGTTCTTACCGACGAGCATCACCGAGTGATCGCCACCCACGACGCCTACGCCGGAATTGGCGAGGCCGGTGGTGGAGTTACCGATGATCGTCTGAAGCAGGCGCTCGCGGAAAGTGTCGAACGATTGGGTGCCGGTGATCTGCGGCCATCGCATGGCCGGGTTCGGAAGCACGTCCGGATTCGAACCGCCCGTTACGATCTTCAGTTGCTCGACCTGACTGTTCCAGGGCGCGCTCACGTTGGCGACCACGAAGGGATCGGTCGAAGAGATCGACGCGTCCATCGCGAAGCCGACACCATAGCTGATGATCGGGAACGTGAGTCCCACGGTCAGGAAGTGCGGCAGGGCGGTGGTGCCGGCCATGTAGACCGTGTTCCCCGCGACGAAGGGAGCGCTTGAGTTGCTCCAGCCGTGCTGAACCGTGTACCAAAGGAGAGGGCTCCAGTTACTGCCATTAGCATCCGGCCAGAACCATCGGTCGGGAGCACCGTTCGGGCTCTTCACGATGATCGGCTGGCTGAGACTGAGGGCGCTACCGATCTGGCCTCGGGTGACGTTGGCCAGGTTGTTGATGTAGATCGTGCCGGTCTCGCCATCGTAGGTGTACTGCGAGTTCGCGCCCGCGTTCTGGAGGGTGTTGTAGCGGTTCGGAACCGTCTTCTGGCCGCCGGAGCTCTGGGTCACGTCGGGCTGGACGATGGTCGAGCCATCGGGGAACGAGCCAATCTTGATCGATGCGTTGTCCGGCTCACCGCGGAACGCCATGAGAATGGAGTGGGGGATGAACTTCTTGAACGGACTCGACGGGTCTTCCTTCACGCCCTGGGCGGTTACGTAGACGACACCGTTTCGAACGGTCGGGCCACCGGTGAAGGTGAGACGAGAGAAGTTCCCTCCCAGGAACTGCGCGTTGACGTCGGCAATCTTGGTTACGTCGTCGTTGTCCTCGAAGGTCGCCGGAATCGTGACCGGACTGGAACCCGAAAGAGAGAACGAGTGCTGCGGGTACAGGTCGTAGCGAACCATCACGCGATAAGAACCGCGCCCTTCTTCTCGAAGCTCGTAGAAGGATCCGCCGCCGGCGCTGGCGGTGCTGTTGTCACCGGTGCTGACGACCGCATAGAGCGTTCCCTTAGGGGAAAGGCCGATGTTGCCGAGAATCTGGCGTCGATCGGAGACCGGGCGACTGACGTCGTCCGGGAAGTTGATCGAACCGCGAACGAGCTGCGGCGACAGGGCGGCATTGACGTTGCCCCAGTCGATCGTGTAGTCCACGCGGATTCCCACGTTCGGAGTAACGCCGTCGGCCATCATCGGCAGCGCGTTGTGCAGGTTGAAGACCAGTTCACCGGCCTGACCCTGCGTCACCACGTTGTCGAAATAGTTCCCCATCTGGGTTGTGGTCCAAGGGTCCCCGTTCGAGTCAATGATCGTGAGCTTGACGCCAAGTCCCGAACCCGACGGGACGCCGGGGCTGGTGCTGGGCAGGTAGATCGGCAGGCCCTGGCGGAACGCGCGGGTCTGGATCGTGAGATTGGTCGGCGTTGCCGTGACGCTGCTGGGCGGAGGAGTCTCGCCCTTCGCGCCGAGCCAAAGGCTGGTGATGCTCGCGGTCGGGAAGGCGCCGCTGGCACCTGGCTTGCCAGCCAGGTAGATGACGCGATCGACGCCGCCCGAGTTGTCGGCGATCGGAATGTAGCCGAGTACCGGGCTCGCGGAGAACTCGGGCAAGACGCCGCTGCCGACTTGGAAGTCGGTGCCGCTGGCGATTCGCACACCGTTCCGCGCATCGGCGATCCAGACGCGGCCAATCGGAGAGCCGACGCCATTGGTGTTGGTGTCGCCCACGACGATCAGTCCATCCTGGAAGGTGACAGAACTCGGGGTGCCGGAGACCGTCGGAGCCGGATTGGGCGGCGTGATCGTGTAGCCGTTCGAACCCGAGGGCGTCAGGTTGGTCGAACTCGACAGCGTGCCGTTTGGATTGGTCGGGAACGCGTTGAACGCGTTGATCTGGCCGTTGCCGTCGACGACGATGATCTGGTCCGTCGGTTCGTTGGAGTTCGGAACTTCAGCGCAGATCGGGGCCGAGATAGGACCCGCCATGTCGGTGCTCTCCCAAATTTCGTCAAGCCCGGCACCGACCGAATAGTCGATGATGCCGTCGTCGGGATTCCCGTCACCGTCGAGGTCCGCACTGGGGTTCGCGTCGTAGACCTTGATCTTCGTGTCGGTAGTGACCACGAGGAGGCCCTTGTAGATCACCGCACCCGAGCGGCCATTCTGCGCAAAGGTGTCGAAGCGCTTCAGGAGCGGCGCACCGAGGTCGACGAACGAGGAATTCTGCTTGCGGCTTCCCTGCTGGCCTTGGCCGAAGCTGGAGCCGAGGTTGACCATGTTGATCACCAACTTCGCGCCGTTGTCGGCGATGGTGTCATAGGCCGGGCTGACCGACTGGTATCGGTTGTTCGCGTCGAAGGTGTTGTTGCGGAGTCGAACGCGGTTGATCGCCGCGGCATAGCCGCGCGTCGTGACCACGATAAAGCCGTCGCCGGAGCGGCCGACTGAAAGCACAGTTCCGTTCGCGTTACCCGCGATCGGGAGCATTTTCTGGCTCTCTTCCGGAAGGGGCATCAGGAGCCGGTCGAGACCGGAGATGTCCAACGAGGCGAAGGTCAGCGCGCCGATCGCCGTGCGGTCGCCGTCGGTCGCCAGGGTTTCCAGGCTGCCGAGGCTGAGCGTATTGGGTGTCGACATCAGCGGGTGGAACACGTCCGCGAAGGAGAGCGGCCCTGCGGCCGTTCTTTCTTTGAACGGAATCGGGAAGTTGTTCGGCGTGTCGATGTTGGCCTGGCCAGCGCCGCCGTCGTTGTACAGGTCAACCCACAGGATGCCGCCGCCGTCGACGAACTTGCGGAGCTTCTCGCGCTCGGCTGAGTTCAGCGAGACGTAGCGGTAGCCGCTGAAGAGGAGGATGTCGTACTGAGAAAGCTGCGTGTCGGTCGCGGTCGAGAGGCGAAGCTCCCAATAGGCGGCCTTGTGCTTATCGACCTGCGAACCCAGGACAGGTCCGGCTCCGCCGACGATGCCCGAGATCGCTCCCCAGCGGTTGACGATGGAATCATCGGCAACTCCGGGGGCGATTGGGTTGTAGAAATTCCAACCTGGCGGCTTGATCCGGTTATTGTTATCGACGTTCAGCCACACGAAGGGCGTGTCGTTGGCCGATTGCAGGCCAGCGCCGTAACGCGTGGAGTCAAGCGTCAGCACAGCGGCACGTATATTCTGCGTGCGCTGGGCGTACCCTTGTTGCCCATAGCTCGCGACTGCGAGAAGGGCGAGGCCAGCAATTGCGGCCAATCGTCGGAGCATCACGGATTCACCTCACCGAAGTAGGAGAGCGTCGGACTGACCGGAAGTCTCGGCATCGGCGGCAAAGCCCGCCCAACCGAGTCCGTCCGGAGATAAGTGTAGGTATTGTCAAAGCCCATCACCCGGCCCGCGGCGAGCGCGGGGTCGTAGGTGATTACGATGTTGGGCACGTAGTTGTCGTAGCGGACGTCGTTCGTCAGCAGACCAGGGAAATGCTGGATTGGAATCTCGCGATCTACGGTCGGCGCGATGCGCTCGGCACCCTGCTTTCGCGGGATCCAGCCCCAACGCTTGAGCCACTCGGCTTGTTGGCTCATGGGCGGCGGCATGTTCTCGCTGACCGATCCAACGATGTTGATCTTGATGTCGAGCGGTTCGCCGTAGAACGGTGTCGTCGGGAACGAACCGTAGTTGTTCAGGCGATCGTTGTCGGCGGCGTCGCGAGCCTGCGGAGCCGTAAGGTTGCTCGGTGGGCCCTCGTAGGCGAGGACGTTGGCTTCGTAGACGTCGCGGCGGTCGTTCGGATTCGAATTGAACGCGGGACCGGGGATCACGAAGAACGAACCTTCCTCGGCGTAGACCGAAGCCTCGATTCGCACGTCAAGCGGGGTTACCGCGGCGCGGGCGAGGAGGTAGTCGGCAGTGCCTACGCCGAACTGGTTGTTCGGGCGGAAGGAGATGTCCGTCGTATCCTGCAGGAGGCCAACGAAGCTTCCCGAGAGACCGGCATCAGTTCCTTCCAAATCGAACCGCGCGGTCGAGTAGTTGAAGGAGCTGTCGATGAACGGAAGCGAGAGCGTCTCGAACTTCGGATAGCGCTGCCACGGTGAACCCGTGCCGCCCAGACCTTCGACGATCGACAGACCGGCGGTGGTGTGGTTCGGCTCGACCCAGGTATTGCCCTGGTAGGGGAGCGCCGCGTTGAAGGTCGAAAGCGGGAAGAGGAAGTTCCAGTCGTTGGTGTGACCCGTCGCGAGGTTGTCCACGCCGAAGTTCACGTCGATCGACATAAAGCTCGCGGGAGCCGCGCCGCCGCTGTCGTCCATCGCGTGCATCAGCATCAGGTTCTGGGCGACCGGAGTCAACGTGCCCGATCCCTTCGGCGACATCACGTACGTGTTGCTAAACGGCATCCAGCTGGCCGGGTTCACGGCGCTTGAAGCCGAGGCCGGCATCAGGTTGGAGTCGGCGTTGAGGATCAGCTCGGTCCTCAGAGAGAGGCCACTGCTGCTCGCCACCATTCGGATTGCGCTCAGCGTGTCGCTGTCCTTGACGTCAAGCTGCTGTCCGGCGGCCGAGCCGACGAACTGGGTCGTGTTGACGGCCACGTATTCCTTGGCCATCAGCATCAGCATCGAGCGACTCGGTCGAGTCAGCAGGGCACCAACGCCACCGGTGTAGTCGTTGCCGCGCAGTCCCTTGGTGATGCTTCCCTCGATGTAGATGGTCGCGCCGGAGACGACGGTGAGCTGCAGGTCGGTCGGGATGATGCCTCGGACGCGAACATTGCCTTCGAAGTAGAGCACGCCACCAAAGGGCTGACCCTTGGCGTAGTCAGCGATGCCGAGCGCGCCATTGATGTTCACGCCCGGGGTGAAGGTGTTCACGATGTAAGGCTGGCCGTTGACCGCGCCAATCCGATAGCGGATCGAGGCGGTACCCGTGTCCGTTCCATCGGGCAGCTTCCAGGTTCGCTCGGCGGGATTGATCGCCTGGGCGTTGCGGACGATGCCAAAGCCATCGCTGAAGAGCTGCAGGAACGCGCCGGTCGGAACGTAGAAGGGTCCCTTCCATCCGGTGTTTGCGCCGCCGTTGTTGGGGTTGAGCCAATCGTAGACCAGCGATTCGCCGGTCCCCAGGTCGGCTCGACCGCCAGCGTCGGGGCGAATCTGGCGATCGGTGATGTTATCGATGTAGATGTTTCGACCGTAGCCGAAGCGTCCGTTGTTCCCCGCCGCGCCGATCACGCCGCTCTCGCGGGTCATCAGGACATAGTGGGTGCGCCCGCTCTGAGGGTCCGTGCGAAGCGTGCTTGGGGCTTCGAGTTTACGAGCGCCTCGCGACACGCCGTCAGGGTCCGTGCCGGCAAAGCCGTCACGAAGCACGCCAAAGGTGAAGAAGTTGCCGCGCGAGTTCAGGCTCGGGTTGGTACCGTTCTGGAGGCCGACCGGAGGGCGATTCACGTAATTGTTCGTACCCTTGTTGTAGTCGACGATGTTCAGTTGAAGCACCGCCGTGTTGTCGGCACCCTGGATCCCGCCGGCGACGACCCATTGGTCACCGAGGTAGGTATTCAGGTTCGCGGTGACGAGACCGTGAATCGTGAGATCGCAGTTCGCCCGGAGACCGGCGCCGTAGCCGACTCCAACTTGGGGAACGCCTACCTGTCGGGGCACTGTTCCCGTGCCGCCCATCTGAAGCTCGAGGTTGTTCACGGGAACGCTCCCCATGACCGCACCGAGACCGATGGGAATACCGAGGTCGGCCGCACGGCTGACGTTAAACTTATTGACGATGAAGCGAGCCTGGTCGATGAGGCCGATGGAAGCGAAGGCGATGAGCTTGCGCTCCTGACCCTTCTCGCGGTTGACCGCGCTGGTTGGGTCGCCGGGGTTGAAGGCCCCGGAACGCCCGACGGCCTCGATCACGAGGTAGCCGCGGACTCGACCTGGCGTCCGGAGGTTTCCGGTCGGAGAGCCGGCGAAAATGTTGGAGTCGCTCGGGGCGTAGCGGACGCGAATCAGCACGCGACCGTTGGCGAAGTCGACTCGGGAGTAGCCGCCGAGGTTATCGGGGCCAGCCGGGACGAGATAGTTGTAGTCCGGGTCGCGGGGGCTCGGGTTCAGCGTGACCGGCGGTCGCCAGTCGGCACCGAGCTCAGAGTCGAGCAACTGCGCGTGAGCATAGCGGACGCCCGCCTCGGCGAGGTCGGTGGCTACCGTGCGCTGCTGGCCGCGGGCTGCGGTGGTGATGCCTCGGCTGATGAAGCCAAGGAACACCGTGCCCAAGATGAGCAGAATGCCCAAAACAAGCAGGGCGACGATGAGCGTCTGACCGCTCTGTCGGGAACTTCGGGGAAGGTTTCTCGCGCTCATCGTTAAATCACCGGAGGAAGTTGCGAATCGGAGCCTCAGACTTAAGGGTAACGGTCTGGATCGTCGGCAGAGTGGTCTGCGGGTAGTTGCGGATCGTGACCTGCACGGTCATCAGTTGTCGCGAGTCGTACTCGACGGCGAACGTGTCACCGATGCCCATGCCGGAAGGCTGGCCAGGTCGTCGGACGGCTTGAGTGAACTGAACCTTGTAGAGCACGCTCACTGCGGCATCTTCGTTCGCCGGAGTCGAGGCATTGTCCACCGGAAGCGGCACGTTGGGGTCCGAATTCAACTGGATGTAGCCGGCCTTGAAGCGGGGCTGGTACACGGCGCTGACGAAGTTCGTCGCATCGTATACATTCGGGTTGAACCCAGCCAAAGCGCCGGAGGGGATCCCGAGACCCGGGTCCGTGAAGTCCGGCTCGTGCTGGTCTACATAGTTGATGCGGTACTGGTTCGGGCCGACCGTCGCAGTCGTCGTCCGCGTAAAGCGGATGATGTTGCCGTAGTTGGGACCAGGTCGCTGATCCGGACCGTAGACCTCTTCGCTTCCCGGAACGATCCGGGCGCGCGGGAAGCCGCTGGTCGGATCCATCGGGCTCAAAGAGCCGTCCATCTGCGGGGTTACGCGCAGATCGATGAATCGATGGATGTCGGGTCGCAGGCTCGGATAGTCGAACCAGACCTTATTGAACTTACGATTGATCGACGCGAACGCGGGATCGGAGAATGTTCCCGTGTTGATTGCGGCAAGCCCGCTTCCTTGATAGGTCGGCGGCGAAGCAGGAACGTCGTTGGCCGGCGTTACTTCGGGCCCGTCGTAGACCGACGGCATGTTCTGACCGACGAACGCGTTGTTGTTGATGTTGCCGAAGTCGGTAATCGAGAAGCTTGCCGTGATCTTGCCGAGATTGCCATCGGGCAAGTACGGCGCGAAGACCGGCATGAACGTCGCCCGCGTCCCGGCGTTGGTGTACCAGTTCGAGCGAGAATCGGCCGACAGGAGCGCCCGATTGAACGGATACCGCTGACCAAGGCTGACCGCGTTCTCGTAGGCGGCGACATCGAACAGTTCGGTGCCAAGCAACGTCGGATCGCCGGTGTAACCGCCAGGTTGACCGTAGATGCTAAAGCCGCTAGGGGCATTCGGTTGGCCCGCGTAAGGCATGTGGCCCACCGCAAAGGGATCGGCGCTCGTCCAGAGGGGCGAGGGACGGTTGAAGACGGGGTACATAACCACTGAGGCGTTCGACCAGGCGGCGCTCTTCGTCAGATAAACGTCCGGCGCGATGGCGGAAGCGTTGTCCGTCTCGTCACCCGGTCGGATGGCGAGCTGCCCTTCGGCGGCACCTTCACTGACGCGGGTCGGACGGAAGGCGACCAGGCTCATCAGCCGAGGCGCGTATTCGTTTCCACCCACGTCGGTGACGGGATCGAACACGACCTTGCGCGAGTTCTTGTCGAAGAACGGCTGGATCATGTCGTAGCGCGAGATTTCGGTCTGAACCGAAGCCTTGTCGAGCCAGTTCTGGATGCGGATTGCCTTGGCGTCGTTCGCGATGATCACGCCCGCCACGGTTCGATTCGGCTCGAAGAAGTTCGGATCGTCGTAGACCGGAGTGCCGGCGCGAGGATCGGGATCGCCGGGGGCGACCGATCCGGGCTGGACATCGAAGAAAGCCGTGTTCACAACCATGCGGCGGGAGCCCACTGGCGCTCCGGGGCGATTATCGACCACCGGCACGTAAACTGGAACTTCCGCGCGGAAGAGAAGATAAAGGTTGTCGCGCCCCCCCGACCGGGTCTTAAGCACCGCCCCGTCGGTCGCGTTGTTGTTCCACACCTGGTAAGGGTTGTTGTATTCAACAAACGGGTTGTGACGTCCGATGAAGTAGCGAAGAAGCGTCGTGCCGGGCGCGCCGGGTAGAGCGATCTGACCCTTGGGTGCCTTGAGCGAAGGGTCTACCTTTCCGGTGTTCGGATCGACGTAGCCGTTGTTGATGTCGCCGATCCCTTCCTGCGCCGGAGACAGCAGGTCCACCTTGGCGTAGTTCAGAGGCACCTGGACGATGGCTCGTGCCGAGCCTGGCCCGGACGGGACCACGATGTTGACCTGGCCGCCGAAACCGGTGTTGTCACGCACGCCGGCGCTGTTGGACATCTCTCGCGAGATGCGCTCGGTGACGATCCGGGCGCGATCCTGAGCTTCCTGGAACGCCTGGGCGGTCCGAGTCAGGTTGAACGTCTGGACGATCGGGAGGACGATCACGGTCAGGAGCACCGCGGTGATCGCGATCACGGTCAGGAGCTCAACCAGAGTGAAAGCCTGTCGCAGCCTTGTCTTCATACCGGTTCCCCGTTTCTGATTCGCGTGTTTCGTTCGTTGCATTACTGGGCTCCCTTAGTCAGGAACGTTTCCGTCGACTGCTTTCGATATCCTTGCGCCCAACGATCAAGGTTCTTCATGTTCGTCGCCCCATCCGCGGTCAGGTTGAGATAGTTCGGATTCCACAGCACTCGGACGTTGACCGAAGCGCCCTTCACCCCTCGCACGGCGTAGCCGTAGGAGGCGAAGTCGAGGCCGATATTCGTCGCGGCGGTCCCGTAGGTGGCGGCGACATAGTCGGCGGCGGCCTGGTTGATGTCGATGTATGGATCGAAGTCGTTCGTCACCCGATCACGTCCAATGCTGAACGCCTGGCCCTGAAGAGCGTCGGTGTGGTTGCCACTTCCGTCGCTCCAATGGAACCAGATGGTTTCGACGACGACCTTTCGGCCGCTATCCGCTTCGGAGAAGTAGATGCGGTGCGACGACAGCGCGGTGTTCTCGCCCGCCGGAGCAGCCAGGCCGTAGTAGCCCGCGGACGTTCCGACGTAGTAGCTGTCGTTGGTCGGAGCGGCGTAAGTCGTGTAGTACTGCTCGGCGGCCTTGTAGACCTGCACGGCCCACTCGTCCTTCGCCATGTACAGCGCGCGAACCGCGCGTCCCGACGCGTTGACGGTGACGGGAGCGTTGGCACCGGGGAGAAGCAGTTGGAGTTGCAGACCGTCGCCCGGATTGCGGTTCAGGTCGTTGAAGCGAACGACGCCGATCGACTTGTCCACCGTGTAGGAGGACTTGGTCGGATCGACGGCGAACTCATTCAGCGGCCCCGCGGGCGGCGTCGGGTCGGCCGGGTTCTTGTAATCGTAGAGGTACACACCGCCCGTCTGAACGTCCATCAGGACGAAGTCAGTCGCAGGCGAGTATCCGGCGGCTCCGTTCGGAACCGTGAAGCCCATCCCGGTGAACAACTGGCCGTCCACGTCGTTCGTGTTCATGACCTTGAGGCTGCCCAGTGGGAGGTGGTAGTTCGACGGCAGGGAATCCGGAATGCGGAAGTCCTCGCGAAGGACGCGCCAGTCGTAGACGTCGTAATCAACGCGGGCGGTGAGCGGAAGCTGTCGACCGTTCCGCAGGTCCATCGAGTAGTTGTAGCCAGCCGGGTTGAACATCACCACGCCGAGTTCCGGCGAGATGAGTTGATACTCGTACGGGTCGGCGGTCGGCTTGACTCCGTTCGGGGAGAAGCCGGTTGCGGTGACGTCCTCGAACAGTCGGGCGGCCCGGATAGAATCCGGCTCGGCACCGACGTAGCTTGCGGGAATGCCCAGGAGCGTTCCGAGGCTGAAGGTCTGGTAGCCGTTCGGCGCGTTCGCGGCAACCGTGACGACCAGGCCAACCGTCTCACGACGGACGTTCTGCGAACCTACTCGCTCGACGAAGGTGAGCGCGAGGCGATAGTTACGGACGGCGGGACCGGAGGGGAGGGTGATCGTGCCGGAGGGGAGGTCCGGGCTAACGAGGAAATACTCCGAGTCTCGAACTCCGGCGGTGCCGGGCTTACCGTACTGGGCCAGCATGTCGTTTCCGTAAACGAGGAACGTGCTCTGGTGATTCGCGTCGAGGATCACCGGGCCGAAGTTGAGCGTCATGCGGCTCCCCTCGAGTCCGTTCACGAGGGTCGGGTTCGGAACCCGCTTCCCTTCGCCGATCACGCGGCGCACCACATTCGCGCCAATGAGGGACTTCCAATTGCCAAGGATGTTGTTGCCGCTGTCCAGGAACATTCCGGTGCCGTCGAGACTCACCACGCCGGCCAGCGGACCCGTGTCCGCCACATTGCGAGTGGAATCGACGTCGATCCGGATCACGCCACCGCCGATATTCACGTAGATGACGGGCACGATCTGCTCGGGGAGTTGCTCGCTCTGCCCTTTTAGTCGCTCAATCTCGGTTCGCGCCAACTGATTGCCCATGGCGATGCGCCGGGTAATGCCGAGCAGACGGAAGCCTCCCGGGAAGATCTGGACGATGGCCAGAATTCCGGTTAGGAAGACAACGATGACGACAAGAATCTCGACGAGCGAGGTGCCTGCCTGGCGTCGTTGCGGCTTCGTGGCAATTTTGGTTCTCTGCATGGTGCTCAAACCGCCTCGACGGCGGTGTTGTTGCGTTTAGGGCGTTACCCGCCAGGAACGATCCGAAAGGTCGACCGAGTCGAAAGGCTTGGCGGCGCCGCCGAGGAACAGAACGATGTCGTTCTTGGCGCGCTGGAGACCGTTGCCGTAGTCACGGAAGTAGGTGTCCCAGGTGATCACGGTGTTCTCGGGCGGCTCGGAGTACCCAAGCTGGCGCGGATCGTCGTTGAGACTGCCCGCACCGAATCCGGCACCGGAGCCGATCGCGTAGTTGGACCAGAACATCGCATAGCGGAGTTCGGGACGCATCGAGTTGCCCGGACCGGTCGGCACATTGCCGATGTCGTAGCCGCTCACGTTATAGAAGTAGGCCGGGAATTGAGTTCCCACGTTGCCGACTCCATCGACGTCCTGGTTGGGGTCGAAGTGACCGCCCCAGGATCGCAGCACGGTGGTTCCCGAGTACGCCTGGCGTGCGCCGAGCGTATCGTCGGCGGCCGTGATCTGTCCGTCACCGTTGGTGTCAACGACCGGAGCGCTTCCGATTCCTCGCGGATCCGAGGTCGGCCAGAATGCCGTCGTGATCGAATCCAGCTTGGGTCGATTCAACGCCGGGCGGAAAACCTCAAGGCTCTCAACGCGCCGGGTGTAAAGGAACGAGCGCAGCGCATCCGCCGGAACCACGCCGGAGCCCGTGCCCGCATACAACGTCGCGTACCCCAGCAATGCTGGAGGGTATGCGCCCTGATCTGCGCGGTAGAGCTGTAAGGCGTTGCGGATCGAGTTCAGATTCGAGATATCTGAACTTCGATACGCCGCGAGCTTCGCTCTAGCGTAGACCGGAAAAATGATTGCAGCCAAGATCGCGATAATGGCGATCACGACAAGCAATTCGATGAGTGAAAATCCCCTATATGAACGTCGCATGAATTGACACGCTCCGCTCTCCCCGTTCTATTGACTAGGGAGAAGCCTAAACTGTTCCAGACAAAGTTGACCAATTTGGGCTCCACCGCCTCCGGTGGCCCAGTTCCAATAAGCGTAGATCCCTCCCAGAATCGACGCTTGGAATACCGTGGACACAATCGCGCCTAAAGCGAGATAGGGTCCGAACGGAATCATCGTGCGTTCTACCTCAAAGTCCGTCACTTCCTCGAAGGGAAGGAACGGATCTTCATGAAACCACGAACGATACAGTTTTGGGACGAATTGCCCAATAAGGTCGATGCAAAGAACGTATCCGAGTCCGCATTGGAGCAGGGAGTTGATCGTTTCCGGCTCGTACTCCTCCTCATCGGCCTCATCAGCCTTCTCTTCCTCGGCCCCTTCCCCACCGCCCGCGGAGCGATGACGCCCCTGCGCGAGGATCTGGACCACGCCTAGCACCGCGCCCAAAGCGACGGCGAGGCCAAAACTTACGAGCGCGGCGGTCGGGAGCAGAACTGCTCCGATGCCACGCGCCATCTTGATGTCCCCGTGCCCCATCGCGTCCTTGCGGAACACGAGGCGGCCAATGAACGCGATCCCCCAGAGCACCCCGATCCCGACGAGCGCACCGACGATGCTGCTCGGTACCCCGGCAATCGTCGCGAGCGGCGAGTGCTTATAGTAGAGCCAGCCGTTGTAGCCGAGCCCCACGAGCAAGAGGAAGCCATTGATCGAATCCGGGATTATGTATAACTCCCAATCAATAAAGATGATCGTAACCAGCGTCGATGCGGCAAGTGCGTAGCAGATGCCACGGGCCGGATCGGAGGTCGCAATGAAGTACTGCCACCAGAGGCCCGCCCAGATTGTCCCCGTCATGAGCTCGACGAAGAAGTAGCGCGAGGTGACCTTCTCTCCGCAGTGGCGGCACTTGCCTCGGCTGGTAAGCCAACTGAAAAGCGGGAACAGGTCGAAGACGTCAAGCTGGTGCTTACACTTCGGGCAGAACGAGTGCTTGGGGTTGCTGAGGGAGATGTTTCGGGGCGTCCGATAGATGACGACGTTCAGGAAGCTCCCGATTGTGGCACCGAGGAAGAATCCCACGATCCAAGTCCAATCAGGGAACAAGGATCACCTCGGACCACGAATGGAAAAACCGCGCCCCGAGATTTGCTCTCGGGACGCGGCGGGTTGCGATCTTTTGACCGCTACTTGTCATCCGCTTCGCCGCTGGACAGGCTCGAAATAACCTTGACAAGCGGCAGGAACATCGAGATGACGATGAAGCCGACGATGAAGCCCAGGCCGACGATCATGATCGGCTCGAGGGCCGCCGTCAGGGAGGCGAGCGTCGCTTCGACTTCCGACTCGTAGAAGTCGGCGATCTTCTGAAGCATGAAGTCGAGCGAACCGGACTCTTCTCCGACGCCGATCATGTGAACGACCATCGGAGGGAAGAGGCGAGACTCTTCGAGTGGGTCGCCGATGCGGTCTCCCTCACGAATTCTCGCTCGCGCTTCGAGCACGGCGTCCGCCATGATCGTGTTGCCCACCGTACCGGCGACGGTTTCCATCGCTTGGAGGATCGGAACGCCCGAAGTGAGCAGCGTGCCCATCGTGCGGCTGAACCGAGCCATGCAGATCTTATGGTGAAGTTTGCCGAAGACCGGAATCTTCAACTTGACGCGATCGGCGACGCGACGACCGAACCGAGTACTCGTGAACAACTTGTAGGCGAAGACGATGCCCACCATCGCGATTATCACAACCCACCAGTTGTAGCGGACGACGTCGGAGACGGCGATCAGGAATTGGGTCGGTGCCGGAAGGTCGTTCTTCTTCAGACCGAGGTCCACCAGAATGTCGACCCACTGGGGAACGAACCAGTAAACCAGGAAGCCAGTGATGCCGATCGACATGACCAAGACGAGCACCGGATAGGTAAGGGCAGACTTCACCTTGCGGCGGAGTTCGACGTCCTTTTCCAAGAAGTGCGAGAGTCGCTGGAGGGTCTCTTCCAAGACACCGCCGACCTCACCCGCACGGATCATTCCGATGAAGAGGTTGCTGAAGGTGCGCGGATGACGCTGCATTGCACGGGAAAGGCTCTCGCCTCCTTCAACTCGCTCGCCGATATCGACGAGAATCTTCTTGAGCTTGGGATCCTGCGTCTGATGACCCAGAACGTCCAAGCAACGGACCAAGGACACGCCGGCGTCGACCATCGTTGAGAACTGGCGACAGAAGACGGCGAGGTTGCCGAGCTTCACCTTGCCGTAAGTCTTAGCCTTGGGAGACTTCGACTTGATCATGGTGATCTCGGTTATGGAGAAGCCCTGCTCCTCGAACCTCTTACGAAGGATGTCTTCGCTTTCGGCATCGGCCGTACCCTTCTGGATACCTCCGCTCGAATCTCGGAATGTGTAGCTATAGACAGGCATCTAAGGAGTCTCCTATCGACCTCGGGAAGGCGGTCCGGACGGTGCGCCGGGGCCACCGGGGGTTCCCGGAGGCGCCGTGTTGATCATCTTCTTAAGCTCTTCTTGGTTCTGGCAGCGCGTCATGATCTCTTCCAACGTCACGAGGCCCTTGAAGTAAAGGTCACGCAGGCACTGGTCCATGGTGATCATGCCCATGTTGCCGCTGGTCTGAATCATGGACGCGATTTGGTGGGTTTTCGCTTCACGAATCAAGTTACGGATAGCGGGCGAGGCGATCATGATCTCGTTCGCCGGCACACGACCCTTACCCGAAGCTCGCGGCATCAACTGCTGCGAGATAATCGCCTGCAGGTTGTTCGAGAGCTGGACGCGGATCTGCTCCTGCTGGCCCGGAGGGAAGACGTCGATGATACGGTCGATGCTTTCTGCCGCATTGTTGGTGTGGAGCGTGGCGAAGACCAAGTGTCCGGTTTCCGCCGCGGTGATGGCGAGCGAGATCGTCTCCATGTCGCGCATTTCACCGACGAGCAGGACGTCCGGGTCTTCACGAAGGGAGGCGCGGAGCGCGTTGCCGAAGCTTCGCGTGTCGCCACCCAACTCTCGCTGGTTGATGATCGAACTCTTGTGCGTATGCAGATATTCAATCGGGTCCTCGATCGTGATGATGTGGACCCCCTTGTTCATGTTGATGAAGTTGACCATCGCGGCGAGTGAGGTCGACTTACCGGAACCCGTGGGTCCCGTAACAAGGATCAAGCCGCGGGGCTTCTCCGTCAGCTTCTCCAGCAACAGCGGGAGGTTGAGCTCACGGCAGGTCGGGATCTTCTGCGGGATCAAGCGAAAGGCAGCGGCAATCGCGCCGCGGTCGCGGTAGATGTTCACACGGAAGCGGGCGCGCTTGGGAAGCTGATAAGAGAAGTCGAGCTCGAGCGACGTCTCGAACTTGTTGATGTTCTCGTCCGAGATGATGTCGTACAGCATGCGCTGCAGAACGTTCGGCGTGAACTCTTCGAAGTTGAGGCGCTTAAGGGCACCGTCCTCACGAATGATCGGCGTGGATCCAACACAGAGGTGAAGGTCCGACGCGTTTCGATCCACAACCGTGTGCAGCAGTTCGTCGATATGCTGATCTTCCAGAGTGTGCGGCTTGCCCTCACCGATAAGCTCGGGCGGCTTCCAGCCCTGGTCGTCGGTAACGGTCGCGGCGGGCGCGCCCGGCATCGCGGACGGCGCTTGACCCGGCATCTGGCCGGGCATCGAATAGCTGTTGTTGGGCTGCATTATTGAGTTCTCTGATTTCCCTTTAGAAACCGGCGGTGAAGACGACGCGCATAACTTCTTGCGGGTCAGTCAAGCCGGCCAAAACCTTATGGAGGCCATCCTCGCGGAGCTCCCTCATTCCATTGGCCTTCGCGGCCTCCTTGATGTCGTTGAGCGGCGCTCTTCGTACTACGAGTTCCGCAATCTCCGCGTTCATGATCATCAACTCGTGAATTCCCATTCGACCGCGATAACCCGTCATACGGTTATTCTCGGCAGGCACGCCGCGATAGAGCGTGATCTTCTCTTCCGGATCGGTCAACTGAAGACCGAAGCGGCGAAGATCCATCGCCGGCACCTCATACGGTTCCTTGTTGTCGGCATCGACCTTACGGCCGAGTCGCTGAGCAAGAACACCGATGACGGTCGCCGCGATCAGGTACGGCTCGACGCCCATGTCGATCATACGAAGCGTAGCGGACGGCGCGTCATTCGTGTGAAGCGTGGAAAGCACCAAGTGACCCGTAAGAGCGGCTTCAATCGCGATTTCCGCCGTTTCAAGGTCGCGCATTTCTCCGACCATGATGATGTCGGGGTCTTGTCGAAGGAAGGCGCGAAGGCCGGTGGCGAAGGTCAGACCCGCTTTGCGGTTGACCTGCACCTGGGCGATGCCGTTGAGCTGATACTCAATCGGGTCCTCAACCGTGATGATGTTGACGCCGATCGTGTTGAGCTTGTTAAGAACCGAATACTGGGTCGTCGTCTTTCCGGAACCCGTAGGGCCTGTACAGAGGAACATCCCGTTCGGCTGGCTGACCAGCTCTTCGATCTTGAGCTGATTCTCTTCGGTAAAGCCGATCTTGTTCAAGCCGAGCATGATGCTCGACTTGTCGAGAATTCTCATAACGATCTTCTCGCCGAACGGCGTGGGGATCGAGCTGACACGGAGGTCGTACTCCTTGCCTTGGTTGCGAACTTCGATACGACCGTCTTGCGGAATACGGCGCTCGGCGATGTTCATGTCCGACATGATCTTCAAACGAGAGATCAGCGGAGCCATGAGATTCCGGGGAATCGTCATCGCTTCCATAAGCACGCCGTCAATTCGGTACCGAATACGGACCGCGCGCTGCTGGGGCTCGACGTGAACGTCCGAAGCGCGGTCGATAATTCCTTGCTGGATGAGCGCGTTGGCGAGTTTGATGATCGGAGCCTGCTCCGCCATCTTCTCGGCATCGGCTTCGCCCATGTCGTCTTCGCGCTCGGAGCCGCGCTGGACGCCCGCACCGGCGATCGCCGCGCGGATGTCGCCACGCAGGTCGGCATTCTGAGCCGGCGCGGCCGTGTTGGCGGCAAGCGGAGAGTCAACTGCGGCCCCGCCACCGTAATACTTCTTGAGCGCGTCTTCGATCGCGCCGGGCAGGGCAATGACCGGCACGACGCGGCAGCCGGATGCGATTTGAACGTCATCAAGCGCTTGGATGTCGTTCGGGTTGGCCGTTGCAAGCCAGAGCGTGGTGCCTTCTTTCTTAACGGGCACAACGGAGTGGTTCTTGACCACGCGCTCTTGGACGACGTTCAGCGCGGAGGAGTCGATCGTGATCCGATCAAGGTCGACGAAGGCATAGCCCATCTCTTGAGCTTTGGCTTGCAGAACCTCTCGCTCACCGACCATGCCAAGCGAGACCAACACCTTTCCGATGTCCGTTTCCTTGGTCTGCAACTGAACCTTTTGCGCCTCGGTGTACTGATCGGGCTTCAAGAAGCCCTTGTCCATGAGGAACTGAACCATCGACTTTCTGGGTAATGCCATACGCGTCTCTTCTCAATCCGACTCGGCTCGCGGGCGCAGGCATGCGGTGACGCCAGGCCCCTCCCCCCGTGACCCCCTATTCTAGACCAATAGACCTATTTTTGGGAGGTGGGATCGCGCGAAATCGTGCAACGAGTTCAAGACGGGCCGAAAAGGCCGTTTGGTTCGGGGCAGACCGGCGTTAGGAGCGAAGGCGTTAGGCGTTGGGGCGGGCGGATTTCGAGTGTTCGAGTGAGATCGTAGCTGTCATTCCGAACGAAGCCGCCCTCCCGCAAGTAGGTCGACCCCCAAGATCGTATGCGGCGAACGGAGGAACCTGAAAGTAGTCGCCTGTTGCTTGTCTCCCTTGGGCAGGTCATCACCGATATACAGGCGAGAGGATGTTACAGCCAGGTCCTTAGGCTGAAACATCCCCCGGGAGGAATAATTCTCCGGCCTAACAATCAGCACTTCCGATCTGCCCCAACGCGCAACGCCTCGGCAGCCTGACGCCCTCCCCGAAGCGGTATCCTGATCCCTTGCTGCGCGACCGACTTTCCGCCCTCGTTTCGTCTGCCGTCGACCGTCTGGTCGAGTCCGGCAAGCTACCCGCCGAGGTGCGTGAAGTCGCGGTCGAGATCTCGGACACCAAGCAGCCCGAACACGGCGACTACGCCTGCAATTTCGCCATGGTCGCGGCCAAGCGGGCCGGGCTGAATCCTCGCGTCCTGGGCGAGCTGCTGGCCGGAGCTTTGCTCCCAGCGGAGGGTATTTGGGTTTTTGGGTATTGGGGTATTGAGAATCCGCTTGCCGGGGTCGAAGTTGCCGGGCCAGGGTTCTTGAACTTGCGACTCAAGCCTGAGGCAATTTCGTCGTGCGTCCCCGAGGTCCTCGCCTTGGGCCCCGACTTCCCAAAAACCCAACGCCCAACGCCCAACGCCGTTCAACACCTGAATGTTGAGTTCGTCTCGGTCAACCCCAACGGCCCCATCACCATCGGCTCCGGACGAGGTGCAGCCTACGGTTCGACTCTCTGCAACGTGCTGGAGGCCGCGGGCAACACGGTTCACCGCGAGTACTACATCAACGACGGAGTGAACTCCGAGCAGATGCGCCAGTTCGCCGAGTCGGTGCGCGCTATCGTTCGCGGAGAGCCCGTGCCCGACAAGGGCTATAAGGGGGATTACGTCGTCGAGGTCGCTGAACGCCTAAAGAACGAGGATGCTTCTGGCACACTCGCTGACCAGCCGCTGAATGCCTTTCAGGACCTCTCACAGGCTCAGATGCTTGCCAAGCAGAACCTCGATCTAGCGGCGTTTGGCGTCATCTACGACACGTGGTTCTCTGAGCAGTCGCTCCACGACGCGGGCACCGTCGCCAATTGCGTCGATGGCCTGATTGCCAACCACGCCGCCGACACTGAGCCCTACCGGCTCAAACTCAAGCTCGCCCGCGGCGGGGTGATCGAGGACGTCGAGCGGGAGAGCCAGACGGCGACGATGGAAGTCGAGGATGACCTGACTGGGACCGCCGACACTCCTGTCGGCAAAGCTTCGAAAGCAGCACCCACTGACGAAACCGCCGCAGAACCTCCATCCCCTGCCCCTTCCTCCTCCAGCGCACAATCATCGCCGCAAGAGGAAGGGGTTCAGACTCTCTGGCTTCGTTCCACCAAGTTCGGCGACGACATGGATCGTGTCCTCAAGCGCAAAGACGGACGACTAACCTACATCGCAAGCGACGTCGCCTACCACAAGGACAAGTTCAATCGCGGCTCCAAGCCGGACGCTGACGGCAGCGTGCAGAAGGCCGACAAGCTGATCACGATTCTCGGTCCGGACCATCACGGCTACATCGGGCGACTCACCGCCGTCGTCGCCGCCGCATTGGCGGAGGAGCCCAAGTCGACTAACACGGGTGAGCCACTAAGCGAAATCGAGGCGAAGATTTATCGATCCCCCGAGGAGCGGGACGCCGACCAGGTGGCGCTTGCTACCGCCAAGCAGAAGCTCGAAGTTCAAATCTATCAACTCGTGCGGTTCGTCAAGGACGGCAAGCCCGCTCCGATGCGCAAGCGCGACGGCAACATCTACGCGATCATCGACCTGATCAATGAGATCGGCGCGATGGTGAAGCCGAATGGGACGGAGGAGGAGAAACAGACGGCCGGACGAGACGTCGCGCGCTTCTTCTATCTGATGCGCTCGCACGACACCACCTTCGACTTCGACCTCGACCTCGCTGCCAAGCAAAGCGACGAGAACCCGGTGTTCTACGTGCAGTACGCCCATGCCCGGATCGCAAGCGTGCTGCGGAAGGCGGAGGAAGTATTGAGTGTTGAGGGGAAAGACGATGCCCCATCCGCCTTCAATACTCAACACTCAACACTCAACACTGGCGTGCTTTCGCACGCGAGAGAGCTCGCCCTAATCAAGAAAATCCTCGACCTCCCCTGGGAAGTCCAGCGGGCGGCCCAGGACTATGGCGTGCATAGACTCACCACCTATGCGATCGAGCTCGCGAGGGCCTACCACTTTTTCTATGACGCGTGTCGCGTTATCCAGCCCGAGGAGCCCGAACTGACGCAGGCGCGTCTTGCTCTCTGCCGGGCGACCCAGGTTGCACTGAAGGGCGCACTAGACCTTCTAGGAATTTCGGCCCCCGAGCGAATGGATCGCAACGAACCGGCACTTCCCGCCTGAATACCAGCTCGCATAGGACAGTTGTCGGGCGCGCACCCAACGTCGCCTGGCCAAGATTAGCGCTAGTGAAACAATCTGACGTTTTACACTCGAAAGATACGTCGTGGAGACAGTGCCCGGGGGATAATCGACAGGTCGCCGTCCGACCGGCGAGGAGGTCTCGATGTCTTATCTGAATTTGCTGCCCGCCGCCGTCGCCCTTCTCGGGGGCAGTGTCGCCGCTCTGACCAACGGGCCGTTGACCATCAACGGAAGAACCGTCCCGTCGAACTTCGTCATGATCGACGGCAAAACTTACGTTCCGCTCGCCGATGTCGCCAAAGCGCTCGATATGTCGGCAATGAAGGATGGCAATGGCTACAAGCTGGCCGCCGCTGGTGGCGCGAATCAGGTCAACGGCCTCACCGGCAAGATCGGCCAGACCCTGAGTTGCGGAACGTTCACCGTTCAGATCACCGATGTGGTCGTTACCACCAAATATCAGCGGCACTTCTCTGGCGGAGTGACCGAATCCGGTGAATCCGAGAACATCGTCGCCATCCTCTTAAAGGTCAAGAATGCGACGCCTAAACTACAGACGATCGATCCGTTGGGCGGCAAGCTCACTGCGCTCACCGATACCTCCGATCACAGCTATCAGCTCTCCGACCTCGACGGAGCCCGCGCGCCGGACTTGTTGCCCGGTGCCGCCGCCGAGTTCGCCCTTATCTGCCGGGTGCCGAAGGACACCGCGCTTGGAGATATGGTCTTTCAACTCCACACCTATAACCTGACCACCGGCTACAAGGACTACACCTTCCGAATCACGTTGAAGAGAGAGTAGGCATCACAGGTCAAACGACTCGGCCTGGTGCGGTATGATCGTGTCCCACCCATACTGGTCGCGGATCTTCTGCTGTAGTACGGCCTGTGCAGGCGGCTCGCCGTGGACGATGAACGTCTTCTTCGGCGGCTGCTTGAACCCACCCAGCCACTGCAGAATCTCGCCCTGATCGGCATGGGCCGACAGTGCGTTGACCTTGTCGATGCGCGCCTTCACCTCAATCTCCTGGCCCATGACGTGTACCATCGGTGCACCTTCGATCAGGCGTCGGCCGAGCGTCCCATCGGCCTGGTAACCGGTGAAGAGCACGATGGTGCTTGGGTCGGCGAGGCGATGCATCAGGTGATGCTGGATGCGCCCGCCGTTGGCCATGCCGCTCCCGGCAATGATCATCAGCGGTCCGCGGGTTGAGTTCAGCGCCTTCGAGGTCTCCCGATCTCGAACAAAGGTGACGTGATCCGGTTCGAGCGGCGAGTGGTGGATGTCGATCGCCAGTTGGGTCTCCTCGTCATGCTCTTCCAAGCAGGCCGCATAGAGCGCGGTGGTGCTGACCGCCATCGGGCTGTCGATGTAGACGGGAATCCGCGGCATCCGCCCCGCGTCTTGAAGCTGGCGGAGGTAGTAGAGCAGCTCCTGAGTGCGACCGATCGCGAAGCTGGGCACCAAAACCGCCCCGCCGGATTCGATGGAGGAGCGCATGATCTCTTCAAGCTTGGCCAGCACGTCCTCATGGGAATGGAGTCGGTCGCCGTAGGTGCTCTCGACGACGAGATAATCAGCATGGGTCATCACCGTCGGGTCCTTGATGATCGGCGTGTTATAGCGGCCGAGGTCGCCCGACATCAGGATCATTTGGCCGTCCTCGAAGAAGATCTCGGCGAACGCGGAACCTAAGATGTGTCCCGCCGGGCTGAAGCGGAACTGGGCTCCCCCGGGAAGAGGATTGAGGACGCCGTACTTAACCGGCTGGAATCGCTTCATGCACTCGAAGGCGTCGCCCTCGGTGTAGAGGGGGAGGGCTGGCTGATGCCGGGTCCCGTGCCGGTTCGCGCGGCGCGCATCCTCTTCCTGAATGCGACCGGAGTCGGGCAGGGAGATTCGCGAAAGCTCCTGGGTCGCCTTTGTGCAGTAGACGGGGCCGCGGAATCCGTCCTTCACGAGCTTCGGCAAGTAGCCGACGTGGTCGAGATGCGCGTGGGTAAGCACCATCGCGTCGATCTCGCTGGGATGAACCGGGAATGGAAGCCAGTTTCGCTCCCGCAGCTCCCGTCCGCCTTGGAACAGACCACAGTCCACCAAGACCTTTTTGTCGCCGATGCTAAGAAGATGGCGAGAACCGGTAACGGTCTCTGCCGCGCCGTAGAACGCGATGCTTTGCCCCATACGAGCAACTTACCCGTACTCGGGTTAGTACATCGGGGGGAAAACGATTCCGTCCTTGTTCAGCCTCGGCCAATCGACCGGCTTGAAAGACTCGGTCTTCCACTCGCCGTTCACTTTCTTCATCGTGAGCTGGAGAACCGGATGGTCGAATCCGCCCCATGCCTGGAGCTCTTTGCCGACGACATACACGCTGGCCGCGTTGCCGGTGTACCAGGTGACCCGGTAGTACATCATCGGACCCTGGACGTCGATGTTAGCGTAAGCGGCTTTGACCGCCTTCTCCATGCTCGGCCCCTGAGTCTTGGTCAGGACCTCGATGAAGGCATACGGAGCCGCTCCGACCACTAAGAAGAAGACCAGGAATGTCACCCAGGCCTTCTGCCCGTCGCGCATGTGGCTAGGCCGCAGCATCGTCTTGAAGATCGTCAAGAGCGACGCAAGCACGAAGCACCCGATGGCATAGAAGATGGAAGAGAACAGCATGGCTCAGATAGGTCTTTCCATTCCCACTGCCACGCCCGACTACCAGGTTTGGATTCTTAACCGGCGTACCCCGTAGAATGAGGCGAGGCTGAATGAACGACGCGATCTTGCTGTACGACGGTGAATGCGGTTTTTGTGACCGCACCGTGCAGTACGTGCTCAAACACGACCGGCGCGAACGCATTCGGTTTGCTCCTTTGCAGAATGGTTTTGCCACGGATAAGGTGGTCAAAGCCGGGCTAGATCCCCAGGATTTGTCCTCGATGGTCTTGATCCTCTCGCCCGGTTCTCCTAACGAGAAGCTGTTGGTGCGCGGCCGTGCCGCATTGACAACCCTGCATTTGTTGGGCGGCTGGCGCGAGATCCCCGCGCTCCTTCGCTTCCTTCCCCGCTTCCTACTTGACTGGGGCTACAGGATCATCGCACGCAACCGGTTTCGGCTGGGCGGAAGGTTGGAGTCGTGCCGAATTCCGTCCCAAAGCGAGCGATCCCGCTTCATCGAATAACCGTGTTACATTCGGACTTGCCCAAGCCACTGCGATAGAGGCGACGCGCCCCCTCGCCTGTCCCAGGAATGTTCTGCAAGATTCCTCTACATCTGTGTTTGCAATCGCATCAACAGAACTGCGCTTCCGGGGCCGCCATGATAATGTGCATCATCGCGGTGTAGCAGCGACCGAACTGGTTCGCGTTCGCCATTGCCTTCAATCCGCCGAGTTTGTCGAGTTCCTCGACGACCACCTTCCTCGAACCTTCCGGCAAGGGCAGGTCAAAGAACTCGAGCAGCGAGTCCACGACGGCACGCGTGTCCTTGGGCGGAGTCTTTGTGACGAAGGCGTACACGTTCTTGAGCGGTGCGTCCGCGCCCTTATCGTAAAGCATTACGCCCTGGAACCTGTATCTTTCTACCATCATCGCGAGGCTCACCCAGGCGGCGTGCCAGCGCCAACCGGAGACGTCCGGCGGGTAGAGCAGGGCGAGGCCCTGGCGGGTCATGAGGGAGTGCAGGTACGCCGCCTGGTTCTGGACTTTTGCAACGATGGGCGTGCTTGGCTTAGCTGCCGGATCGCGGAGAGCAAGCATCGCCTCTCCCGTCCCCATCTGACGGGCGATCGGGATGCAGAGGTCAACCGGGCTCTTGATCATCGTCCGGACTGCCTTCGGCCCCCAGAACTCGTTCGCCTTCGCCATTGCGTAGAGAACCTTCTTAATGTCGCCGCCGCTGGAGACCCAGACCTTCGAGAGTTTGTCGATCAGCGCCGGCTCGGGGTCCTCGTAGGCGAAGAACTCCCACAGCTTCTTGGTCATCCGATGCGCGGTAATTGTGTGCTTGGAGAGCATGTCGAGCACGCCGTCCCCATCCCAATTGGCGGTCTGTCCTAGGATCATCTTCGGCGTCGTGTCGTGCATGTCCGGCATGTAGCAGAACGACGTGAACGGGCGGTCGTACTGGATCGACTCCATCAGCTTCTCGACCGGCGTGCCCTTGCGGTCGTTGTAGATGTTAATGAAGCCCCAGCCGGTCATGGCGCGCGAGACCTCCTGAATGTCCTTTTCCGTGTAGTTGCCGATCCCGAGGGTGAAGAGCTCCATCACTTCACGGGGGAAGTTCTCGTTCGGATGCCCCTTGATCGAGCGGTTCATGTCCAGATACCGCATCATCGCCGGGTTCTTGCTGACCTGTTGCACAAGCTTCGGGAAGGTGGTGTTGGCGTCTTGGCGCAGGACGTCAAGATACTGCAGCATCATCGAGCCGTCCTCGACCTTGCCGTCGCTCACCGCGAAGTGGTTGTGCCAGAACAACACGAGCTTCTCTTGAAGCGGGCGCTTGGTCGCAAGCATCCGCATGACCCACCAGGCGCGATAGTGCGAAGAACTCAGGTCGACATCAGGCGTCCCGTTCTTGTCCATCCGCCAGACGAACTCGTAGGGCGAAACATTGAAGCCCTCGTCGGTAGTTTCGTAGTCGATGAGTTTCTTGAGTGTCCCGTCAACACCCAGCTTCATCCCTTCATCAAGGTCAGCCGGAGTCGCCCCCAACCCGAACCGACGATACAAGTGGCCGATCTTTTCGCGCAGCGTCATCCTAATTCCTATCCTAAGCCAAAACGGAATTGATTAAGGGGAGTTCAGTAAAAAACGGCATTTCGAAAGACCAACGCGCCTTCCGATTCAATTCCATCAGTATCTCTAGGCCACTCTTTTGTTCGCATTCGGGTTCAACTCTCACTCGCTTAGGTTCAACTCTCACATTCTCACTCTCACTTTCCCCCACGTTACAGGTTCGTAGCGGTCACTCTCGCGCGATGCTTCTTAGCCTTGGTGTCCCAGAAGTCCAAAGGTCAACCAGTCTAGTTCCATCACGCGAGAAACAACCTCCTGTGCCGAGGAGTAATATGTAGACACATGGCGATTGTTCAGTACGATGAGCCGTTGCGCCTTGCGCCGGATTTCAGCCCCAAAGGAGACCAAGAAACAGCCATCTCGGGTCTGGTTGACGGGCTCGACTCGGGCTACCGATTCCAGACCCTCCTCGGTGCTACCGGAACGGGAAAAACGTACACAATGGCGAGCGTCATCGCCCGCAGTCAGCGCCCGGCGCTGATTCTTGCTCACAACAAGACCCTTGCCGCCCAGCTTTGCCAGGAGTTCCGGGCCTTCTTCCCTGACAACTCGGTCCAGTACTTCATCTCGTATTACGACTACTACCAGCCGGAAGCCTACGTCCCCGGCGCGGACCTGTATATCGAGAAGGACTCCAGCTCGAACGAAGAGATCGAGCGCCTGCGCCACGCCGCTACCCATGCCCTGCTTGAGCGACGCGATGTCGTCGTGGTCGCCTCCGTTTCCTGCATCTTCGGTCTCGGTTCGCCGAGCGAGTACGCCGAGGCGGTCGTCACCTTCGAGACCGGCGGCAACTTCGACATGGCCACCGTCATCGAAAAGCTCGTGCAGATGCAGTTCACCCGGAACAACATGCAGCTGGAGCGGGGCACCTTTCGGGTTCGGGGCGACACCTTAGAAGTCCAGCCCAAAGACGAGGAAGTCGTCACCCGCATCGAGTTCTTTGGTGACAACGTTGAGAGAATCCGCATCTTCGACCCCCTGACCGGCGAGGTGCTCGACGAGCCGAGCCGAGTGTCGATCTTCCCCGCCACCCACTACGTGACTCCGTGGGAGAAGATGGACGATGTGATCGAACAGATCACCGGTGAGATGAACGCCCAGATCGCAATGTTCGAATCTCAGAACCGGCTACTTGAAGCCCAGCGACTCCGCCAGCGAACCGAATTCGACATCGAAATGATGCGCGAGGTCGGGTTCTGCAGCGGCATCGAAAACTACTCCCGCTACTTCGACGGTCGCTCTCCGGGCACGGCACCGTACACCCTCCTCGACTTTCTTCCCTCCGACGCGATCGTGTTCATTGATGAGTCGCATCAGACCCTTCCGCAGGTTCGGGCGATGTTCAACGGCGACAAGCAGCGTAAGTCGGTGCTCGTCGACTACGGCTTCCGCCTGCCCAGCGCGCTCGACAACCGACCGCTCAAGTTCGAGGAGTTCCTCGAGCGTGTGCCGCAGGTGATCTACGTCTCTGCAACGCCGGGACCGTTTGAGAAAGAAACCCAGAACCAGGTCGTCGAGCAGATTATCCGCCCGACTTATCTCGTCGATCCCCAGATCGACGTCCGTCCATCCAAGGGCCAGATCGATGACTTGATCAACGAGATTCAGAAGCGCGTTGTCCTCCGCCAACGAACGCTGGTGACCACGCTGACCAAGAAGATGGCTGAGGATTTGACCGGTTATCTTCAGGATTTAGGCGTAAAAGTTCAGTACATCCACTCGAATGTCCACTCGCTCGAGCGTCCAGAAATCCTGCGTGACCTGCGGCTCGGCATTACCGACGTGGTCGTCGGGGTCAACCTCCTTCGCGAAGGCTTGGACCTCCCCGAGGTCACCCTGGTCGCAATCCTCGACGCGGATAAGGAGGGGTTCCTCCGGTCCGACACGTCGCTGATTCAGACCATCGGCCGCGCCGCTCGAAACGTGGACGGCAAGGTGATCATGTACGCCGACGTGATGACCGGGTCCATGACCCGGGCCATCGAGGAGACCGACCGACGTCGTGAAAAGCAGGTCAAGTACAACCTCGACAACAATGTCGAGCCAGCCACGATCCAGAAGGCGGTCCGCGAAACCGTCCGCTCCAACGAAGCGGTGGCCGAAGTCGTTGCCCAATATTCGGACGATGTAAAGGCCAGGCTCAAAGACGGAGGCGGCGAACTGCGCCTCGAGGATCTGCCTCTACTCATCGGCAAGCTTGAGAAGGACATGAAGGACTTTGCCAAGGCGATGGAGTTCGAAAAGGCCGCCGGGATTCGCGACGAGATCACCGAACTTAGGGCCCTCATGGGCACCAGCGACGGGAAGCTCGGTGCGAGTAAGCGCAAGCTCACTCGTCAGATCAGCGGTCGGCGCTAAGTGATCTTGCGCCAAAAAGCACCTCGCTCCGTATTTTTTTCAGGGTCGATCCGTCCAATACATTAGATTGAACCTTTCTACGCGAACCGCATGGCGGTCCCGTGGCGTTGGATATCATAGAGATAGGGAAAAGCTATGCGTAAGTCAAATCATCTTTTCGTCGCCGCCGGAGTCCTGGTTGTGGGAGCGGTTATCGGTTGCGGCGGGAATGGCACCGGCCAATTCGGCAGCACCTCTTCCACGTCGGGCTCGTTCAACGGATCCAACACGTCGGGCGGCTTTGGGAACAACACCGGACAACAGTCGTTGGGGACCCAACCGGGTGCTCCGGCGACCAACCTCGCGGGGAACGAAATCTTGTACGCCGAATTCTCGGAGGACGGAACGACGATCGAGAAGCTGACCGCCGATGGCAAGAAGGCCTCGGTCATGACCAAGCTTCCCGGCGGCTCGCCGATATACGCTCAGGACCCGACCGCCACTCACGTGGCCTTCGCCGTTCAGAAGGAAGGCGGGCAGGGACTCTACTGGAACACCTCCACTACACCCGATAACGCGACGTCGCTGGGCGCGAGCAACTTCACCAACATCGGCTCCGTTCAGTTCACCCCGAGCGGCGATGACGTCCTCTACACCGCAGAGAGCGCCTCGACTCCCTTCTCCCTCTACCTCGCCTCGACCACCGGCAAGATGGTCAAAAAGCTCGACGAGGGCGACGACGCGACGATCTCGCCGAATGGCAAGTGGGTTGCCTACTCCAAGACCGGCGCGGGGCACAGCACGCTCTACGTAATCGGGATCGACGGCAAGGGCGCCCACCCCATCACCACCGGCAAGGCGAATGACATTCTTCCCCAATGGTCCAAGGATGGCGGCAAGGTGCTCTTCACCTCAGATCGGGACGGCCAGTTCGCGATCTATTCCGTGCCCGTAAAGGGCGGCGCACCGACCAAGGTAGTCGCAGGGGATGGTGTCATTTATGGCGGAACCCCGAGTCCGGACGGCAAGAAGGTCGCCTACAGCAAGATCTCAAAGGCCAAGGACGAGACCGGCTTATTCATCGCGAACGCCAACGGAACCCTGGCTCACAAGGTCAGCGATCAGCCAGCCTCGACCGGCGTGATGTACTGGACAACGCCAAGCGTGGCGGTCGGCAAGTCGGCCACCCATGCGGGCGCTCCCGCGATGTCGATGTCGCCGAGGGCGAAGTCCCTTCTGAAGCTACCGGATGCCCCGGCGATCAAGAAGGTTGAAGTAAAGGCCGATCCGACCAAGGACGCTAAGCCCGCCGATGTGCCCGCTTCGGGCAAAGCTCCGGATAAGGCGGACAAGACGAAGTCCGGCGGCTAGCTCCCATGGTTGCTTGTTTGGGTTGTACGGGGTCTGATCTTTCAGGCCCCGTTTTCATGTGTCAACACCCCGTTGAGCGGAGGTCCGGGACCGGCGAAAAGATGAAGAGGCTTCATCTATCCTCCAGGCTGGGGTGTCAAAGTTTGTCCGGAACTGTAGCCGCCCGAGAGATTTCAGCCGTTCCCCGAGGTGCTACTCCGAGTCAAAGGCCTTTTCCATGACCGGACGAACCGGGGCGCCCAGGCATTGAAGAGACAATGAGCTGTCCCGCGAGTTAAGCTTCGAGAAGCTCGTAACGCGTGTTCCGCCGCTTCGGCACGTACTGCGCCGCAGTAATCAGCCGCTCGAACTCGCCAGCGTCGAGGATGAACTTGTTCCCCGCCGCAGACACCACGTTCTCCTCAATCATCACCGAGCCGAAGTCGTTCGCCCCGTAGCCAAGGGCAAGTTGAGCGATCTTGGGGCCCTGGGTGAGGATCGAAACTTGAAGGTTGTCCACGTTGTCGAGGAATATTCGCGCCACCGCTACCGTGCGCAGGTAGTCCGCCCCGCTCGCCTTGACCGGGATCGGTAGGTTCGTGTCCTCAGGCTGGAAGTTCCAGGTGATGAACGCCCGGAACGGGTTGCACTCATCCTGTAGATCGCGAATGCGACCCAGGTGCTCGACTCGGTCCTCGATCGTCTCCACGTGGCCGAACATCATCGACGCGGTCGAGCGGATGCCAAGGGATGCCGCGGTGCGCATACACTCCAGCCACTCGTCGGTGGTGTCCTTGTACGGGGCGATAATCTTTCGGACCCGGTCGACGAGGATCTCACCACCCGCACCAGGGATCGAGTGAAGGCCGGCATCTTTCAGGCGCTGAAGAGTGTCACGGAGCGAGAGCTTCGAGATGTGCGCGATGTAGATGATCTCCGCGGGCGACAGGGCGTGGAGAATCACGTCCGGGAACTCCGCCTTGATCTTGCCGAAGATCCCCTCGTAGTACTCGATCTTCAACTTGGGGTTCAGCCCGCCTTGGAAGAGAATCTCGATGCCGCCCTTCTCCACCGTGTCGCGCACCTTGGCGAGGATATCCTCATCGGAGTGGAGATACCCCTCCGCGTGGTTGGGAACGCGGTAGAACGCGCAGAACTTGCACCGCACCCAGCAGACGTTGGTGTAATTCAGGATGCGTCCAATGATGTAGGTGACGGTGTTGCCCGGCACCCGCTGCTGGCGCTGATAGTTGGCCAAGGTCGCAAGCTCGATCAAGTTCGGATGCTTGAACAAGAAGAGCGCATCGTCGGCCGAGATCCGCTGCCCCGCGTACACCTTATCCGCGATCGTGTCGATCGAGATTGTCGGAGAGGGGGGTGCGAGGGTAGCCATGACTTCCTCTCATTCTACTCCCCCAGGTTCGCCAAGTTTCAGTTGGGATTGAAAGTTGGTCCGCGGGGGCAAGTCATTCCGAGAGAGCCCTAGCGGCATCACGGGAGCTGACTGGAAACACCGCCCGCTTGCAACAACACCCGGCGATTTCAGTCAGATAGCTCGGCACAAACCCCCTCGGCATGACAACCAACCCCAACTCTACGTCGTCATACTCTCGGAACAAACCATGGAAACACGCAAGATCGGATCGCTAAACGTCCCCCTCGTGGGACTTGGCTGCAACAACTTCGGCATGCGCATCGACGAGGCCGCGACAAAGCTCGTCGTTGACGCCGCGATCGACGCTGGTGCGAACTTCTTCGACACCGCCGACATTTACGGCGGAACCAAGAGCGAGCAGTTCCTCGGGCGAGTTCTCCAGGGTCGACGCGACAGGGTGATCCTGGCCACCAAGTTCGGCCACAAACTCGACGAGGAGCATCAGGGCGCGCACCCGACTTACGTCAAGCAGGCGTGCGAGGACTCCCTTCAGAGACTTCAAACCGACGTTATCGACCTCTTCCAGCTACACACACCAGACGAAACCGTCCCGATCGCCGACACCCTCGGCGCGCTCGATGAATTGGTGAAAGCAGGCAAAGTCCGCGAGATCGGCTGCTCCAACTTCTCCGTCGCCCAACTTCAGGAAGCCGAAAAGGCGGCAACCGGGGCCAAGTTTGTCAGTGTCCAGAACGAGTTCAGCATGCTCAAGCGCGAGCCGATCTCCACCCGCGTGCTCGAAGAGTGCGAGCGCCAGGGACTTGCCTTCTTGCCCTACTTCCCCATCGCCAGCGGACTTCTGAGCGGCAAGTACCGCAAGGGACAAGGATTGCCTGAGGGGACGCGCATCAACGCGGAGTCCCGGTGGTACACCGAGGAGAACCTTGAGTTGGTCGAACGGCTCGCCCAGTTCGGCGAGACGCGGAAGCACACGCTGCTTCAACTTGCGATGTCTTGGCTCGCCTCTTTCCCGATGGTAGCCTCGATCATCACCGGAGCAACCAGGCCCGAGCAAGTCTCCGCAAACGTGGATGCAGTGACGTGGAATCTGAATTCTGTCGAACTCGCCGAGATTGGAGCCCTTCTCTGTTAGGCTACTTCTCGGCGCCACGGACGTTCATCTTCAGCCCGTACACCGACGTGCTGGCGGTGATGAACAAGAGCTTCCGATCCTTACCGGCAAACGTGATATTGCCGGTCCAGTTCTCCTTCACGTCGATGTGGAGGATCTGTCTTCCGGTGGGATCGAAAACGGTAACTCCATGCCCGGTTAGATATATATTTCCTCGCTCGTCCATCGACATCCCGTCGGAGCCGAGCTCGCAGATCAGATGCTTGTCGCGGAGAGAGCCATCCTTCTGGATGGTGTAACGATAGGTCTTGTTCGCTCCTATATCCGCGACGTAAAGCAGCTTGCCATCGGGGGTTCCGACGATGCCGTTTGGCTTGGTGTAGTCGGTTCCCACCGGCGTCAATGTCTTATGATCGGGGGAGAGGAAGTAGACGTGCTCTCCGCTTTGCTGCACCTTAGGATCGCGCGACCAGTAAGGGCGGGCATAGAGCGGGTCGGTCAGGTACATTCCTCCGTCTGGTCGGACCCAGACGTCGTTCGGTCCGTTCAGGAGCTTGTTCTCGAAACCTTGGACGAGGACGGTGACCTTCTTGTCCGGAGCAATCGACCAGAGCTGGTTGTGATCGTCGGCGCATGCGATCAAGTTACCGTGATGATCGAACATCATCCCGTTCGACCGCCCGCACGGCTTCATCCAGTCTTCAAACTTCCCGTCCGTGCTCCAGTGCACGATCCGATCGTTGGGCTGGTCGGTGAAGTATACGTCGCCATTCTTTGCCGTCGCCGGTCCCTCGGTGAATGCGTATCCAGTGCTGAGGCGCTCCAGGGTCGCCCCGGGCGCGACGAGGTCGGAGTCGGAGGGAGTGAAGTTCGTGAGGAGCATGAGCGCAATCAGCATGATCGGAGGGTCGAACCGGGGACCCGCCCCGGTTCTATTCTGGCAACTAGCGGGCAATGAGGGGACCGACTACCGAGGTGAACTCGTAGTGGCCGGAGCCAACCTTGAACACGTTGGTCTTTCCGACCTTGCCACCGACGGGGCGGGGAGCTTTGCCAGGGACCACGATCTCCGCCTCCACGTTCGCGGGAACGTCAACCTTCAGCGACAGCATCGGTCCGTTGACCTTCCAATCCACGACGATCTTGCCTCGGATCGATTCGTATGAGGTCGTTGCCGACTTCAGATTCGGGTCAAGCGCGGGGGCGATGCGCACCGTTGCGAATCCCGGCGAGGTGTTGACGATGCCGCCGATGTGCTGATACATCCAACCGACCACCGCGCCGAAGGCGTAGTGGGCAAAGGAGTTCATCCCCGCATCCTGGAACCCCTTCTCGGGTGTCCAGCCGTCCCATCGCTCCCAGATGCTGGTCGCGCCGTTGACGATCGTAAAGCCCCACGACGGGAAGGTCGTGTTGTGCAAGAGCCGGAACGCGATGTCGTTGCGGCCGATCTTGCTCAAGACGTGCATGATGTCGCGGGTCCCCACAAAACCGGTTGATAGGTGCCAGTTTCGCTTCTCGATATTGGCGATAAGTCGAGCCTCAACCTTCTTCTCCATGTCTCCATCGACCAGGTCGAAGGCGAGCGCGAGAACATAGGCGCACTGCGAATCGCCCTTCACCAAACCGTCCGGCGATACGTACGCCTTGTTGAACGCCGCCTTCACTGAATCGTAAAGCGCCCCGTAAGTTCGGGCGTCCGCCTCGTTGCCGAGGATGTGGGCCGCCTGACTCACGAGTCGGGCCGAACCCGCGAAGTAGGCCTCGTAGATCACCTCGTGCGGCGTGTCGTCGTTGATATTGAGCCAATCGCCGAAGCAGTGGAACTGCGCCGGGGGCAGCAGGGCAGCCGTCGAGCGGTTCTTGCAGAAGTCGACGAACTTCTTCATGTTCGGGTAGTGGCGCTCAAGTAAGCGTCGGTCTCCGTACACGTCGAACGCGGTCGAAGGGCAGATCACGCCCGCATCGGCCCACGCTGGGCCACCGTCGGGGCCGGCCACGAGAAGGGGCGCCACCATCGGGAACTGGCCATCTTCGCGCTGGCTGTCATCGAGGCTAACCAGCCACTTGTTGAAGAACGCTTGGACGTCAGTATTGAAGGTGGCCGTCCGAATGTAAGCCTGAGCGTCACCCGTCCAGCCCAGGCGCTCGTCGCGCTGCGGGCAGTCGGTGGGAACGTCGATGAAGTTCATCCGCTGGGTCCACCAGGCGTTCGATACGAGCTTGTTCAGCATCGGATCGGACGTCGTCAGGGTGCCTGCCTCTGGAGTGGCGCTGCTGATCGCGATGCCAACGACTTCGTCCGGACCCGGCTTGTGGCCGAGGCCGGTCACCTCGATGTACTGGAAACCATGGAAGGTGAACTGGGGCTGCCAGACCTCTTCGCCGACGCCGCGACACGTGTAGGTATCGATCGCGCGGGCACTGCGAAGGTTCGTGGTGTACACATTCCCATCCGGGCTCAGTCGCTCGGCGAAACGAAGGGTCACGCGCTGGCCTTCCTTGCCTCGCACCCTAAGGCGTGCCATACCGGCAATGTTCTGGCCAAGATTCAGGACGTATACGCCCTTGGTCGGCTCGGTCACCGAGACCGCTTTGAGTTCCTTGAAGGCGCGAACTGGGTCGCCGGTGAAGGCTTCGACAACGGGGACCACCTTCGAAGTGATATCGACCGCGTCCCATTTGTCGGCCTTGAATCCAGGGGCGTCCCAGCCTCGCGGTTCAAGGCGCGCATCGCAGGTCTCCCCCATCAGGAAGTCGGCTTCGAGCGTCGCCCCGGTCTGAGCTCGCCAGTCGGAAGAAGTGCCCATTGTCTCGCTCGTGCCGTCCTCGTATTCCAGCTCAAGCTGCCCACGGAAGCGGGTCTTATCGCCGTAGTTGTCACGGTGGTGGCCGAAACCGACATAGCC
Organism: Fimbriimonadales bacterium; assembly: GCA_038216655.1. GTDB lineage: Bacteria > Armatimonadota > Fimbriimonadia > Fimbriimonadales > Fimbriimonadaceae > JAFDWR01. The sequence goes on from JBBQPZ010000004.1 coordinate 150,843, forward strand.
CGCGTACCAGCCATCCGCGAGAACGGCGCCTACCACGTTGGGGCCCTGATTCACGAGCTTGGTGACGTCGTAGGCTAAATAGCAAACGCGCTTGTGGTATTCGGTCCAACCGGGGGCGAACAAATCAGGACTGACGACCTGACCATTCAAATGGAGTTCGAACATTCCCAACGCGGTGGCATAAATGGTGGCCCGGCGCACTTTCTTCGTCGCCTCAAACGCGCGACGTAGCAGACGCGGAGCGGGAAGGAACACGTCACGCGGCTTGACATCACCCCACGGCGCGCGGCCGAAGGCACCAATGTCACTTGCCGCCCCGTAGCCAGAGGTCGGCTGGCTGGAGCCTTCCCAAGTCGTGTCGGAGACGATGGTCTGAGTCTTGCCGTCGTCGGTAGTGATCGCTAGCTTGACGGCGAAGCCGCCTTCCTTGCCCTGTTCGTTATCCGTCAGGACGACGATCTCATTCCTGCCTGGAGTGAGGAAGTGGGTGACATCCTGATAGGCGGGGCGGGACCAAGCTTCGGACTGATGGTCGCTCTCCGCCGCTTTCTTCCCGTTGATCGAGAGTTCGAACTCGTCATCGGCGGTTGCCAGCAGCTGTGCCTTAACGACGTGACCCGTCACTTCGATAGACTTGCGCAGATACGCGCGGCCCGTCGGAACGGCCCCCGGCTTAACGCCTGGGGACCAAATCCAGTGCGCTCCCTTGAAATCAAGAACCGACGGTTTCGCCTCAAGCGGCTTATCGTAACCGATCCAGTCCGCCTTCCAATCGCTCGGCGAGAGTAGACCCATGGACCACGACGCCGCGCCGCTCCAGTCCGACTCGGTCCCCGCCTGATCCCAGACTTGAACCTTCCACCAGTAAGGACGCTTCGTCATCAGGGGCTTGCCCCGATAAGCGATATTCGACGTCTCTGAAGATGCGACCTTCCCGGTATCCCAGCAATCGCCCTTACCCTGGTCGATCAACTGCCGATCGCTGGCAACGAGGATGCGGTACGCGGTTTGTCTAAGGTCGCGCAGGCCGGATTTGCTTGCCTCCACCTTCCAGGTAAGGCCCGGGGCGGGATTGTCGATCCCAAGTGGATCGACGCGGGCCTCGCATCGCAAGGCCGTCGGCTTCAGAGTGCAATCGGTCGCCATCGAGAGCGAGACCAGCATAGGTACCAGCAACATCCCGCCTAGCATACAAGCACTTTGGACGCTTTAAGAATCACGAGCCGCGAATTCCAAAGGAAAGCAAATCTACGGCCATATCCTGGCGGCATGCGTATAGAATCAATGCAGAGGCAACTGACGTGGCGACATACCAAATCAACGTGAATGGAAAGCAGCGGACCGTGGAAGCGGTCCCCGATATGCCGATGCTCTGGGTCCTGCGGGACCTGATGGGGCTCACCGGCGCGAAGTTTGGATGCGGCATCGGCGCATGCGGGGCATGCGCGATCCTGGTCGACGGAAAGGAGGTGAGGAGTTGCTCGACTCCAATTTCCGATATCGGCAAGGGGAAGGTCGTCACGATCGAGGGGTTGTCGACCGACGGTAGCCACCCGCTCCAGAAGGCATTCGTCGAGCATGACGTGCCTCAATGCGGTTATTGCCAGACCGGGCAGATCATTGCCGCAGCCGCGTTGCTCAAAGCAAAGCCGCATCCCACCGATGCCGACATCGACGAAGCCATGAGCGGGCACATCTGCCGCTGTGGCACCTACACACGAATTCGAGAAGCGATCAAGATCGCTTCAGGAGCCAAGTAGCCATGGTCACCGATCTCACCCGCAGATCGTTCTTGAAGGTCGTGGGCGGCGCGGGCGCGGCATTCGTGCTCGGTTGCTACTCAGCCCCCGCGAGCGGCCTGTTTAAGAACTCCGATAAGGAAGCCGCCCAAGGGTTCCAACCCAACGCTTTCATCCAGATCGACCCGGACGGGACCGTCACGGTTACCGTCAATAAGTCCGACATGGGTCAGGGAATCCGCACCACCTTCGCGATGATCGTCGCCGAGGAGATGGACGCGGATTGGTCCAAAGTCAAAGTTGCCCACGCCCCTCCGGGTGGCCCGGCGGGCGGTCAGGGAACGGGCGGCAGCTCCAGTACCCGTCAGATGTACGGCACACTGCGCCAACTGGGAGCCGGTGCGCGGGCGATGCTCGTGGCCGCCGCCGCGAAGTCGTGGGGCGTCGATGCCGCGAGTTGCAAGTGCGACACCGGCAAGGTAATGCACCCGGCGACGGGCAAGTCGATGAGTTACGGCGAGTTGACCTCCAAGATGGCTGGCGTCACCGCCCCCGACGGAGACCTGAAGCTCAAGGACAAAGCGGACTTCAAGATCCTCGGCAAGCGGACACGGCGAGTGGATAACAAATCGGTCGTCACGGGAACTGCGACCTTCGGCATCGACGTGAAGCTCGAAGGCATGCTGTACGCCGTCGTCTCGCGCCGACCGTCCTTTGGCGCATCCATGGGTACCGTCGATGACACCGCCACCCGCAAAGTGCCGGGCGTCGTCGATGTCGTGAAAATCTCCAGCGGCGTCGCCGTGGTAGCTCAGAACACGTGGGCAGCCATGGAGGGAGTTCGTGCGCTCAAGGTCACCTGGGACACCGGATTCAATGCATCCGTTTCCACGGCTTCGATCCGCGCCGGCCTCGTCGAGGCGGCGGGCACCCAGCCCGACCTCCCTGCAGGAGTCAAGGCGGTCAAAGCGAGTATCGACTTCCCTTACCTGGCCCACGCCACGATGGAGCCGATGAACGCGGTCGCGGACGTTCGGGACGATTCGTGCGTGATCTACAGCGGTACCCAGTCTCCGGATGGCGCGCAGCGCCAGACCGCGCAGATGCTCGGCCTTCCCGCCGAGAAGGTCACCGTGCATCTCACCTTGCTCGGCGGCGGCTTTGGCCGACGCTCGGCGAACGACTTCGTGGCCGACGCGGTGCAGGTCTCCAAGGCGGTTAAGAAGCCGATCAAGCTGGTCTGGACACGTGAAGACGACATGCGGAACGATCACTATCGCCCGATGAGCTACCACTCCTTCCAGGGTGCGGTGGATGCTTCCGGCACGCCGGTGGCGTGGAACCATGTGATCATCAATGCAGGCGGCCGTAGCGGCCGGGGAGGACCTGGCCGAGCCGGAATTCCCTACGCGATCAGCGGCGCGACTCAGGCAGGAGGCGCGGGCCCGTCGCCGGTTCCAACCGGCGCATGGCGCTCGGTCGAGCATTCGCAAATCGACGTCGCCAACGAGTGCTTCATTGACGAGATGGCGCACGCCGCAGGCAAGGATCCGCTCGCATTCCGGGTGGCTCTGGCTCGCGATGAACGGCTGAAGAAGGTGCTTACCATGGCCGCCGAAAAGGCGGGCTGGGGCACGCCCCTCCCGAAGGGTCATGGTCGCGGCATCGCTTGCTTTAGCGGGTACGGGGCATGCATCGCTCACGTGATGGAAGTCAGCGTCGTCGGCAATGAGATCAAGCTCCATCGCATGGTCGCGGTGGTCGATCCGGGATTGGCTCTGAACCCACAAGGCGTCGAAGCTCAGGTCCAAGGCGCGGCCGTCGACGGGATGTCGACTGCCCTCAAGGTCGGAATCACGATCGAGAAGGGCGGGGTTGTCGAAGGCAGTTGGCCCGACTACCCTTGGATGACGATGGAAGAGATGCCCAACCAGGAGGTCTTCGTGATCGACTCCGGCAACGATCCCTCCGGCATGGGTGAGGTTGGGTACCCGAGCGGACCTCCCGCGATCGCGAACGCGGTGTTTGCCGCGACGGGCAAGCGGGTTCGTAAGTTCCCGATCAAGGTCTCCGAGCTCGTCTAGCGGATGAGAGACATCTTCCCCACGCTTGAGCGATGGGTTGGCGAGGACCGTCGATTCGCCCTCGCCACCGTCACGAACACGTGGGGCTCCTCCCCGCGCCCGGTCGGGTCGATGATGGGCGTCCGTGAGGACGGTCTGATCTGCGGGTCGGTGAGCGGCGGGTGCGTGGAATCGGCCGTTATTGAATCTGCCCTTGCGGCGCTTGCCGATGGGCGGCATCGCCAGCTCCATTTTGGGCAATTGACCGACGACGAGGTTTGGAATGTCGGGCTCTCATGTGGGGGCGAGATCGACGTCTGGATTGACCCCATGCCCGTCGAGCGCGATCGAGCACTCTGGGACCGGGTGGCTGAACTGGTGAAGCGGGACGAGCCGTTTACATTGACGACGATCTTGGGACCCGCCTCAGATTCTCAATCGCCTCCGGCGAACCCCTCCCCCGCCCCAGGGGGAGGCGGGGAGGGGGCGCATGCCGAAAGCTCAACCTCTCGATACCCGTTCACCCGGCAAACGATCGAAGCCCTTGACCCGGTCATGCCTACTGGGATGGCCGCCTCAAGTCGTCAACTTGCGTTCATCCAATCTGTCCCAAGTCGAGACAAGCTCATTATCATCGGCGCGGTCCACATCGCGATCCCGCTCGTGGGCTTCGCCCGCGACCTAGGATTCGAGACAATCGTAATCGACCCGCGCGGCACCTTCTCGGTTGAGGAGCGGTTTGCCGTCCTGCCCGATCGGATGCTCTCGATGTGGCCGGAGAAGGCGTTCGAATCGGTCGCGCTCACCGGTTCGACCTATGCGGTGCTCCTGACCCACGATCCCAAGATCGACGACAAGGCGCTTTCTGCCCTCCTCAAGAGCCAGGTTGCTTACATCGGGGCCCTCGGGAGCCGATCAACTCACGCCGCACGCAGAGGTCGCCTTCTCGCTGCCGGGTTCGGCGAGGATGACTTGAAGCGCATTCACGGCCCGGTCGGCCTCTCCATCGGGGCGAAGAGCCCCGCCGAAATCGCCCTTAGCATCATGGCGGAAATCGTTCAGGTGCGCCGTGCCCAGAGTTAGCGCCATCGTCCCCGCGGCGGGCCTTGCCACCCGCATGGGTGGGCCTAACAAGATGCTGCTCCCCTGGGGCTCGTCAACCGTCTTAGGCACCGTCGTATCGACGCTCATCCCCCTGGTCGATCAAGTTATTGTCGTCACCGGTCGAGATGCCAGCGAGGTCGCAAATGCCGCGCAATCGGCGACCCCCGTGCACAATCCGCGCTTTGAAGAAGGTCTCGGCAGCTCGATCGCGTCAGGCGTCGCCGCGGCCGCTGACACGGACGGCTATCTCATTGCCCTCGGAGACATGCCCGAACTCTCTGCCGCCGTCGTGCATCGTCTCCTCAAGAAGCTCGCGCCGAGTCGAATTGCCGTAGCCCGCTACGAGGGCGTCCAGGGGCACCCGGTTTTGTTTGGTCGCGATTTCAGGGCAGAACTTGAGGCACTCACTGGCGACGCGGGTGGCCGCTCGATCCTCCGCACCCACCTTGATGCGGTCGACTTCATCGATCTCGAAGGTGAACTACGCGACCTCGATTTGCCGGAAGACCTCAACCCATCATTCTGAGTAGCCTTTCAACCTTCGCGTATCTGCGTTGACCGTCATCCAGCGCAGCTCCGAACCTAAGCGAAGGTAGCGAAGTCGAAGGATCCCCGGTCCCGTCTCCGATTCTCTGGGAGCTGGTTTTCTAAGTCGGAGGCTTAGTCAATGATCCTTCGACTGCGTTCGACTCGCTAGGGCTCATCGACTCCGCTCGGGATGACCGACCCTTTGACCGTCATCCAGAGCGCAGTTCCGAGCCCCAGCGAAGGTAGCGAAGTCGAAGGATCCTCTGTCCAATCTCCGACTCTCTTGGAACGTGCCGGTTTTTCTAAGTCGGAGGCTAAGTCAATAATCCTTCGACGGCGTCGAAGGGCCCCCGGGGACATCTCCACACTGCCGATTTGGGCTCTCTGGGAATGTGCCGACCGGGAGCGCGTCAGTGCGCGTACACCAAGCGCCGACGCAACACCAGCCGTAAGAGCACCAGCAAGAAGACTGCAGCAACGAGTAGCAGCACTGCAATCGCCTTGGCCTGCTCCAGATCGGTCTCGAACCCGAGATAGATTGCCAGGGGCAGGGTTTGAGTCACCCCCTGCAGGCTTCCGGCAAACAGGATCGTCGCTCCAAATTCCCCAAGCGCTCGGGCCCACGCCAGCACCGCACCGGTCAACAAGAACGGCGCGATCACCGGCAGGGTGACCCACCGCAGGGATTGCCAAGCCGAGGCTCCGTCCAGCGTCGCCGCTTCCAAATAAGTTGGATCAATCGCCTGAAAAGCGTTCGCGGCCTCGCGGACGTAGAAGGGGGCGGCCACAAATGTCTGGGCCATCACCACCGCGATCGGAGTGAAGGCGATGCTGATGCCCCAGTGCGAGAAGGTCGAGCCCAAGAGTCCTTGGCGCCCGAACGCGAGCAACAAGGCGATGCCCGCCACCGAGGGTGGCATGATCGCCGGAAGCGTGACCAGGACCTCCAGCCCCCCCGACAAGGCTCCGCGCGTCCGATGGATCACGAGGGCAAACGCGGTGCCGCACACGATCACGAGAACTAGGCTGACCAGGGTGGTCTTCAGGCTGATGACAAGGGCATCAAGCACCGCCGACTCGTGCATCTGGCGGCCAATCTCAGCGGGAGAAGAGGACAATACAAGCGCCAGAATCGCGCCTCCGACGAGGAGGATCAAGGGGCTTGCCAGCAAGAGCCAGGCGGCGGTTGTCGCGTGTCTCTTCAAATCAAATATTCCTTACCGGAGCTCGATGCGGCGGATGGCCCGGACCCAAAGGGAGGGCTTCTGCCCGGGCACGATCAGTTGCAAGTTTCCGTCCGGGTTCCAGATTAGGATCGCCTTGCTGGATCGCAGGATCGCGACCGAGATCGTGCGACGATAGGCGTCACCCGCCACAAAAGTCGCGTCCTTCGCGGTGGTTGGCCCGATCACTTTCATGACCGGCACGCCGAAGTAGCTCTTTGACTTGCCCTCGTGGCCGACCGCGTCTACGACCACCGCCTTGTAGGTCTGCGGGAGGGGCGCAGGGATCGCCCGGCTCTTACCCCCACTCACGATAAAGATCTGTGACGAGCCCGCCATGGGCGAGATAAAGCCGTAGGTTTCAAGGTCCTGTTGAGCGGTCGGTTCAAGCAGGTACTTCGCAAAGTCGATCCCTCCTTGATGGTTTGGCGACCCATTCAAGACGGCGACGGGATAGTCGGCGAGCACGTTCAGCGGGTCGGGAATCGTGACTTTGCCGAGATCGCTGGTCGAGAGGTCGCTCTCGTAGACGACGCCCGCATCCGCCTCCCCGAGGCGAACCTTGGCGAGCACCGCCTTGACATCCTGCTCCTTGGAGACGACTTTCGCCTGCACCGCTTTCAGCCAGTCGGCTCCAAACTGTCGGCCGGCCTTGGACAAGAATCGTTGGGTATAGCCCCCTACCGGGACCGCCGGGTCGGCGATGACGATGCGCTCAGCGCGGTCAAGCTGACGCGGGCTCCATATCCCGTTCAAGCCCTGACGGACGACGATCGCAAGCCGGTTTTGGGCAAACACCCGATAGGTTTCGCGGTCGTAGGACGTACTGTCTAGGTTCTTCTTGGCCGCACTGGCGAATACGTCGGCAGGGGCTCCGTGATCGATTTGGGCGGCTAGCAGTTGCGAGCCGCCGAAATTCAAACTGACCTTGACCCTGGGATGGGAGGCCTCGTAGCCCTTCGCGATGATGGTGAACGACTCCTTGAGGGACGATGCGGCAAAGACCCGAATGATGCTCGAACGGGAGACAAGCAGAAGAACTAAGAGCGTTGTCATGCCGCTGGAAAGACTACCCCTGGGGCTGTCGGCGGCTGTCCGCAGACTGACCGGGTCTTACCCTCCCTTCAACGGGAAACCGCCGAAGTTGCTTCAATGTGGTGTCCAGGTCTCACTTCTTTGTTGAATCTAAGAACTGATGTTATGATGAGCCGAATGGTGGATCCGATCGCGATTCAAGATAGTCAAGTCACCCATAGCGAGGATTCGGCACCGCAGGTCGAATTGAACCTCGACTTGCTGTCGTCCCGGGAAAAGCAGGTGCTCAGCTTGGCCGCACTGGGTTTTATAGACAAGCAGATCGGCCAGCAACTCAATATCTCCCTCAATACGCTGCGTACCTACTGGCGTCGAATCCGAGAGAAGAGCGGTGAGGCACCCCGTGCCGCTCTCGCCGCCGCCTTTGTGGCGGAGGAATTCAACGAATTGGAGGGGACGGGTCGCGGCCAGTTTCTGCACGAGGGCTGGGTCTACGATGTGAAGACGGGGCTAATGCTGGCCTCCGATACCCTGAACCGGATCCATGGCCTCGAGCCCGGCCATCTCTACCCCCGGGAAGCTTATTTACCGCATTTTCAGGAGCAGGACACTGCCGTCGGGGTGGCATCGATGGACGAGGTCATTTCCGGAAGGGTCGAGACGGCTAGTTTCGTGCTGCGAACCCGAAAGGGCGAGACCATCGAACCCGTCTTGATCACGATCTACGGGGTCCGTGATCAGGAGGACAAAGTCGCGAAGGTGATTGGATTCCGGTCGAAGTTGAAGCACTGGAGCTTCGACGGCAAATCCTCGGACCGAGAGCGGGTTCAAGTCGGCTTCTGGGCAAAAAATCTTCAGGAGCACCGTTTCATCACGCCCGATGAGGAGTTCTGCCGAATTTACGCAGTGAACCGTGACTCACCGACGCTCGATCGGGACATTCGCTCACGCTATACCGACGAAGATCGCCACAGGGCGTACGACTTCATTGAGCAGGCGGCGCAGGCGGGCGAAACTCGCGGGTCGCGCGACTTTCACATCGTGCTCAACGATGGTTCTCGGCGGTGGATACGATTGGAGTTCTACATCGAGTCCGATGAACAGGGTCCGACTCGGGCGAACGGAACCGTGCTGGCGTTTCGTTAGCCTTGGTCGAGGGCATGCCTCAATGCGGCAAAGAACTCATCCGTCTTCGCGCAGTGCTTGACCGCATCGAAGTGCCGGAACTTCCCGTAGTTGCTCGCAAGCTTGAGCCACTGCTTCATTCGGGCCACCACCCGTGCCTCCACGCGATCTCGGAGCGGGATGGTGTGTTCGACCAGACTCTCCAGCAGGTGAATCCAGTCGTAAGCCTCGTCGCCATGCGGCAACCCGAGGTCGCGGGCAATCTGGTGAGACAAGGCGGGATTGGCCAAAGCCCCGCGCCCGATCATGAAATGACACGCCTGCGACTCGTCGCGACAGCGGCGGAAGTCATCGAAGGTCCAGATGTCCCCGTTCGCCATCACCGGGAGTCCGAGCGCACGCTGAACCTGCCCGATCGGACTCCAGTACACAGGCGGCGTGTAGCCCTGCACCCGGGTCCGCGCATGGATCGTCAGCCACGACGCTCCGCCCTCCGCGGCCATTGCGGCATTCTCATGGATGGCTTCGCAATTGTCCCAGCCTAATCTGAGCTTTGCAGAAACCGGGACCTCAGCCGGAACCGCCGCCCGAATCGCCTCTATGACCGCACGGATCCTCAGCGGATGCTTCAGCAGCGAAGCGCCGCCATCGTTGCGATTAACCGTGGGGGCGGGGCATCCGAAGTTGACGTCAATAGCGGATGCCCCTGCCTGGCAGGCGGCAACGGCCGAAGCCGCCATCTTCTCCGGATCTCCTCCCAGGAGCTGGACCTGCACCGGCAGTCCGGTGCGGGTTCGCCCTCCGGTGGCCAGTTCGGGAACGTCGCGAACGAAGACCTTCTTGGGGAGAGAGGTCGTGCTGATGCGTACGAACTCGGTTACCGCGAACGTGAAGGCGCCGCACTCGCCCTGAAGCGCGCGCATCGGGGCATCGGTAATCCCGTCCATTGGGGCGAGAGCAAGGGCGGGCACGCCAAGGACGAGGTGGATTCTCCGGTTCGTTCTAGGTTCGTCGACGGTCAAATCTACTTCCGGGCGATCCGTATGCCCGACATGATTCTACTTCGCAGACCCCTTGCGGGCGGCAGGGGCCCGGCGAGCTATCCATCAGGTTATCCGCAATCTCCTGAGACTCCGTTGCACCTGAATCCAGTTGCTGTTATCCTGTGGGCGCCAAGCATGAAGCAGACCACCAAGACCTCGGTTGCCTATCTTGCCGTTCTTGGAATCTTTGCTGCAGCGTTAGCCGCGGATCGGTGCTCTGATGAACGCGCGGGGCCTGATGGAGCTTGTCGCCTTAAACCTCGGTCTCGACCTTGGGGTGCTGTCTCCCAAGATCTTCACGATGCTCGTGCTGATGGCGCTCATCACCACCTTCAAGACCGGCCCCGTGTTGAACCTTCTCCGTATCGGGCGCAGTCCCGAACTCACGCCGCCACACGCGGCCTAGCCCTCGCGCTAGTCGGACGTTAAGATCTACCGCGCAGGGCGCGGAAGAATCGAAAGGGCCGCCGGATCGGCGTCCCAAAAGGATGCAACCCTTATTGCTTGACGATCTGGCCGTCCTTCCAAGCGATATTCACGATCTTGCCGCCGCGGGCGCAGAGGCCGGTGACCGAGCCTTCGCGAGCCCACTCCTTCGGCAGCGCCGGCAGCAGGCGGATTTCTCCATCGTGGCTCTGCAGGAGCATCTCGGCGATTCCGGCGGTGACGCCGAAGTTGCCGTCAATTTGGAAAGGCGGGTGGGCACAGAACAGATTCGGGTACAGCCCACCGCCGTTGCTCATGTTGTATCCCAAGTCGCTGACGGGGACAGAGAAGCGTCTCAGGAGCTTCAGGGCGCGCTCGCCGTCGCGAAGCCGGGCCCACATGCACACCTTCCAAGCAAGGGACCAGCCCGTCCCATCATCGCCGCGACGGTCGAGGCTTTTCCGAGCCGCGGCAGTAAGGTCGGGAGTTGAACTTGGTGAGATTTGATTCGAAGGAAACAACCCATAGAGATGGGAGACATGGCGGTGACGTGGCTCCGTCTCCTCGTAGGGCTCCAGCCACTCCTGCACACGTCCGTCCAGCCCGATCTGGGTGGGAGCGAGGCGCTCCACCATGCCAGCGAGACGGAGTTGGAATTCGGCATCGACATTCAGCGCCTTCGCGGCGGCGATGGTGTTGGTCATGAGTTCGCGAACGATCTGCTGATCCATCGTGGGGCCCATCACGGTGGAGATGCCCTGTCCGTTGAGTCGGAACGCGTTCTCCGGGCTGTTCGAAGGAGCAGTGACGAGCCAATGGTGCTTCGGTTCCTCGATCAGCATGTCCTCGAAGAACTCGCAGGCGCCCTTTAGGGTGGGATAGACCGACCGAAGGTAGGCCTTGTCTTTGGAGAAGGCGTAGTGCTCGTAGAGGTGCTCGCAGAGCCAGCCGCCCGAGCTGCAGGTCGAGCCCCAGCCGGCACCTTCGCCGGGAGAAGTGAAGCACCAGGGGTTGGAAATGACGTGAGCCACCCATCCGTGGGCGTCGTAGTAAGCCTTGGCGGTCTTTTGCCCATTCGGCACCAGGGACTGGATGTAGCGTATGAGGGGCTTGGCGCAGTCTTGGAGCTGGGTCGTTTCCGCCAGCCAGTAGTTCATCTGGAGGTTGATGTCCAGGTGGAAGTCGCCGTTCCAGGGGGTTTGGATTTCCTCGGCCCAGAGGCCCTGGAGGTTCGCGGGAAGCGGACTGTCGGGACGCGAGCTACTGATCAGAAGGTAGCGGCCGTATTGGTAGATCAGGGCATCGAGACTAGGATCAGATTCTCCGTTGGCCACGGCTCGGAGGCGCTCCGGGGTGGTGAGGCGGGCCGATTTCCCCTCGGGCAGGGTAAGGATGCTTCGGCGGAAGAACTTGCGATGGTCGCGGAGGTGGGCGGCTTTCAGGTCGACGTAAGATCGACTCTGGGCGGTATCGAGGAACCGCTTCACGGACGCACCCGGGTCGCGATCGGTCATTGTGGTTCGGGCGGAGAGCAGGAGAGTGACGTCCTGCACTTGCTCGAAAATGAGATGATCGCCTCGGGCCACGATATGTCCCTCCTTGACGATGGGGCGAAGGCGAGCCTCGTAGCGAACGCCGTCCTGGCCCGGGATTCCGCTGCTCAGGGCACCGGACATTACGAGGTCCTTCCCGTCAGTCGCCAAATGGGCGCGTTCGGGTCGCGATAGGTGCGCCTCGAAAGAGACGGGACGGGAGCTCGTGAGCCGCACGATCATGACCTGTCCGGGGGCCGAGATGAAGGTCTCGCGGCGAATATGGGCTCCGTTCTGGTCGTACTCGACGCTGGCGAGGGCTTGATCCAAGTCGAGCGTGCGGCGGTAGTTCGTCGCCGTGCCCTGAGGAAGATCAAGGCTCAGATCGCCGAGCGTCTGGTAGCAACCGTAGGGGACGTCCTTTCCGCTGCCGAATCCCGAACCCGCGCCCCGGCAGATGAACTCCTTCTGCAGCAGGGCTTGGGCTTTTGCGTTCTCCCCGTCAAGGAGGAGGCGTCGGAGCTCCGGGAGCACGATATGGGCATCTTTGCGGTCGGCGTCTTGAGGCGAGCCGGACCACATGGTGCTTTCGTTGAGGACGATCCGCTCGTGAGTCGTGCCGCCAAAGACCATCGCCCCAAGGCGGCCGTTGCCGAGCGCGCAGCTTGAGGTGAAGTGCGTGGCCGGCTGGTCGAACCAAAGGGTTTGTGCCGGGTTGAGGGCGACGACTCCGGCGAGGAGGGCGGCGAACATGCCCTCTTATACCGCCCTACGCGCAGCCCCTATCTCTCGCCTTCGATTACGAAGCGGTTTGTCCCTTGACTTGAACTGTGTCGCCAGCCTTCACGCCGGATTTGATCTCCGTCCAATCCCCGTCGCTGACCCCGGTCTCGACGACCACGGGTTTCCAATCCTGCCCGTCCAGGACGCGCACGATCGGTTTGCCGGTGGCGTCGTGATCCAACGCTCCGTTCGGCACCGCGATTACGCCCTTGACGTCGCCGGTCTTAATTCCGACCCAACGGATTGCAACTCCCGGCCCAACGAGGACGTCCTCGTTCTTGAAGTCGATCGTCAATTCCTTCTGGGCGGCACCGTTCGTCGTACTCGGCACGTCGCGGATCTTGCGAACCACGCCGTCGACCGGGGGCTTGGATCGGTCGGCGAGGGCGAAAACCACCTTGGTGCCGCGCTCGGCGAGCTTGAATTGACTGTCGTCGATCGTGGCCCGAATCGTGACGGCCGCGTAGTCGACGATCTTCGCAACGACTTCCTTCGCATCCGTTCCGATCTCCTGCCCGGGGGCGGCTTTGATATCGACTACGGTTCCTCCAAGGGGAGCCTTGACGAGGGATTGCTTGAACCCGGACTTGGCATCGTCGAGAGTCGTCTTCGCTGCGTCGAGCTGCTGCTGGTAGGGCAGCATGTTGACTTTCACCGCGGCCCGAGCCTGGAGAAGCGCTTCCTCGGCGGCTTGGCGCTGCTGGGTTGCCTGGTCGACCTGGGTCGCGTCACCCGACTGGGCGGCGGCGGTTCGCGCCGCGCGTTCGGCGGCTTGGGCTTCGTCGAGGCGATGCTTCGCGTCGCGAACGGCCCCACCGTACTGAGCATCGGCGCTGGTGTACGCGGTTTGCGCGGTCTTGTAGTTATCCTGCGCCTGCTGGAGCGCGACCTTCTGGTCGGGCATGTTCAACTCGATCAGAGTCTCGCCCCGGTTCACACGCTGGCCGATCTTCACATCGACCTTGGCCACCGTCGCCCGGTAGGGTGGATGGACATCAGCGGTCGCGTCGGCGGGAATGTCGACCACTCCGGGGAAGAGCACGTATCCGACGAGATCACGGGTCTCCGCTTTGGCGCTAGTCGGCAAGGGAGTGGAGGTCGGGGCCGCCCCGGAGGTCGTGGTATCGCCGCTTGGCCCGCACCCCGCGAGAATCGCAAGTAAAGGCAGGAATGAAGCGAAAGTCTTGATACGCATGGAACACCATCCGCATCGTCGAAATGTGACGATGCTACGCCAAGGACGCCCGACTGTCCTCTCGTGTTCCCGACGGGATTGTCCTTGAATTGACGGACAGGGAATTCCCGACTTGAGACGGGCGCATCCGCATCGTATTCTCAGATTGGCCCCATCTGCCTTCGGAATCAAGGTTAACCGGCAGGTGGGGATGCGGGGAAATGCATGCTCGGTGCCAAACGCTTCGTCGCGCCGACTTGCTTGATCCTCTCATCTGCGGGCTTGCCGACACAATCCAGACTTTCGGCCCCGGTTCGGCAGTGACTACCGTCGATCGTCTCGCATCTTTCGATGGACTCGACTACCTGCACAACGGCACCCCGCTCAGCGACTACCCGGAGCGTCGCTGAAAGGGTGCCCGACCGTTGTAGGCAGGGGCTTCTCTCAATTTTGCTGCTGTCGTAGAATAGCGACGATATGGACCTTTTGCGGCGATGTCGGCGCGTCGGTTTGGCGGCCTCTCAGTTGTTGTGGCTTTTCGCGGGTGGCGCAGTGGTCACGGGGGCGGTGGTGACGACGGTGGTTATCATCAAGAACAACGCGTCAAAGGCCGTGAACCAAGCCAAGAACGGATTCACGGGTGGCTTGTTCACCAGTCTCACTCCCGCCGGCACGATCGAGTGGCAGCTTCTCTTCACGAAGAAGCCGGGGGCAAGCGTCTACAAAGTCAGCGGGCAGTTCGGGGATGGGATGGCGTGCTCCAACGTCACGGGGCAATACGATCCGGATTCCGACCGATTGAACGCGGGCACATTCACCCCGAATTCCGAATCCCTCGGCCTTGGCACCCCGATCCCGCTGATCGCGGTGGGAGGACATTACGACCGCGGCACCGACTCGTTCAGCGTGGAGCCCGAAGGTCTTGCTCACGCCATTCTGCCGCGAGACGTCAATAGCCCAAAGCCCGGGGAGCCTATGCTCGAAGCGACCGTGGACATCCCGAGCCCCCAGAACGCGGGCGAACTATTGCAGGGAACCGTCCATGTTCGAGTTCGGAACGTCACTGATCCGACGGAGCTGCGATTCTCCGTCGACATGGATGGCGGACGCGGCGTCCGTTACATCTCGATCGACGAAGACGACTCGTACGACATCGACCTCAAGGATTTGGACCCGATGACCGTTCCCTACGGCATCGCTTCTGGCGAGGTGCCCGTCGAGTTTCAACTCGATCTCACTCACGCCAGCGGGAATGGCGTCCATATCTCAAAGACGGTCAAGATTCTCGGAGCGCTTGGAAACGTACGTCCCGTCCAGGTAAGGGTGGCTTGCGATCAGAATATATCGGCCACCTCTCCCTTTGAAGCCACTCTCTACTTGACCTATCGCCTGCAGTCCGACAGTGATACGGACGTTCGCATCATTCAGAAGGCGACCATCGAACCGCTGGGGGACCCCAGCGCGGCTCTCGCTTTGCCCGATCACGAGTTCATCGGCCATGCCGCCAAGACACCGCTTCCGGCGATCGACCCGGGAATGAACTGGAAATTCACCCTCGAAAAGGAGGGCACCTACCGTATTCGCTTCGAGATTGGCGGCGATTCGGTCGCCGTCTTCCATGGTGAAGCGATCCTGGACATCTCCGCGAATTCCACCCCGGTCAAGCCGGGGGATCCACCGGCTCCCAAGCCGAAGACCAAGCTGCAGGGCGGGATCACCGTCGATCCGGCGAAGACCAAGGTGAACGTTCCCGTGAAGATGTCCGTGAACGTGCTCAACGCCGACTCGGACGACGAGCTGGACGTCACGGCGACGATCAAGCTGCTTGACGATAAGGGCCGCGTCGTGTCTCAAAGAACCAAGCCATACAAGCTGATCAAGGGCAAGCAACGGACCGGCGACCACAACGTCACTGTCTCCAAGCCGGGCGACTACACCCTCGTGCTTGAGATCACCGGCGACAAGATCGAGACCCTCCATGGAGAGGCCAAGTTCACCGTGGAGGACGACGCCTCGGCCTCCCCCTCGGACACGGGCGCGCCCTCACCCTCGCCTTCCCTGGGCGCAACGGGTGACTCGGGCAATTTTGGGCTCGTGGCAAAGGTCGTGGGCCATGTGCCGGGCCCGCAGGCCGATCCCTATGGAACCTGGTCGGGATCGATTGGGGAATCCAATATCAGCGCGACCTTTGCGTCGACCCGAGCGGATTACGACTCCCATGCTTCGCTCCAGGCGACGTGGTCCGTTCCGCCTCCCTCAATCAAGGCCGGCGAGATTATCGACCTTATCGTGACGGCGTCCGGCTCGGTTTCCGGCAAGGACCATGCATCACCCTCAATCGATGCCGTCTGGAGTAGCAGCGGCGGGGAATTCGTCGAATCGAAGAGTGCCTTCGCCGGCGTTTCGCAAAGCGGCGCCATCATCGGTTCCGGCTCGGGCCATTACAAGTTCAAGGCTCCCCAGAGCGGGGAGTTCACCCTCTACTCGGCCCAAAGCGGCCTCGCCTGGGGTAGCGGCGGGGCGTGGCACCCGTGCGAGTACAAATACAAAATGGGATCCGCGCCGATCTCCGGCCCAGCCCCAACCGCCTCTCCGATGCCAACTCCCAGCCCATCGGCAACGCCGGGCAGCGGCCCCGACTGGGGCGATGGAGGCATGGCGAGCGGAAGCATCGTGCCGCTCACGCCGGATGATCCCGACGACACCGCCCATATTCAGGCGTTTATCGACCCGGCCGACCTCACGGTGTTTGCCGGCGAGACCTCGAAGATCGTCAACGTCCATATCAGCGGCTATCGCCACAACACCCTCGATCGGGTCGAGGTGATCTTCCCCCAAAAGACCGACAACTGGGCCTCGCTGCCCGGCCAGATCGTCGTAGGGGCTGGCAATGGATCCTACGATCCCTCGAACATGGGGATGCCCGAGCATGTCGACGGGTACTTCTTCTCCGCTCGCACTACCGCGCCGGGAGGGACCTTCACGATCTGGATCGTCGTGCAGCAGAAGGGAGCCGGAAGCGTCAGGATTCCCCTGACGGTTCACGTCTTCGGCCGACCCCGGCCGCTTGGCTCGGTCCCGGCGGTCTCAAGCCCGCCTCCCAATCCGACCGCCAGCCCCACGCCGCCACCTGTCGGCCACGGCGGATACTTCAAGCCGCCCGTGATCGGCGCGATCTCCAGCTTCGACGGCACCTGGAAGACGGACATGGGCCTCATGGTCCTGACCGCGGATGTGGAGGGCAACGTCTCGGGCACGTTCGGTGAGCAGGGCGGCACCCTGTCCGGCAAGGCGAACGGTCGCAAGTTGACCTTCTCCTTCAAGCAGGGATCTTCAAGCGGGACGGGCGAGATGACGATCAGCCTGGACGGGAATTCCGTCGCGGGTAACTACGAAATCCCGGACCCCCAAGGCGCGACCACGATGGATTTCGCGGGCACGCGCTCGAAGTAGTAGAGTTCGTAGGAACGAGCTCAGTAGTCGATCCCCTTGAGGTAGTTTTGAATCGGCACGTATTGGAACCGGGTGGGATCACCCTTCACCAGCCGGTCTGTAATATCGTAGCCACCCTTAAGGTGCTGACCGGATGAACTGTCCACAATCACTTGTTCGTCCAAAAGGTAGTTACAGAAACCCGCGCCGTTGCGGCCCGCGTTGTCCCGACTCTGCTCGCCCTCGCGCTTCATCTCATCACTTAGAGCGTGAACGGAGCGGATAAAGGCCATGTCCTCGGCGATCACGACGCTCTCGTTGACCTTGTAGCTCTTCCGAATCGCCGCAATCGTGGCTTCCTCTTCACTGACGAGGTTAACGGGGATGTTGTCCTGGTAGATGAACATGACCCAGAACCCTTGGGCTGGATTCATGTTCACCATGCGAATGATCGCCGTGGTCAGCATCTGGCCCTGGCCAGTATTGGCGTCGAGATGGCAAACAACCTTCACGACCTTTTCCCTCGGACGCTGGGCCAGCGTCGTCACGCTGTCGATGCTGATCGTCTGCATCGGAAAGCCCGAGTTGTGGGCGATTTGACGACGGCAACTCACGAAGTTCTGGCCGGGATCGCCGTTGAGTGGGGCGGCTGCGTAGGTCGGGGCGAGCTTACCGTTGAAGGTGGACATCCTCAACCCCTGCGCTCCCGCCCGCGTCGTCGGGTCGTAGATATTGATCGCGTCACCCATAATCACCTTCTCTCCATGGGGGCCCTCCACCCTCGTGGCGCCCCCATGGGCGACGGTGACGCGCCAGTCGGTGGGGATCGAGATTGTGCCGCTGTTGTCGGGGAAAGGCATCGCCTGCAGCGCAGGAACCCGGGAGGAGCGGTGACCTGATCCACCCCCGCCCGGGTTCCACTGCCCGCCAAGGGTCTTCAGCATCGGACTGAGGGTCTTGGAGAAGCGGTCGGCGGAGTCGTAGATCACCGCGGCGCTACGAGGTCCACTGGCGGTCACCATCGCCAACCCCTGGATCGGTCTATCGGCCAACTGGGTGGGATTCAGCTTGAAGAACACCGCGACGACCGAGCCGTTCTTGTCGCGGAAGAACTTGCCGATCTGAGGCTTCGCCCCGAAGTGGCCATGGATGTTCTTCAGCATCATTCCCATCGCCTGGGGCACGCTCGGCGAGCCCTCGACAGGTCCGAACGCAATCTGCCCCCCGCCCGGGTTGTCGATCACCTTTAGCCCTCCGGATTGGGCGGAAGCAAGCGTGGTGGTCGCGACGGCGGCGATCGAGATCCGGACGGCGAGCTGGGTAGTAGTCACGCCTTAGAGTGTACGACGACCGCAAGATAGCGTCAGAAGGGGAGGCGGAAAGGCGTTGGGCGCTAGGCGTTGCGGGGACAGCGCGATTTACTTATGGTCCAAATTTCTTCTGGGCGGTTGCCAACCTCTGCGACCGCCGGGCTACCTTCTTACACCCCCAGGGTGGCCCTACCCTTAAGTAAGAGCCTCTGGGGGCGGGGTTGCATTTGGAAATTGGAGGCAGAGTTGGGGAACCCCTGCCTCCAATTGGGCGCGTGACCTACTTGAGCGATGCTTTGTTCGCTGGTGACTTGGACGCTGCCGCCAGAGCTTCCGCGTTTACGGAACCGCCAGCAAGGACGGTAAGGGCCTCGTCGGTTGCCTTCTCCTCTTCGAGCGTTTGCGCGAGAAGGATTTGGACCTTGGTCAAGCCGAGCTGCTGGGCCCAGGCAATCAGGGTGCCGTAGCTGCAGATCTCGTAATGCTCGTTCTTCTGGGAGCAGACGACGATCGCGGCGTCGAGGACGGGTCCGCGGGCAACTTCCGCGAGATGCTCTTCGCCCTCTTCGATCAGGCCCTGCGCGGCTTTGCAAACCTTGCCGGTCGGCTTGATTTCTAGCAACTCAGCGGCATTGCTCAGGCGCTCGATGTGGCCCTCGGTCTCGCCGATGTGCTTCTCGATCGCGGCTTTGAGATCGGGCGAGGTGGCGGCTTTCGCCATCTTCTGCATTCCCTTCAGGAATTGCTTCTCGGCGTTATAGAGGTCTTTCAGGCTGTCTTCGAAAAGTTTGTCAAGAGTGTCGGTCATTTTTTGCTCTCCAACCACGCTTCGTGGCATGGTGAAGTGACTCGGCGAGGAGGGTTTAGGTTCTGTCCCTGCTTTCACGGTCGGCGAGAGGTGTAAGGGTTCCAGCGGGCCACCCGGATGGTCGGCGATCCGACCGTTGAGTCCGAATTACGGGCCTGTCTTTCTGAGCTGTACATAGAGTCTCCGACACTGGTTTCTCGGACGCCAAAGTCCTGACTTGTGCAGCTTCTTCCTGTGCCGTAACCTCCGGGCAAGCAGACGCTTTATAGGCTCAGCATCAGACGATCCACATCTGGCGGCGTCGGTCATCTGTTTTGGCGCACCTGAGTTCCGGACACTTCCGATGCCTGGCGACCTGCTAAGCGTAAGACGTACGGGAGACATTAGATATGAAGGGCTATATCGGTGATATCGAGAGTATTTCGGTTAAGAACGAGGCATTCCGCCAGGTTCTCTACACGGCGCGGAACTGCCAACTCGTGCTCATGGCGCTAAAACGAGGTGAGGAGATCGGTATGGAAGTGCATACGCTCGACCAGTTCTTCCGCGTGGAGGAAGGCAACGGGGAGGCCGTATTGGACGGAGTTCGCTCGAAGATCTCCGCCGGGTATGCGGTGCTCGTGCCGGCCGGGACGAACCACAACATCGTCAACACGGGAGACGGCCCCCTCAAGCTCTACACGCTTTATGCGCCCCCGAACCACCGAGATGGGGTTGTTCATCTGACGCGCGACGCTGCGGAAAGGGACGACGAGCACTTCGATGGACGGATCACCGAAGAGACGCCAGTGCCCGTCGCCTGATTTGCCAGAACCCGGTCAGCCGGATCGATCGGTTGGCCCCAAATGCCCGCGAGTTTCTATGTCGTAAGCGCTTGAAGTCGGGGCAATGAGGTGGGCTGGAACCCGCCCACCCCATCGGGGAGTCGAAAATCCAAATGCTAAATCGCGTCACATGGGCAGGCTTAATCTTTATGACGGTGGCCGTGCTCTTGTACCTGGGGGACGTGCTGACCACGTTCACGCGGCCGATGCTACCGTGGATAGCGGCGGTTGGCGGCGTCTTTTTCCTTGCGGGAGTTACTCTTGCCATCATTCATCGTGGGCAGAATGAGCCCCCGAAGCCAATGAGGGGGGACCCTTCGTGACGCGCGGAGTTGACGAAAGTTCCGGGACACACAGGAGCGGGCAAGCTGGGTCCAGGGTTTGGACTGAATATGATCGTTGGACTTGAGACTCGGGCTACCCGATAGAGCTTTGATGAGGATTGCAATCACATTGCATTAATGGTGCTACCCATAACAGGTTCAAACTTTGTTAATTTGAACCTGAGGGAAGTGGTGGAGACAAGGGGACTCGAACCCCTGACCCCCTGCTTGCAAAGCAGGTGCTCTCCCAACTGAGCTATGCCCCCACACCGGGTTCGCGGGCGCTTCCCGTGGGGAAGGCGCGAACCTGCGCATTGTACCCATGGTGAGGTGTTGGGTGTTGGGTGTTGGGTGTTGGGGCCGGAGGTAGCCTGCACTTGTGAAACTGGACCGTAGGACCTTTCTTTTGGGCGCGGCGGGGGCTTTGGTTCCTTGGCGTTTTCTCGATGACTCGCCTACCGTGGAAGTCGTCCAGGGCACGCTTGTGGGGACTCGCGAGGATGGGCTTCGGGTGTTTCGAGGGGTTCCGTTTGCTCGGCCTCCGGTGGGGCCGTTGAGGTTCCGGGCACCGCTGCCTCCTTCGCCTTGGGCGGGTAAGCGCCAAGCCACCAAGAATGCCCCGAAGGCTCCGCAGGTCAAGGATGAGGGGGACGAGGACTGCTTGTATCTCAACGTCTGGGCACCCGCCGAAAAAGGGAGCTACCCCGTCTTGGTCTGGATTCACGGCGGGGGCAATGTGGGCGGAGGGACCGCGGGCCAGAGTGGAGCGGCGTTTGCGCGCGACGGGATCGTGACCGTCGTCGTTCCCTACCGACTTGGCGTCTTCGGATTCCTCGAGCTCGGCGACCTGCTCGGACCCGACTACAAAGGGAGCGGCGACAACGGCATCCGCGACCTCCAGGCCGTCCTCCAATGGGCACAGGTAAACATCGAGGCGTTTGGCGGGGACCCGAAGCGGATCACGATCGCGGGTCAATCGGCGGGGGGCAAGGATGTTGGCGCCTTAATGGCCGCGCCCAGTGCTCGGGGCCTGTTCTCACGGGCGATCATGCAGAGTGGGGGCGGCCAGGCGGTACATACGCATGCGTCGGCGCAGGTGATTGAGGCGATCGTTGGGCAGAACAAGTCGGACGTCCAGCGCTTGCCGTACTTGTCGATGCCCGAGCTCCTCGCGATCGGGCACCTGATCGAGGCGGAGTATCAGGGGATGTGGCCGTTCCGAGTTTTCGTGGGCGGGACGTTCATGCCGCAGCGTCCGGTCGACCTGGTAACGGGCAAAGTTCCGCTGCTGGTGGGGACCTGTCGCGACGAGAGCATTACCTTTATGAACCCGGCCGACGCGGGCAAGCCGATCCGGGCGAAGGAGCTCACCAACGCCCCGATCTCGCGCATCTCCGCCGTGGAGGCGGCGTACCTCAAGTCATTCCCCGGGATGAGCGAGCACGACCGGCGAGTCCGCCTCATCACCGCCGAGGAGTATTGGGTGCCGAGCATTCGATTCGCCGAGGCTCACGCGAAGCGTAAGGGTGACACGTGGATGTACCGGTTCGATCACGCCGGGGCCAACGGCTTTGCTGCCCACGGGGCGGAGATGGATTTCGTCTGGAACCAACGACCGGGCTGGAACGTGCACGAGACCTGGGTCGCGTTCATCAAGGGTGAGAAACCAAACTGGCCCCAATACGATCCCGGACTTCGGGCAACGATGATCTACGGGCAGGGGGGGACGACTTCAGTGGTCAACGACCCGAACGCGGACGAGCGGCGGCTCTGGGATTCGATCCTTTGAAGGGTAGATACCGAGCCCGGGATCCGTCATCCCGAGCGGAATGCCGAGACTGGGGCGAAGGGATGCAGTCGAGGGATCACTAACTGAGCCTCCGACTCCCTAACGAGCACGCCGTTTCGATGAGCCCATCAAGCTTCTCTTTTTTTGCACCCGTCATCCAGAGCGGAATGCCGAGCCCGGGGCGAAGGCATGCAGTCGAAGGATCACTAACTAAGCCTCCGACTCCCTAGCGAGCACGCCGTTTCGATGAGCCCATCAAGCTTCTCTATGTTTTTTTGGACCCGTCATCCCGAGCGGAATGCCGAGCCTGGGGCGAAGGCATGCAGTCGAAGGATCACTAACTGAGCCTCCGACTCCCTGCGAGCGCGCCAGTCTTCTAAGTCGGAGGCCTTGCCGGTGATCCTTCGACCACGTCAACTCACTAGGACTCGTCGACTCCGCTCCATATGACGGACACATTGGATTCAATGCCGCGATCGATGTTCGCAACCGATTCCTCACCTGGACTGTAAGATAATCCATGCGACGATTCTCGTTGCTCGCCCTTAGCCTGGTCTTCATCGGCTGTCACAAGGCACCGCCGTTTCGGATCGAGGTCCCGACCTTGGCGACGCTTCGGTCGTACGTGCCCGAGGACATGCGACCGCTTCCGCCGCCCGATCCCAAGGACGACGCCCGACTGGCGATGGAGCAGTCCTTCGACCCACCCCAGGAGGACCTCATCACGGACTTTCGGACGCTTGAATCCGTGCGGACCAACCGGCAACATATTGCGGAGCGATTGCGGGCATGGAAGCCCTGTCTCGACGCTGCGATGGAGGCCTCGAATCGGGCCGTTTGGTCGCCGAAGCCCGGTGCGGACAAGGAACTGACCGCCCCGGATATGAACATGGACTTCGGGCCGACCCCGCCTTTGAGGATTTTGCGAAGGTCAAGTCCATTGCTAAATCGCTCATCTGCCGGGCGCGCCTCGAAACTGTCGATAACGACCCGAGCAGCGGAGCCACTTATGCGGCTCCGGTGAAGCTCGGCGTCGCCTTGGAGACTGGAAACGGAACTCTGTTCGCTTACCTGGTCGGTATCTCATTGACAGACCTGGGGGATCGGGCGATCCAGAAGGATGCTCCATCGATCCAAACCAAGAGCCTCGAGGAAATCTTGCGACTCCTGCCGGAGCCCGCGTCGATCGCTAGGGGATTACCCTTCACCCAACGAGGCGAGTTGGATTACGGCCTTCGTTACATACGCTACCTATCCATCAAGACGCCGAATGGCCAGAAAGGAGACGATCCAACCGCCGAGGCGTTGGCGAAAAATCCCCATGCATTTGACGTTCTGGAGACCGTCAAGCTCATGGCAAATCAATCGCGCCATTTCGCTGCGATCGAAGCCAAGCCCTATTGGCAGGCGATCGGTGAGGGGGCCAAAGCTGTGAATGGCATCGACGAGGACGTGCTCGACGCCTTGGCAGGCTTGCCCATGCTAGACACGGGTACGGAGTCGACGAGTGGCCCGGATGGCACCAAACCAAAGGCCCTCACCGACAAGCAGCAGGCGGCTCTTCAAGAGACGCCCAACATCGTTGGCAAATACCTCTCATCTGCCTTCGGGTTGCCCATTCCCGAAATGATCAAAGCCTCGGCGAAGTCGCAAGCCGACTTGTCGGCCACCCGCTTGATCGTGGCTTTGCAGCTCTACAAGCGAACGTACGGAGGGTTCCCGGCGACTCTACAGGCTCTCGTCGACAAGGGCACCCTGAGGGCGCTCCCGGAAGACCCGTTCGACGGCAAGCCCTTCCGATACGACGCTAAGCGCGCGATCATCTGGTCGGTTTGGTTTGACATGAAGGACCAAGGCGGGCACACGGCTCCCCACATGAGGAAGAAGAAGCCACCTGCGGGGTCTCCCGATAGGTCCGCCGACGTCGATGACGTCGTCTGGCCGATCGACGGGCACACGGAGGCTCGCTGACATTTGGATTGGTCCGCAAGGAGTCAGCAAGCGGTCCGCACGGATCGGTTTGGACTTTGTTGAACCGGAGTGGTTGACAACATATCGACCTCGAAACCGAACAAATGAATGGGAGAGGTCTTTTCAAATTCAGATGCCATGCCTCTGCCCCTCTGTCGTTGGTGATTCGCAGCCGCCGCTGCCAAAGGGGTAGAGGCTATATGCTCAGGTCATAGCCTCTACCCCTCCGTCAGAAGCAACTGAAAGACTCGCGCGATAGAGGGGAAGAGGCATGGCATCTGGTTTTTGCAAAGGCCCCGGGAATTGACCGCGAACCAACCCTCGAAACCGTGCAAATGCGCGAGGAATTTCAGGAATTTCAGGAATTGCCAATTTCAGGTTCAAAATCAGCCGCAACCTTCCTAAAATGCTCGCCGTTTACTGCAAATTTGAACCTAAGAGGATGTGCAAGTTGTGGCGTTTTGTGCCAAGGCGTGCCACCCTCCAAAGGCACCGAGCTTGGAGTTTTGCCCAGACCTCCGTCAATCCAAAATCTCCACCTCTGACGCCTCAAGTAAACTGCCCGCCATGTCTCCCCGGCTTGCCTTTGCCCTGGAACTCGTGCACCGAGCCGGGCGATTGACCTTGGGACACTTTCAGACCGGCGCCCTCGTTGAGACCAAGGCCGACGAGTCGCCCGTCACGATCGCCGACCGCGAGGCCGAAAGCCTGATTCGCCGGGCGATCGAACTCGCCTACCCCGGCGAAGCAATCCTCGGCGAAGAAGAAGGCGAGACCGGCGAAGGCAAAGCGCGCTGGGTCGTGGACCCGATCGACGGAACCAAGTCATTCATCTGCGGCGTTCCGCTCTACGCAACGCTGCTCGCCTACGAGGTCGATGGCGTCGCCGAACTCGGCGTCGCCTACTTCCCCGCCCTCGACGAGATGGTCTATGCCGAACGTGGATCAGGAGCGTTCCTGAACGGTTGCCCCTGCCGGGTTTCCGAAAAGGAAACCGTAACCGGAAGCGTCCTGAGCTGCGGCGGACTGCAGTCGATGGAAAAGTACGGCCGCCTCGGCCCGTTTATGGACCTTGGCCAGCGAGCCCTCGCCACGAGGACCTGGAGCGACGCCTACGGTCACTGTCTTGTCGCCACGGGACGCGTCGACGCGATGGTCGACCCGATCGTCAACCACTGGGACGTCGCCCCGATCGCGCTCATCGTGCGCGAGGCCGGCGGCAAATTCACGGACTTCCGAGGCGGCGAGACGGTAGGCAAAGAAGCGATTTCGTCGAACGGCAGAATCCACCAGGAACTCCTGGAGGCGTTCCGCGCGTGAGGGTGCTCGGCGTCGACTTCGGATTCGCCCGAATCGGCTTGGCCGTCGGCGACGACAAGTTGGGAGTGTTCTCCCCCCGAACTGTGTTGAAAGCCTCGGGCGGGTTGAAGCGCGACGCGGATGCGATCGCGAACAAGGCGAAAGAAGAGGAGGCCGAGGCGATCGTCGTCGGGCTTCCGCTCGACGCTGAGGGCGGAGGACGCATGGCACGGATTTGCGATCAACTGGCGGGACATCTGCGCGACAAGGGCCTCATCGTCCATACCGTCGACGAATCCATGACCAGCGTCGGCGTCCACGCCGAACTCCGCGAAGCGGGTCTCAAGGCGAGGCAGCGGCGCAAGATCGTCGACGGCGAAGCCGCGGTCAAGATCCTCGAAAGGTGGGCCAATGGCCAGGCTTAAGCTCGTCCGCCGCGTCGCTGCGGTCGTGGTGTTGGTCGTTGTGGTTGGCGGGGCGTGGTTCATCCAGAACGTGAAGAAGGGGATCGAGCCTCTGCCCGAAGCGGCGACCCCGAAGTACGAGCGCTTCGAGAAGGTCACCGCCCTGCCCGATGCGCTCAAGAAGCTCCAATCGGACGGCGTCATCAAGGACGCCAACGCGATGCGCTTTTACGCGATCTACCGGCGTGATCCGAGCGTCGTGAGCCAAGGCACCTACGCTGTCCATCCCGGGATGGACGCCGACGCGATTCTTAGCTCGCTGCACAAACCGATCAAGCAAATGGTTCGCATCCCCGAGACCAACTGGAGCAACCGAACCGGGCGCTTGCTGGAGAAGAAGGACGTCGTGGTCGCCAGCGAGTACAGTGACCTCGTCAAGAAGCCGTCGGAGTTCAAGAACGTCGTCTCCTTTCCCTTACCGGCCACCAGTTTGGAGGGCTATCTCTGGCCCGACACCTACGACCTCCCGCCGATGGTAGGCGCCCGCGCGGTGATCGAACGACAGCTCAAGGCCTTCGAAAAGAAGGTCTGGCTCCCTTTGGGTAAGCCGGAGAAGCTGGAGCGAACGCTCATCATCGCCTCCTTGATCGAACTCGAAGTCGCCCGCGATGAGGAGCGGCGCATCGTCGCCGGCATCATCGAGAACCGCCTGAAGAAGGGGATGCCCCTTCAGCTCGATGCCACGATCCTGTACGCCCAGGACCGCTGGCACGAACCCACGGGTTCGGACATTCGCAAGACGATTTCACCGTACAACACCTACAAGCACAAAGGGCTCCCGCCGACGCCGGTATGCTCACCGAGCCTGAAGAGCATCGAGGCCGCGATGCATCCGGGCAAGAACGACTACCTGTATTACGTGGCGCTGCCCGACGGGCACTCACTGTTTGCCAAGACGGCCAAGGAACATCAAGTCAACATCGGACTACGGAAGACGGCCTTGGCGGTGCAGAAGACGATGGGGGTGAGCCCGAGATGAGCACTTTCCGTGCGGGTGAGTTCGATCGCAGCCGGATCCGTGGGTTCTTCCGTCCCTTCTGCCCGGCGCGGGCGATCCATGCCATTACGGATGTCGATCTTCACGGCCTTCTGATTCGCGAGAAGAAGCTGATCCTGCTCGATGTCGACAACACCATCGTCCACTGGCGTCAAAACGAATTCGATCCCGACGTCGTCGCATGGATCGAGGAGGCCAAGACGCTCGGATTCCACGTCGCGATCATCTCGAACACGCGAAAGGTCGAGCGGCTGCAAGCCTTGGCCGATAAGCTTGGGCTCGTCACGATGAGCGGGCGATTCAAACCGAGCCGCAACATGTTCCTTCGAGCACTCCACAAGTTCAATCTGGAACCCAAGGACGCGGTGATGATTGGCGACCAGCTCTTCACCGACGTGCTCGGGGCAAACCGCACCGGCATCGAAGCCATCTGGGTCAAGCAATCGTCGTCGAAGGACTTCATCGGCACCAAGATCAGCCGGATGGGCGAGCGGTTCCTGCGGAGCTGGCTCTATCGGGCGCTTGTCGAGGCAGAGACACCGATCTACACGGTTGAGGCGGATGCCCTCGCCCCGACGCCGAGCAGCTCGGTCCTCAAGCAGATTGTCCGCTTCGCCGTCGTCGGTGGATCGTCGTTCATCATTGATACGGGCATCCTGTTCTTCCTCATGTTCGTCGCCAAGTCCGGTGGGCACCTGTGGAGCGAAAGCCTGGGCCGTTGGCTGATGGGCGAGTTTCCGCGCCAGTTCAGCCACGCCTCCCATCTCAGCGACCCCGCGATCTGGATATTCAAGCCGATCTCGGCCGGTGTGGCGATCCTGAACTCCTTCGTCTGGAACCGACGCTGGACCTTCGAAATCCGAGGCAAGGAGAGCCGTGCGCAGCAGCTTAAGCGCTTCTACATCATCTCGATCGGCGGCTACGTGATCAACACCGTGCTCGTGAATGCGCTGAACGCGATCGTTCCGGGTCATCCGGTGCGAGGCTTGATGATCGCGCAGGTCATCGCCGCCGTCGTTGCCGCAGTCTGGAACTTTGCCGGCCAACGCTACTACGCTTTCCGACCGGAAGGGAACGCATGATCGCGCCACTCTGGCGCGATGCGGTTCCGGCCCGATTCGCGGTGATCGGCGATCCGATCGATCACTCTCGGTCGCCGCAGATGCAGAATGCCGCCCTCAAGAAGCTTCGAGAACCTGGGGACTTTGTTGCGATCCGCGTGCCTCCCTCCGAGGCGTGCTTCGCGCTTGAACATTTGGCGTCGCTCGGCTATGTCGGAGTCAATGTGACGGTCCCCAACAAGTCGGCCGTGATTCCGTGGCTGCAGTCCGTCGAACCGTTTGCTCAGAGAGTGGGAGCCGTCAACACGATCGATCTACGGGATCGCCGAGGGACGAATACCGATGGTGCCGGGTTCCTCGCCACGTTCCCGAAGGAAGTTCGGCGAGTTCTGATTCTCGGCGCGGGAGGCTCCTCGCGGGCCCTGCTCGCCGCGCTTGAGGACGCGGGGATCGTGACGGCACTCTGGAATCGCTCGGCGGACCGAGCCGAGGATCTCGTCGCCGAACTCAAGCTATCCACTCTTGTTCTGCGCGAAGCCGCGCTGAAAGACTTCGACGTCGTGGTGAACGCGACCTCGGCCTCGCTTCAGGGGGCAATGCCAACGGCACTCGACTGGTCTACCGCGCCGTCGAACTGCCTGGCCTATGAGCTTGCCTACCCCGGCTCGTCCTCGGCCTTCCTTAACTCGGCCGAGTCCGCGGGTCTGGCGACGATGGATGGACTGCCGCTCTTAGTCGAACAGGGTGCTCTAAGTCTGGAGTGGTGGCTCAGAGTCAGCGCTCCGCGGAAAATCATGATGGAGGCAATTCAGTGAAAGTCTTACTTGCGAATGTTGCAAATATCGGCCTCGCCGCCAAGGCGATTCGCGAAGGTTTGCTCGTCATCATGCCGACCGAAACCGTGTACGGACTGGCCTGTGATGCCACGAACGAGGAAGCTGTCGCCAACGTCTACGACGCCAAGGGTCGACCCCGCGAAAACCCGTTGATCGTCCACATCGAGTCCCTCGACGACCTGGACCGCATCGCCGCCGAGGTCTCCCCCGAGGCGCGCCGACTGACCGAGCGCTTCTGGCCCGGCCCCCTCACGATCGTGTTTCCCAAGGCCAAGGACTTCCCCGGCTACGTCACTGGCGGACTGGATACCGTCGCCGTTCGGATGCCCGCCCATCCCGTCGCTCTGAGTCTCATCAAGCGATCCGGGACGCCTCTCGCGGCACCAAGTGCAAACCCGTTCATGGGTCTCTCACCCACTCGCATCGAGCACTTGGACTTGAAACTCGTCAAGGATGTCGAAATCGCGCTCGATGGCGGACCTTCCCGAGTCGGAGTGGAGTCGACGGTCGTGGATTGTTCTAGCGACGGCGTTCGGGTCTTACGACCGGGCGGGGTCTCTCGCTCCGACCTGCAAGCGGCCATCGGCGCTCCCCTCGCGATGCCGCCGGCGGAAAGCGACCGACGATCGCCGGGAACGTACGCGCGACACTATGCCCCAAGAGCCGTGCTGAAGCTCGTTTCAGAGCTTGGAGCGGGTCAACCGGGTCTGACGCTAGGTACGCCTCTTTCGCCACGCCAGATCAAGATGCCGGACGATCCGCGTGCTTACTCCGCCGCCCTCTACGATTCCCTGCACCGACTGGACCGACTCCGCGTGAAAGTGATTTACGTGCAAGAACCGCCGAGCACCCCCGAGTGGGAGGCCGTCATCGACCGCCTGGAGAAGGCGAGTACCCCGGCTTCAGAGTCCTAGGCGGGCTCAAGCCGCGAAACGATCCGCAGATCCCGGTCGAGTTCGAGCCAGACCCTTGGCGGCTCGGTGCGTCCTAAGAGCTTGCGTGGGTTGATGCAGCAGGCGCGGATCGCCAGGTCCGCTCCAAAGTCCTCCCAGAGATTCTGGAAGACTTTGTAAAGGGTCACGCCACTCCCGGCCAACGTTCCGTCGCCCAGGCGGACCTCGCCGCGCCCGACGACCACGTCCAGACCCCACATATTGAGCGGCGCACCAGCCGGAACGCCCGCCGCCATGGTGCCATCGCTGATCCCAAGAATCTCGTTCGGACTCTTGCACTTCACCAGGAGGGCCGCGGAGTCCCGGCAAACGTGGAGGCGATCGTAGATCAGCTCACACATCAGGCCCTCGGCTTGAAGCCCATATCCCACGGTTCCGGCCTCGCGATGATGGAACGGACGCATCGCGTTGAACGTGTGGGTCGTGTGGGTGGCTCCGAACTCGAACCCACGTCGGGCTTCTTCATAGGTTGCATTGGTGTGGCCAATGCCGACCTTCACCCCTTGTTCCATAAGCCGCGTAATCATCTCAAGGGCATGAGGGCGCTCCGGCGCCATCGTGACAACGCGTAAACGTGGATCGTCAAGGATCTCGTCCCACTCGGAGGGTCCTGCGGGTGGATTGATGATGAACTCCTGCGGCTGAGCGCCAGGATAGACCTTACTGATGAACGGCCCTTCCAAGTGGAACCCCCAGATCATCGGGTGTTCCGGAAGGCGGCTGAGGGCCAATCGAATTGCCTCGGGCGATGCCGTCACCGTCGTGGGGAGGAAACCCTCGTACCCTTCGGCCTTGAGCCGGTGGCAGAGAGCACCCATGTCGTTCGGGCTCGCCGACATGAAGTCGATGCCAAACGCGCCGTGGATGTGGATATCCACAAATCCCGGCACGAGAATGCGGTCGGTGGCGGCCGAGAGCCGCTCGAACTTGGGTTGATTCCCCTCAAATTCGACGTAATACGACCCGAATCCCTCGGGGCCGAGTGTGTTGAAGACATTTTTCATAGCGCTTTCACGAAACCGCCCGGGGAGCGGGTCGCCGCTCCTTCCAGTTCCAGCATCGTCAGTTCCGCCAAAACCTCCGCCGCGTCGAGTCCCGTGCGCTCGGCGATCTTCTCAGGGGACAAAGGGGCCATTCCGAGAATGTCCAGAATTCGCGCGCCTTTGGACGAGGCGGGAGCCCTCTTTGCTTGGGGCGGTGCGGCTTCTAGCCCGATCGCTTCAAGCACTTGGTCAGGATGGTCCACCAGAGTTGCACCGTCCCGGATAAGGGCATGCGAGCCGGCAAAACTGAGCATGTCGATGGTGGCGGGAACGACAAAGACCTGCCGCCCAAGGTCGTTCGCCGCATGCGCGGTGCGCAGACTGCCCGAGCGTGCAGGAGCTTCGATGACAATCACCGCTTGACTTAATGCCGCGATCAGGCCATTTCGGGCCAGGAACTTGTAGGAGTTTGGTTTCGCTCCGACCGCAAACTGCGAGACAAGGCAACCGCTGCTCCGGATCTGATCGAACAGTCCGCGGTTGATTGCGGGATAGACCTTGTCCACCCCCCCGGCAAGTACCGCCACCGTCTGTCCTCCGACCTGCAGCGCACCCCGATGCGCGGCGGTGTCGATGCCAAGAGCGCCGCCGCTAACTACGGTGACTCCGCTCCGGGCAAGCGCCTCCGCGAACTTAGTCGCCGCCGCGCGACCGTACGCACTTGCCCCGCGGGTCCCGACGATCGCCACCGTCGGAGCATGCAATGCGCTTTCCAAACCCCACGCGAAGATGGCCGACGGAGCATCGGACGCCTCCCTCAGGGAAGGCGGAAAGACCGAATAGGAAATGGGCTGAACGCCGAGCGCGCGCGAGCGACGAAGGGCGTCTAGATCCGCCTCCCTCAAACGACCGCGCTCGGCATCGGTGAGTCGCGGATGGTCCCGCAAGGCGGACGCGGAACGACAAGAGCCGAGCGATGAAAGAATCGCTCGGCTCTTGCCCGATGGGAGTTCCGCAGCTAGCAATAGCTGCCAAAACTCGGAATCTTGGTCGGAACTAGCCAGAACCGTTACCGCCGCCACCGTTGCCGTTTCCATTGCCGCCCGGGTTCGGTCGACCACCCGTCGTTGAGGCGGGAGGCGCAACCTTCTTCAGGTTATTGTCGATGGTGAGAGCGTAGGACGTTTCCGCCGAGTTCCCTAACCAGTCGGTGGCCTTGATCGTGAACGTGTGGCGTCCGTCCGCCAACATTCCGTTCTTACCAGAGACGTTGAATCGGATCACCACGCTGCCATCTCGCGCGAGCTTGTAGTCGAGATTCTTTCCGTCGACCGCGACGAAAACCGAATCGGTTCTAAGGCCGGAGGCCTCGTCGTCGAGCTGCATGTGAACTTCCAAGTCGAGACTCGTGACTTCGTCGCCCGGCTTGGGGAAGGTCATCGAAGCGACCGGAGGCGTGAGATCGACGCCCGTTGACTTGTCGAAGGCGAGCAGGCTGCCGTCTCGGCTAAGCACCAAAAGCGTATCGCCGGCAAGAACTGCCGGACCCGCCGCCGGAACGAAGGTCGGGACAATCGGCGTCGCGTTTGTACTGCCGCCACCAAACTGGCCGCCGCCGCCACCGTTTCGGCCACCACCGCCGCCTCGACCGCCGCCGCCAATACCGCCGCCGGGGTTCGTCGTCGTGTTATCCGCTGCGGGCTGGCCCTTGACCAGGGGCTTGATTGTGTAATTCCAGAGCAACGCACCCGAACGAGGATCGAACATCGTTAGCGTCCCGGACGTGGTTGGGAATACAAACTGATGACCGACCGCAGAGGGCGAGCTTTGCGGGAAGGAACCGAGGTCGATCGAGTCCGCAGTAACCGTCTTTTTGGTAACCGGATCAATCTCCTGATGAGTCAGTCGGCGGCCGTTATTGACATCGAATACGACCACCTTTCCATCTCGGGTCGCAACCGCGACGCCGTCCGGTGAGACGGCGGGAGAGAACGAGATAAAGTCGCCCGCATCTTTGTTCCAGCGGAAGCCGCCCGCCGTGTTAAGGGCGACTACGAACGAATTCGACGCGACGTAGATGGTGTCGCCGTAAACGATCGGCTGGGAATCGGGAGAGAAGCCGGAGAAGTTCCGCTTCCAGCCGATCTTGCCCGTCACGCCGTCGATCGAGACAAGGTCGTTGGCCTGATTCATCACCAGGAAGTTCGACTGGTAGCTGGCGATCTTGCCTACGATGCCGTCGAACAGCTTGACCGGGCCGCCCGCGAACCCGGCGGTTCCCGTGGCGACGTCAATGGTCTGCAACGAGTTGTCGAACATCGCGAAGCCGACCATTCGATCGCCCAAGGGCACCGGCTGACCGATAACAGGGACCGGGGCGACGAATTGCCACTTCTTCTCACCCGTGGCCGGGTCGAGCGCGTAAATATTCTTGTTGTCCGCCGCGACGATGATCAAACCACCAACCATGATCGGCGAGGTTCGGAAGAACCCCTCGATCGGTTCGACGGCCGGGAACTTCCATTTCTGGTTCCCCGAGTCCTTATCGAGCGCATAAACGCGCTGGCCGACGGCAACGTACACGACGTTCCCGTTAACCAGGGGGCTACCCCCAGGCGAAACGCTGGTCGACTGCACCCATCGCCAAGCGAGGGGAGCCGGGCCATTGAGCTGAGCCAGTGCGGACGAGGCGAGCACCGCCGCCGCGAAACCGACCGAAAGCATCCGAGTCTTCAACATAGGTTTAACGATCTCCAAACTGCCGCAGCCCACTGGTGACCACCGGGATTCATTGTAGCGGCCTAGCCCCATACTTGTCCACCTGGCGTAGTCGGCCATACTTCGGACGTTTCGTGAAGCCGAATTGTCACGGGTTTTGGTTGCGCCGATGAAAGCAATTATCCTTTGCTATCACAAAGTGGGCTTTGAGCACGAGATTGGGCGCTGGCTCGCGGTCTCTCCCACCACCCTTGACTCCCACATCGCCTACTTTAAGCGGCACGGCTATCGATTCGTCGCCGCGCGCGATTTGGCCGATTCCTGGGAGCCGAAGACTGTTTGCCTTACCTTTGACGACGCCTATCAATCGACCCTCGAAAACGGCGTGCCGCTCCTGAAGGAGCGCGGCGTCATCGCCACGCTGTACGCCGTCCCGTCCCACGTTGGCTCCAATAGCGCCTGGGACCATGGCCGGGCGCAACCCCTCGCCGGCTGGGACGCCCTGCGTGAAGCGCAACGCAACGGCTTCGAAATCGGAAACCACACCCTGACCCACCCGCGGCTCGCCACGGTAGATGCCGAAACCGCGCGGCTCGAGGTCGTTGAGGCCCACAAGCGCCTGATTGCCGAAGGCTTGCGCCCGGGAAGCTTTTGCTACCCCTACGGCAGCGAGAGCCCCCAAGCCCGCGAAGCCGTGGCCGAAGGTGGGTACCGAGTCGCCCTGGCCCTGAACAAGCGAATTGCCGACACCGCCGATGATCCCCTGGCCTTGCCTCGCATCATCGTGTCTTACGGCGACCGACTTCCCTTTCTCCTCTATAAGATTTTCGTCCGACCGACACTGCGGGGGAGTAAGGGGGTAATCCGTAAGGGGTAAGGCTCGGACTTCTTCGCTTCCCCATCGCCTTACCCTCCTTACGCTTTACCTCCTCTCGTTTCGGCCCGCCATTGACGCGCGGGAATCTGGAAGGTATAATTCGCCTTCGTTTCGGGCTCATAGCTCAGTTGGTTAGAGCGCACCCCTGATAAGGGTGAGGTCGCTAGTTCGAATCTAGCTGGGCCCACCAGAAGACATCCTGTTCTTCTGCACGATCCTCCAAAGTCCGTCGAGGCGCTGCGTCACTGGATCGTGATGACGATCTTCCCGCGGGCGGGCCCCTCCGCCAGATGCCGAAATGCCTCGGGAACGGCTTCTCGGCCCTTGCGTCGGTCGATCACCGGCTTCAGCTTCCCGCTTGACATGCTTTCCAACCGCTTCGACTCGACCAGCAACGTCGCGCCCTGGCCGATCTGGTTGAGTAGGACTTGGCTTGGTTAGCTTAAAGACGAGGCGAAAGATGAGCCCCGCGCCCTTCATCAAGTGCATGTCCGCCGGATTTAGAGCGGCCGCACATACCTTGATGAGGATCTGGTCGTCCTCCGGGACCGGCTTTTCAATCTCAACACACCGGAGAACGTCGGCCGAGCCGGATTCGTAATAGACGATTGCTTTCATGAGAGGCCTGCGACCTGCTTCAACCACTACGCCGACCACGTTCGCGAGGATTCACGGGCTCCAGCAACCGGCCCTAGAGGACTCAATATTCCCAGCATAATTTCATCATGCGCACGCGTGAGGAGCCAAGAGGACGAGGCTATGCCGGAGAAGCCTAGGACCACTAGCTGTGGGCCACTGTCCCCATGCTTTATTTGGGATCCGGTTGGCGATCCATGCCCTGGTCGCCTTCGAAAAGAACGAGTGGCGGAGCGGAAGCCTCCAAAATTTGCGGAAAGAAAATGGCTCCTCAGAACCCGAGTCCTCAGAGACTTCATAGCCCCGGCAAAAACTCCCGCGTGACCGATCCGAACGCGCGGACTTCGATCCTCCGACTTACCGCGTAACCGACCTCTGCAGTAGAGACAAACATTGACGCGGAAACCATTACTTTACAGGCTGGTTGAACCTATTTCAGACTACTTGCGGGGACCAGTGAGTTCAGCCTCATGACCGACTGATGACCGTTGGCAGGTTGCTCATTGCCCTCCCTAATTTCGGAGAGTACGACGCATTAAAGGAGTGTGTAAATCGTGAGTAGATTCCTGTCTGGTACCGCGCCTTCGGATTCCCCCGCACCGCGGCTTGGAACGGCCTCGGCTACGTCCGGAAGGCTCTTCTCCGGCCTGTTGACGACTGCATTGGCCGCAATCTTTGCCGGGGCCGGGACGTCCGCCGTCGCAATCGGCATCCAGGGAACGATGTCGAACTTCGACGTTTTCAATGAGACGAGCACTAACGTGTACGGGGCTGAGATTGACCTCGAAGGTGTCCATTCTTCAGAGGTCTCACGGACCTATCCGTCCCACTTCAACTCGATGACCGCAACCGAATATACGATCGGTAGCACCTACGGAACCCACCTCACCTTCAAGGGTTACAACTTCGACCCAAGCGGATACATGATCCCGAGGGTCGGCCAAACGACGAACGGGCACTTCGCGGTGAACCTTCCGGGATGCGAGCACTTTGGGTTCTCTGTCGTCAAACAGCCAACCAATACAAGGTTCTTCTGGCTTGGCCAGGGCTACGCACAGATTGGAACTACCCCCCTCTCGATTCCGAACGCGAGTTGGACCTACGTCCCTCCCGCCGGTGGGCAGGGGGCCATGCAAGCGGTCGTTGCGCCTCCCCCTCCCGAAGTCCCCGAGGCGATGCTGCCCGACTCGCTCTGGATGAAGGTGTACGTCACCGAGCTGGACCGACAGGTCGGCCTCGACGAGCTCATCTCGGGCCCGGGTTCGATCGTTCCTCAGGACGTTCCTGAGACCGAATGGTCGCTGCTGGAAGGCGGGGTCCCCGAGATGGCAGAGGTCTCGATTGCCGACTCGACCCAGGCCGTCATCCGACGGTATGAGTACTTCAAGTACGTCGGCGCGTATGATCCAACCGATCATGCCCCGCTCTCGAATTGGGATCACATCAGCCTGCCTCCGACTAACGAGATGGGGCAATTCATTGCGGCCAACATGGTGGCGGCGAACCTTGAGGCGGTCCCAGAACCTTCCTCGATTCTTGCCCTGCTTACCGGAGTCGCCGGGCTCGTAACGCTCTCTCGAAGAGGAAAGAGGCGCTAGGGCGCATGGGCTTGGTAGAGGGCGATGCTCAAGGGAGCATCGCCCTCCTGATTTCGCGTGTCTAGCTTCGCCGTTTGGGAAAGGGAGACCTGCGCCGTGGAAAAATGCCAAACTGATGGAACAGTCGAAAAGCTCATCGCTTTTTGCACGACCTCCATCGCGACCGAATCCCTGCACTTGGGTGAGTCGCCCGTCCGAAGATCGCCGTAACCAACGGCTCTATCGACGCTCTCTCCGAGGCTGACGCTGGCACTTCGCCGATCGGTCACCGCAAGTTTTTCGCATGCCTAAACCCAACCGCCCTTCCAAAGACACCGCCAAGAAAGTCTTCGTCAAGAAAGATAAGACCGGAGGCGCCGCGCCTCCCAAACGAAAACGACCCGCCGCCGGAGATTCGTTCCAACGTCACCCGGCCAAGAAGATCCGGCCCGATGTCGTCGCTCCCGCCGCCGCCCCAGGGGCCGAAGCGCCAACCTTCGAGCGAAAGCCGAAAAAGCGGAAGTTCGAGAAGGAGTTTGTTGCCAAGCCGGCGCACGTTCGCGCTCCCGCCGTCGAGGAACCGGTTGAGGCGTTCGTCGAGCCGCCCACATTTGCCGAACTTGGCCTCGACGAATCTATCGTCCGAGCCATCACTGAACTGGGCTTCGAGCGACCCACCCCGATCCAGGCCCGCGCCATTCCCGTCCTGCTCGAAGGCGGCGACCTCATCGGGCAGGCTCAGACCGGCACCGGTAAGACCGCCGCGTTCGCCCTCCCGATCATCCAGAAGATCGATGCCTCCCGCAACGAGACCCAGGCCCTGATCCTCGCCCCAACCCGCGAGCTCGCGATCCAAGTCGCCGGCGGTATCTGGGACCTCTGCAAGCACACCGGCCTCAAGGTCGTCCCCGTTTACGGCGGGCAACCCATCGACCGCCAGTTCCGCTCCCTCCGCAACGGTGCCCAGATCGTCGTCGGCACTCCCGGGCGCGTGCTGGACCACCTGCGCCGCGGCTCCCTCACCCTCGACAAGGTTGCCCACTGCACCCTCGACGAAGCCGACGAGATGATGGCGCTCGGGTTCACCGAGGACATGGAAGCCATCCTCGCTCAGCTCCCCGCCGAGCGCCAAGTCGCCTGCTTCTCCGCGACGATGCCGCCGAAGATCGTGGAGCTCACCAAGAAGTTCTTACGAAATCCGCGCCGGGTTTCGATTGAGTCCAAGCAGCGGACCCTGTCGACCACGAACCAGACTTACTACGAAGTCCCCCGTGGCCAGAAACTCGAGGCTCTTGGCCGCGTGCTGGACATGGAGAGCCCCGGACCCACGATCGTGTTCTGCCGAACCCGACAGGAAACGAGCGACCTCAGCGACAACCTTCGTCTGCGCGGTTACAACACCGAAGCGCTCCACGGCGACATGAACCAGGGCGAGCGTGACCGTGTCATGCGTCGCTTCCGCGACGGGCATGCCGACCTCCTGATCGCCACCGACGTCGCCGCACGTGGCCTCGACATCGAGACGGTCACCCACGTCATCAACTACGACATCCCCTGGGACGTCGAGCAGTACATCCACCGCATCGGCCGAACTGGCCGTGCGGGACGAACCGGCGACGCGATCACCCTCGTCGAGGGACGCCAGCGACGCCAGCTCGAAGTCATCGAGCGGGTCATCGGCTCCAAGATCAAACCCGCCCGCATTCCCACCGCTGCGGACATCGCCTCCCGACGTCGCGACGAGTTCAAGAACGCCATCCGCGAGACCCTTGAGGCCCGCGAATTTGAAGGTCATCTTTCCGCCGTCGAGGACCTCCAAGACGAGTTCGCTCCCGCCGACATCGCCGCCGCCGCCCTGCACATGCTGTGGCGCAGCCGCCACGCGGAAGGCCCCGGTGCCGAGGAAGTCGATGCCGACTTCGAGCAGCCAGAAAGCGGAATGACCCGAATCTTCATCGGCATGGGTCGCCAAGACGGCCTGCGCCCCGGCGACATCGTCGGCGCGATCGCGGGCGAAGCCGGCCTCACCGGCAAGGCGATCGGCGTTATCGACATCCTTGACTTCAGCTCGTTCGTCGAAGTCCCCGCCGCCGAGGCGGAGAAGGTCGTTGACGCACTAAGACACTGCAAGCTCCGCAACAAGAAGGTCAAAGTCCAACTCGCCCGCCACGGCGACGATCAAGAACAGGTCGACACCGGCGACCGCCAGCGCAACTGGCGGAACTGAGTTCAGCAGTGCGTCGGCGTTCTAACTGGGAGCGCCGACACTCCTGTCGGCAGAGCCTCGGAGTTGGCACCATGCTTGCAGACCAGCGCGGAGTGGAACGGTCTACTCGGTTGCTCTGACCTATCGGTCAGCACAAGCTGCGTTCGCCCGACAGACCGTGAACTCGGGGTTCGGACACCCCGCTCTAACCTATACTAGGCCCGTTATATGACAATAACGACCGCATACGTAAGGGCCAGCGAAGACGAACGCGCCAAGATCTTGCGTCATTTAGTTCGAAAGCGCTTGAGTCGGTGGAAGCTCGTTGCGATTTTTGGATGTGCCCTTTTTGTGGGAGGGTTGATCCTTGCCTGTTTCGGGGTCCGCATCGAAATCCTGATCGCGGGCGGCCTGACGATGACGGGCGGGCCTTGGAGACATTTTTGCCGTCACTCGGGGCATCAAGAAGGCAATTTCAAACAGCGAAAATCGCCTCGCTGACGAAGCTTGGCGCGCGGTGATCACCGACGTCCGTCACCTTTGAAACTGAGAAAGGCACAAAGTCCACGGTTTTGTGGACCGACTTTAGCAAGATCGAAGTTGTTGTGGACGACTATTACCTTTATACTGCGAGATACGCCGCGATGGTTGTTTACCGCCGCTACCAAACCGACGAACAATGGGCGCAATTTACTGCTTGGGCCGAAAAGCGGATCGTAGCCTTAGCTAACAGGCCCTAGCCTTCAGGGCAAAGTTTCAGAATTCGGTCCTCGCGCCGTGCCGCTAAAAGAAATCCGTATTCGGCTTGGCAGAACGAGCCCATGTGGTGGCAACCTCCGACGTAACACGACCGGGCTGCCCTCTTCCAATTCTCGAAGCGCAGGTTGGAAAACCTGCGCCATTTGCCCCTTACGCGAGGCTCCCCATCGGATCCCAGGGCTCCAACTCGACCGGAGCCTTCTCCAGGGCCTTGAGCACGGCGCCCGGCACGTGGTTCTTATGAACCACGACCTCGTAGGTGAACTCGTCGAACCACTTGTCGCTCATCTGGAAGAAACCCTTGTCCCCGGGCTTGTCGCTCCAGGAGTTCTCGACCCGCCACTTTCGCGAGTGACCGGCTTCGTCCAGATCGACGCCCGTGAACACCATCGCGTGAGTCATCTGCGAGTGACCGTACATCAGCCGCTCCGCCTTCGACATTCCCTCGTGAGTCCCGTAGGTGAGGTCGAAGTCGTACAGGTCAATGTCCATCACCCCGAGGTCGCGCTCGAGGTACTTGCCCACGTCGCAGCCGAACCAGACCGAGTCTCCTGCCTGAAGCTGCAGAGTCGCCGCCGCCTTGATCGTGTCGAGCGAGACGTTCAGATACTCGGTCGGGCGACCGCCGACCACGTTCCCGAGAAACTTCACCGTGAAGACTCGGTTGAAGTCGTGCCCGGGGCGGGGATCGTGGATCAGGCACACCATATCGTTCAAGTTTTCGCCCACAAACTTTGTGTAAAACTCCTGAGGCGTCAACTCGCCTGCGCGGTGGAACATCTTGTCCTTGTCCCGCCACTGCCACTCGAACTGCGTCGGAGGCTCGCCAAGATGAACGCACAGCATGCGGTACACCTCGCTCATAAACCCGTCCTTTTGCTTCCGGAGGTCACCCTCCGTCGCCCCTCCGGAGTGAGCCGAACGCAGCCGCACCGCATACTCGCGAAGCTTGGCGGTCACGTGGTGGTTCATCTGCCCGGTCGAGCTGGAGCTCTCGGTCTCGGGCATCACCGACTTGGGCACCACGCCGTACTTGTTCACGAGGTTGACAAACATGTCCCACTGCCCGCCGTCCTGAATCGGGTCGCGCAATAAGAAGTCAAGCAGACGACTCCCCACCGGCTCGGACATCGTAATGAGAATGTTTTCTAGAAAATAGTTGGACTTTTCCAGCTTGTCCCAGAACATCGTGTAGTTCTGGCTGAGCTCGAAATTCCCGTCCAAGTTCATGCTGAGTTGGGCCTTGGTGCGGAAAGTATTTAGGGCCGCGAACATCCAGCATCGCCCGCTGCTCTTCTGGTGGGTAGCCGGGTTCTCGGGTAGATGGACGCTGAAGGTGTTGTTCACCACCGACGATCGGCGGCGGTTCATCGAGACCTGGTTCACCGGCGCGGTGCATACCGCGTTCATCGCCTGTCGGTAGCCGGGGACCTTCTCAAAGGCAGATTGGAACGCCGCGATGTCCTTGAGGGACAGTCCCGGCGCACCCTTCGTGGTGGGGGCAGAAGCCATGCTCTATCCTACACGAGCCTCATCGGAAGGTGAACCAAGAGCAGGACCTAGGTGCCACCTTGACCGTAATTACCAATCGCGCCTTGTCGTCCAGGCGTGCTGAAGTCTCCTTGCCATCTTCCTGAGTCATCCGACACGACTTCGACAATCCAGAGAAGTAGAGCGGCAAAACCACCTCTTGGGTGAGTTCCTTGTCGGAGGGGTTGTAGACCACCGCCATCGCCTTGGTCTTCCCTTTCGGATTCACGTGCAGCACCGCGTCCAGGTTGATCCCGTCTGCACGGCGAACATGGATTACGTCCGACTCCAGGATCTCACGGTGGATCTTGAACCAGTCCACCCACTTCTTCACCACCGCCCTCGTCTCCGGCGAGTCATAGAGCCTCGGACCACGGTAGCAGGCCTGGGCGCCGTAGCCGAGGTTGTTCGCCAAGTGCAAGCTGTAGTCGGCAAGGTGATCTTTGAGCGGCTCGATCGTCGCCGCCGGCCCGCCGCCTTGGTATTCCACCAGCGGGACCATCATCCATCCCATGCTCGGCGTCTTCTCCCAGGTGCCGTCGTATAGGTTCTGACGCGCGTGGATGTGCTGCTGCTCGCGGGGCAGCGACCAATTCGATTCGCGGTACCCCATCGCCGTCTTGTTTGAGCCGCTCAAGAAGTACACGTCCGGAACGTTGAGGAACACATCGTGCTCTCGGCACCAGCGGTAGAAGCTGGCGATCTCCTGGAATTGCATCCACTGAGAGTCCTCCAGCCCCTTATGGCCAGGGTGGACGGTAGAAGCGCACGGGTCGCCGGGGTAGCTGCCGTCGTGTTCGAGCAGGTTGAAGCCGGTCTCGGTGATGAACTTCTTGATCTTGGCGAAATACTCCTCGCCCCACTTGCTGCCCAGGCACGGCGAGCTTCCGAAGATCGGCTTCGGGTTCACAATGTCGTTCGCCTTGTCGATGCTCCGGCTGGCCAAAAGCGAATATCCACCCAGCTCGACTCCCTTCGAGTTCGCGTACGCCCGGAACTCCTTGATCTTGGCGATGTTCGCCGGGGAGATGTCTTCCATGTCGAGGCCGCTCCAGAAGGAGATCACGATCATCTCGAAGCCGCAGTCCGCCGCCTGATCGATCGCTCGATGCACCGTCGCCGGATCGGTCGAGGTCAGATGGAGCATCAGCGGGTTCTCCTGCGTCCAGGGGGCGAGGGTCCGGTACATACGGCGCACCCCGAGACCTTGCCGCTCCCGGTCGGCCGAGTCGTGATAAAGCTCGAAGGTGCGGAAGGTCTCGAAACCCTGCCCCGGCTTCAGCGTGACGTTTGGTCCCAGCGGGGGTCGGGTCTCGAGTCGGCACGGAGTTTTGAGTTCGTAGTTGACCTGGGTCTTGTAATCTGGCTCTTCCTCCCAATACACACCTTTGGTCTGGCCACCGAAGCTGTAGTCGGTGGCAACGGTAATTGCCGGATGTCTCCAGGCGTTGGTCGGATCAACCACCGATTCGGCCTCGACGAGCGAGAGAATCTCACCGGTGAACTTCTCAACCGTGGTCTCCTTGCCCGTCTGATTCACCAGGCTGACCCACTTGGCGATCAGCGGGATGCCATCGTAAAGCTCGTAGTGGACATCCGCCTTGAGGCCACCACCCGCGAAGTGGAGCACCAGCCCGGCACCCTTCGGCGGCCAAGCCGCGTCCGGAGCGTGTCGATGGCGAACCCACGGCATTCTTTGCTCCGGCTGAGCAAGGTCGTAGCCGACGAACTTGAGCGGACTCGGGGTCGGCTTCATCTGGTTAAGCCAGTCCGCTCGCAGGAAGGCGAGGTCGGGCTGGCCGATAAAGCCACCCACCGCGACCTCCTTGCCGTCAATCCGGAAGGTCGCCTCAGGCCGTACCGCCCGAAGCATCGCCTCACCCGTCATCTGGTTGTCGATCCCCACCGTCGCGGCGCCGTCCTGTTGAATCCGGAATCGCCGAGAGATCAGTCCATTCGACAACGCAATCTCGTTCTCATGGTCTCTGCGAGACACTTGAGCATGCGCCTCGACTTGGTCAAGGAGCCAGTCCCTCAGTTCACGGTGCGGTTGAAAAAGGGGCAAAGACATGGCGGCGAATAGTCCGAACACGGGACGAGTATAGGCCAGTACCGCGGGTCAAGATGCCAAGGCACAGCTTGCTAAACAAGTGCACCGATTCAACACACCTAAAGATGAGCAAACCAGGTTTCGTCAACTTCGACCGATTCAACCATCGTGATCTTCACGCCGAGCCCAAGCTCTTTTAGTCGCCGGACAAGCTCTTCGCCGTTAATTAGGTCGATTGGAGGAGCCCCGTCTCGTGTCGCTTCCTTAACTGCATCGCGGGTAAAGGAACCCGTAGTGACGAACAGGCCCTTTTCCGTTCGCCCCTGCATAGCGCCTCGAAAGTCGCGGATCTGACTTGAGGTAACCGAACCCTGGTAACGCTTACACTGAAATAGGACTTGGAAACTCAGGAATCCATTGATGCGCGCAATCCCAATCCCGTCAATGCCGCCATCCCCAGAACGCCCGGTCACCTCAACCTGAATGAACCCAGATTCACGCAACATGCGCTGAACTAAGCGTTCAAAAACATTCGGGTCAAGAGCCAAGAGAAGGTCAAGGTATCGCTGATGCCAGGCAGCCTCCTCACGATGCTCTATGTCAACATAGCTCTCTTCGCTTTCAGATCCTAAACCGATATTCTCCTTTTTCGCACTTTCTCTCACGTTGCGAACAATCTCTTTTGGGTCTAATTTTTCGGACGCGACGCCATTCGCCGTTAAAGACCAGACCCCGCGTGCTGAATTCTCGATAAGGCCATACTTCTTGAGGTAAGTCCTGCTCCAAGCTAGGCGGTAAACAACTTCGCTTATTGACGAATTTCCATGTGGGACTTCTAGCACCTCAGCAGATAGAGCCATCAATTCCATGACCGTCGAATTAATCTCTTCGATCGTCCCAGATCCGCCAAGACTCCTGAGAGCTGCCACCGTTGGCAAAAGCATAGTGTCGTAGGACGGAACGCGAAGCTGAAATCTTGCCATGGTTGG
Organism: Fimbriimonadales bacterium; assembly: GCA_038216655.1. Lineage (GTDB taxonomy): Bacteria > Armatimonadota > Fimbriimonadia > Fimbriimonadales > Fimbriimonadaceae > JAFDWR01. The sequence continues at coordinate 195,010 of JBBQPZ010000004.1, forward strand.
TCTCAGCAATTCTACTCCGATGGAGTTAGACTCTTATTGGCCACTTAAGCCAAGCGAATAGTGAGGATCTTGCTTCCTGGATCATTGGCGCGGACCCTAAATCGCTTTGATGCCGTTCGAAGCTCCGTCCCCCAGGAGGCATGAGCGGGCTGCCTGGAGTGCCATCAGTAGACACTTTTCGAGAGATCGGTTGTCGTGAAAGCCGTACAGAAATCCGGCGGCGAAAGCGTCGCCCGCCCCGACCGTGCCCCTAATCTCATGCCGATCGATCGGGAGGCTCGGTTGAAAGACTTCTTCGCCGCTCCGGGCCCGAACGTAGCCGAATTCGTGCGTGTGGATCACCGCCATCTCTTGTAATCCGGCGTCGAAGAGCACTTGGGTTGCCTGGCGAAGATTAGGCCCCAACTCGCTAGGGCTCGCCGAGCCCTCCCCTAACCCCTCCCCGGGGCGGGAGGGGGACCGGAAGTGGCTCATGTCCATGCCTGTGGTTCGGCTCAGCTCGAACTCGTTGGCGAAGCAGATATCCACATACGGAAGCGTGGGCAACGCCACCGTCGCGAACCGATAACTGTCCTCGCTGACGAGATCGACACTCGTGGTCAACCCGGCATTTCTACCCTGGGCCAGAACGACACCCGCCCGGGTCCCGAACTCGGCATCAGGAAGGTCGAGGCGGTCAAGCAGCAGGAGATAGCCGAGGTGGAAATGCCGCGCCGCCGACCCTTCGAACGAGAAGTGTTCGACGTCAAGCAAAGCGTTCGCCCCGCGCTGGTGGAAGAAGGTGCGACGCCCCGTCTCCGCAACCGTCATGACGTCGGTGTACGAGGTGGACGACAAGGCAGCGGAGTGCAAACCGCCAACGTCGATCCCGTGTTCGGCGCACATCGAGCGTATAAAGTCGGCGTCGGAGTCTTCGCCGATCATTCCGATCCCGATCAAGGGAAAGGAGGCCCCCAGCTTGGCGAGATCGACAAGCAAGTTGAAGGCGCAGCCACCATTCTGATCCGACTGAGACGAGATGTTGGCCAGCGTATCCTGCTCGGGGTAGCGGTCGATGTGCTTGACCCGATCGACGATCCAGTTCCCACCGCAGATGATGCCGGACCTAGTCATGGTCGCTCACGAGGCGAACGCTGGCGGGGACGTCCTCTTCGATCTCGGTGAACCGACCCACCAACGGGTCGGCGAAGAAGTTGTCGTTCACGTCGTCGTTCGCGGTCGAGACTTCACCGAGGATCGCTTCCTCGGAGAGCACCCAAAAGGCGTGGTCAATGCCCGCCTCGATCGTGACCCGCTCCCCCGCATCGAGGGTCAGCTCCACCGGCGAGTGGAACGAGAGCAGCTTGCCGTTCCGCTTCAGCCAGATCTCGCCGTCATGCTCAAACGCGATCTGGACGCCCCCAAACCGGCAGATGATGTCCTCCTTCTTACGGTGGTGCCGGTGCAGCGGGGTCTTCATTCCCCGCTTGGCGTACATCAGCTTCTCGCAATACTCCGGCTCCTCGGCCAGGTTGATCAGCACGAGGCCATGCTTCTGCCAATCGCCGAGCCCGAAGTCGGTGACATCCCACTTGGGATCGGGCGGAAGCGCCCAGCCGTGGCGATGGAAACACGCCGTCGCATCGGCGACCAGCCGATTGACCTCGCTCCGTTTCATAGGTCCACCATAGACCGGGTCGCGTGCGAACGAAGCGCGGCATCGAAGAGCTGGTGGCTCATCACGGCCTCGGTCGGGGTGGCACAGCTAAATCGACCGTGAAGCTCGCCCGAGCGCTCCAACGCGAACGCGGCCCACATCTGCAGGATCGCATCGGCGAACCCGAACTCGAATATCCCGCCGGTGATCGTCTTGAAGTACGACTGCGAGCCGACATCTGTCTGAATCCAGCGTTGCTCGCCCTCATGGAGGTCAAAGCGCCACAAGGTCTTCGGATGCTTGGTGCTGATCCGCACCCCGCCCATCGTGCCGATCAGTTCGAACTCCCATGTGTTCATCTCCCCCGGCGCGATGCGCTTGGTCTCGAAGGTGAACGGGAAATTCTGATCCGGCACCCAACTTGCCTCGGTCACGAGGGTCGCATTGTCCCAGGTGTCGCAAGCGGCCATCCCGCCATGCCCTTCGGGACGCTCGGAGTAGACGCTTTGAAGCTGAGCGAACACCGCACTGGGCCGAATTCCCAGCCGGAAAGGAAGGTGGCAAACATGCAAACCAAGATCGCCCATCACACCGATCGCACCGCAAGTCTCGACCTGCCGCTTCCAGTTGATCTTCTTGTTCGCATCGAGGTCGGAGGAGTGGAGGAACGCGCAACGTCCGGAAATCGGCGTACCGATCTCGCCCGAGCGGACAAGCTCGAAGGCGCTCCGCGCGATGGGATAGAACGGGAATTCCGACGAGCATCGGACGAACCTCTCCGAGCGCTCGACCGCCTGATTGATCCGTTGTGCGGACGCGAGATCGATGCCGAATGGCTTCTCGGCGAGCATGTCCTTTCCCGCCGCGAGGACGTCGAGATAGATCTGCTCGTGCAGGTGGTGGGGAACCGCGACGTAGACCGCGTCGATGTCCTTTCGATCGAGGAGTTCGCGATAGTTGGCGACCCGGGTCGTGACCGTCGGAACGTGGCGATACCAGTCGAGCGTCGGTACGTGCGGGTCGGCGACGGCTACCAACTCGGGTGCGTCCGTCAACACTGGATCGAGGGCGAAGGCGCGAGCCAGAGCGCTCGCCGTCTCCCGCCCCATCAGACCACCGCCGATGATGCCGATCTTCATGCGCGCAGCATCTCCAATGCGGCTTCAGGCGTCGCACCGTCGTGGACAACGGCCATGAGGGCGCGGGTGATCCCGGCCGGGTTCGCGTGCTGAATGATATTGCGACCGTAAACGATGCCGGCCGCGCCCTGTTGCAGGAGGCCGAACGTGCGCTGCAGGATCTCAAGTTCTCCTGCCTTGCCGCCGCCACGGACCAATAGGGGCACTCGCGCCGCTTGGACAACCCGGTGGTAGACCGACACATCGTCGGTCGGGTCGGCCTTGATGATGTCGGCCCCAAGTTCAGTGGCTTGGCGGACGAGCGGGACGATCTTCTCCACTTCTCCGTCGACCATGTAACCGCCCGCCTGCTCGTTGGACCGAAACACCAGCGGCTCGACCATGAGCGGCATCGCCCAGTCGTCGCACATCGGCTTGATCTTAAGGATGTTCTGAACGCACTGATCCGAGACTTCGGGCTGGCCGGGAATCTGAAACAGGTTCACCACCACGCAAACCGCGTCGAGCCGAAGCGCCTGACGAATGGGGTCCTCGATCATCCGGCTGAAAAGAGACCGCGGAAGCTCCTTGCCGTACACGTTCGCCACATCCGTGCGGAGCACCAAGGATGGCTTCTGACGGCCGGGGATCGACTGCAGGACATGAGCCTGCCCCACCGTGAGTTGGATCGCATCAGGAGCGGCCGCAACCAGGGTTTTGACCGCCGCACCGATGTCCTCGATCCCGGTGAGGAATGAGCCCTCGTTGAAGAACCCGTGGTCGATCGCGACGTCGAGACAGCGACGGGACGACTGATTGAGGAGACGGTTGAGACGGTACTGCTTCATAAGGCTGGGATAAGGATAGTCCACGCGGGCTACCCGCTTCCGTTCGAAGGCTGCAAGTTGTAGAATCGCGTGCACTAGGGCCCGAAGTCGGGCCGGAGCCTAATCGATGCCCATCACCCTTGGCCTTCTTCTCGTCGCTCTCATCCGAAGTTCGCAACAGTCTGGTTCTGGCTTGCTTGGCGATCTCGCCAAACCCCAGGACGGCCATAGCATGCGAGCCTCCTCCACCTTCCGACGTGGTGCGGATGGTAAATACGATCCGAACGCCAAGCCCTTCAGCGATCCGAACTCAGAGCGGAGCAACTCGGACAATTTCCGCGTCGCGCCGGGGGCGACCCACACGCTCATGGACGTTAAAGGGCCTGGCGTGATTACCCACATGTGGATCACCTTCCTGGGTCCGGAGAGGCAGGACTGGGCCAAGAACGGGTCGGCGACCCACCAAGACATGCTTTTGCGAATCTACTGGGACGGCGACACGAAGCCCGGCGTCGAAGCGCCGGTTGGGGACTTCTTCGCCAACTGCTTCGGCAAGCGATCCGAAGTCATCAGCCTGCCCGTTTTGGTGGAAGACGGAGACTCCTACAACTGCTTTTGGCAGATGCCGTTCCACAAGTCGGCGAGAGTGGAGATCGTCAACCAAGGGACCGAGCCGATCAACCTGCTCTACTACAACATCGATTGGATCAAGAAGGACTCGCTCGCCAAGGACACGCCGTATTTCTATGCCCAGTATCGTCAGGAGTATCCCGCCGTTCACGGCAAGGACTACGTGATCCTGGACACCAAGGGGAAAGGCCACTACGTCGGAACCGTTCTGGCGGTGCGGACTCGCAGCCCGATGTGGTTCGGTGAGGGCGACGAGAAGATCTATATCGACGGCGAGCCGGATGCATCCATTTGGGGCACCGGCACCGAGGATTACTTCCTCTCGGCTTGGGGGCTCAAGCGAACCTCGACGCCTTATTCCGGGGTGCCTTACTTCGACACATGGGGCGTTGTCGGAGGGCATACGAGCGCCTATCGTTGGCACCTGAACGATCCGGTGGTGTTCCAAAAGGGGATCAAGGTTTCGATCGAGCACTTCGGTTGGATGTCACCCGACGAGAATTCAAAGCACCTCACCAATAGCTGGAACGAGCGTGAGGACGATTATTCGAGCGTGGCCTTCTGGTACCAGACCGGCAAGCCGACGTTCGCCGAGCGAGCGCCATCCGGGCCGGAGCGCCGCCTTCCCAGCCTGGAACGGAAGACAACCTATGCCCGCGACGGGGAGACCCATGGCGAAGGCAGTGTCCAGAAGCAGGAACTCGATCTTTACGATGGAGCCCAGGTGTTGTACCAACCCACCAAAGCGGAGGGGGCGTGGATGGAGATCCCTGTCACCGTCGACAAAACCGAGCCGCTACGGGTGGTCTTGAACCTGACGTCGAGCTACGACTTCGGCAAGTACCAGGCCTATCTGGACGGCGTCAAGCTGGGCGGCCCGATTGACCTGTACTCCAAGGAAGTGGAGAACCACGAGTTTCCCTTGATCGACTTCTGGCCGGAAGTCGGGAAGCACGTGCTACGCCTCGAATGTGTGGGCAAGAACCCGGCGTCGGCGGGATTCCTGCTTGGAATCGAGTCGGTGCGCCTCCGCGAGCGTCGCCCGCGGGTCACCGATATGGGTTGGGACAAGGGGAAGGACTGGAAGAAGAACCCGACGCTGTACGGCTAACCCATCGCGCAAAAGCTCGTCATCCTGAGCGAGCTTGCGAGTCGAAGGACCCCGGATCCCCGCCCAATCTTCCAATCGGGTGCCGTGGACCCGGGGTGTTTCGACTCCAACCGATTCTCTCATTACTAGCAGGCCGCTTGGCTGTGGTTCACACGTGAGCAAGGTCCCGCGCAACGCGAACAAGCCTCCCCCCACGCCTAGTGATCGAATCACCAATGTAAGTCGCGTCGAATCGCGGCGGTGAGGCGAGCCGCCATTTTGGCGTGCGTCCGCAAGTTCGGGTGCCAGTCCGCTCCGATGCCGTCCGACTCCTGCTGAACGTCGAACTCGATCTGATGCACCCGGGCGTCGCTCACCTGGGTCACAAGATGGGCGAGATAGGAGCGGAGCGTGCTAAGGGCTCGGTGCTCAGGCGGCCAGCCGTCGGACATCATGCTCCCCATCGCGACGTAGATTTGCGCCCTAGGATAGTGCGACCATACGCGGCGGATGAAGGCCGCGTACGCGCCCGTCCACTTGGCTTCGTCGGGATTTTCCTTTCCGAAGTCGTTCGTCGCGAGGTTGATCACGACCGCGTCGGGCACGGGGCCGTGGAAGTCCCATTTTGGCTCCGGCAGAGCGGGCAGCGTGAGATCGTAGATCTCGGGCACCGTGTTGTCTGGCCACATCTTGCGACCGGACCACGCGAGAATCGTCACGTCCGCGTTCAGTTGGCGCGCCGCGATGCTCGCGTAACTCAGGTAGGCGTTCTCAGTCTCGGGCTTGAAGTGCTCTTCCTTTGCCGCCCCCTCGTTGCCGTAGCCGCAGGTAATGGAGTCGCCGACGAACTCAAGGTGCCGCTTTGCGGGCGCGGCTTTGAGAATTGCCCCGCCAGGGACAGCGAAGTTCTGGAAGGTGGTGGTTCCGACGAACGCTTCGGTGCGCTTAACGAGTTGGACATCGTGGATTGCGTTAGCCCCGAGGTTGACTGTATAGCCCGCGCGTCCTGCGGTCGGGACTACGACCTCGGCGGCCCGACCATCGATAACGACCTGCCAGCGGTCCTCGCCCTTTTCCACGATCGAGGCGATGAGCGTCGTCCCCTTCACCTTAAGTCGAACTTCGCTTGCCGACCATTGGCACGTGGCTCCATTGCGGAAGTCGAAGCGGCCCACGTAAACGATCCTGGGATCGGCGGCGGGGACAGGCGCGGACATGATTGGGGGGGCGCAGACGGCGGACGCGAGAAGAATTCCTAGGAGCATCGGTTGACCTCGGGCGACAGGGCGCCTTCCTTTCATAGTACTGCCGAGCCGTCGTCACGTCATTGAACTACCGAGTAGAGCGCGAAGAAGTAAGCCGAGACGGCATTTCGGACACTCCTGACGTCATGATTATTCAGGACGCCGATCCACCTAAAACCATCTTATTTCTATATTTCAAGTTCAAACACTTGCACATATCCGTTTTCAGAACGAATTGTGCAGCGAGGCTGACCACTGCAAGACTGGGTAACTTGCATTTTGTTAGGAGGCTGATCGAAGTTGACGGTCGGAATCGTAAAAGAACTGTTAGACGGTGAGTACCGAGTCGCGGCAACGCCGGACACGGTCAAGATCTTTGTCGCGAAGGGCTTTGCGGTCGCAATCGAATCCGGAGCTGGTGTCCGGGCAGGATTCGACGACGAAGCTTATCGCTCGGCAGGAGCCACCCTTGTCCCCACTGCGGCCGATGTTACGGCAGAGGCGTCGGTATTACTCCGCGTCGCTGCCCCAAGCATCGCCGAGGTCGAGAGCCTAAAGTCAGGGACCATTGTGGTCTCTTTTCTTTTCCCGGCAACCGCCCTCCCGCTCGTGGGCAAGATGGCCGAGAAGGGGATCACGGCGTTCGCCGTTGATCTCATTCCCCGCATCACCCGTGCCCAAAGCATGGATGCCTTGAGTGCGATGAGCACGATTGCGGGTTACAAGGGCGCGCTGCTCGCGGCGAATGCCCTGCCGAAATTCTTTCCTATGTTTATGACGGCGGCGGGCACGATCCCCCCGGCAAAGGTCTTTGTGATCGGCGCCGGCGTGGCGGGGCTTCAGGCCATCGCAACTTGCAAGCGCCTCGGAGCGATCGTCGAAGCATTCGACGTCCGTCCCGCGGTCAAGGAGCAAGTCGAAAGCTTGGGCGCACGCTTCGTGGTGATGAACATCGTCTCGGATGAAACCGAGGACGCCTCGGGCTACGCGAAGGAAGTGTCGAAGGACACCCACGTCAAGGAACTCGAGCTAATCGCCACCCGCATGGCCAAGAACGACGTGGTGATCACCACCGCGTTGATCCCGGGCCGTCCGGCGCCTGTACTGATCACCAAAGACATGGTCAAGCGCATGGCCCGGGGCTCGGTGATCATCGACCTCGCCGCTCCCAACGGGGGCAACTGCGAGGCCACGGTGCCAGGCAAGACGGTGGACGTCGACGGCGTCACCGTGATCGGACCGACGTCCCTGCTTTCCGAGATGGCGGCGGACGCCAGCCGGATGTACAGCAAGAACGTCGCCGAGTTCCTATTGAATCTCGCTCCCGAAGGGGCGATCAAGCTCGATCTGGAGGATCAAATCATCCGCGATACACTCGTGACCCACGAAGGGAAGATCAGCCATGACCCGACGCGAATGGCGGCCGAGAAAGAGGTGAAGCCATGACCCTGATCGCCATCGTCACGATCTTCATCCTCGCGATCTTCGTCGGCCTCGAGGTCATCTCGAAGGTTCCGCAGACGCTCCATACGCCGCTGATGTCGGCGACCAATGCCATCCACGGAGTTATCCTGGTCGGCGGTCTCCTCATCCTCGGCACCGCCGAAGGGGTTCTGATGACCACCATCGGCGTCGTCGCGGTGATGTTCGGAACCCTGAACGTCGTCGGCGGCTTCGTGGTCACCGACCGGATGCTCGAAATGTTTCGCGGCAAGAAACGGGAGAAGACCTCGTGAACAGCGACTGGATTGACGTTGCATATCTCGCGGCGGCCGTCTGCTTCATTCTTTCGCTGAAGCTGATGAACTCGCCGATCACCGCCCGCAAGGGCAACTGGGTCGCGATGGCGGGCATGGCGGCAGCTTTGATCGCCACGATGTTCCATCCCGCGATCAAGCCGGGCAACCTTGTCATCATCGGCGTCACCGTAGCCGTCGGCTCGGTGCTTGCGGTGTTCTCGGGCCGCAAGATTCAGATGACCGCGGTGCCTCAGATGGTGGCGCTTCTCAACGGTCTCGGCGGCGGTGCGGTCACGTTGGTCGCGCTGTACGAGTTCCTTGAAACCAGCCACGCCGGAGTAACTCCCGAGCCGATCCAACGCGTCACCACCGTGCTCAGCGCGATCATTGGTTCGATGAGCTTCTCGGGAAGCTTGATCGCCTTCGGCAAGCTGCAGGAACTCCTGCCGGGCCGACCGATTACCTTCAAGGGACAGCAGGTCGTAAACCTGTTCCTCGTCATTATTCTTCTCGCATTGGCAATCGCGATCCTTGGATTCCAGGGCAGCTCCGTCGCGGCGTTCATCTCCCTCGTGGTGCTGGCGCTCGTGCTCGGTGTCTCCGGCGTCCTGCCGATCGGTGGCGCGGACATGCCGGTCGTGATCTCCCTGCTCAACTCCTTCACTGGATGCGCGGCGGGTCTCGCGGGCTTCGTCCTGATGAATACCGCCCTGCTCATCGGCGGCGGTCTGGTCGGCGCGAGCGGTCTTATCCTCACGCTCCAGATGTGTACGGCGATGAACCGTTCCCTCGCGAATGTTCTGTTTGGCGCGGTCGGTAGCGTCATCGTTGCCGGCGGCAGCAAGGTCGGGGCGGGCAAGCAGCCGAAGAGCTACTCCGTCGACGACGCGGCGATTCTCATGACCAACGCGAACTCGGTGGTCATCGTGCCGGGATACGGCATGGCGGTCGCTCAGGCCCAGCACCAGGTCAAGGATATGGCGGCGAAGCTGATGGCGATGGGAATCGACGTCAAGTACGCCGTCCACCCGGTCGCGGGCCGCATGCCTGGCCACATGAACGTCCTGCTCGCCGAGGCCGACGTGCCCTACGATCAGTTGTACGAGCTCGACCAAATCAACCCGCTCTTCTCCGAGACCGACGTGGTCCTGGTGATCGGCGCGAACGACGTCGTCAACCCGGCGGCGCGGTACGACAAGACAAGCCCGATCTACGGCATGCCGATCTTGGACGTCGATAAGGCGAAGACGGTCATCGTCTGCAAGCGCGGTATGGCTCCGGGCTTTGCCGGTGTGGAGAACGAACTGTTCCTGAACGACAACACGGTCATGGTGTTCGGCAACGCCAAGACCACGATCGCCAAGATCGCGACGGCCCTGGACAGCTACTAGCAAGGATCGAAGGACCGCAAACAGTTGGCCGGGTGGATTTACTTCTTGTAGCCACCCGGCCAACAATTTTGCCCAGCATCAGATGCGTTGGTTCTACGGTTTTCCAATGGGCGCGGTTTGCTGTTACCATCTAGGCATGCAAAGCGTGCCATGCATTCAATGTCAATCCAGCATTCCCCAGGGATCTGCGATTTGCCCCGCGTGTGGCGCAGGCCAGGCCGGGCCCGCCCTAATTCAACCGGACTTCGTAAACCTGCCGCCCATGAGCGCCCCGCCCGCCCAGTTTCGACCGCAAGGTCGCGTGCCGGCGGCCGCTTGGCTGCCAGGTCTGCTAACGGTTCTCGGCGTCATCCTATGGATTCTCGGACTTGTCACCGTAATTTGGGTGGGGACCGCGAGTAGCGGCCTTCAGGATGGCAGTGTCGTCAAGGTCATGACGACGATTATTAACGCCGCCGTATTTGCCGTGGGGGGCGCGCTCCTTCTGGCCATCGCCACGATTATCCGGCTACTCGATCTGACCCTGCAGCGAAGTATCTCGCGAAACTAGGTCGAGCCTGCTTTGGCCGACAAGTCCGAGATCGCCTTGTCGACCCGTCGTTGGCGAGTCTCGCCAGTTTTGGCCGTCTCGACGGGCAACGTGTAGTCTTGCTTTCGGCTCTTTGACAGCGATTCAAAGACCGCCTTCGCGCGGGGCTCCGCGTCGAGCGCCTTTGCAAGCGCTTCCGGCACCTCGACAACGCGGGGTTCAGTGTCCAGCAGTAGCTCGACCTCAATCTCATCGCCCGCCTTAATGCCGTGCAGTTCTCGACGCTCCGCGCTCACCCCCACCATGTAGTCACCACCCATCACGGCCACGGTATTTCGGTGCGTGACCCCGTTGATCGTCACCGTCACCGGCGGTCTCTTCCCAGCGCCGAGGCCTTCGATGACCTCGGGTGGAATGACAATGCCGGTCGCCGTCTTACCGGCGAGAAAAAGCGTGGTGCGGAATTTCATAGGCCTTCCCTTTGAGCTGACCGCAAAGAAAATCTGAGATCCTCGCGGTGCCACGGTTTGCCGAGAAGACTTGCACTTCTGTAATCGGCACCTTCAATGGTCATTCTAAGGCAAACTCAGGACAAGATGCTGGCCTGCCTATGCGCGTTAAGTTTGCTCCCTGCACCAGCCGTGATGTTCGAGGACCGAACCGCCGCTCTCGGACTCACCTTGGGAGGTGAAGCGGCCTGCTGGGTAGATGTCGATAACGACGGTTGGGTCGACCTGATCTCTTCCGGTGCCGTCTGGCGCAACGTGCAGGGCAAAGGGTTCGTCAAGTTCGCCGACGCAAACAACGTGGTGGCCGCCGACTATGACAACGACGGCTACGTCGACCTGTTCTCGTGGTCAAGCATGGCCCTCTATCACAACCGTCAGGGCAAGGGATTCGACATCGCGCCGCTCCCCAAACTGCCCCCGACGGTGTCGCGCGGGGCGTGCTGGGGAGACTTCAACGGAGACGGTTTCGCTGATCTCTACATCGGCGGCTATGAAGATTGGGACAAAGACATCACCTATCCCAACATGATTTTGATGAACGAGGGCGGCAAGGGATTCCGCCTCGCTTGGTCCGAGTCGAGGTACCGCTCGCGCGGCATCACGGCTTGCGACTTCAATCAGGACGGGGCCCTCGACGTGTACGTCTCGAACTACCGGCTGCAGAACAACGTGCTCCGCTTCAACGACGGGAAGGGCAACTTCCGCGATGCCGCGTCCGAGTACAACGTCGTCGCAACCTCACCCGGATTCGACGGCGGTCACTCGATTGGCGCGGCGTGGGGCGACTTCGACAACGACGGCGCGATCGACCTCTTCGCGGGCAATTTCGCTCACGTCGACACGCGTGGCGACCAACCCAAGTCTCGCTTCCTACGCAATCTTGGCCCCAAGACGGGGTTCAAGTTTGAGGACAAGGGGACCTGTGGGGTGTTCTACCAGGAGTCGTACGCCTCCCCCGCAGTCGGCGACTTCGACAACGACGGCAACCTCGATCTGTTCTTCACGACGGTCTACGCAACCGCCTCGTTTGGGAAAGTCAACTTCCCTGGTCTCTTCCGGAACGAGGGCGACTTCAAGTTCGTCGACGTGACCGAATCCGCGAAGGTCGCCAAGATCGGAGCCACCTATCAGGCGGCTTGGGCGGACTTCAATCACGACGGCCACCTGGACTTTGTCTCGGGTGGACACCTGTTTGTGAATCAGGGCACGACCGGCCACTGGCTCGAGGTGCGGCTCCACGGCGACGGGAAGTTCGTCAATCGCTCGGCGGTCGGAACCCAGGTTCGGATCAAGGTTGGCGGCAAGACGTTCACTCGCCAGATCGAAGCCGGTACCGGCGAGGGGAATCAGAACGACCTCTGCCTCCACTTCGGGTTGGGCGAGTTCAAGGGTCGTGTGGACCTGGAGATCCTTTGGCCCGGAAAGCGGACGCAGAAAGTTCGGAGGGTGGCGGTGGATCAGTTGATCGACGTGGATTTCAACGGGCGAAAGTAGGTCCCTGCGGTGCCGCTCGATTTTCCCACGCCGTCATTTTGAGGAGGCTGTCAATCTTCATTTGTCTGTCTTGACCGTCATCCTGAGCGAAGCGCCGAGCCCCCGCGAAGGCAGCGAAGTCGAAGGATCGTCCGTCCAGTCCCGACTCTCTGCGCGCCGGTTCGCTAAGTCGGAGGCATAGTCAATGATCCTTCGACTGCGTCGACTCGCTAGGGCTCATCGACACCGTACTGGATGACGATCCAAACGAAGCTTCACAGCCTACTGAGTAGGCGGACACCGTTCATTTGTCTTATCTATCCGTCATCCTTAGCGAGCTTACGAGTCGAAGGACCCCGGATCCCCAGAACCGAAATTGGAACTACATGAACGGGGACACACGGCTGCAAAAAAAGCCCGGACAATGAGTCCGAAGAAGACAAATGAACTGTGCCAGCCTACTCAGTAGTGCGTCAAGCTTCATTTGTCGTGTTCCTCGCGGTGCCACGGCTTGGCCATGCCTGGGAAACCGGAAATGCGTCCTGGCAAGCCGTGCTCCTACGCACGAGTGGTAATTACAGCGCACGGTTTGCCGGGAAACAACTTCGATTGAACAGGCAATTCCAATCCCGGCCAAACCGT